>NZ_QPEP01000016.1 GCF_003577475.1 Salinibius halmophilus
TTGATCTTATTCTTTTGCAGATCGCGAATCCAACAGCAATCGATTTTATCTTTGCTAACGTCAATACCAACAACCTGAGTCATCTCTCCGTTTCCCCTTGTACATTCAGCGTCACCACTTAGAGCTGGGCGCTTGGATACCATTCAAAGTCAAAGATGAAAAAGCTAGGAGCCGAATCTACGGAACAGCATCATAGTGCTAAGGTTTTACACAGGCTTCGATCCTAGCTTTGTATGAGATGCCGATAGCTAATCAGCATCTCTGGAGAGATACAAGGTTTTACAAACCGTAGGTTTGGGAAACACGCCTAACTAGACACCCGCCTGCGCGGGTGTGACGCGTTGTCTGGCTTTTCACGCATGTAATCCATGACTAGACACCCGCCTGCGCGGGTGTGACGCGTTGTCTGGCTTTTCACGCATGTAATCCATGACTAAACACCCGCCTGCGCGGGTGTGACGGCTCTTTACTTGGCATTTTGTGAACTTGGTCAATAAATGAAAAAATGCAACCGTTTGCATTTTTTAGGCTGCCCATTAGGGTTAATTAACCCTAGTAAAAGGTTCGTCCATTGTTATTATTTTGTTTGAAAATAACAAAAGACAAACATGAATGAGCATTATGAGCCCTCACAAACACCAAGGTATTACCCTGATCGAATTGATGATTACGGTTGCGGTATTGGCAATTTTGGCGTCTATCGCTATTCCAAGCTTTAGTGGCTATATTCGCAGTGACAGAATTGTTAAGCATAGCAATGAGCTGTATGCCTTTTTGGTGCACCAGCGCTCGCAGGCGATTCGTACCAGTGGGGATGTGACAATTTGTGTAGCAAAAGTTGGCCCGAATGACGGTGGGGCGTTGGCGTGTGATCCTGCTTCGACTCGTTTTAGTGATGGCGCACTGATATTTACTGACCGAGGAACTACAGGCCAGTTCGATGCCGCAACAGACCAACTTGTTGATTATATCCCTCCCGCGCAAGGCTTGGTGATATACGGGGTGAGCGAGCATTTTACGATGCGATTTAATGGCACGCTTAAGAATACTTCAGCTTATTTTGTGATTTGCGATGACGATAACCGAACTCGCGGTGGTCGGATTTTGGAAATTAATAAAATTGGCCGCCCTAGTATAAGTGAGCTGACGGCTAATTCTTGTACTACTTAAGCCATTGTTTTACGTTTTGCACGGGAAATAATTGCTCGCCAATAAGTTTTTTCAGTACTTGCTCGGTAGTCAGTTCATCCAAGGGTGATGTAGGGAGCCAGTCTCCCTGTGTGGTTTGCGCTAATAGCCCAGCTTGTTGTAATTGCTCAAGTGCTGGGCCATCTTCATGAAATGCTGGTTCTCCGGCTAGGTACTGCTGGCAAATACTACGATAGCAGACCACAAGTTCTGCTAGCTGCTCACTAATTAGTACATTGCCCATGGCAGGCTGGAAGACGCGCTGTTGGTTTTGTAAATAGAACGCTAGGTGCGCACCTAGTAGAATGATCATCCAGCTTAGGTATAGCCAGATAAAAAACATCATGACAACGGCAAAACCAGAATAGAGTGCCAGCGTGCTTTGTTCACCAACCTCACCGACGATTGCACGAAAAGTAGCGCCGGCCCCTTGCCAAACGAGCGCCGTGACTAGCCCGCCCGCTATGGCAAACTGAGGTTTCACCTTGGTGTTAGGAATAAAAAAGTAAATCACTGAGAAAGCAATCACTAGGCTTAACCAAGGTAGCAGCGACGAGGCGTAATCGAGTAGCCATTGAGCCGAGAAAAAGTTCGCGATTGCCATCAGCGCTGGTGCACCCATTACGCTGGAGATCATGGTTAGCGCAGCAATAAGCAGCAGTGGCGTAAGCAGCACTAAGCCACTGAAGTCGGTAACTCGTTGCCAAATTGTACGCCCGCTTATTACATGCCAAGCGTTGTTGAAGCAGCGCTCTACACGGCTTACCATGGTGATGGCGGCATATAATAGGGCTACAATGCCCACGATTCCAAGTAGACCATATTCACTGTTGCTAACAAAGCTCATTGCCTGTGCCAGGGCTGCTTGACCTTGTTCACCTAAAGGGCTGGCGAGTTGTTGTAGGTAGGGGTTTATCACACGCTCCTGAATGCCGAAGGCTTTCAGTAACGCAAGACTTGCTGCGAGCAGGGGTACTAAGCCAATCAAGGTGCTATAAACCAGCGCCATGGCTTGCATACGCAAATTGACACTGAGCCCATGTTCAATGAGGCGCAACACTAGGCTAATAAACCAAGGGTGTTGGCGCTTTCGAAAACTATGCCACCATGCAAGCCACATATAAGATCCTTAACGTAGATAGCTTAATACTAGCCCGAGTAAGCAAGTAGCGAAAGCGTTTGGCTTGCAGTAAACTACTGGGCATATATCCAGATTTGAGGCCAGCATGACCGAGCAAGTGAAGCCCTTTAAAGTTCATTCAAAATATGAGCCGGCAGGTGATCAGCCAACGGCGATTGCCTCACTCGTTGATGGCCTAGAGTCTGGATTGGCCGCACAAACCCTGCTAGGTGTTACCGGATCGGGTAAAACCTTTACCATGGCTAAGGTAATCGAAGCAGCAAACCGACCTACCATCGTGATGGCACATAACAAAACCTTGGCTGCTCAGCTATATGGGGAATTTCGCGAGTTTTTCCCCGATAACCGTGTTGAATACTTTGTTTCGTATTACGACTATTACCAACCAGAAGCCTATGTGCCGTCAACGGACACCTTTATCGACAAGGATGCCTCGGTAAACGAACACATTGAGCAGATGCGCTTATCGGCAACCAAAGCATTGATGGAGCGTCGAGATGTTGTGATCGTGGCGACGGTATCAGCGATTTATGGTTTGGGAGACCCTGAATCGTACTTAAAAATGATGTTGCACATATCACGCGGGGATCGCATTGATCAACGCGGTATACTGCGCCGCTTAGCCGAGCTGCAGTATGAGCGCAACGACATCGACTTCTTTCGCGGCAACTTCCGAGTTCGTGGCGATATCATCGATATCTTCCCAGCGGAATCCGAAGAGCAGGCTGTGCGCATCGAGCTGTTTGATGATGAAGTGGATGAAATTTACCTATTCGACCCGCTAACGGGTGCCGTGATTCAACGAGTGCCACGGTTTACCATTTACCCAAAAACTCACTATGTGACACCGCGCGAAACCATCTTGGATGCCATTGATGGCATTGCCGCTGAGCTGCAAGAGCGCCTTGAGGTACTGAAGAAAGAAAACCGCTTGGTTGAGATGCAACGCCTTGAGCAGCGCACCATGTACGACATTGAAATGATGCGCGAACTTGGTTATTGCCAAGGGATCGAAAACTATTCGCGCTACTTGTCTCAACGACCGGGTGGGGCGCCACCGCCTACGCTTTTCGAATATTTGCCTAGTGATGCGTTAATGTTTATTGATGAGTCGCATGTGAGCATTCCGCAAATTGGTGGCATGTACAAAGGCGATCGTTCACGCAAAGAAACCCTAGTGAACTATGGTTTTCGATTGCCCTCAGCGCTAGATAACCGGCCGCTGCGTTTTGAAGAGTGGGAGCGTATGGCGCCGCAAGCCATTTATGTGTCAGCAACGCCGGCTAAATATGAGGAGGCGCATGCCCAAGCAGTGGTTGAGCAGGTGGTTAGGCCGACTGGCTTGGTCGATCCAGAGGTAGAAATTCGTCCTCAGCAAAGTCAAGTAGATGACTTGCTAAAAGAGTGTCACGAACGAATCCCAAAAGGCGAGCGAATTCTGGTGACCACGCTTACTAAGCGTATGGCGGAAGATTTGACAGACTTTCTATCCGAAGCCGGTATTCGCGTGCGTTATTTGCACTCGGATATCGATACGGTTGAGCGGGTCGAGATCATTCGAGATTTGCGCTTAGGTGAGTTTGATGTGCTGGTAGGGATCAACCTGCTTCGTGAAGGCTTGGATATCCCGGAAGTTAGTTTGGTGGCTATTTTTGATGCCGACAAAGAAGGCTTTTTACGTTCTGATCGGTCATTGATTCAAACAATGGGTCGAGCGGCGCGTAATGTTCACGGTAAAGCAATTCTGTATGCCGATAAAATTACCCCATCGATGCAGCGAGCGATGGAAGAAACCGAACGCCGTCGTGAAAAGCAAATTGCCCATAATGAAGCGAATGGTATTGTGCCAACGGCTTTGAAAAAGTCGGTAAAAGACATTATGGAAATGGGGCAAGCGCCAGGGCGTGGTAACAAACGCAAGCAGCGCCAGAGTGTTGCACAGGCAGCAGAACCGCAAGCACAGTATCGCACAGCTGCAGATATCGCTCAGCGTATCAAGCAGGTGGAAGACGAAATGTTTGCCGCCGCTAAGGATATGCAGTTTGAAAAAGCAGCTGAGTTGCGTGATGAAATGCTCGATTTGAAAGAAGCGCTAAAAACCCTAGGCTAGCCTTTGCAAATTTATTGTAGGGTGAAAATACCTGTTTAGTTTTTGTAGGTGGTGTCGCATTTTTTGGTACAAATGCCTTGCTGCTGCCAAGCAACCCACTTCAATGCGCCTTTATGGTTGGTTTCTTTGGCTGAATAACGCAAAATAGCGCCAATTTCGAAATTGGAGCCAGGTTAATGAAAAAACTAGTGCTGGCGCTTTGCGCCATGGTTAGTCTTGCTGGCTGTGCGACGGTACAGCCATGGGAACGAGCAAACCTTGAAAATGAGCAGATGCAGTTTTTAGATTTGTCGTCCCAGTCATTAGCCGAACAAAATTATCAGCGCTTCGAGGCGGTCAGTGGCGCGCTAGTAGGAGAGGGCTGGTAACATGAAAGCATATCTAAGTTCAGCCGTTTTACTTGCCGCTAGTGCAATGGTTTATGGCAATTCAGCACCGGTCACGACAAACTTGGGTTACCAAGTTGGCTTAACCAATCAGCAAGCGTTTGACCAAGCTTTATTGAACCCAAGCACGAGTGATTATCAAACCCCTGCTCATGATCCGCAGTCCATTCAACAGCATTTATTTACGTTAGGCACTGGTGTGAACGAAAACTTGGGTGTCGCACTCAATTATCGTTTAGGGCAGTACGCTGGCAATGGAGTGCACAGTATCTATAAAGATGTAGATGTTGATACCTCGGGTACAAATGTTGGCTGGACAGCACAAACTCAGACCGATAGCAATGATAAGCAACAAGGTGTGATTCGCGGTGTGGTTGGGCCCTCACAAGCTTACAGCGAACATGATGTTGTACTTGATACACGCTTATACAGCAACAATGTCGTGGCTGGATTATCGGCTGATTATTTGGTCAATCCAAGGCAACAGACGGCTGGTGCTGCGCTAGACATCGCTTTTGATGGCAATAACGATCAGTTGGTTTATAGCCTAGGGGTGCGCTATGGCTTTACCACGCTAACTTCTGTGTTTGATGCTAACCGCGCAAAAGCTGAGCAAGTTGTTCTGAGTGAAGCCGATGGCGAGCAAGTTCACAGAATTGCCGCATCACAATCACTAACGATTGCTTTCAACAAAAACATTGCTTGGCGTTTTGGGGCGGGGATCGATGCGAGTATTGGTTATTTGAGTAATCCGTATGCGAGTTTTGCCATTGAATGTGGTGAAGGCTGTCATAATGATGGCAGCACAGAGACGAATGAAAGCTCGTTTGCCAGCAGTGATGTGGTGGATTACCGAACTGAGCTGCTGCCGGAGTCTCGTATAGGCTGGCATGTGCATTCTAACTATCGCCAGTTTATCAACCCAGCTAATGCTGCCCTACACCTAGATCTTCGTTACGTTGGTAACGACTGGGGCGTGCAGCAAGGCATGGGTCGTGTCGCCTGGGATCAACAGTTCGACATAGCAACGCAGCGTTCAACAGGTATTTTACGTTGGTTAGAACGCCAGGATACAGCCATCAATTTGGTGCCGTTTGCGCGTGTTGCTGGGCAATACAAAGCGGCGTATTACACGCAAATGACTGATCCTGAGTTAACTAATGCCATTAACGCCAGTGACAATATTGAGTTCGCTGAAGGCGCAACCGAGAGCAACTTTCCAAGTACAATTGTAACGCCGGATGGTACTGGATTAGGTTTCTCGCAGCCGAATTATTATACGTCGAATCCAAAATACGCCAGCTACTTGAACTACAGCCTGGGCATTAATACGGCGATTAGCATTGCAGATGTACAACTATCTGCAGGGTTTGAGTCTTATACCACGTTATCTGAGCTAGCTGGGCAGGTAGAAGTGCCGGGGTTGACAAGCTTTGTCATGTTCACAGGTGGTTTAGACTACAAGTTCTGATAACAGGTTAGACAGACGTTCAGCTATGAATGTGTAGAATAGGGAAGCGACACGGTGGGTACCCGTGTCGCTTTTATTTTTTGATGTGGAGTGAATTATGCGCAATATGTGGCTTGGGGCAGTGCTGCTATTAGCGAGTTTGTCGGGAAAAGCCGTCGAGTTTTTGCCGGTCGATCAGGCTTTTCAGTTTAACCATTGGGCAGACAGCAACGGCTTTTTCTTAACCTGGCAGATCACTCCTGGCCATTACCTATATCAGCAAAATCTAAAACTGCAAGTTGAAGTCGGTGACGGTGAAGTAGGTGAGCTTGAGTTTAACACCCGCTACGAAGAAAAATATGATGAAAACTTCGAGCAGGTTATGCAGGTGGTGTATGACAAGATGGAAGCCTATGCGCCTATCTATGCCAATGAGCCTGTACAGATAAAACTAACTTACCAAGGCTGTGCCGAAGCTGGTATTTGTTATCCACCGGTCACCGAACGCCTAATGTTTACCCCAGAATTTGGTGTGTCACCAACCCGGCCGCCAGTAATCGAGGCAGCTAGTGCTGACGTTATTGATTTAACCACTGCAACCATTCCACCTGTTGTCACTGCTCGCGACATCAGCGATAGCGGCGTGATTGACTTAACGGCCTCTAATCGTGCAACTGAGGTCGACACAGAGAGCAGCCAGTCGCTCGCTGGTTTTATCGCTTCAGTGTCTTTGTGGCAGGCGATTGGCTTGTTCTTTTTGTTGGGAATAGGACTAACGTTCACACCGTGCGTGCTGCCAATGATCCCTATTTTATCCAGCATTATTATGGGGCAAGGCAATATTAGTACTAAACGAGCGTTTTTATTGAGCCTGACTTACGTGGTGCCGATGGCACTCACCTTTGCTTTAGCTGGCTTGCTGGTTGCCACACTGGGAGCGCGCTACAACCTAGCCGCTATGATGCAGCAGCCGATTGCCTTGTCGATTGTTGCGGCGATTTTTGTATTACTTGCGTTGGTCATGTTCGACAAAATCCAGCTGCGTATCCCCTTCCAGCAGCAGCTGAACAAGCTATCTGAGAAACAAAAAGGTGGTACGTTTATCGGTGTGGCCATTATGGGGGTTTTGTCTGCGGTTGTGGTATCGCCTTGTGTTTCTGCACCATTGGCTGGGGCGCTGATTTATATCTCGAGCACTGGCGATATGGCGCAGGGATTCCTAGCTTTGTTTGCCTTAGGCATGGGTATGGGCGTGCCGCTGCTCATTGTCGGCACGGGTGGCAACAAGCTGATTCCGCGTGCGGGCGCTTGGATGAATATCGTCAAGTCGGCTTTCGGCATTCTATTGTTGGCCATCGCGCTTTACCTGATCACCCGATTATTAGACCGTAGTGTCACCCTAATTGCTTGGGGCGCATTTGGGGTGATTACATTAGTGATGCTTGGTGCGCTAGAGCCCGTTGCACAAAAACTACGCTGGTTGAAAGCGCTTGGTGTGCTGGCGCTCTTATATAGCGCGGCGCTGCTATTTGGTGGGTTAGCAGGCAATACTAGTTATACGCAACCGCTTAAGGTAGTTGGCATTAGCAGTGGTGAACAAGCTCATAAACAATTTATCAAGGTCGATACTTTAGCTGAAGTAGACCAGATCATCGCCAGCAGCAGCCAGCCAGTGATGCTAGACTACTGGGCAGACTGGTGTGTATCTTGTTATACCATTGAGGAAGAAATATTTGCCGATGCTGAAGTGCAGCAGAAAATGGCGAATTGGACCTGGGTGCAGATTGATGTCACCGAAAATGATGCCGATGATCAAGCAGCGCTGGAGCGCTTTGGGTTATTCGGGCCACCAGCGATTTTATTTTTCGACCCGCAACAAGGTTATATTCCAGAACTAACCATACAGGGTGAGTTGAGCAAAACCGCATTTTTGAATCATTTAGGGTTGTAGTCGCTCGGGGCAGGGCATGCAGCTTGCAGTACATAGGGCAGATGAATGATTGAACGGCTACCAGCCATGCTGGATATTGAAGCGTCGGGATTTGGACGCGGTAGTTATCCAATAGAAATTGGCGCAGCGTTGGAAAACGGCGAAGTGTTTTCCATGCTCGTGCGCCCAGAGCCGGACTGGCAACACTGGGATGAGCAGGCTGAGTCGGTTCATGGCATTAGCCGTGAGTTGTTAATTAGCAATGGCCTGCCCATTCGCGAAGTGGCTGAAACACTTAATCAGCGCTTAGAAGGTTTGGTTGTATACAGCGATGGCTGGGGGTTTGATTCCTCGTGGCTTTCGTTGCTGTTTTATTCGGCTCATAAAAAACAAGCGTTTCGCTTGGATACCATTGCTCGCGTTATGTCTGAGCACCAGATGCAGGTGTGGGACGTAGAGAAAGAAAAAATTCGTCAAGCGATGCAGATAGGGTATCATCGCGCCGGACAAGACGCTGCTGTATTGCAAAAAACATGGATTGCAACGCGGCAAAATCAATCCCAAGCGAATAAGGGGTAGTTGATCGTAATGATCATTGAGCAGAGCATTAGGCGAAAACTGAATGAGTCGTTGACGCCAGAATACTTAGAAGTCATTAACGAGAGCCATATGCACAACGTTGCCAAGGGCTCTGAAACACACTTCAAGGTTGTACTAGTCAGTGATGTGTTTGACGGCATGCGTCCAGTGAAACGCCATCAAAAGATATACAGTATATTGGCTGACGAGCTTGCTGGTGAGGTGCACGCTCTGGCTTTGCATACTTACTCACCTGTTGAATGGCAGGGCAGTGCTCCAGCCTCACCTGCTTGTCGTGGTGGTGCGGGGCGTTAATCATTTTCTTGCCACTGCTGCAGTCTTTGCAGCAGTGTTTGTCCAGCTTGTTCGTTCCCTTCCTCAATAAGCACATAGGCAGCCGCTTCCGCCGTGCACAGTCCACGTTGATTGCGCCGTAATCGGTACGTTGATGTATAACCCTCAAGGCTAATGCGTGGCATGCTGTGTAGATAAGCGCTCTGGTTGTAAATTTTTTGCGCTTCTTGCCAGGTTGCATCAATGATTAAGCAGTGTTCAATATTAGCCTGAGTGCCCCCAGTTGAATCGCCAGGGTAGAGAAGTGCCATATTACCTTGCTCAATTTGGGCTAATAATGCAGGGTTGGGCACTTTGCGCTGCCAAATGATCGGGATGGCATCGGGGATTAAGCGACCGGTATTGGTCGGCCGCTCTAACTCGCGCTGGTGAATTAACCGCCAGAATTGCATTGATGCTAGTGACGCTTTGCTTTGCCACCCTTATTGGTTGGCACATTTAGCAGTAGGTACAAATCGGTGAGTACGTCAGGAATTTGGGCGCGCAGGTGATGCCAAAGATTGCCATCTTCTTTTAATGCTTGCATGTCAGGTTCGTCGTCAAACAAACCACTGCCTGCTTGCACCGGCAGCAATAGTTCTGCAACCTCTGCTTCATGCTCTGCAAACCAGTCGTCTTCGCGTACCATTGCCCATTCCATAAAACCACAGCACCACGACATTTCGTCGTCTACCGTTTCTGTGTCATCAATATCAAAAGGCAGTGCCAGAGCATCTTCACTGAACAGCTCATCTTTGATTTCTTGCAGTAGTTTGGCAGTAATGGTTTTTACTTGAGCACCTGGCTGTGCGGCGTTTGGCACTTCATCCATGACAATTTGCCACACAGTTTCAACATCGGGTTGTAAAGGATCCATCGCCGCTGCTGTTAACATGCCGTGAAAGCTGGCAAAATCAGGCAGCATTTCGTGGGCATCCTCAGCGTCAAAGATTTGTTCGAGTAATAACAGCTCGTCTTCGGTGGTTGCCATTCGTTGTCTCCAAATAGTTTGGCGCCTAGTTTAGCGGTTTTATGAATTACATGCAGTCAGCTTTACACATCTTAGAGCACGTTTTTGGCTTTTCTCAGTTTCGCCCTGGTCAGCAAGCAGTCGTTGATGCGGTGATGGCCGGAGAAAACGCCCTAGTAGTAATGCCAACTGGCGGGGGTAAATCACTATGCTATCAAGTGCCTGCCCTGGCGATGCCGGGTATGGGCGTGGTGATTTCACCCTTGATTGCCCTAATGGACGATCAGGTTCGTGGTTTGCGAGAAGCTGGTGTACGTGCTGGCGCGCTGCATTCTGGCTTAGACTTTCAGCAAGCGCAAGCAATGCGCAATGCTTGTGAGGTAGGCGCTTTAGATGTGCTATACGTGTCACCTGAGCGGTTACTCAATCAAGCGTTTACCGATTGGTTACTTGGCCTGAAGTTGTCTGTTGTTGCCATCGATGAGGCGCATTGTGTATCACAATGGGGGCATGATTTTCGGGCCGATTATTTACGCCTAAATGAGTTCGTTCAGCGCTTGCAAAGTACACCGGTGATGGCGCTTACCGCCACGGCGGATGCGCGTACTCGCGAAGATATTGTGCAGTTACTTGGTATTGCGGATGCCAAGCGTTTTATTACTGGTTTTGACCGGCCAAATATTCAGTACCGCGTGGTACCCAAACAAAAAACGCGCGAACAGTTAGTCAAATTTATTCGCCAAGAGTTTGTTGAGCAATGCGGGATTGTTTATTGCCGTTCACGGCGCGCTACAGAGGAGCTGGCTGAATACCTACAGAGTAAAGGAATCGAAGCACTTGCCTATCACGCTGGTTTGCCACAAGAAGACCGACTTAAACGCCAGCGCCAGTTCACTCGCTCGGAAAGCATGGTGATGGTGGCGACCATCGCTTTTGGCATGGGCGTCGATAAGCCAGATGTACGCTTTGTTGTGCATGTGGATATGCCGTTTTCGGTTGAGGCTTATTACCAAGAAACAGGCCGCGCTGGGCGTGATGGTGCGCCAGCCACTGCGTTGTTGTTTTATGGTGGTCATGACCTTGTGCGAGCAATGCAAATGATCAGCGAAAAAGATGCGCCCGAGGCGGTCATTAGGGCTGATCAGGCGCGGGTACTAAAGTTGGCGGGTATTTGTGAGCTAGTGAGTTGTCGTCGGCAAGCATTATTAAGTTGCTTTGGTGAGCAGTCGAGCGCTTGTGGTAACTGTGATAATTGCTTAACCCCTGCCCAAAGCGTTGATGCAACGGAGTCGGCCCAACGTGCATTGTCGCTCGTTTACCGCACACAGCAGAGCTATGGTGTGGGCTATTTGGTTGAACTGCTATTGGGTAAAAATGATGAACTGGCGCGCCAGCGTGGCCATAGAGATCTGCCTATTTACGGCACCGGCAAAGCGCTCAATGAAAAACAATGGCGCAGTTTATATCGCCAGCTCATTGCTGCTGGTTACCTCGCAGTGGCGCCACATGGATCTTTGCATTTAAATGAAACGGCGCGTGACATCTTGCGTGGCGACACGCGCTTTCACTTGCGCCTCGAGACTCAGTCAGCCAAGCAAAGTAGTCGGCGGGCACAAATGGCACCCCATACAAGCGAGCGATTTGAAGTGCTGCGCAAGCTGCGCAAAGAGTTGGCCGACGAATATGATATCGCTAGTTACATGGTGTTTAATGACGCTACGCTTATAGAAATGGCTGAACGGTTACCGACTACCTATGGCCAAATGCTGGCAATTAATGGTGTAGGTGATAAAAAGATGGATAAGTACGGTCAGCAGTTCCTGGCCTGCTTGCGAAACTTAGAAGCGGCAGCAAGTTAGTGCGTTGATTTTTGTGTACATGCCGTTACAATGCAAAGCCTTCTCTCCCTATAGCTCAACAGGATAGAGCAGCCGCCTCCTAAGCGGCCGATCGGGGTTCGAGTCCCTGTGGGGAGGCCAATCGAGATAATTTATGCGAAAGTTGATTATCTGCTTCTCTTGCCTTCTGGCTGGTTGTGCTTCTACTAGCAACCCAGAAGGTTATCAAAGTCCGTTTATCAGTGATGGCTGCTCTCGCTGGCCAGATGCCGACTGGTATGACTGCTGTGTTACGCATGACATTGCCTATTGGCGTGGTGGCTCTGAAGCACAGCGCTTGGCAGCTGACGAAGCCCTAATGCAGTGTGTTAGTGACAAAGGTTACCCGAATATCGCTGAGCTGATGTTTATGGGGGTGCGAGTCGGTGGCGTGCCATATTTGCAGACGCCGTATCGTTGGGGTTATGGCAATCAATAGGCCAAGAATTCTAGATTATGTTTTAACAGTCTGATCAAAAAAACGTCAATAAATTGTTTAAGCGCAAGACAATCAACATATTTAGGTGTTAGGGTGTAGATATTGTCTATAGTTAGAGGTTATGCCGTGACACATCCAGAGATTGTACAGGTGACAGTCTATGGTGAAATGCGCGAAGGAATGCCAGAACATGCATCATTGTCGGGGGTAAAACGCCTTGGTAAAGGTCGTATCGCCGGATTTCAATTGTTCGCCATCAAGGGACAAGCCATAGCAATACCAGTGAAGGGTAGCACCATTGTTGCTGAAGTTTGGCAAGTGCCAAAAGCGACCTTTGCCGATATGGTAGAGGCCAGTCAGTGGTTGAATGATACGGCCGAGGTGCCAACGCCTTGGGGGATGGCGTTAATCCCTATTGGCAGAGTAAATGGCCAGGCCGTGCCGATTACCACGGGAGATTGGCGAGACTTCCAGCCATCTGAAGCGCTAAAAACTGGTACGCATAGTTAGTATTTAAGCCAAAGCACAGGTTCCTTCGTAAGCACGTAAAAATAAGGAGCTTTATGCGTACTTCTATTGTCGTTTTTTGGCGCGATCTTCGTTTAACCGATCATCCTGCGTTAGCGGACGCGGTTCGGGCGGGCGCTGTTATCCCTGTCTTTTTAACCAATCATCTAGATGACCTTGGTAGTGCCCGCAAAGCTTGGTTGCAAGTGTCGCTAGCTCGGCTCAAACGTGACCTTGCGTCACTTGGCAGTGACTTGCTATTAGTTAATAGTCCTGCCAGTTCGCTGGCATCTGTTGCACAAGCATTAGACCTAGGTATTTATTTCACCGATACAGTCGACCGATTTGGGCAAGCCGTCGCCGATTCTCTTTCCGTTGCAAATTTATACCGTTACCCTGCTAACTTGCTATTTGATACACAGCTAACCAATAAGCAGGGGGGGCACTTCAAAGTATTTACCCCATTTTGGAAGGCGGCATTGGCTAAGCAACCCATACTTGAGCCAACGCCTGCACCAATAAAGCTGCAAGACAATCCCTCTGTTCGTGCTGCCTTGCAAGCGCGGTTAGAGTGTTGTGACGAGTTGCCGCAGTGGCGCCCAAAGCTGGGGTGGGATGCAGGGTTTTATGAAGTGTTTGAGCCAGGTGAGATTGGCGCGCAAGAGCGGCTCGCCCGCTTTATCGAGGCGCCTATTAGTCGTTATGGCGAGCATCGTGATGTACCGGCGCAGGACGCAACCAGTGGTTTATCGCCACATCTTGCCTTTGGTGAAATTAGTGTGCGAACCATAGTTCACCGTATGCTTGCGTTGGGGCATGCCTGGCATTTTGACAATGTTTGGCTGCGCGAGCTTGGCTGGCGAGAATTTAGTCACTATCAGTTAGCGCTTAATCCTTATTTAGACAGCGAGCCTCTGCAAGCAAAGTTCACTGCTTTCCCATGGCAGCCTAACGAGCAATGGTTGCTAGCTTGGCAGCAGGGGCAAACCGGTATTCCTATTGTTGATGCCGGTATGCGCCAGCTTTGGCACACCGGGTGGATGCACAACCGAGTACGCATGATTGTCGGCTCGCTGCTGGTGAAAAATATGCTACAACCCTGGCAGCAGGGTCGGGCATGGTTCGATGATACCTTGCTAGATAGTGCACCGGCACCGAATTGGGCCAGTTGGCAGTGGGTGGCTGGCTGTGGTGCGGATGCGGCGCCTTACTTTCGAGTTTTTAACCCTGCCACGCAAGCCGAGCGATTTGATCCGGATGCGAGTTATATTAAAACTTGGTGTCCTGAACTCGCTAACTTACCAGCGAAGTTGGCCATTCAACCATGGTTGGGTGGGTTTTCGCAGTTGCGACAAGCGGGGGTGGTATTGGATAAACAGTATCCAAAGCCCTTGGTGGATCTAAAAGAGAGCCGCAAGCAGGCGCTCGCGGCATTCAGCCAAATTAAAGCTGCTGACTAATGGCAACAATTTTTGGGCCTAGGCCGGTAAAGAAAAATTCAGTTGCCAGCATCATAACAATCAGGCCCATTAACCTTAGCAATGCTTGCGTGCCAGACTCGCCAACCACTTTAATTAAGCGCTCGCCGGTAATAAATATCACCGTTGTTAGTACAAGGATGGCGATAACAACAGCTGTTAGTGCTGCCATGTCGGTGAAGCCTTGTGCTTCTTCAAAGGCAATCATGGTAACGGCGATGGCGCCCGGACCACCTACAATGGGCACACCCAGTGGTGCAATAGCAACATCATTACCGTCTTGCTCGGCGATTTCGCCGTTGTCGGCTTGCCGTTTCGGCGCGTTGAACTTGCCTTTTAGCATGTCAAAGCCAATAAGGAAGAAAATAATGCCGCCGACAATGCGCAAGCTATCGAGCGATAGCCCAAAGAAGTCGAATAGTTTATCGCCGGTATAGGCAAAAAAGAGTAGGGCAATGCCAGCAAAAACACAGGCTTTTATCGCAATGCTTCGAGTTTCTTGGGCATTGTAGCCATGCGTTAGCGCAGAAAATACAGGAATTGAGGCAATTGGGTTGATCATGGCAAACAGGGCCGTGAACAACAGCAGCAATTGATTAAAATCCATAATGGGCTCCACCTTGGTTTGGGCGGTGGAGTTTCCCGTATTCGCTTGTGTAATGGAAGGTTGGCAAACAAAAAAGAACTGTAAGGGATGGTGAACGAGTCTGCTAGGAGAGACACATGCGCCCTGTGGGGGCGCATGCGGTAGTGCAAGTCTAGATAGGCTTAGAGATTACTTGCTGCTGTCGCTTAGTAGGAAGTCAACTAGCGCTGCAACTGGGCGGCCAGAACCACCTTTTGGTGTGCTTTGCCAGGCTGTACCGGCAATGTCTAAGTGTGCCCAGCGCTGGCCGTCAGTGAAACGAGCTAAGAAGCAAGCTGCTGTGGTTGCGCCCGCCAAACGACCACCAATGTTTTGCATGTCGGCGAATGGTGAGTCGATCAGTTCTTGATATTCTTTTTCTAATGGTAAGCGCCAGAAGCGATCATTGGTTGTTTTACCTGATGCAATAATGGCCTCTGCAAGTTCGTCATTTTCTGTCATCAAGCCAGAGTTTACGTTGCCAAGCGCCATCATGCAGGCACCAGTGAGCGTAGCAATGTCGAGGATAGTGTTTGGCTTATACTCGTTAATGGCCCAAGTTAAGGCATCACACAGTACTAAACGGCCTTCGGCGTCAGTATTAAGGATTTCGATGGTTTTACCCGACAGTGAAGTTACCACATCGCCTGGTTTGCTTGCATTGCCTGCTGGCATGTTTTCAGCGGCGGCCACAACACCAATTACATTGACGTTTGGCTTTAGTAAAGCCACTGCTTGCATTAGACCAAATACAGAAGCCGCACCACCCATGTCATACTTCATCTCATCCATACCTTGGCCAGGTTTGATGCTGATGCCACCTGAATCGAATGTGATGCCTTTGCCGACAAATACATAAGGTGCATCACCGTCGTTGCCACCAAGGTATTCCATGGCGATTAACTTGCCAGGTTCCGTTGATCCTTTTGAAACTGATATAAATGCAGCAGCGCCCATTGTTTCGAGTTCTTTTTCATCAATCACTTTAGTATTGATATGGCTGAACTCACTGGCGAGTGCCTCGGCTTGATTAGCCAAGTAACTAGGTGTGGCGATATTGCCCGGTAGGTCACCTAATCGACGTGTTAGGTTAATGCCCTGAGCGATGGCTGCACCTTTAGCAACGCTTGCCTCGTCACCAATGATTGCCAGTGATTCAATATGCGCTGGTTTGGCGTCGGTCTTGGTTTCGGTATAGCGGTAAGTAGCTTTGGCGAACTCGGTGGCAGCACGTTCTGCTAGCTGGGCTGCAGACTTGTTTTCAATGGTGAGTGTATCAATCACTGCGGTGGCGGTTTTAGCTTCTACTGCCTCTAGTGCAGAGGCTGCCGCGGCAATGGCTTTATCAAACGCGCCTAGATCTCGTTTAGCATCCTCGCCAGCACCAACAACAATTAACGTGTGCTCACCGCTAACCAGTGTTGCGCTTTTACCTAGTTTGCTGCTGACTTGTTTGCGTTCAACGGCTGCTTTTAGCATTGTGCTCAGTTCAGCCGGTAAAGATTGATTGCCTTGGGACAAGCCTTGCTCTGCAATAAAAGTAACAATAACTGAATGATCGATTGATGAGCTGTTGCTTAGCGCGGTAATTTCCATGCTTTCTCCAATGTTTGGTTGGTCTTGAGACATCTCTCGGGTATCTTACGTGCTCGCACGCAATTCTGCGAGGAAGTGGCCTTTGCGCATTTACAAATATCTGTTTCGAGAAGTTGTCGGCTTGCAGTTGGTGATTACCTTTTTGCTGCTCGTCATTTTTGCTGGTACCAGAATGACCAGTGGCTTGGCAAGCGCTTCAGGCATCGATGCCCCTCAACTCGTATTTACGTCAATTTTGTTTAATTTGCCTAGGTTTGCTCTGGAGATCATCCCACCCTCGTTTATGATTGCCCTTATGCTCACTTACGCTCGCCTGTACGCGCAAAATGAGATGACTGCGGTAACTTCATGCGGTGGTGATCGATCGATGTTGTATAAAGCAGCATTAATACCGGCAGGGGTGACAGCCTTGGTTGTTTGTGTTCTATCCATTTATGTGTCCCCTGAAATGCGCTTAGCAGGCAATGAATTTTATGACCAGCAACGGCGTACAGCCCTAGAGCAAATTCTAACGCCTGGTGCTGTAGTGCAGTTTGAAGGGCAAGCAATACAGGTTGATGCGAAGGAAAATGGCATTTTTTATGGCATTACCCTTTACACAGAAGATGGCGAAAACGCCGAAGTGATAAGCGCTAAACAAGCAGAAATTGTTCTCGATGGTGATGTGGACTATTTGCTTATGCTCGATGGGCAGATGTTCCAGGTTTCGAGTGATGGATATGTGTCCACTTATTTTGATCGCTATCAAATTTTGCTAAATGACTATCGCGAAACCAAAGAAAATTTCTTTAAGGCGGTGTCGTCATTCAATTTATGGAAGCAATTCAATTGGCAATCAGGGTGGGGCAATGCAACCTTAATGTGGCGATTGCACTATCCGCTGTTACTGATTGTGATTCCTTTTTTTGCCGTGCCTTTATCTAGAACGGACTCGCGCTCCGGTAAGTTTGCCAAAATTATTCCGGCCATCATCATCTACATGGGCCTCAGTAGTGTCATGTCGTCAGCACACCGGGCTGTGGCATATGATGGTGCGTCGCCTTGGCTTGCTACTGGTGTTTGGATTTATGGGCTCACCATTGCCCTTAGTTTGGCATTCTTTGAACGCTCGGCAATTTTGCGCCGCTTGCGGAGGTATAGATGATTATCTGGCGCTATCTCTGTAGGCAAATATTTTCAAAGTTACTGTTGGTGGCGATATCGGTGTCGCTGCTTGAACTGCTGATTACCATGATGGGAGAGCTAACCTATAGTGATTTATCTATGGGCAAAGCGGCTCTAGTAACGGTAATGGAAACACCATTAAGAATGACCGAACTAGCGCCTGTCGTGTTCTTGGTCGCTTTGTTGGTGACATTGGGAGGGCTAGCCAACAGCAGTGAGCTTGTCGTCATGCAGGCTTGTGGTATCACTAAGCTAAAGATCATTGCTTTTAGTGCAATGCTTTTGGTTTCCACGCATATCGCTTGGTTAATCACGATTGACTATGTAAAAGGCCCCCTTAGCCATGCAACCCTGCAAATCAGAGATGGTGTAGGTGACAGTTCCGAAGTTTTTTCAGGTGTGTTTATGGATGCTGGCAAGCTTGTTGCCGCACAGGTAGATGGCGATGCCCTGAAAGATGTACGCCAGTTCGAAATAAACGATGGCAAGATAGAAGCTTTTCAGCATGCGCCTAACCTTGCATATGATGAACGCCGGGACCGCTGGCTAGCAGAGGATGTCTCGGCACTATCGATTACGCCTAATGGCCTTGTGCAACAGGTGTCAGATTCAACCGACATTGATATCAGCGCGACACCAGAAGTCGTGCAATATTTGTTTGGTCAGAGTGCGAGTTTGAGTTTTGTAGAACTGGTTGACTACAAGATGCTCTCGATGACGGGGCGCTTGTATGTGCGCAAAATGGAAGTGGCATTTTGGGATAGATTGAGTCAACCCATTACTACCTTTGCATTACTGCTTCTTAGCGCATCGTTTGTTTTTGGCTCGACCAGGAAAGTATCCGCGAGCGAGCGGATCATTCAAGGTACAGTGATAGGCGTGGCGTTGGTACTTGTGCAGGATTTGTTAGCTGCAATCAATGCCGCAGTTGCGGCGCCGGCATTCGTCTTTGCACTTTTGCCTGCGGCACTTGTGTTTGTAGTTGCGAGCTATCGGTTGGTTAAAGCTTAGGTTTTTTCTCTAAACGCACCAGTTCAGTGTCAGAAAGCAAATCGGGTAGCGTTTTTTTATCACTTCTTAACAATGCGATTAAATAGCCGCTGCCTAACAGCAGCAGCGACACAATAGCGGCTAAAAAACGAATGAACGTTTGTAGCCAGGTCGGGCGACTGTCACCACGGGCATTAGTAAGCTTTAAACGCCATGCTTGCATGGCAACGGTTTGCCCTGAACGGCGCCAGAAAAAGGCAAAATACAGCCAGATAAAAGTGAATAGCCCCACAAAGTACAGCGGATGCTGGGAGTAGGTGGCATCATGTAGCTCAGCCGACGGCGCAGGCGTTAATTGTAGCAAGACCATGAGTGCTTCTGCGGCAAATGCATAGAGCATGATTAAGGCACCAATCACTAGGGTTTCATAAACGATTGCCAGTAGGCGCACAACGAGGGACGGGTTGGTCACTACCAAACACTCCAAATATAGTTATCAACAAAAATGGCGCCCCAAACAAACGCTAGGTTAAGCAACGCCATAAATACTGAGGCAGAGCCAAGATCTTTAGCTCGGCCGGATAGCTCGTGCCACTCTCCGCCATGGCGGTCGACGGCCGCTTCAATGGCCGAGTTAACCAGCTCGACGATCATCACAATGATCACTGTACCCATTAACAATGCCCATTGGGTGGCATTACGTGCAACAAAAAACGAGGCAGGGAATAAGCACAATAGTAAAACCACTTCCTGGCGAAAGGCAATTTCGTGCTGATACGCAGCTTTGAGACCTTTCATTGAATAGCCCGTTGCTTTAATAACGCGAACGAATCCTTTTGCTTCTGGTTTATGATTCATTTCTAAGCTGCCGATTAGTTTGTAGGGTTGCCTTGGCGGTCGTTGGGTCCTCAGGCCAAGGGTGCTTATTGTAACGACCTCTTAGCTCTTTGCGAACTTGTGGATACGCTTGTTGCCAAAAAAAGTTAATGTCTGTGGTCTGCGCCACAGGCTGGCCAGATGGTGAGCACAAGTTTAAACGCAGCGCCTTGCCAGCAATATTCGGCTGACTAGATAAGCCAAAACAAGCCTGTAATTTTACTGCGACGCATGGTATTGCCTCACTGTAGTCTATTTTTATTCGTGTGCCTGCAGGTGATTGCCAAACACTTGGCAATGTTGAGTCAATCACGCTACCTGGGTCGAGTTGGTGCTGAACAAGAGAAAAAAGCTGCGATGCATCAAATTTGTTAATGCCTGCAAGGTAATCGGCTAACCATGAAAACTCTTCTAGGTATATCCGAGTATCTGCAAGTAGTTGATTAGCAATGGCAAACTGATACTTTTGATACCAGTCAATGGCTGATTGCTGATGCAATAGCAGCTCAATGCCAAGCTGATTGAGTCGATTGATGATCGCTTGCTGCCAGTCGTCGTTGCTAAATTTTGCTGGTTCGCGTTTAACCAAATAATTGTGTACCAGCGTTGCGATGTATTTTTTTGGTTGCCGGTTCGCCCATTCATATTGAGCAATCGTGCGCTGATTGTTCTGCAGCACAGCCTCTGCCACTGACTCACTTACCTGAAAACTATTACGCTCTCGTAGACCATTGTTGGTTGGCGTGGCTTGCCAAACTAGACGCCAGTGTGGCAGTTGCTGAGATACATGTTGCCCGGCTAGCGTTTTCGTAGCATTGGGTGGGACCAAAAGCTGACTGAATCCCGGTGCTAGTAGGTCGCCAAGCGAGCGAGAGATGGCTTGGTTCTGGTAGCCAAGTTGCTGCCAAGCGCGCAATTGCATATCTACCTCGCGAGAGCGGCGCAACGTTAGCTCATCTCCATGACAGTGCAAGTGCGCCGCTAGCGTAATGGCCTGCTTGTTATCTGGCTGGCTTAACACTAGGCGCGCTATTCCAGGCTCAGTTGCTAGTGCCATAGCGGTTTTGCCAACCTGGGTTAGTTTATCATGATCTACCCAGCCCCACTCCTGCGCTTGTTGCCGGGCTTTTTGCCAGGCTAAAGGATTAGGCGGTGATAGCCAAGGCAGTTGCTCGGGTTGCTCACCGATCTGGCAGAGTAACAAATAGAGTTCAAAAAGCGGCTGATGCTCAATATCTGGTCTTGGTTGAGCAATCAAGGGCTCATCTTGTGACCATAAGCGTATGGCTTGACCAGCCTGTGTGCGACCCGCGCGACCCGCTCGTTGATCGGCATTGGCTCGGCTAATACGGCGGGTAACAAGTTTGGTTAAGCCACTGGTTTTGTCGACAACCGGATGCCTAGCTTGACCACTGTCTATCACCAACTCGATGCCTGGAATCGTAAGTGAGGTTTCGGCGATATTGGTTGCCAAAATGACTCGATTATCTTCACGAGCATTAATCACCGCTTGCTGCTCGGGAAGTGTTAGGCCGCTATGTAGGGCGTAACAAGGGCGGTTTGTAAGGTAACTAGCCACTTCGTCGATCCAGCGTCGGCCAGGTAAAAACACCAAAGTAGGGCAGTTGTGGTTTGCTAGGGTGGCAACAATGCTTGCTGTTAAGTTTTCGGTTGGTTGGTAGCTAATGTCAACTGGGTATTGTCTGCCAGGTACCTGAATGAGTTCTCCCTGCATTGCCTCGGCAATTTGTTTGCCTGGTAGCGTGGCTGACAGCACCACTAAATGAAAATCTTCGCGCAACCAGCTGATTTGCAAGCATAGTGCGAACAAGGCATCTAGGTGCCAAGAGCGCTCATGAAATTCATCGAGCAAAACCGACTCAACATCTTCTAGTAGGCTATCGCTAGCAAGGTATTGCAACAATACCCCTGTAGTCATCACAATTAGTTGCGTATTGGCGCTGAGTGATTGCTCTTTTGCAACCTGATAGCCAACGCGTTGCCCAAGTGGTTCGTTAAGTTGCTCAGCTATGCGCTGGGCCACCGTTTTTGCCGCCGCACGTCTAGGCTGAACGAGGATGATCTTTTTGCCTGCCGAGAGTTGTTCTAAAACAAACTTTGGTAGCTCGGTTGATTTCCCGGCCCCTGGCGCTGCTTCGATGACCCAACGTTGCTGTGTGTGCCAACGCTTGTTGAGCGTTGGCAAGGCAGCAAATATTGGTAGGTTAGAAGGTGATTGGGCCATGCGGGATAAACCGGTTACTGGTTAAGCTCTTTAGCCAGCGAACTTGCTCACTGTCGGGTGTGGCTTTGCGCTTTTTTAGTATCTTAAAAAACGCGATAGCAGGGTTGCCATCGCCAGTGGTGAAGGCGCTATTTTCTGCTTCTAAGCGAGTGAACATGATGACTAGATGCCACAACGCCTCATTGCTTAAGTCATTGGCAAGGCGCCAGTCTTTGCGTTGCATAATGGCTTGCCAATAATCTTGATCGGCGAAGATTGCACTTATGTCACAATCCTCGCTGTATTGCGCAGCCAAGTTGTTAAGCTGTTCGACGGTTATTTCGTCGTTAGATTGCTGATTCGGATCCCAGGTTGCGATCGCCATAATACCTCCGCTGAATCTTTGCTCGGATACTAACAAATTGCACTGATTCAAGCACTGCGTATTGCGAAATAGTTAGTAAGCCATTGGCCGGGTGGGCTTTCTTGCTGGGAAAATGCCGCATAACAGGCAGCGATGATTTCTTCGCGCCGGGCGCGGCCACAGGAAATGGGGTGATATGGCCTAAGAAACTCGTTGGCGGCATACCTGCTAAGGTCAACATTACCGTGCGGGCATTGGCTAGTAACCAACACGTGCTTTGCTTTGGTTAGCAATGTTTTGAGTTCACTAGACTCGGGCACTTGCCCACTGCCTAAGTTGTCTAAAATAAGCACATCTAACTCATCTAGTTTGGGTATTAGCTGCCCTGGTATTGGCGTTAGCCAGTGGTAGCGAACTGGTTGAATCGCCTCTACTAGGGTATGCGAGTGCTCAACACGGTCATATTGTGCAAACCCGTCGAAGGCTTCTGTGTGCAGCTTATAGCAGGTGCGGGCAGGCAGCAGCTTGTCACCGAAGGCAATATGGCAGCCTGGTGTTGTGCAAGCAAGTAATGCTAGATCCAGATTGGCCGGTGCATCGGATCCGTCTTCAAACCAACTCAGTTGGCTGCCGGTGACTACGAGCGGGTGGTCGGGTTTGGCAAAAAAACTGAGCATTGCTGCGGTATAGGCAAGGGTATCCGTGCCGTGCAGAATAATGGTGGCATGCGCTTTGTAATCTATCGACGCCAAGATTTGCTGCCAGTTCTTCGGTGTTATTTGCGAACTGTCTAATAAAGGGTCAAGAACAGTCCATTGAATGTCGGTATCAACATAGTCATCAATAGCTGACAAAAAAAGTTCTTTGTTCGGTTGTAGCCCGGTTTCGGTGGGCACCATACCTATGGTCCCACCCGTATAAATTATTTGTATCATTGCAATAGTGGTTGCACTCGCTGCAGCAGCTCGGCGACTCGATGTTGAGTGTGCGTTCGTCTGCATACACTTGATAAGTTTTCGCGTAGCCATGATATAGAAGGTGCTAGATTTCTTAGCCCTTCATTGACTGGCTCGTATTTGTAGTCGCCATCTTGAACACTGACTTTGTGTAATTCAATCAGTTCTTCCGTGAATGCACGCTGTACATTGTACACGGCATCTTTTAATTCTATAGTGCTGGCTTCCCAATAGGCGTCATCTAGGGCGTAAATTAGTTCGTTTAGGGTTTCTGTGGCGTAGGTAATGGTAAATCCTGACAAGAGTGCCTCCTATTTTTACCGGTCAATAGCAGGAGTATAGTTGTTATGGTGAAGGTTGAGATTATTTACTGTGCTGGTTGTAAATGGATGGTGAGAGCAGCGTGGTATGCCCAAGAGTTGTTGCAGTCGTTTGAGCAGAACGGTATTGCCGTGACGCTGATTCCTGAGCTAGAGCAGGGCGGGCGATTTAGTATATTTGTTGATGGTGAAATGCTTGCCGATCGCAAGCGAGATGCTGGCTTTCCAGAAATAAAGGCGCTTAAGCGTAAGTTGCGCAACCAGTGTTGGCCAGAGAAAGACTTAAGCCATACTGACCGTTGTGTAGATGATGCTTGCGGCCTGCCTGAAGGTGATCAGTAGCAAAAGTTTATCGATACAAAAAAGCACCGACGGCTCGGTGCTTTTACTATTCGGTACTCTACTTTGATATTAGTGAGCGTGACCGTGCTCTAGTTCTTCTGCAGTCGCTTCACGAACCGAAACGATTTCTACGTCGAAAGTAAGGTCTTTACCGGCAAGTGGGTGGTTGCCGTCAACAGTCACCATGTCGTCTTCTACAGCTACTACTGTAACTTCAACAGGGCCTTGCGGCGTTTGGGCAGAAAAGCCCATGCCAACTTCAACATTGTCGACACCTTGGAACATGGCAGCTGGTACTTGTTGAACCAATGCATCATTTTTCTCGCCATAAGCAAGTGCTGCTGGAACCGATGCTTCGAATTTTGCGCCAGTTTCTTTATCTTGCAGCTGTGACTCTAAACCTGGAACAATGTTGTTGTAACCGTGTAGGTATTTTAGCGGTGCGTCTTCACCAGACTGATCGATAAGGTTGCCTTCTGCATCGGTCACCTTGTAGTGAAATTCAACAACGCTGTCTTTAGTGATCATAGTGTTACCATTTTCTTGAGAATATCCTGCCATGCAGGGCTTAGGGTAACCCTAGCACGAACAGCGATATTGGTTAACCGTATAGTACTAATTAATTCACTAATTTCGGTTCTTGTTGCCCAGGCTTCATCAGTAGTGCCACCGTTCGATTACCACCTTCGTTTCGAGCGCGATGCAGTGCTTGAGTTAGCGTATCGCTGAACACAGCAAGTGAGGTGTTATTGTGTTGCACAACCCCCATGGAGAGTGTGAGCCTTAGCCCATCACGCCAATTAGCCTCCTCCGATAGCTGACGAATTTTTTCCGCCAGCTGGATGGTTTGTGCCGTAGTGGTGGCAGGGCAAATGATGAGTAACTGAGTGGCATGCCAACGGATGGTAATGTCTTTTTCACGCGTATTGCGTTTGACCAAGCGCGCTAAATCGGCCAGCAGACTTTCTTGCACACTTGCATCCTGATGATAGTAATCGCAGTGATGATCGATCTCGACCAATATAGCCGTTGCAGGGGTCTCTTCGCTGTCGCGCATTATGTCAATGATGCGACTGCGCAAATACTTGCGCGTACCCAAGCCTGTTACGGGATCAAACTTAGGCTCGGCTGTGTCTGCGCCAAGTGCTGCTTCAATTTCTTGTAAAATTTTATGTCGCTCTTTGCGCCGCATTTGACGGCGAATATCTAGCCAGTATTGCGCAATAATAAACACTAGTGCCAGTAGCACCCACATGCACAGCAAGTACGCCATTATTGTGGCCTGTGATACCAGCTTCCCAGTAAACTTGACTGAGCGCATGCTGATAGTATACCGCCCATTTTCTACAATGGAGCCAGTTGATAACTCCATAAGCGTTACATTGTCGAACTCGGGCTGACCGTAAGAAATGTCCACATTGTTATTGATTCGCCACCAAGCTGGTACCGAAAAAGTTGACAAGGGTAGCGTTAAGAAACCATCGTAGACTTGGGTGTCGTATTCCACTTCATTTACTTTCAGTGTGGTAGAGCGGCTTGGGTTGGCGTAAGCTGGGTTGAAGTTTCTTAGATAGACGCGCAGCGACGGCTTACCGGGGCCGGTAATCGACACATCAAGTTCAATCGTGTCATAGCCAGATAAATCAATGCCATCCGGCGCATCGGCAAACTCTACCGCCAACTGACAGTATGGCCAGGCATAAGAGGTATTGATGTCGCAGGTCATCTCAATTGCGTTTTCATCGTAATTGAGTGATGCGATGGAGCGCCCGCCAACTGGGCGATCGTCCGAAACGGCAACGTTATAAAGCGTACTTGAGTCAATGGTCATTGATTTATTTAAGCCATAGCGTTGCAGAAGCAGCGCAGCAAGCGTGACAAAAATGGCAAGTCCTAACACTAATAGCGTAAGTTTTTGGCTTGTATCCTTTGTCATAATCAATTACTCACCGAGTTTACAGAACCATAACAATACATTGTTGCCGGTAATCAGGCAAAAAAAATGCCACGTAATGTGGCATTTGTAATCTGTTTTGGAATGGCGTTAGATTTTTTTCAAACGCGCAATCTGACTATTAATCTCACCAATTTGGCGCTCTAAGTCCGCCGCCTTGGCTTTTTCTTTTTCCACTACGGCGGCTGGTGCTTTGGCCACAAAACCTTCGTTACCTAGTTTGCCATTAATGCGTTTGATTTCGCCTTCTAGCTTGCCTAGTTCTTTGTTTAGACGTGCCACTTCTGCGTCAACGTCGATCAAACCAGCCATAGGTACCAATACTTTCATATTGCCAACTAGGGCAGAAGAGGCCATTGGTGCTTCTTCGCCAGCTGGCAAAATGCGAATACTGGCAAGTTTGGCTAGTTGTTTAACGAAGGCTTCGTTATCAGCCAAAATTGCCGCATCGCTGTCGCTGGTATTATCTAGAATCACGTCTAGTTCTTTGCTTGGCGATACGTTTAGCTCAGAGCGGATGTTACGCACTGATTCTATCACACCTTTCACCCAAGTAATTTGCTGCTCGGCTGATTCATCGATCAGCGCTTTGTCAGCCGTTGGGTAGTCTTCGATCATGATCGATTCACCCGATTTACCCGCCAGCGGCTTGATCGCCTGCCAAATCTCTTCGGTGATAAACGGCATGATAGGGTGCGCAAGGCGCAAGATGCTCTCAAGCACTGTGATCAGGGTTTTACGCGTGCCACGCAGGCGAGCTTCTGGTGCGTTGTCATCCCAGAATACTGGCTTAGATAGCTCCAGGTACCAGCTACAGAATTCGTTCCAAACAAAGTCGTAGATCTTGTTCGAAGCGATGTCGAAGCGATAGGTGTTAAATGCTGTGTGAACTTCTTCGGTTACGCGCTGTAGCTGCGAGGTGATCCAGCGATCAGCCAGCGTAAGTTCAACTTCGCCACCATTTTGACCACAGTCTTGGCCTTCGGTGTTCATCAAGGCATAGCGTGAGGCGTTCCAAAGCTTGTTGCAGAAGTTGCGGTAACCCTCAAGACGCTTAACATCAAACTTGATGTCACGGCCATTCGAAGCCATCGCCGTCATGGTGAAACGCAGCGCATCGGTACCCGAGGCGGCAAAACCTTCTGGGAATGCCTTACGCGTGGCTTTTTCGATCTTGGCAGCTAGTTTTGGCTGCATCATGCCAGAGGTGCGCTTCGCCACTAGGTCATCAACACTGATGCCATCGATCAAGTCGATTGGGTCGATTACATTACCCTTAGACTTCGACATCTTTTGGCCGTTTTCGTCACGGATTAGGCCAGTAACGTATACCTTCTTAAATGGCACTTGCGGCTTGCCATCTTCGTCTTTAATGGTGTGCATGGTCATCATGATCATGCGGGCAATCCAGAAGAAGATGATGTCAAAACCCGTCACCAATACGTCGGTAGGGTGGAAGGTTTTAAGCGCTTCGGTCTCGTTAGGCCAACCCAGAGTAGAGAAGGTCCACAAGCCAGAGCTGAACCAAGTATCTAGTACGTCTTCATCGCGTGTTAGCTCGATGTCGCCAAGGTTGTGCTTAGCACGCACTTCTTCTTCGCTGCGACCAACATATACTCTACCTTCAGCGTCATACCAGGCAGGAATCTGGTGGCCCCACCAAAGCTGGCGCGAGATACACCAGTCTTGAATGTCGCGCATCCACGAGAAGTAGGTGTTTTCCCACTGCTTCGGCACAAACTCGATGTCACCGTCTTCAACCGCTTTAATCGCTGTTTCAGCCAGTGTTTTGGTTGCAACGTACCATTGGTCTGTTAACCAAGGCTCCACAACGGTAGCACCACGTTCAGCACGTGGTGTTTTTAGTGCGTGTGGATCGATCTTTTCAAGCAGGCCTTGTGCTTCGAACTCCGCAACAATTTGCTTACGTGCTTCAAAACGATCTAAACCAGCAAATTTTTCTGGAATATGAGCGCTTTCGCCTTCAATTGGACGACCGTTGTAGTCGTATACTTCACCGGCAGCTAGTACTTCAGCAGAATGGTTGAAGATGTTGATCAGCTTGCTGTCGTTGCGCTTACCCACTTCATAGTCATTGAAGTCGTGCGCAGGCGTGATCTTCACACAGCCAGTACCGAACTCTAGATCAACATAGTCATCGGCAACGATTGGAATGCGACGGCCAGTGAATGGCAGTTCTACAAACTTGCCAACCAAGTTGGTGTAGCGCTCATCTTCTGGGTTAACGGCCACCATGGTATCGCCGAGCATGGTTTCAGGGCGCGTGGTGGCAACCACTAGGTAGTCTTTGCCTTCCGAGGTGGTAGCGCCATCGGCAAGTGGGTAGCGGAAGTGCCACAGTGAGCCTTGCTCATCAACGTTTTCTACTTCTAGGTCAGAAATCGCTGTATGGAATTTAGGGTCCCAGTTAACTAGGCGTTTGCCACGGTAAATTAGGCCTTCTTCGTGTAATTTGACGAAGATTTCGGTCACCGCTTCTGACAGACCTTCGTCCATGGTGAAACGCTCGCGTGACCAGTCAACCGAAGCACCCAAACGACGCATCTGCTGAGTAATGGTGCCACCACTTTGCTCTTTCCATTCCCACACCTTGTCGATAAAGGCTTCACGACCTAGATCATGGCGAGTTTGGCCTTGTGCTTCGAGCTGGCGCTCAACCACCATTTGCGTGGCGATACCAGCGTGGTCAGTACCTGCCTGCCAAAGGGTGTTTTTGCCTTGCATGCGTTGGAAGCGAATAATGGCATCCATAATGGTCTGCTGGAAGGCGTGCCCCATGTGCAAGGTGCCGGTGACGTTTGGTGGTGGCAACATGACACAGTAAGACTCACCTTTGCCAGATGGGGCAAAGTAGTTTTTTTCTTCCCATTGTTGATACAGCGTTTTTTCAATCGCTTGTGGCTGGTAGTTCTTATCCATTTTGTGTCATCACTTTTTTAGTTGCCAAGGCGCAAGTGCGCTCGAGTTGAAACAATGTGCGGGGGCGAGGCTCACGATGAAAGTTGTTTCACCACGCCCGCAAGTACGTCCATGTAGGCTCGACACCTGCGTCCTGCAGGTGACGGGTTCACAACCTACATCGTGAACCTCGCCCCGTAGTTCAAAATTCGTTACTTATTTTTTACCGATTAACGATAAAAATTCTGCGCGGGTTGCCGGTTTGCTGCGGAAGGTGCCGAGCATAACCGAGGTACGCATGCTGGCGTTTTGTTTCTGTACGCCGCGCATCATCATACACATGTGCTGTGCTTCTAATACCACGCCAACGCCACGGGCATTGGTCGCCGTTTGAATGGCATCAGCAATTTGTTTGGTTAAGCCTTCTTGAATTTGCAGGCGGCGCGAGTACATGTCAACGATGCGTGCAAATTTAGACAAGCCTAGTACTTTGTCCGAAGGCAAGTAAGCAACGTGGGCTTTACCAATAAAGGGTAACAGATGGTGTTCGCATAAAGAGTAGAACTCGATGTCTTGCACGATCACCATTTCGTCGTTGTCGCTTTCAAATACGGCGCCATTGACGACATCGTCTAAGGTTTTGTTGTAGCCTTCGTTTAAAAAGGCCATTGCTTTTGCCGCGCGGGCTGGCGTGTCGAGCAGGCCATCGCGAGTTACGTCTTCGCCAATTTCCTGCAGAATGCCACGGTAGTGCTCAGTCAGTTTGTCGATCATGCGCCATCCAAAACTAAGTGAGGGCAGCCGCCCTCACTAAAAATTCGTTATTAAAGCGCGGCATTATAACGAATCTAAAATTTCTAGCACGTCTGAGTGGTGAGTTTTTGTTTTAACCTTCTCGACAATGTGGCGCAAAACGCCTTCTTCATCGATGATAAAGGTTAAACGGTGGATGCCTTCGTACTCTTTGCCCATGAACTTTTTTAGTGCCCACACGCCATAAGCATCAGCAATGGCATGGTCTGGATCGCTCAATAAATCGAAGTTGAGGTTTTCTTTTTCAATAAACTTCACCAAACGCTTGGGTTCATCTGGGCTAATACCCAATACCACAGCGTTGCGCGCCTCATAATCCGCTTTGCTATCGCGAATGCCACACGCCTGAGTCGTACAGCCCGGTGTCATGGCTTTTGGGTAAAAGTAGAATACCACCTTCTTGCCTTTCAGGCTTTCTAACGTTACTTCCTCTTCACGCTGGTTAAGCGCTTTAAACGCTGGTGCCGGCTGGCCAACTTCTGGCAAGTTTAATTGAACTGGCATGATCACTCCTTAACTTCTCGAAATTGAATGCTACGTTGTTGTGCTGACCATAGATTAGCAGAGCCGGATTGTTGATTACACTCTGTTGAAGGAGTCTGTAACCATGCTAGGAAGTTTAGCCTCGATACCCGCCCCAGCGGGTTTAAGGTGATGGTATTGGTATATCCCGTTGATATATCCCTGTGATCTACTATAATTTGTATATCCCTATGGTGTATACGTGAGGTGTGCCATGGCCATTGCTAGTGTGTTTAAAAGTAATCAGAGCCAAGCGGTTCGAATTCCTGTCAGTGATCGATTTCCTGAATCGGTAAAGAAAGTAGAAATTATTTCTATTGGCCGCAGTAGGCTAATTACCCCCGTTGAAGACAGCTGGGATGCGTGGTTCGACGGTGAAGGGGTAAGCGAGGATTTTATGCTTGAACGTGAGCAGCCCGAGGAACAGGTGCGTGAAAGTCTATGATCAAGTACATGCTAGATACCAATATCCTGATTTACACAATCAAAAACAAACCAGAAGCCGTGCGAGAAGCCTTTAAGCGCAAACATGGTCAGATGTGTTGCTCGAGTGTGGTATTGATGGAACTGATCTATAGTGCGGAACGATCGGCGCAGCCCGAGCGTAACTTGGCTCAGGTGGAGGGGCTAATCGCAAGAATTGATGTGCTTGATTATGATCAGAAGGCAGCAGTGCACACAGGGCAGGTTCGAGCAGAACTGGCAAAAAAAGGAACGCTGATTGGCCCTTATGATCAAATGATTGCCGGTCATGCAAGAGCCGAGGGCCTAATTTTAGTAACCAACAACAGCAAAGAATTTTTGCGGGTTGACGGGCTTCGTATAGAAAACTGGGTCTAACCTAGGCGATTTAAAATAGATAGCGCCTAGTTAGGGCGCTATCTTAAGGCTGCGGTTAGCGCAAACGTGGGTAGAGCTCAGGGATGGTTTGGTCTTTGCCGCTGTCAATACGAGCGTAGTAGCCGCCTTTTTCAGCCTCGCTGAAGTCGGCAAGTTGCACGGCCTCATACATTTCATAACCTGTCGATTTGTGACTACTTGGTACGGCGCCTAGGTTATAGGCAGTATCTAAGAAGTGAATTGGGTCAACTTCACGGCCGCGCAAGTTATCCTCGATAATGATGGGTGTGATGCCAGCGTTGGTAAAGGCTAGTACTGCATCGATCAACTCTTGTTCACCAACAACGCCGGTTAGTACAGCTTGTGTCTTACCAGCTTGCTGCATGTCGCTAACAACTGTTGCAATTGCGTCGACAGTTTTTAAGTTTACCGGCTGTGGGTAGCCACTACTGAATGCCTTGAGCTGTGCTGAAACATGGTAGTTTGGCATGTTCGCTTGGTTAGGCTGGCTGAACATGTATTCTTGTTCGAGTGTCCAAGCGTAGGTGCGATATTCTATGGCACGCAAGTTGTCGTGTTCAGCCATTGCTAGGCTATCTTGATCCATATTAAAATGCACGGCTGCCATTAACCTGCGGTCACCTTTGTGAAGCTGCTCGCGTTCTGCAATGGCATAGCGTGGGCTGTAGATCATTTCATCAGCAGCCGTCATCGACTCGATAATTTCATCGGTTGTCGCCAAATTTACACCCGCTTGCTGCAAGCGTTTGAAGACATGCCGGTTGTACATTTCAGTTGAGAAGGTTGCGTCACTGGCGAAATATACATTAAAGCCCATTTTACGAAGGCCTAGTATTGTTTGCATCACACAAACATCGGTTTCCGCGCCACTGACAACAATATTGCTGATGCCTTGGTCTAATAATGCTTGCATTGCTGCATTAATATCCGCTTCTTTAGTGGAGTCAAAGTAACCCTTGAAAAACTCGCCGGTGCTTGCTGGCAGTTCTTGTTTAATGCTCTCAATAAATGGCGAATAGTCTAAACCGAATTCTGTATTATAGGCCTCATAGGTAATATTGGTGGTGAAACCTAAACGGTTGGCCGCTTTAGCAATGGTCGCAATGTTGTCTATCTTCTCTGCCTGGAGGGGGTCAACATTTTCAACCGGTTGCTCTAAGTTTGGATACCAGACATCAATCCAGAAATCTGGTGAACCCATAACATAACCTTGTTGAGCATCGATAATCAGTACACTGGTGTTCGACGGGGTTAATTCGACCATCTCACTTACCGTGACCAGCTCAGGTAGTTGTGGGTCGGTAGTGATTTTATCGGCGGTAATTTGGCATGCCGAGAGTGCAGCAACTATGGGTATTATTGCAAATGTTCTTTTTAGCATTTGAACCTCTTTTTTGTTTTGGCTGTTTCACTTAACTGCGAAGTGGACAGTGGCAAAACTTGCAGGTTCAAGCGTTCAGACTTGCTAAACTGCACCTCTGAACGTTCACTTATGCGACATTGATCACGCTATTTGGTCGCTTGCGACGATACTCGCTAGGTGTGCAGCCTACCTGTTTCTTAAACACGGTATTGAACGTTGATTTGCTGTTAAAGCCATTTTCCATGGCAATTTGCAAAATGGTTGCTTGATTGTTATCGCACATTAGCGCCTCTTTAACGGCTTCTATGCGTAGACTATTAATATAGTCAAAAAAGTTTACCCCCAGTTCATTGTTTAAATATTGGCTCAGTGTATGGCTGGCGATGTTTGTTGCTGTCGCCATTTCATCTAGTGTTAGGCGCGGGTGTTTGAATATCCCTTGGTCTTTAAATTTCAACAGTGCGTTTTCTATTTGGCGAATTTGTTGTTTTTCTAAGGCATTTTTATCTTTTTCTGCTTCAACGTTAGGGGCAGGGATAACAACTCGGTTAATGATCACACTATGGTGATAAAGGCTAATAACTGCTAAGCAGTTAATCCAGACTACTGCCGGGATATAACTAGCGAGCCAAGCGTTAGGCGCAGAAATTGGCAGTGAATTAAAGATATACGCAACAGTCGGCCACATGATTAGTTGCAGTACGAGCATGCTGACTAACCAATCGAACCGCACGGCAAGGGATTCACTACAATGATTATTAAATCTTTTTCGATATCGCAAAAGTGTTGCCAACGACAGAGCCGAATAAAAGAACGGGTGATATAAAATGTAGGGCTGAATGTAATCGAGCCAAGAATGAATCGACGTCCAGAGACCGGTTTCATATACGGTTGCAATATGGTCGGCTCGACCGTTTTGACCCAGCATGACGACCATGCTTAGTGTTTGGAGAAGCACCAATACAGCCGGTGCTAGGTGTAACAACTGTCGCCGGTTTACCTTGCCATTCAGCAGCCCTTGTACCCATAGGTATAGTAGCGGCCCATAAAACAGATCTAGCGATAACCAAAAACCGAGCCATTGGCTCATTGGGCGTAATAAATCAACTTGCATGGCAACTTTGCTGGCGATCTCTATGCCAAACAAGCCTATCCAGCAAGCTAAAAAGTGATGCTTGCGAATGAATAGGTTGAGGCTAAGGCCCACACTCTGCAGAGCGCCAATGCTCAGAATGGTCAGAATAATGATGCTGATTTGGTCAAGGGTCATTTTGCTTAAATTTCGGTTAACGAGGTGGTTGGATACAGACCCCAGCCTAATCATTTTTCATAAATCAACTGCTAAGTCGGTCAAGGTTTTGGCATTCTGGTTGTGTTGATGTGCTATTGCTGGCGCTTTGTTTTTGTGACCCGTACAACAAAATACTTTGCTATCGCAGTATGATTTGCCAAGATAGCCGATCCACTGCGAAGAATGTGTGTCGATGTTTTTTTCAGGTAAACAACAAGATTTTTTCCGCCCGCTTACCAGCAAGTACCGTGAGCAAATTGCCGCAGGACTGAAGGCGTTGTATCAGCGACTGTATGATGCCAACAAGGTTGAGCGTGGTTTGATGTTAACGCGCGCTGATGTGTTAGCGCTGCTTGCTGAGGGGATCGCTCAGCATGAAGTCATTACGGATGTGCTTGAGGATGACCAAGCCGGTGCTGAGCGTTTTAAAGATAAGCGCGAGCAGGCTGCTTGGGTACTGAATCAGTTGATCAATTACGGTTGGTTAGAGCGCCATTTAGATGAAGCGAACTATCAGGTTAGCTATGGCTTTAGCGAAATGGGGCGCAAGTTCACCGAGCCCTTTATTGCACCACAGCAGCCGGTACGCCAAATTCGCCACCGTAATGCCCGTAATACCCGCAATGCGCTGCGCAGTTTTGTGACGCATGGTGATGTATACGATCTACTTGAGGCAAATGCCGCCAGCGACAATATTGTCACCGACTTTAGCGACATGATTGAAGAGCTTGAAGCTAAACGCCGTCAGTTGGTCAAAGAAGTCAGTGACCAAGCTGAACTGAGCCAAGCCAGTGATGCCTTTTTTGATTTTATGGAAAAGCGTTTTAAGCCAGACTTGGCCATTCGTCTGTCGGCCGACAATGTTGAAAAGTATCGTTTGCAAATCAATCAATTGGTAAGTGATATTCGCTCGCAAGACAATGATTGGAAGCGTGATGCAGAAGAGCGACTGCGCGCCTTAATGCCAGATCAAGCAGGCAAAGAAAGCCTTCTCTGGCGCTACTTAGATGTTGTTAATCAACGGGTTAACAATGCTTGTGATGTGATGCTGCCAACCCTGCGTCAAGCGCTCAATCAGTTTACTAAACGTGGCGAGCTTATTATTCGCCAACTATCGTTCGCCGCCCAGCCAACCCAGGCGCTGAATCAAGCGGTGCAAAACTGGCGCCAATCTGGCCAGCTCGACGCTCAGCTTGATCAAATGGCCGATGCACTCAGCGGTGTGCGAGTCCGCTTGGTTGATCCAGGTAGCTTAAGCCTGCGTGAGCGTACTAATCGCGATATTGACCAAAGCATTCAAACCGAACAAAAACTCAGCCAAGACCAACAACAAGCCTTGCATGTTGAGCGCAAACTGTCGGAAGCCTTTAGCATTCAAAAGCAATGGTTAGGCTCATGGCTAAGCGAACAACAAGGCTGTGCCAGCAAAAATGCCTTACCGGTAAACCAAGCGACTGATCTATTAGCAATCAGTCACCTGTTAGATGCTGGCGATGGTTGGTTTATCGAACCAGTGCTAAACGAAGCTGGCGAACCTGTGCAAGTAGAGATTAAAAACCAGCAGGGCGAAGTCATCGCCGTGCAAGATGATTTTAGCGTGCGAGTTGCCTCTTGATGAACGGCTAGTGATTCGTTGCAGAATTGAGGGCGGTTCTGCTTGTTTGCTTCGAGGCCGTCACCTGCAGGACGCAGGTGTCGAGCATACAGGGACGTACTTGGTCTGGGGTCGCACCCGACCGTGCCGAGGAAGTGAATAAGCAGAGCCGCCCGCAAACCCAGCACGAACCATTGCACTCATTCAGCGATTTATAAGCAGAATATGATGATAGTTGAATTAGAACAGCAGTTAGAAAAACTGGACCTAACCCTAAATCAGTTTCGCGATGTGGCCTACCGTTTGTTAGACCAAGGCATCATTGTGCGCTCAGATAGCGCGACAGAAGAGGCGCTATACGACCTATTTATTCGTCTTGCGCCGCTATTAACTGATTATTTTGATGTGCTGGGCATTCGTTTAATGCACGACGACGTATTTGAATTGGTACGAGCTTATCCGCCAAATTCGACCATTCCAGGTGATGCCGAACAACCAGAAGACAATGCTGCTAAACCGCTACGTAAACGGTTAAGTCAAAATGAAGTGGCCATGTTGCTGGCGCTGCGCTTGGAATATGACCGAGGTATTCGTGAAGCACGTTTGGATGAGCATAATCAGGTGCGCTCATCGCTTGAGAGTATTTCACTATTGATGCGCCAACAGTTAGACCGCCAGCTGCCCGAGAGCAAGGTTGAGCGTGACCAGTTATTTGCCAATTTACGCCAATTGAAAGTTATCAAACTGGCCAGTGATTTTAACGATGGCAACGATCTAGTTTGGATTCGCCCTGCGGTGGTGTCTTTGGTTGCGGATGCCATGGCGTCGGCAAACTCAACGGAGCAGGAGGTGACTCATGTTTCTTAAACAACTGGTATTAATTAACTGGGGCAACCTGCCGAATCGTGTTTTAGATTTTGGCCCGGTCAACTTGTTATCTGGTGGTAACGGCTCGGGTAAAACCACTGCGGCGGATGCCATTCAAACAGTAATGACCGCAGCGCATGACACTCTATTTGCCTTTAACCCAGGTCAAGAAGAGGCCAGTCAGCGCTCGCGTGGGAAACAAGTACGTACGCTCGCCAGTTATGTGCTGGGCTGTGATGATGGTGCTTATGCCCGCCCTAATGGTGCGACTTGTTACCTAGCTGCCAGCTTTCACCCCACGCAAGGCGAACAGGCACAAGCCTTTACCGCTGTGATGGCGATGGATGCCTTCATTGAAGGCTCTGGTAATCAGCGTACGGCACGGCTAAAACAACAGCAGTTTTTTATTGTGAATTGTGAGCAAATGGCGCTGGCTGATTTTCAGGAGCAAACGCCACAAGGCCCACAATGGTTGCCGGTAGCAAAAGTTTTTAAACGTTTGCAAAAAGACTATGGCGAAGTGGAGCGCTGCGACAATAAAAAGCACTACTTGCGCGCCCTGTATGGCGCCCTGCGCGGTATGCCATCACATGCGATGGGTGAGCGTGAGGCGATGAATGCTGCCAAGGCATTCGCTCGCTTTATGGCCTACAAGCCAGTGAAGTCGGTCAACCAGTTTGTTGGGCAAGAAATTCTTGATCCAATCGACTTGGGCGAAGCGATTAAAGAAGTCTCTGAGTTGATGAAGTCGATCAATCGCATCGAAAAGGAAGCCAAGCGTGTGCGGGCCGCTAGTGACATGTTAACGGCGGCGCATAATGGCATCGAGCGTTATCTTACCGACTGGAGTGGCTGTCGCGCCGATGAACTGGCCGTGGCCATTGCCAAATACCGTGCCGACCAGCAGGCTTATTTAAAAGCCAAAGCGACGCAGCAAGATATTCAGCAGAATTTGGACTCGCTTGAGCGACAAATTGTTGTTGAGCAAAAGCAGTATCAGCAACTAGAAGACGAGCTGCGTGATATTGCCGCTCAACGTCAAGGTTCGCAGCTACACACCAAAGATCAGTTAGAAACTGAACTGGCCGACGCGAAGCAGGTATTGACCTCATTGCAGCAGCAGTTGCCGCAGCAGTTATTGGCCTTGCAAGCAGGCATAGTTACACTGCAGGCGCAGAAACCGCAAATTGCGGCCTCGAATGCCATGTTGGCCGACAAGGTTGGCAAACTGCCTGCGCTAGATTTTGATATTAACGACTTGGCTGGTGATGACTGGGTGGGTAATGAAAACCTAGTGAATCGCCTGCTTGGTGTGGCGGCCTTAGCTGACCAATACGTTGCCATTGTCGAAGCGCTAGGTGATGCTGATCAAGGTGTGCTGGCTGATTTGCGCAGTCAAATGCAGCAATCAGAGCAAGGCATAGCAAAAATTCGCGAAAAAATTCAGCGCTTACAAGGCAGTCAGCAAGGCTCGCAGCGTGGATTGCCAGGTTTTGTTGAAGAAGCATTAGCCTATATTCGCCAGCAGTTACCTCAAGCCAAGCCAGCTGTGTTGGCCGACTTTGTTGAAGTGCAAGATGCCTCATGGCAGTCGGCTATTGAAGGTTATTTGGCCATGGCACGTTTTGGCATTGTTGTTGACCCAGATTATGAGGTCGAAGCAGCGCAGCTATTACGTGACCTGCCGGCTAAAAATCGCGCCCGAGTGATTCAAGGTCAGCAAGCGCGTAAAGATGCCAATCGCCGCCCAGTTGAACAAAACAGCTTGATCAATCAGCTGGTGATGGACAATGAAACGGTGAAAGCCTACCTGACTGCCAGCTTTGGCAGTGCGGTATTGGTGAACTCCGAAGCTGAGTTGAAAAACACGCGCCGTGGTTTGACCAAAACCGGAATTGCCACTGGTGGTTATGCCTATTATCGCTGTGATATTGCCGATCGTGATTTGGTGTTTGGTCAATCAGGTCGCGCTCGCTCACAAGCGGCAGTAGAAGTCCAAATCACCGAACTACAGCAAGATATGCAGCCATTGCTAGCGCACTATAGTGTGCAGCAAGATGCCTATAACCAGCTGAAGTCTGTCGCTAGGGTGCAGTTGCCAATTGAAGCGTTTTTGGATGCCAAAGAGCGCCAGCGCATTAACCAAAGCCGCTTAGAAGGCTTGGACCTTACCGATACGGCAAGCTTGCAGCTGCGTTACGATGAAAAACTCGCGGCGTTGCATGCGCAGCGTGAAAAACTAGATCAAACCATCAGTGAGCGCGGGCGAGCGCTCGGTAAACTTGAAAGCATTGCTAAGCAGGTTGCCAAGCTCGACGAGCAGCAAGAAGCAACACAAATCATCGCCGAAGATGCTGAAGAGTCGTTAGCAGCGGTGGCTAAAGCTTGGCCGCAGCTAAAATTGAAGGCGCTTATTAGCGAAGCAACAGAGCGTGCTGATCAGCTTAAACTAGATGCCCTAACCGCGGAACTTGAGCAAAAATCACAGTCGCTGCTGAGCACCGTTGTGCAGGTCGACAAGTCGATTGCCCAGTACAATTTGCAGGCCCAAGCGCATGAGCAATTGCTATTCAACTTGCAAGGGCAGGGCATTGAGAGCCTAGCGTTTTTTGAAGCTGCAGTTGAACTGGAAGCTGAGATCACCCGTTTGCAAACTCAGTTGACCCACAACGTGTTGATGGGACGTGAGCAAAGCTTGCATGAGCTGCGCGAGAGCTTCCATTCGGCGTTTGTCACCAACCTTTGCCATGCGGTTTACCGCGCGGTTGAATCGGGTAAAGCGCGCCTAGAGCAACTAAATGACGAGTTGCAGCATTACCGTTTTGGTGCCGATAAAGAACGCTTTGAGTTTGGTTGGAGTTGGGTACCAGAGTTTAAAGAATACTGGCAGTTCCTTGAAGAAATTCGCCAAAACCCAAGTTTGGGTGAGCGCAATAGCCTGTTTGATGTGGCGTTATCAGCCAGTGCACAAAAGGTGCTCGACAAGTGGATGGACATGTTGCTGTCGGACAACGAGCAGCAAGCCATGGCGGAGCTGGCGCGTATCTCGGATTACCGTAATTACCGCAACTATGAGATCTATAAGATACCAGAAGGCAAGCAGCCAATTGCGCTATCGCAGTACGGTACGGGCTCGGGTGGTCAGCTCGAAACACCGGCTTATATCATCCGTTCGGCAGCGGTCACGAGCGCCTTTGGTTTTGATCAAGGCGATTCGCACCTGCGTATGGTGCTGGTCGATGAAGCCTTCTCGAAGATGGATGAAACCCGCTCTCGTGAAGTGATCGACTACCTGACTAAAACCCAGGGTTTGCAGCTGCTGTTCATTATGCCAACCAGTAAAGCAGGGCCATATAAAGACGTGGTCTCGCACCAGTTTGTCTTTAGCAAAGTGCCAGGTTCGCAGCCGGTCGGTGAGCTGACTTCAACGGTTTTGCTTGACCGCCAGCGCTTTAATCAAGACAAAATCAAGGTGCTATGGGCGCAGCATCGCAAAGTGTTGCGCAGGCAAGCCGAGCTTGAGTTTATGGAGAGTTTTGCTTAAGGCGCCATGTGTTGGCGGTGATCTATAAAATATCGTAGGTTGTACGACAGGGTGTTTATCCTGTCGGACAACATGTATCGCCGCCGGTCATTGTTTCCCCGAAGCTTGAGTTCGTGAAACCTAGGCCTCTACTTAGTAGGTTGTACGGCAGGTGTTTTTCTGCCGGGCAACATAAAGCGTCACCAATCAATGTTTCCCGAACATTCTGTTCGTGAAACCTACGATTTTGTCCTTAAGCAAAATTACCGCAGCCAAATAAGTAACTCCCCTCACAGACAGGCTCATCATCCTGCTGCATAATTAAGGCAAATTAAGATTGTTTGCGTATAACTTTGCATTAGCAACACGAGGTGGGTATGAGGAAGTTAATCATTGCAACGTTAGTAGCGCTCATGAGCGTTTCAGCGATGTCGGAAGACGAGCTGGCAACTTTTGGCGGTGGCTGTTTTTGGTGTATGGAGCCGCCTTACGAGCTGCTAGATGGCGTTAAACAAGTCATTTCTGGGTTTAGTGGTGGTGATATTGCCAACCCAAATTATTACGATGTGGTGGACGGCAAAACTAAACACCGTGAAGTGGTGCAAATTACGTTCGACCCTGAAGTAGTCAGCTATGCTGAACTTTTGAACATCTATTGGCGCCAATTCGATCCAACTGATGCCGGTGGCTCTTTTGTTGACCGAGGTCGCCACTATACCTCAGCAATTTATACGCATAGCGAAGAGCAGCAGAGGCTTGCCGAGCGCTCACGCGATTTGTTGCAAGCCAGTGGTATCATTGATGGCGAAATTGTCACGGTGATCGAGCCGTTTAAGAGTTTTTATCCAGCTGGTGACGTTCACCAAAACTATTACCTAAGAAACTCTTTCCGCTACAAGTTGTATCGTTCGCGTTCTGGTCGTGACGATTATATTTTCAGTGTTTGGGGGCGCGATGATGCCATTATGGACAAGCAGTTTATGCAAGAATTGCTTGCGCCGACAGCTGCCAGTGCACCTGCTAATGCTTGGCGCGAGCGCTTTGCTGATTACCAGCGTCCAAGCGATGACGAGCTTCGTGAGCAGCTAACCGATCTTCAATATAAGGTCATTGTTAAAGACGGTACCGAGCGTGCATTTAATAACGAATACTGGGACAACAAAGCACCAGGAATTTATGTTGACCGCGTTTCGGGGGAGCCGTTATTTAGTTCTACCGACAAGTATCGATCTGGTACTGGCTGGCCTAGTTTTACCCAGCCATTGCCTGGCGTTCAGCTCGTTGAAAAAGAGGATCGATCATTATTTATGGTGCGTACAGAGATTCGCAGTGAGTTTGCCGACTCCCATTTAGGGCATGTTTTTAACGACGGACCTGAACCAACTGGTCTACGCTATTGTATGAACTCTGCTGCAATGAGATTCATTCCTGCAGCTGAGCTGGATGATGCAGGATACGGCGAGTTTAGTTATCTGTTTGATTAAACCAGTCTTGGCCCTGCATAACAGAATTCTTGGGGGGTGTTATGCGGGGCTTGAGCGTCGTTCAAAGAATTGTTATCGGTTTTGGCTTGCTGGGTGGTTTATTAACTGCCATAGGGCTGCTTTCGCTATCCTCAATAACTCAAATTGTGGCAAAAAATGACTCGGCGTATTTTGAGTTATTACCTTTTGTTGAACAGTCGCAAGTGGTGCCGCAAGAGCTCTATCAGCTGCAAAACGATCTAACAGGTTACCTGTTTGAAGTTCCCCCCAGTGAAAGCACCCGCAATCGCATCATCGCTTCGCAACAACAACTTGTCGCCAGTTACGATGAGCTCGTCGCCAAAACCCCCAGCTCTTTTACTAGTAGGCAAGCACTCAGTGAACTAAAAACGCCAGTCAACGCCACGCAAGGTCAGGTCGAAAATATCATTGCCACGGTAAATAACTTAAGGGTGCTTGAGGCGAGAGAAATCCAACTACTCAACGAGTTTACCTCTCTTTGGCAAGGCATGTTATCAGACTCCCAGCGTTTACAAGTAGGTGCCAGCAGCGCTGCTGCACGTGGCTATCGCCAGTTCGACCGCTTAGCGCAACCAGTGGTGGAATTTGCCGAAACATTGGCGCAAGCCAGCTCGATAGAGGATATCGATAATGGTGGGTTGCTGCGCTCGTTTGAGTCAATGCAAGCTGTTATTGATCGCATCGAATCACAAGGCGCTTCGACTGAACAACTGGTGCAAATGCGCGCAGTTCTAGGAAATTTTTTAACGGGTGATGAGGGGTTTGCTAGTACCCAGTTGGCAGTGTTTGAAAAACAAGCTCAGTTGTTAACCCTGCTAGGGCAGTGGGAGGCAACCATTGCTCAAACTGAGACTATGATTGCCAGTATTAGCGACTCCGTGTCGGATTATGCTGCAACGCAGCAAATGGATGGCCAGCAAACTGCAGCGAGCGCGAGAGCCTATACACTTGCTGGTATCGCGGTAGCCATTATTGCAGCACTTCTAATTGGTTGGCGGTCAATTATGAGTATTCGTAATCCACTTGAAGCGAGTCTTAGAGCGCTGCAGCAAGTGAGCAAAGGCGACTTTACTGTTCGCCTTGCTGCATCTGGGCGAGATGAGTTCAGTCGCATTGGTCGCTATGTCAATGAACTCAGCGAAGAGCTGTCGGCATCTATTACTGAGCTTAGAAAAAATGCCACAGCGCTCGCCGATTCTGCTTCGCAGTCAAAACAGCAAGCGGCTACGTCACAACAACAAGCTGGCCATCAAAAAGATCAAGCGCAGTCGATCGCCACGGCAATCAATGAGATGGAATCGGCCGTTTCGGAAGTTGCCAAGTCAACCAATGAGACACGCCATGAAGTTGAGAATGCAAAAACACTTGCCAATAACGGTGAGCAGGCAATGCAAAGTAATATTGCCACGATCAATGAGTTAGATGGTAAGGTGCATGCGGCTAACGATGTGATTAGTAAGTTAGCTGAACAAACCGCACAAATTACCAATATTTTGGATGTCATTGGTGGTATCGCTGAACAGACCAATCTGCTTGCATTAAACGCTGCCATTGAGGCAGCTCGTGCTGGCGAGTCTGGCAGAGGGTTTGCTGTGGTTGCCGATGAAGTGCGAAGTCTTGCCGATAAAACCAACCAGTCTACGGCCGAAATTCAAAGCATGATTACGTCATTAACGGCGGCCAGTGAACAGGCTAAGAGTTATATGGATGCCGCTGCGGCATCTATGGTGGTGTGTGTGGAGCAATCTGAAATTACTTCAAAAGCGATGCATGACATCGATCAAGCGATGGCTGTTGTTCAAGATATGTCGACGCAAATTGCCACGGCTGCAGAGCAACAAACGTTGGTTGCCAGCGAAATTAATCGAAACGTGGTAGATGTTGCTGACCTGGCAGAGCAGGCTTATCAAAGAGCCATATCAGGAAGTGAATCAAGTCAGTACGTGAGTGATTTAGCTGCTCAGCAGAACAAATTAATGGAAAAATTTAACTGTTGATATGTTAATTTATGCAACCGATCAAGGGCGGTAGCCAAAAATAGCCTATCTCTCACGCGTTATGAATGAATGCCGCCTTACTCGTCTTGCAATCAATGTCTGCAAGACTTGATTGCAATGATAGTGACTTGTTAGTGTCACATTATCATCACACTTTAACGTCATTCTGCGTAGCGTAGTAAGGAGATAAGCATGCGCGAAAATTTGACATACCACGCAGCTGAGATTAGCAAAGCTCAGCGTGCCGCCCAAAAAGGCCAGCAAGCCTGTGTGCTCTGGTTTACTGGTTTGAGCGGTGCAGGGAAGTCAACCATCAGCAATATGGTCGAAGCGGAGTTGTTCCGCCAAGGTCATCATAGTTATTTACTTGACGGCGACAATGTTCGTCTTGGGTTGAATGCTGATCTAAGCTTTTCCGATTCGGATCGAAAAGAAAACATTCGCCGAGTAGGAGAGGTTGCCAAGCTAATGAGCGATGCTGGCCTCATCGTATTATCTGCATTTATTTCACCGTTCGCGAGTGAAAGGCAAATGGTACGTGACCGGTTTGAACAAGGTGAGTTCATTGAAATTCATATTGATACACCATTGTCTGAGTGCGAAAAGCGTGACCCAAAAGGGTTGTATCGTAAAGCACGGGCTGGGTTAATTAAGAACTTCACTGGTATCGACTCGAGCTATGAGCCGCCAGTTAACCCAGAAGTTTATTTGGACGGTAGTCAGTTCACTGCCGAACAATGTGCGCAAAAGGTAGTGGAGTATCTAACGATCAATGGATGGCTAAAGCCTAAGCCTTTACGAGCAGTAAAATGAACATCATCCTATTAGCGATTGCGCCTTTTTTTTTACTCTTCACATTAATTAAAGCGCTACCCAGTGCTGGCATTAAGTGTTTACCAAAAAGATTAGTTCTGTTTTCGCTAGTATGGATTGCGCTGAGCGCATTGAATGTTGTTCACATTATTGGTTTTATTTTGGATGCACTGCTGTTTCGCAAGGCACGGCAGCTGCCTGTAAAGGCGCCAGTATTTGTTTTGGGAGTGCCGCGCAGCGGCACTACTTTTTTGCAACGAGTGCTGGCTAATGATGCGTCATTAACAACCCTTAGAACGTGGGAATGTATTTTGGCGCCATCGATCAGCGAGCGCTATTTCTGGCAAGCAGTTGCTTTTCTGGGTCGACCTTTTGTTGGTTTAGTAGAGCGAGCACAGCAACGGCTGTTTGTTCGCATGGATAACATCCATACCATTCGCTTGGATGAGCCAGAAGAAGACTTCCTGTTATTTTTATCTATCCACGCTTGTTTTTTACTGTTCGTACTGGCGCCAAATAGCAAGTACATATGGCAACTCAGTCAGTTTGACCAACAACTACCGGCTTGGTGGCGCCGTTTGGTCATGCAGTACTATTATAGTTGTTTGCAGAAGCATTTATATTTCCATGGTTCTGACCTAAGGATTTTATCGAAAAACCCATCTTTCACGTCAATGATGACCAGCCTGAGTCAAACGTTCCCTGATGCAAAGTTTATCGCCTGTACTCGTGATCCGGAAACGGTCGTTGCTTCGCAGCTTAGCTCGTTAAAGCCTTCTGTGGCCTTATTTGCAAGCATGGCGACGTTTAAGCAAATTCAGCAACCTCTTCTGAATTCGCTAGCAGCCTATTATGAAATTGTCGCGCACTGGGCATCGCAACCCAATTGTGTGCTGGTACCAATGAGCCAAATTAAAACGGAACTGGTAAGTACTACTAAGGCTATTTATCAGTTCTGTCATCTAGAAGTTACAGATGCTTTCGCTGAGCAGCTTGAGCAACAAGCGCAAGCCTCGCGACAGTACAGTAGTGGCCACCAATACAGCTTGTTGGAATACCACATTGGCGAAGACGACATACGGCGTTTTTTTATGCCAGCATGGCGTCAGCATCAAGCACTTAGCATGCAAGGAGCGTAAAGATGACGATTGCTCATACACAACAGCTACGTCTAGCAGTAGTCTCGGATGCTGCACCCGCACGCAACGGTGTTGGCGCGTACTATCTCGATTTGGTAACACATTTACGTCGCCATATTCATCAGGTCGAAATTTTCTCTCCAACGATCGAGGCTGATGGTCGTTGGCAGGCGGGTATGGTGTTGCCTTTGCCAGGCGACTCGACACAAAAGATGTGCATGCCCAACCCAATTTCGTTGCAACGCTCGTTGCGCCAGTTGAATCCTCATGTCGTGATTGTGCCAACACCAGGTTGTTATGGCCTAATGGGTGCTTTCATTGCGCAATCGATGAATATTCCAGTGGTAGCTGGTTTTCACACGAGCTTTGAGCACTTAACGGACTTGTACTGGCAAGGCTCGATTATGGGCAAAGTGGCCCGTCGATATTTTGAGCAATCGAACAAATACCTGTTTAGTAAATCTTCAGAAGTATTGGCTAATTCTAGAGAAATGGTAGAGCTCGCCGAACGCATCGGTGCTGAATCGGTAAAGCTTGTTGGTACACCCATACCGGCTGAATTTGTTGATACACCCGTGGTGCCGCATTCAGGCGAGTTAAAGCGTTGTTTGTTTGCTGGCCGTCTTGCGGCTGAGAAAAACGTAGCATCTGTGCTGCTTGCAGCAAAACGCCATCGTGATATCCAGTTTACGGTTGCTGGTGATGGCCCAATGCGCAAGGAAGTTGAAGCCTATTGTGATGAGCTAGATAACTTGCACTATGTTGGCTGGTTAAGCCGAGCTCAATTGCGCCAACAAATGGATGCCAATGATGCACTGTTACTGCCATCTTACTTTGAATCATTCGGTACCATTGCGCTAGAAGCCATGGCGCGTCAGCGCATTGCTATTGTTAGCACGGGCTGTGGTATTAGTCAGTGGCAGAATTTATCTGGGGCGATGAGTTTAATTAGTGAGCAGCAGACGCTAACGCAAGTATTGTCGCAACTCAAGCAAGTGCCTAGCGATGCACTGCAAGCACAGGCGGCTAAAGCACTCTCGGTTGCCAGCGAAGTTCATGAGTGGAGTATTAGTGACTGGCTGCAACTATTGGGTGCTTTGTCGAATCAACCACTGCGCCAGGTTGCTTAATGAAAACAGCCGTTTTATCCATTCATGATGTGATGCCGGAGACAATGGAGCGAGTTGCCGAAATCATTGAGCTCGTGCCTAGTGCGCACCGTAATAAAATACTGTTGTTGGTGGTGCCTGGCTTAGCATGGCAGCCCGAGCAGCTCATGCAGTTGCGCCAGTGGACAACTCATGGCTTGCAGCTTGCAGGCCATGGCTGGCACCATAAAACAGAGAAGATAGAAACCTTGTGGCACAAGTTGCATGCAACTTTCGTCTCGCGTGATGTCGCTGAGCATTTGTCGATCACTGCTGAGGAAGAGTTAACGTTAATGCAAGCGAATCGCGATTGGTTCGAGCAAAACGGTCTGCCAATCAGTGACTGGTATGTGCCACCGGCTTGGGCATTTGGTCAGTTGCCTATTAATCAACGCAGCGACAGTGGCTACCGACTTTTTGAGTCAACGTTTTTCGTTTATGACAGCCGAGCGCAACGTCACCATTTTTTGCCGATGGTTGGTTATGAGGCTGACACGCTATTGCGAAAATGGTCGGTGCGTGCTTGGAACGCGATTAACCGGGTATTGGGCCGCTGGCGTCCCGTACGCATTGGTATCCACCCACAAGACTTATCGCTGCTGCTGGCAGATGATTTGCGTCGGGATTTAACTCGTATTGCCAGCGAGCAGGTTGAGTTAACCCACCCAGACTATCTCTTCGTCCGTTAGGTATCGGCTTTCGCCTAACTCAAGATCCTTATCCAGTTCGATAGGCCCGATTGCCTCGCGGTGCAGGGCGTCAACGTGGTTTCCAACTGCCGCCAACATGCGTTTCACTTGATGGTAGCGACCTTCAGAAATGGAAATCAAAATTTCCTGTACGTCGATGACTGCCACTTTAGCTGGCAGAGTAGGGGTGTCCTCATTGCGTAACAGCACGCCTTGCTCTAATTGTTTAATTTGCTCGTCGGTTATTGGATCGGCAAGTTCAACACGGTAGCGTTTTTCGCACTGGTGCTGAGGTGAGGTAATGCGATGAGACCATTGCCCGTCGTTGGTTAACAATACTAAGCCTGTGGTGTCGATATCTAAACGCCCAGCTGCGTGCAGAGGTGTTCGGCTAACGACATCCACCAGCTCAAGCACTGTCGGGTGTTCTGGGTCAGCGGTGGAGCAAACAAAGCCTGGCGGTTTGTTGAGCATTATGTAGAGGTTGCCGGCAATGCTAAGCTGCTCGCCATGCCAAGCAATCTCATCCTGTTCTGCGACCACATAGGCTGCGCGTTTTTCAACTTCGCCATTGCAAGTAACATTGCCCTTGCCAATTTGGCGTTTAGCATCTTTGCGGCTCATTCCGGTAGCGTCAGAAAAAAACTTATCTAGGCGCATAAGTGTCTCGTAATCAATCAGGTAAAAAAAAGGGCCCGCAGGCCCTATTTGGTTAACGCTACTCGGCGTTGCTTTCGCTGGCTTGACGCTTAGCAATTTCGCGCGGGTCGTTTGGCGCGCGACGACGGCGACGACGCGGCGCGCCAGCTTTGTCTTCTTTTGCCGGCTCGGCTGTATCCGTGCTGCTAGCATCTGCTTTCGCCGGTTCGACTGGCTCTGCTTGTGCAGGTTCGCTTTGGCTCGTTGGTGCAGGCGCTTGCTCGCTGGCTTCTACCGGCGGCTCTGCAGATTGTTGTGGCGCAGGCGCTGCTTTTTTGTCGCTCGCTTGTGGCTCCGCGTTCACTGCAACCTCCGGCTTGCTTTCAGCCTCAGGTTTGGCCACTGCTTCAGGTTTACTTGCTGCTTCAGTCGTAGCTTCAGGCTGCTCAACACTTGTAGTCGGCTCAGCTTTTGGTTGCTCGCCTGTCGCAGGCGTTGCTTCTGCAGCAGTAGTTTGTTCACCATTGTTTGGCGCTTGGCTTGCAGTTTCTTCAACTGGCGAGTTAACCACTTCCTCTGGCTTCGTTGTACGGGCTTTGCTGCTGTCAGGCTTGCGTGTACGACGAGGCTTTTCGCTTGCCTCTTCAACAACGGCTTGCGATGTGACTTCTGCTGTTTGCTCAGTTACCGCAGCTTGTGCCTTGCGCGACTCTTGCGCGCTATTGTCACGCTCGCGTCGATTCGCACCGCGCTCATTGGTTGGAATGCGGCCTTGGTCGTCGCGGTTTGGGCGGCGATTTGGATCAGCTTTGCGCTCCTGCTTTTTCTGCTCGGGCGCTTTGCTGTCGTTGTGCTTATCTTGGCCTTTATCGTTTGACTTATCGTTGTTGCGAGGCTTGCGGCGCTTGTCGTTAGTGCGCTGGTCACCGTTTCTATTTGACTTGTCAGTGTTGCGATCTGGGCCTCGATCATTGTTGCGATCGGTGTTACGGCCACGATCGCTACCACGGTCGTTATTACGATCGTTGTTGCGAGGTTTTTTCGCTGGCTTTGGCTTTTGCTTGCTGTCTTGTTTTGGTTTTTTAGCTGCTGGTGCGGCGCTAGTGTCGCGCTCTGGTGCTTCTTCAACAAATGCAGATTTTAACCAGCCTTTAATTTTGCCCAGCAGTGACTCAGTCGCCGGCGCCTCTTCAGGTAGCGCTTTTTTTGGTGCCGCAGCAATTTGCGATACAGCAGCTCGCTCACGCTTAACAGGAGCTTCTAGGGCTGCTGTTTGCTCTTCCGTGCTGCTCGACTCAACCTTAATCTTAAAGCTTGGTGTGTCATCACCTAGCTGCTCGTCGTCATCACGCAGGCGCACCACATCATAATGTGGGGTATGCATCTCTGGGTCGGCAATGACTAGGATATGTACATCAAGACGCTTTTCTATCTCGGTAATGGCGTTGCGCTTCTCGTTCGACAAGTAGGTTGCAACGGCGAGTGGCACTACGACACGAATTTGTGACGTACGCTCTTTAAACGCTTCTTCTTCAACAATGCGAAGAATAGATAATGCCAGTGATTTAACATCGCGAATGATGCCGTGGCCTGAGCAGCGCGGGCAAGTGATCGCACTTGTTTCACCCAATGATGGGCGCAAACGTTGACGTGATAGTTCTAGCAGGCCAAAGCGTGAAATACGGCCAATTTGTACACGGGCGCGGTCGGCACCTGCGGCTTGTTTTAACTTCTGTTCAACTTCGCGTTGGTGCTTGGCTTGTGTCATGTCGATAAAGTCGATCACGATCAAGCCACCGATGTCACGCAAGCGCAACTGGCGGGCAATTTCTTCCGCTGCTTCGAGGTTGGTATTCAGCGCGGTTTCTTCAATATCGCCGCCTTTGGTCGCACGTGCTGAGTTGATATCAATCGATACCAAGGCTTCAGTTGGGTCGATAACAATTGAGCCGCCTGATGGTAGCTTCACTTCACGCTGGAATGCCGACTCAATTTGCGACTCAATTTGAAAGCGATTAAAAAGCGGTACTTCGTCTTGGTACAGCTTAATTTTATTGGCAAACGTTGGCATGTAGGTTGAAACAAAGCCTTGTGCCTCAGCGAAGGTGTCTTCGTTATCAATCAGTACTTCACCAATATCCGAGCGCAAATAATCACGGATCGCTCGAATGATCACGTTGCTTTCTTGCAAAATGAGGAACGGAGGTGCCTTATTCGCCGATGCATCGGTAATTGCGCGCCACAAGTTCAGTAGGTTGTCTAGATCCCACTGAAGCTCTTCGGTAGAGCGGCCGATGCCGGCTGTGCGTGCAATGACGCCCATGCCTTTAGGAATGTTTAAGCCGCGCATCGCTTCGCGCAATTCGGCACGTTCTTCACCTTCAATACGGCGGGATATACCACCAGCGCGCGAATTGTTTGGCATCAATACTAGGAACCGGCCGGCGAGGCTGATCATAGTGGTTAATGCTGCCCCTTTATTGCCACGCTCTTCCTTGTCAACCTGAACAATGACCTCGGTGCCTTCAGCGACGACATCTTTGATATTTGGGCGACCTTGGAAGTCGGTATTAGAGAAGTATTCGCGTGCGATTTCTTTAAGGGGTAAAAAGCCGTGGCGTTCAGCGCCGTAGTCTACGAACGCAGCTTCAAGGCTTGGTTCAATGCGGGTGATTCGACCCTTGTAGATGTTTGCTTTTTTTTGTTCACGAAAGCCATTTTCGATGTCTAGGTCGTACAGGCTCTGCCCATCGACCAAGGCAACACGGGTTTCTTCAACCTGTGTTGCATTAATTAGCATTCTTTTCATGCAGTAATTCGACTCTTGGTTGTTGTTATCCACCAAGACGGGTCGCGAAGCAGATTACTTCACGTCAAATCTGAATCCTTGGTCGTTGTCGGGACGTCAACTTAACTCATCTTGCTTCCGACAGCTGACTCACCTCTGATTGCAGAATGGCGTTCATCGTAAATTGTGAAGTTCTGCTGATGACGTGGCATTATTAGGCAAGTCTTACGGCTCTTCCCGCTTGCGCATTAAATGCAGTTTATTGCGTCACCAGCATAAATCTAGCTTGGCACTGACTCGTGCTCGATGGATTTGCTATGTTAAATCCAGATCCTTTTACGGATACTTTCTCAATATAACAGAATGTAGCTAGGGCGCAAATGTTCAATAACCTGTTATCATAGGCCTTTGTTAAATAAGTAGTGTGGATGTATGTCGCAAGGCGTGAGATTTGTCACCATCAACGAAGATAACGATGGTCAGCGGCTGGACAACTTTTTGATGTCGCAGTTAAAGGGTGTGCCAAAAAGCTTGGTGTACCGAATTATTCGAAAAGGTGAAGTGCGCGTTAATAAAAAGCGCTGCAAGCAAACTGACCGACTCGCGATAGATGATGTAGTTCGTATTCCACCAGTGCGAGTAAGTGAGCCGAGTGCTGCCGCGCCGGCTAGTGAGCAGTTAAAGCAAACGTTGCAAGCCCGCATTTTATATGAAGATGACGTGATGATTGCGGTTAATAAACCGCATGGGTTAGCAGTGCATGGTGGCAGTGGCGTGAAGCTTGGTTTAATTGAAGCGCTGCGCCAGTTATATCCGCAACAAAAGTTTTTAGAATTAGTGCATCGCTTAGATCGCGACACCTCAGGGGTGATTCTCGTTGCCAAAAAGCGCAGTGCGCTCAAGCACTTGCATGATCAACTGCGTGGTAAAACCATGCGCAAAATTTATCACTGTGTGGTGTTGGGGCGATGGCCGGATGGGAAAAGTGCTGTGGATGCGCCACTTGAACGCTATCAACGAGGCGAGGAGCGCTTGGTTCGAGTTTCAAGAGCTGGCAAGCCTTCGGTGACGGGTTATAAGGTACTCAAGCGTGGCAAAGGCTGGACATTAATGGAAGCCTCACCAAAGACCGGTCGGACCCATCAGATACGTGTGCATTGTTTGTATGGCGGTGGTGTGATTGCCGGTGACGAAAAATACTGCACCCCAGAAGAGCTGGCGTACAGTAAATCTATTGGTTGTGATCGCTTGATGCTGCATGCTGCCCAGCTTACTTTTCAGCACCCTCGCACCGGCAAGCGCCTAACGCTGGATGCCCCAAAAGAGGGTGTCATGCTGAACTTTTAGTTATGCCGACCGAGCACGTCATAACCAAGGCTATCTAGATGTTCGCATAACTTGATGAGTGGTAGCCCAATCAAGCTAGTTGGGTCATCGCCGCGTTGATAACTGAATAGGGCGCTGCCTAGCCCTTCGGCTTTAAAACTGCCGGCACAATCAAATGGTTGTTCCATATCTACGTATGCCTCGATTTGGTCACGCGTTAAGTCTCGGAAGCCGACATCGTAGCTAACAACATCGAGGCAATGCTGTTCAGTTGTGCCTGTATAAAGGCTGGTTAGAAAACTGATCTGGTTGTTGGGGTAGCGCATTAATTGTTCAATTGCAGCGTCGCGTGTGCCTGGCTTGGTCAGTATAGTGCCATATGGGTCGACACCAACTTGGTCGCTTGCAATGATGATTTTGCCCGGATGACGCTTAGCTGTCGCTTCTGCTTTTAGTCGTGCTAAGCGCGTGACCAGTTCTATTGGCGACTCGTTAGGTAGCGGCGTTTCATCAATATCCGGGCTGTCAGCGATGAATGACAGTTGCAATCGTTGCAAAAGTTGCTGGCGATAGGGAGATGAGGACGCGAGAACTATACTCATAATGTACGAAAACCTTTGACAGTAGCTTGACCGATCCCTATCATACCGCGCCTATGTCGAAACCTGCATTACCAAGCTCACTTGAGCCACTAAAATTAGCACAAAAAGCTGTCTCGCTTTCTGGAATGATTGCCGCGAGCAAATTTGTTCGCACGCAGGAATCTGGTATCGAAGTAGTGACTGATGCTGAGGTTGAATTAGAGTTTGGTATTGATGAAGATCGGCAGCGGTTTGTTAAAGGGTCTCTTTCTGTTGACGTTGAAGTGACTTGTCAGCGCTGTTTGCAGCCGATGCGCTTGCCAATACGTGCCGACTTTGCACTAGCTATTGTGTTCTCTGATGAGGCAGCAGCGCACGTTAGCAAACAATACGAGCCCTGGTTGGTGAGCGGTGATCAAGATCGTGCTGACATCGTAAGCCCACTTGAAGACGAACTGCTGCTCGGGGTGCCTGTTAATGTCATGCATCCTGAAGCTGAGTGCAATGCACCGAACCATTACACCGCTTCGCCAACTGAGGATGAGCAGTCTGAAGTTGATGGTGAGGCTAAGCAGAATCCGTTCGCTATGCTAGCGGATTTGAAAGATAAGTTATCCTGAAAGCTTGGAGTAAACCATGGCTGTTCAAAAGAACAAAGTAACTCGTTCACGTCGCGGTCAGCGCCGTTCACACGACGCTCTAACTGCTGCAACTCTGTCAGTAGATTCAACGACTGGTGAAACTCACCGTCGTCACCACGTAACGCCAGACGGCTTTTACCGTGGTAAGAAAGTAGTTGCTGACAGCAGCGAAGACTAAAAAAGAGGAGCCTAGCGGCTCCTTTTTTTTGAGCATTACAAAGCTATGTCGCCCGAATCAAAGATTCGTACGACCTACGATATGTGCAGCAGTAGGTTTTACGAAGCGCAGCTTCGGGAAATATTTATAATTACAGCAGCCTGCAATGGGTTGTGTTAAGTCAGTAATACCGCCACTCTACTGACCTGTTCGAAATAATCACAATTGTTTTCTCAGATCTTCTGTTTACTCTGTCATTGTCCAATCGATAATGCCAACTAGATACTTATATGGAACCATTATGACAACCGCTTTTGTTTTTCCTGGTCAAGGCTCACAAACTGTAGGGATGCTTGCAGATGTGGCTGAAAAATATTCTGTTGTAACTGACACGTTCGCTGAAGCGTCTGAAGCACTTGGTTACGACCTTTGGGCATTGGTTCAAGATGGCCCTGCTGAAGAGTTAGGTAAAACAGAAAAAACCCAGCCAGCATTGTTAACAGCAAGCGTGGCCCTTTTCCGTGTATTGCAGCAAGAAGGTGTGGCAGCACCCGTTGCCATGGCGGGTCACAGCTTGGGTGAGTACTCAGCATTGGTATGTGCTGGTGCAATCGAATTTAAAGACGCAGTAAAGCTTGTTGAGCTACGTGGCCAACTGATGCAGCAAGCCGTGCCTGCTGGCGTTGGTGCCATGGCTGCGATCCTTGGTTTGACTGATGAGCAAGTTGAAGAGGTTTGTGGCGCGCTAGACGACGCAGCAGTTGTTCAGGCAGTGAACTACAACTCGCCTGGCCAAGTTGTCATTGCTGGTCATAAAGAAGCTGTTGATGCTGCTTGTGAGCGTGCAAAAGAAGCTGGTGCGAAACGTGCGTTGCCATTGCCTGTAAGTGTGCCGTCGCACTGTGTGCTAATGAAACCAGCAGCAGAAAAGCTAGCGCAAGCGCTGAAAGAAGTGAACATTACGGCGCCAAGCATTCCTGTTCTACATAACGTGGATGGTGACGTGGCTGAGTCGGCAGATCTAATTCGTGAAAAACTGATCGCTCAGCTGTACCAGCCGGTACTGTGGGCGCCATCAGTCAACAAACTGGCCGAGCAGGGTGTTGAAACCCTAGTTGAAGTTGGTCCAGGTAAAGTGTTAGCGGGTCTAGCGAAGCGTATTAATCGTGCGCTAGGTGCGCAAGCGACTGGCGATGCTGCCAGCCTCGCAAAGTATTTAGAAGCTTAAGGAGCTTATATGTCTATGCATGAGGGTCGTGTTGCCCTAGTTACAGGTGCAACGCGCGGTATCGGCAAAGCGATCGCGTTAAAGTTAGCATCACAAGGTGCTACCGTCGTTGGTACGGCTACATCTGAAGGTGGTGCGGCAAAAATTACTGAATATCTAGCTGAAGCTGGTGTAAAAGGTAAAGGTTACGTTGCAAACGTTGCGGATACAGATTCAGTAACCGAGTTATTTAAAGCGGTAACAGAAGATTTTGGCGCGCCAGTGATCGTGGTGAACAATGCTGGTATCACTAAAGATAACCTAATGTTGCGCATGAAAGAAGAAGACTGGGATGCGGTAATCAATACCAACCTAACCAGCATCTTCCGCGTTTCAAAGGCTGCATTACGTGCGATGTCGAAAAACCGTTGGGGTCGCATCGTAAACATTAGCTCTGTTGTGGGCTCGATGGGTAATGCTGGCCAAGCGAACTACTCTGCGTCAAAAGCAGGCGCCGAAGGTTTTTCTCGCTCGCTAGCACGTGAAGTTGCCCCGCGTGGCATTACTGTGAATGCTGTTGCACCTGGTTTTATCGCAACGGATATGACTAATGTACTAGAAGCGTCGCACAAAGAAGCGTTGCTAGCGCAAGTGCCTTCTGGTCGTTTGGGTGATCCAGCTGAGATTGCGTCGGCTGTTGCATTCTTGGCAAGTGAAGAAGCAGCGTACATCACCGGCGAGACGATACACGTAAACGGCGGCATGTACATGTGATTTAGGGTTCCTGTGGGTCTGATCTTGCGCATTACTGCGTTAAATGTTCGCTCGGCTACTCATGTACGACTTGTACACTGCGCGCCTCGCTCACATTTGCCTTGTACTGCACTAAGCTCAGATCCACATAACTCCCTAAATCCGGATTGGTTGAATTGTGCGGCGTTTTCGCAAGCTTTCGCCGCGCTATCATTTCGATTCAGTCAATCGCTAAGGTTTGCAGAATGACTCTTGCAAGCCTAATTAGCCAAATAACTTGATATTAAGCTGATATAAATAGGCAAAAGTGCTTTTTTGTTGATGTTTTAAGCGCTTTTGCTAGGTTTTGAACACTAATTGATCGTTTAGTGTAAGTGCTTCAGTCGTGCCTAAAACGACAGAAACTTTTTACTTGCCGTTGGCAATTGTGACCAATACACTAAGCAAAATTTTTAAATTCCTTATACCGAACAGAATAATCGGGAGTTAACATGAGCAATATTGAAGAACGCGTAAAGAAGATCGTTGCTGAGCAACTAGGTGTTAAAGAAGAAGACGTAGTGCCAGCGGCATCTTTCGTAGATGACTTGGGTGCTGACTCTCTAGACACTGTTGAGCTAGTAATGGAACTTGAAACTGCGTTCGATACTGACATCCCTGACGAAGATGCAGAAAAGATCCAAACAGTTCAGGACGCGATCGATTACATCAACAACAACCAGTAATTGGTCGTTGCTAAACGCTTAGCATCAGGCTTCGCGATTTAGTAGTCGAATATGAAAAGCCGTCCTAAAGGGGCGGCTTTTCTTTTTAGTATTTTAATGGAGAAGTGCATGAACGGCAGACGCGTTGTTGTGACTGGCATGGGTATGTTGAGCCCATTAGGTTTGTCAGTAGAAGAAAGCTGGCAGGGGATTCTTGCAGGAAAAAGTGGTATTGCAACGATTGATCACTTTGATGCAAGCAAGTTCGCCACTCAATTTTGTGGTCGGGTAAAAGGTTTCGAGCCAACTGACTACTTCGATGCCAAAGATACCAAGAAGATGGACCCGTTTATCCAGTATGGTATCGCCGCAGCGATTCAAGCGTTTGAAGACTCAGGGTTGACCGTTACTGAAGACAACGCAGCACGTATTGGTTGTTCTATCGGCTCTGGCATTGGTGGTTTGCACACCATTGAAACTAACCATTCAGCATTGGTTGATAAAGGCCCACGCCGCATTTCTCCATTTTTTGTACCAGGTGCCATTATTAATATGACGGCGGGCAACCTAGCCATTCGTTATGGCTTCCGCGGTCCGAATATTGCGATCACTACAGCTTGTACAACAGGTACGCACTCTATGGGTTATGCCGCACGCACTATTGCTTACGGTGATGCGGATGTGATGATTGCTGGTGGTGCAGAATACGCATCAACCCCACTTGGCATGGGTGGCTTTGCTGCAGCACGTGCGCTGTCTACTCGCAACGATGACCCGCAAGCGGCGTCACGCCCTTGGGACAAAGACCGTGATGGTTTTGTATTGTCTGACGGTGCTGGCATCATGGTGTTGGAAGAGTACGAGCATGCTAAAGCGCGTGGTGCAAAAATTTATGCCGAGCTAACTGGTTTTGGTATGAGCGATGATGCTTATCATATGACGTCACCACCAGCTGATGGCTCAGGTGCAGCGTTATCGATGAAAAACGCCATGGCGGATGCCAAGCTCAACCCAATTGACGTGAACTATATCAACGCCCACGGTACGTCTACCCCAGCCGGTGATATCGCTGAAACTATGGCAGCTAAATCGCTCTATGGTGCCGATGCAAATAAGGTTGTAATGAGTTCAACCAAGTCGATGACAGGTCACCTGCTAGGTGCAGCCGGTGCGATCGAGGCGATTTTCTCAGTGCTAGCCATTCGAGATCAGGTTGCGCCGCCAACTATTAACCTAGATAATCCAAGTGATGAGTGCGATCTCAACTATGTGGCACACACTGCCCAAGAGATGAAGATCGAACACGCACTGTCAAACTCTTTCGGGTTTGGTGGTACCAATGGTACGGTGATTTTCAGCAAGGTCTAATGCTTCTAATTGATGGTAAACCTGCACAAACCCCGGCACTTGACCGGGGTTTGTTATATGGCGATGGGTTATTTGAAACGATACGCTTAGTGGATGGTCGTGTACCACTTTGGTCACACCACTGGCAGCGTTTAAGTAGGGGTATGGAGGTGTTATCCATGCCTTTTTCGCCCATGCTGGCAGGCTTTCTCGTAAGCCAGCTTAACCAGCTTAAACACTGTCAAATGGCTCGCATTACCGTTACTCGCGCTCAGCAGGGTAGGGGATACGCGCCAGGTCGTGCTGCAATCAAAACGATCGTGCAAGGATTCGATCGCGCGCCATCCAGCGCGCCCGTAGCCGTTCAGATTATTGAACATAGGTTGTCGCATCAGCCAGCGCTGGTGGCCTGTAAGCATATCAATCGGCTCGATCAAGTCATCGCCACTGCTAGTTTAGCGCCTGAATTTAATGACGGCATCATGCTGGACCAAGATGGTTATGTTACCTGTGCAACCGCGGGCAATCTGTTTATCTTGCACCAAGGTGTGCTGTGTACCCCAACACTTGACCGGGCCGGTATACAGGGAGTAATGCGCCAGCTTGTACTGAATGCAGCCCAGCGATTAGGACTTGCAACGAGCGTTCAGCGTATTTCACTAGAAACCTTGTATAATGCCGACAGAATTTGGACAAGCAACGCGGTGCGTGGCCTAACACCCGTTATGCGCTGTAACAGTCAAGCTTTCAGTGTTGAGCCTGTATTGCCTGAATTATTTTCCCTGATAGAAGACGTTCGTTATGGTCGCCAAGTTATTTAAAGTATTTGCTGTGTTATTTACCCTTTTGCTTGTTGCTGGTGGTGCTGGCTATTGGTATGTGGCGAACGAACTCGCACGGGTGCTGCCAATCGAAGAAGCAGCGAGCTATAGCGTACCACGCGGGCAAACCGTTGCACGTACAGTGTATGAGTTCGAGCAGAAAGGGTGGGTAAGCAATCACCACATTTGGCGCTTGTGGTGGCAATTTAATGAACGCAGTTATTTGCATGTTGGGCGCTATGAATTTGAACCAGGCATAACGGTGGCACAAGCGCTTGCCAAAATGGAGCGTGGCGACGTTGAATTAGAGCGCATTACATTTGCTGAAGGGCTAACGGTAAAAGAGTGGCTGGCGCTATTAAACGAAGCAGAAGACCTAAAAAAAGACATTGAGCTGACGCCCGAGGGCGTTGCCGAGCTATTGGCGATTGAAGGTAACCCAGAAGGTTGGTTGTTTCCGGATACGTACCGCTATGCCGCCAATACAACGGTGAGCTCTCTACTGCTTAGGGCTAAAGAAAAAATGCAGCAGCGTCTCGATGCGGCTTGGGCAAAGCGCCCAGAAGGCCTACCTTTGGCAAGCCCTTATGAAATGCTAACGTTAGCATCGATTATCGAAAAGGAAACCGGACAAGCCAGTGATCGCCCGATCATAGCGAGCGTCTTTATTAACCGGCTCAATATAGGTATGCGCCTGCAGACTGATCCAACAGTGATCTATGGCTTAGGTGATCGTTTTGATGGTGACTTACGCCGCAGTCATTTGCGTGAGCGCACAGCTTACAATACTTATGTTATAAATGGCTTACCGCCAACGCCAATTGCCAACCCTGGTCTTGAGTCGATTGATGCGGTGATCAATGCGGCACAAACAGACTATTTATACTTTGTTGCGCGGGGCGATGGCAGCTCCCAGTTTTCTACTAATTTAGCTGATCATAATGCCGCGGTACGCAAATATCAGTTGGGACAATGATGGCCAAATTTATCGTATTAGAGGGCTCAGAGGGCGTTGGCAAGTCTACCAACCTAGCCCTTATTGCAGACATACTCGCGGCGCATGGTGATGTGGTGCAAACCCGCGAGCCTGGCGGCACACCGTTAGCGGAGTCAATTCGCCAGTTATTGTTGAGCAAGCAAGAGGATGCACCGGTACCACTGGCCGAGCTGTTATTAATGTTCGCCGCCCGCGCCCAACATATCGAGAAAAAAATTAAACCAGCTTTGGCACAAGGCCAATGGGTGTTGTGCGACCGCTTTACCGGCTCGACTCGAGCTTATCAAGGGTTTGGTCGTGAAATGGGGTTGCAAGCAATAGATCAGTTAGCTGAACTAGTACACAGCGACTGTCAGCCCGACTTAGTGATTTACCTTGATGCACCGGTTGAAGTAGGGCTGCAGCGTGCTGGTCAGCGCAGCCAACCAGATCGTTTTGAATCCGAGAAGTTAGAGTTTTTCAACAAGGTTCGCCAAGGATATCTAGCGCAAGCCGAAACGGACCCAAGTTGGTGGGTAATCGATGCTAGCCAGCCATTAGCAAAGGTGCAGAGCGATCTGCGAACTAAGCTGGAGGACTGGTTATGAGGATCGAGTGGGCATCTTCCTTAATGTTGCAGCTTGGCCAACTATGGCAAAACAAGCAACTGGCGCCGTCGCTGCTGATTACCGGTGATATGGGGATTGGTGTGAGTGAAACGGCACATGCAATCGCAGAGCTTTTTCGCTGCCGAAATCAAACCAATGGTAAGCGGTGTGGCCAGTGCCATGATTGCCGACTAATTGACGCGGATACCCACCCAGACTTTCTTCTGGTTGCACCAGATGAAGGCAAAAAGCAGATTGGCGTTGATAAGGTGCGTAAGGCAAATGAATTTGCCACCACACGACCGCAAGTGGCGGCTTGTAAGGTGATACTTATTGACCAAGCTGAGCGGCTAAACACGGCATCGGCCAACGCCATTCTAAAAACCTTAGAAGAGCCTGCCTCCAGTGTAGTATTTATTCTTGCGACCGAGCGCCCTGGGCAGTTATTGCCGACCATACGCTCACGATGCCAGAGCTATGTGGTACCAATGCCAACCCCAGAGCAAGCGCTCAGCTACCTAGATGACATAGCGCAAAAACAAACCTTGCTAGACTTAGCACGAGGGCGGCCGGTTCTTGCTGCTAGCCTAGAAGATACCATGGCAAGCCGGGAAAAGTTGCTCGCCCTGTTTGCGGGGCTGTTAGACGGCAAGCTCAATGCGGTAGAAGCGGCATCAGGCATGGCTAAGCTTGAAGTTGAGCATCTGATGACCTGGCTGCAAGCCTGGTTAGTCGATTTGGTGAAAGCAAGCCTTGGGCAGCAGCAAGCCTTACAGGATCCAAATGGATTAGTCGAACTGATTGACCAGGCGTTGCCATCTGATAAGTTAATGAAATGGGTTGATCAACAAATTAGTGACATTTCCGCCATGCGCCGGGGTGCGTCACTTAATTTACAATCTTGGTTGGAGTCAATGTTGATTGACTTTATGTCTTTGTGTTGGGGAGAGCGTTAATGATTCCAGGTGCTGGTGGGTTCATGTCACTGAACTTAAGTGACAAAGCCGTGTTGTACGCATCGTATATGCCATTTGTGGTGAATGGCGGTATATTCATTGCGACGAATCGCAAGTTTAAGATGGGCGATGAAGTTTTCTGTTTGCTGAGCCTGCCTGAAGAAGCGGATAAAATACCGGTGACTGGTAAAGTTTGTTGGATCACCCCGCGCGGCGCTCAAAACAACCGAGTCAGTGGTGTGGGTATACAGTTCAATGAAAAAAGTATTCTGGCAAAAGACAAGATCGAAAAGCAGTTGGCTGGTTTGTTGAACTCAGACAAAATCACCAGCACCATGTAGCGAGTGCGGTTGACTCAACATCATATCGCGAAAGATAGCTTAGTGATTTGAACGGGTAGGGCGTCGAGCATGGCGCTGCTCGCCTGGTGCAAAGGCATCAATTGCTACCCATTGTTTAGACTCCTCGATCGTTAGCTCAATATCCCCATGCCAAGGTAGCCCCTTATAGTGCTGATTCGACGATTGCTCTAGGTCGATGTATGGAAACTTGATGATGTCGAAGTACGGCGAATAATCAAAATCGGCTGGTACCGTTAATCTTGGATTGCGCTGAAACAGCCGCAACTCACCGTGGTCGAGCTTTTTTACCAACGGCAAAATTGGGTACTTAATTGTCCCAAAGGCCTCGGCAATCATGGTTGAGCATACTGTGCGGGTATACTGCCCAGGTTGCCAGCCAAATAGTGTTGAGCGAAACTTCCTTGGCATAATTGACCAGGGCATCATTAAGCGGGCTAAATCAAGAATCTGGCGTAAGTCATAGTCTGTGCCTAGCCGGCTAATAGCTTGGCTTAACACCACTTGCGCGTCGCTATAGCCAACAAGCTTTGGACGACACAGTCGCATAGGCCGGTTTTGATAAACATTGAGAGGTCGGATGACTGTGCCAAAGCCAAGCTCACTTTCTACAACCAGCTGTGTATCTGGCTGGGCATCAAACACTTCTTTTATTTTTCGCCGTGCCACTGGGTCTTCTACATCGTGTAGGCGACCAATGTAGAGTGCTGCGTGTGACCAGCGCGATTGGGTAACCGTACGTATGACGTTGGCGATATGTGAATTGCCCTCTACCAGCACAACGTCGCAGGGGCGTATCTCGTGGCGCAAGCGCTCAAAATTAGCCGGCTGCGCCACTGGGTCGTACCTTTGCACGCTAAGGTAGGCAACCGCCTTTTTGACTACCGCATCAATTAGCTTCATCACAGGTTCTCCAAGCTATATGATTAAGCATAGCCAGAAGTCAGCACGGAGCGATTATTTGATGCTCGTTGCAGGTCAGTTAGTGTTGGCGAATAACGCCTACGCACAACCCTTCAACGCTTAGCTCATGGCTGGCGTCCACTTCTATGGGTGAAAGCTCATCGTTTTCTGGGATTAACTGTACTTTATTGCCTTGCTTTAGCCAGCGCTTCACCGTTACATCTCCATCAACACGAGCGACAACGATGTCGCCATTTTTAACGTCACTAGTGCGATGCACGGCAATAAGATCGTCTTCAAAAATACCTGCGTTGATCATTGATGTACCCTGCACACGAAGCAAATAATCGGCTGCCGGTGAGAAGAAATTGCTGGCAACAGCTGCCCGCTGCTCAATGTGTTGTTCTGCTAGTATTGGCGAGCCAGCGGCGACGCGACCAATAATTGCTAGGCCTGACTCATTGGCCGCATCGTCGGCTAAGCGAATGCCGCGGCTAGCGCCTGGTACCATTTCGATGGCGCCTTTTTTCGCCAGCGCACGTAGGTGTGCCTCGGCAGCATTGGGTGATTTAAAACCAAAATGTTTCGCTATTTCGGCACGAGTTGGCGGGTAGCCGGTCTCTTCAATGTGGTTTTTAATCAATTGAAGAATTTCTTGTTGGCGCGCGGTAAGTTTCACACTGACCTCGATTGTTTATCTATACACGTAGTGTAAGTGTATACAATGTATTAAATAACAGCTAGAAAAAAGCCAAAATAATTTTTTCTGGCTCAATCGCGCCGTAATTCGTCTTTTACTGCCACCGGCGATGGGAAGTTTAGCACCACAATATAAGAAGAAATGGCAAAGGTAATAATGGCCGTTGCCTGTACAACGTGCGCGCCTATGTTGCTCAATACGCCCATGCTACTGGCTAAAAATGCCAGCAATAATGAAAACTCACTAATTTGGCCCAATCGAAAGCCTAGGTCCCAAGCCAAGCTTTTATTGTCGACGATTCGCCCAAATAAAAATCGAAAGACTAAGGGTTTGATTATCAGCATGGTAATGGCTAGCACGGATGCCGCGATAATCACTTGGTCGAGTAGAGCCAGGTTGAAGTTGGCGCCGAGCGAAAAAAAGAAAATAACTAAAAAGAAGTCTCTAAGGGGTTTAAGGCTCTGTGCTATGAACAGGGAGATTGGGTGTGAGGCAAGGCTTACACCAGCAATGAAGGCCCCTATCTCTAGTGATAATCCGGCTAAGTGAGCCAGTTCAGCGAAGCCTAAACACCAGCCTATGGCCAGTAGAAATATGTACTCCTGAAAGCGGTCGAAGCGCTCTAGCAATGGAATAAGAAGGTATCTGACGGCAAGCCAAGCCAATAAAGCAAGCAGTGGCAAGGCAAACAACGCCCGGCCGTAATGCAGCAAAGCAGGGGTGTCTGTGTTCATGCCAGTAAGTGCTAGCAGTGTGGTAATAGCAATAATGTCCTGAAGCAGTAGCAGGCCAACCATTAGCTCACCCGAGCGCTTGTGATGCAGTACTGTGGTTGGTAAGAGCTTTATGCCAATGATGGTAGAGGAAAACATGCAGCAGAGGCCGATGATAACGGCCTCTAAGCCAGTAAAACCAAAAGCCAAGGCAATGATCCAGCCAAGGACTGCAAAGAGGACACTGCTTAATAATGCGACAATGGAGGTTTCTTTAATGGTGCGAGCAAGCGACCTGGGCTGCATATCTAAGCCAAGTAAAAATAGCAAAAAGATAATACCAATCTCAGAGATTTCTGTCGTTAGTTCCGGGTGTTCCAGTAGTTTAAACCCATACGGGCCAAGCAAGGCGCCCAAAGCGATGTAGGCGATGATGAGTGGTTGGCGAGTATAAAGTGCAGCGGTAGCGACCACCGCTGCACCGGTAAAGATCAAGAAGAAAGAGGAGGCAATATTGGCATCCTGCATGGTGCACCAAATGTCATTACTTTATTCTTGAGGGTAAGACATCTTTTAGTTTGTTGCGAATGCCCATGATGGTTTCTTCGGTTTGCTCCCAACTAATGCATGCGTCGGTGACCGACACGCCGTATTGCATTTGCTCACGATCATCAAGAATTGGCTGGCTACCAAAGCCAATGTTGCTCTCAATCATCAAGCCAATAATCGACTCGTTGCCTTCCAAGATCTGGTTGGCCACGTTTTGTGCTACCAGTGGCTGTAGAGAGGCGTCTTTATTGGAGTTAGCATGTGAGCAGTCGATCATGATGTTGGGTTTAAGGCCAGCTTTCTTAAGCTCTTGCTCGCACATAGCTACCGACACTGAGTCGTAGTTCGGCTTGCCGTTGCCGCCACGCAAGACAACGTGGCCATATTTATTGCCAGCTGTTTGCGTGATTGCTACTTGGCCATCTGGGTTGATACCCAAGAAACGGTGCGGTGCACTGGTTGACTGCAGAGCATTGATCGCAACCCCTAAGCTGCCATCGGTACCGTTTTTAAAGCCAACTGCCGATGATAAACCAGATGCCATTTCACGGTGCGTTTGCGATTCTGTAGTACGCGCGCCAATTGCTGACCAAGTAATCAAGTCTTGTAGATACTGTGGGCTAATTGGGTCGAGGGCTTCGGTTGCTGTTGGCAATCCCATCTCGGCAATATCTAACAGTAACTTGCGGCCAATATGCAGGCCATCCTCGATTTTAAACGAGTCGTTTAAGTATGGGTCGTTAATTAGGCCTTTCCAACCCACCGTCGTTCGTGGCTTTTCAAAATACACGCGCATCACCAAATACAGTGTGTCTTGAACAGCCGCGGCTAGTTTTTTTAAGCGCTGGGCGTAGTCTTTCGCTGCTTCCACATCATGAATAGAACAAGGGCCAATAACGACCATTACTCGATGATCTTTGCCATCAAGAATGTCACGAACGACTTGGCGCGATTGCTCGATTGTTTCTTCCGCAGCGTCTGTTAGCGGAATATCCTGTTTTATTTGCGCAGGAGTAACTAATATTTCCTGTGACAGGATGTTTAAGTTGTCTAGTTGATGCGACATAGTGACTACCTAATTTACTTCACACTGTATTTGGTAGCGCGGACATTAGCTGAATTTGACTGCGTGTACAAGTAACTTTCCAATATTATGTGAGCTTATGGTTAAAAAGAAAGTTGACAAAAGTGGATTTATGAAATCTAAAGAGGGAAAGGCAGCGGTTTGGATTATAGTCGTAGGTCTAGTTGGTTTGTTGCTCTACGCCTTGTTTTCTTTAACACCCATTGGCCAACAGGCATTCGCGCAAGTTGTACAGGTAGTGCTAGGCGAGCCTGAGCCACCACCAGTGCGCCATTATAGCCTGCAGCGAGCGTTCGAAACCTGTCGCCAAAATGTATACAAAGACGCGCAAGGCGCCGACATTCAGCAAGTTACGTTGGATGCCCGCTCGACGCGATATGTAGAGAGTCGAGTGGAGTACCTAGTGTTTTTGGACGTTAAAATTGCGGATCGCGATCCTTATTGGTCAAGCTGTGAAATAAGCGCTTCAACACTCGAGATTCAGCGCTTCCGGTTGCGGGCCAGTAACTCGGGTGGTGTTGGCAATATTTTCGGATTTTAGGCATTTAGCGAAGGTGCGGCAAAGTAGGTGCGTTAGTCATTCTTCTATGTTAAAAAGTCATAGAAGAAATATTTTTTATTACTCGAATAAGGCGGATTATGAAACTTCAGCAGCTAAGATACATTTGGGAAGTTGCCCGCAATGATCTAAACGTCTCAGCGACCGCGCAGGTTTTGTATACCTCTCAACCAGGCATCAGCAAACAAATTCGTTTGCTAGAAGATGAGCTAGGCATTGAGATATTCGCGCGTTCGGGAAAACACCTAACTCGTATTACGCCTGCTGGCGAGGCGGTGCTGAAGATTGCTGGCGAAATTCTGCAAAAAACCAATGATATTAAAGCCGTCGCCTCAGAATTTTCTAATCCGCGCCGCGGTGAATTGAGTATTGCCACAACACATACACAGGCGCGCTACGCATTGCCAGAAATTATTGAGCAGTTTATTGCTGAGTTTCCTGATGTGAATTTGCATATGCACCAGGGTACGCCAATGCAAATTGCTGAGATGGCTGCCAAAGGCCAAGTTGATCTTGCGATTGCGACCGAAGCGATGGAGCACTTCTCCGATTTGGTGACGCTACCATGCTATCGCTGGAATCGGTCAATCATTGTGCCAAAAGGGCATCCACTGACACGGGTTCAGCCGCTAACACTCGAAGCAGTGGCTCAGTACCCAATTGTGACTTATGTCTTTGGCTTTACCGGTCGCTCTCAGCTAGATCAGGCGTTTCAATCTCGTGGCTTAGAAGAGAATGTTGTGTTCACTGCTGCCGACTCAGACGTGATTAAAACCTACGTCAAGCTTGGTTTGGGTGTGGGCATTGTGGCATCGATGGCTTGTGAAACCGTTGATGATGAGTTGGTTAGTATTCCGGCGGATCATTTGTTTGAAGAGAGTGTTACCCACATTGGTATTCGTCGCGGTACCTTCTTGCGAGGCTTCGTTTATCGGTTTATGGAGATGTTTGCACCGCATTTGCAGAAGCAGCTGGTGGAGCAAGCGATGGAAACGCCTGCCAAAACAAGTGTTGCGCCACTGTTTGAACACGTAACCCTACCAAAGCACTAAAAGAATGATTGCACCGCCATGCGAATGCCGCTAGAGTTTCGCCGATTTGTTCAAAATTCTATACGGAGTTTCGCATGGAAATCGCATGCCTCGACCTTGAAGGTGTTTTAATCCCGGAAATCTGGATCAAGTTTGCCGAAAAAACCGGTATTGACGCGCTCAAGGCCACCACGCGCGACATTTCAGACTACGACGAGCTGATGAAAATGCGCCTTGGCGTGTTGGAAGAGCACAATCTAGGCCTCAATGAAATTCAGGAAGTGATCGCCACGCTTGAGCCGCTGGAAGGCGCCAAGGAATTTGTTGATTGGTTGCGTGAGCGTTTCCAAGTGGTGATTTTATCGGACACTTTCTATGAGTTTGCAGCCCCACTAATGAGGCAATTAGGCTACCCAACGCTGTTGTGTCACAAGTTGCAAGTGGAAGCGAACGGACGTGTGAGCGATTACTTGTTACGTCAACCGGATCCAAAGCGCCAATCGATTAAAGCGTTTCATAGCTTGAAGTATCGCTGCATTGCAGCAGGTGATTCCTATAACGACACCACCATGCTATCGGAAGCGGATGCAGGTATTTTGTTCCATGCACCACAAAATGTTATTGATGAGTTCCCGCAGTTCCCAGCGGTTCATACTTATGAAGATCTTAAGAAAGAATTTATCAAAGCAAGTGTGCGCGAGCTTAGTATCGACTAATTGCTCTCAAGCGGCTCAAACGAGCCGCTTATTCAAGCGCCTGCATTAGTTTGCGAATTTTGGCCAACGACTCCTCATACTCTTCGTTGGCATTTGAGTCATAGACAATCCCACCACCACCATTAACGGTTAGTTCTTTGCCATCCGCTTCCATTGTGCGAATCAAAATCGATGCATCCAAACGGCCATTCGCGGCATAATAAAAAAGTGAACCACAGTAGGCTGATCGGGGTTGTGCTTCGAGTTCATCAATTATTTCCATTGCTCGCCGCTTCGGTGCGCCAGTAATAGAACCACCCGGTGAGGCGCTAAATAAACAGTCAAGGGGGCTAACGTGCTTAGCTAGCTTAGCCGTTACAACGCTTACCATGTGGTGCACGTTACGATAGGACTCAAGCCCAAAAAGTGTAGGCACTGCCACTGAACCAGGTTCGGCTACTTTTCCTAGGTCGTTGCGTAACAAGTCTACGATCATTACATTTTCTGCTTTGTCTTTGCTGCTGACTAATAGCGCTTGTGCATTCGCTTGGTCTTGCTCGGCACTTGCAGACCTCGGCCGTGTGCCTTTAATCGGGCGTGCTTCAACCTCTTTGTTTTCATTGATTCTTAGCAAGCGCTCTGGTGAAACAGACAGGATGCTATGGTGGCTGGTGGCAAAAAAACCAGAAAAAGGGCTGCCAACAGAGTTTCGTAAACGCTCATAGGCGCTGAGCAAGTCACCTTCATAGAGGGCGCGAAACGCCTGTGTTAGGTTAATCTGATAACAGTCGCCACTGACTAGGTATTCCTTTACTCGCTTGAACGCAGCTTGGTAGTCGCTTGCCTGCCAAGTACTCTGCCATGCTGAAGTTAGCTTAAAACTAGTGCGTTGGCATGGTTCTGTCGTTAGCGCGTTTTGGACTAGTTTGCGAGTGTTTGCTGAGCAAAATGGATGAAAGTAAAGCTGTGTTGTTTGATGTTTGTGATCTGTCACGATTGCCCAATCATACAGGCCAATCTCTAGCGTAGCGGCCTGGTCTGGCCACTTGCTGCTAATGTCCAATAACTCGTTGTTGTAGCGCAATAAGCCAACAAGGCCGCCGTTAAATGGCAGGTTGCACGTACTGTCCTTGGGCAGTTGTTCTTTAGCTAGAAAATCTGCCAGCTCGGCTAACGCAAATGAACCTTCGTCACTGCCTGTCAGTTTGCCAGCCTGCCATGTCCACCATTTTCGCGGCGCACAGGTGAGAATGTCATATCGGTTCTTCGGCCCATCTGCTTGAGCAGAGTCAAAAAAGGCAAGGTGGGGCAGGTGTGCTAACTGTTTTGCGAGTGGCAAAAGGGACGATTGGTAACTAAGCATGGAAACCTCATAGATATTGGCTGCAAGTTTAACCAAGGTAGTGGCAAGCGTCGAGGTAGGCCGGTTAGGCGAAGCCAACATGATTGGAAATTTTACTTTGCCTGAAAGCGTCTACACTTAATTTATCGGTTCAAGTGATAACTGACACGCAATTGTCATCTTGGCTGAGCACAGTGATATGCATAGTCCTAGACAGAGGGGCGGTTACGATGATTGAAGACTTGCATCGTATTTGTTGGCGAATATCACCAACTAATAAGTCAGGGCAACCGACGGTGCAGTTGTCATTGGTGTTCGGCACCGATGTTGACTCCCATGGCGAAGAAATGCCACTCGATACAATTGTGGCGCAGCCAGATGAAATGGGCGAAATTGATCTCAGTGAAGCCGATCGTCGGCTACTAGCGCTGACCATGACGCACATGGTTGCTGGTGATGAGTCCGATATTATGGCGGCCGATAGCTCGATTGTGATCGACGCCATCCATGTTGTGGCAGCAGCCCGATTTGCCAAACCTATCCACCTATCTTTACCAAGCCATAGTCATCAATTCGTGCAACACGATGACTATGATCTACTAGATTTGATCGCTATCCCGAGTGATACCGAATACCCGCTCGCCGTTTTGCTTTTTATTGATAGCGTGTCTGCTGATGTTGTGTTGCTTGAAGATGCCCTGGTCAATGGCGAGTTGGTGCCAAAATATAACCTTGTGACCATAGATCGAATGGATTTACGGCCAGCCGAGTTTGGCAATGTGTTTGGGCCAGATGATCAGCTAATGAATTAAGCCAAATTATATATTAATAACAATAAGGAATGATCAATGACTGAGCGAGCTCGCAAAATATTTGCCCTAGATACTAACGTACTGATTCATGACCCCAACGCGCTATACAACTTTGAAGAGCACGATGTCCTGATTCCAATGGTGGTGCTGGAAGAGCTCGATAAACTAAAAGTAGGCAGTAGTGCCGTAGCGGCGGACTGTCGCCAAGCCGTGCGCACCATTGATAGCATTATTGGAGAGGCATCTCCGCGCGAGATTGCAGCTGGCGTTAGTATTGGGCCTAATCTTGGCACGCTCAGTATTCTTATGTACAGCGGCGACGCAAGTTTGCAGCTAACGGGCATGCCAGAGCACGTGAATGACAATAAAATCATTGCCGACCTGTTGGCCATCCAGAAAAAGCGCAGTAATCGAAAGTTAGTCTTGGTTACAAAAGATATCAATATGCGCTTGAAGGCCAAAGGCTGTGGATTAGAAGCAGAGGATTATCATAACGATCAGCTGGTAAGCGACATTGACCGACTCACCACAGGCTATGTACGAGTAGCAGGCAGTTTTTGGGAAAAGCTTGATGCAATCGAGCCACAGCAAGTGTCGGGTGAGCGAACGCATAGACTGGCGCGCGATATGCTAGAGCAAGTAATAGGCGGACCGGCCTATGTGAATCAGTTTATTCTTGATGATAAAGAGTTTATTGGTCGCGTGCTGACCAGCGAAGATCAGGTGGAGCTGGAGTTACTAAACACCGGTTTGCTAATGAAACAGCATGCTTGGGGATTATCGCCGCGCGATATCTATCAGGCGATGTCGATGTATTTGATGTTAGACCCAGATGTTGATTTGGTTACCCTCAATGGCCCAGCAGGTAGTGGCAAAACCATCATTGCCTTAGCTTGTGCGCTTGAGTTAGCGGTAGAGCAAAAACAGTTTAAACGTATTTTGGCAACGCGAAGTGTACGTGGATTGGATGAAGACATCGGATTTTTGCCCGGCAGTGAAACCGAAAAAATGACGCCTTGGTTGGGTGCATTTACCGATAACCTGGAAGCCTTGCATGCTGAGGATTACGACCCGAGCTCTTCTGAACACTATGTTGGTGCCAATGTGCCGCTACAATTCAAAGCATTAAACTTTGTTCGTGGGCGCAGCTTTCAGCAAACATTCTTAATTGTTGATGAAGCGCAAAACCTCACGCCACACCAAATCAAAACCATTATCACGCGTGCGGGTGAAGGCACTAAAGTCGTTTGCCTGGGGAACTTGGCACAAATAGATACCCCCTACCTCGGTGCACTCAGTTCTGGATTGACCTATATGGCAGAGCGCTTTAAAGGGTTTCAACATGGTGCGTCTGTGACATTGCAAGGTGTGTCACGCTCACGTTTAGCCGCATTTGCCGAGGCAAATTTGTAGCTGGCCTAACCAAAGGTTTAATGCTGGTTGGCTAATAATAAATTTCTAATTAAATTGGTGTAAAAAACCGGTTTCAAGATTGTTCGAAGTGCGCTTGTTGGGTTAGTATCAACCTGCTGCGACACGAGGTAGTTATGATAAAAGTTGCGATTGTTGACGATCACGAGTTAGTCCGTTGCGGTTTGCGCCGGCTATTGGATGACAGTGATGGTATCGAGGTCGTTGCTGAAGGAACCAGCGGTGAAGACGCTTACCACATTGCGCGCGAAAAAACGCCAAATGTGATGTTACTAGACTTGAAATTGGAAGGTATTTCAGGTTTGGAAGCCACCCGAAAAATAGTACAAAGCTACCCAGATGTTCGGGTAGTTATGCTTACTGCCTGTAGTGATGATACCTATCCGTCGCGCCTAATTAAGGCTGGAGCGCAAGGCTATCTTACCAAAGGCTGCGAGTTTGATGAGGTACTGGTAGCAATCAAGAATGTTGCTAGCGGCAAACGGTATATCACAGCGGATGTTGCCCAGCAGTTAGCGCTAGAAAGCATGAACCCAGATGGTGGCGGGTCGCCGTTTGCGCAGCTTTCTGAGCGCGAGTTGGAAGTTGCAACAATGATTGCGCGAGGCGAGCGAGTGAGCGCTATATCTGACAGATTGTCGCTCAGCCCTAAAACAATTAATACCTACCGGTATCGAATATTTGATAAACTGAGCGTCAGCGGCGACGTTGAGTTAACTCACCTAACGATTCGCCATGGATTAATTGACCCTACTGATTACTAATGCCACACCCTGATTTTGATGCCAAGGCGTTTTTGACTTCGGTCACCACGCGCCCTGGCGTTTACATTATGCACGACGAAACGAGTGACGTGCTTTATGTCGGTAAGGCAAAAAACCTTAAAAATCGTTTATCCAGTTACTTTCGCGCTCGCGGCTTAAATAATAAAACTGTCGCGTTAGTGAGTAAAATCCATCATATCGATGTCACCGTTACCCACAGCGAAACCGAAGCCTTGCTTTTAGAGCAAACGCTTATTAAGAAGTACCGCCCGCCATACAACATTTTGTTAATTGATGGTAAATCCTATCCCTATCTATATTTGTCGACCGAGCACCGGGCTCCTGGGATTTTCCTACATCGTGGATCGCGAAAAAAACGCGGACGCTACTTTGGCCCATTTCCCAATACCTATGCAGTACGCGAAAGCCTAACTGTGCTGCAACGTGCATTTCAGTTGCGCGACTGCCAAGACTCAGTATTTGACCAGCGCCGACGCCCGTGCATGCAATACCAAATCAAACGATGCACCGCGCCCTGTGTTAACAAAATTAGCGATGCCGATTATCAAGCAACGGTTGCCGATGCAATCGACTTTCTCGAAGGGCGAAATCAAGCATTATTCGAGCGGTTAGAAGCCAAAATGCAAGATAAAGTAGCGGCACTCAAGTTTGAAGAGGCGGCGACCATTCGAGATCAAATTCTGTATTTGCGTAAAGTACAAGAAGATCAAAATGTAGCAGGTAAACAGGGTGAGGTGGATGTTTTTGCGCTAGAGTTTCAGCCGCATGGTGCATGCCTACATTGGTTAATGGTACGCAAGGGCCGAGTAGTGGGCTCGCGGTCGTTTTTCCCAAAAATTGGCCTGCATGATGACAAGTCGGAGCTGTTTGGCCAGTTTATCGGCCAGTTCTATTTGGCATCCGAGCGACCAGACTTACCAGATGAAATAATAACTGCCTCTGAAGTAGCAGATGCCAGTGACATCGAGGATGCCATATTCGAGCTTCACCAAAAACGCATTGCAATACGCCACAGTGTTCGCAAAGAGCGCGCGCGCTGGCAAGAGCTGGCGCAAACCAATGCACAAGAGCAGTTGGCCATGCATCTAGCAAAAAAAGAGACCATGGCTGGGCGCTTCGTTGCTCTGCAGCAGGCGCTAAAACTAGAGCGGCTGCCGCAGCGATTAGAGTGTTTTGATATCTCGCACACTATGGGGGAAGAGACCAAAGCATCTTGCGTGGTGTTCACTCCAGATGGCCCAGATAAGCGCCAATATCGGCAAATGAACATTACTGGTATTACCGGGGGCGACGATTATGCCGCGATGGCACAAGCTATTGAGCGGCGGATAAAGCGCTTACAAAAAGAAGACCGCCCATTGCCTGATTTGCTAGTGGTTGATGGTGGTAAGGGGCAAATGAACCAAACCATTGCGCAATTAGAAACACTTGGCGTGAGAAATCAGGTAAGATTGCTCGCCATTGCCAAAGGCGTGACCCGAAAGCCCGGTTTCGAAACCCTATACTTGGATACGCCGACGGTAGAAATTATGTTGCCGGGGCATTCGCCAGCGCTGCACTTGATTCAGCATATTCGTGATGAGTCACATCGGTTTGCGATAAGTGGTCATCGCAAAGCGCGAGACCAAAAGCGCTCGCAGTCGCTGCTTGAGCAGATACCTGGGGTTGGCCCAGCAAGGCGTAAGGCAATCATTCGCCACTTTGGCAGTGTGCACGGTTTAAAAGGCGCCTCCCTAAGAGAGATTGAGCGCGTAGAAGGGGTGAGTTCGAAGCTTGCCGAACAAATTTATCAGTATATAAACAGTCATTAGTGGAGTTTTCATGACGTTGCCAAATTTCCTCACGTTGATGCGAGTCGTAATGATCCCGTTCACCGTGGGTGTATTTTATTTGCCATTTATCTGGGCGCCCTTGCTTGCTTGTGCGTTGTTCACCATCGCGGCCATTACTGACTGGTTCGATGGCTACCTAGCTCGCAAGTGGAACCAGAGCACCCCATTTGGCGCCTTTTTAGATCCTGTTGCCGATAAGCTTATTGTTGCGGCATCGCTTGTTGTATTGGTTGAGTTCTTCGCTAGCCCTTGGTTAACCATTCCAGCGATTATTATTATTAGCCGTGAAATTACCATCACAGCACTGCGCGAATGGATGGCGCAAGTTGGTAAACGTGCCAATGTGGCGGTGTCGATGATTGGTAAAATTAAAACAACATTCCAGATGATTGCGATCGGTGTTTTACTGGCCACTCCCGCGCATTCGGCAATATTCGCTATCCCGTTTGCTAACTGGCTGCCTTGGCTTGGTTTGGGCCTGTTGCAAGTGGCGGCAGTGCTAACGCTTTGGTCGATGTTTGTCTATCTAAGAGCGGCATTGCCTATTTTACTGCCAAAAGAGTAACCCCTAGGCGTGACTGGCTTAAAAGTTGTGCTATAAAAAAGTACAAAAACTGACCAAATATAAAATATTCCTTTAAAAATCAAAAAGTTAGAGAAAAGTGGTTGACGTAGGAGAAAAGATCATTAATATACGCAACCACATTGAGGCGCGGGAATAGCTCAGTGGTAGAGCACAACCTTGCCAAGGTTGGGGTCGCGAGTTCGAATCTCGTTTCCCGCTCCAAACTCAATGATATGGCTGGATGGCAGAGTGGTTATGCAGCGGATTGCAAATCCGTGGACGCCGGTTCGATTCCGACTCCAGCCTCCATCTGCCCGGATGGCGAAATTGGTAGACGCAAGGGACTTAAAATCCCTCGGTGGTAACACCGTGCCGGTTCAAGTCCGGCTCCGGGCACCATTCAAGCTTTGAGCTTGAAAGCAATTAACCCCACATGATTCGTCATTGTGGGGTTTTTTGTATCTTAAGGTTTTTCATAGCTTGTCCCTCATCGACTAAACTTAACCAAGTGTCTGGTGACGGGTGAGTATATGGCCAACCTAGTGTTGTTAGATGTATTAGAAGCATTTCTCGACTCTGCTGGCAAAGCGTCTGAGAGTTTTCCGCAAGTGTCCGTTACAGTTGTTGTGCAAGGGCAGGTGATTTCGGGGTCTTTGGTTCACCCTATAGAATACTTTGCAGACATGCAGGCGCTAGTAGGCGAGGGGGCGAATAATATGATTAGCGCTCGCTTTGAGGCGATGTCGGCGAAGTTAAATAACCATTTGCAAACTAGCCATCTTGATAGTGTATTTCTAAAAGACGTGCGCTTGGTTTTTGGTCAGCACGTTGAATATTTGCCTGCCATGGAAGTAAGGCGTGATGCCATTGAAAGTATCGCGCTAGGCGAGTTGGCGATCTGGCATTAAGCCTCGATACGCGATCCCTTCAAGGCCTTGTAAGCCGCCGGTATGAAAAAACACGATCGGCCCGGTTGGCAATTTTGGCAGTAAGGAGTGTAAGCCTATTAGCGCTTTGGCAGTATAAATTGGTTCGACTTCAATGCCTTGCTGTTGGGTCAGGCTAACCATTTGCCATTCTCGATCGGCAAACTTCGCATAGCCTTTGCCCTCGTAACCATGGTGCAGCGTCCAGTTCTGCCCATTCGTGAGTGACTGTACCGTGCTTAACAGCTGCTTGTCTTTTACAACGGCAATGCCATGTACATGCGCATTAGGGTTGCCGTTGGCTAGTCCAGCTAGTGTGCCGCCGCTACCAGTGGCGCAAAAAACAGTTTTGGCTTGCCCGTCTGGCGTCTGGCTTAAGTTTAATTGGCTCACGCCCGCAACCCCATCAAGTGAAGTTCCGCCTTCGGGAACAATTAAGTAATCTGGGTAACGATTCTGTAGCGCTGAAAGAAATTCAGCATGGTGGCGCTTGCGATAGTCATCACGGTTGCAGGCAATCAGGGTCATGCCTTGTTGCTGACACGCTTTAAGTGTTGGATTGTTTTGGTCAATGGCGCCAGTCCGCACAATGCCTACGCTTCTAAGCCCAGCTCGTTTGCATGCTGCTGCAGTGGCGAGAAGATGATTTGAGAAAGCGCCGCCAAAGGTCAAAACCCCGGTGAACCCTTCGGTTTGCGCCCGCAACAGCGGAAAGTGTAATTTAGCTATTTTATTGCCCGACACGCCCGGCAGGTATTCATTCAAACTAACAACCCAGACTTTATTCTGGGCAAGCATTAGCGGTTGCCAGCTCAATGCTGTTTCAGATAGTAGTGATAACATTTATTCAAACGCGACAACTTGGTTGCGACCCTGATCCTTTGCCAAATAAAGTGCTTTGTCGGCATACTTAAGCATAGCGCTGACATCTTCTGGTTGTTCTCGATGATACAGCCCGATAGAGGCTGTTATGGGCTGGCGAAGGCCTGCCGCTGGCCCGACAAATTCTTCTACTGCTGCTCGCACACGTTCACAAACAGCGAGAGATTCAGCGCGTGTTTTGCCCACGATCATAATGGCAAACTCTTCACCACCTAAGCGGGCAACAAAGTCGTGGTTTCGTAGCACTTTCTTGAAGGTTTGCGCTAAGGCTTGCAAGGCGCTGTCTCCCGTTGCATGGCCGAACTCGTCGTTGACGCACTTAAAGTGATCGAGGTCGAGTAGCGCAATGGCCAAGCAGTGACCTTCGCGCGCGCAAAAAGAGTGTTTTTTATCAAACGTTTGATAAAAAAGCTTTCGATTGGGTAAACCGGTTAAATGGTCGTGGCTGGCTTCTTTGGATAGTTGTTCGTTTAGTGCTTCCAACTTCTGATTTAGCTGGGTAATTTCATTGTTTTGCTTAATTTGCCGGAAGCTCTCACCAAGGAGATCACCCATCATGCGAAATAATTGCTGATGAATGCTATCGAAAGGACCATGCTGGAGGGCATTATCTGCAGCAATCCAACCAACAGGTTTGCCTGCATACCAAAACGCATAGGCGGCGTTCCACCCTTGCCCAATTACTTCTATCTGTGCTTCTTCTGTCTCGGAGAACTCAACGATTGGTGTGTCTTCCCATACAACGATTTGGCCGCGATCGCGAACCTCCTTCACAATGGGGCTTAGTTTTTCCGTGGCTGGTGTATGGCAAGTGCTTTCGTCAACAATATTGCCACGTGCATCGGTTCCCCAGGTACCGTGAATGGTTTCGGTCACATCATCGTAGAGCAGCACGCCAAAGCGATCGAAGTCGAGTTTGTTAACCGCTAATCGAACAATATGTTGTGCCATGTCGTAGAAGTCGGTTTCGTCGTACGCTGCAAGACTAGCAAGATATAACTCATGAAGATAATACACCTCTAGGCCATCTTCTTTCGATGGTGGCTTCTTTAGCGGCTTCATGGTTATGGTTCTGAATAGCTGGTCACTCGCCATTGTTTTTTTCCTATTACCTTCTTGAAGCGAATTGCTGGCCGTCTGCTAGGCTTATACGTAAATAGTAGGGGAGATGTGCCATGCGCGCCATTTTTCTAGTTTTGCTCACCAGTTTGTCTATGGCAGATACATTCACGTTTGGAATCGTACCACAACAAAGCGCACAAGTGCTCGCTGAAAAGTGGACGCCCATATTCAAATATTTAAGTGAGCAAACAGGTGATACTTACCAGTTCAAAACGGCAGCAGATATCCCTGCCTTTGAGCGAGAGCTTATTGAAGGGGCTTATGATTTTGCTTATATGAACCCTTACCACTACACCGTGTTTTCCCAGCACCCCGGATATCGTGCTTTTGCTAAACAAGCAAATAAATCAATTCGTGGCATTGTTGTCGTCGCAAATAATTCGCCAGCGCAGAGCCTTGCCGATTTAGCCAACCAAACGCTTGCCTTCCCTTCGCCGGCCGCATTTGCCGCAACAGTCATCCCGCAAGCCGTGTTAAGGCAACAGCAGATAGAGTTTACACCGCAGTATGTCTCGTCTCATGATTCCGTTTACCTTACCGTTGGCCGAGGTTTATTTGCTGGTGGTGGCGGTATTGAGCGCACACTGAGCACGATGGATGACGCTGCTCAAAACAAACTTAGAGTTCTTTGGCGAAGCCCAGCTTATACGCCGCATGCGTTCGCCGCTCATCCTGCTGTGGATACAGCAGCTGTTGAGCGGTTGGCAGCGGCCTTTGCGCAAATGCACGAAACGCAGCGCGGCAAAGCACTACTAAGTGAGATTAGTTTCGAATCAGTAGAGCAGGCGCATGACCAACAGTGGAACGATATAAGAGCACTCGGTATTAATCTATTAGATGACTTATTAACAGAATATGCGCTGGACGATTAAGGCCAAAACCATAGTAGGGGTAGCCGTTATTGAGATAACGCTGCTAACACTACTGATTATAACTGGCTTGAACTATTTTCGCAGCTACAGCGAGCAGAGGTTAGCAAGCGAGACTGAGTTAGTCGGAAGCTTGTTTGCTCAAGCCAGTAAAGACGCCGTAATTTCTTATGACCTGGCTACTTTGGAGTCATTAATCAGTGCACTAGAAGGCAAAGTGCATCGGTTACGTGTTGTCAATCAAAGCGGCCTGGTGTTGGCGCAAACAGCAAACTTCGACAGTAGGCCGTTCATTGTAGACGAAAGTTTGGCAGTGAATAATGACAACGAGTTCGCTTTCGAGGTGCCTATTGTGGCATCCGGCAGCGAGTTTGGTGTTGCCCAAATCGGCATCGACGTCTCGGCCTTTGAGCGCACCATGGACGTTGCTGCCAGAGGTGCTATGGCGATTGCCATGGCGGAAATCTTGCTTGTTGCATTGTTCTCGTTTCTTCTCGGTAGTTACCTGACTCGCCAGCTTAGTAGCTTGCGTGGTGCCGCCGATAAAATTAAGGATGGCGACTTTGATGTTCGCATTCAACGCGCCACTAATGATGAAATTGGTGAGGTTGCACTCGCATTTAATAAAATGGCCGAGAATCTCAGCTCGGCGCGAGAAAGCACAGAGCGCTATCAGCATCAGTTGCAAGAAGCTAATCGGACGCTAGAAGCGAGAGTGGCTGATCGGACGCAATTGTTAGAGCAAGCAAATCAATCACTACAAGAGACAGCAAACAACTTAAGAAAAGCGCAAGGCGTGATGGCGCGTCAAGAAACCTTAGCATCGGTTGGTACGTTATCGGCAGGCATGGCGCATGAAATTAATACGCCGCTTGGATTTATTGCTGCCAATATGAAAGTGATGTCTGAATACATTGAGGAGCTAGCAGATAATCAGCACGTTGCGCCAGATATTTTACAGGATATGAGAGAGATAGTATCCGATAATCAGCAGGGCTTACAAAGAATTAAAGACATCATAAAAAGCCTAAAGGCCTACGTGCACGACGGAGCCATGGTGCTAAAGCCACTTCAGTTAGACCAACTCGTGAAGCGGTCTCTGAATCTGGCTAAACATAGGGTGAGAGACAATGTTTATATCATCGATAACATCGTGCCTGATTGCTGGATTGAGGGTGATGAAACACGGCTTATTCAAGTTGTAACGAACTTAATCGTTAATGCTTCGCAAGCCATGCCAGAAGGTGGTCCAATTAATCTATACGTAACCCGTAAAGATGATCGTTGGTGCCTACACGTGCAAGACTCAGGAACAGGTATTGCACCAGAGCATTTAGAAAAGCTGTTCGAACCATTTTTTACGACTAAATCTGTTGGCGAAGGTACAGGGTTAGGTCTATCGATCAGTTATGGCATTATTGAAGAGCATAACGGTGAGTTAAAGGTTCAAAGTCAAATCGGCCAAGGCAGCCGTTTTACCGTTGTTTTACCCATTCACCAGCCGTATTAAACAAGGAAGGCCCAGGTTGAAATTATATACCCCAAAAACTGTGCTGGCGCATGAGGCCCAGGCCGCTAGCCAGCAAGGCATGTCACTCTGGCAGCTTATGCAACGCGCTGGGCAAACTATTTTCAACGAAGTTCAGCGTCGTTATCGAAGTAGTGAGCATTGGTTGATCTTAGCAGGCCCAGGCAATAATGGCGGTGATGCTTACCTGGTAGGCGCCTTGGCATTGGCTAGTGATTATACCGTTACCTTGTGTGCAGTAGGTGAGCCAAAAACCGAGCTCGCTAAGCTGGCAAAAGAGTTGTTCGAGCGCGCTGGTGGTGCGGTGTCTGAATCGCTTCCTAATGATGCTGATGTGATCATCGATGGTTTATTTGGTGCGGGTTTTCGGGGCAGTTTGCCAAACGAAGAATGGATATCTCAGGTTAACCGTATGAGCGGCGCCCGCATTGCCATCGATGTGCCATCTGGTGTCAATGGCACTACAGGCTGGGTCGAAACGTGCGCTTTTTACGCTGACCTAACCATTCAAATGGTGGCAGCAAAACAGGGGCTGTATACCAGTAAAGCCAGTGACTATTGTGGTGAAAAAATTGTTAAGCGCTTGGGTGTTGAGCTATCAGTTGAGCCCGATGCGCGGCTAGTCACCAAGCTTGCTTTGCCTTGTCGCAGTGACTATTTCAACAAAGGCAACGCAGGCCACGTAAAGGTGATCGGTGCTGGGCGTGGCATGGCAGGCGCGGCTTATTTGACGGCTCTGGCTGCCTTAAAAGCGGGTGCAGGCAAGGTGAGTGTTTTCTGTCATCAACAAAATGTTGCCATTATTGCCAGTATGCTGCCAGAAGCCATGGTGTTGCCCATAGATGAGTTGTCGGCTACTGATCAGGATGTGTTAGCGATCGGGCCGGGTCTTGGAAGGGATGATTGGGGTAAAAAGGCCTGTGAGCAAGCAGTTGCGGTGCCAGGCAGAAAAATAGTAGATGCCGATGGGCTGTATTGGTTGCCCAAGGATACGATGGTTGAGGTGATTACCCCGCACCCGGGTGAAGCAGCGCGATTGCTCAATAAAAATACTCAGGCCGTTGAAGCCGACAGGTTTGAGTCGCTTCATGCCCTTGCTAAGCGTGCTGAGCAGGTAGTGTTAAAAGGCAATGGCAGTTTAGTGTGGCATGATGGCGTACATGTAATTGGTGCGGGAAGTCCTGCAATGGCTGCGCCGGGGATGGGTGATGTGCTAACCGGTGTGATTGCTGCACTGATGGCACAAAAATGCCCCGAGCCGGCAGTGCAGGGGGCACTATGGCATGCGTTAGCAGGTGCTGAGATGCCAATTGGCTCGCTAGCCAGCGAGGTGGCAAATCGATTGACGCTAGTGCGTGCTAGTCTGCAAAATTGAAACATAGGTACTTGGTTTCTAAGTACTCTTCTAGTCCATCGTGAGCGCCTTCACGACCTAGGCCAGAAGCTTTAATGCCGCCAAACGGCGCCGTCGCATTTGATATTAGCCCCTCATTAATGCCTACCATGCCGACCTCTAAGGCCATGGCAACACGCCAGCATCGGCGAACTGATTCACTATAAAAATAGCCTGCGAGGCCGTATTCGCTTTCATTGGCGTAATCTAGTACCTCCGTTTCGCTATCAAATGGCACAATCGCCGCTAATGGTGCAAAGGTTTCTTCTCTGCATACACGTGCCTTTGGCGAAACATTAGTGATCACGGTTGGCTGGACAAAATTACCATCGGCCGCTTGGTTGCCATAAAGTAAATTTCCGCCATGTTCTAAGGCGTCATCAATATGCTGTTGATAGGTTTGTACTGCCTCGTTATTGATCAGTGGCCCGAGCTGAACGCCAGATTCTATTCCATTGCCTACTTGTAGTGCTTTCACCGCGGCGACCAGTTTGCTTTCAAAGCTAGAGAGCACAGAGCGGTGCACATAAAAACGGTTAACGCATACACAGGTTTGACCGTTGTTGCGAAACTTTGCGGCGACCGCACCGGCAACTGCTTTATCAATGTCGGCATCATCGAACACAATAAACGGGGCGTTACCGCCAAGCTCTAAGGAAATACGTTGAATATTCGTCGCTGCACTTTGCATTAATTGTCGGCCCACATCTGTGCTGCCTGTGAAGCTTATTTTCCGTACTCGAGCGTCAGTGGTAACAACTTTTGCAATCATGCTAGCCTTGCCAGTTACCACATTAAACACGCCTTTTGGAATGCCAACATCTTCAGCGAGTTGGGCTAGAGCCAACGCAGAGAACGGTGTGGCACTCGCTGGTTTGACAATTATGGTACAGCCAGCTGCGAGCGCGGCGGCTGCTTTGCGTGTAATCATTGAGTTAGGGAAGTTCCAAGGCGTGATGGCAGCGCATACGCCGACCGGCTGCTTAATGACGGTGATCTGCTGGGTCCGGCTCATGGCAGGAATGGTATTGCCGTTGGCCCGACGGGCTTCCTCGGCAAACCACTTCACAAATGAAGCACCATAAGCAATTTCACCTTTCGCTTCGGCCAGTGGTTTGCCTTGCTCTTCGGTCATCAGTGCCGCGAGCTCGTCTTGATGCGCCATAATGGCGTGGTACCAAGCCATTAAATAGTCACCGCGTTCTGTAGTCGGTAACTCACGCCAGTGTTGCCATGCGGTATGGGCGTGATCAGTGGCTTGCTGAATGTGAGATTCGTCTAAGTTGGGGACTCGACCAATAACTTCTTGCGTGGCAGGATTGTCGACAGCGATGGTGTTGTTAGTGCTTTGCCACCGACCGTTGATATAGGCCGCTTCATGCTTGAGTGTCATTAGATGACTCCTTTAGCAATTTACTTAGCAGCAACTCGCGCTCTTTTTCGGTGCGTGCTAGCAATGCCTTTAATTGGTTGGCTTCACTTTCTAACTGCTGGTTCGTGCTCTGTAGTGCTGAACGAGCGGCTAGTCCTTCTAATTCTAGCTGATGCAGTGCCTGCATATGCGCTTGCGATTGACTAGCCAGTGTTTGCCGCATTTCTTCTAGCTCTGATGATTGTTTACGTAGTTGTTCAGTATGCTGATTACTTTGAGCTTTAGTTGCCTCTGCTTCTTGCTCAATACTTGCGATATGCGCCTGCAGTGCCGAAATGGTTTGATCTTTGATGTGAGATTGCGTGGCAAAAGTTTGCTGTTGGTTGGCAAGTTCTGCTTCGTGTTCTTCTTCTAGTTGGCTTTGCAGTAGTTCGGCATCATCTAATCGAGACAACAGTTGCTCATTTTCTTCACCAAGTGAATCGACTTGTGCCTGCAATACTTTTATTTGCTGCTGGGTTTCACTTTGTTCGGTGTCTAGCTGTTGCTGTAGTTCTAGTACCTGTTGAGTGAGCTGCTCGTTGTCTCGCGCTAGCGTTGTGTTGTCTTGCTCCAGCTCGGAAAAATTCGAACGCAGTTCGTCTGTTAACTGCTCTATTTGTTGATTAAAACGATCTTTGAGCCAGGCGCTCAACCCTAAAAGCAGCTCTGCTTGCATCTCGGGTAGGGCGCTAGTGAGTGCGGCGTGCTCTCGCCAAGTTTTGATTAATGGCTCTATAACGCTGTAACTGCCACCACCAATTTTTGCCCGCACATCGTCTCTATCCCAAGCAATACCAGCTTCTTCTAGTTCATTACACGCGTCAAATACTGCATCTAATGTGGCAATTCGCTTCATTTTTTGAAATCCGTAGAAAAAAGTACAATATACTGTAACCGTACATTGTAAAATAAGTACAGTAAACCGTAACTTGCAATTTATAGATTTAAAATTCATGATTATCCCCATAATCATGAATAATGAGTAACACATGAAGGATGTAGAGCAGTTGGCCACTCATGTGCTTGCTTTGCACCAACCTGGTTCTAGCCAAACACCGTTAGTAAGCGGCGTGCTGGGTGCGAGCAATGATGTGCAAGCCGTGGCTATTTGGCTTAACGAATTTAACGGTGCGACACAGCGCAATTACCGCAAAGAAGCCGAGCGTTTTTTGATGTGGTTGCAATGGCGCGGGTTAAATGGGCTGAAGCAGGTTACCAGACTAGATATTGCAGATTACCAAGCTTTTTTGGCTGCGCCGCCGGCTAGTTGGCTAGGGCATAGGTATAAGCGCACCGATGCGCGTTGGCGTCCGTTTAACAAACCCTTAAGCGAGGCGAGTCAGCGCCAAGCAATGATTGTGTTGAACGCCATGTTTAGCTACTTGGTCGCTGGGCAATACTTGCCAGCCAACCCTATTGCACTTGTGCGTGGCAAGCGTCGTGGGGCGCGTCGGCATGAGCAATTAATAGAGCGCTATCTTGAAGTAGATACGTGGCAACTTGTATGGCAGCAAGTGCAGTCTATGCCAGGGCAAACCAAAAGGGCGCGCGACCAGGCGGAGCGCTGTCGTTTTTTATTCTCGCTACTTTATTTATTAGCGCCTCGTGTATCCGAGGTGGCAAATCAATCGATGAATAGCTTTCGCTTATATAAAGGTAGATGGTGGTGGTTTGTGACCGGGAAAGGCGGCAAACAGGCCCGGGTGCCAGTGTCGCAAGAGATGTTAGCTGCGTTAAAGCGTTATCGCTTGTACCTAGGGTTGAGTGAGCTTCCGCCTATTGATGATGATTCACCGCTGTTACGCTCGGTTACTGGCCGTAATGGTGTTACCGCTAACATGGTGTATAGAATAGTGAAGGGAGTGTTTGCTGAGGTAGCGGCGCTGCAGTCGGATACTTATATAAGGCAGCAGTTGCAACGCGCATCTACACACTGGCTTCGCCATACCTCTATTACGCATGCCGATGAAGCAGGTGTGAGTTTGAAGCACCTAAGTAAGGCGGCACGACATGAGAAGCTCGAGACTACGGCAATCTATCAGCATGCCGAAGATCAGCAGTGGCATGACGATTGGAGCAGGTTGCGAATCATTAAATCTGGACCAGAGGGTGGTTAATTGTTGAGCCAGTCTTTATATTAGTGCCGTATTAATGGCGGAATGTAACCATGTTGATTGTCATGGTGACATTAGAAAATAAATTGTCGGTATTTGGATCGACACAATTTGCCATGAAAATGGCTAGAGCCCTTGTAAATACTGAGGGTTTTATAGGCGTAGTTGTTTAAATGATAAAGTGTCTCATTTGCATAAATCAAGCTTTTTCTTGAGTTTGCAAACACCGCATGATAAATAACGCGCCGGACTTACGCTGTGCTGTTTTGTTTGGCAAACGTTAGAGCAATTAGAACAAGTAGGCGGCAACGGATGTTGGGCTGAATTGCTAAGCAAAACGAAAGGCTAAAAAGGTGCAACAAATAGCACCGTGCGCTGCGCACTAAGACGTTTTCTTGGGGCGAGTTGCGAGCTTTTGCGGGAATATACCGGCAAGTGCAAGTACAGCAAAATTTCTATCTGATACTTACCAGAGTTTTGGTGGGTCGGAAAATTTACAGGAAACCTAGTATGACTCATTACAACCAACCGCAGCAGGGCCTCTATCGTCCTGAGTTTGAGCACGATGCCTGTGGTATCGGATTTGTTGCCAACCTAAAAGGCAAGAAGTCGCACGATATTATTGAAAATGCTCTAACCATGCTGACGTGTATGGAGCACCGTGGAGGTACAGGTTTTGACGTAAAAAGTGGTGACGGGGCAGGTATTCTGATCCAGATCCCACACGAGTTTTTCGCTAAAGAAGCAGAAAAGCTTGGCTTTACTCTACCAGCCGAGGGCGACTACGGTGTAGGCATGGTGTTCTTCCCAGCGGAAGAGCCATTGGCTACCAAGAGCCGTGACCATTTTGAAGCGAATATTGCTAAGTTGGGCCTCGAAGTGCTGGGCTACCGTAAGGTACCAGGTGATAACTCTGGCCTGGGTGAAGCATCGCGTCAAAGCGAGCCAGACATCCAGCAGATCTTTATTAAGCGCCCTGAGTCAGTGTCACGTGAAGACTTTGACCGCAAATTATTCGTGCTTCGTAAAAGCACAGCGCACCAATTAAATGCCGATTTGGCTGACGACAATAAAGATGCGTTTTACATTGCATCGATGAATACGCGCACCATCGTGTATAAAGGTCAGTTAACAACGGCACAAGTACGCGAGTACTACCTAGACCTGCAAAACCCAGAGGTTGAATCACGTTTGGCGATGTTCCACTCGCGATTCTCAACCAACACATTCCCTGCATGGCGTCGTGCTCAGCCGTTCCGCTACATTGCTCACAACGGTGAGATCAACACCGTTCGTGGTAACGTGAACTGGATGCGTGCCCGCGAAGCCTTGTTTGAATCAGTTCACTTCTCGCCTGAAGAACTTGAGCTGATTAAACCAATTTGTAACCGCGACAGCTCTGACTCGGCCAACCTAGATATGGCGGTTGAGCTATTGCTGTTGTCTGGTCGCCCGCTAGAGCAAGTAATGATGATGCTTGTGCCAGAAGCGTGGCAGTCGCAAGAAAACATGGATAGCGTAAAACGCGCTTTCTATGAGTATTATGCTTCAGTTATGGAGCCTTGGGACGGTCCGGCATCGTTGTCATTCACAGATGGTATTACCATTGGTGCAACACTCGACCGTAACGGCCTGCGCCCATCTCGTTACCTAGTAACCGACGACGGCATGCTAGTAATGGGCTCTGAAACTGGTGCGCTATGCGTTAACCCAGCGACTGTTATTGAAAAAGGCCGCTTAGAGCCAGGTAAAATCTTCGTTGCCGACCTAGATGAGGGTCGAATCATTGCGGATGACGAAGTGAAGCAACGTGTTGCCTCGAAGCAGCCGTATGGCGAGTGGGTAGCACAGAAGCAGATCAAACTAGACGAACTGCCAAATGCGCCTGAGCACCGCGACCAGCCAGAGCTAATTAGCTTGCGCCAACACCAGAAAGCCTTCGGTATCTCGTTCGAAGACTTGAACATGGTGATTGCGCCAATGGCATCTGGTGGTAAAGAGCCACTAGGTTCTATGGGTAACGATACACCGCTAGCAGTGCTATCTGACAAACCACAGCACCTGTCTAACTACTTCCGTCAGCAATTCGCGCAGGTAACCAACCCGCCAATTGACCCGATTCGTGAAGAGATGGTGATGTCTTTGCGCACTTATGTGGGCAAATCGCAAAACCTACTAGTTGAAACAGCAGACCATTGCCATAAGGTTGAAATTAAACAACCAGTATTGAGCAATGATGAGCTTGCTAAGCTTTCGTACATCGACCATGAGCATCTACAAGCCAAATCGTTGGCCTCGGTATTTGTTGCCAATGGTGATGAGGCTGAGCTAGAACTAGCACTTGAACGCTTATGCCGTGACGCGCGTGAAGCCGTTGAACAAGGCTACTCGCTGCTAATTATCAGCGACCGTGGCATCGACACCGACCACGCTGCCATTCCGTCATTGCTGGCCACTGCTGCAGTGCACCACGATCTAATTCGTGCTGGCTTGCGTGCTAAAGCCGACATTATTGTGGAAGCCGGCGACGTATGGGAAACCCATCACGTGGCAACATTGGTAGGTTATGGCGCATCGGCAGTTAACCCATATATGGCGATTGAGTCTTTGGTTGAGTTGCGCGAAGAAGGCGTACTAAGCAAAGACAAAACAGCTGAAGAGCACTTCAAAGGCTTCGTTAAGGGTGTTAACTCTGGCCTATTGAAGATTATGTCGAAGATGGGTATCTCGACCATTCAGTCGTACCACGGCGCCCAAATTTTTGAAGCGCTAGGTATTAACGCTGAGCTTGTTGACAAGCACTTTACTGCAACCACTACCCGTATTGGTGGTGTGGGCCTAAAAGAGCTTGCTAAAGAAGCATTGGCGAAGCACCGCGAAGGCTTCCCAGCGGAAGCTCGTATTCCTGTCACCGACACCTTGGCGACTGGCGGTAACTACGCTTGGCGTCATGATGGCGAGCGCCACTTGTTTAGCCCAGCGAGCATTCGTTTGCTACAGCATTCGACGCAAAGCGGCGACTACGAGAAGTTCAAAGAATACGCCAAAGTTGTTGACGACCAAGCCGAAGCAGCGTTTACCCTACGTGGTTTGATGGAGTTCAACGCGGATCGTCCTGCTATTTCTATCGATGAAGTAGAGCCAGCGGAAAACATCTTTAAACGCTTCGCCACAGGTGCGATGTCGTTTGGTTCGATCTCGTGGGAAGCGCACACAACCCTAGCCGCAGCGATGAACCGCATTGGTGGTAAGTCGAACTCGGGTGAAGGTGGTGAAGACCCAATTCGCTTTAAGCCAAATGAAAATGGCGACCTATTGCGCTCGGCAATCAAGCAGGTGGCATCTGGCCGTTTCGGTGTAAACAGCTACTACCTAACCAATGCCGACGAGCTACAAATTAAAATGGCACAGGGTGCCAAGCCAGGTGAGGGTGGTCAGCTTCCGGGTCACAAAGTAGACGCGTGGATTGGCCGTACTCGTGGCTCAACGCCAGGTGTAGGCCTGATCTCGCCGCCACCGCACCACGATATTTACTCGATCGAAGATTTGGCACAGCTAATCTACGATTTGAAAAACGCTAACCGTGATGCACGCGTGAACGTGAAGCTCGTATCGGGTACGGGCGTTGGTACGATTGCCGCTGGTGTAACCAAAGGTTATGCCGACGTAGTACTGATTGCTGGCCACGATGGTGGCACAGGTGCTTCACCACTGAGCTCAATTCGCCACGCTGGTTTGCCGTGGGAGCTAGGTTTGGCAGAAACGCATCAAACCTTGGTTAAAAACCGCCTACGCAGCCGTATTGTGGTACAGGCCGATGGTCAGATGAAAACGCCACGCGACCTTGCTGTTGCAGCCCTTCTAGGTGCTGAAGAGTGGGGGGTAGCGACTGCCGCCTTGGTTGTTGAAGGCTGTATCATGATGCGTAAGTGTCACTTGAACACTTGCCCTGTGGGTGTTGCAACGCAGAACAAAGACTTGCGCGCACGCTTCAATGGCCAAGTAGAGCACGTGGTTAACTTCTTCAAGATGTTGACCCAAGGCCTGCGTGAAATTATGGCAGAGCTTGGTTTCCGCACCGTTGATGAAATGATTGGTCAAACGCAAGCACTTAAGTTCCGCGACAATGTGGATCACTGGAAGTACAACAGCCTAGACCTAAGCTCGATCTTGTATAAGCAAGAACCAGCAGAAGGCGATAGCCTGTACTGCACCGTGCCACAGAAGCACATGATCAACGACATTGTTGACCGTGAGTTCATCGAAAAAGCCAAAGATGCGTTAGAAAACCAAACGCCAGTGGTAATTGAGAAGAACTTGGTGAACACCGACCGCTCTGTGGGTACCATGTTGTCGAACGAAATTTCTAAGCGTTACGACGACAAAGGTTTGCCGCACGGTACCATCCACTTGAAGCTAACAGGCTCTGGTGGTCAGTCGTTTGGTGCATTTGCCGCTAAGGGTATTACCTTCGAAATGGAAGGTGACGCCAACGACTACTTTGGTAAAGGTCTGTCGGGTGCGGAAATGGTGATTTACCCACCGAAAGTATCGAAATTTGAGCCAAGCAAGAACATCTTGATTGGTAACGTAGCATTCTTCGGTGCAACCTCTGGTAAGTCGTTTATCCGTGGTATTGCTGGTGAGCGCTTCTGTGTTCGTAACTCGGGTGCAACTGCGGTAGTAGAAGGCGTGGGTGATCACGGTTGTGAATACATGACTGGCGGTAAGGCAGTGATTCTAGGCCGTACTGGCCGCAACTTCGCAGCTGGTATGAGCGGCGGTGTTGCCTACGTGCTAGACGTTGATGGTGACTTTGCTAGCAAGTGCAACATGGAAATGGTGCAGCTAGAAAAAGTTGAAGCGCCGGAAGACGTAGCCGACTTGCAAGCGTTGATTACTGAACACAAAGAGAAAACAGGCTCTGATGTAGCAGAAGCGCTACTAGCCGACTGGGATGCTTCGTTGGCGAAGTTCATCAAAGTTATGCCAGTAGATTACAAGCGCATGCTTGGTTACATGACTGCAGCACGTGAAAGCGGCCAGTATGAAACCGACAACGAAGTGATGGAAGCTGCGTTTGATATGCACATGAACAACCTGGCGAAAGCCAAGTAATTGGGAGGATACTCATGGGTAACCCAACAGGTTTTTTAAATGTTGAGCGGAATTTGCCTGCTGATCGTAATCCTTCTGAGCGCTTAGGCGACTGGAAGGAAGTGCACGAGCACTGGCCAGAAGAGAAGATTGCCGAGCAGGCATCTCGTTGTATGGACTGTGGTATCCCATTCTGTCAGTCTGGTGATTCGAAGTACGCCCCGCAGGTTGCGGGGTGCCCAGTGAATAACCTGATTCCTGAATGGCAAGACCTAATTTACCGTGGCCGCTGGAAAGAAGCGTTGGATCGTTTGCATATGACCAACAACTTCCCAGAGTTCACTGGTCGTGTTTGCCCAGCGCCGTGCGAAAGCGCCTGTACGCTGGGTATTAATGCCGACCCAGTCACCATTAAGTTGCACGAAGTGTCGATTATCGACAAAGGCTTCGAAGAAGGTTGGGTAAAACCAAACCCTCCGAAAGTGCGCACTGGTAAAACGGTTGCTGTCATTGGCTCGGGCCCAGCAGGCCTAGCCGCTGCAGCGCAGTTAAACAGCGTAGGTCACGAAGTGACAGTATACGAGCGTGCCGACCGTATTGGTGGCTTGCTAATGTACGGCATTCCAAACATGAAGCTGGAAAAAGAAGTGGTTCAGCGCCGTGTAGACATTCTTGAAGCCGAAGGCATCAAGTTTGTTGTGAATACCGAAGTGGGCAAAGACATTACGGCTGACGAACTGAAAGCACAGTTCGACTCAGTAGTCATTTGTACCGGTGCAACGGTACCTCGCAACCTGCCAGTTGAAGGCCGAGAGCTAAACGGCGTGCACTTTGCGATGGAATTCTTGGGTCAGAACACCAAGAGCCTACTAGACAGCCGCCACTTAGACGGCAACTACATTGATGCCAAAGGCAAAAATGTACTAGTAATTGGTGGTGGTGATACAGGTACCGACTGTGTGGGTACTTCGTTGCGCCACGGTTGTAAGAGCGTGCATCAGCTTGAAATTATGGGTGCTAAGCCGCTTGAGCGTGCTGCAAGCAACCCTTGGCCTGAATACAAGCAAACACTGCTGGTAGATTACGGCCAAGAAGAAGCGATTGCAGAGCAGGGCGACGACCCTCGTCACTACACCATGATGACCAAGAAGATGGTAGGCGACGACAACGGCAACGTGAAAGAAGTTCACACCGTAGGGGTTGAATGGACAGCACAAGGCCCGAAAGAAGTGCCAGGCACAGAAAAAGTTTACCAAGCCGACCTAGTATTGTTGGCGATGGGCTTCTTAGGCCCAGAAGGTGGCTTACTAGAGCAGTTTGGTGTTGAAAAAGATGGTCGTTCAAACGCCCAAGCTGAATACGACAAGTTTGCGACGAACGTTGAAGGCGTATTCGCAGCAGGCGATGCTCGCCGTGGTCAGAGCTTGATTGTATGGGCTATTGACGAAGGCCGCCGCGCTGCACGTGAAGTAGATACCTTCCTAATGGGTTCATCAACTTTGCCTTAGACCTCAGTCATACCCGCGAAGGCGGGTATCTAGTTCTGAAAATAAAAAGCCAACCCCAGGGTTGGCTTTTTGCGTTTTGGTGCATTCACCTTTGGACTAATAAGTAAAATGAGGCGACCAATCGTCATACCCGCGAAGGCGGGTATCTAGTTGCAACTGTATATCTAGGTCAGTTGTAGGCCATGTTTCCCGCAGGGAACTGCGACACCCATGCTTCCCAAGCTCGTGGTTTGTAAAAATACGGCTAACTCACTCACAGAATGGTTCGTAGGTCGTACGAACCGGAGGTTCGGGCGACATGCAAGCCATCATCTGAAAACGAGCTCGCATTACCTGCCGATAATGATACTATAGTGATACTAATCGTGAGGGTATATAAATGCGCACTGAATTGGTAACCAACTTAAAGCGTCAAGCAACAAATATCTTGCAGCGCTTACATGAAGACAAAGAGCCTGTGTTGATAACGGAGCATGGCAAGCCATCGGCGTATCTTGTGGATGTGTCTGATTATGAGTCGATGCAGCAGAGGATGGCAATTCTGGAAGGCATTGCAAAGGGTCAGAGAGATATTTCCGAAGGTCGCATCAAAACATCTGACGAAGCGAAAAACATGTTTTCGAAATGGCTAATATAATGCCGCCAGAAAAATTTGACGTCGAGTGGACAGAGTCCGCGCTGTTTGAGTTACGAGATATTATTGAATACATCGAACTAAGCAACTCAATGGCGGCTGAGCAGCTAGCAAAACTCGTGTTTCAGAGAACGGAGCAGTTAGAGCAGTTTCCAGAATCTTGCCCTGTAGTAGATGAGCTTCCCGAACTGAATTATAGGCAACTTTTAGTCGGCCCTATAAGATTGATCTATCAGATCGAGAAGCAAAATGTAATGATGCTACATGTTGTTAGGCAAGAAAGAGAAATTAGTCGACTTCTAATGAAATAGTATAAAGTATCAAATAACGAATAATATTTAATAAAAAGTAGCAATTAATGAGAAAACATAAATATAACTACCAAGGTAATTCTTCGCCATTAGAGTGCCAGAACGACCCCGAGTTTTGCAAACTCAGCCCCTCAATACGTTCAACCAAACCACGAGCCGAGTCATCAGGTTCAATCATGCCACGATAACCCACCATACGAGTGGCCACATATCCAGGGTGCAAAATTACCACGCTAATACCTTGTGGTGCTAAATCTACCGCCAACGATTTACCAAAAGCATTGAGTGCTGCTTTCGAAGCACGATAGCCATAACGGCCACCCGACGTGTTATCGGCAATGGAGCCCATGCGGCTGGTAATGAGTGCAACCTTGCTACCCGACGCCAAATTAGGCAGAAGCGCTTCAGTCACTTTCAGCGGTGCATAGGCATTAATTTCCATCATCGCGCGAATGCTGTCTAGCTCAATGCTGCCCAACACATTGTCGTCTAGTAGGCCTGCATTATTGATTAGCAAATCAATTTGCTTACCCTTCAACTCAGTTGCTGCACGCTCTATGCACGCCTGATCGGTAACATCGATACCAGTTATTACCCGCGCAGCAAGCCCTTCTAACTCGGTGCTCGACTCACGGCAAATGCCAATTACCTCATACCCCTTAGCCGACAGCTGTTTAGCAAGGGCTAGCCCAATGCCACGGTTAGCGCCGGTAATCACCGCTAGTTTAGCCATAAAGCACCTCCTGTTATTAATGTGCGCAATAGCCTAAGTGTGCGGTGCTGCAAAAGCAATGGTGTCCAATGGACTGTTGGTACCAGCGTAGTGCTCACCAATGATATGCGTGTAGATTTGCGTTGTTTTAACATCTGAATGGCCAAGTAGCTCCTGCACCGTTCGGATGTCGGTGCCACTTCGCAACAGCTCGGTTGCAAAGCTATGGCGAAATGTGTGGCACGTAACGCGTTTGCTAATACTTGCCGCTTTTACCGCTCGCTTTAGTGACTTCTGCACGACCGAGCGATGCAAGTGATGCCGCGCAAGCTTGCCAGTCATAGGCTCAATACTGCTTTGTATACTTGGGAACATGTACATCCAACATGGTTCCTGCCAAGCATTTGGGTACTTTCTAGCAAGGGCAGGGGGAATAGATGGGCCAAATCCGGCTTGATTGTCTTTCGCTTGCGAAATAATCGCTTTTTCGCGCTGGCTAACAACCTCGGATACCAGAGACTTTGGCAATAACGTCGTGCGATCGCGCTTACCCTTCGTATTGCGAACTGTAATGCTTGAGCGCTGAGAATCGATGTCGCCCACACGTAAATTTAAGCATTCGTTGATTCTTAATCCACAGCCATAAAGCAGAGAAATAATGAGCCGGTCGCGCGCTTCTAAGTTCGCCAGAATGGCACTCACCTCAGCTGGGTTTAACACAGTGGGTAAATACTTATTGGGCTTGGCAGGCTGGAAATTTAGCTGCCCAAACTCTAAATGCAAAACCTGCTTATATAAAAACACCAGCGCATTCAGTGCAATGCGTTGCGTGCCTGGCGAAACCTGCCGCTGCGCGGCAAGCCAGGTTAAATACTGCTCAACCTCGTGCTCGTGCAACTCTTTTGGGTGGCGCATATGGTGAAAGCGTACAAACTGACAAATCCATAAATAGTAGGTTTGCTCGGTTCTATAACTATAGCCACGTACTCGGATTGCTTCATGAAGCTCATCCCTCAATCGCCTTTGCGCCATAATACACCTCACTACTTAAAGTATATGGATATATAGTAGTGGATAAAAAGCCAGTTTGTGTAACCGTTGCCATTGGTTTTAATGTGTTTTTGTTGTACCTTGATACAAAACATTACCCGCATGCACACTTTGCCCCTAACAAAGCGTTACATGTTTCGATTTCAGTAGGCGATTCAGGCACTTAGCAAGCCCAGTTTACTCCTCCAATCCGAAACACGTGCCAGGCCAAAACGCGCATGCACTATACATAGCTTTAGGCTATCAGTGTGAATAGACAGATCGACGAAAAAATTAGAGCCTTTGTTGCTAAATCTTCTATTCCTCAATTAGCGGTTGGAATTTGGCACAATGGTGAATCGTATTACGCCAACTTCGGTCATGAATCACAAGCATGCGTTGATGTTTTTGAAATAGGCTCTGTCGGGAAAACCTTTACAGCGACATTACTTGCTGTTTTGGTCGATAAAGGTCTCGTCAGTTTAAATGACAAAGTTGATAAGTTTAAGCCTGAACTACCATTTGCAAAAGATGTGACCTTGTTGCAGTTGGCTAACCATACATCAGGGCTGCCAAGTAACCCTTTTAAAGGCCTTATATTAGATACGCAAAAGGCAGTGAAAAATTTTAGTCACTCGGATTACTGCAATTTTTTGAACGGGCTTAATAAGCCTTTGACGAGCGGCAAGTTTAACTATTCAAATATTGGTATGGCACTGCTTGGTAATCTTTTGGCTGATCATGTGGGGAGCACTTACGAAGAGGCAGTAAAAACCTATATTCTCGATCCTCTTGGTATGAGCGATACGCATGTCTCGAATACAGTTTATGACGAGCATCGTTTAGCTATTGGGCACGGTGGTGATGGAAAAGCAGTAGCTCATTTTAAATGGGACAGTATGGAACCTGCGGGGCTTTGGCGTTCGACAACCAAGGATATGATTGTTTTTTTAAAAGCACATTTGGGTTACTCCGGTGAACAATGGAAGAACCTATTGGCTAAAACAACTGTGGCGTCAATTAATGATCCAAAATGTGATCATGTAGGACTAGCCTGGATGCTTGCCTGCGGTGACGTGGTCGGGGATTTTGCCTGGCACAATGGGCAAACATTGGGGCAAAAATCTATGGTAGTTTGTTGCCCAAATCAAGATACAGCAATAGTAATGCTATCTAACAAAGCTCCAAGGCTTTGGCACAATTTTTTTAGCAGTTATAGCATTGAGCAGTTATCGTTTGAAATGTTAAAAGAATTAATAGGTGGCAAAGAGCATGAACAAAAAGCCTAACAAAGTGCGGCATTCGTGTCCTTCGGCCACTGCGACGCTCACAAGTTCGCGCGCATGCGCACGGCGTTATGCATCTGAAGAATGAAATACTCTGAGCTAGAAATTGAAAGAAGGTGGTTAGTACATGAGGACGAACTACCAGACTTTTCTGAACTGAAAGTTAAGATACTTACTGATCTGTATATAACGGATTCACGCTTGCGTCTTAGAAAGGAAGAATCAATTGACAGTATTAAATATAAGCTTTGTAAAAAATACGGGAAGACATCGGCTATTTGTGAGCCAATAACAAATATCTATCTTTCAGAAACTGAATACGGCTTTCTATCCAAACTGGAAGGAATTGAAGTTGTAAGGCACCGATACTACTTCCCGTACAATGGAGTAAAGATGTCCATAAACGTTGGCAGAAATATTCCTACGATACTCGAAGCCGAGTTTACGAGTGAAGCAGAAGCCTTAGCATTTCTACCACCTAGATTTGCCGCAAAGGAAGTTAGTGATGCCTCGGAGTATGAAGTTGCATCAATGGCTACCTATGCATAACAATCACAGGCAGTCGACGCGAAAAAGCCCGCGCAACTGCTGTAAGCGTTATATGGTTTAAGTTGATACCAACAAGTCAGATTGAAAATTTGGACATGAAATGAAAGAAATACTAGATAAATTTGCCAGAGCACAGGAAAGCCTCGTTACTCAACAATCTGATTTCTCACTTTCTGCAATAGCGGAGATGGTTAAGTTTGAGTCAATAGATATAACACCCCATTATCAAAGAAGGGATCGTTGGCATGTCGAGAAGCAGTCTGCACTAATTGAGTCTTTTCTTCTAAATATACCCGTTCCACCTGTTTATCTCTCCGAAGATGAATATGGCACGTATACGGTTATCGATGGAAAGCAAAGAATAACAGCCATTTATGACTTTCTATCTGGAAAATTCAAATTAAAGGACTTGAAAGAAGTTCCTGAGCTAAACGGTTTTACATTTGAGCAGCTGCCTGCTCAATTAAAGAGAGCTCTTTCTATTAGGCCATTCATGCGTGTAATAACGTTACTCAAACAATCTGATCCAGAATTGAAATATGAAGTTTTCTTGAGGCTTAATACTGGTGGGGAGAAGTTGAAAGCTCAAGAGATTAGAAATGTTGCGTTCGCAGGCCCATTAAATGACTTGCTTTTTGAACTATCTGAAAATGAATTTTTAAAATCGAAGCTAAAGATAACTTCCAATAAATCAGCTGCATATAGAAGTATGGATGACCTAGAACTAGTTTTAAGGTTTTTTACAATTCATAGTCGCTGGGAGAATTTTGGTAAAAAAATATCTGTGGCAATGGATGACTTTATGGCAGAAAACCAGGATAAAGAAGTCAATGAGCTGCGGGAGCTTTTTCAGTACTCGATAGAAGGCTGCCAGAAGATATGGGGAGATTTTTCTTTTCAAAAACCATTGAATAATGGCTGGAGAGAACAACTTATCGCCCCACTTTTTGATGCACAAATGGTAGCCGTTTCTCTTTTAGATCCGGCTAGAGTTCAGGCATTGGAAGGTGCGCAAGATGTCGTCCTATCTGCAACTAGAGATTTATATGAAAATGATCCTGAGTTTCATAAAGCTGTGACACAAGCTACAGGTGACACTCTAGCCATTAGAAATCGAGTGTCAAAGCTAAAAGATATGCTTGAAGCTGTTGAGGTTTGATATGCCTTCAGCAAAAACAGACTTTATTGAGCGTATCAGGTGCCTTGATTCTTCAATTGAAACGGATGCTGTTCAGAACAGAGCATTAACTGAGAGAGAGCATAACTCAATTGCGAGAATGCTCAGAAACGGACTAGCAGTAGTTAGCTTTGCATCGTTAGAGGATTTTATTAAAAAACGATCTTCAGAAGCCATGGAAGAAGTCAGCAGATGTACAATAGCATTTGTCGAGTTGCCAGAGAAATTACAAAGAGCAGCAACGTACGAGGTGCTTTCAGCATTGAATTACCAGTTGGGCCTGCTGGATAAGGACGATAAGCCTTCTTATATTCAAGATCATGCTCTTAAAATTTCGTCCACAGCAACTCCAAACTATGAATTGTCTAGCCATACATTTGCTCATTCTCAAGCCAATATAAGCAATACCGTAATAGGAGATATTCTGAAGTCTTTTAATGTTGAAGACCCGTGGCGTCAAATGTCAAAAATTTCATCTGATCTAGGATTGACTGCAACGTTATCGTTGGCTGAGATATTTAAGAGTGCCTCGTTGAGAAGGCACAGAGCGGCACATGTTGCCGGAGCAGATACACCACCGACAGATATTAAGCAATTTGTGAAAGAGGCGTTCGCTATAGCGATAACATTTGACGCCTTGCTCTCAAAAGCAATTCATAAACTACTAGAAAATGATGACGACTTTGTTAGGAATGGCGTAAAGCTAAGCGCCAACGATATAGAATTCAGAACTATTAAATTTGTTGATAATAAATGGAAAGAGTATAGAGGAAATAGTGTTCGCGCATTTAGGACTTCTAATGATTTCGATTCTATATCGAGAGAAGCTAGGCGTAGAGCTCTATCATCGAAGGAATTGCTCGTCGAATTTGATGAGGCAGGACTGGTAAGCGGATGGGAGTGCCTATGATGGCACCATATAACAAGGCGCTGCTGTCGGACAAATTTTCCGCTGCGCTCCAAATTTGCCGCAGAGCGCGGCGTTAGGCATCAAGGAGTCATCTTGCAGTATCATAAAATCCACATAATTGGTGGTCCCGGAAGTGGGAAAACATATAGTGCCAAAAAGTTGCAGCAAGCGACTAATTTGACTGCTTTCGATTTAGATGAGGTATTTTGGGATCAAAGCCAAAACTCATATATCCGAGCAAGTGAAGAATTAAGAACTGAAAAGCTTAATATTATTTTGGAATGCGATAATTGGATTATCGAAGGCGTTTATTATAAATGGCTTGATCGGTCATTTCAGAATGCGGATGTAATTATAATTTTGAACCCTCCTCTTATAAAGCGTCAATGGAGGATACTGAAAAGGTTTTTGGTTCGTAAATTTTTTCTAGGTGATTTTAGGAAAGAAACGTTTTCGTCTTTCATTGAGTTGTGGCGATGGAATAGCAAATTTGATGTTGACAATATGGTGCGCATTACAAATTTCACATCAAAATACAAAAATAAAATAGTTTACTGCTCAAGTTATGATGAGATTAAACGGATAATAAATGCCTAACAAACGCTTCAAGAGGGACAGCCAACGCGTGGCGTTTTTACCATGCGTTAGTTTTTGTGGTTACGATGTTGTGCGGAAAGTTAGTCGTAGCGTTGGCTGCCCCTTAAGCGGGCGTTAAATGCCTAAGGTAATCATGAGCCCTGATCAATTCGTCAGTAACATAAAAGCTGAGATTGAAAGTCTAGTATCTCTTTATGCTGAAGGTGCTGAAGGCCAAACCGCAATCGGTACTAAGCTAGATTCTCTAAATCTTAGCCCTGAACTAAAAGCGGAAGTTGTATCGTTAATTGAGCAGGCTATTAAAGAATCTACCTACAACTTAATTGGTGGTCTTGAAGGCTCAGCTTCACTAGCTGCCACTCAAGAAAAATATAAAATCACGGATGAACGCGGCAACGAACTTTCAGGTGAACTTGACGTATTATTCTATGAACAGGTCATGAAATAAGCATTTAACCAGTGCATTAAGAGCAGACGGTTAACAGTTGGCTACCGTTCGTTCCTCACTAATTTTAGCCAACTGTTTCCCGCTGCTTATGCGGGCGTTGCACTCGCGCTTGGCGAGCCAAGCGAGGAATTAGGACCTCTAGATACTGGATAAAAATATAGTTTAGTCTACATTTTATCCATGGCTACTTTGACCCTTCAAAACATCCTGCAGAGCCAGCTAGATTCCTATTTGGCTTTGCAGCCGCTACCACCTCATCTGATCAAAGCCCTGAAACAGATTAGAGACTGTCGTACTTCCAAAATGGGCAGTCATAGTGATTATTGTGAGCATGGTCATTTGCTTGGTGTTTACCATAACAGCTGCCGTTGTAGAGCGTGTCCTCAGTGCCAGAAGCTAGCGAATGCTCGGTGGTTAGAAAAGCAAAAAGCCAAGCTGCTGGATACTCAGCACCACCATATAATCTTTACCATTCCTCACGACTACAACAGCCTATGGATGTACAACAAGCGTTGGTTCAACGATACGTTATTTCAGTCAGTTAGATACGCGATCAATACGCTCGCTAACGACCCGAAATACTTGGGAGCTAAACCAGGATTTATTTTGGCGCTACATACCTGGGGGCGCAGCCTGTCAATACATCCGCATATTCATTGTTTGATTGCACACGGTGGGTTAAACGACGTGGGTGAGTGGGTAGCCCCAAAACGCGACATTTTGTTCCCACAAAAGGTACTTAGCCGTTTGTTTAAAAAGCAGCTTTTAAAAACACTGAGAGCAGCATTACTCAATGCTGAGTTACAGCTTCCACCAGAGTTAACCTACAAAGCCATTCATAGCAGGATTAGCAGCCACAAGAAAAAAGCTTGGGTCGTACATGCGTGTAAGCCATATGCAACCGGAATGGGTGTAGCGAAATACCTAGCGAGGTATATGAAAGGTGGGCCGCTTCAAAAAGCGAGGCTATTTGAAGCGAACGACAAAGTAAAGTTTCGCTTCAAGTCACACAAAAGTGGTCAGTACGAAACAAGACTGTATCGGCCAGAAAACCTAGTCTCACTTGCCGCGCAACATATTGCGGAGTCAGGCCAGCAAACTGTTCGCTGTTATGGGTTATATAACCATTGCTGCGAAGACAAATTGAACCAAGCCAGAGCGCATTTTAGGCAGCAGGCAGTGAACTATTTAGAGCTATCGGTGCAAGACTTTTTAATGCGAGCAGATGCTCTACCAACCTGTGTTTTATGCGCCAAAAAAGAGGAGGCAGCAGATAGTTGCGAGGGATGATTTAAAGTGTAACACTGCGTAAGTAGAGCAGAGAGTTTGGCGTGCCCGCAAGAATTGTGAAGGCATCGTCGGAAGCAGCTCAATGCTATGAATATAACAACTCGGCAGTGTGCAACGATTGAAAGGACAGGACAAACCTTCCCCAAATTTCCTCATTACCGAGGCGCTTAGCGCAACAAGAAGATCAATACGGACAGTGAGCAGCACAATGAAGAGCGAAATTGTATCGTACTGCTCACTGCCGATTATCTAAGCTTTATGTGTATTAGATAAGGAGATATCTATGAAGTATTTTAAAGGAGCTTTAATCGCAAGCCTGCTTGCGGTAACTGCAGTAGGTATGTGGATTGGCGACGATATAATTGCTGCGAAGTTGGTTCAAGACAACTCCCAATTTGCGGAGGATGCTTGTGGTCCCCGTGGTGTTAAGAGTGTATCTGTTTCAGGCTTTGAATGCCGTGAGGTTTAGGGGCTTTCAGTCGGTCAACACATAACCAGTTGCACCAGCTGACGGCACTAGCTGTCACAAATTTTGTTCCAAAATTTTCGCCAGCCGCGCCGCGGCTGTGCAAAGCGTTAGGCATCAGGAGAGGACGAGTGCCAGTCAAAATTATCCATCTCAGTGCAAATGATGTTGCATTGTTGCAATCTATAAATGCGATGTTCGGTGAGGTATTTGATGACGAAGTGAGCTACTCCAGCAACAAGCCGTCGTCAAGCTACCTTCAAGCATTGCTTGGCACAACTAACTTTATTGCGCTTGCTGCCGTTGATGGAGGAAAAGTCGTAGGTGCTATCGCAGCGTATGAGCTGAAGAAGTTTGAACAGGAAAGAAGCGAGATATATATCTATGACCTCGCGGTAATTTCGACTTTTCGCAGAAAGGGCGTTGCCACCGCCCTTATCCAAGAGCTAAAGGCTGTTGGCGCTGCACGCGGCGCGTATGTGATTTACGTTCAAGCCGACAAAGGCGTAGAGGATCAGCCCGCCATAGAGTTGTATTCAAAAGTGGGCACCATCGAGGATGTGTTCCACTTCGATATTGCAGTTGAGGACGACAGCAAAAATGCCTAACAATGTACTGCTGCCGGACAAATCCTCCGCTGCGCTCCGAATTTGCCGCAGAGTGCGGCGTTAAGCGTGCTAAATACGTACAAGCTTCAAACAATACGGGAAAAGTTTTAGATGGCTTTAAAGGAAATTAATACTAAGTTAGCAAAAGTCGCTCTGGATAACTGTGAAGGCTTTCCGTTTGAAGAGTTTGCTAATGATTTCATGGCAGCTATTGGGAACCTCTAAAAAGACCCACAAATCAACGCATATCGAATATGAATTGCTAAAAATCCAAAAAATGAGCTGATCCGATGCTCGAACCAGTACTTTCTTAGCCATTTCTGGCTTTTTTCTG
>NZ_QPEP01000017.1 GCF_003577475.1 Salinibius halmophilus
GAGCCGAATCTACGGAACAGCATCATAGTGCTAAGGTTTTACACAGGCTTCGATCCTAGCTTTGTATGAGATGCCGATAGCTAATCAGCATCTCTGGAGAGATACAAGGTTTTACAAACCGAAGGTTTGGGAGCCAACAATTCTGAGAGACAAATAAACGAAAGTCGGAACGAAAACAGGGCAAGAAACCTCACCCTGTCTCGAAACTAGAATTTAACGGAAGTAGATGCTGAAGCCTGTATTGATACCATAGCTATTGTAGCTAAAGCTGCTTTCGCCAAGGTTAACCTCTTCGCCGTCGATAGTTTTTCCGGTTCTTGAAGACCGATCAAAGTAAACATCGCCATTAATAGAAAAATTAGCCACAGGGAAATACTTGACACCGAGTTTTGTGTCTATGTCGAACCAGTTATCTGTTTGTTCACCGGTTTCGTCTGGGTCGGCATCAGAAGATGTATAGCTCCTGATCCCTGCTGTGCCTTGAGCGAACATCAGCATAGTAGGTGATATGTCCATTCGGTACTTAACACCGCCCTTTACGTAATAGCTGCTGTAGCTCCAGCCATAGTCCGTAACTTCGCCATCCTTGTCAAAATCTCGCTCGGCACCATCGGTGCTATATGAAACGTCTGCTAACAGTGCAACAGTATCTAGGACATAAAACTCTACGGTCGGACTAATTGTAAAGCTCATCCCGTTGCTTGTTGATGTGGTTTCATCATCTGCATTAGTAAAGCTGCTACCACCATTGGCAATTGAAGCATAAGCACCAAGAATTAATGCATTGCTGATAGCATATCTACCCGTAGCGCTTAGTCCCCAGTTATTGAAGCCATTGGATGTCGTTTCGGTACCAGCAGAGTTTGTACTGCTACTAGATGAAACACCAAAGCGAAGATCAGATGATTGAGTACTGATTTCAAACTGACCCGTAGTGATATCTAGATTGCTTGCAAAGCTTGCACCTGCAATTAAGGTTGCAGACAAAAGCGTCCATCTTTTCATGTTTTACTCCTAGTATTGTTTGGATTTTTAACTCCGTTTAACAGCATATTATCTGGATCTTTAATTTGTATTTCGGTTTGTATCTAAATTGTAATTTAGTACCGTGGCATTCGTTGCCCGGCAGAGCCGTGCAACCTACAGGGTCACTTGGCACATTCTGGCGTAGGTTTTACAAACCGAAGGTTTGGGAAACGTGGGGATGCGTCATCCCCGAGTGGTTTTATCGGGGATCTAGTTTTTAGGGCTTAATACTGCAACTAGATTCCCGCCTTCGCGGGAATGACTAATGGGTGCGCGGGAATGGCGGTCTATCTATACACATGTTGCCCGGCAGAGCCGTGCAACCTACAGGGTGACTTGGCACATTCTGGCGTAGGTTTTACAAACCGAAGGTTTGGGAAACACCACATCCAAAAAGTAACCGCCGTAAACATTGCCTAACTTCGTTTCTTTGAGTTTTTCACCACTACAATACGCTTGTTGCTAAGTCTTCAGGTATCATGCGCCCCCTTATTATTGTGGTGGAGTGGTTATGCAGAACAAGATCCCATTAGGTTTTATCGTTATATTGGGCTTGGTCGGCATGATTACCCCACTGGCGATCGATCTTTATCTACCTGCCATGCCTGCTATGGCGGCATCGTTAGGCACCGCCGAAACTACAGTGCAAATGACGCTGTCGGCCTATTTGGTTGGCTTTGCCCTAGGGCAGCTCGTATGGGGGCCACTATCTGATGCACTCGGTCGCAAACCCATCTTAATGTTCGGCTTGATCACCTTTATGCTCGCAAGTGCTTCCATTGCGCTAGTGGGTAGTGGTGCCTGGCTAATTATCTTCCGCATTATTCAGGGCATTGCAGGTGCTGCACCCGCTGCAGTGCTGCAAGGCCTTATTCGTGACCGCTATAGCCGTGACGATTTCTCTAGGGTGATGTCGTTTGTGACCTTGGTGGTGACGCTGGCACCAATGGTGGCGCCATTAGTCGGTGGTTTAATCCTACAGGTCGCAAGCTGGCGCGCCATATTCTGGGTGTTGGTGGTGGCATCGTTCCTGATTGCCATATTGTGTTATTGGCAAATTGAAGAGTCGGTTACTTACAAATATCGCCCCGAACTTGGCATAGTGCTGCGCAACTATTTGCAAATCTTCCGCACCCAGGGTGTTGTTTGGTATATGGGCATTAGCGGCTTTTCATTTGCTGGCATGTTTATCTTTTTAACCAGTGGCAGCTTTGTTTATATGCAGCAATATGGCCTCAGTGAAACCCAGTTTGGCCTATTTTTTGCCCAGAATGTTTTCTTTTTAATGCTAATGACAAGCGTGAACAGTCGTTTTGTTAAACGTGTCGGCGCGCCGAATATGTTAAAAATTGGCGTGGTATTGCAAATGCTCGCTGGATTGTTAATTGTATTGGGCGCCATGTTAAGCAACAACATCTGGCTACTTGCGGTGCCGGTATCATTGTTTATTGCCATGATGTCTACTATCGGGTCAAACTCTATGGCTTGTTTGATGGATCAGTTTCCAGAAAAGGCAGGTACAGCGGGTGCGGCTGCGGCAACATTTCGTTTTGGTGTAGGTGGCGCAATTGGTTTTGTTGTGTCGCTACTGCCGGTGACCGCCGTTTTTATGGCGGCCTCCATGTTAGCCAGCAGCATTATTGGCTTGTTATGTTTGCTGATGCTACCAAAGCTGGCGCGTTAGTCGCGCTGCCAGTGCACTGCTGATCGCCATAGTAGTTGTTGGCATAATTACAATTTTGCTCACTAGTCTTCATCGTTCATCTCCTTGGTTATTGATGAAGCTAGTGTGCGTTTGTTAGGTTGATTTGTGAAATTAAACGTTCCTATCGTAACGATATGTAAAATAGATTAATCGCCAAGGTCAAAAATCACCGCTTCGTATGGCTGATAGTGCCCAGAAATCTGCTGGCGGTTACCATAATTGCCAACGACTTGTTCGCCATGTCCGTTATAAGAAAAAGCCGCAGGTTCGGCTGACAGATTCACCACAACTAAAGCAGCTTCTTCGGCAAGGTGGCGCTTAAACACCAGTAGTTGTGGGTCGTCTGGCAGCAACATGAAAAACTCACCATACACCAACACTGGCCATGTTTTACGTAAGGCAATCAGTTGTTGGTAGCAATATAGAATGGAATCTGGTTCTACCAATGCTTGCCCAACGTTGATCTGCTGAAAATTGTCGTTTAAGCCTATCCAGGGTTCAGCTTTAGAAAACCCAGCATGAGCCGAAGCTGACCATTGCATCGGCGTGCGCGCATTGTCCCGGCCATGGCGAAAAATGCCGGTCATAATGTCTTCTTCCGCCCAACCTTGCGAGCGTTTCTCATGGTAGTGATTGAGTGTTTCGATATCTCGGTAGTCATCAATGTGCTCGAACTGCACATTGGTCATGCCAATTTCTTCCCCCTGGTAAATATAAGGTGTGCCTTTTAGGGCAAACTGAATCATGGCCAGTGCTTTCGCCGATGGCTCCCGGTAGTCGCCCTCATGGCCAAAGGTGCTGACCGCTCGTGGCAGATCATGGTTGCCCCAAAACTGAGCAATCCAGCCATTGCCGATTTGTTGCTGCCAGCGCTCAAGTTGCTGCTTGAAAGCGATGAGGTTAAACGGTCTCGCTCGCCATTTACCGTGTTCAGGGTGATGCAGCTGCAGTATGTGTTCAAACTGAAACAGCATAGACAGTTCGCCACGTTCAGGGCGCGTCATCAGTTTGGCAGTTTCTGGAGTTGCACTCCATACCTCGCCAACGGTAATGGCTTGCTGCGGTGCGAAGCACTGTTGGTTCATATTCTGCAATAACTTATGCAAGTGTGGGCCATTGGCCAAGATGCCCGCATCAATGTCCTTGCCAATTAAATCGACTACATCTAAGCGAAAACCAGCAATGCCTTGTTGCAGCCACCAGTTGATGATTTTATGCATGGCTTGTTGCACGTCTGGGTGGCGCCAGTTGAGATCCGGTTGCGCGCTAGCAAACTGGTGGAAATAATACTCGCCGGTTTGTTCATCCAGCGTCCACATACTGCCACCAAAGTATGATGTGGGGTTAAACTGAGGTGGTTGTCCTTGCTCGTCGGGTTGGCGCCAAATGTAAAAATCTCGATAAGGGTTTTGTTTGCTGCTGCGCGACTGCTGAAACCACTCATGTTGATCAGAGGTATGGTTGAGCACCAAGTCCATAATAATGTGAATGCCACGTGCTTTCGCCGCTTTGATGAGCGCCTGCATGTCTTCCATGCTGCCGAATTCAGGCGCGATGGCACAATAATCACTGATGTCATAACCATTGTCTGCCATAGGCGAAGCATACACCGGGCACAGCCAAATAATGCTGATACCTAGTTTGCATAAGTAGTCGAGGCGGCTGATGATACCTGGAATATCGCCCATACCATCACCATTGCTGTCTTGAAAACTGCGCGGGTAGATTTGATAGACAGTCGCAGAATGCCACCATTGTTGGCTCATAGATTCACCAAAAATTATTAGGTTTGCCATATAGGTTAGCTGCTTTTTTGCTAGCGACACGCTTATCGCATCATGTTGCCATTTATCGATTGCAACTGGTTTCAAGCTGCGAAATCGGCATAGTGGTTTGGCAATCGTAGAGGGAGCCTCTAAAACCTCGGAGGCGAAATTTTGACGAGGCAAAAAACGGCGAAAAGGCGGAGTTTACTGTAGTAAATGAGTACTTTGAGCCGTTTTTTAACGAAGTCAAAATGAGAAAAAGAGGTTTTAGAGGTTTCCTAGAGGGAATTATGCGTACCAGATTTTTACTCGGACTCAGCACCATAAGCTTGGTTGCGTGCCAGCCAGCACCACCAGTTGAAAAAAACAGTGAAGCCAAGTTTGTGGCGCCAACAGATCCAATTGTGATTGTTATATCTAAAACGCCACGCCCACCCGTGCCATCTTGGATACTCACCCCACCAACTGAGCCGACAACAACTAGGACACCCACACTAACAGGGACACCCACGCTTACACCCACACTAACCGGGACACCCACCCTGACACCTACAACAACAGGAACACCCACACTAACAGGGACGCCCACACTAACGGGCACACCAACAGGGACACCCACGCCAACAGATGCGCCTAATCCAATGCCGGTAAGTAGTACGCCTATCGTTGAGCCAACAGTGACCGATGCGCCAATTCTGCAACCACCACCGGGTCAAAAACCAGCACCCGAGCGCTATGTCAACTTGTCTTGGAGCCCGCCTAGTCAGCGCGAAGATGGCACAATGCTGGATGAAAGCGAAATATCGGCATATGAGATTCGCTACTTCACAAACAAAACATTAGTAGCGACCACCTTGGTGCCGGGCTGGCATACGCATGCACAAATCTTGGTGACCGACTCACATCGCTTTGAGATCGCAACCATAGATACCGACGGGTTAAGAAGCGACTTTGTTTCAGCTACTTACGTGCCAAACCAAAATTAGCCGCGATAGAGGGCTAAATTGTACTTCTAGTCGTAAACATTGCCTAAACCGTACGACTAGGATGATTCATTATGTTTGGACTGTTTAAATCTGACCCAAAAAAGAAATTGCAAAAGCAATACGAACAAGTGCTGGGGCAAGCTCAACATGCGCAGCGCAATGGCGATATGAAGTTGTTCGCCGAGCTATCTGCAAAAGCCGATGCCATCTACCAAGAAATCAAAAAGCTTGGCTAATTAATCTTTCAGTTGGGGCTATGCTTAATGGAAATAACATTCTCTTTGGGATAGCCCATGCGCTGCTTCACTCTGCTGGTATTGCTGCCTATTCTGGCCAATGCCGCCATAATTCGCCAACCTATGTATTTAATGCTCGACGGTATGAATACCGAGCAACGCTTACTGTTTCGAGGTTCAGATAACTACCGAACCAAGTTAGACTTAGAGCAAGGTAGCTATGACATTGCCATCAACTCTGAAAACTGTCAGTACCAGTTTGGTGGTAGTGGGTCGATCACACTGGATGAGCCCAAGCCTGTTGAGCCTTGTGTAACGACGCCCATCCGTTTAACAATATCCAATAATGGTACTTATACCGTTACCTTCAATGCCAGCTCACAAAGCATTACCGTTACAACAGAAGAAACAATCGTGCGCGCGCCGCCTCCAGTTAGCTGCCCAGTGCCAGCGGGTAATACCATTGATGTCAGCCAGCACTTCGCCGAGGGTACATCGCTGATCAACCTGATAGACGGATCAATCACCACAGTAGAGAATGGCTTAGTCGCCAGTGCACAAAAAGGCCTTCATATCTTTGCCGAAAGCGAGCAGGGGAAAACAGCCTGGCAGTGGCAAGGTGCCAATATTTATTTTGTGATGACCGACCGCTTTGCCAACGGCAATGAGCAAAATGACAATGCGTATGGCCGAGTAACCGACGATAACAGAGACAATATCGGCACCTTTCATGGTGGTGACTTGCAAGGGGTAATCGAGCAACTCGACTATCTCGCTGAGCTTGGCATCGACGCGATTTGGTTAACGCCACTTTATGAACAAGTACATGGCTATGTAAACGGCTATAACGACCAGTTTCCTTTTTATGCCTATCACGGTTATTGGCCACGCGACTTTACTCAGATTGACGCGAACTTTGGTGATACCGAGGCCCTAAAGACTTTAGTTGAGCAAGCCCACTTGCGGGGCATGCGCGTCATATTGGATGTGATAATGAACCATGCTGGTTATGCTACGCTAGCCGACCTGCAGGGAACGCCCCTGGTAATGGGCGAACCAGAGCAATGGCAAGATTGGGCGCAGGTGATTGATTGGCAAAGTGATGCGTGGCAACAACACTGGTGGTCGCCCGAGTGGATACGAGCAGATTTACCAGGCTACCAACGCCCTGGTGGTGATGACATCACGATGGCGTTGGCTGGGTTGCCGGATTTTATTACCGAAAGCAATCAAACCGTTCGCCCACCGCCGTGGATCAATGATCAAGCAGACAAAACAACCATCGACCATCTAGTAGGGTGGCACAGTGATTGGATCAAAACCTATGGTTTTGATGGCTTGCGTATCGATACAGCAAAACATATTGAAGTTGAGCATTGGCAAAGGCTGAAAAACGCCGCGCAGGCCGCCAGAAACGAATGGTCGGCAGCCAACCCAGATGACCCATTTGCCAATACGCCAATCTTTATGATGGGCGAGGTGTATGGGCAAGGCGTGGTGCGCAATTATTATTATGACTATGGTTTTGATGCCTTAATTAACTTCGATTTTCAAAACAAAGCCGTGCCATTCGCCCAGTGTTTAACCCTTGCCGATGGCACCTATCAGTATTACGCCGATGCTAACGTGCCAATTGTAAGCTACCTATCAAGCCATGATACCAAGCTGTTTTTTGACCAGTATGAGAACCTCGCACTACAACGAGGCGCTGCTGAAGCTCTGGCATTATTACCTGGTGCCATACAAATCACCTACGGCGATGAAACCGCCAGAACAGGAGGTCCACATGCGGGCGATTTTCACCAAGCCACACGCTCGGATATGAACTGGTCACAAATCACCGGCGAGCGCCAAGCGCTATTAGAATATTGGCAACAACTGCTTAATATTCGCCAAGCACAGCCGGTTATTGGCTTAGGTGAACACATAAAACTAAGCGATGCGCCATACGCGTTTATTCGCCAAAACGAGCACGATAAAGTGCTGGTTTTGTGGCAGTACTAGGGCTGGCCAGCACGTCATTCCCGCGCAGGCGGGAATCTAGTTGCACTATTAAACCTCACAAACTGGATCCCCGATAAAAGCACTCGGGGATGACTGCATTGGTCATTCCCGCGCAGGCGGGAATCTAGTTGCACTATTAAACCTCACAAACTGGATCCCCGATAAAAGCACTCGGGGATGACTGCATTGGTCATTCCCGCGCAGGCGGGAATCTAGCTTCGTTCCCCAAACCGTCCAACTACTGCTGCTGTATGGTTAAAATCACTTCTCCTAAGTTGAATCCAAACTTAGAAATATTGGTGCGGTTGATTAGGGTGTCCTCGGTGATTAAGTACATCCAGTCATCCATGGTCACGGCAATCTCACCATCACCGAAAGGCAGCATTAGTTGATACTTCATTTGCAGGGCGTTGCCAGCAACACGCATGGTGGTAGGTTCCACTACATCGCCAGCTACTGCCGCGTAGCTGCCGTCACCATTTGGCGTGAGTGTCCAAACTCGCGTTTGCTCTTCGCCATCCGACCAAACAAAAAACTCATCTAGGGTGCCAACACCATCTACCCAGTAGGCATCTATATCTGCCACGAAGCGACGTGTTACTTCACCAGAGCGGTTGGTGACCATGCCGTATGCCTTTAATGGGCCATTAAAGAACTGCTCGGGAATAAACTCGGGCGTTTGTTCTTGGTACTGAACTAAGGATTGACTTGCACAGCCGCTTAGTACGGCCGCAGTAAAAAGTGCGAATAGTAATTTATACATAAAAAAGCTCCATTGTAGTTAATGGAGCTTTACGTACAGAATGAGTGCTTGGCTCTAGTGAATGAAAACTAGGCTTGCACAGCTTGCATGGCGTCGTTCATGGTGTGGAAGAAGTGTGGTTTACCTATTTTTTCGATTAAGCCACTGCGCTGCATTACATCGAATACTGGGCCTTTCACATTGGCGAAGTACAGGTTGATGCCTCGTGCACAATAGTCTTCGTACATTTCGTGCAGTGCTGTATCCGCCGATGAATCTAGCTGGTTAATCGCGCTGGCATCAATGACCACGGCTTTTAGTTGCTCACCATATTCGGTTTCTGCACGTTTAACCGTTTCTTTTAGGAAGGATACATTTCCATAGTAGAACTGAGCATCAAAGCGCATGGCCAATACACCAGGGGTTGTTTGCGCTTCAGGGTGGCGTTTTACATTGCGATAGGCATCGCTACCCGGTAAACGGCCCAAAATAGCGTAATGAGGGCGCGTAGTTTTAATTACAAACCACACCATTGAAGCGCCTACTGCAGCAAAAATACCCGTTTTCACCCCAAGCACAAGCGTGGCGGCCACAGTGAAAATCAACAAACCAAGGTCGTCACGTTTTACTTTCCATAGGTGTTTTACTTCATGTAGGTCAATGAGGCCAAACACCGCCACCATAATGATAGAGCCCAAGATGGCGTTTGGAATGTAGTAGAACAACGGCGTGAAAAACAGTAGGGCAATACCAATTAATACCGCCGTTATAATGGCTGCGAGGCCAGTGTTGGCGCCAGCATTTTTATTGACTGCGGTGCGGCTAAAACCACCGGTAACCGGCATGGCTTTGAAGAACGAACCAACAATATTGGCAATGCCCAAACCAACCAGCTCTTGGTTGGCATCAATTTCATACTTTTTCTCGCGGGCGATCTTCTTAGCAACCGCGATACTCTCTAAGAAACCAACAAACGAAATAGTAATCGCAATAGGCAATAGGCTTACGATGTCGTCGGCGTGTACCGAAGGCATAGCAAACTCTGGGAAGCCGGCTGGCACATTGCCAACAATGCTCACTTGATCTTGCCAGCCAAAGAAGTACACCGCAGCCGTAGAAGCAACCACCGCAATCATAGGCCCTGGTATCAGCGGGTTAATGCGGCGAAGCACCAACAGCAATACAATGCCTCCAACCCCAATAGCAAAAGCCAACCAGTTGATATCTGCAATTTGGGTAAGGGTTAACCAAAGTGTTTCAGCAATGTTTTCAGTGCGCGGAAGCGGTAAACCAACAATGTGTTTGAGCTGGCTAAAACCAATAATTAAGGCAGCGGCACTGGTAAAGCCAGAAATGACCGGGTGGCTTAGAAAGTTGGTTAAAAAGCCCAAGCGAAACACGCCCATGGCAAGTTGAATGACACCCACCATTAAAGCAAGCAAAATCGCCAAAGCGATATACTGGCTAGACCCAACCTCGGCGATTGCGCCAACCCCAGAGCTAACCAACAGTGCCACCATGGCAACTGGGCCAACAGCAAGCTGGCGAGAGGTGCCAAAAAACGCATAAGCAATCAGTGGCAATACCGATGCATACAAACCTATATATGGTGGCAAACCAGCCAACATAGCGTAAGACATCGCCTGCGGAATAAGCATCATAGCAACGGTAATACCTGCTACCACATCGCCAGTTAAGTCTTGCTTTTTATAATTAGGCAACCAATGTGCCGCTGGTATCCAGCTCTTAATATTCATGACTGTACTCCTACATTTAAATGCGATTTAGGCAGGTGTGGGGCTAATGTGTGCAAGGTATGTTCGGCGAGCATGTTGTGTTGCTCAAACAATCGACCTGCTTCACTGGCAACACCTAGAATTTGACAATAGCGATCAAATAGCGCCCGTTTAAGTGGACGATGGCAGAAAAACACTTCTTCATCGGCAGAACGCAAAGGCGTTTGCTGCGCTGCACCATCAACAGATTCAATAAACAATGCCTGAGATTCTTGGTGTTCACCTGCGAGCGCCTCGAACGTTACTCGCGGGGTATTGGCGAACCACAAACGGAAAAACGCTCGTATACCGGCAGCGGTGATGTGCTTTGGCACTAGGTACTTTTCTGGGTTGTTAAGCATTAACTGCACATGACCGCAGCCAACGTGCGCTGACATGTCGGCACTGGCTAGCAGTTGTTCTTGCTGTTTGGCATCTAGTTGATGCAGGTCGAGCTCTGGGTGAATGCCACTTTGGCACAGCCATTGGCGCAAGGCCGCTTCGTCTGTGTGGTAATAAAGTGGGCCAACATGCTGGCTAAAACGAAGCAAAGCGTTTTCTATTTCAGCGTCCGTGGCGTTAGGCATTACGTTAGCAATAATATGCAGAGCAATGGCAAAACTGCCACCCGCAGCGCTATAGCGCATGCCCTTGGTACGGCCGTCGATGCAAGTACAGGGTACCGACTCGATAGCTTCTTCTACCGGTAGCCAAACTAATGCGTTCTGTGACATGGTAAACCTCGACTACAATTCATTAGGCGCCTGCGCCTTTCCAAATGGTTATTAACAAGGTGTAGTACAAGGTTCATGCCAAGTTACATGCTTTAACTTTAGTCGAATTTTTAGGGTGGTGTTGTTTCGTTGTTGCAACGTGTGTTTTATTTACTGACACATTGGCTAGGTTTGCTTGCGCTCGTATTTACGCCGTCAGCAAGCGCTGCTTATGTATATGCCGAGTTTGATAGCTGTGAAGCAAAAAACCGCTGGCAACAAATGCTCGGTGATGCCGTCACACATGCCAGTTGTGAGCGACCTTTTTTGCAATGGCAAGCGCAACCGGGAAAAGACTGGTATCAGCTAGCCTTGCAAGACCCAGCCATTACTTGGTTGGTGAAAGACGCGTGGGCAACCTTGCAAAGCCAAACCGAAGCCGAGGCCTCACCGTGGCATGCCGACTACTTAAACTTGCCAAATAGCCCGCGCAGCTGTTCAGGCGTTACCATAGTCGTCGTCGACACCGGTGTAGACCCCGAGCACCCAGCGCTTGCTGCTGTGTTAGAAGACAACACACGTGAGCAATACAATGCCAGCGACGATGATGGCGATGGCTTCTGCGATAACAAAATAGGTTGGAATCTTTTAGGCAGTTATAACGCCAACCTACCTGAGCCAGATGCGAGCTGTCAGCAGTTATCGCCCACATATAACGACTATCGAATGACCGATAATAGTGGTCATGGTACCCATGTGAGTGGCTTGGTTGCCGCTAATGTGCAACAAGATGAGCGCACACTAAGCGAGGTGCAAACCTTGTTGCGCCAAAAGGCTCAGGGTGTTTGCACCTCGGCCAATATGGTGGTGATCAATATGCTTGGGGCATGGCCAAACCTGGGTGGTACTAGCGCACACATTGAGAACGCCATGCGCTACATTGAATACCTTGTGGATTCTCAGCCGTGGCAAAAGTTTGTTATCAACCATTCGTGGACCATAAGTGATGGCCAGTTAGCGGCATTAGACAGGTTTGAACGCCTTGGCAATAACCCCAATGTATTGATGGTGGCCGCCGCCGGTAACTCCGGGCGTATGCTCGATGGGGCCGACTTAACCACAGTACGCTCAATGCCCGCCGCACTGAATCGACAGCTGCCAAACGTACTCAGCATTGGCAACCTTTGTGACAGTGACTGTGAATTAAATCGGTTCAGCAACCATGGTTGGCAAAGTGTTGACATCGCATTACCCGGCACCAAGGTCGCGAGCACTTGGCGCGATGGCCAATATGCCTCACAAACGGGTACCTCAATGGCGGCACCCATTGCAACTGGGTTGGCAAGCTGGTTGTGGACCGAACACCCAAACTTATCGGCGGCGCAAGTTAAAGCCAGCTTATTGAATGCGATTACCCACGATAAAAAATACCCAGTTCGCTACGCTGGCACGCTTAATACCGAGCAGCTGTTCGCAAGCCCACAACCTATTGCCGTTTTTAGGGTAGAAGAGCTTAGTGACCGTTGGCGATTACACGGAGAAGCGTTAGAGCAGGTAGATGGTGCTACTTGGAATGGGCAGACAGTTGAGTTGACATCACAACAGACTCTAATTTTCGACAAACGCCCAGCCGGACGCCTAGAACTGTTTAGTGGTGGCAACAAAGTCGCCAGCATTCACCTTGCACCTAGCTTTTCACCGCCCGAGGATATGAGCTGGCAAATAGATAATAACCGCGTAGGAGTAAGCTGGCAGCCCAACCCAGCCTACAGCAAGGTTGAGCTGCAAGTGCAGCAAGAAGATAGCCAGCAATGGACGCTATTAGATACAACCACTGGCCATACCATTAGTGCGTATGTGCCACAGGCTAAGTGGCAGAAGTTTCGCTTGCAAGCCTACAGTGAAGGGCTAGATGGCTATGGAGAGGTGCAAGTAAAAACGCTAGTAAGTGATGTTGTGGTGTCTAGCGTGCAAAATAAGGTGCAATGGCAAACGCTCGAGCTCGCCTCCATGCAGCCAACTGAAATACAACATTTTGCCTTGAGCACATACCCAGTGGGCACAATCAGCCTAATTACTGGTGATACCGGCGTAGCATTGACGGATGACAGACTAACCATTGATGCCAACCAGGCGCCAGTAAGTTTGCGCTTAGATGCTGCAGTTGACCAATACGCTAGTACCGAGCAGGCGTTTTCGCTGAGCTACTACAGTGATTACCGCCGCTTGCAAACTGGCTTGTATAGCCAAGTGCTGTGGCCTTTCGCAATCAACGGGTTGCAGATACGTCGGGATGTAATCACAGGGCAGGTATTTGCTTGGGGTCAACTACCGGTGGAAGATGGACAAGCATCGTTGGTATTAAAACCGCTCGCATCAGGCTTAACCTTTTACCTAGGCCAACCAAACAATTGGTCGCAATCAGCAGATGAAAGTACTAGCCAATACTGGCAAACCACTATTACTGACGGCAGTGCGCTCGATTTAGACGACGACCCACTAACCATCACGGTTGCTGTACTAGTAACTCAAAACACACCAGTAGAGGATGCCCGCTGTTTTATTGCCACCGCCCTGCACAGTTCCGATAAGAACCTAGTCGCCTTGCGCGACCTACGCGATCGTTGGCTGCCTAAGCGCTGGGTTGAATATTATTATCACCAATCACCATACTGGATTGAGCAAATCGAGCAGCGCGAGCATCTAAAGCGAGGCACTACTTTATTAATCAGTTTGATTGCCCAGCTATATACCTGGCGGTATGCGGTTTTGGCTTTAGTGTTATATTTGCTATTCGCTGCAGGCAAAAAAAATGGCTACCAAATTGGTAGCCAAAGGGCGTTGGAGTTGGAGCACAACCAACCTCGAGAAATTGGTCAGTGCTAGAACACTGTTCCAGCAGCTGATAAACCCCATAATACTCATAGCCGCATAGGTCATATTGACCGAAGTCATTAGTTGAGTGAGACAAATTGCCCAGCAAAGCCGTGCTACACAAAGGTAGGTTTTACAAACCGGAGGTTTGGGAAACATTGATCGGTGGCGATACACGTTGCCCGGCGCAAACAAGGGCGCCGTGCAACCTACGACAAAAGCCAATGAATGGCGGCGGCCAACCCGAATAATGGAATTTGGTGTACTAGGTATACCACTAACGAATGGCGGCCCAGAAACCTAAGCCAAGCGGGTGCTGCCCAACTTGGAAGCATCTCACGCTTGGGCAAGTTATGGGCAAAGGTAATGCCTAATAACATAACGCCAAGCCAAGGGAATAAATAGGCGATGTCTTGGGTGGAGCGCGGTAATTCCAAAATGGGCGCTATCCATTGGTAAAACCAACTCATGCGCATGAGGTCTGTCCAAATGGCGGTGGCGGCAAAAATAATGAGTGCTACCACAAACGCTAAACGCGGTTTATTGGCAAAGGGCAGAGCAAGCAAGCCGCTTAGCGCAATAACGTGCAGAATGCCAAAGTACACCCAAGCACCGGGGAACATAAACGCGGTGCTCACTGTGATCACCAAAGCGCCACCAAGCAAACGTGCCATCCAATCACTGAACTTAACGACATTAATGCCACGCTTGTGTGTCATACCTAGGCCAACGCCAACTAGGCCAATAAACATAAATACAATCACGTAGCGAAACCAGCGCCAAGGCCACTGGTTGGCAAGATCCATAGTGAAATACTGATAGACCGATAAATTAAAACAGAAATGAAAGATCGCCATCAGAACGATGGCGATGCCACGCAAAGCGTCTAGATCTTGTCGGCGTTGTCTTGTTGTTGTTCTAACCATTGTTGATACACCGATTTCTTTTTATTTTTGTGCTTGGCTAGGCTGTTGCGGTGCGGGTCTTGCGCTTTGCGCTCCCCAGCACGAGATCGATACGATACACCGGCCTTTTTTAGCTTGTCACGCAGCGATCGTGTCTTTTTACGACGCGTCATAATTACCTCACCATTGATCACGCTCTGAACGCAAAGCGCTAAATACTGCTTGATTGGAATCCACATTGTACCCCAATTTTTGCAAATTCTCGCGAATTACTGCGTTATCTAAGCGCAAAAACGTGTTTATCTGGCGCTCCAACGCTAAGTTGGTCACTTTTCGTTCAGTGGCTGATTTGGCCGTCTGCTCGTCTAATAACTCAGCGGCATGGGTATTGTTGGGCTCGAACTTTAATGTGAAGCCGAGGTTATGGCAGAGGTAATCATGCGCAGGGTACACCAAGGTGGTCTCGGCAAGTTCTTCATTAAGGCGTGTAATCGACTGATAGAGCGCTTCAACACTTCCGGCACGCACATTGCCGACCCCGGCATTAAATAGCGTGTCGGCGCAAATCAGTGCGTGCCCTAGGTCGGTATCGAGCGTTAGCACTATGTGGTCGTTCATATGGCCTGGGGTTTCGCGCACGTGAATTGGTTGGCTTAATAGGGTGATTTGGTCGCCTTCACTTAGGGGTTCAAATGCACCTTGGTAGCCAAAGTGTTGATGGCCAGCCAGTACTGGCACATTTAGAGCGGCAACAAGCTCAGGTGTGCCTTGCCAATGGTCTTTATGTGAGTGGGTTAGAACAATGGCAACAATACGGCAACCCGCAGCGCTTGCTTGCTCTTGTGTGAGTTGCGCGTTAAACGGATCGACCGCAATTGCCGTATTATCTTGGTCATCAATGATTAGATGGTTAAAATTGTCCAGCGAATTGGGTACATAAAAGCGTTGAATGCGCATAACTCCTCCGAATAAAGGTGTAACAACAATGTTAGCAGTGGTATCTCCGGCCAAATCTCTCGACTTCGACACGCCTCTAGCGCCAGTACAGCAAGCGGCTGGGGAAACCGAGCCGCGGTTGTTAGACGATACGGCGGTGCTGGCTGACATTATGCGGCAAAAATCCTATCTCGACCTGATGGAAATGATGAAAATCAGCGAGAATTTAGCGCAACTTAATGTTGAGCGATTTCAACAATTTACCCTGCCAATGCCTAAAGATTCTACCAAACCCGCCGTTTTAGCATTTACGGGCGATGTTTACCAAGGGTTAGATGCCAACAGTATGAGCCAGGCACAACTGGCACAAGCACAAAAACAGTTGCGAATTTTATCTGGTTTTTACGGGTTGCTGCGCCCACTCGATCGCATGATGGCGTATCGACTAGAGATGGGTAAAAAAGTAGCCACTGAAAAGGGCGATACGCTGTATGCATACTGGCAAGAAAAAGTAACGGCGATGCTGAACGACGACATCGCCCAAGCTGGCGCCAGTGCCTTGGTAAACCTTGCGTCCAATGAGTACTTTAAAGTGATTAATAAGCGCCAGCTTTCGGTGCCGGTGATTGAAACTGTGTTTCAGGATGAGAAAAACGGCAACATGAAAGTCATAAGTTTTTATGCAAAGAAGGCGCGCGGGCTAATGGCACGCTACATTATTGACAACCAAGTACAAGATGTAGAGCAACTAAAGGAGTTTGCGCTTGAGGGCTATCAGTTTGATGCCGAGGCGTCGACCAACAAAAAGTTGGTATTTAAGCGTACTGAGCTGGCTCGTGAGCAGCTTGCTGGTTAGTGCTGCCTACGCAAACCCCACCTATTCAACACCCTATACAACAAAAAACAGCCCTACATTTGTGCCGCGCTGGATTACACTTGGCGCGGCACATTATCAACAAACGCCAGAGCAGCTAGCCGAGCAGCGTGGTGCGCTGCGCATGCTTGCTTTGAGTGAGTTTCCTCACGTTCAAGACCTTGCGGTGAATCAAGCATTACCAAGGGAAGGGGATGCAGCGTTAATTGGTAGTGCGTTTATGCACTTCCTTGTTGCCACCTATGGCCGCGACGCCATGCTTCAGTGGCTGGCGGCAATAAACGATCAATGGCTGCCTGGGTTTTATTTCACTGCCTACCAGAATACCTTCGGGATCAGCCTTAGCGACGACTGGCAAAACTTTGAAACCTGGGTAAAAGCCCGGGCGAAGCTTGAACTTGACGCAATAACAAACATAGAGCTAGTGGACGGTAGCATTCAAGCCAAAGGCCGAGTGAGCTTGCCAGTACTGGGGCCAGAGCAATCTGTTTGGTACAAGCTCGATAGGTTAGAGCAACCTGATGTTCTGAAGAACTCTGCCACAGGCGAAAGCATTACCTTGCCTAGCAGAGTGTTCGACATTCAGTACCGCAACGGCCAATGGCAAGCATTGCGCTACGTGCAATGTGCTAATGGCGTGGGCAGTGAATGGGTGCGCTACGAGCGTGGCGCTTGGTGGTTAAACGATAGCTGCGAGGGCGTTGTGCAGCTAGTACCCGGCTCTGACAATTTAGTTATTCGCCAAATTGGTGACCAGTTGCAGCTAAACCGAGCTGGCTTGGTGTTTCGCAATGTACCACTGTCAGAAGCCCCTATTATGGCTGCCGCTGATGGGGAGCGCGTTGCAGTGCTGGGCGTAAGCGGTGAAATATATTTGCAAAGTGGCGATGCTTGGCAGCCACTCAATACGCGCCATTTATCACCTAGTTATATAGTGTTGCACGATGAAGATGTGTTTTTTATCAGCAGTGAAAGCCAAGTAAACAACATATGGCGAGCCGGTGATATGCGCCCAGTCACCAATGTGGTTGGTGGCGTGCAAGCATTTGTAATGACTGGCTACCAGCTTTGGTTGTTGCAACAACACCCAGAAGGCCTGGCGCTTAGCCGGTTAGACAACCCGGTATCGGCGATTACCGGCGCCTTACCGGATAGCATGGTGCAGCCTGCAAAACAGCCGCTGTTTAACCTTAATACCTCACCTTATGCAACCAATCTAACGCTTATTGCACCAATAGCCGGCGGCAGCATTGCGCAACCTGCTGTTGGGTCAGGTGTGTATTTTGCTGGCTATAACAAACAGCAAAGCGCTGAACTGGAGGGGCTTGCTGAAGCCGGTGCCTACCAAATAACCGCCAACTACACCTGGCCGAGCTGGCAACTGGCTGCTAGGTATGGTCAATTATCGACTTCGTTGCTGGCGCCTTCAGATTGGGCAGGTGGGGTGCGCTACCAAAAGCCATTCAACGCTGGTTTAAACGTAATGCATACTTGGCAAAGTACAGTGCAATACAGTAGTCGTGAGTTTCGGTTAGGTGTTGGCTATAACATTGACCACCGCCATTTTGCTACCTATGGTCTATTGCCACTGCGCGGTGGTAAGTTAGCTTCTACGATGAGTTGGGGCGTAAACAACGGCCTGAGATTTGGTGGCCAGTATGATTGGTATCGCCAATTTGGCCGACTATATAGCCGCCTTGGTGTGGCCGCCATTGTCGACAGTAGTGAGCAAGCTATGTTGGCAGATAACCTATTTGCCTCGGCATATACAGGGCACCTCGATCAAGTTAAGCTTAATCACCCTGGCGTTAGCGAGCTTGGCAGTGCAACCACATTATGGCAGCAAAAAAGCAGTGGCTATTGGGCCAGTGAGTACCGCCCAAGAGGGCTGGCATTTTGGCCTGCTGGCATAAACCGAGCAGGATTAAGCTTGCAATCATTAACCTCTGGTACCATAACGGCTAACGGTCAAAGCAATATTGCGCTTAGCATTGGCGCCGGTGTATTGGCCGACTGGCGCTTGGCAAATGTGCCAGTGCGAACCGAGTTGATAGGCTACTATGGCTTGCTAAATGCCGCGCCAAGTGTGGCCATTGAGCTGAGTTACTCGGAATTTTAGGGCAGAGTTTAAGACTAGATTTTAGGACAAAATGTTAGGTATCAATATGCGTACTATTTTAGCGTTATCGGCGGTCGTGTTCTTAGCCGGTTGCACGGCGCGCTCGCCACAGCAAATTCAACTCACCAGCTGGGACACCCAACCAGTTGCTGTGGCATCACAAAATGAAACCTTGGCATTGCAAGTTATCGACATGCGTGCCAATGAAGTACTTGGCAGCCGGGGTGGGGTATATGAAGAAACCGCGCAGGTTACCTTGCCCGAAAGCATGTTAACCGAGTGGCAAACCACACTTGAGCAAGCCTTCATAAAAAATGGCTGGCAACCTGCACAATCTGGCGACCTAGAAGTTAATGTGCAACTGTTGCAACTTAGCTTTAGCAGCCAAGCCGGTGAAAGCTACAAACGCGTGCTAACCAACACCGATTGGACTGCTTTGGTAGAAGTAGAATACATAGGCGCCAACGGCAGTATGATTCGTGAATATCGCGCCACCCGCTCGTTTACCGACTTTCCACGCCCAAGCGTAGAAGACAACCAAGCCCGTGCTGAAGAAATATTCAAAAGCCTCACCGACAACATCATTAAAAACGGCGAGTGGGAGAGGATTCTTTAGCCTTTAATTAGTCATTCCCGCGCACCCATTAGTCATTCCCGCGCACCCATTAGTCATTCCCGCGAAGGCGGGAATCTAGTTGCACTACTAAGCCTTTCAAACTAGATCCCCGATAAATGCACTCGGTATGGGTCATTCCCGCGAAGGCGGGAATCTAGTTGCATTGTTAAGTCTCACAGACTAGATCCCCGATAAATGCACTCGGTATGGGTCATTCCCGCGAAGGCGGGAATCTAGTTGCACTACTAAGCCTTTCAAACTAGATCCCCGATAAATGCACTCGGGGATGACGGGGGGATTAAAAATTCAACCGGCCGCGAATACCATAACTTTGTTCGCTATCGGTAAAATTCGCCACACCCGACAACGCGATCCAATCTTCTGGGCGAATGCCTGCTTCCAGCTCACCACTGAAAGTCGTATCTGGCAGAGTCAAATTGGCGCGGGCATTACCTGCCACAAAAAACATGTCGTTTAAGCCCGTTGCAACCAAACCACTAGAAATACCCCAGTAGTTGCTCGACTCTTTAAACCTGTGGTTGTCCCACAAGATATGCATTGCAACGCTCTCTGCTAGGTCGAAGCGAGCGCCAATACCAAAACGTGTACCATCGCTTTGGTCGGTTGTTTGTGTGTCAGTTGCGGTATTGGCTTCGGCTTGCACATAAATAGAATCGCCTAGCAGCGCACTCACACCAATATACGAGAAGTTTTGCCCGTCTTGCCACATGTAGCCAGTATTAATGTTTCCGTAGTAAAAGTCGGTGCTGTGGTCATCCCACCACTCAAACTCTTCATACTCATCGTCGTCGCTCTCTTCGCCACCTTTGGGGAAGTTGATCGTGACGCTGCAATCGTCATCATCGTGCGACTTCTCTTCTTTATGATCGTCGGCATAAGCACCAGCAGTTAGCGTTGCAATGGCAGCTGCCAATAGTAGTTTTTTCATGAGTTTTCCCTCTTGTTGGACTCGCAAGTAAATATGGACGAAGGAAGCTGAACCTTGCATGTGTAAAAGTGAATGGGATGAACGTATGGTTAGTTTTGGTTCAGGTTTATAAAGGGGGTAGGTAAACCAAAGCAGCACCAAGGTGATGCTGCTTAGTACTCAGATACTTGAATTTCTGCCAGAAACTAGGAGTTCTGCGCAGCGCGTGCGTCACGCAAGTTCAAGAACTTACCTTTGAACTCGGCATCAAAGTCGTTGCGATCATTGCTGCGTGGGAAGTCTTTATTTGGCACATCCACATTTAGAAACTCGCAAAGTGGCTCCCAGCCTTCGCTCACTTGGTACTCGAGTAAGCGGTCTGCTGGTACAGCAGCACGAACGGCCTCGATGTGCTGGTTAAACACGTCAATAACGAAGTCTTTGTCGTGCTTTCGGTTTTGGAATAGTTTTTCGTATAGCTCGGCGCTGTTGTACATGCCAACATCACTCATACCGCGTGCAGTTTTGGAAAACTTACACATAAAGCGCATGATAGCGATATACACAGGGTGCGGATCGAAGTTTAAAATAGTCTTGCTTGCGCTTTCGAACCACTTCTCTGCATCGCGCGTGGTTAACACTACCTTGGCATCTGGATAAGCTTCCATTAGTTCCTTGTAGTAAAGGCAGCCTGGAAAGTCGACAATGGCATGGTAGCCATCTAGAAACTCATGCCAGTTAACCTGCTCACCTTCCATTGCACCACGCCAATATGGCACGTGTTGAGGGTTCTTCACTAACTCACTCATGTGGTACGTTGGGCCGAACCCTAGCGCTTCAAGTGCGGTTTGCAACGATTTAGTTCCCGTACGCCCAAAGCCTGCGCCAATTACCTTAACAGTCATAAACATCCCTTAACAATTGGTTACGGGTGCGCATGTTATCGGTGCCAATGAGAATTGCAACGTTGAATTTCGCATAAAGTGCCTCTTAACCGCATGCCTGCGACAATTCGTAGGTTTTTCTAACCGAAGGTTCGGGAAACAATGATCGGTGGTACTACACGTTGCTCGGCTGCGCCGTACAACCCAAACGCTACACGCACCACCGTCACACCCGCACCCACCACCGTCACACCCGCACCCACCACCGTCACACCCGCGTAGGCGGGTGTCTAGTTGCATACACCCATGCTCACCACCGTCACACCCACCACCGTCACACCCGCACCCACCACCGTCACACCCGCACCCACCACCGTCACACCCGCGTAGGCGGGTGTCTAGTTGCATACACCCATGCTCACCACCGTCACACCCGCGTAGGCGGGTGTCTAGTTGCATACACCCATGCTCACCACCGTCACACCCGCGTAGGCGGGTGTCTAGTTGCATACACCCATGCTCACCACCGTCACACCCGCGCAGGCGGGTGTCTAGTTGAATAAAGTATATGGAATATATATATTCAAAAAATCAATATATATGAACTTATATTTATATAATTAACAAAAATAAGATATTTTATAAATATGCAAATCCCCCGAAAAAACCACCCCAAAAACCAAACTTTGCGACGAACGTCATTGAAGTTCACCAGTGCATTTCATAAAGTAAAACCATTTCGCACAGGTAAAAGGATCGCCCTATGCTCCAGACCAAACAAGCACGGATTGCCGACGCCACTTTTCCCGTACTCGCATTGACTGGCACCGACCAGCTCAATCATGGCATTCAGCTGCAAGTCATTATCGAATCATCGATTGTGCCGCAAGAAGCGCGCGACAACTGGCTAGGGCAGAACATTACCGCACAAATCACCGAGCCCGAGCAAATGCCAGTCGTTGTGGCCGGTATGGTTAGCCGTATTCAACTCGTTAAAAGCCACGAAGCGCACTTTCACTACCAGGTTTCGCTCACCTCGCGGCTACTTACCGCCAACCACAAAAAGGCCACACAAGTATTTGTTGGTGTGCCGGCAGTGGAAATTTTAAGAACACTAGCGATGGACGCCGGCTACTTGGCAGATCAAATAGTTGTAGACGTTGATAACGCCCAACAGCTTAGCCACCAGCCATTCGTATTGCCGCAAGGCACCATTGCCCAGCAATTTAAGCAGCTCGCTGCGCTGCATGGGTTTATGTTTTGGTCATCAGTCTCTGCTGATGGCGGTAGTGATGGCATAGAAGGCGAAGAGCAGCTCATTATTGCCAATTCGCCGCAGCATTACCGGCGCAGTGGCAGAAGCTTTGTTGAAAAGGCTGGTGCGGGCCAGGGTGGTGATGGAAGGGGTTTTGATGCCAGCGAAATGATCCGCGAACTGGCCGTAGAACAGCACTGGCGCCCGCATACTAACAGTGAAATGGTGCTAGAACACCCAAGCACGCTGTACGCGTTAGACGAACAAGCGGCGGTACAAGGCGCCAACGCACCACTCGATTACGGCGATGCCGTTACCCGCGCTAAGCTCAACAACGATGCCCTAACGCACGATGCCAACCGCTACGTAGCATTCACGCGCGCTCCAATAGCCCGCGCTGGGCAGGTAATTGGCGTGCAACCCATTACCGAAACCTTATTGAGCGGCTGGGATGTGGCAAGCCAAATGGTGGCCAAAACAGTTAAGCACCATTTACCTATTGGCGAGCGCTATAGCGGTGAAGTAGAACTCGTACCCGACCACCAAGCCGTGCGCCTACCGGTTAAAACCGAACTCACCCTGCCGCCAGTATTTGTGGCCAAAGTCATTAGCCCCAACCCAACGCCAAAACTGGACGGCTTGGGCGAATACCAAATTCGTGCCATGCACGACGGCCAGACAGAAGGCGACGAAGCCTACAGCCCACAAGTGCCAAGCCTAAAACCCTACGCCTCGCCCGACCCAGAAAAAGCCGTAGGCTGGCACATGCCTTTACATGATGGCACCGACGTACTGCTCACCTGCCTCAACCAAGACCTAATGAAACCGCTTATGCTTGGCGTTGCTTGCAAAGACACCGACGAGCAGATGGTTACGGCAGAAAACTACAGCGAATACCGCATTAAAACCCGCGCCAGTAATGAGCTTTGGTTCGAAGACAACGACCAGCAAATAGAGCTGAAAACTTGGGAAGGGCAAATTATCTTGCGCTTTGAAGCCAGTGCTAACCAGGTAATGACGCAACTCATTACGCAATTCGGTAGCCAGTATTGGCAAGCAAACAAAACCTTCGCCCTAACCGTAGGCAGTGAAGAAGACGCTGACCTAACCCAATTTGTTGGCGACAACTTCAGCCTTGCTAGCAAAGCCGACAACACCACAACCGTTACCGGCAACGCCCATTGGCAAAGTGCTGCCGACCTAAGCCTGCGCAGCCAAGCCAACATGACCTTTGCCACCGAAGGCGACTGGCAACAGCAAATTAGCCAAGGCACCTACACCCAGCAAGTGCAAGCCGACCACAGCACCACGCTGACCGGCGGCGACCACACCCGAAAAATAGTAAACGGCGCCATCGTCACCCAAAGCGGCGGCGACATCACCATAGAAGGCACCGGCAGTGGCAAGCTAATGCTGGTAAACGGTGACGGCGGCATTCTGATTAAAAGCAACGGCGATGTAAAAATTTTCGGCCCAATGGTTGCTCTGAACCCGAACTCCAAAGTCACCCTCACCGGCGAAGTAGAATACGAAGTAGGGCCAAGTAATGCGCCGGAGAGTGGCAAAGAGCCAAAAGTATCTGCTTTTTGCGAGCAAAGCCTGCTGGAAGCGCGCAACCAGCCATTGCAATACGACCCACTAGCAAGAGGACGCGACACGGTTGCCGAAGACCCTGCAGGCAAAGAGATGGCCTCAGTATTAATCAAAGACGAACAGGGCAACCCTCAGATCGGTGTTCGACTGCTTATTACGCTTCCCGATGGCAATGAAATGCTGGTAAAAACAGATGAAGCAGGGCGCGTGAACCTAAAGAAAGATAACTTAAGTGGTGCATCGGTACGTGTACTCGGTAAAACCGTTGCACCAGCAAGTGGAGGTGAATGATGAGTGTAAGGAAGCATACCATTGAACCTGGCGAATGCCTGAACTCATTAGCCGCCGAGTTTGGCTGCTCGGTACAAGATATTCGCAAGCTAGAAGGCAACGAAGAGCTTATGGCAAAGCGCCCTCACAGCGGCTGCTTTAACCCTGGCGACCAAATTTACATACCTCAGCCAAATGGTAAGTTCACTATAAATGATGGTGAAGAGCTGGAGTTGGTGGTTGGTGAGGGCAGTTTTGATTTACCAGTCCGGTTGTTAGACAACAACTTGGAACCACTCTCTGACATTGTAGTGAAGTGCATTGGATCCGGTATGGAAGAGCCTCTTGAGGCGGTGACTGATACGACTGGGCAAGTCATTTTTTCATTGCCGTTATCCGCCGATAAAGGAATGATTTCTTACAGGGTCGCTGGCAAACCGAGAGTAGAAGCCTTTCGTGTAGGTCACTCTAAACCTTATTCCGAGATAGAAGGTAAGTTGCAAGCCTTGAATAATGCGCTAGCAGGCAAGTCGCCTAGCCAAGACTATCAGTCTTTTTGTAACACGGTCGCGACCGCGGCGAATAAAACGGTTGATGAAGTGGAGCAAAACATATTTGGTGGAAGTCTATGAAGATGTATCGATTATTTTTAGTTCCACTGTGTGCTTTGTTAGTCACATATAGTCACGCAAAGAACGGTGATTATGGTAGGTCTGTGCCTGCAGAGGAAGCACAGCCATACCTTGAAGCCTTTAATTACAAGGGAACCAGCATTGAAGCACTTGAAGGGCTTTTTAAGCCTGAAGAGTTAGCCATCTTTTATAAGCTAATGGACTTTGACCCAGAGACCGGTGATCCAGATGATAACCCAATCAGGAAACTAACACTGAGCTATAAGATAGAAAAAACAACCGGTGTTAGTTATAACAAAGATTACGGCTACCCAACACACGACGAGTATCGAAACTACTTCATTACACCAGACGGTGGTGATTTTGAAGGCGAAATTGAAGACTTTTACTTTTACTGGTCTAGAAATGCCCCTGGCTGGGGACTTGTTTCGGTGAATAGTGATGGTCATATTGTTGCGTTGAAACCAAAAATAGATAGTGATTCTGATATTGAGCTAGTTAATAGCTTGCCTGAGTTACAGTTTTTGCTGGTAGATTTTACTATGTCTGATGAGTATCTATTAGACCCATCACTTTTAGATCTTCCAAAGCTAAGGTCGTTTGAGAGCACGTCTGTTATCAAAGATTCATATGATCTTTGTAATCGTGAGAATATATCAAGGCTATCTTTTAGAGGTGGGACGAAGTCATATAAAGTGAATCTTGATAACTGCTCTGAAACCTTGACTTATTTATATACAGGGACAGGAACTAGAGACGTATCAATAAAAAATATTCCTAATCTTCAATACTTGGATACTCAGCTAACAGCCGATACAGTTATTGAGGTTGACTTTGAGACGGTGCCGAATATCAAAGCTATTGATACTAATTCATTTACTCAAAGGTTTCCGGGAATAGAAAAGACTAATACAGTTGAGTTTTTAGGTATTGCTGAGACAGGCAGTGAAGCCATGGCGAATCAGTTTTTTGGAGAAAACGTTCGCTATATCGACCTATCATTCTCTGGCTACGATGATTACTCTTGGCTTAAAAACTATCCGAAACTTGAGTCGCTAGACTTGCGAAAAGCGGACTTCGATCAATGGGATTTACTTCCTAAGCTCGAGAGCGTCAAGCATTTGAGTTTGAGTGGCATCCCTATCACGGACGACGCATTGAAATACATCGCAAAAATGCCAAATATACAGCATTTAAATCTGCAAGAAACGAGCTTGACCGATGCAAGTGCTCTTACTGGGCTAGATACTCTAAATTTCTTGATTCTGCCTGAAACAGTAACGTCGCCAGAGGGCGTGCCAATAATTAAGCAGATCTCGGCTATTGGTGGATCGAATGATATTTGGTCTATGGACTATTCTGAGGAATATTCGGAAATGCTCAATGGCCTTAAGGCAAAAAATATATCGGACTGTGTTTTTGATAAACCTTGTACGCCATCACCATTTTATTAAAGGATGAATATGGATATTTATCGATATCGTGCCAAACTTCAAGCGCTACTTATTGATGCAGAGGAAATGCTTCTTACAACAGGAGGGCAAAATAAAGATCATTTTCGCGAAGCAATCGCCGAGTTAGAAGCTGAGTTAACCGACGTAAACCTCTACATCAATACTGCTGGAGAAAGCCTAGCGTTGCAAAAAAGTAACGCAGTAAACAATATTCAAGATGACGTAGTAACGCTAAGTGTGAAAGACGCCGAAGAGTTCTTAGATCGGCTTGGCTTTCACTCTCTAGAATTAATTAGTCAAGCTCACCTTAGGCCTCTGCTCGAAGCTTTACAGCCGATAATCGATCATAAAAAGGCACTACGAGCCTACCAGTCCAAGATAATGTTGCTTCATCGTGAGTACCATTTATTGTCGATGAATAATCCATATAGAGAGTTTGGATCAAGCGCCTACAGGCTGGTAGATATCTTTGAGCAATTAATAAAGCGGCACGACGAGACGACCTCAAGCCTGGTATCTGAGTGGCAGCACCAGGCTGAACGCTATGCAGATGCCTTTGCTAACTCTCCAGATTCGCCATCTTGGCGTGATGAGAGCCTTGCTGTTTGCCTGAACGACGACGTTTTCGAGTACTGGTATGGCGTAGAGCGGGATCATGTAGCTAGTAAGCAAGATGACATTCGACCATATCGAATCAAACAGCACCAGTCGCTCATTAGCGCGAAATTTTATCGAGATGCACTTATCGGCTTCTACACGTATTTGCAGCAAAACTGCGAGGTGATAGACGAGGATATAAGAAGATACCGCGAACAAGCTAAGGTGTTCGAGTACACGCATGCGCTGCACCAATACGATATTGAACGCAATATGAGATGGCGACTACGTGACTTTAGCCGAGCCCACGCTAGTGATGATCGCAATCGTAACGCAATTGTTGAACAAACAAACTATGTTGCGCCTAGTTTTAAAATTAAAGAAACCACTGGTGAAGAGGTTACGCTAACAGATTGCCAAGTGCTTGTTTGGCAGTATGCACAGGGCTCTGATAACCAGCTCACCCCATTTGAACTGTCTGACTCAGCGTTAGGTATGCAGCCAGTAATGATGCTTTACACCGGGAAAATGGGCCAAACATTGAGGCGCAAACCTGACTTCTTATTCGATTCTGGGGTAGGTTGCTCTTTGCAGTATTGCCCGGACACTAGGCGGCTTCTAATTGCTGAAAATTATGAAGGCAGCAAAGAAGTTGACCTGAGCGACTTTAATCCTTTTGTGGCAACACACAACGCGTTCGACGTGGCAGAAAGGTATAAGATTGCTGAGCAGCTGGCGGGCAAGACAGGAAATGAGTTTAATATTGCTAGCCCTGCGGACATGTACCGTTTCAGTGAGTCTGATGTTTTATTACAGGGAGAAAATGTTTTATCGGCCGACCTGTGCCAGAGTGGGATAGCAGCGCACGCGATGCTTCATGTTGGGCGACGGTATGGCTTTATGGTGCTGCCATTAGGCTTTGGCACACTTTATATTGATGACTTGGTTGAGTTTGCCAAACAATCGGGCAGTGTGACGATTAAAACGATTACCGAAGACGATCATGAAGTGGCGTTACCGCCTACCATGCGGTTTGCATCGTTAGACTATATTCGCAAAGCAAGTCAGCTGAAAAATGTTGCCTCAACCATGCAAGAAGCGAGTCAGAAAAAGCAGGCTCACCTTTATATTATTGATTCATTGCATGATTTGGTCGATCAAAACCGGCGCCATTTACACGAGTTTGACACAGATAACGCCGTTGAATATACAAAGCTACTGCACCTGCTAAAGGAGCTGTCATTCGAAATAAGAAAAACCATCTACCAGCCACCGTTTAAAAAGGAGTTCGAGAACTCTGATCAGCTGGCTGAAAAGAAGGTTTATCAAGAACAGCAAAAACTAGCCCTTGCGGCAGAGGCATTTCTTGCTGTTTATAACAATGGATTAAAGTCCGTACAAAGCTTGGGCATTAAAGATGAGGTTATTTCATTTATTGATTCTCAGGCCGATTCGGATGAGTTTCAGTCTGCTTTAACTAGTGGCTACGTTTCTAAGCTCGGTAATAGGGCTGATGTACAGGAAAATAACTTTATTTCGGGTGCTGGAATAAGTTCGGGAGAAAACGAGAAAGACTACTGGGAAGCACCAAGTGAAAGCACTGACGGGTATTGGGCTCCTTATCAATCTATATACTTCGAAAGCTTATCTGTGCTTATCAATGAGCTAGTCGATAACTATGTACCCAAGCAAGTGTGCGCCTCGGTTGAACTAGATTTGGTACATGACTATATTCAGCCAGCTGTTACGAAACTGCTCGCTTCTGATGAAGTTGCTCAACTAGATCAAGTAGCTAGAAAACTATTAGATGTTAACCTAGAAAACGAAACTATTATGGCATTGGAGCCCTGGCAAACAGTACCGAGCTCGCCAGGAATATTGGAAAGTATCGTTAACAACGGCCTACATGGAGCATTTAAAACCACTTTTATTCGTGGCCCAGGTGCACCAGCCTTGCTCGAAAACTTACTGAACCTTGCTCAACAGATTAGCCTAGCTTCTAGTCAAAGCTCATTTTTGAAACAAGCAGGATTTAAATATCGTAGTGCTTTAGCACAGGTCACATTAGTATTACGCGCAAATCCATTCTCAGATACCAATTTAGAATCTCGCCTCGCATCCAGCCTAATTGCTAATCCTAGTAGCCGTAATCGAATAGCAGACGATATTGAAGACTTGTCTGATATTATTATGGACAAGATGTACTCACCCAAGGGGTATGCCAAGTTCGAGGGGTCGGTAAAAGTATTAGATGCAACGTTGAATGCTTTTCTTCTGGTCAGTGAAGCACTTAATGGGTTGCGCCGAGAAGATCAGCAAAAAATCGACTCAAACGAACTCACCTCAGACGACTTTAAAACCTTGTTCCAAGATCTTGTTGATGGTTCCGAGCGCTACTCCGGGGTTGCTCAGCAGTTATTAGCAATACCTGGTGCGGTAAACTTTCTAAAGCAAGCGGCGGTTGGTAGCGATGTTTATCGGCATCTAGAAAGATTAGTCAGCACACGCAGTATGCACGCTCAAACTGCAGCGAATGCAGTGACACAAGGGCAAGCTGCATCCAAGTCTTTAATAAATCTTTCAACCATTTCGAAAATGGCAAATGGCGCAGCGTTTGTAGGCAGTATTGCCTCGGCGATAAAGCATACATCTGAGTACTCTGCTTCGGCTAGGCGCCGTGATGAGCACGATATGATCTTACACGGCGTGCAAGCCCTTGGGGCTGGGGCTACTGTCGGTGGTTTAACGCTGACCAGTAGTGCAGGAGCCGCAATCGCTTCTGCTTTTGGTGTCGCGAGCGTTATACCCGTTGTCGGCCAAGCGTTATTTTTGTTTGGTACAGCAGTCACCTTGGGGGTAGCTGGCTTCAATATATGGTGGAACCGCGGCGGTAAAGAGCTTTGGTACAGTAATACTTATGCCGACTACGATGAAAGATGGGCATTCATCAGTGAAGATGTTGAATCGTATGAGTACACGAAAACCGAGTTTGGCGCCTCCCCACGGTTAGTCCAATTATTCGCATCTCTTGAAGACCAGTATAGAGAAACCCTGGTTGACACATTTGAGGCCCTAGCTGGCAACCGGCCAGTGAAGGCGCAATTGGCTCAATCAACACTCTTTTTGGTATCTCCGGCTGCGTATCTTCTTTACAGGCTTTATGATTTCTCCAATAGATGGCGCAGTGGCAAACTGGATAAAGATGTTAACTGGGACAACATGAACTGGATTGGCCTTGCAAACAAGCTAGCTTTTTCTTCTCAGGAGGACATCGAAGAAAACTTTAGTAATGAGCAGTACCTAGATTCGTTTAGCCTTACGGCAGAAGAGAAAGAGCTATTTGACAACTTTGGCCGACAACACTGGCAGCAGTCGGCACTCGAAGAAGAAACTGCAGAAATACGAGACACTTATGAAGAATTGGTCGATAAGTATCCTCGTAGCCGAGCTGGCTATGTTAACTATGGTGCGATGGCAAGATCGGCGTTAAGTAGTCACCGCTTATCAGCATTGTTTAATGCACTGATTGAAATGAAGGAATTTGCCAAAGAACACCCTGAATCAGCGTTTACGGGATTAATTTGGGACCCAATAGTGGTGGGTGATGAGCCATCGATGACGGCTGAAGATTTTGCAAAAATTGCCTTTATGGATGAAGCAGGGCTGCCAACGAGCCTACAAAGGTTCGAGCGCCCGCCAATCAGTAGCCAATCGCCGCTGCCGAGCTTAACCCTTCAAAGGCTAGTTTCGGTATGGCAGAAGCGCGCTTCGGAGCATAAGCAATTGGCTGAAGTTTGTGCCAAGTTGGACATGGAATGGCAGGAAAAAATTTGCCCAAATGCTTCCAAAGCAGGCGTACAGGATGCCAAGCAAACGTTGCCACAGTTTGAACCGGTTACTGCTGATTATTAACGTTATGGTGTAAAGCATTGTTTCGCTATGCACCCCTTTTGGCATTGAGTGTTCAAGCAACTTGCAGCACTGCACGGGTTTATGTTTTGGAGCTCGGTATCAGCCGATGGCGGTAGCGATGGAGCAGCAGGCGAAGAGCAGCTCATTATTGCCAACTCGCCGCAGCATTACCGGCGCAGTGGCAGAAGCTTTGTTGAAAAGGCCGGTGCGGGCCAGGGTGGTGATGGAAGGGGATTTGATGCCAGCGAAATGATCCGCGAACTGGCCGTAGAACAGCACTGGCGCCCGCATACTAACAGTGAAATGGTGCTAGAACACCCAAGCACGCAATATGCGCTTAACGAGCAAGCCTCGGTGCAAAACGCCAATGCGCCACTTGACTACGGCGATGCGGTAAAACGAGCCAAACTCAACAAAGAAGCCCTCACGCACGACGCCAACCGATATGTTGCCCACACGCGTGCTCCCATTGCCCGCGCCGGGCAGGTAATAGGCGTGCAACCCATTACCGAAACTCTGCTGAGCGGTTGGGACGTAGCCAGCCAAATGGTGGCGAAATCGGTCAAGCACTACTTACCACTGGGCGAGCGCTACAGCGGCGAAGTGGAACTAGTACCCGACCACCAAGCCGTGCGCCTACCGGTTAAAACCGAACTCACGCTACCGCCAGTATTTGTTGCCAAAGTCATTAGCCCCAATGCCGCACCAAAACTCGATGGCTTAGGCGAGTACCAAATTCGTGCCATGCACGACGGCCATACAGAAGGCGACGAAGCCTACAGCCCACAGGTGCCAAGCCTCAAACCCTACGCCTCGCCCGACCCAGAAAAAGCCGTAGGCTGGCATATGCCTTTACATGATGGCACCGACGTACTGCTCACCTGCCTCAACCAAGACCTAATGAAGCCGCTTATGCTTGGCGTTGCTTGCAAAGACACCGACGAGCAAATGGTCACGGCCGAGAACCACACCAGCTACCGACTAAAAACCCGCGCCAGTCACGAGCTGTGGTTCGAAGACAACGACCAACAAATAGAGCTAAAAACCTTCGAAGGCCAGCACCTGCTGCGCTTTGAAGCCAGTGCCAACCAGGTAATGACACAACTCATTACGCAATTCGGTAGCCAGTATTGGCAAGCAAACAAAACCTTCGCCCTAACCGTAGGCAGCGAAGAAGACGCAGACCTAACCCAATTTGTTGGCGACAACTTCAGCCTTGCTAGCAAAGCCGACAACACCACAACCGTTACCGGCAACGCCCACTGGCAAAGTGCTGCCGACCTAAGCCTGCGCAGCCAAGCCAACATGACCTTTGCAACCGAAGGCGACTGGCAGCAGAAAATTAGCCAAGGCACCTACACCCAGCAAGTGCAAGCCGACCACAGCACCACAGTGACCGGCGGCGACCACACCCGAAAAATAGTAAACGGCGCCATCGTCACCCAAAGCGGCGGCGACATCACCATAGAAGGCACCGGCAGTGGCAAGCTAATGCTGGTAAACGGTGACGGCGGCATTCTGATTAAAAGCAACGGCGATGTGAAAATCTTTGGCCCAATGGTTGCTCTGAACCCGAACTCCAAAGTCACCCTCACCGGCGAGGTGGAATACGAAGTAGGGCCAAGTAACGCGCCTGAAACAGGCAGCGAGCCAACCATGCCAGAATTTGGCGAAGTCGACATGCTCGAAGCCGAGCGCACCCCACTGATAACCAGTGCCGTGTGGCACGCACGTGAATGGTTCGACGACGAAGCCATTGAGCTAAATGTGGGGTATCGCCACTTCGAAGTAGGCGATACCGCCGAAGTTGAAATGATACTGATCAAACCTGATGGCAGCGAAGAAGTGCTCGACACGCTCAGCCAAGACCTACCAGAAAAATCGGGTGCGCTGCAATTCCACTGGCACTTACCAGAAGCAAGCAGTGACTCAGAAAACCGCCGCGACAACGACAACTCGGCACTATTCCCGAACCAATACATTGCCCGCGTAAACATTAACGGCGAGCAAGCCGAGTGCGCACCGGCGCTGCATTATGCGAAGTTTGTGGTGAAGGTGAATAATCCACCTCAGGACACCAATCAATATGTTGCGGTGAGAGACGCTTCCAACAAGGTGCATTTTGAACCGCTAACCAGCACAGAAGTTATGTTCAAGCATATCTTGCAAGGTGATGTACAAGTTTGGCTGACTGTGTCGAGTTTTGAATAAAGGAGAGTGAAAGTATGGATTCTGTTGTTACGACCACAGTCAATGCTACCGGCGGTGAAGCGCAGGTAAGCTGCCAAGTTAATCAAAGTGAAGAAGACAACGTTGCAACAGCAACACTGTTCGAGTTTATCGTTCCTGACTTATCGTGCTACGTGTTCTTCACCAAGCATGAAGTAGAGCGCTTCGAGTTGCACTTTAAACCCGTAAAAGACGCGTTAACACAATATGCAGATGCGTTAGATAGGCACCGAAAGTCTGGTTATGATGGCTCTCAAACAGACGATGTAAGCCATTACCGTGCTCGATTAAGTGATGCAATGAAAGCCAAGGGCATTCGTATTTCAGACGATGCAAACTTGGGTATCATTACCTGCTACAACGTTAACCATGATGGCAAGCAAGAGCAAACAGGTGACGAAGACCAAGTTTTCTCAACCAAAATCGATAAAAAGCATGTTCTGTTAGTACCGACTGCAATGCTTTGTAACGGTAAGCTTCCCGCTGAGCGAACCGTAGACATTTCAGGTTTTTGGCAGTCTATCACCGTTCCTGGTACTGCAGACTACTCTGAAAAAAGTAGCGTGCCGCCATTTTCTATAGGCCTTAAACACGACGGAGAAAAAATCGAGGGCACGGCTGGTGCTAGTATTTCTGCAGAAAGGAGTGTATCAGGTCAACTTCCGATTAGCGTGGTGGCAGGTCTTCTTGATCCCCGAATCCAAAGAATTTTAGAGGATAGCGGCTTTGGAGAAAAAATAGACCAGAGTATCCGAAAGCTAAATGAAGCAATGCACTTTGATACGGACTCGCGAGCAACAGACCAGCAGCGAATTGTTGATTTGTTTGGACCCGACCAACTCGATTCAGAAACAGCAAAGCTCACGATTACGCATGAGAACTGGGGTCGAATTGAACGTAAATGTAAAGCGCTATGGGAAGATAAGTCGCCGGTTAAAAACATGTGGCCAATGGGTTTGGCCGAAATAGCGCAGCCTGCAGACGAGGCGGAAGAAAACCGTGGAATGATTACCACTAGTACCAAAGTGGAAAAACCATGGGCAGACCTTAAAACACTGGTGAAAAACGCGACCTTGCCACCAATCAACTTTAATGCCAGTGGTGGTGCAGCTTTCTTACGATACGCCGGTACGGCAACCGGAAAAGCAGACTTCAATCCACTCGATGGCAACCTAGCACTTTCGGGTGCTGTGAGTGCCCAAGCCAACTTAGCTGCGGGGCAAGTTAAGGGTAAGTTTATGCTGCCCAACTCAAATGGTTTTGATGCCTCGGTTAAGTTCAAGGCTCGTGCAGTTAAGCATCACTCAAAGGTATTGCAAGTACTCGGCACGGCAAAAAGTGCTTCTTCTGCAGCCTGCTATGGGCCTGCTTCTATTCGAATAGAGCAACAGTGGAATCGCCATGTATTGGTGATGCCGCGTGATGTACTTTTTAGTAGCGCCAGTAGCGAAGTTTCATCTTCAGATAAGGAAATGCTAAATGTCGTTGCATTAGAGCTGCAAAAATTCCCCCACACCACGATGACTGTTATCGGCCACACTGACGAAATAGGCACTTGTGAAGATAACATGGCACTATCTCGGCAGCGTGCGCAAGCAGTTTACGACTATTTGGTTTCACGGCGAATCGCCCCACACCGTTTAACGAGGCTAGCAAAGGGGGAAGAGAGCCCACGTTCGATAAATATGGCTAATCAAGGCCTGAACCGGCGTGTTGAGCTTAAAATTGACCAAAACGCTCAGCCATCCTTTTTCAGCGTTCCGGAAAATATCGTACAACCAACATCACAAGGTACCCAAGAAGCACCATTGTTTAAGCGCTTTAGCTGTGAGTTAACCACTAAAGGGCTTGTTGTGTTACGCTCGTTGCATGAGCAGGTCATTAATAAAATCAAGCAAAGCCCTAAACTGGCCGCCGTCGATATACACGGAGAACCGACCGAAATTGACGTGCACAGCCTGTCGCATTCAAATGACGTGATTCAGCTTGCCATGACAATTCGCACGTTTTATGGCGACGAGGTACTGCTGCCAAAAAACTATAAAGAGGAACTGAAAGAGCTAAGGTATAAGGTTGTAAGGCAGTTTTTGGCAGGAAAAATCGATTTTCCCGGTGCGAACGGTAGTGCAAACCAGAGAACGGTCATGCAGCTGTATCAACACTACAAAGATCAATATTTTCACGGCATTATTGCCAGTCTCCAACGCCTCGATAACGCTAGTCAATATGCGAATATCATCGAAAAACCGGCTACCGACGATTCTGCAGTGATTGCACATAGCCAGCATCTACAAATGTTTGCTCAAGACGATATCTCTCGGTTCTTTTTCAACAATGCACTTCCTTATAAAGCCAGTGCAGTTGCCGATACGGCCTATCACAAAGACAAAAACGTTGGCACACAATTAGCCCTATCGATCGTACAAAAATCTTTTGATGGATTTACCGAGCAAAAGCAAGAACTAGAGTTTGAGTTCGGTTTTTTGCGAGTCGATTACGAGGGCGTGCTATCCGCTGCGGTGTGCGCCAAGGCTAGTTTGAGTGCAGGCGTGCACATGAACACCGGCAAAGCACTTCTTGAGCAAAAGCCCACTCAAGAAGAAGCCAATGAAGTGGCCGTTCGAACTCGTGAAGTAAACGTTTCATTGTCGAACCAAGCTGCGCAAGCTGGCACTAATACGCCAAGTGCAGGTGCTAAAGCATCTGGTGAAGTATTCGTGGGGGTAGAAGCCTCGGCTGGTTTTACTGGTAGCTTACTTTGGCACCCTCCCATTGCTGGCAGTGTTACGCGGCTAGTAGAGGGTGACTTCAAAGCGCTGGGTAGCATTGGTTGTATTGCCACGGTTGCAGCAGGGCTAGGTGCTGCATTTGACTTACAAATTGGTTTTGATGGTGATACAGGCAAGTTCATTATTACCTTTAAAGCCAAGCTGGTTGCCAAGGTAGGCGGTGGTGGTCAGCTGCAAGCTGCGGTGGACGTGGCGCAAATTCATAACTTCTACAAAGTGATTTATGAGCAGCTAAAGAGAGCCGATTTCAGAGTGGCGGATATTTTTGAGTCTGCGAACGCCTACTTGGAATATAGCGCGCTGTATTGGGGAGCTTTCACGCTAGCAGACGAGGTGCTTAGCCTGCAACTCACATTTGCCGAAAAGGCTGCTGAGCTACTGCAGGAATGGATTGAGCGTTGGGCTGATAGTAAGGACGGTGCAATGATTAAACGAATTGTCGAGCGTTGTACAGAGGAAAATATTGAGTTTATTCAATATGCACCACCCGAAGTGCTAGGTAACTGGATCTGGATGCTGATGGATCAGTTCTTTTTTTCGCAAAAAGAACGCAGCGCCTTGTTATTTCTCTTAACCAAGGGAATCTCTACGCGGCGCGAGTTTAACGAAGTGCTCGAACACTGCCTTGAATCGCCGCATGCCGAAGAAAATGAAGGCCGAACTGCCGAAGATAGACAAAAAACGGCACACGACGCTGCGGAAGATATTAGAAAGTGGCTGTTTGCAGTAGGCACGACCGAGGCGAAAATTCTAAAACAGTGGTTTGAAGGTCTTGAGGGAGAGCAGGCGGATAATCTGCCGCGCGCTGATTGGTTAGATTTAGCGACAGACTACCTAAATTATGTTGATTAAAGAATGCAAGTAGTGCTCAACAGAGCGCTACTTAATGCCTACGGCGGGCAGTGGATCTGTGGTGTTTAAAGCACATCTTACTGAATGGGCGAATGCCTGCTCCATTCCTAATTTCCGGTTTTGAACGTAAAGTTGCTCTAGGCGTACCGAGGCACTCCAGCTTCCACGCCATGCTCTAGCAACTTTTGGCCCTGGCTCAATGTTGAAATCTTCTGGCAAAAAGACTGGATTATGTTTTTCCGCAAACTCGTGGTAGTCAGGCACATAACCATCTCTCATCCACTCAGCTCCATTAAACGCCATCTCATAGAAGCCGAACTGATTTGGCGGATACTTTTTAGAGGGAAGTTTAGCGGCATTATATTCGCCAGTTTCTGCATCAAATATATTTCGACCTGGCTCCAACCGACCATTGTCAGTGGGGTAGAGTTGATCTGGGTTGCCCGCTTTTCCAGCTTTTTCCCATTGTGCTTCTGAAGGCAATTCAAACGGTAAACCTGTTTCAGATTGTAGCCAATTGCAAAAGGCATTGGCTTCATCCCAATAAAGCAAGCGCGCTGCATATTCCTCCGAATATCGACCGTTATTAAAGTTCTTGCTAGGATTGTAAGAAAACTTATCCTTGTTGTGCCGCTCCACACCCGACCGCCTATCAAACCAATCAATTCCTAACCACGAATGCTTGGTAGCATGCAGGTAATAGCCATCAAGATAAATTTCCACCGGCGGGCCTTCATCGGGGTCGCCATTGTCGATACCCATGATAAACTCGCCGGGCTCAACGTACACCATGTTATCCAGTACGCCTTGAAGGTATTCGGCAAACTCTTCGTCATCGACACAAATCTGTTGTTCATTTGGCTCACAACTTGTGCCACTAAAGCAGGCACTGACAAGCAATGGCATAGTCGCTATTAACAGCGCATTTCTTTTCATAACCTGGTCGCTCCTTGATATTTTTGGTTACTTTATCATGTTGTGTTAACGGGCTCTATTTAACGGTGGTCGCTGATGGCCTACTGCGGCAAGCATGATTCCGTGCTTTTTCATTGCTGATCCTTAGAAGTGTAATCGTGCAAAGCGAACTAATTTGAAGCAATGCTACCACCACTACAAAACTCAAACCACGTAACAGTGTTTGAGCGCTAGATGCGAATTTTGAGCGCATGCAAAAAACCGCAAATCAGCTAAGTTAACCGCATAAACCGTGAAAAATAACGGTGGGTGTTCTGCTTGTGTTGGGCTGATCGTTCTGCATTTGAAAAGGCTGGAAATGCTGATTTTTATGCTAAACGCATTAAAACCATGCTCAGTGATAGAGAAGATAAAGCCGAACTTGCAACTTGGTTTGAGTCATTACAGCCTTACGATGGCATTGAGCCTATTCTACCGGCTGATAATTGGTTGCAAGAACCCAAAATTCGAAGTGTTAGTAGAGCGTTTTAAAGCGAATACTTGTTGAAGCTTAGCAACGGCAGGTATTCCAACTCACTAACGGCTATTGCTGGTTTATTGTTGGTAGTTCACTAGCGTTAATAGTACAACGCAGAGCATTGGTACCCCTACCGTCACGTCCCACTCGCTGTTGAATATATCGTTGGCCTATATTCATTTTATCCCACGCTGAGCCGCCACCTCTAACGGCAACGCCATAGCGCTCTCCAGCCTTGAGTTCTTTATCATTGTTGATTTGGCGGCCTGCTAGGCGAGTTTCATATGGTACGGGGAACGAAGGATTTCTTTCCGCTGCTAATTCTAGATACTTAGAACGCCATAGATCTGCAGTCCATTCTTCACCATTGGTATGCAGACCATATAAGCCATTGGGACTTGGCGGCTGGCTAGTAACGGGTATATACATCTGAACGTGAACACCCGTACTTACCTCATCAGGCACAGTTCTCTCTTCCATTGTTGGATAGTCGCGCCCTTCAATAAACTGGTTATCTGCAGTTGCCCAAATATGACTTCGGTTACCATTTTTTGCTGCTTTTTCATACTGTGCTTCGGTTTGTAGGCCAGCATCTAAACCGGTCATATCGCCAATCCATTGGCAAAAATTGTGAGCGTCATAATAGTAAACTTCGAAGGCTGGATGATTTGCACCAAGGTTTACGCCACGTTCGGGTTCCCATTGTTTTGCGCCATCGGTATAGCCATAACCAGATAGGCGATAAAACGCATCGATTTGCTTCCAAGTGTGCTCACTTTGGTAGATGAAGTAGTCATCCATATAGATTTTTCGCTCAGGCATTTGATTCTCAGGCCCTTGCACCAACCCCATGTAAAACTCACCGGCTGGGATAAACACCATGCCATCCAAAATCTCTTGCATTATGTCAGCAACTTCTTTGTTGTCGATGCAAACATTTGTCTCGGATGGTGTGCACTTGTTGGATTGACAGGCTGATAACAACAAGGCGCTTGCTGCGGCAAGCAACATTCCGTGCTTCTTCATTGCTGGTCCTTGGTTGTCTACTCATACATAGCAGATTAATTTGGTCATAAGTCTACCACCGCCTCACAGCTCAAACCACGTAACACTGTTTGAGCTGTGATTGCTGGCTATGTTGAAGCAGGTTGCTGGGGAGTAATTGGCAACCAATAACAGCAGGTGTTCAGATTCACCAGTCGTTATTAGCCAAGGGCATTTCTACGCTGCGCGAGTTCAACGAAGTGCTCGAACACTGCCTTGAATAACCGCACGGCGAAGAAAAAGAGGGCCGCACTGCAGAGGAGAGGTAAAAAAACGCCCAGTACAACCGACAGGCAATCATACATCCGGTTGCAACCGGTAGGTTTTTCGAACCGAAGGTTCGGGAAACATTGACCGGTGGCGATACCCGTTGCCCGGCGCGAAAAACGCGCCGTACAACCTACGATGATCATGCATTCGTAGGTTTTACAAACCGAAGGTTTGGGAAACATTGGCCGTTGCCCGGCGCGAAAAACGCGCCGTACAACCTGCGATGATCATGCATTCGTAGGTTTTACAAACCGAAGGTTCGGGAAACATTGGCCGTTGCCCAGCACTATAAAAACGCGCTGCAGGCTGAGTTTGGTCATGTTCTTCTCACAATAACGCTGTTAATATGTTACGGATTTCAAACAAGGAAATAAGCTATGGAACTTCGCATTCTCTCTGCTGCGGCATTGGCGCTTGCCATTGCTGGCTGTAACTCTTCAACAGAACCTGCACCAACCGACAAACCAGACGCTCCAACATCTCCGGCATCAGATATTGATGGCCTACCAGACGTGAACCCGAATGCACCGTCGCAAACTGCTACGGCAAGGGTTGCAGCTGGTAAAGCGTTTGCCGAGAATATGAAAGACAGCGTTGGTTCGGTGCTCGCAGCGGAAGACATTATTGAGCAGTTTGCATCGAACATGCAGACTGATATTGAACAGCTAGGTGATGAAGATGTAACGGCGTTGCAAGCCATTGTAGCCGTGCTTGAAGATGCAATCGACGTGCAAATGGCACCGGTGCTAGAACCTGTAGCCGATACAAGCGGCACCTACACCATGCTGGATTTCTCGGCCGCGGCTGGCACGCATGGTTTCGCCAACCTACAAGATGAGAACTTGGCGATTACCTACAGCAATAGCTCTAATTGGCAATTAGTAGATGGTGGCGATACGGGTACATGGAAAATATCGCTAGCCGCCGATGTAGTACAAACTTGTGACCAGCAGCCATCATGCACGCCTTACGAGCATAAGGTTGAACTTAGTTTCGACGTAACATTGCCTAGCAATGCCATTGCCTTAATGGAAATGGTAGACGCAGAAGACACAACGCATGCGGTAGACAGCGTGGCTGGGTCGGTTAACTACATGAAGCTGACTGCTGGTAGACTGGCAGCAGAATCAACTGGCGCACAGCTAAACATTGATTTTGTTGATAATGTTTTAGAAGTAAAACGCTTCGCTTTTAATATCGATGAAACAACCCTTACCCTGAATAACATTCAAATCAGCGGTAGTGCCGACTTTTCGGTAACGGGTAATAACGAGTTTGGCCTCTTTGATGATTATTACAGCCAAGATTCCACGACCGACGCCAACGGTATAGTGACCGAAACTAGCGAATGGCGTGAACAGCTAGATGCCACTTATGCTGCAACATTTAGTGGCATGGTAAGCAATAGTGCGGGTGACAAGTGGCAAGCCGAATTGTCGGCCAAAGGTGTTTACAAGTATACCACTAGCAGCAACAGCACCTATGTCTATGACTCTAATGACTACTGGTATATCGACAGTGATAGCACATGGCAAGAATCTGGCTTAATTGACCATGAAATGACAGCCAGTACGGAACTGTTGGTGAACGACAACAGTTTAAAAATTGCCACTACCAGCAAGTTAGAAATAGCTGAGCTAGAAGGGCAAGACCTAACCATGAAAGCACTTTCGAGCCTAACCATTACGCATAACAGCAACGTTTTTGCGATGGGCTTAGACTTAAGTGGTGGAGAAACACAAGGCGTAAATGCCGCACTGTGGCAACAAGAAGACGACGGTGACCTAATCGTGCTGCGCTTTGAAGACGACCATGCTTGGCAAGGCGATGAGCTAAGAATGGGTAGCTTGTTAGTCAATGGCGAAGTGGTTGCCCCGCTTGTGTTGAACGACGCTAACGGCACGGTACAAGTCAACTTCCCTGGTGAAGAACCATTTATCCTGCTTGATTCTATGCTACTTCAAGGTGTTACCGCTGAGCCGTACCCAGATGGTAATACGGTGATAATTGTGGAGCCACCCGTGGTTTACTGATATTAACTAGGGGGCTTGGCCCCCTTTTCTATGAAGTACATATTATTAACTCAAATTGCTGTGGCGTTTATACCAGTGCTGGCGTTGGCAAAGTTGCCCGCGCCGCAGCCACCGTTTCAACTACCTGGTACTGCCAGCACCATTGGCGTTGAACACGCTGATTTTCTGATTTACCAAAAAGCCGACAGCAAAATAGAGCTAACAACTACCCAAGTGGATGCTTCTATTCTGTTAGCGGGTGGTTGGACAATACAAGCTAAAACAGCCGTTAACCGGCTAATAGTTGAAGGTGACATCAGCGCCCAGCTATATACTCAGAACTCCTCCGCTACATTATGGTCACCTCGGGTGAATGGCATTCAGTTAGCGGCGTCGCCAACTCGGTTAGCAGCAAATGCGCAATATGGTAAACGACAGTTTGGTTTGGCTGGGTTTTGTGAAAAACAAAACTGGGATTTGGCGGTGAGTTGGCAAGCGATCAGACTAAACGTTGTTCCTGAACCTGACTGCCATTGGGGAGTAGATGCCCACGCTGGTTACGGTGCACTGCAATGGCAAGCAAGATACCAAACAGCAGAAAACTGGCAAACTAGCTTGTATTGGCGCGATTTCAACGCCAAGTATTGGCACTCGCGCGTTAATGCTCCTGCAGGTGTCTACCAGAATGAGGACTTAAGCCTAACATGGCAGCCTCAGCAACTAGATCAGCAGGGGCTAGCTTTAAGCGCAACCTACAAAGGTTGGAAAATCAACTGGCAGCGCCTACAGCTAGACTACACTGGTAGTGCCAGCCTAAAAGCCAATTCCGCCGCACTCGCCAACTTTGCCGGTGGTAACTATCGCTACAAAGGCAGCGCCAACACCGTGGTGAATGAATGGTATATTTCCCGAAGTGGCGCACTTGGCTGGTTCGATTACACCACAGGCCTTGGTTACCTAGATGCCAAAAGCACAGGTGGTGGGAACCTGTACAAGAACATCTTGTTCATACCAATTCCCAAATTAGAAGAGCAGTTCCAGTTACCCGCGCATGAGCGAGCGCTCAACCCATCACTCGCCTTAGCTATTCATAGCGGGGCAGGGGAAGTTAGGGTGGAAGTTGACCAAATCATTCCAGTTGATTTTTCTGCTTCGCCCAGCGCAGGCGAGCAACAGCAATCCTCGCCAGAGCCTACCCGCGGCAGTACAACTCGAGGTGGTACAACCTTTAAACTTGGCTGGCGAGTAGCTTGGTAGTGGCTATACCGTCACACCCGCAATCTCCACCGTCACACCCGCAATCTCTACCGTCACACCCGCGAAGGCGGGTGTCTAGCCACCCAGTTAAAAAGCCACCCAAACAGAAAACCACAAACTAGATCCCCGATAAAACCACTCGGGGATGACGAAGAAGGTCAGTCTCACCCCCAAGCATCGCCGTCACACCCGCGAAGGCGGGTGTCCAGCCACCTACCCAAACAACGCGCTACTAAAACTGCGCTCACAATAATGGCAGCGCAACTTCATATCGGCACCCGAGTTGCGTACATAAAACTTGGTGTCAACCGGTTCATTATGGGTAATGCAATTATGATTTGGGCAATCAAACAAGCCATTCAGCTCTTCTGGCTGGCTCATGCGGAACTTGTCGACCACTTTATAATCGTTAATTACATTAATGGTGGCATTGGGGGCAAATAGCGCTAGTTCCGCAGCTTCATCCTGCGTGAAACGCCATTGGTCAACTTTAATTAGGTCTTTACAACCCATTTCGCCCGATGGCAGGTTCAAGCCCACGGTTAAGCGCACATCACTATTTAACAACTGCAAGCGGTTGATAATTTTAAGGCCATTGCCAGCCGGAATGTGATCGATTACGGTACCTTGCTGAATGGCCTCTACCTGTAACTTATGAATGCTCATTAGGCTTGGCCTCCCTCTCGGCTAGTAAGCAGTTGCTTGTCTAAATTTGGGCACAAGGTAAGTGCCAGTAGCGCTTGGCGAGCGTAAACACCGTTTTCAGCTTGTTGGAAATAAAAAGCGTGAGGTGTTTTATCAACCGACACGTCAATCTCATCCACCCTTGGCAGAGGATGCAGCACTTTTAAATGCTCGGGTGCGTTTTTTAACATAGCTGCCGTAAGCACGTATTTTGATGCAATGTGCATGTATTCGGTTGGGTCGAAACGCTCTTTTTGCACTCGTGTCATATACAAAATATCAACCAGGGGAATCACATCCTCTAGGTTGTCGACACACTCAAACTGAACACCTGCTTCAAGTAGCTCTTCTTGAATGTAATCTGGCATGGCTAGGGCGTCGGGTGCAACAAAATAGTATTTCGCACCAAATAACGCCAACGCTTGGGCCAGAGAATGCACAGTGCGGCCATATTTTAGGTCCCCTACAAAGGCTACCTTCACGCCCTCTAGTGAGCCGCGTGCTTCATAAATGGTGAACAAATCTAGTAGCGTTTGTGTGGGGTGCTGGTTGGCACCGTCGCCGCCATTGATGACCGGCACCGATGAAATTTCAGACGCCAAACGAGCCGCGCCCTCTTGCGGATGGCGCATGATAATGGCATCGGCGTAGCGCGAAATCATTTGAATGGAGTCGCTCAGCGTTTCGCCCTTCTTGCCCATAGAGGTATTGCCCGCATCGGCAAAGCCAATCAAAGAGCCCCCTAAGCGCTGCACCGCGGTTTCAAAGCTCAAGCGCGTGCGCGTAGAAGCCTCAAAAAAGCAGCTAGCAATCACCTTGTTTTGCAAAAGCGTAGGGCGGGGGGAAGACTTAAGCTGGATGGCAATGTCGATTACCCGCTGAATAGAGTCAGCAGTTAAATCCGACACCGAAACCAGATGCTTGCCAGAAAACACCGGCGCAGAACTAGACAGCATACGAGCTCCTAAACGAATTTTGCCGCTAGTTTAGCGTTTAACGGCAAGTTAACAATAGTAGGTCTGTAAATAACGCCGAAGGCGTTTTTGCAGACACTAAAAAAACGAAACACCCACCTAAAACCCATTCACAATAAAACCTTCACAAAACAGCAACACCAACCCAATACCATAATCAATCGTTCAAAAACCAATCAGCTACATGAATGCATACAGAAAATCATCAATAAAATTCTACCGCTGTGCCGTCAAAAGGTCGTCAGCCATGCATAGTTTCGCTACAATGCCCCGCTTGAATACGTTTTAGGGAATCAGGGAATGCAGCAATTGCGCCATGACGACGAGATAGACCTTGTTGAACTTTTCGTGAATATTGCCAAACAATGGAAACTGATAGTGGCTACAACCGCTCTATTTGTAGCAGCTGGTTTAGCTTACATCACCCTAACGCCCCAGCAGTACAAGGTGTACTACAAACTTGAGCGGTTAACCCCCAGCCAAGTAATGCCATTTCTTCAGCAACCCTACTTGCAATTAACGCGCGAGCAAATTACCGAGCGCTTTTTAGCAGCGGTAAAGAACGAACAGATCATTGAACAAGTGCTGCAAGAGCAGGGAGTGTTACCAGAATCAAACGAAGCTCCAAACGCAACAAGCAACCTGCAAGCATCGCAACGAGTAGCGCAAACTGCAGCGAGCATTAAAATAGCGCCCTACAATCAAAATTTCTTGGGTGAAGAGCAAAGCACTTATTTGGGTGTAGAAATAAGCGTAGAAACCACCAAACCCGAGCAAAGCATAAAGCTGCTTGAAAACTTGATTAAACGGGCAGAAACTCACACGCTTAACCAACTTAAAAACGAGATTGTTGGCACGCAGGCCATTGAACAAGGCAAACTCGCGCGCCAAGTGGCTTTGGTAACGAAACAAGCTGAACTAGAAAAAGCGCAAAGGCTGCAAGCCATAGCAGCTGCTAATGAACTCAGTGCGCAGCTAGGCTTGGTAGAACCAGTTTTCGGCAAAGATTCACAAATGAATGTTGACCAAGCGGGTAATGTTGATAGATTGTTATGGCTTGGCTCTTCTGGGCTAACTGCGCTATTGCAAGCGGAAAAAACTCAACCTGTGAACCAGCTACAAGAAAACTTGCTGATTCTGCAGCGCAGTGAAAGTGGAGAGCCAGTGAGTATTGTTATGCCTGCCAAGCAGCTTCAAGCAGAGTTGGCATTAGCCGAAACTCAGCTAGACTTTACAGATGCTTACATTGTTAGCAAAAACGCCAAGGCGGTGACGCAGCAAGTAAATAAAAACTCAGTGCTTGTGCTTGCAGCGATGTTTATGCTGGGAATGGTATTGGCAACGTTTGCAGCATTGTTAAAAGTTGCGCTGCAAAACCGACAGCACAATTGAAGTCAGTTTGATTTAGAAAAACAAATAATTAAGCCTTTTTTGGCAAACAAATTGGGAAAAGTGAAAGGAGAAGCGCTAATGGCTGAGCCAACTGTGCGTGACGATGAGATTGATTTGCGAGAACTGTTCTTGCGAATTTGGGCTACCCGAGTAAAAGTTGTATCGGCTGTGCTAATTGTAAGCGCACTTTATGCTTGTTTTGTTGCCTTTCAATACATAACACGTGATAAAACAACTACTTACAGTCAGGTGTTTACCCTAACATTCGACGGACTAGCTAATGGCGAGTACCCCGATGGCAGCCCGTTTTCAATTACCGACCTAGTAGCGAACTCTGTAGTTCAGCAGGTGTACCAAAACCAGCCAGGTTTGCAGAATGTAATGAGTCGCACTGCATTTTCGCGCGCAATCACGGTTGAGCGCTATTCGCCAGACTACTTCTTAATTGTAGAACGCTACGAGCGAATGAACCGCGAAGGCATGACGCCAGAGCAACTAGCTTCACTTCAGCAGGAAATGCAAGCAGCTCTGCGTGCTTCCGGTGCGCTCAAGCTTTCTCTTACTACGCCCGAGCCAATTAACAACGCTATTCCACGGCAAGCACTAAACGCTATTGCTAGTGAATGGGCCAAACAAGCCATTGAAGAAAAGGGTGTGCTAAGGCTTAACACGCCTATCTACTCTGAGCGAATATTCGACGCCCAGCGTTTTGAACAACTAGATTACTTAGTTGGCATTGAATTGCTGCTCGAAAACGTAGAAAAAGTAAAAGAAAATATAGCAGCGCTAAAAGAGTTGCCAGGTTCAACTGGTGTGATCGACGATGAAACCGGCTACACCCTCGAAGACCTGGAAAAAGCCCTAGAAGATGTAGCTAATTATGACCTTCGCCAGCTAATCGACCCAGTAAAGCGCTTGGGCATAGCTAAAGACCCAGAGCTAGTAAAGCTATTTTACCAAAGCCGACTGGTTGATTTAGAGCTTGAGAAACAGCAGTACACCCGCAGCGCGCAAATCGCTCGGCAGGTACTAGCTGAATACAGTGGCAATACAAACCTTGCCGTGAGTCAAAACAACTCGTTACCACAAAATGCATTGGTACCGCAACTAGGTGATGGATTTTTAGACCGCTTATTAGAAGTAAGCCGACAAGGCGACGATCTGGGTTATCAACAGAAGTTGACTGATCAGGTACTTGAGTTTGAAAACCAAGCATTAAAAGTGGACCAGCAAATTGCTGAAATCAACTTAACGCTCAATGCTCTAGAAGATCAATCCAACTCACAAACCCTACTATCTCAGTACGCTCAGAGCGTCAGCGAGCGTATGCCGAAGTTGTTGCAAACCCTGCGTGATTACACTGGGGTAGTGGCACGCCTACACGAACAAATTAGCGAAGATAGCATTGGAGCGATTGGAGGGTTAGTGCAAGCAGAGTCGTCATCATTTGTAGTTGGAAGAGTTCAGTTTCCACTGAGATCTTCAATCGTACTTTTAATAGCAGTGTGCCTAGTCGTTTCTATTTTGACTGTAATCGCTGCTCTAATTGGTAGCATGGTAAAAAGTAAGAAGTTGGAAAGTTTACAATGAAAAAAGCTCTGGTTACCGGCGTTACCGGTCAAGACGGTTCATATCTGGCGGAGTTTCTGCTGGGGAAGGGTTACGAAGTGCATGGCATCAAGCGTCGAGCGTCTTCCTTCAATACTGAGCGTGTTGATCACATCTATCAAGATCCACACGAGCCAAACCCTAAATTTCATCTTCATTACGGTGATTTGACCGATTCGTCAAACTTGATCCGTATCATAAAAGAGGTTGAGCCAGACGAAGTATACAACCTCGGTGCGCAGTCGCACGTAGCGGTATCGTTTGAATCACCTGAGTACACAGCAGATGTAGATGCCCTAGGTACTTTGCGCTTGCTAGAAGCGATTCGTTTCTTGGGCTTAGAGAAAAAGACTAAGTTCTACCAAGCCTCAACTTCTGAGCTTTTTGGTGAAGTACAAGAAGTACCGCAGAAAGAAACCACGCCATTTTGGCCGCGTTCTCCGTATGCCGTGGCAAAAATGTATGCTTACTGGATTACGGTTAACTACCGTGAGTCTTACGGCATGTATGCGTGCAACGGTATTTTGTTTAACCACGAGTCTCCACGCCGTGGCGAAACATTTGTAACACGTAAAATTACTCGCGCTTTGGCGAATATTGCGCAAGGCCTAGAGCAGTGCTTGCACCTAGGTAATATGGATGCGCTACGTGATTGGGGCCATGCCAAAGACTACGTTCGTATGCAGTGGATGATGCTTCAGCAAGACAACCCTGAAGACTTCGTGATTGCAACTGGCAAACAAATCTCTGTACGTGATTTTGTTCGTTTGAGCGCCAAAGAACTGGGTGTCGAGCTTGAGTTTAGCGGCGAAGGTGTTGATGAGATAGCTACAGTTGTAGCGGTAAATGGTGATGACGCACCAGATGTAAGCGTTGGTGATGTGATTGTGCGAGTGGATCCGCGTTACTTCCGCCCTGCTGAGGTAGAAACACTACTTGGCGACCCTGCTAAAGCAAAAGAGAAGCTAGGTTGGGTGCCAGAAATCACTGTTGAAGAAATGTGTGCCGAAATGGTTAGAGCAGATCTAGACAAAGCCAAACAGCATGCCTTGCTTAAGAAGCACGGTCATAATGTGTCGGTAGCTTTGGAGCGCTAAATGAAGGTTTTTGTAACAGGTCATCGCGGCATGGTAGGTTCGGCGATTGTTCGCCAGCTAGACAGCCAACCAGGTAATGTAGAAGTTGTCACGCGTTCGCGTGACGAGCTGAACTTGCTCGACCAACAAGCCGTGTTTGAGTTTTTTGAACAAGAGCAGGTTGATCAGGTTTACCTTGCTGCGGCAAAAGTGGGCGGCATTATTGCAAATAACACTTACCCTGCTGAGTTTATCTACGAAAACTTGACCATTCAAAACAACATTATTCACGGTGCTTTTAAAGCGGGCGTGAAACAGTTGTTGTTTTTGGGCTCTTCTTGCATTTACCCGAAGTTTGCCGAACAGCCAATGCGCGAAGATGCGCTGCTAACTGGTGTGCTTGAGCCAACCAATGAGCCATACGCGATCGCCAAGATTGCTGGCATCAAAATGTGCGAAAGCTACAATCGCCAATATGGTGTTGATTATCGCTCGGTGATGCCTACTAACCTGTATGGCGAGAACGACAACTTCCATCCAGAAAATTCGCATGTTATTCCAGCATTGTTGCGCCGCTTCCATGAAGCCAAGCTAAATGGCGACAATGAAGTAATGGCCTGGGGTACCGGTTCGCCAATGCGTGAGTTCTTGCATGTTGATGATATGGCAGCTGCTTCTGTATTCGTTATGAACTTGGACTCAGAAACCTACGAGGCCAACACGCAAGAAATGCTTAGCCATATTAACGTGGGTACAGGCATCGACTGCACCATTAAAGAGCTGACCGAAACCGTAGCCGAAGTGGTTGGTTTTGAAGGCCAAATTGTTTGGGATACCTCAAAACCAGATGGTACGCCACGCAAGCTTATGGATGTATCGCGCCTAAAAGCGTTGGGTTGGCAGGCGAGTATTCAACTGAAAGAAGGCTTGGCTGAAACCTATCAGTGGTTTTTGGCGAATCAAGACTCTTTTAGAAAATAGCAATCATAGAAAATATGCTGCCATTCGAAGACTTTAAAACGGTAGTTAAATCGACGCCACTGGTGTCGATCGACTTCATTGTGCGCAATGAGCAAAATGAAGTTCTTGTTGGTTTGCGCACCAACAAGCCGGCTCAAGGTTATTGGTTTGTGCCGGGTGGCCGTATTGTTAAAGGCGAACGTTTTGCCGAAGCGTTTCAGCGACTTAGCTCTAAAGAGTTAGGACAGAGCTTTTCGCCGAATGAGGCCTCGTTTATTGGTATGTTTGAGCACCTGTATGAAGACTCTCATGTTGGCGATGATATCTCGCAGCACTATTTAGTGTTTGGCTATGAAATAGTGGTTAACCAGGCCGAATTAATGATGCCTACAAAGGAGCATGTTGAGTACCGTTGGCTATCCATTAGCTTGCTGCTTGGAGATGATTCTGTTCATTCTAATGTAAAAGCGTATTTTACTGGTAGCCTAGCCACAATAATTCGTGTTTAGCTGCCCTGCTACAATTATTATTGGATGGTAGTATCCTTGCGTTAATTGATAAAATTGTAGACTTTGCATCATGTATCAATTCAAGCAAAGTAAATGATTGTTAGTTTATAAGAGGCTGCTTAACCTTAATCCCTCAACACGGTGCCTGTGTGTACCTTAAACTGACAGCTTTAAAGCGGTAATTTGAAGCATTAACTAGAAAATAAGAAACTGTGGTTCCAGCTTAGTTTGCTATATAGTTGCCATTAAAGTCGTTGGTGTGGCACTTATTGTCCTCGCGAGCGGGTGTGAAGAGTAGTTAGTTGGCTGTGTCTTTATTTCTCTTTCTGCGAGTGGTAGTAAACTTTGATGCGAGTAGAAGTAGCGTGTTTGTTGGAAGTATAACTAAAACTTTCTAGCTATGCATGTTAATAATGATTGGCATGGAAATTGCGTTTTTTATGGGTAATTGAATTTTAAAAATTATATTTATATGAGTTATGGAGTGTTCCGTGGATGGTAAGGTGAAATGGTTTTTTGTGGAAATTTTACGCCGGGTAAGAGCTATATTGTTCCACGGAAGCGGAGTTCGTAGCTGGTATGTAAGTCATGACGCTGATTTAGGTAAAGGTGTCCGAGTTCAAAGGGGGTCGGTTATAGATGGCGCTACAAAAATCGGTAAATACACTTATATCGGAGAAAGAAGTTATGTTACGAAGGCATGTATTGGTAATTACTGTGCAATTGCTAATAATGTATCAATAGGTCAGGGTGAGCATTTATTGACTAAGGTAAGTGTGAGCTCTGTATTTTATGACAACGCCTACTCTGTGCTCACCTCTGAAGAGGTGGTTATAGGAAATGATGTGTGGATCGGCACTGGAGTGGTAATATTGAGAGGTGTGAAAGTAGGTGATGGCGCCGTCGTCGGTGCTAATAGTACGGTCACCAGGGACGTTCCTGATTATGCTGTCGTAGTAGGAAGTCCGGCGCGTGTTGTAAAATACCGGTTTGATTCTGAGCATGCTGCAAAATTAAAAAAATCTAAGTGGTGGGAGCTTGACCTAACCGATGCTAGATCATTTGTAGAGAAATACGAGAAGGATAACCTGTGAGTTTTAAAGTTAATCTTTCACACCTCCTACTATTTCTTTTGCTTGTTGGTTCAGCGTTATATATCGATATAGGATTTCAGCTTAAGCCATACTTTGTGTTGGCTTTTCTAGCTATGATGACGTGCTTAGTTTCGATTTTAAATACACTGTATATAAAGCATGCTTTATTTTCCATTCTTTCATTTATATTGTTTGTTTACTTCCTATATAAAGCATATGAAAGCTCTAGTCTTTTTGACCATCTGTATGTCTTTAATATCCTTCTTGCTCCAGTGGTCGCACAAGTATCAGGTAGAGTAGAAGCACGTAGGTTGAAGTATTATTTGTATATTTATATAGCTCTGACATTGGTGGCTTTTACAGCAGAGCTTTTGTATCGTCTAACTCATCCTGTCGTGGGAGGTCAGCTGTTAAGTTGGGATGATTACAGAATGTCATTCTATGCATTAAAGATAAGCAGCCTAATGTACTCAAACTCCAATGGAATCGGTATGCATGCCCTGATAACTATATGTTTTATTTTTTCAATAAAATATAGTATCAGAAGTGGGGAGGCAATTCCATTCTCATCTAAAGACCATGCCTCGCTAAATTTCAGTATTTTGCTAACTACCTTTTTTTTGATTTTTAGCTTTTCAAGAGCTGCAATGCTAGTTTTAGTGTTCGTGATTGCCTTGTATGGGTTTATGGTAAGTAAGCGATTTAGGCTTCTTTCGTATGTTTTATTGCCTGTTGTCATGATCTTGCTATACCAATTTTATAAGTCTTATATTAAAATGGACGGTAGCTTTCTTACAAAATTTGAAATATCGATTAATTTGCTAAATTATTTTTCAGAAGCTAGTTTTCTTCAGTTGTTCCTAGGAAATAACCTTGATGACCCTAAGTTGATATTTGATGGGTTCTCTGGGTACTACGGGCATACTCATTATTTTGACTTGGCGTTTAAAGGAGGCTTGGTAGGAAGTTTTTTGTATTTGTTTCTTTTATTAATGCCGTTCTTTAAGTGTGGGAAAAGTTATACTTTCTTCTTTGTCGCGTTTTTTCTTTTGGGGCTATCAAATATTAGAATTTTTGGACATTATATATTTTTGATTTTGCCAATGTATTTGGTCTATCTGGGGAAAAAGAATGGTGATTGAAGTTTCAGTTGTCATGAGTGTGAGGAACTGCTCTGCTACGGTAAGCGCCGCGATCGAATCAGTGATTTCAGATATGCCGAGCAGAACTGAGATGATTATAGTTGACGATGGCTCTACTGATAATACGTTTGAGTTGATTAAGGCTTATTGCAACGTTGATAATGTTCGGGTAATTAGTTTTCGTGAATCCAAAGGTCTGCCAGCTGCTCTGAACGCTGCTATATCGGCTGCAAAGGGTGAATATATCGTTCGTATGGATGCAGACGATATAAATGTCAAAGGTAGAATCGCAGCTGTTGTAAATGAGCTTAAGAATGAACGATGCAGTTTAGTTGGCACTAGTGCTAGGAAATTTATTAATTCTGTAGATAGAAAAGTGACTGTCTACGGAAGAGAGCTTCGAGTTCCCAAAACAAATGAAGAAGTAAAAGCTCACATATTATTTGATTCTCCATTTATACATCCCACAGTTGGTTTCACAAAGGTTTCCTGGTATTCCGTCGGAGGATACGATGAAAATATTACTTATTCTCAGGACTATGATCTCTGGGTGAAATTTTTAAAGTCTGGTTTTCAACTAAAGAACTTGAAATTTATAGGTTTGAACTATTGCGTTTATTCCGATAATAACAAGAGTAAGGTTAGACGTCGATTTAAGTTTACGACCCCAATAAGGAAGAGTCTATTGAGTGGGTATGGGCTTAGTGATCTAGATCTTTCAATACATGCCTCTATTTGTGGTGACTATAATGAAATACAAGGTGTTAGTGATTGGAGTATTTTTTTAAGAGCTCGTAGCATGGCCCATGGCTATCGCAAGTACCTTCGAGATAATTCAGCGAGCTCAATATACTTTTTAAAAATATTGCTTAAGAAGTGTTTTTCTTCGGCATTTAAGGCTCGTCGGCCCCTATTTGTTTTTATACCACCTATAGTAGTTCTATTTTTTACAATTGATGAGGTTCTTCGGTGAATATTGGAGTTTACGCAAACTGGGGCGTTTATGAATGCAATGGTGAGTTGTTTATACCAGAAATTCATCGATACTATATAGATGAGCTTTTGAGCCGTTATGAATGCGTTCATTTGATGACAAAAACATTTACTAAGGCTGAGAAGGGCATGGTAAGCCTGTCTGGAAGGAATGTGAGGGTGGTGCGTCTTCCGTTCTTTAACAGTTATATGTCTTCAGTTCGTCATATTTTTTCCATTATTAAGTCATTTTCTCGCTTGACAAAAAACGTTGATATTGTGTATGTAAGGGTGTTTGAACCGTTTTGCTGGATTCTTCCGATTATAGGTGGAAAGCGTGTTGATTACAGGTTTCATATTGTTGCAAATCCGATATCAGCTATAAACTCTAAATCCTCGGATAGTGCAGTAGTAAAGTTTCTGAAAGTTCTCTTATTTTATCCAGAATACATAATGACACTGATGGCGTCCCGCAACCATAAGTTTACATGTAATGGGCCATCCCCACTAGAAGAGATTCCGAAGTACTTTCATCGGTCAATAAAACCGGTAGTAGAGAGTTCACTCGTCGATAACGATTTTACTGAAGATGCAGTCTCGAACTATAGTCCTCGTGACGGACGGTTAGTGAAGTATTTATATGTAGGGTATTTACGCCAGGCAAAAGGGATTCACGATCTGTTGGTAGCATTTGAAATGTTAGAAGATAGATTCAAGGGTCAGGTTGAACTTAGCATCGTAGGTAATGGTCACGAATTGGACCGCCTCAAACAAATTGTTGATAGTAGAAAACTTAATGTTCATTTTCATGGCGAAATAAAGCGTAGCCAACTCCGAGAGATATATCAAAATAATGACGTTTTTGTTAACCCTTCATTGAGTGAGACAGGACCTAGAGTAGTCTTAGAAGCTATGGCCCAGGGGTTGTATGTTATTAGTACCCGGGTGGGTTACTGCCAGTATTTATTAAATGACATACCCGGCGCTCTTGTCGGTACTGAAAATCCTAGTGAACTGTTTGAGGCGATGATGAAAGTAAAAGAGTCAAATTTTAATTTCGAAGAAAATCGCAGTGAAATCGTAAGTAAAGCTAGACAGTTTACACTAAAAACTTTTTTCGATGGTGTGCTCAATGAAAAAAATTAATCTTTTTTTCTGTTATCTGATAAGAATTTCGCTGATTTGGTTGCCAGATTTGCCTGCCCTAATGCGCTTTAGGGGGTTTCTTTATGGGTTTTTCATGGGCTCTAAAGGCAGAAATCTTCAGGTTGCTGCGAGTGCTAATATAAGAGGTGCATGTTTTCTTTCAGTTGGGAATAACGTGTATATCGGGCCGAATGCATTCATCCTCGCAAGGCATCGGGTTGTTCTTGAAGATGAAGTGATGCTCGCTATGAACACAGTCGTTGTGGATACCAATCATAAGTTGTCTGGGTGCACATATAGAAGTCTTCATAGTCAGTCTAAGCCAGTAGTCATTGGTTGCGGGTCATGGATTGCGGCAAATTCTGTAGTGCTACCTGGCGCTGTAATAGGGCGTGCTTGTCTAGTCGCCGCTGTAGAGAGTGTTAGAGGAGAGTTGCCAGATAAATCTATTTTTATTGGCGGAAAGGTAGTGGCCAATGACCGTAAATAATCGAGGTAATAGTTAGTGGTAAGTAAAGTGTTGAAGCTAGGGAATAGGCTTTTGGGTTCTGGAGCCTCTCAAGTTGTCCTTGCTCAAGCAGTGCTTGCTCTCGGAAGTATAATTTACAGTAAAGTACTAGCAGAGTTTTATCCGAAGGAGCTCGTAGGCTTGTATTTTGAAATCGTTGCTGTTTGTGGCTTTGGCTTGCTTCTAGTGCTAGCGCCTTTTAATCAATATTTCACAAGGAAGGTTACTGATGATAACCCAATAGATCTATATTCATTCTATGTTATCTGTTGCATCATGTCGTTTCTTACAGCACTTGTTGTCTCATTTTTTTTCAATGTCTCGTTCTACCTTATATTCTTAATTACAATCGTTTCCGCCCTAAAAGATTCGACCTTCTCTTGGTTTAATCAACTTCGAAGGCGAAAAATGGTCTTAGCCTTTAATTTTTTCTACTCTTTTTCTAGAGTTTTATTTTTATTGATTTTTACGTTTTTTACTATAACGAGTTTGAATTTTCTTATCGCTTCCCATATGGTTGGGTTTCTATCTGTTTTTTTATTAGGATTTTACGTTTACTATAGAGAGCGAAAGAAGCAATATAGTATTGCTAGATTAAATTCCGATGTTGTTAATGTTTTTTCTTTAGACAGTTCTAAATTTATATTTCCCTTAGTTCTTACTTCACTGGTTAGCTGGTCAAAGGAAATGGGTGTGAGATTCATTATTTCGATCAATATGCCTCCGGATGATCTTGCTGCGTATGGCCTGCTTTCTTCATTAGCTTCTATGGTTCCAATTTTTATCCAAGGAGTCTTGACTATATATTTTATTCCTAAGTTATACTCCAATGAGATGACATATATGAAAGTGATGGTTCGAGGGCTAGGCGTTTTGCTTGGGTTACTTATTTTTTCTTTTTTGCTTTTTTGGTATTTTAATAGTCAGCTTGTGGCGGTTTTTCTAAGCACTGATTACCTTGGATACTCGTATTTGCTTCCTTATATTTTGCTTTCTAGTACGCTTTTCTCTGCAGCTAACTTCGTAGGGGTCTATTTTTTCTACATTCGTGAGACGTACTACCTCGCGATTATTGGTTTGATTTCATCTTTAATTATTCTTTCACTTGTCTGGGCCGCTACCTTGTATAGTCAACTTTCAGTAGTCGTTTACTATTTGTGCCTTGCCATGTTCTGCTATCTTGTCATTTCCGTAGTACTTGTATTATTAAAATGGTCAAAGGGTCGTTGTAAAGATGTTTAAAAGATCGAAAAACAAAATTATTGTAGTGCTAAGAGGGGGGCTGGGGAACCAATTGTTCCAATTGGCTGCCGCTGCGAAGGTAGCTAGTGGTAATGGGTTTTATGTTTATGATTACCATGTAGACAGTAGTACAATTCGCAAGTATTTGAATGGCATGGAGTTCATAGACAGACAAAGTTTTTTGAGAGTTTCACGAACGACCGGGTTGCCATTTTTAGACAGATTGCTATTGGCGGGTTATAAGAGGGTTCCCAAAAGTTATAGATGGTATTGGTATTGGGATGAGGACAGTAGTGCTAATGAAATGACAGCCTGCAGGCCAAGGAATATAATTTTAGATGGGTATTGGCAGTCAATAGAGTTTACAGGTTTGAATGAAGTTTATTTGCGGGGCTTAATTAATCATGCGGCTCTTTCAGAAAGCTATTACAACGCAAAAGCGTATATTGAGAATAATGCTAATGTCTGTGTTCATGTGAGGAGGGGCGACTATCAAACTCCTCAGTTCGCTAAGAAATTTGACGTCTGTGGCGTTGACTACTACTTAAAGGCTTTTAAACTTCTTAAAGAGCGGCTTTCATCGGAAGGGCTGTCTGTCTGTTTCTTTTCGAATGATATAGGATGGGTTAGTAAATATCTTTCAGGCGTTCCAGATCAAGTCATAGATGTGGGTGGTTATAATCTTACTGATTTTGAAGAGATGCTTCTGATCGGTTCTTTAAAAAATGCGGTAATACCAAATAGTACTTTTAGCTGGTGGGGGGTAGTTATGACTGGTGAAAAAGAAATAGTGGTGTGCCCAAAATCTTGGTTTGCCCACGAAGATCGTGAAAGCCTTGTCTCAGATGATTGGTACAGATTATGATTTTAGTTTCAGTAGTGACACCCGTATTTAATTCGGAAAAGTATATACGAGAAACCTATGAGAGCTTACTTAATCAGACTCACGAATCTTGGGAATGGATTGTCGTAGATGACTGTTCAACAGATTGCTCTTACGATTTGCTGAATGAAATAAAATCCAATGACCATCGTGTTCGGCTCATGTCGACAGGTTCCAACTCTGGAGCTGCTGTGTCCAGGAATTTAGCACTTGATCGGGCTGCTGGTGATTATGTAGCATTTCTCGATAGTGACGACTTATGGAGGCCCTCGAAGCTTAAAGATCAGGTCGAGTTTATGGAGTCGCAGCACTTGGATTTCTCTTTTACTTCATACGAGGTGATTTTTGATGACGGAAGGTCGACCGGAAAGACTGTAGATCGGAGTGCTCCTTCAGTTGGATATAATGATATGTTAAAGAAGAGGGCGACGCTCGGTTGTTCTACTGTTATGTTGAGTAAAAAAGTATACAAAGAGTATAAAATGCCACTGCTTCGAACTGGACAAGACTACGCACTTTGGCTCTCTATATTGAAAAACGGCTACATTGCATCACCAATATTAAAGGCTCTAACACTATATAGGATATCTGAAAACTCAATTTCCAGAAATAAGTTTAAGAAGGCTTTAAGACAGTGGTCAATATACAGGGAAAATGAAGGAATCGGTTTGTTCTCTGCTTTGTTTTACTTTTCGCATTATGCTTTTAGAGCCGTATTTAGGTCGTAATTTATAATGTATTGGTGGCGAGTTGATCTGATACACCGAATGGGAAAAGATGAGGCCTACCCTCTTTGGTTAAGAGTCACGACTGTCCGGTTTAATTGAAGCCGGAAAAAGGAGCCCAGTTTTCGCGGGCCTTGCGGTAGAATTAAGTTTCTCAAGACATAATTCTTGCACAACAGTAAAACTGGGGATTTCACATCATAATACTGTTTTTTCTCAGTTTCTAAACCACATTCCAAAGTAAGCGTTCAAACCACGCCGTTATTTTCCAGTCTATTGGCACACTCTACACTGAGCGCCGTTAATCACCAATAACGGAGTGTTTTTGCTATGACCCGTCAATACCAACGCCTTTCTGCCCCTAAGTTCTGCGAGCAACAGAACATTAGCTATGCAAGCTTCATTAAGTGGCGCCAGAAGTTCTCTGCTTCATCTGCAGAGGTGAAGCCTTCAAATCAAACCGGCTCTTCGCATTTAAGGGTGTAGGTGAAAATCTGAACGGCTAGAAAAGGAGCCGAGGTTCTTAGAAAATGTAAGTTACCACACAAACAAAATTTAAGTCCCTCAGCATGGTCAATCATACCTTTTCTACCCCAGACCTTTCCAGCTTTTGCCAACTAAATAAACTCGGTCTTGAGGCGACTGGGCAGCATCTCGATAAAAAACGCACCATCATTGAATGGTAAGCGTTCAAACCACGCCGTTATTTTCCAGTCTATTGGCACACTCTACACTGAGCGCCGTTAATCACCAATAACGGAGTGTTTGTGCTATGACCCGTCAATACCAACGCCTTTCTGCCCAGCAATGGCAAGCCTTTGTTGAACAACAAGCGTCCTCTGACCTTTCTGCCCCTAAGTTCTGCGAGCAACAGAACATTAGCTATGCAAGCTTCATTAAGTGGCGCCAGAAGTTCTCTGCTTCATCTGCAGAGGTGAAGCCTTCAAATCAAACCGGTGACTTTATCGATTTAAGCGCGATGGCAGGTACGGGGGCTTGGAATATTACCCTCTGCCTGGGTAACGGCGTGGAACTTCGGCTGAGCCAGCAATAGTGTTTTCACCAAGTCCTGCAGCAAGCATATGGCTCTACACTCAACCTGCCGACATGCGAAAGTCTTATCGCGGTTTGTTAGGGCTGATTAAGCAGCAAATGAACGAAAGCCCGCAACAGGGGTATTTTGTCTTCATCAATCGCAATAAAACCCAAATGAAAATCCTCTATTTTGAGCCAACAGGATATTGCATTTGGTGTAAGCGGTTAGCCCAAGGGCAGTTCAATTATGCGCAATCTACTTCGGGTAAACAGCGTCTTTCAGCATTGGACTTACAGCATATTTTGGCAGGCGTGAAAATCGAAAAATATCGCCAATTTAAACGCTATAAAACACCAAATATCTCACCCAGTTAGATTGCTTTGTGGTATCATCTCAGCCCATGAATGACGCCACTTTCAAGCCAGTTTTCACCCCGCCTCAATCCGACTTATTCCACCAGAATGAGGCGGATTTACTGCGTGAACAAATGGCAGCGATGCAGGCTACGATTGCACAGCAAGCACAACAAATTCTGGCACTCAAACGCGAGCTATTTGGCGTTAAGAGTGAACGGCGTGAACTGCTCTCACCCGAACAACAAGCCATTGCCGACATGCCTGGCCCGGCTGTGCCATTAACCGATGACACGCCTGAGCCACCTAAGCCAGAGCAGCCCAATAACCGAGGCAAGGCACCTAAGCAGCGCAGCGGCAATGAAGTCAACCTGACCGGTCTTCGTTACGATAGCACTGTGCCAGTGCGTGAAGTAATCATTGAGGCTAATGAATTACAAGGCGATGAGGCAGATCAATACGAGCATGTAGGCTACAAAGAAGTCAGCCGTATTGCGCAAAAGCGCAGCGCCTATGAAATCGTCATCACCAAACGCCAAATCGTCAAACGCAAAGACAGTAATCAGCTAATCACCGCTGCTAACCCGGAGTTTGTTTTCGACAGTGCCTGTGCCGATGTGAGTTTTGTAGCCGGATTACTGGTTGATAAGTTTCAGTTCCACTTACCACTGTATCGCCAGCATCAAAAGCTCACTGCCAGTGGCATTCAGCTTAGCCGCGCAACACTCACCAATATCACCAAGCGCGGTATAGAACTTCTTAGGCCTGTTGCTGCTGCACAGCTTGCTAACATCCTCAACAGCCAAGTACTGGCCATGGATGAAACGCCCATTAAAGCAACGCGACAGCCTGGGGTAGGCAAACAACCCGGAAAAATGAAGCAAGCCTATTTTTGGCCTATCTACGGAGAGCAGGATGAAGTGGCCTTCACCTACTCCAATAGCCGCGGTATGGCCCATATTCAAGCGCTACTCGATGAAGTGTGGCAAGGCACCCTATTAACCGACGGGTACCAAGCTTATAGCAGTTATGAAGCCAAATCCGAGCAGGTAGAAAATGCACAGTGCTGGGTGCACATGCGCAGGCAGCTGTTAAAAGCCGAGGCAGAAGAATGCCAAGCGGTAGACAAGGCACTGAACCTGATTGCCGAGCTTTACCAACATGAAAAGCAGATTAAAGCGCGCCAACTCGTCTCTGAAAAAGCCCTGCAATACCGCGCAACGCACAGCAAGCCAATCGTCGATCAATTCTTTGCATTGCTTGACGCAGAAAAGCAGCGCCCGGATTTACTGCCAGATGATACGTGGAGCAAAGCCCTTAATTACGCGCTTAAGCGAGAGCGTCAGCTGCGCGTATTCTTAAGCAACCCAGCTGTAGCCATGGACACCAACCACCTAGAAAGACAGATTCGCCCGATTCCTATGGGTAAGAAGAACTGGCTCTGTGTGTCACGAAGGAGACGCTATGACGTAGAACCCTTAGCAGCATAGCGTACCCATGCTCTAGGTTGGATGGAGGTCGGCCCTCCGGTCAGGATTTTCAGGAGTACTGACCAAACTACCCGATGCTGCTAAGTGCTAAGGCACTCGGTGGTGAGCGACTCGGGAAAAGGCGGACAGCTACCGTCAAGTGAGTCTTGAGAAGTCGAACGCAAGTGAACTGTGCGATGAAGCATCGAAATCTTAGGTGATGTCGAAAAGAGGTTGTACAGCCACCCTCTGACGAGTGCAGTGGTAACCTGATTATTGACTGCATGGCATCCGGTGTTAAGGCAGCGAGAGCTCAAGACAGGCCAGCTTAGGGAACGTGAGAACCTACTGTCAGCACGTAACGGACAGTAGGGGCGGACAGTCTCGTAGTAGTGTAGAAGCGGCTGTAATGGCGGTGGAGCGAAGGGGGCTGGATCACCGAATTGATTAGGACACAACTCAACTGAGGATGATGTTTTAATGCAAGGTAAAGCATTTGAGATTCCCAAATCTCTGGTTTGGCAGTCATATTTAGCAGTGCGCCGAAACAAAGGCGCCCCTGGGTGTGATGGTCAAACAATGAAGCAGTTTGATGAGAAACGAAACCAGAACCTGTACAAGATATGGAATCGTTTATGTTCGGGCAGTTACTTTCCACCTCCGGTACGCGCTAAGCAAATCCCGAAGGCGGATGGATCAGAACGAACACTTGGCATCCCCACAATCAGCGACCGCATTGCGCAAGGTGCTGTGAAGCGCTTCTTGGAAGCGCGCTTAGAGCCGATCTTTCATGACAGCTCTTTCGGCTACCGACCAAGACGATCAGCCCACATGGCACTGGCGCAATGTGAACGCAATTGTCGTTACAAAAGCTGGGCACTCGAAGTGGACATTAAAGCCTTCTTTGATCATGTTGATCATGACTTGATTATTAAAGCTCTGAAGTTCCACAAGGTGCCTAGCTGGGTGATTCTCTACTGTCGTCGGTGGCTACAAGCGCCAATGGTAGAAATGAGCACACCAAGTGATCTTAAGCTTAGAACGGAAGGGACGCCACAAGGGGGTGTGATCTCACCTTTGTTGGCGAACCTGTTCCTTCACTACGCTTTTGATCGTTGGATGACAAGGCATTTTCCACATGTGCCATTCGAGCGCTATGCAGACGACATTGTTTGCCACTGCAGTCGAATGAGTGAAGCAACGCGTCTGAAAAGGGCGATCAGAGCTCGCATGATGGAGGTGGGACTGAAGATTAACGAGGCGAAGTCGCATGTGGTCTATATTGATACTTTCCCGCGCACGAATGTGAAGAAGGTTTTTACCTTCCTAGGCTACGACTTCAAGGTCAGAACGCTGAGGAACTATAAAGGCCAGCTTTTCAGGAAGTGTTCACCCGGCGCGTCGATGAAAGCAATGAAGAAGATCACGCAGACGATCAAGTCGTGGCGCGTGCACCGCTCCACCAGAGCAGATGTGAGAGAACTGGCTCAACGGTACAATGCCACCTTGCGTGGCTGGATTACCTACTATGGCAAGTTCTGGTATCGCCACTTCAGCTATCGACTATGGTCAGTCTTTCAGTCACGTTTGATTAAGTGGGCTGCTAACAAACTGAGAATTGGCACCAGAAAGGCCGAGCGTAAGCTTAATGAGCTGCGCAAATATATGCCAAGGCTATTTGCGCATTGGGAATTACTTCGTGCATCAAATGTGTGATCAAGAGCCGTATGACGGGAGACTGTCACGTACGGTTCTGTGAGCAGCTTGGGGGCGAAATTCCCCCTGGCTGACTCTACTCTGCTGGACAGAGCTAGGGGCTGAACATGTGGGGATTATTCAAAGCCTCATCTGCACCTGTAAGTTGCACGACATAGACCCAACGACATATCTAATCGATGTTTTACAGCGAGTGAGTCAGCATCCCGCCAAAGGCGTCATCGACCTCACACCAAGAGTGTGGAAAGAAAAGTTCGCCAGCAACCCACTCACATCACCACTGGCCTAGCAACAACGGCGTTGTTTGAGCGCTTACGTTGGAGTCGGGATGTTTTAAAACTATGCTACACCCTTAAATGCGAAGAGCCTGTAATGTTTCCAAGTTCTTCGGCTAGGTTGAGCAAAACCTTAATGATGGGATTGCTAGTATGCATCATGAGAGTTACCTCTTAGCTTTGGTTTTGGTTTAAGAACCTTTAACCAAAGCGGGTAACTCTCATCTTTTCCAGTTCAATGTGTCAGATCAAGTCGCGACTAATACATCAAAACAGCTTAAGCGCGGTTGTATCGGTCTTCAAACCTTACAATGTCATCTTCGCCTAAGTAAGAACCGGACTGCACTTCAATCATTTCTAATGGAATTTTGCCTGGGTTTTCCAACGCATGCACCACACCAATTGGAATGTAGGTTGACTCGTTTTCGGTAACCAAAAACGTGTTATCGCCATTGGTTACCTTGGCTGTGCCAGATACCACAATCCAGTGCTCGGCGCGGTGGTGATGCATTTGCACGCTTAGCTTTTCGCCAGGTTTCACCGTGATGCGTTTTACTTGGTGACGCTCGCCGTTGTCGATGCTGTCGTAACAACCCCAAGGGCGGAACACTTCGCGGTGGAACACATACTCTGGGCGATCTTGCGCTTTTAGTGCATTCACCACATCTTTTACTTGTTGCACCTTATCTTTGGCGGCAACCATTACGGCGTCTTTGGTTTCAACCACTACTACGTCGTCTAAACCGATAACGGTAACCAGTTTGCCTTCGGCATTTACATAGCTGTCATGCGAGCCCACCATCATCACATCGCCAGTGGTGGCATTGCCTTGCGCGTCTTTTTCAGACACTTCCCACAAGCTCGACCAACTACCCACATCGCTCCAGCCTGCATCGAGCGGCACCACCGCCACTGGTGACTCGGCTTTCGCTGCCAATGGCTCCATGACCGCGTAGTCGATTGAATCATCTGGGCAGCTACCAAAGGCGTCGGCATCGATTCGCACAAAGTCTAGGTCTGGCGTTTCAGTTGCAATAGAGGCTTCGCAAGCTTGCAAAATAGCCGGTGCATATTCTTTTAGCGCTGCCAAATACGCCGATGCCGTAAAGGCAAACATGCCACTGTTCCATAGGTAACTGCCGCTATCCACATAGCGCTTAGCGGTTTCGAGGTTGGGCTTTTCAACAAACTCAGCAACCTGAAGTGCACCCTCTACAATGCCGGCGCCTACCTCTGCGCCCGTCTGGATATATCCATATCCGGTGTGCGGCTCGGTGGGCACAATACCAAAGGTGAGCAACTTGCCATGCTCGGCCAACTTAGCCGCTTTAGCAATAGCAGCGTGAAACGCCGGTACATTCTGAATTAGGTGGTCGGCAGCCAACACTAACAAGGTTGGGTCTTCGCCGTCTTTCATTGCATGCAACGCTGCCAACGCAATAGCAGGCGCGGTGTTGCGGCCAAAGGGTTCAAGCAGAATACCATCGTGTGCCACACCAGCTTGACGAAGCTGCTCGGCAGCTAAAAAGCGATGGTCTTCATTACACACCAAAATTGGCTTAGCCAAGCCTTCAACACCCTCTAGGCGCGACAGCGTGGCCTGCAACATGGTTTCATCACCAGCCAGTTTCAAAAATTGTTTCGGCAATGCCTTGCGCGACATTGGCCATAAACGCGAGCCAGAGCCACCCGCCATAACAATAGGTTTCATCAAATGTCGTTTCCAATATTATAAGTTGTCGCCTTGTAAAGGTAGTCATCATCTGTGCAAAAGCGGCATGGGTGCGACAACCGTCCAAAAGCTGACTTCTACTAATTGTACTGTATGTGGGGCGGTCAGTAGAAGTGAAGATGCGAAAGAACAGTTTTTTGTCGGCCTATCAAGCGCAGTGAAACAATGAAGCTACAATTGAAAATTTAATGTTGTGCGATTAGACTTCAACTGCTTTGTCATTCAAGGACGGTGTATGTCTGTGTTTCAAGAGTACCTTGCTAGTAATTATTACTTTCTGGTTGCATTCGCAATTACGGTAACCTCCCTTTCAATTATTTGCTTCACGCCGATGACTAGACTAATCGGACTGGTGGATAAGCCCAATAGACGTAAGGTGCATTCCGGTTCAATACCCTTAATTGGTGGTCTTGCTATTTTTGCATCAGTTATTTTAGCGTCGCTAATATTTATTGACGCATCCGTAGAGTTGATGTACTTCCTAAGTGCAGCTGGGTTAGTAACTCTTGCGGGAGCATTGGATGATAGATTCGATATCAACTTTCGAGTTCGCTTAATTATTCAAGCTCTAGCCGGCTTAATTCTTATTTATGGTGCGCAAGACCGCCTTACAAGTCTTGGTAATGTTGCAGGGCCATTTGAGGTAAGCCTTTGGGCCTTTGCTGTGCCGTTTACGGTGTTTGCCATTGTTGGTGTAATCAACGCATATAACATGGTTGATGGCATAGATGGCTTGGCTGGTGCACTCGCTTTGGTTGCTATTATCGGGATTTATTTGATGACTAAAGGCCGCATTAGTAGTGAGTCTGTAGCGATTCTAGCGTTGATTTCGGGTTCTTTAGTTTCTTACCTTGCGTTTAATCTTCATTTATTCCCTCGGTTTACCAGCAAAATCTTTATGGGTGATGCTGGTAGTATGTTTCTTGGTTTTGTTATTACTGCATTCTTAATTCGATACAGTCAGGGTGATAAAGAAGTATTCGCTCCTGTGTCTGCGCTGTGGATCGTTGCAGTTCCGGTGTTTGATTTAGTTAGCACAACGCTGCGCCGTATTCGCCATGGGAAAAGCCCTTTTCACCCAGACCGTACACACATGCATCATATATTCACTCGAGCCGGGTTCTCGGCGCGCGCTACGCTTGTTATTTTAACAACGTATGCTGCTTTATTGCTGGCATTTGGGTTAGCTATCCAAGGTTTGCATGAAACTCTTCAACTAATTCTCTTTATACTTGCTTTTGCGTTTCATGTTCTGTTGGTCTCAAGAGCCTGGCGGTTTGCAAAACGCTTACGCCGTTTAAAGTCGTCAAGTATTAAAAAAATGTTTTTAAGAGAGCGGGTGGTTCGCTGAGTGCTGTTGGGGTGGACGAGGGAAATATGTTTCCCAAACCTTCGGCTTGTAGAACTTTAATCCTCTCCCCATTACGCCAAATTAGTCATCCCCGAGTGCTTTTACCAAGGATCTAGACGCCGAAAACTCAAGACGCAGCAGGTCAATTTCTCAGGCTAGATTCCCGCCTTCGCGGGAATGACCGTTAACCTACGCGGGAATGACTGTTAAATCTGCGGATTACGCTTCACGTAATCAACATACCAAGTAACGGTTTTCGCCACACCCTCAGCCAACGGCGTATCCGGTTTGTAACCTGTTACCTCCTCTAAACGCGTGGTATCGGCATAGGTCACTGGTACATCACCAGGCTGAATCTCCATAAAGTTCTTCACCGCCTCTTTACCGGCTGCTTTTTCGATCTCGCGGATGAACTCCATCAAATCAACCGGCTGAGAATTACCTATGTTAAACACCTGGTAAGGCGCTGAACTTTGTGCTGGCGAAGAGCGCTTTACTGAAGCGTCTGCCACTGGTGGGCAAGCAGCAGTTTTCAACACACCATCAACAATGTCGTCGATATAAGTGAAGTCGCGGCGCATATTGCCGTGGTTAAACACCTTAATCGGCTGATCATTCAAAATGGCTTTGGTAAACAAGAAAGGCGCCATATCTGGCCGACCCCATGGGCCATACACGGTAAAGAAGCGCAAACCCGTGGTAGGAATGTTGTACAAGTGGCTATACGAATGCGCCATTACCTCGTTCGACTTCTTCGTTGCCGCATACAACGAGACAGGGTGGTCGACCCCATGATCTTCCGAGAAAGGCTGAACTTCATTTTCGCCATACACCGAGCTAGACGACGCATAAACCAAGTGTTTAACTTGCTGCTGGCGTGCCAACTCAAGAACATTGCCAAAACCGACTAGGTTTGAATCCACATACGCATTTGGGTTTTCGAGCGAATAACGCACACCGGCCTGCGCAGCCATATGCAAGATCACATCAAACTGATGATTTTCTGCCAACTTGGCCATACCCAAACGGTCTTCAACACCTAGTTCAACAAACTCAAAATTGTCAAACCCAGCCAAACGCTCTAAGCGGTCGTGCTTATACTGAACATTGTAATAGTCGTTAAGGTTATCCACCCCCACAACCGAGTGGCCTTCCTTAACTAAACGAAGCGCAACTTCGCATCCAATAAAGCCGGCAGCACCGGTTACGAGGTATTTCATTTTGGTGTCCATGTAATCTTGTTAGCTCTAATACTATTAATCGTTTCCGAAGAGGTCGCGGGTATAAACCTTATTCGCCACATCTGCTAAGTCATCCGTCATGCGGTTGGCAATAATCACATCACACTCTGCCTTAAACTTGGCAAAGTCTTTTTCAACACGCGAGTTAAAGAATGTATCTTCTTCAAGCACAGGCTCATACACCACTACAGGTATACCCTTGGCTTTAATACGCTTCATCACGCCTTGAATCGCCGAAGCGCGGAAGTTATCCGAGCCGGCCTTCATAACTAAGCGATAAATACCAACCACTTTAGGATTGCGGGCCACTACGCTGTCTGAAATAAACTGCTTGCGTGTGGTATTGGCATCTACAATCGCTTGAATCATATTACTTGGTACATCGGCATAGTTAGCGAGCAACTGGCGAGTATCTTTTGGCAAGCAATAACCACCATAACCGAAACTAGGGTTATTGTAGTGCTTGCCAATGCGAGGATCTAAGCCAACACCATCGATGATCTGACGCGCATCTAAGCCATGCGTTGCTGCATAGGTATCTAGCTCATTGAAATACGCCACGCGCATTGCAAGGTAGGTGTTTGAGAACAGTTTAATGGCCTCTGCTTCCGTACTGTCGGTAAACAGAATTTCAGTTTCCTTTTTTACCGCCCCTTCTAAAAGTAGGTTGGCAAATACTTCCGCTCGTTCGCTGCGCTCACCCACGATAATACGCGAAGGGTGCAGGTTATCGTAAAGCGCTTTGCCCTCACGAAGAAATTCTGGCGAGAACATTAGGTTTGGCGTGTTAAAACGCTCTACCGCTGATTTGGTATAACCCACTGGCACCGTCGATTTAATCACCATCACAGCATTTGGGTTGACCGCCATCACGTCCTGAATCACAGCTTCTACAGAATTAGTGTTGAAGTAGTTGGTTTCTGGGTCGTAGTCGGTAGGGGTAGCAATCACCACAAAATCGGCGCCTTCGTAGGCATCGTTTTTGTTCAGCGTTGCTCGGAAATTGATCTTGCCCTCGGCCAAAAATGCTTCAATTTCCTTATCTTCTATTGGGCTCTTGCCTTGATTTAGCAAGTTTACCTTTTCCTCAATAATGTCTAGCGCCACAACCTCATGGTGCTGTCCCAACAACATTGCATTCGACAGGCCAACATAGCCTGTTCCCGCCACAGCAATTTTCATCATTTCTCACTTCATTTTGGTTTGCGAAGGCATCTTTGCAAAATAATGCTGGAAAAACAATTAGGGCGCTCCAATGAGTACCACTTGATGGTATTGTAAATGGTGAATTCTGTTATGCGGATTCTTTATTGCCAATGGCAAGCGGGTCCCACAGGCTTGGTAACATTGGATTTTCTTCGCTCATTGCTAGAATATGCCATGGCAGCGGGGCAAACGAACGAAGCGCATTTAGATAGTGTGATTGAGCATGTGAGCCAATCCTCAAAGCACCTTGGAGATAAAAAGATGGCAACCATTGCAGAGTTATTGCGTCAGCGCGGTTTGAAAGAAGGTATTGAGCAGGGTAGGCAAGAAGGCCGTGAAGAAGGCAAGCTCGAGACAGCAAAAGCGCTGATGGAAGAGGGTTTTGATACTGCCCGAATCTCGAAAATTACCGGGCTTACTGTTGAGCAAGTGGAATCGTTGAAACATTGATCATTGGCGATACACGTTGCCCGGCGCAAACACACGCGCCGTACAACCTACGGGTGGTTTATTGCACGCGGGCGTAGGTTTTACAAACCGGAGGTTTGGGAAACGGAGAAGTCGTCATCCCCGAGTGGTTTTATCGGGGATCCAGTTTTTGGTTTTCAATGTGGCAGCTAGATTCCCGCCTTCGCGGGAATGACATGATTATTTACGGGTTTAGGCGTAGGTTTTACAAACCGAAGGTTTGGGAAACAATTGTTAAGCAACTTACATGTTCAATTAAACGAGTAATTATGAAAAAGCTTCCAATTGCGGTGAGTAGTTTTGAAGTGATGCGCTCTGCAGACTACTACTACGTCGATAAAACGAAATTGCTCGGCCAGTTGAATGACCAAGGGCGCTATTTCTTCCTTTCTCGCCCACGCCGTTTTGGTAAGTCTTTATTACTCGATACGCTTCACCAGTTATTCGCTGGTAAGCGCGAGTTTTTTCATGGCCTTCACATCGAGCCGCTCTGGGACTGGTCGGTAAGCTTTCCTGTGGTTCGTATCGACTTTGGTAGTGGCACGTTGAAGTCGCCAGGCGAGTTAAATACCCGAATTCTTGAGCTCCTCAAAGAAAACTACCAACGCTACCAAATAGAGCTGCCTAGCCAAACCGACGTGCCTGGGCTGTTTACCCAGTTGATTCATAAGCTGCACGAGCAAACTGGCCTGCCAGTTGTGGTACTCATCGACGAGTACGACAAGCCGATTCTAGACAACATCGAAAACGAGCCGGTTGCCCAAGCCATGCGCGAAGAGCTAAAGAACTTGTATTCTGTGCTCAAAACCCAAGATGCGCACTTGCGGTTTGTGTTTATGACCGGGGTAAGCAAGTTCAGCAAGGTAAGTTTGTTTAGTGGGTTAAACCAATTGCAGGATATTAGCCTTAGCCCTAAATATGCCACCATTTGTGGTTACACCCAGCACGATTTGCAAACTGTATTTGCCGAACCACTGAAAGGGGTAGATTGGGATAAGCTAAAGCAGTGGTACAACGGATATAACTTTTTGGGTGACTCGGTTTATAACCCTTACGATATTTTGCTGTTTTTAAGCGAGGATCAATCCTACCGCAACTACTGGTTCGAAACCGGCAGCCCGAGCTTTTTGCTTAAGCTGTTTAAACAGCAGCAGTATTTTTTGCCCAATTTAGAAGCGCCGGAAGTAGGCGAGGAAATTCTGAACTCTTTCGATGTTGAACGAATCAATCCGCTTACCTTGCTGTATCAAAGTGGCTATTTAACCATTCAACACACACTTGAGCGGCGTGGACATTTGCGTTTTGTACTGGGCGTGCCTAACGAAGAGGTTAAAGTTTCATTAGCCGAACATCTCATTGGTGGCTACCTGCCGCGCTCGGCTGAGGAAATGTATCCGCTGCAAAATAAGCTCTACGACGCCCTAATTGCTGGTGACGTTGCGCAATTAGAACGCCAGATTCATTCAGTGTTTGCCGGTATTCCATGGCGCAACTACACCAATAATGAACTGGCCGCCAGCGAAGGCTTTTACGCTAGTGTGTTGTATGCGTTTTTTGCGAGTTTAAATGCCACCATTCGAGCGGAAGACATAAGTAATCATGGCCAAACCGACCTGACGATTGAGTTGGGCGAGTTTATTTATGTGATGGAAATTAAGCGCGACACCTCGCAGGATTATGTTGCCGGTGAGGTAAACCCAGCGCTCGAGCAAATTCAGCAGCGTGGTTACTCAGAAAAGTACCTGAGCTCTGGAAAAACTGTTTTTGAAGTGGGTATAGTGTTTAACACCCATCAGCGCAATTTGGTGCAGTTCAACAGCGTTTGCGTGTCGTAGGTTTTACGAACCGAAGGTTCGGGAAACGGAGAAGTCGTCATCCCCGAGTTATGCAACCACGTCATCCCCGAGTGGTTTTATCGGGGATCCAGTTTGTGGTTTTTAATGACGCGACTAGATTCCCGCCTTCGCGGGAATGACATGATTATTTACGGGTTTAGGCGTAGGTTTTACAAACCGAAGGTTTGGGAAACGAAGAAGTAGTCATCCCCGAGTGGTTTTATCGGGGATCCAGTTTTTGGTTTTCAATGTGGCAGCTAGATTCCCGCCTTCGCGGGAATGACATGATTATTTACGGGTTTAGGCGTAGGTTTTACAAACCGAAGGTTTGGGAAACAATTGTTAAGCAACTTACATGTTCAATTAAACGAGTAATTATGAAAAAGCTTCCAATTGCGGTGAGTAGTTTTGAAAAAATGCGTAGCGACAGTTATTTGTATGTCGACAAGACTCACATGCTTGAGCATTTGGTCGCTCAGGGGCAATATTTCTTCCTTTCTCGCCCACGTCGTTTTGGTAAGTCTTTATTACTCGATACACTGCACCAGTTATTCGCTGGCAAGCGCGAGTTGTTTCATGGTTTGCACATTGAACCAAACTGGGACTGGTCGGTTAGCTATCCTGTCATTCGAATCGACTTTGGCAGTGGTACATTGAAGTCAACAGAAGAGTTGAACACCCGAACTTTTGAGCTTCTCAAGGAAAACTACCAACNCGTGCCTGGGCTGTTTACCCAGTTGATTCATAAGCTGCACGAGCAAATTGGCCTGCCAGTTGTGGTACTCATCGACGAGTACGACAAGCCGATTCTAGACAACATCGAAAACGAGCCGGTTGCCCAAGCCATGCGCGAAGGGCTAAAGAACTTGTATTCTGTGCTCAAAACCCAAGATGCGCACTTGCGGTTTGTGTTTATGACCGGGGTAAGCAAGTTTAGTAAGGTGAGTTTGTTTAGTGGGCTGAACCAACTAGAAGACATCAGCCTCGATGAGCGCTTTGCTAGTATTTGTGGTTACACTCAAGCTGATTTAGAAACTGTTTTCGCCGAAGCACTTGTAGGAGTGGATTGGGATAAGCTTAAGCAGTGGTATAACGGTTATAACTTTTTAGGTTCGCCAGTTTACAACCCGTACGATATTCTTTTATTCATTAGCAAGGGCTATTCCTACCGCAACTACTGGTTCGAAACCGGCAGCCCAAGCTTTTTGCTCAAGCTGTTTAAACAGCAGCAGTATTTTTTGCCCAATTTAGAAGCGCCGGAAGTAGGCGAGGAAATTCTGAACTCTTTCGATGTTGAGCGCATCAACCCGCTTACCTTGCTGTATCAAAGTGGCTATTTAACCATTCAACACACACTTGAGCGGCGTGGACATTTGCGTTTTGTACTGGGCGTGCCTAACGAAGAGGTTAAAGTTTCATTAGCCGAACATCTCATTGGTGGCTACCTGCCGCGCTCTGCCGAGGAAATGTATCCGCTGCAGAACAAACTCTACGATGCTCTAATTGTTGGTGATTTAGAGCAAGTTGAGCGCCAGGTTCATTCGGTTTTTGCTGGTGTTCCATGGCGCAACTACACCAATAATGAACTGGCCGACAGCGAAGGCTTTTACGCTAGTGTGTTGTATGCGTTTTTTGCTAGTTTAAATGCCACTATTCGAGCGGAAGACATAACGAATCATGGCCAAGCCGATTTAACGGTTGAGTTAGGCAACTATATTTACGTGATGGAAATTAAGCGCGACACCTCGCAGGATTATGTTGCTGGTGAGGTAAACCCAGCGCTCGAGCAAATTCAGCAGCGTGGTTACTCAGAAAAGTACCTGGGCTCTGGAAAAACCGTGTTTGAAGTGGGTATGGTGTTTAACACCCAGCAGCGCAATTTGGTGCAGTTCAACAGCGTTTGCGTGTAGTAGGTTTTACGAACCGAAGGTTCGGGAAACGGCGAAGTCGTCATCCCCGAGTGGTTTTATCGGGGATCCAGTTTGTGGTTTTCAATGTGGCAGCTAGATTCCCGCCTTCGCGGGAATGACTGGGTATGGCGCGGGCGGGAATGACTAGGTGTATCGCGGGAATGACTAGGTGTATCGCGGGAATTGCGCACGTTGCCCGGCGCAAACTCATGCTTTGTGCAATGTGCTGTATGAATTAACAATAAATTACACCCCTCTCCTTTGTCTGCGCTAAGCTGTATATAAATACACTTTTAGAGCGCGCCATGGCAAAGCCGAATAATCCACACGATGCATTTTTTAAACAAAGCATGCAAAAACCGTTGTTGGCTCGGCAATTTATGCAGTTTTACTTGCCCAAACAATTGGTTAGTCAGCTGAACCTACAGTCGCTTAGGCTGCTCAACACCACTTATGTCAACAAGCAGTTGCGCGGCTAATGAAGCACATTCGTGATGCAGACATAAGCCCTGTGTTGTTTGAGTTGCGTAGCCGATTTGAGGGTGTTAGAGCAGACGACCAAGTAAAGTTGGATTTTCTTCGCTCATTGCTAGAATATGCCATGGCAGCGGGGCAAACAGACGACGCGCAGTTAGATAGTGTTGTTGAACATGTAGCGCAATCCGCTAATCACCTTGGAGACAAGAATATGGCTACCATAGCAGAGTTATTACGCCAGCGCGGTTTGAAAGAGGGACTCGAGCAGGGAATTGAGAAAGGACGTCAAGAAGGTCGTGAAGAAGGTCGTGAAGAAGGTCGTGAAGAAGGTCGTGAAGAAGGACTAGTGGCCGGAAAACTCGAAACAGCCAAGGCACTTATGGAAGAGGGTTTTGATAATGCCCGAATTTCGAAAATTACCGGGCTCTCGCTAGAGCAAGTGGAATCGTTGAAACATTGATCATTGGCGATACATATTGCCCGGCGCAAACCACGCGCCGTACAACCTACGATGATCGTGTTTTCGTAGGTTTTACGAACCGGAGGTTTGGGAAACGGCGAAGTCGTCATCCCCGAGTGGTTTTATCGGGGATCCAGTTTTTGGTTTTCAATGTGGCAGCTAGATTCCCGCCTTCGCGGGAATGACATGATTATTTCCGGGTTTAGGCGTAGGTTTTACAAACCGAAGGTCTGGGAAACAATTGTTAAGCAACTTACATGTTCAATTAAACGAGTAATTATGAAAAAGCTTCCAATTGCGGTGAGTAGTTTTGAAGTGATGCGCTCTGCAGACTACTACTACGTCGATAAAACGAAATTGCTCGGCCAGTTGAATGACCAAGGGCGCTACTTCTTCCTTTCTCGCCCACGCCGTTTTGGTAAGTCTTTATTACTCGATACGCTTCACCAGTTATTCGCTGGTAAGCGCGAGTTTTTTCATGGTTTGCACATTGAACCAAACTGGGACTGGTCGGTTAGCTATCCTGTCATTCGAATCGACTTTGGCAGTGGTACATTGAAGTCAACAGAAGAGTTGAACACCCGAACTTTTGAGCTTCTCAAGGAAAACTACCAACGCTACCAAATGGAACTGCCCGGCCAAACCGATGTGCCTGGGTTGTTTACCCAGTTAATTCATCGGCTACATGAGCAAACTGGTCAGCCAGTTGTGGTACTCATCGACGAGTACGACAAGCCAATCCTAGATAACATTGAGAACGAGCCGGTAGCACAGGCCATGCGAGAAGGGCTAAAGAACCTCTATTCGGTGTTAAAAACACAGGATGTGCACTTGCGCTTTGTGTTTATGACCGGGGTAAGCAAATTTAGCAAGGTGAGTTTGTTTAGTGGGTTAAACCAACTGCAGGATATAAGCCTTATCCCTAAATATGCGACCATCTGTGGTTACACCCAACAAGATTTGCAAACCGTTTTTGCCGAGGCACTTGCAGGGGTAGATTGGGCCAAATTAAAGCAGTGGTACAACGGTTATAACTTTTTGGGTGAGCCAGTTTATAACCCCTACGATATTTTGCTGTTTTTGAGCGCCGATCAATCCTACCGCAACTACTGGTTCGAAACCGGCAGTCCAAGCTTTTTGCTTAAGCTGTTTAAACAGCAGCAGTATTTTTTGCCCGAGCTCAGTGGTATTGAGGTTGGCGAGGAGATCCTCGATAGTTTTGATGTTGAGCAAATCGACCCGGTGACTTTGCTTTACCAAAGTGGTTACCTAACCATTAAAGAAACCCGTAGGCGAATGAATGACCAGTTGTTTTTTGCCTTGAAGGTGCCGAACCAAGAAGTGCAACAAGCACTCAATACTCACTTAGCGGCAGGCTACGCCCAGCATGGTTCGCCAACGCGGGCTTCTTTACAGTTTAAGTTATACGATGCCCTGATTGAGGGTGACGTAGGAGCTTTAGCGCAGCATGTTAAAGCGCTGTTCGCGGGTATTCCATGGCGCAACTACACCAATAATGAACTGGCCGACAGCGAAGGCTTTTACGCTAGTGTGTTGTATGCGTTTTTTGCTAGTTTAAATGCCACTATTCGAGCGGAAGATATAACGAATCACGGCCAAACCGATTTAACGGTTGAGTTAGGCAACTATATTTACGTGATGGAAATTAAGCGCGACACCTCGCAGGATTATGTTGCCGGTGCGGCGAACCCAGCGCTAGAGCAAATTCAGCAGCGTGGTTACTCAGAAAAGTACCTGGGCTCTGGAAAAACCGTGTTTGAAGTGGGTATGGTGTTTAACACCCAGCAGCGCAATTTGGTGCAGTTCAACAGCGTTTGCGTGTCGTAGGTTTTACGAACCGAAGGTTCGGGAAACGTGGGGGTGTCATCCCCGAGTGGTTTTATCGGGGATCCAGTTTTTGGTTTTCAATGTGGCAGCTAGATTCCCGCCTTCGCGGGAATGACATGATTATTTACGGGTTTAGGCGTAGGTTTTACAAACCGAAGGTTTGGGGAACAATTGTTTAGCAACATACATTTTTAATTAAACGAGTAATTATGAAAAAGCTTCCAATTGCGGTGAGTAGTTTTGAAGTGATGCGCTCTGCAGACTACTACTACGTCGATAAAACGAAATTGCTCGGCGAGTTGAATGATCAAGGTCGGTACTTTTTCCTTTCTCGCCCACGCCGTTTTGGTAAGTCTTTATTACTCGATACACTGCACCAGTTATTCGCTGGCAAGCGCGAGTTTTTTCATGGTTTGCACATTGAACCAAACTGGGACTGGTCGGTTAGCTATCCTGTCATTCGTATCGACTTCGGTAGTGGTACGTTGAAGTCACCTAGCGAACTCGATGAAAAAATTGACGAGATTCTTAAACATAATGCAAACCGTTTAAAAATCGGCACGCAGGCCAATACATCATCGGGCATGTTTGCTGAAATTATTGAAGGTTGTGTTGAGCAATATGGTGAAAAAGTTGTGGTACTCATCGACGAGTACGACAAGCCAATCCTAGATAACATTGAGAACGAGCCGGTCGCGCAGGCCATGCGAGAAGGGCTAAAGAACCTTTATTCGGTGTTAAAAACACAGGATGTGCACTTGCGATTTGTGTTTATGACCGGGGTAAGCAAATTTAGCAAGGTGAGTTTGTTTAGTGGGTTAAACCAACTGCAGGACATTAGCCTTATCCCTAAATATGCGACCATCTGTGGTTACACCCAACAAGATTTGCAAACCGTTTTTGCCGAGGCACTTGCAGGGGTAGATTGGGCCAAATTAAAGCAGTGGTACAACGGTTATAACTTTTTGGGTGAGCCAGTTTATAACCCCTACGATATTTTGCTGTTTTTAAGCGCCGATCAATCCTACCGCAACTACTGGTTCGAAACCGGCAGCCCAAGCTTTTTGCTCAAGCTGTTTAAACAGCAGCAGTATTTTTTGCCTAATTTAGAAGCGCCAGAAGTCGGTGAAGAAATACTCAACTCTTTCGATGTTGAGCGCATCAACCCGCTTACCTTGCTGTATCAAAGTGGCTATTTAACCATTCAACACACACTTGAGCGGCGTGGACATTTGCGTTTTGTACTGGGCGTGCCTAACGAAGAGGTTAAAGTTTCATTAGCCGAACATCTCATTGGTGGCTACCTGCCGCGCTCTGCCGAGGAAATGTATCCGCTGCAAAATAAGCTCTACGACGCCCTAATTGCTGGTGACGTTGCGCAAATAGAACGCCAGATTCATTCAGTGTTTGCCGGTATTCCATGGCGCAATTACACCAACAACGAACTCGCCGCCAGCGAAGGCTTTTACGCTAGTGTGTTGTATGCGTTTTTTGCTAGTTTAAATGCCACCATTCGAGCGGAAGACATAAGTAATCATGGCCAAACCGACCTGACGATTGAGTTGGGCGAGTTTATCTATGTGATGGAAATTAAGCGCGACACCTCGCAGGATTATGTTGCTGGTGAGGTAAACCCAGCGCTCGAGCAAATTCAGCAGCGTGGTTACTCGGAAAAGTACCTGGGCTCTGGAAAAACCGTGTTTGAAGTGGGTATGGTGTTTAACACCCAGCAGCGCAATTTGGTGCAGTTCAACAGCGTTTGCGTGTCGTAGGTTTTACGAACCGAAGGTTCGGGAAATATGGGGGCGTCATCCCCGAGCGGTTTTATCGGGGATCCAGTTTTTGGTTTTCAATGTGGCAGCTAGATTCCCGCCTTCGCGGGAATGACGGGGTGTATCGAGGGAATGACGGGGTGTATCGAGGGAATGACTGGGTATGGCGCGGGAATGACTGACTATTTGTATACATGTTGCCCGGCACAGCCGTGCAACCTACTATGATTGTTTAATACTTTTATTTTTTTAAGGATGTTTGCAATGGAATTAACTTGTTTTAAGGCTTACGACATTCGTGGTGAGTTGGGTACGCAGTTAAACGAAGAAATTGCCGAGCGAATTGGTCGAGCATTTGCGCAGGTTTTGAAGCCTAAAACGGTTGTTGTAGGTGGCGATGTTCGTGAAACCAGCGAGCCGCTCAAGCTGGCGTTGGCTAGGGGGCTACAAGCCGGTGGTGTGGATGTGCTTGATATTGGCCTGTGTGGTACGGAAGAGATTTATTTTGCTACGTCGCACTTAGCCACAGATGGCGGTTTGATGGTAACGGCTAGTCATAATCCAATTAACTACAATGGGATCAAAATGGTAGGCAAGGGCAGTACGCCTATTTCTGCCGACTCAGGTATGGATGCTATCAAAGCTCTGGCAGAGTCGGGCGAGTTCACCGAAGTGGCCAAGCAAGGTGAGTATAAGCAGGTTTCTACCGTTGATGCTTACATCGAGAAGTTGTTGAGCTATGTTGATGCAAGCACTCTGCGCCCTATGAAGTTGGTGATGAATGCTGGTAATGGTGCTGCGGTGCCAACTGTTAATCGCCTAGAAGAGAAGTTTAAAGAGCTGGGCGCGCCAATTGAATTTATTAAGGTTAACAACGAAGTCGATCCTACCTTCCCAAATGGAATTCCTAATCCAATTTTAAGTGAGCAACATCCACAAACGGCGGGCCCTGTGAAAGAACATGGCGCCGATATGGGCATTGCTTGGGATGGCGACTTCGACCGTTGCTTCTTGTTCGACGAAAACGGCACCTTTATCGAGGGTTACTACATTGTTGGTTTGCTTGGCGAGGCGTTTTTGAAGCAGCAGCCTGGTGCGAGCATTATTTACGACCCTCGCTTGGTATGGAATACAGTTGAAATTGTTGAGGCGAACGGCGGTACGCCAATTCAAAGCAAGTCTGGTCACTCGTTTATTAAAGAGCGTATGCGCAAAGAAGATGCCGTGTACGGTGGTGAAATGAGTGCCCACCATTATTTTAAAGATTTCGCCTATTGCGATTCGGGCATGGTGCCTTGGCTGCTAGTGATCGATTTGCTTAGCAAAACGGGTAAATCGTTAGGCGAGCTAGTACGCGAGCGTATGGCGGCGTATCCATCACCAGGTGAAATTAACTCAAAAGTAGCCGACGCCGATGCCACCATCGAGCGTGTACTGGCTGCATACGAAAAAGACTCCCTTGCAGTCGATTACACCGACGGCATCTCGTTAGATATGGGTGAATGGCGCTTTAATTTGCGTAAATCCAACACCGAACCAGTGATTCGCTTAAACCTAGAAACACGTGGCGATAAAGCTTTGATGGACGATAAAACCAACGAGCTTCTGGCGTTGATTAGGCAGTAGGTTTTTCGAACCTAAGGTTTGGGAAACATTGTTATAGGTTGGTACCTGTTGCCCGGCGCAAAAAAAACGCGCCGTGCAACCTACGGGGGTGGATGTACTCGAACGTAGGTTTTACAAACCGGAGGTTTGGGAAACGTGGTTAGTTCGTCATCCCCGAGTGGTTTTATCGGGGATCCAGTCTCTAATTCGATGGCTAGACACCCGCCTTCGCGGGTGTGACGGGGTTTGGTGCGGGTGTGACTTGGTTTACCAGTCCCGCTCCTAGGCTGGTTAATACTAGTACGGTCATGATGCCCCGCGCCGACTCCAATAACGAGTCGAATAGGCCGGTGGCGAAGAATCCAAGTGCTGCGGTGAGCACTAGGGTGAGTGCTGTGTTGCCTCGGTAGGTGGTAAAAAGCAATTTGCCTGCCACGGCGCAGGCAGTTAAATAAGCCAGCAGTCCTGCCAAGCCTAACTTGCCTAGCGCGTTCATAATGTCACTATGCAAGTGGGTGTATTTGGTTACCCAGGTAGTTGCCTGTCCAGAAGCCAGCCAACTTTCTTTCAGCTGGATGATTTCTACATCGGAAAAACCAAACAGTGGTGCTTGGCGTGCGGCTTCAAATGCTAGTTGGTAAAACTGTACTCTTAAGCCGGTCGAGGTGTTTTCTGGTGCGATATTGGGAAACTGTGCCAGTAGCTTGAATACTTCGTCGAACCGCGCCACAGCCGGCATGTCTTGGAATACGGTAAATACCATTAGCAGCCCGGCAGCACAAATAACCGCCATTGTGGCGCCGGTTGCTATCGCCCAGCGCCAATTCTTACTGAGCATTATTGGGTACAAGCAAGCAATCAGCACAAGGTTAAGAATGGGGCCTTTGCTGGCAATGGCTAGGGTGGTGCTTGCAAGTCCAACGCATAGCGCGAGTGCTGTAACGCTGGCAACTATGCGTTTGCTAATTGCCAGTTGAATGGCCATCCACAGCATAATCAAGCAGTACATGCTGGCATACATACCATAATAAATCGTGTTGAAAGCTGTGCTGTGTAAGCGAACTCTTGCGTTCTCATCGAGCCAAAAATTCAAGCCGTTTAGCGTGCCGATTAATGCACCTAAGCCCACGCCTGCCGCTAATGCATGTTTGTTTAAGCCAATGCGGCTATAGCTGAATGCAATGAGTGGTGTTAGTGCAATGCCAAGGTTTAGTTGGGCGCTAAAGCTGCCAAACTCGCCACGCCATAGTTGAATAGCCGTGCTAACTAGCGGGTATAACCACACTAACAAGGTAGCTACTTTGTGGTGCTGCAAAAAACGCCACAGCTGTTTAATGTTGGCAAGGCTGGCAATAATGGTCGTTAACAGCACGGTTGTTGCCGCAATGCCTAAGGCATTTACTGGGGTGAAAATGAGCCCTAAACAGCAAGCCAAAACGAGTGAGTTAATGGTTGAAAGCGTGCGATCAAGCATTTAGTTTTCCAAAAATATATTGTGTTTGTCTGTACCAAGCATGCGTGCTTTCACTTGCTCGGCAAGGCTGTCGTTGTGGCGCAGCAAGAATATGTTGTACAGGTACTTAATATACTGGCTAAGCAAATCGTGGTTAATTTGGTTTAACGTTTCTTTATGTTGTAGTAGTTCAATTAATGCATCGCTGTTCTCACATTTATGTACTAGCCCGGTGATGCCATAACAAGACAAGCCAAGCTGAATCACCGGAATGTTTTTCGCTAGTGCCTCCAACCCCACTGTAGAGTTAAGCGTAATCACGGCGCTGGCATTTTCGATCAGTTGCTCGGTATCGCCTTGATTAGCAAAAACAATTTGCGGGTGCTTGGTTACGTTGCGTTGAATGCTGCGCTTAAAACTAGGGTGCTCTTTAATCACAAAGTTTATGTTTGGCAGCTCAGTGGCGGCTCTCAGCAACACGTTATAAAATGCCGCCATGCTTTTTATCCAAGGCGACAACTCCATTACCTGCATGTCACTGGGTACTTGCATGGGTACAAAAATATATTGCTTGGCAGTAAAGGGTATGTTGCTCGTACCTGCTTTGTTTTTGCTCGCTCGCTTGTTGAGCTTTTCAGGCCAGGCGAGTGATTGCCAGTCTATAGCTAGGCGTTGATAAAACGCAGCGTGCTGTGGCATGGAGTTGTTGGCGTTTATGCCTTGGTTGTCTACTTGAATGGTGCCTGGAAAGTAGCCGTTTTCCACAAAAGTACAGGGTAGTCCTAGGGCTTTAGCAGCCAGCGCAATTATACCGAATGGTGCTAAGGAGCCGTTCCATATAAGCGCGTGGGTGGCGTTCTGCTGTTGCATTTCTGTGGCAAAATAGATGAGCTGAGTCTGTGCTTGCTTTAGCTTTATTCGTTTGTACAGAGCTTGTACTGGTTTGGAAAAAAGCCAAGGTAGGCGAATGGCACGGCGCTGTACGTTACGTTCAACCACGCTGGCTAACTCTGCCAAATCACGTGTGCTTGGTTGAAACCGGCTGCCCGTTGCCGCTATATACTTTTTGGCTTGTGAGCTTGATTTGCTAAGCAGCACGGCTTGGTTGTCAATCTGGCATGCAAGTTCGCTAACTTGGCTGTTGGTGAGCGTTGCAATTCGCATTTCACTTCTTGTCCATTTATTTTTTCGCCCAATAGCTTATCATGCTTACCTTAATTTTTGGCGCGGTTGAGGGATCGTTCATGAAAGTTTTAATCACCGGTGGCGCAGGGTACATTGGTTCTCACACAGTGCTGTGTTTGCATGAAGCTGGCCACGATGTGGTTGTGTTAGACAACTTGAGTAACTCGTCGGTTGAGTCACTTAAGCGTGTTGGCGAGTTAACTAATAAGTGCGCACAGTTTATTGAGGGTGATATCCGCGATGAGCAGCTATTAAATCGTATCTTTAATGAGCATGCGTTTGATGCCGTTATTCACTTTGCCGGTTTAAAAGCGGTTGGCGAGAGCGTGGCGAGGCCAGATCTGTACTACGACAATAACGTAAATGGCAGTATGGTGCTGATGCGAGCAATGAAAGCAGCAGGGGTTATGCGCTTGGTGTTCTCATCATCGGCAACTGTGTATGGCGACCCAGCATCGTTACCTATCACCGAAGACTTCCCGTTGAGTGCCACCAATCCGTATGGTTGGTCGAAGCTAATGGTGGAGCAGGTTTGCCGGGATGCGGCTGTTGCCGATGAAAACTGGCAGATTGCTTTACTTCGTTATTTCAACCCAGTGGGGGCCCACGAAAGCGGCCGCATTGGTGAAGATCCAAACGATATTCCCAATAATTTAATGCCGTTTATTTCCCAAGTAGCAGTGGGTAAGCGCGCTGAACTCTCTGTGTTTGGTGACGATTACGATACCCATGATGGCACGGGTGTGCGCGACTATATTCATGTAATGGACCTAGCTCGCGGCCACCTAGCCGCGCTGAATTATTTGCCTAAGCAAAAGGGCTGTGAAGCCTATAACCTTGGCACAGGCAATGGCTATAGCGTATTGGATATGGTGAAAGCATTCGAAACCCAAAACCAAGTGCCAGTGCCTTACCGAATTGCGCCGCGCCGCCCTGGTGACATAGCAGCCTGCTACGCCAACGCTGGTAAAGCCGAACAAGTGCTAGGGTGGACAGCCACCATGACGCAAGACGATATGGTACGCGACACTTGGCGTTGGCAAAGCCATAACCCAAACGGTTACAAATAAGCATGTCTTCGTTGTCGGTCATTATTTCTAGCTACAACAACTCGCCAGCCATGGTTAAAACCTTGGCTGGCTATTCAGTGCAAACTAACACCAACTTCGACATCATCATTGCTGATGATGGCTCGAGCCAAGCGCACCTAGATGCCATTGAAGCAGCCATTGCTAAGTTTGGTTTAACCGCGCAAGTGTCTACCATCGCCGACAAAGGCTTTCGCAAGTGCAAAGCGCTAAACGATGCCGTGCGTTTGTCTACTGCCAACGCGTTACTGTTTACCGATGCCGATATCGTTCCACGTAAAGACTTGGTGGCACAGCACAAACGGTTATTAAAGCCGGGTTTCTTTATCGCTGGTGGTAGTCATATTCACACTACCGAGGCATCGCTGCCGCTGTTAACGGAATCATCGATTTTATCGAATGACTGTTTTACCAAGCGGTTTTGGCACAATGCCGGTCACAGTAATCGAAAAATTAAGCAGCGCTTCGAGCGAGGCAATGTCTCGGCGGCGCTGCTTAATTTGTTGAGCTGGCGCTCAAAAGCATTTATTGGTTGCAATGCTTCTTGTTGGCGCGAATCATTCGAGCAAGTCAATGGCTTCGACGAGTCGATTGGTTATGGCGCCGAAGACATCGATTTTGGCCTGCGCTTAACCAATGCTGGGGTGAAGTCGCGCCGCTACACCTACTCGCTCATTGGTTTACATCAGTGGCATCCTCGCCCTTATCGCAATGAGTCGCAAGTGCAGGCAAACAAAGCCCATATTTACGCACGTTATAGGCAGGGCGTTAGCTGGATAGATCAGTAACATTGCAAAGATGTTACTGGCGCACTAGTATCCCCGAGCTCAGCAATATGCATGGGTGGGCATAAACAGTGATATTGGGTTCGGTTTTTAAGCGATTAGGGCAGTGGCTTGGGTTTGTACTGGCGTTAATGCTGGTTTACTGGGCCGCTAACGACGCCATAAACCACCTAGTACACGGCGACACGCTGAATGAAGGCGTGTTGAGGCTCGACTTTTGGCTGTTTGCGAGCGTGTTTGTGGCCATATTTCTTACTCAGCGCAGGCCATGGCTGGGGTTTTTGGTGGCAAGTTGTTGGGCGTTAATGCCTTATGTTATGGCTGGCGCGCATTTGAAGGTGCTTGGCCGTATGGCGCGCCTAGCTGATCTAACCTTGCTGCTCGAAGCTTTTTTCGTTCTGCCTATGGCGGTGCGCATTGCGCTGGTTTTTTGCTTTTTATGCTTGGTGCTTATTACCGTTTGGAACTTTTCACTGATTCGCTGGCGCGCTGCGTTGGTGTTTTTAATGCCATGGGCTGCCGTAATTGCCCTAGTTATGGCGAGCCCAAAAGCTTATCTCAACGTGTGGGATTCTCTAGGTCATACTGCATGGGATTTTAGCGATCAACGCACCGCAGCTCGCAATGGCTATATGGTTGCAACGCTGTTTTTCCATGCGCGCAATATCGTAACTCGCGAGGCAGGATTGGCGTCATCTAACCCAAAGGCAGCTAAATCCGAGTTGCTGCAACAGCAAGCCTGGCTGCAGGATAATCTTCCCGATCGCAATGTGTACTTACTTGTGTTGGAGAGCTTTATCGATGTGCGCGATCTCAAGGCAATCAATCTGCCTAATGACTACTTTCCACAGGGGTTGTCGCAGTTACTGATTAGAGATTTTGATTACGCTCGCAGCCCTACCTTTGGCGGGGGTACCGCTAATGCTGAGTTCGAAATGCTTTGCGGAGCACCTGCTTTGCGAAGGTTTGGCGCAACAGACTTTAACGTTATGCAAGGGCGAGCGGTTGCTTGCCTTCCCGAGCAAATTACTCAGTCACATGCGCCCATTGCCAGCAATGCCTACAAGCTTTGGTACTTTAACAAAGACATTGCCTATAACAGCTTAGGCTTTAAGAATGTGTATGCCCCAGTTGAGTATGGCAATCATGGGTCGTATTTGAACCTGTTCGACGATGAGCCGTTTATGCACGATATGGACTTCTTTGAGCAGGTAGTTGCCTTTAACCAGCAACTGACCGAGCCAACTTTCCATTATGCACTGGCAGTTTATGGTCATATGCCACATGGTTTGGGTGATGAGCGGTTCGAAAAACGGTTTCAAGTTGACGGGGTAGAGCCAGATTCACATCTGTGGCGCGTATTGAACCAGAGCTATTACCGTTATTTGGCGCTTGAACAGTATTTAACTAGCATGCTTGCAAACGACCCCAACGGGTTGGTTGTTGTGGTGAGTGATCATGTGCCTGGGCTGGGCGGGCCGCAGGTTTGGAAAACGCTCGACTATCAAACTGCGCAAGGTGGCTCCGTGTTCAATGTGCCCTATGCGGTGTTCGATCGTGGTGAACGGGTGTCAGTGCCACTCAATTACCTTTATGAGTTGCCCAATGTTATCTTTAATCAGCTAACCGATGGTGCCTACTGCAAAGCATTTAACTGCCAATTAAACGAGGCTGAGCTAGAGCAGCGCTATTACAATTTAATGGTGGGCAGCTTTAATTAGGCGCCTGCCTAAGAACTGATCAGGTTGCTATCTTATTGATTTTTTTAAACTTTTTTCTAAAAAAAGTGTTGACGGCCAATTCGGAATCCCTATAATGCGTCCCTGTCAACGGCGATGACGCCGGCGAGATTGATCGGAGCATAGCGCAGTCTGGTAGCGCATCTGGTTTGGGACCAGAGGGTCGGGGGTTCGAATCCCTCTGCTCCGACCAATTAGAACTGAGCGCCCGTAGCTCAGTTGGATAGAGCAACGGCCTTCTAAGCCGTGGGTCGCGGGTTCGAATCCTGCCGGGCGTGCCATGTTGACAGAGTTGTGGTGACCGTAGCTCAGTCGGTAGAGCTCTGGATTGTGGCTCCAGCGGTCGTGGGTTCGATCCCCATCGGTCACCCCAAGTAACTTTGGGAAATAAGTTACAACAAGTTATGCGGATGTGGTGGAATTGGTAGACACGCTGGATTTAGGTTCCAGTGCCGCGAGGCGTGAGAGTTCGAGTCTCTCCATCCGCACCAATTCAGAAAAGCCCGAAGGTTAACCCCTTCGGGCTTTTTGCTTTTCCGTGATGGGTTTGTGTTGTATGCCAGTCGTTATTTGGTGTAGGTCTGTAAATCATCCGCGTAGCGGATGTTTGCAGACAAAGTTAATCGGTTTTTTCGTGGTTCAATGTCTTCAAAAACGGGTTTGCCTCGTCAACTAGATTCCCGCCTGCGCTGGAATGACGGAAGTAAACAACACCAAGCGTTGAATTGATTATCTTTTGTGCAATTTCTTAGTAATTTACATTTAATATCGCTAAATGCACCGCTATGCCTTGATTCGCGGGGCATCTATACGTAAATTATCGCGTCTTTACAGAATTATTTTGACTCAAATATTGAGGAGTATTCATGCAAGTTTCAGTCGAGACGACTTCGGGTTTGGAGCGTCGCATGACCGTCGGTCTGCCTGCTGATACCGTTGATGGCGCTGTTGAAGCGCGTTTAGCAGAGACAGCAAAACGTGTTCGTTTAGATGGTTTCCGTCCAGGTAAGGTTCCGGTCAGCGTTGTACGTCAACGTTTTGGTGCAGATGTTCGCAACGAAGTTGTTGGCGAGATGATGCGCGAGAAGTTTGTCGAAGCCATTACATCTGAAAAGCTGCAACCTGCAGGTAACCCTCAGTTTGAAGCGGTTAAAAACGAGCGCGGCGCAGATGTAGAGTTCACTGCTACGTTCGAAGTATACCCAGAAGTTGAAGTTGCAGACTTGGGCGCAATTGAGGTAACCAAGCAAGCTGCTGAAATTACAGACGAAGACATCAACGAAATGTTGGAAAGCCTTCGCAAGCAGCGTGTTGAGTACAAGCCAGTTGAGCGCGCCGCGCAAGACGGCGACCGTGTAAACATCAACTTCGTTGGTAAGCTAGACGGTGAGGCCTTCGAAGGTGGTACGGCGAACGATCAAACGCTAGTACTAGGCTCTGGTTCTATGATTCCTGGTTTTGAATCAGGCATCGAAGGCATGAGCGCTGGCGAAGAAAAAACCATCAAGGTAACTTTCCCTGCTGAGTACCGTGCTGAAAACCTAGCGGGCAAAGAAGCTGAGTTCGACATTAAAGTAAACACGGTTGAAGAAGGCGTATTGCCAGAAATCAACGACGAGTTCTTTAAGTCGTTCGGTAGCGAAGAGACAACTGAAGAGTCTTTCCGCGCTGAAGTTCGCGAAAACATGGAACGCGAAGCACGTAACGCACTGCGTAACAAGCTGAAGCAATCTGTGGTAGAAGCGCTAGACAAAGCGAACCAGTTTGATGTGCCAGGTGCGCTAATTCACGACGAAATCCATCGTCTACAGCACCAGTTTGCCCAGCAAATGAGCCAGCAGCAAGGTCAGCAAATCGACCCGCATCAGTTGCCAGCTGAGTTGTTCACCGAGCAAGCAAAAACTCGTGTTCGCACGGGCCTAATCTTCTCTGAACTAGCGAAGCAGCTTGAAATCACCGCTTCTGATGAGCGTGTAGATGCGTATCTATCGGATGTGGCGTCGGTATACCAAGACCCACAGTCTGTAATCGACTACTACAAGAACAACGCTGAGCAGCTAAACCAAGTGAAAGCAGTTGTACTTGAAGAAGCAATTATCGATGCAGTAGTTGAAAAAGCGAATGTAACAGATGAATCTGTGAGCTACGCTCAAGCTATTGCACCAGCACAGCCTGCTGTTGAAGAAGCTTCTGAAGAAGAGAAAGCTGAATAAGCTTGATTGCCGTATTTAGATTTACAGGCAATACTAAGAACAGTTGGCCGCGTGCCAACTGTTTTTGCATTCAAAGGAGTCAAGAATGACGCAAGATCGTAATGACAAGTTTGACCCAATGGCCGCATTGGTTCCTATGGTTGTAGAGCAATCATCTCGTGGTGAGCGCTCATACGACATTTACTCGCGCCTTTTAAAAGAACGCGTAATATTCTTAGTCGGCCAGGTGGAAGACCATATGGCTAACTTAGTTGTTGCGCAGCTGCTCTTCCTTGAGTCGGAAAACCCAGAAAAAGATATCCATATTTATATCAACTCACCAGGTGGCTCGGTAACGGCTGGCATGGCAATCTACGACACCATGCAGTTTATTAAGCCGGATGTTAGTACTACGGTAATCGGACAAGCTGCCTCTATGGGTGCGTTGTTGTTATCTGGTGGTGCTGCGGGCAAGCGCTATGCGTTGCCAAATTCGCGTGTGATGATTCACCAGCCATTGGGTGGCTTCCAAGGTCAGGCATCTGATTTTGAAATTCATGCGAAAGAAATATTGGGCATGAAACAGAAGTTAAATGAGATTTTGGCGCATCACACAGGCCAAGATCTTGAAACAGTTATGCGTGACACCGATCGCGATAATTTCATGGGTGCGCAAGCGGCGAAGGACTACGGCTTGGTCGATGAAGTGATGGTAAGCCGATAAGCTTAATCCATTACACCCATTCATTTGTTTTAGAGGTAAGAAATGGCGGACGATAATTTCGGCAAGCAAGACGACGGCAAGTTGCTCTATTGCTCGTTTTGCGGCAAAAGCCAGCACGAGGTCCGCAAACTGATTGCTGGCCCTAGCGTGTTTATTTGCGATGAATGTGTTGATTTGTGTAACGACATCATCCGTGAAGAACTCGCCGAAAAAGAAGCTACGGATGGCGAAAGTACTGAGTTACCAACGCCTGCACAAATTCGTGCAACGTTAGATGAGTATGTGATCGGCCAAGGCAAAGCCAAGGTGTCTTTGTCGGTAGCGGTATACAACCACTACAAACGTTTGCGTTATGGTAAGTCGCACCACAGCGATGTAGAGATTTCAAAGTCTAACATCTTGTTGATTGGCCCTACTGGCTCGGGCAAAACGCTGCTTGCGCAAACGCTGGCGCGCATGCTTAATGTGCCGTTTACCATTGCCGATGCGACCACGCTGACTGAAGCGGGTTACGTAGGTGAAGATGTTGAAAACATCATTCAGAAGCTGCTGCAGAAATGCGACTATGATGTGGAAAAGGCCGAGCAGGGCATTGTTTACATCGATGAAATCGACAAGATTTCACGCAAATCTGAAAACCCATCAATCACTCGAGATGTGTCGGGCGAGGGTGTTCAGCAAGCGCTATTAAAACTGATTGAAGGTACGGTTGCATCGGTACCACCGCAAGGTGGACGTAAGCATCCACAACAAGACTTTGTGCAAGTGGATACCAGCAATATTCTATTTATTGTTGGTGGTGCGTTTGCTGGCCTTGAGCAAGTCATTCTGGAGCGTTCAGAACGCAGTGGTATTGGTTTTAGTGCCACAGTACGTTCAAAAGAGAATCGCCGTATTGGTGAAACGCTGAAGGATGTGCGCCCTGAAGACCTGGTGAAATTTGGTTTGATTCCTGAGTTTATTGGTCGTTTGCCGGTGATCGCAAGCCTGGAAGACCTAGACGAAGATGCCTTAATGCAAATTCTGTCTGAGCCTAAGAACTCCTTGGTGAAGCAGTATCAAGCGTTGTTTGAAATGGAAGGGGTTGAGCTAGATATGCGCGAGTCTGCCTTGCGTGCTGTTGCTCGCCAAGCCATGGAGCGCAAAACGGGTGCCCGTGGTTTGCGTTCCATTATGGAAAAAACGCTCATCGATACCATGTATTTAATTCCTTCAGAGAAGGATTTAACCAAGGTAGTGATTGAAGACAGCGTTATTGAAGGCAAGGCCGACCCAATCTTTCTTTACGAGCGTAAAGACGAACAAGCCAGTTCGTAGGTTGTACGAATCGAAGATTCGGGCAACAAGTGTTTCCCGGCCTGCGGCCGTAAAACCTACCGGTTGTGTCTGTAGGTTGTACGAATCGAAGATTCGGGCAACGCATGTTTAACCCCGCACTAGCGGGGTTTTTATCCTATTGGCGGTTGATTAACGGTTCCAAGACCTTATATTGGTAATAGAGTTACTGGCCGTTTAGAAGGCTCGTTTTTATTTACCCAGGCAAGAAGCCAAAAGTGGAGAGCACGTCGTGAATAGCAAGACTATGCCAGTATTGCCACTACGCGATGTCGTAGTGTATCCGCACTTAGTGATTCCTTTGTTTGTTGGTCGTGCGAAGTCTATTGCTGCATTGCAAAAAGCAATGGACGGTGACCGAAAAATTTTATTGGTGGCGCAAAAAGACGCTGCTAGCGAAGATCCAAGTGCCGATGAACTATTTGAAATCGGCACTGTGGCAACTATTTTGCAGTTGCTTAAGCTACCAGATGGCACGGTTAAAGTGTTGGTAGAAGGCGAGTACCGTTCATTTGTTAAGAATATCGGCTTAACCGATGATTACGTGACGGCCGATGCCGTGAAGATGGAAGAGCATGACGCCGACAGTAGCGAAACAGAGGCACTTGGTCGTGCATTAATGCAACAATTTGAACGTTTTGTTCAATTGTCGAAAAAAATTCCGAACGAAGTATTGGCGTCGCTCAATGGTATTGAGGATGTTAGCCGTTTAGCGGATACCATTGCTACCCATATGAGCTTGTCGTTAGACGAGAAGCAAAACGTATTAGGGTTGGCGAGCGTTGCCGCGCGCCTTGAGCACTTAATGTCGTTGATGGAAGGCGAAATTGACCTATTGCAGGTTGAGAAGCGCATTCGTGGGCGCGTTAAAAAACAGATGGAAAAAAGCCAGCGCGAGTACTATTTGAATGAGCAAATGAAAGCCATTCAAAAAGAGCTAGGTGACCTAGACGACGCTGGTAATGAAGTTGAACAGTTAGAAAAGCGCATCAAAGAAGCAGGGCTGTCTACCGAAGCGGCTGATAAGGCTAAAGCGGAAGTGAATAAGCTTAAGATGATGTCGCCAATGTCGGCGGAAGCTTCAGTGGTGCGCAATTACCTAGATTGGCTGCTGGGCTTGCCGTGGAAAAAGCAAACTCGAGTTAAGCGTGATATTAATCTAGCCGAGAAGGTGCTCGAGGAAGATCACTACGGTCTAGAAGACGTGAAAGAGCGAGTGATTGAGTACTTAGCGGTACAGAAGCGAGTAAAACAGCTGAAAGGCCCAGTATTATGTTTGGTGGGGCCCCCAGGTGTTGGTAAAACATCGCTTGGCCGTTCAATTGCGCGTGCAACGAATCGTGAGTTTGTTCGTATGTCACTCGGCGGCGTGCGTGATGAGTCCGAAATTCGCGGGCACCGTCGAACTTATATCGGTTCTATGCCAGGCAAAATTGTACAAAAGCTAAGCAAAGTAGGGGTGAAAAACCCGCTATTCTTGCTCGACGAAATTGACAAAATGGGTATGGACCACCGCGGTGATCCAGCGTCGGCATTGCTTGAGGTATTAGACCCAGAGCAGAACAGCACATTCAACGACCACTATTTGGAAGTTGATTACGACTTGTCGAATGTCATGTTTGTTTGCACGTCGAACTCGATGAACATTCCAGGGCCGCTATTAGACCGCATGGAAGTGATTCGAATTCCGGGATATACCGAAGACGAAAAGCTTAATATTGCCAAGAAGTATTTGCTGCCGAAGCAAATAAAAGAAAATGGTCTAAAAGCCAGCGAACTTGAAATTGCAGATGAACAGTTGCTTGGCGTAGTACGCCATTACACCCGCGAAGCGGGTGTTCGCGGACTCGAGCGTGAGCTGGCCAAGCTGTGCCGCAAGGTAGTAACGGCTCAGGTGAAGAGCAACAGCAAGGGGGCAATGGTTATAGATGAAGCTAAAATTGTTGAGTTCCTAGGGGTTCGCAAGTTTAGCCATGGCGCGGCCGAGAAGGAAAATCAGATTGGTCAGGTAACCGGCCTAGCTTGGACATCGGTTGGTGGCGAGCTGTTAACACTTGAGTCTTCGGTTGTAGAAGGCAAGGGTAGAATGATCCGCACGGGCTCGCTTGGCGATGTGATGCAGGAGTCCATTCAGGCTGCAATGACCGTTGTACGAGCGCGTGCGCAGTCTTTGGGTTTGATGCCAGACTTCCACGAGACCGTTGATGTGCATATTCACGCACCTGAAGGGGCGACACCGAAGGATGGTCCGTCTGCTGGTATTGGTATGGCGACTGCCTTGGTGTCGGCAATGACCAAGATCCCAGTTCGTGCCGATGTGGCGATGACTGGCGAAATTACCCTGCGTGGGCAAGTGTTGCCAATTGGTGGGTTAAAGGAAAAATTGTTGGCCGCTCATCGTGGTGGCATTAAAACAGTCGTGATCCCTATCGAAAATGAAAAGGATCTGAAAGAAATTCCAGAGAATATCAAGCAGGACTTAACCATTAAGCCAGTTAAGTGGATTGATGAAGTTTTGTCCATTGCTTTGGAATATCAGCCTACGCCGTTGTCTGACGATGAGGTGGCATCGCGTCGAAACGCTTCGACAGGTGAAAAAACTGCCTCTAATCAGCAATCAGCGCATTAAGGCACTTGACGCGGGTTTCAAGGCGTTGGTATAAATTGAATATGCTTGAAACCCGCATCGCTGAAGGGTTTTTAAAAATTATAATTTACTCGTTGTAGCAAAAATGTAACCCAATTTTATGCTGCGCCGTCATTTGACTATAAAAGGGGATTTAGCGTGAACAAGTCTGAATTAGTAGACAAGGTTGCCGAGTCGGCAGATATTCCAAAAGCTGTTGCGGCACGTGCACTAGACGCAGTGATTGGTAGCGTAACGGATGCGCTTAAAAACGATGACCAAGTTGTATTGGTTGGTTTTGGCACTTTCCAAGTGAAAGAGCGCGCAGCGCGTACTGGCCGTAACCCGCAAACTGGTGCTGAGATTCAAATCGCAGCAGCAAAAGTACCTAGCTTCAAGGCTGGTAAAGCGCTTAAAGATGCGGTGAATGGCTAAGCGTATTCTGGTAAAGGTGAGCAAAGTCTCACCTTTTTAAGCAAGAGCGTGTCATCATCGACACGCTTTTTTTATATATAGTTTACGGCCATCTAGCTGTGGAGTAGAAATGCTGGAGACAATTAGACAGGGATCTAAAAGCCCTTTTATTAAAGTTATCGTTTTCGCTATCGTGGTGGCATTCGCCTTCTTTGGCGTTGAGTCGGTTGTGAGCATCAATGCGAACAACGGCCCTGCCGAGATCAACGGCCAAAACGTAACGCAACAAACGTACTCGCGCTACGTCAACCAGTCGTTAGAAACCGAAGCGCAGCGCCAGCAAGCCATTCAGCAAATGGTCAACGATATCCTAATTCAACAACAAGCCGATTCACTGGGTATGTCTTTGTCTGACCGAGCGATTGCCCAGCAGTTAGCTTCGGAAGAAGCTTTCCAAGATGAAAACGGTGAGTTTGATCCGAATATTTACCGTCTTGCAATTGGTAATGCGGGCTACACGCCTATCATGTTCCGCGAGTACATTCGCGACGTGACAGCAGGTCAGCATCTTCGTTTTGCGTTGGCAGCGTCTGATTTTGCCGTATATGCCGACAGCGAAGCTTTGATTCGCTTGCAAGACCAAACTCGTGATTTCAACATTAAACGTTTCGCGCCTTCTGATTTTGATGTGGACGTAACGGAAGAAGAGATTGCTGAGTTTTATGCCAACAACGAAACACGCTACATCAAAGCAGAACAGGCGCAAGCGTCATTTGTTGAGCTAACGCTGGATGACGTGGCAAGTGATGTTGTGGTGCCAGAGGTTGATGTGCAAGCTCGTTACGACGCCTATGTGGAAAACAACCTAGAGTCTCGCTTTGCTCATATCTTGCTCGATGGCGATGATGCACAAGCTCGCGCCAATGAGTTGCTAGCACAACTAAACAACGGTGCAGACTTTGGCCAGTTGGCCCAAGAAAACTCGATCGACACCTTCTCTGCCGAGAATGGTGGTGAGTTGTCTGTTGTGCCGGAAGGTGAATTTGAGGATGCTGTTAACCGTTTAACTGAAGTGGGCGAGCTAGACATTGTTACAACAGAGTTTGGCACGCACATCATCACGCTGCTTGGTGATAACCGTGACCAGTTGGATACATTCGAAGAACGTCGTGCAGCAATCGAAGCGCAAATTCAGCGTGAAGAGTCTGGCTTATTGTTCGCTGAGCGTCGTGAGCAGTTCGCTGATGTAGCGTTCACTGCGCTAGACCTTGCAGAAGTGGCAGAGGCTTTTGATCTAGACATTCAGACGGTCGAACCGTTTACCGCAACGGAAGGTACTGGTGTGGCCTCGAATGAAGTGTTCCGCAATGCTGCATTCTCGCAAATTTCGCGCGATGGACAGATTTCTGAATTGATCGAAATTGCTGACGACCGTGTCGCTGTGTTGTTTGTTAACGAGTTCATCCCTGAGTTTGTTCAGCCTTTGGACGATGTACGTGAGCAAATTGTGACAACTTTGACCAACCAGAAACGTAATGCTGCAGCAGAAGCCGCTGCACAGGAAGCGCTGGAAGTGGCGAAAACAACGCCATTAGACGAGCGTGAAGGTTGGACAAGTGAGCCGGATGTTACGCGCACTAGCCAGTCAGTAGACTTCTTGGTTAACCAAGCGGTATTTGCTTTACCTGAGCCAACTGATGAACCGCTGTACCGAGTATTCCGTGGTATTGATGCAAGCTTCTATGCTGTAGAGCTTACCGAGGTAACCCCAGGCGAGGTTGACCCTCAGCAAGCCGAGTCTCAGTTGCCGTTTTTGGCTAACGCCAATGGTGAGCAATCGTACACTGAATGGTTTGGCTTCCAGTTAGACAACGCTGAAGTTAGAATACGCCAGTAATTCTGGTAATAGAGTAGTAAGCGCCGGCAGTATCGCCGGCGTTTTTGTGTGGGCAGATTTTTTTCAGGACAGCCACCAATATGAAACGACTAATTCTAGTCACTTCGCCACCAGCTAGTGGCAAAACATACATTTCTAAGCAGCTAGCCAAAGCGCTGAATCATGTCATGTATCTAGACAAAGACACCTTGATTGTTTTGTCGCATCAAATTTTTCGAGTAATGGGCGAAGAAGAAAATCGCAGCTCTGAATTTTTCCAAAAGCATATCCGTGATTTTGAATATGACGCCATTCTAGACTTGGCCTTTGAAGGCCTTGCCTACACCGATAACGTGTTAATTAATGCGCCATTTACACAAGAAATTCGCGACCCAGAGTATGTCGCCAAGCTAAAGGCTCGATTAGCCGCGCAGGGTGCCCGTTTGTGCGTTGTTTGGGTAATGACTGATGTCGACGTTGTGAAGCAGCGTATGATTGAGCGCGATTCCGACCGTGATACTTGGAAGCTAGCAAACTGGGATGAATACATTGCATCGGTAGATTTTTCGATTCCTAGCGGAATTGATGATCCTGAGGTTGCTGATGATTTAATTTTATTTCGCAACTCTAGTACCGAGGAGTTTGAGCAGTCTATGCAAAATGCGCTGGACGTTCTGCAATAGGAGAGAGTATGACAAGTCTGGCTGACATCAAACTTGTGGTGTTCGATATCGATGGCGTGTTGACCGACGGCAAACTCTGGTACGGCGCAGAGGGCGAGCTGGTGAAGGCTTTTCATGTGCGTGACGGGGTGGCACTAAAACTGTTGCCACGTTTGGGCGTACAGGTAGCGGTTATCACCGCCAAGGATAGTCAGCCCCTAGCGCGGCGTATGCAAGACTTGGCTGTTGAGCACTTTTACCCTGCTAGTCATAATAAAGCAGAGGTGCTGGAGAACTTGCTGAACAAACTCGATATTAGCTACCAGCAAGTCGCCTATGTTGGTGATGACACCATAGACCTGCCGGCAATGGAAAAAGTAGGCCTAACTCTGGCACCAGCCGATGGCCATGACGTGGTACGCTCTGTTGTTGATATGGTGGCACCAGTAAAAGGTGGTGAGGGCGTTGCCCGTTGGGTGTGCGATGAGTATTTAAAGGCGACCAACCAATATCCACAAGCCTACGGCATTGCCACAACCGAAAAGTTTGAGCGCAACCAATTGTAGGTTTTACAAACCGCAGGTTTGGGAAGCATTGATCGGTGGGCACAAAAAAAGGGGCTTGCGCCCCTCTTTCCTCAAAAAACTATTAATGCATGTGGTGTATCACAATTCGATTGTGCTTCGCGACTGCGGAGGCACCACGCATGCCGCTCCAGAGGTCGCCGCGCCCTTCGCGCCAGCCGTTCATCCATTCCTGGTGTTCAGGGCCGTCTTGTTTTGGACATAGCTGCTTGGATTTACCATCTAGGCCAGCATTGTAACCGCGTTCAAAGGCTCTGCCTAAAGGGTCGCGCTTTTGTCTCTTCATAAATAACACCTCTTGCTATGCTTTTTTTTCATTGCAAGGCCTTGGCAAATCCAATTGCCAAGGTCATAGCTTGTTTTTGCAAGCTACCCTTACATTGTTGCCAAAAAACACAGCGCGGGTCGATGAACTTTTTGTCATAATAAAGGTCTGTTTAGTGATAAAGAATCTATGACACTAACTTGACAGCTAAGTGTCTGAAATATGGTGATTTTTTTTCGCTTCGATGAAGTGAGTTTATTTTTTAATTTGCTTTAGTTATTAAAGAAAGATTTCTAAGAGAATATTTATATATGGTTTATCAGGTGGAACTTGCTTGCCCTTATGGTGTCGATGACTTATTGGCCCAAGAAGTAGAGCAATTTGGCTTAACTGTTACTGGCCGAAAGGGTGGTCGAGTGCAGGCAAGTGCTGCTGATCTGCAACCGATTTATCACACGCTGTTGTGGTCGCGTATTGGCACCAAGTTGGTTGTGCAGCTAGCAGAGTTGCCTATTAAGCATGTTAACGACCTTTACGACGCGGTGAAAACAGTCGATTGGCTAGCGCATATTACTAGTGATGGCACCTTCCAAGTACGCTTCAGCGGGAAACTAGCCGGGGTAAAAGATAGCCGCTACCCAGCACTGAAGGCTAAGGACGCAATTGTTGACCAGTTCCGTGAGCAAACTGGCTTGCGCCCAAGCGTGGAGCGCGATAATGCTGATGTCTATGTCGATTTATCTATGCGCAAAGGCTATTTAGTTATCGGTATCGATCTTGCGGGCCCTTCACTTGGCCATCGTGGTTATCGCGAAGGCACAGGTGCTGCACCACTGCGCGAGCCATTAGCGGCCGCGCTGCTACTAAGGGCTGGGTGGCCAGGAAACTATCAACGCTTGATTGACCCTTTATGCGGCACGGGCACTATTTTAACCGAAGCCTTTGCCATGTCGGCTGATATCGCACCTGGACTTGCTCGCTCGCACTGGGGTGTGACTGGCTGGAAGCAGCATGATGCGCAATTGTGGACCGACACCTTGGCGGCAGCGCGTCAGCGCCGTCAAGCTGGGCAAGAGGCGTGCTCTGTAGAGTTTGTTGGTAACGACCAAAATCCAAAGTCGATTAACTTAGCCATCAAACATATGAAACGCCTTGGTGGCGAGTTATCGGTGACCACGGGTGACTTGGAATCTCTGGCGCTGCCTGCTACAGAGCAAACTCTTATCCTAACTAATCCACCCTATGGTGAGCGCTTGGGGGATACTTTGCAGCTAGCAGACTTGTATCGCGCTTTGGCTGCTAAGGCAAAAGAATGGGCACCGAATGGCCAGTTGTCGGTCGTGTCGAGCGAAAATCGCTTATTGCAGCAAATTCGATTGCCGGTGAAGAAAAAGCACGAGTTGCGCAACGGCCCGTTAACGGTTGAATTGGCACATTTTGATTTGGCCGGTGAGCTGCATCATGCGGCAGATTCCAACCATCCTGGTGAAGAGTTCGGTAACCGTCTGCGCAAAAACCTAAAACGCTTGCGCAAAGAAGCGCAACGCGCCAACACAACTGCTTATCGCGTGTACGACGCAGACCTGCCAGAGTTCGCTGTGGCGGTTGATGTATATAACGATCACATCCATGTGCAGGAATACCAAGCACCGAAAAAAGTGCCGGAAGATAAAGCACAACAACGCTTGTTTTGGGCGATGGAGCAGGTAGCTATGGTCTTTGAGTGCCCAGCTGAGCGCATTCATTTAAAACAGCGGGCAAAGCAGAAGGGCAAATCACAGTACAATACGGTTAGCCAGTCTAAGGTCACCACGGTTGTGCACGAGGGTGAGGCGCAAATTGAAGTGAACTTATCTGATTACCTGGATACTGGTTTGTTCTTAGATCACCGCGTTGTTCGCCAATGGTTACATGACAATGCGAGTGGCAAGTCGATGCTGAACCTGTTCAGTTATACTGCTACGGCATCACTGCAGGCGGCTTTGGGTGGTGGGGAAACCACCAGTGTTGACCTATCTAATACCTATTTGAATTGGGCTAAAGACAACTTTGCGCGCAATGATTTGCGCACCAATCGGCACCGCTTTATTCAGGCAGATGTGCTGCAATGGCTAGCTGACCTGCCGGATTCGGTAAAATACGATCTGATCTTTGTCGACCCGCCGACGTTCTCTAACTCTAAGCGCATGGATCATGTGTTTGACGTACAGCGTGACCACGGCGATATGCTTTATAAGTTGTCTGAACACGTAAAAAGCAACGGTCAGATTATATTTTCCAACAACTACCGCCGCTTTAAACTCGACGAAACCCTTAGCGAAATCTTCAACATTGAAGACATCTCTGCTTGGTCCATCCCATTCGACTTTAAACGCAACCAAAAAATCCACCAGTGCTGGCGGTTGACATTAAAGTAGATACCATCTCTCCGTAACATTGCAACACATTTTGTAGGTCTGTAAATCCTCCGCGTAGCGGAGGTTTGCAGACACGGTTGATCGGTGCTGCTCGATCATCGGGGCGGGGCGCGAAAACATGGGCTAAATAGCACGTGAGTTTCGCCTAGGCCGCGTCATACCTCAACGCAGACACGGCGTGAATACATCCATGTAGCCTCGTATCTGCCATCCATGGCAGATAACGGTCTGCTTTTGAGGCATGCCACGTCCCTGGGCTCAGTGCTTGCCTACTTCGCCCATGTTATTCGCGACCACCTTGTTGCCTTGCAGCCGTATTAAGCTGCGGCTGCTTGGTACGGTGTCTGGCTCTTCACCACGCCATAGCAAATCTGTACGAGCTTGCGCATGGCCGCGCAGACGATTTGCTTTCCTTTCAATGATCTAGCTTCTAGCCGCTTTTTGAGCGCGCTAATGTCAGGGCTGTACTTCAGCGCACTCACTGCCGCCATATACAACTTGGCTCTAAACCGCGCAGGGCCTGCTTTGGTAATCATAGTTTTACCCGCAAACTTACCCGACTCCCTCATCCTTGGTATGAGTCCCAAGTAGGCAGCTAGTTGCTTCGCACTTCTAAAGCCTTTGGCATGCAAAATACACAGCATGATGCGCGAAACTACGTCGCCAACGCCTGGAATCGACTCAAGTAGCTGGCGATCTCTCTTTAGATGCGGGTGGCCATCAATGTGGTCATCAATGTCTCGCGTTAAGTCCTGGATGGCCTGTTCAAGCTCGATAATCATGCTCTGCAAGGAGCGAATCACGATATCTGATGTCTCTGTATATTCAGCCTTTTCTAGTCGGTTCT
>NZ_QPEP01000018.1 GCF_003577475.1 Salinibius halmophilus
TGGAACCACCTGACCCCATTCCGAACTCAGTAGTGAAACGATGCATCGCCGATGGTAGTGTGGCTTGCCCATGCGAGAGTAGGTCATCGTCAAGCGCCTAATAAAACACCCCGTCCTGCTTTGCAGGGCGGGGTTTTTTATTGCGCCTGAAAATGTCTACGCTCGCATGGATGCATAAGCACAGTAACCCGTAGGTTGTACGGCGCGTCCTTTTGCGCCGGGCAACAGTCATTCCCGCGTAGGCGGGAATCTAGTCACCACATTCAAAACAACAAACTAGACACCCGATAAAAGCACTCGGGTGTGACGCAGAAACTTGTTTCCCAAACCTTTGGTTTGTAAAACCTACACGGAACACGAAATCTCACACCGTAGGTTGCACGGCGCGTCCTTTTGCGCCGGGCAACAGTCATTCCCGCGTAGGCGGGAATCTAGTCACCACATTCAAAACAGTAAACTAGACACACGATAAAAACACTCGCGTGTGACGTGGGTTTCTCCGGCACCACCTGGAAATCGCACTTATGTATCAGCAAAAAGGAGATTGCGTAACATAATTAGGCTACAAAAGTGTTACATTATGTTGATAAGAAGTTAGGGAGTAGTTATGAACATTAAGTCTAGGATCACGCTAAAAGCCGTTTTGTTTTCGGCGATTATGTCGGCAACACCTGTTGTTGCATGTCTAAAGACAGACGCGCCAAGTCATTGGGTATTTTCAACGTTTTTGTTATCGGCATTGGCTTACTTAAAGTTTAGCTTCTACAAAACGAAATGGTTGCGCTACGGTTCGCTTATTACCGTTTCAGTTGTGATTTGGGCATTAAACTTAGCGCTTACTTCTTCCTTTTTTATTCAAAACCAAAGCTTCAATGAGGCTTATTTCTTTCACTTAGATCCTGCAACGCTTACGGCGAACCTAGGTGAGTATGCTCTACTGATTTCTTTGGCGTTGTTGCAGCTTGGCCTACTGGTTGCGCTAATAATAAAAAGACCTCGCATCAAAGGTATTCGGCTAAAGAAGCGAGCCCACGTATCTGCTGGGTTGGTTATGGCAGGGCTCTTTGTGGTATTCGCACCCTTTAATAGTCTCGCGACGTATTTAACATTTGATAATTCGGCTTACGATGAAAGTGGCTCGGTTTTACTTAAGCATAATTCAGATAACCCCTTTGATATTTCCAAGTCGACAGAGACAAAAAACTTAGTGCTTATATATGCCGAGAGTCTAGAACAAGGCTATTTTGATGAAGCTCGCTTCCCTGGGTTGCTTCCAGAGTTAAACAAGTGGCGGGCCAATAGTGTTAACTTCACAGGGCTTGAGCAGGTTTACAATACTAGTTGGACTGTAGCGGGTATTGTTGCATCACAGTGTGGTGTGCCGCTCATTTCTCCGTATCGTAGCCATGATATGAACAGTCTTGCGCCAACTTCTTCTTTTATGTCCGAAGCTGTTTGTTTGACGGATGTCCTTGCCGAGCACGGATACATAAATCAAATGATGATCGGTTCCGATCAACGTTTTGCTGGGAAGAAGTATTTCTTTGCTTCTCATCAGTTTGATCAAGTTGATGATTTTTCTACCCTGTCACATGCGATGCCTAGTGAAGACTACAAGCATGGTTGGGGGTTATATGATGATACTCTGATGGAGCAAGTGAAACTACGCTACGACCAACTGGTCGCGAACTCTGATCAACCATTTGCGTTGCAAACAGTGACCGTGGGGACTCACCCTCCTCATGGTGAGCTAGCGGATGGTTGTGCAAATTATCTAGATGATCCGGGTAAGATGCGCTCCGCGTTGCACTGTACCGATTCACACATTAGTGGTCTTATTCGCCATATTCGCCAGTCACCTGGTTCAGACAATACCATTATAGCCGTGGTTAGCGATCATTTGATGATGTGGGGAGACACGGTAGATACATTAAAACAAGCGCCTCGCCGGTTGTCGTTCTTTATCAACTACCCAGATCAGCGTTCCGATACAATAGATAGCGAGGGCACACACTTCGATATAGCACCAACACTTCTTAATAGTATGGGGTTTGCTACATCAGGTAGCTTTAATTTTGGACACGCCTTAGAAAAGCAGTCTTCAGGACTGATAGCTAGTCTAGGCTTGCCTAGTGAAGCGGTCGAGTCGAAGGTCGTAGAGCAGTTTGTTTCATCGCTTTGGGGTGAGCCATTAAACATAAGCGAGCTACCAATTCAGGTGGATACTGGTGCTGGAACGGTAACCGTTGGTGGTCAGCCTTTAAATTTAAAGGTGACGGGTGTGCTGGGAATGGGGTCACTCATGTTTAGTATTAACCCAGATACCTTGGCAGTAGAAGACTATCAAAGCCTGCCGTACGGCAGTAGTTTGCAGTCTGCCGCGATCACTCAAACTATGCTAGATAATCCGCATAAGACTTACTTTGTTTTAGCACCTGCTCAGTACTTAACTGGATTTGTTCCCCAGCATAACCTAGATGCTAAGGCTGTGTTTTTTGGCCAAGCCGCTGGTAAAACCTTTGTTAGTGAAGCTAATGTTAAGCAGCTGACTTTGGATTCGACAGTCATTAAGAGTGTGTTGCAAGCTGAGCAGTCAGGCGATATTGCCATTGCTCGCACTTACATCGACCGGCCGGTTGAGATTGCATTAAACCGTGTACAAGTGGCGAGTGCGCTGGAAAGCCTGCCTCTGGAATTGTCTGCGCAAGTCTGCCAATACAATGCTGATGATTGTGACTCGGGTTTGCAGTATGGCGAACAGAGCTTGGTACTAGAGCGTGGGCTCTCCGTTATCGCTCTAGGTGAAAGTGCTGAGTTGGTAGCCCATTTTGATTTGTGTCGTAACGAAAACGTATTAGAAAACGCTGAGCGTCTAGATAATTTGATGCAGGGCGAAAAGTCTTATCTGTTTGCCGTACAAGATACATTTCCTTGCAAAGGTGCATCTGATTATCAAGTGCCTCACTTGAATGGCTTGACTGATCATCAAGAAATAGCAAAGTACTTAAATGACCTTGAGTTTCGTGAGTTAAGTCTTGCTATGTATCGCCCTGCACTGGCAGAGTTTGTCTATAACAGCACTCGCGAGCAATCCCTTTCTTGGTCGGCTAAGTAATGGCGAGTGCTGCTTCATACCCTTCTCTAATCGCTCGCTCTGCATCGATTGCCTGAGCGTTGCGGCAGCCCCCTATGGTAATAGACCCAGTGGGGGCTTGATTTGGCTCCAGAAAATGCGTTGGTCACTAAATCGGTAACAATAGTCGTGAGGCATGTGTTGTTATAAATGTTTCCTTATTATGTTTTCCGTGGCACCGTTAGAGGGTCCGAATGTGATCCATTAACTGGCAGCTGCTACTAAGGTTTAATTATGAAGAAATATATATTGTTTTTTTTGGTATTTATCTTTGCTGGGTGTAATAGTGAATATTACTTGACTTCAGAAGATAGTTGTTCATATGAATATATTTCCTCAGGAGCTTTTGGGAATGGTGAAAATGTTTTGGAAGATGGTTGGTTTGTATGTCCCAGAATTGTGTTTCTCAATGGTTATTTGTTTCTGAGGGGTGAGTATTATGTTTATTATAATTATGAAGCTGAATTTCACTTAGAAGAATATAAAGTGGTTGACTCTAAAGGCAGGGTAATAATATTTGAAAATAGCCGTGAGGTACCCCCTACAGTACGTGAAATGGATGAGGCGTGGGGTCGCTACTTCGTTATACAGGGAAAACACTATTTTGATTCTGATTTTATCGAAGAGTCTGAAGTTCCAGATTATTTTGATGCAATTATTTCAGGTTATTATGGTGATGATTTTAAAGAAGTAACTATTCGGAACTATTTTAATTTGTACTAATTATAGGGATGGTTTTAATAGGTGATTAATTGGAGAAAAAATTTGTAATGGAAGTGATTTTATCAGCTGGTTTAACATGAGGTTGGCAAACAGGGTTCTTTTTTACTCTACGCATATGTCGGCCATTGAGTTGCCGATGCGATGCCTTGTTTTCTTTTAGGAGGTTCTGTTAGAGGTCCTGAATGTAAATCAGGTAATTGTTACTAGCTATAAATAGGAAAGTAAATGGATAAGAAAGTTTTTTTGTTTTTTTTGGTTGTTTTTCTTTTTCCTTATTGCAAGGGGGATGTTGAAGTTTTTTTAGAACGTCAAAGTGAACTTGAGAATGTTTCTTATCCATGGGACGAAGTGGATGTTGGTTTTCTGAATGGTTATTCAGAAAATGATTACGTTATTTCTAGTTATATAAAAGTTCTTAGGAAATATGACAGATATGGATTGAACTTGGAAATATTTTATAGGTCGGAGGTTGTTGCCTTTGATGTGTTGGAAGTTTCTTTTTCCGATTCTAATGGCGTGGATTACCGTTTGCATGATCCAGAATATGTTTTTAAGGTTGATGAGGAAATTGGAGGCGGTTGGAAATATTATGCTGCTTCTTTGAAGGATGTGGAATATTATTATAATGATTCTAGTGATGTTCCAGATTATGTTTCAGTTAAAGTTGATCTTGTAGTAAATGGTGAAAATGTTAGATTGGAGGAAGATTATAACGTCTCTTTCGTTCCTGGAGTCCTGCTATGGTGAGATATTAGGGCGAAAGGAGATTGTATTTAATTGCATGGCATTTAAATGGAAAAATTATTTTTTTCAATGGCAGTACTTTTATCAGCTGGTATGACTTTGCTGCGCTAGAAATGGTTAATTAATAATTACAGCTATATCCGAGTCAGTGTGTGGTCCCCTTCTTTAAAGTAGAGTCAACGCGCATTCATACCCTTCTCTAATCGCTCGCTCTGCATCAATTGCCTGAGCGTTGCGGCAGCCCCCTATGGTAATAGACCCAGTGGGGGCTTGATTTGAGTTCTGGCCAATACAACACACTATGGTGTCGGCAGTGAGTGTGGTTTTGTGATCGCCTTGTTTAAACACCACTTTATTCGGTTCGATCAAAATAAATTCGCACCCTTGGCGGTGATCCAGGCCTTGTTTTTTCAGTGAGGCCCAGTGGGCCCAGCCTGTTGTTTTGCCAAGTTTCTTATGTGGGCTCTCGGTGCCGCGCTGCAACAAAGTGACATTAATCTCCGATGGGCTGGGTTTAGCTAGCATTACTTCAGTGCCCTGTATGCCCCAGTGTTGTTTGTACTTATGTGGGCCATAAAGGTATTGGCAAAAGTCGACGGCGATTGGGCCGCCACCTATCACAATGACGCGCTGGCCTAGTTGTTCTCGCGGTTTGGCAAACGCCTGTTGGTAGTTTAATACTTCTGGTTCAGCCTCGGCAGGCCACTTAGGTTGTACGCCTGTTGCCCAGACTACCTTGTCGAATAGACTAGGGTTTTCTAATGTAGCATTAAGCTTGATGGTGACATTGTACTTTGCCAAGTTGTGCTGAAAGTAGCGCAGTAGTTCATGGTAGTCTTCTTTGCCTGGCACCATAGCTGCTAAGCGTAACTGCCCTCCTAGATGATCACACTGTTCATACAAGGTGACTTGATGGCCCATTTTGGCAGCGGTCACCGCACACGACAGCCCAGCCACCCCACCACCTATCACGGCGACCTTCTTTGCTGCTTGATTTGGCAATGGCGTATGGTTCAAATTTGGGTTAACCATGCACCCCACAGGTTTGCCGACAAAGGCACGATCAAGACATGCTTGATTGCAGGCGATACAGGTATTGATCGCTAGTGGATCGTGCTTCGCTTTTATTAACCAGTTGGGGTCGGCCAGGAGTGGGCGTGCGAGGCTGACCATATCAGCATTGGTCGTGGCCAGTACACGGTCGGCATCATCTGGCATAGCAATTCTGTTCGACAGAATCATGGGTACTTTGCTTGTCAGTTGGGCAGCTAAACTGGCGAACCCAGCGCGTGGCACACTGGTGGCGATGGTCGGTACCGGTGACTCGTGCCAGCCTATGCCAAGGTTTACGGCATCAATGCCAGCTTCCTCTAACCACGCAATTAACTGTTGTACCTCTTCTACGCTATTTGCTTTTGGCATTAGGTCGGCGGCGGAAATTCGGTAGATAATCGGCAAGTTACAGGCTGCTTTGATTGCCTTCACCACCTCGATCGGCAGCCTGGCTCGGTTGGCCAGCTGGCCACCCCATTGGTCGGCTCGACTATTTAACAGTGGTGAGATAAACGTTGACAGCAGGTAACCCTCTGACCCCATAATTTCAATGGCATCATAGCCAGCGGCTTCAGCCAGCTTGGCACAGCGTGCGTGGTCTTTAATGATGTCTAGAATGCCATCGTGCGACAGCTCAACGGGTGCGACGGGGTTGATGCGGCTAGGTTCGTTGGTGACGGATACCGGCTGGGAAATTTTCGCGTAGCGGCCAGCATGCAATATTTGTAAGGCGATGCGGCCATCGGCTTGATGTACTGCATTAGTGAGCCCTTTATGCAGGGCTAGGTCGGCATCCGACAGCAATGCTTGTGCACCTGTGTACAAGCGCCCATTGTCACTGGGGCTAATGCCGCCGGTTACAATTAGGCCAACACTAGTACGCGCTTGGTAAAACTCAGTTAATAATGCCAAGGCGTTTGGGTGCTCTTCGAAGTTCGTGTGCATTGCGCCCATCATCACCCGATTCGGCAAGCGTAACGAACCAATTTGTATTGGTTGAAATAATCGTTCGTAGTACACAAGCAGTCCTATTTACCAATGCCTTGCTTCAGTATGGTCAGTGGAAGTCGTGGCTGCTTACTTGAATTTGTAGCAAATTGTCTATGCGCTGTAGTCGCTCAACGATAACATGCGTGACCTGACTGTTTGGGTCTCGGTCTACTCGCCCGTCCACTAACAACATTTTTGCTTGTGTTAATACCGCAAGATATTCGTGGGCCGTGCGCTCCCATACCACTAAATTAGCTACGCCGGTGGCGTCTTCAATGGTCACAAAGGTTACGCCAGCTGCGGTGCCAGGGCGTTGGCGTACGGTGACGAGACCAAACAGCTTCACTGCTTGTTTATGAGCAAAGCTTGGCAATCGGTCTAGTGTTGGTAGTTGAGCTAAGAATTTATGTTCGCTGCGTAAGTAGGATGCTGGGTGGTCGTTAACAGCAATGCCGGTACTTTTTAAGTCTTGCTGAAGCGATTGCAGGCGGTTTTCTTGGGGCAGTTGCGCATCGTGCGTAGACGGTAAGTATTGGTCCAATAGGTCCTGATGCTCACCAATCGCTAGGGTTTGCCAATAATCGCCGTGGCGATGTTGGCCAAGCCCACTTAACGCATTGGCAGCGGCCAAACGTTCGAGTTGGTCACCCATTACAGCGGGTAGTTGATCGATCGACTGCCAGCCTTGTTTAGGACGTTGGCGAAGCAAGGCTTCAATACGCGCTTCATGTAAACCTCGCACTTGCTGCATGCCTAAGCGAATCGCATAACCTCCCGTAGAGCCTTCATCCGCTTCAATGGTCGACTGCCATTGGCTATGATTGATGTGCACTGGGCGCACCTCAACGCCATCATGCTGTGCTGCTTGAATAAGCTGATAGGGCGTATAAAACCCCATTGGTTGGCTATTTAATAAGGCCACGGTGAAAATGGCAGGGTGATGTTGCTTCAGCCAGCAGGATGCCCAAGCCAGTAGCGCAAAACTCGCTGCATGTGACTCGGGAAAGCCGTACTCGCCAAAGCCCTCAATTTGGCGATCAATGCGAGCGATATAGCTTTCATCGTAGCCTTTGGCGGCAAGCTTCTCTTTTAGTTGCTCGCGTAATGGCAGCATATGACCCGTGCGTTTCCAACTTGCCATGCCCTTACGTAGGCGGTTGGCTTCGGCCTCGCTAAAGTCGGCGGCCACCATGGCAAAATGTAACAACTGCTCTTGAAATATAGGGATGCCGAGCGTGCGCTCTAACACAGGTTTTAGTTTTTCTTCTGGGTAATCAACAGGCTCTAGCCCTTGCCGGCGTTTTAAATACGGGTGCACCATATCGCCATGAATTGGGCCTGGGCGAACAATGGCAATTTGTACAACTAAGTCATAAAAGCAGGCCGGTTTGAGCCTTGGCAGCATATTCATTTGCGCGCGGGACTCAATTTGAAACACACCAACGGTATTGGCCTGTTGAATCATTTGCCAGGTCAGCTCACAGTTAGCTGGGATATCCTGCATAACGAAAGGCTTGCCATGAATTTGACCGAGTAAATCGAAGCTTTTTTGTATGGCTCCCAGCATGCCAAGGCCGAGCACATCCACCTTCATTAACCCAATGGATTCAAGATCGTCTTTGTCCCATTCAATCACGGTTCTATCCGGCATTGCGGCGTTCTCGATTGGCACGAGTTCATCTAACGGTTGCTCGCTAATAATAAAACCGCCCACATGCTGGGAAAGGTGGCGTGGAAACCCTAGCAGCTGCACCAGTAGGCTCTTAAAGAGTGCCATGTTTTGCTGTGATAACCCGCCGACGTCGCTGAGCATTTGATCAAGCCAGTCTTTGCCCAAATAGCGCATGCCGTAGCGGCTAATTACTTGTTCTAAACGGTTAAGGTCTAGGTCGAATACCTTGGCTAAATCACGAATAGCACTCTTGCGTCGGTAAGTGATTACTGTCGCGGCAATGGCTGTGTGGCGACGGTTATATTTTCGATAAATGTACTGAATCACCTCTTCACGGCGTTTACTATCGAAGTCAATGTCGATATCGGGCGGCTCTTTCCGGGCACGTGACATAAAACGCTCGACCAGCAGGTTGTTGCGCCTAGGGTCTACTTCGGTAATGTGTAAGCAATAACAAACAATCGAGTTTGCCGCCGATCCGCGCCCTTGGCATAAAATCCCTTGCGAGCGGGCATAACGCACAATGTCATGAACGGTTAAAAAGTACTTTTCATATTCCAGCTCGCTGATCAGAGCCAGTTCTTTTTCAATTAACGCCTGATGCTCACTACGTATGCCCTCGGGAAAACGAATTTTGGCACCTTGCTCCACTAGGTGGCGCAAATAGTCGCCATCGCTCATATTCTTGGGTAGCGCCACGCCAGGGTAGCGATAAGCTCGGCGCACGTCGGTTAAGTCGACCTGGCAGGACTTCGCTAGTGCTGTGGTGGCCTGTAATATGCTCTCTGGGTACAAGGCTGCTAGGGTGCGAGCACTGCGCAGGTGACGCTCGCTGTTAGAAAACAAATAAGGGCGCGCCTCAAACAAGCTACAGCGATGGCGAATGGCTGTTAGGCAGTCCTGCAACGGCTGGCGGCTGCGATGGTGATAGTGCACATCGTTACAGGCCACGAGCGTCGCACCCTGCTGATGGGCAAAGTGCTGCAGTGCTTGTAAATGTGCTTGTTCGCCCGGTGTACGCAGCAAACTAATGCCTAAGTAGCACTCTGGGTGTAGCGCATTGAGCTGTTGCCAGTGCGCTAAGGAAACTGCAGTTGGCCGCCAAATTAGGGCGCAATTGGGTAAGTCGCTAAGCTGGTCGAGCTGCCACGTATAGCTGCCTTTTTCGCCAAGCTGGCGTGCTTTGCTAATAAAGCGGCACAGTTGCTGATAACCGGCAAAGTTTTTGGCTAATAGAATATAGCTTTGTTCTGCGAGTACGAGCTGGCAGCCAATAATAAGGTTTAACTGGGCTTGGGCATCTTGCACGGCTTGCCAAGCTCGAACAATGCCGGCCAGCGAGCACTCGTCGGTAATAGCCAGTGAATGGTAGCCGAGCTTGATTGCTTGATTCACTAGCTCATCTGGGTGTGAGGCGCCCGTTAAAAAGCTATAGTTGGTGCGACACTGTAGTTCAACTAATTCAGTCATCCTACGTACCCCTGTAAAAACCACTCTCCCTGAGCATCACGAAATAACCAACCAAAGCGGCCATCTTGGTGTTGAGCAAAATAATAATCGCGCTTACTGCTTTCTAGTTCCCACCAGCCAGTGTGAATGCGTTGGCTATGGTGTAGTAACTGCCATTGCTCAATATGAGTACTTTGAATGGGCACCAACCAAAAGGCTGTGGCGTGTTGAGTAGGTAGCTGTGCCATGCCATGTTGGGCAACTTGGCAAGCGCGTTCTGGCCTTGGATCCGCTTCGCCGGTGAAGTGTTGCACAGCTTCATTGCCAAGCTTGGCAGACAGCAAATCTAATAGCTGTGCTGGGCGCATGCCACTGGCTTGCTCAAACAAGTCTTCCGTTGCCCGGCTTTGCGCGCTCACCCCTAACGCGGAAAATTCAATGTACAGTGCGGGCTCGTTGAGTTGGCAGCGCTCAAGTTGTAAATCGATTAGGGGTAGCCATTCTTCTGCCTTAATCAGTGATGTGCTGGCATGAATGGTTAGCTGCTGAATGCGCTCGCGCTGGCGATTAAGCAACGTGATGGCAAGGCCTGTTGCGCAAAGCTTTTGGCTAGCTAGCCAGGTTTCTAATGTGTCGAGCAATGGCCGAATGGGAAACTTAATGGCCGCGGCACTTTGTGCTTCTCGGTTGAGTTCTATGCGTTCGCGAAACTGTTTTTTTGGGCTGAACCAAGCCTGCTCGTTGGGCCGAGCATGGCGTAAGTCTTGTAGCCATTGCTGCAGCCATTTACCAAACCGGCGCTGCACCGAACCAGTTGGAAGCGCTAGTAGCTCGCCGAGCCGTTGTAGGCCACTATGTTCCAGTTTATCTAGTGTGCGGGGCGGTAGTTGGCACTGAGTCAGTGGCAGTTGTTGCAACAGTTTCGCTGCTTGTTCACTACTCAATATGGGTGCTTTATTCAGTGGTTGCGTGGGAGCAAGCAGTAGCCCTTGCAGTGGTGTTTGCACGCGTATGCTTTGAAAGCGTAACTGGTACTGCTGCAACCACAAAGCAAACGGCTGCCACATAGGCTTGATATTGCCCCGATAAAGCTGGCGCACATCGTCGATGCGCAAGCTAATGCCTTGTTCATGCACTAACACATTGCCGCATAAGCGGTATCCTAACAAAGCAATGCGCTCTAACCACTGCTGCTGGCTGGTTTGGTGAAATGCCTGTAGTGCAAGCTCTTCTGCCAGCATAAAGGCCGCCGACAGGCTCATGCCTGGCTCAATACCTAGCTGTTCGGCAGCCCTGGTTGCCGCTAGCACTGTGCGGTCGGCTTGGTTAAATAACACTGCAGGTTGCTGCTGCGCATAGCGGCTATCTAGTTGCAGTGCTGGCAGGTGCACATGTAACCACTCAGCCATGCGGCACCTGACGTGGAATGTCGACAATTTGACCTGGCCAGCCTCTAGGGCGTTTTAGCACGTGCAAACGTAATGTATTGCCTTGTGCTTCAAGCTTTAACCGCAAAGGTGCCAGCGACGACTGCTGCTGTTGGTGGCTAGGGCGAAACAGCACAAACAGTGTATTTTGCCCCTGTGCTGCGAGTTGCAGCTTGCGCATGGCTTGTGTATCCAGTTTGTTGTGCCACGCCAGCAAAGCAGTACAGCAGCCAGAGCGCAGCAGTTGCTGGGCTGTCCACAGCCAATCATCGGGTTTTGGGCGCAGTAATAAATGCTGTTCGGCACGCATCCCCTCAGCTTGCCAGCTAGGGATATAAGGTAAGCAAGGCGGCGTTAACCAAGTAATCCAGCCCTGTTGTTGAGCTTGCTGATGGAGTGCCGACTTAAACAGCTGTACCTCACCACTGCCAGGTAAGTTGCTCAATACCTCAATAGTGCAACCAAGAGGCCAGCCGTTGCCTGGTAAGAGTTGATCGAGTTCGGCAAAGCCGCTGGCGGTGCTATGCCAGTGGGCATCGCGCCAATCGCGACCTCGCCATACAAGCGGGTGCTCTAACATACATCACCTATACTGTTTATGCGTACAGTATAGGTGATGTATGTTAGAGGTAAAGTGACAATTCGTGATGATATGTGAAGGGCTGCCATGGCTCAGGCAGCCAAGCACTACAAGAAGAAGCGAATCTCTCCAATGCCAATACAGAAGAAAAGCGTAATTGGGGCGTAATAAGCAATGGTCACGTAGTCAACACGCAAGCTATCCCAGCGCTTCATCAGCATAAACAAGGCAATAAACTCTAAAAAGTAGCGCTGCTCAACTAGCCCATGCGGTAGCAAGGCAATGATGGTTACTGGGTACAGCCAATAAAATGACTTACGGCGCAATGGTGTAACGCATAAGCTCAGGAACGCCCATAACATTGGAATGAAGGCGATGGTTTTGCTAATGAAGTCTTCACGCACCCAAACCAATACACGGTTGCGCAAGAAGAAGTCGTGGTGGTTGTACATGTGATGTGCGTAGAAGGTGGTTATATAAATAACGAACAGCAAACCAGCTAGCACCAGTATTTCAGGGTGGCGCTGAATAAGTCGAATAATCTTAGGTGTGTTCTTCAAGTGCATGGGTAAGAACAAGAAAAACAGCGTTAAAAGCAGAAAGTAAACTTGAGTTGGGTAGAGCCGGGCTAGCTGGTGGGCATCTTTATCACCGACTGCTACGCCGCCGTTGTAAATAACAAAGGCAACAAAGATCAGCGCGCTGGCAATAAATATCCACAAATGCGCTAAGGTTTTCGCTGCTTCTTTCCAACGTTGGTAGTAGAGAGAAGGCAAGAAGCTATTCTGCCCTAGGGCGATGAGTGCAAACAAAAAGGCCTAGATGATATTGGTTTGTCGAACAAATAGTGACGCAAATGCAATCAAGGCCGCAACTTGATAGTGGCGCTTAAGCGTAAAAAAGAAGGACGCCAGCAACAGCATGAGCGAAACCATATCTGTATACAGCACAAAGAAATACGGAAATATGATTGGCGAACTATAAAACAATAGGGAAACCGTGTACCGGTTTGGCTTGCCTAGATCTTTGGCGCAAAGGAAGAAGAAGATCAGGGCTGGTAGCGATAAAAATGCACTAATCACACGAGTCGCAGGAATCGAGTTATCACCAATTACCCAGGCAACCGCAGCCACCATTGCATGGTAGCCAGGCAGCATTGTCAACTTGTCGGACACATCGTCAAAAATGCCTTCCGAAAACTCTTTTATTTGTGGGTAGTGAAAGAACTCATCATGAAAATAGCTATGCTCAGGCATCATTTGCAGCCCAAGGTAAAACGTAACGCCAACAACCAAAACCAGTAAAATGGCGGAAAGTGTGATGTCATCTTTGTGATGCGCGCTCAATCCTTGTTTGAGTGCTTGGGTCATTTTAACGGTCCTTTTGTTATAAATACGTATATCGACCTTAGAATAGGCTTTATGCCCTTTTGTGACAGGAAAAGATTAGCAAACTGTGGCCGGATTCAAAAAAGAGAACGTTCCCTTACTGCATTTAAGCTTCGCAATGAATGACGTAATCACCGTCCCAGGTCAATTAGAACAACAGGTAACAATCTTCTACCTTGGCGACAACGTAAAAATGCTGTACAAACAGTTACATAGAGTTTCAGTCTTCTGTTTAAGGACGCGGTATGAATTTTAAAGTTACACGTATTGCCTTCCTTGCTTGTGTGGTCTTGTTAGGGGCTTGTTCGCCGCAGATTGAAACCATTTCTACTAGCGCTGGCACTTCTGCAGGCAGCAAAACAGTCACCCTCAGCTGGAGCCCACCAACGCAGCGTGAAGACGGCACTAGGCTTGCTGAGTCTGAGATTTACGCCTATGAGTTAAAGTACCGCCGCAAAGGTGAAGCAGAGTTCCAACCATTGCTGATCACAGCGCAAGATGCCAATACTGGCCCAGTTACAAGCTACAGCTTAACCAACTTGCCGCAAGGCGATTACGAGTTCCTACTGGCAACCATCGACCGCGATGGTTTGCGCAGTGACTACGTTCGCCCATCAAATTGAAATCCTGCCCTACACTTAATACAAAACAAACTGTGTAGGGTACTAGGATGTCTGATCAGCTAATCATATTCGATACCACATTGCGCGACGGCGAGCAGAGCCCGGGCGCTTCAATGACGAAAGACGAGAAGGTTCGCATTGGTCTAGCGCTTGAGCGACTAAACGTGGATGTGATTGAAGCAGGTTTCGCCGCCGCCAGCCCAGGTGATTTTGACGCCATTGCCGCCGTGGCCAGTGCGGTAAAAAACAGCCGAATTTGTTCGCTCGCGCGGGCAGTTGAGAGCGATATCGAGCAAGCCGGTGCGGCCATTGCTAGCGCTGAGGCGGGCCGTATACATACCTTTATTGCCACGTCTCCCATTCACATGCAGCACAAACTGCGGATGCAGCCAGATCAGGTGGTTGAGCGGGCTGTACAAGCGGTAAACCAAGCCCGCAACCTTTGTGATGACGTTGAGTTTTCCTGTGAAGATGCCGGGCGCAGCGAAATTGATTTTCTTGCTCGAATCATTGAGGCTGCCATCGACGCTGGCGCTCGCACCATTAATATTCCAGATACTGTTGGGTACGCGATTCCTGATGCCTTTGCCGAGATGATTAGCCAATTGTTGGTGAAAGTACCAAATGCTGACAAAGCGGTTTTTTCGGTTCACTGCCATAACGACCTTGGCTTAGCCGTAGCCAACTCACTGGCTGCCGTGCGCGCTGGTGCTCGGCAAGTTGAGTGCACTATTAATGGGTTAGGCGAGCGGGCCGGCAATGCCGCGCTAGAAGAAATTGTTATGGCGGTGCGCACCCGCCAAGACTTGTTTAAAATTGACAGCCAAATTAACACCCAGCATATAGTGCCAGCTTCGCGGCTAGTGTCATCGATCACGGGTTTTCCCGTACAACCTAACAAAGCCATTGTGGGGGCGAACGCCTTTGCCCATGAATCGGGCATTCACCAAGATGGCGTGCTTAAACATCGCGAAACCTATGAAATTATGGCCGCTGAAGATGTAGGTTGGAGCACTAATAAAATGGTGCTTGGCAAGCACTCAGGTCGTAACGCGTTTAACACTCGCATGGAAGAACTTGGCCATCACTTTGCTAACAAAGACGACCTAGACGAAGCATTTGCCAAGTTTAAAGACCTAGCGGATCGAAAACATGAAATTTTCGACGAAGACTTACAATCACTGATTAGCCAAGTAGAGCTGAGCCCGCAAGAAGAGCGCATCCGCCTATTAGACTTACAAGTTCACTGCAACCTTGGCAAAGATCCTCGCCACGCCAGCGTAGTGCTAGACGTTGACGGTCAGCGGCAAGTAGAAATGGCCGAAGGTGATGGCCCAGTAGACGCCTGCTTTAAAGCCATTGAGGCCATTGTGCAAAGCAAAGCTAGTTTGCTGCTGTATTCCGTTAATGCCCTAACGGGTGGCACCGACTCGCAAGGCGAGGTAACCGTGCGATTAGAAAAAGCAGGTCGCATTGTGAACGGCCAAGGCGCCGACCCAGATATTGTAGTGGCCTCAGCGCTGGCTTATATCAAAGCGGTTAACCTGCTGAACTCTAACGCTAAAGCCAACCCGCAGGAGACAGTGTAGACACCATCTCTCCGTAACATTGCAACACATTTTGTAGGTCTGTAAATCCTCCGCGCAGCGGAAGTTTGCAGACAAGGACGTCTGTAAGGGCAAATCGCAGGAGCATGATTTGCTTGCAGACAAGGACGTCTGTAAGGGCAAATCGCATGGAGCATGATTTGCTTGCAGACAAGGCTGACAGATATCTGCTCGTGGTTGAGTGTCTTCAAAAACGGCTTCGCCGTTATTTAAAGACCTACAAGTTATCGTTTCATCAAAAGGGAAGCAGTTGATCTAATAGCGAAGCAGAATGTTTGAGACATTCAATGCCGTAGAATGGTTGTGTCAGTAACGAATTAAGCCTTTGCCCCTTGTCAGGCGTCGAGTAAAAGCTGATATTAGCCACTCGGTTGCCTGATGTTAGAGTGTAAGTAATGCAAGCTTTTTTCGACCAACTTTTACAAGCGCAGTACCACGACGTAATGTCATCGTTGGCCTTGGTACTCGGTACTGGCGTCATTGCATTGTTGCTGGCGCTCGTCGGCCGTGTGTTAACGCGCCGCCTAACGACGGTTTGGGGTACTAGCTTACATGCCAATATGTTAAGCGTTGGCACCTTGGTATTTTGGTTTGTCTTACTAGCGTTTTCTGTTGCCTGGAGTGACGCCGAGAGTTTAATGCGTTCCTGGGCCGTAGCTGGCCAGTCACTATTGGCAATCTTTATCGTATACAAGCTGGCATACCAGTGGATTCCAGCCAAGAACCTAGCGCGCTTAATTGTATATTCTGTTGTGCCACTCATTTTGCTTAACAGCTTAGGGCTGTTGAGCACCGCGATAGCCACTCTCGATGGCTACGCACTTGACCTTGGCAATATTCACATCACCTTGTTTGATGTGCTGCGTGTGGCCTACTTTGGTGTCATTCTTTTCTGGCTAGGTCGCGAGTCCAACCGAGTTGGCAAAAAGAAAATTCGCCAGCAAAAAAACCTCGACTCCAGCACCAAAGAAATTATTGCCAAGCTATTTGAAGTGGGCATCTTCATTGTTGTTGCACTGCTATTGCTCAATATCTTAGGCATCAACCTAACCACGCTAGCCGTTGTGGGTGGCGCTGTGGGTGTGGGTATTGGTATCGGCTTACAGTCCATTGCCTCAAACTTTATTTCGGGCTTAATTATTCTGCTCGACCGGTCGCTGTCGATTGGCGACTACATTGAGCTAGACGATGGCCGCAGTGGCACCATCACCGAGCTAACGCTGCGTGCCGCCACACTAGAAACCTTTGATGGCAAAGACATTGTGGTGCCCAATGATGTGTTTTTTACCGAAACCTTCACCAACTGGACGCATAAAAACAAAAAACAGCGTTATGCCATTAACTTTAATGTGGCCTACTCAACCGACCTAGATCGACTATTTCCACTAGTTAAAGAGATGCTTGCCGAACACCCAATGGTGATGGCAGGTGATCATCTACCCATAGAAGAGCGGCCAGATATTGAAATTTGTGGCTTTGGTGATAACGGCATCGACTTGTTAATCGAGTTTTGGATGGAAGCCATCGACGATGGCCCCAACCGCGTTGGTGGAGACCTACTGTATTCCCTGTGGAAGCTGATGAAAGAAAACGGCTTCGAATTCCCATTCCCACAACGCGAAGTGCGTTTGCTTAAGTAAATACCATCACTTCGAAGCATTGCGACACATTTTGTAGGTCTGTAAATCCTCCGCGCAGCGGAGGTTTGCAGACAGGACGTCTGTAAGGGCAAATCACAGGGAGCATGATTTGCTTGCAGACAAGACATTTACCACCACATGATAGGCCCTCACGGGCTCGTGCCAAACTGGCTTGAATGCAGTACCATTGCAGTGTTCATTTTTTGGTGCCTTTATGCCTAGCAATTTATACGAACAAGATCGTCGCGCTTACCTGCAAGCTATGGGGGTAGACGTTTGGACGCGCCGTAAGCCTTTGGCGTTGGCGGGTCAAATTCGTTGTTTGTTCCCTGACCCTGCTGATGCGCAGCAAGCGCAAGCCCAACTGCAGCATGCGGCAACGCCTGAGCAAGCTGAAGCAGTGCAAGCACAGGTTGGTAACTCTAGCGAGCAGTCGCTTACTCAAATGGCAGAGGTAAACACTGAAGCGCCAGCTGCTAAGGTGGAAGTGCCCGAAGTGCCGGCACCAGAAGGTTATAGTTATGACGACCGGCCCGCATTTCGTATTTGGTTTTATGCTTTTGGCCCACACTTGTTTATCGACACTGTGCCACTGTTGCTCGACCCGCGTGGGCGCAATGAGCTCAAGCGCTTGGTTATGAACATGTCGATTGCCCTTGGCCATGAAAACCGTATGCCAGAGCTATTTCAAAATCTTGATTGGCCGGTATTCGACCACCCAAGAATTCGCCAAAGCTCAGCCGATGCGCGTGAGTTTATGGAGCAAAAACTAGCCGTGGTGTTTACCAATCATCCCGAGATTGAAAAAGTCTTTGTAATGGGCAGCGAAGCCGCGCGTTATTGTGGTGGTGTTACCGAGTTTGAGCTAGGTAAAGAACTCAGTATTAATGATCGCCCAGCCGCACTCATTGCAGCAGGCAGTGAAATGCTGCAGCTAAAAGAACTAAAGCGCCAGTCTTGGCCAGTTATGCAAAAGCTTAAGGCAAAATAATTGCAGTTCGAACGACTTACCCCTGAATATCTTAACGCCGCAGTCGCTCTAGAGGCGCAACTGCAAATGGGCCCGGTGCCGGAATCACAATTTGTTAAAGCCATGCACAGCCAACAGGCCTGGATGTGTACCGAAGAAGGTGTTTTGCTTGGCTATTTAGTTGGCAGCAGCGTGGTAGATGAAGCCAGCATTCTTTGTGTTGGTGTGGCCTTGAATGCGCGTCGGCGCGGCATTGCCAAGCGTTTGCTGCAAATGGCCGAAGCCCACTGGGCAGAAAAAGACATGGCCAGTATCTTTTTAGAGGTACGGGCCAGTAATCACGCCGCTATTGCGGCCTACGAGCAAGCCGATTATGTGCAAGTTGGCGAACGCCCTAACTATTACCCACTGCCAGGTGGTGGCCGCGAGCCAGCAGTTATTATGGCGTGTCAGCTTAGGATGTAAGCATTAGCAAGTAGCGCTTGTAAGGCTTGTGAGTCGGCGGGTGTTAATACGCTATCTAGCTCGTCTTGCAACGCCTGATCAATTAATTCAATCGACTTTCGATATGCTTCTCGGCCAGCTTCGGTGCTCAAAATATGATGCGCACGCGAATCATATTGGCAGGTCAACCGCTCGATTAGCCCCTTATCCATTAGCTTTTTCAACATCGTACTTGCCGACGAGCGTTGCACGCCCAAGCTTGCCGCAATAGCACTAGCGTGGGTGCGATCATCATGTTGTAGACCAAGGTCGATTGGTTGCTCGGCTCGAATCACCGCCGCAACATACTCTAACTCATTTAGCGTCAGCGGTGCGGCATCTAGGGCTTGGCGAATTCGACTTTGCCAGGTCAACAGGGCTTCGATCATTTAATTTACACTCAGTAAATAAATTTAGTTAGGTAATCTAACATAATTCGGTTATTTTTAGTTAGGAAGGCTAACTAAGTGAGGGCAATCATGCCAAACTGGACGAACGAACACGCAAAACAATACGATGAACTTTGGGGTGACTTACCACTCCTAGCAGAAATTGCTAACTGGCTTCCCCTGCAAGGCAACGAGCGCCTCTTAGATATTGGCTGTGGTTCAGGCGCTGTGCTGGCGGGTATTGCTGAGCGTTATCCACAATGCACGCTGTTTGGCTGTGACCCAATGCCTTACATGGTCGACGCCGCACGCAAGCGTGTGCCGAGTGCCGATATTCAGCAAGCAACAGTTGAGGACTTTCAGCTGGCGCCGTTCGATGTCGCGATAGCAGCCAACACGGTTCGCCATTGGGCGAATGTTGAACGTGGACTTGAACATATTGCCAAGCACGGCGTGCAGACAATCGTGTTAGTAGATGACCTGGCCTTTAACCCATCCCCTAGCGAGTTCTGCCCAGCCATTAGCAGTGCGTTAAGATGGTTTGCCGAGCAAAGCTGGCAGGTAGAAATTCAGTACCAAGAAGCATTTGATGAGAGCGTTATCATAGCGCGCTTAAAACCTTAAACTCGCTTCGAAGCACTGGCCGTCGGCAATTTTGTGTACCACCAAGGTCATTGCACCCAGGTTGACTTCGTCCCCTACCACTGGGCGTTTAAACTGTTGCTCAAACAGTTCGGCTACGGTGGTGGCGGAAAGGTTGCTTACCTCTAACCCATAAACTGCGCCTAGGTCGGCGAGTAGGGTGCTACCTTGTACCTTGAAGTCACCAAAGAACGCCCGCTGGGTTTTGTTGGTTCGCCGGTTATCGTAGGTAAACTGCTCTTGCAGTGCTTCCTCTTGCTCGCCGGGGCAGACTAAATACAACACATCCCCTTTCACAAGCTGGGTGCTTTCATCAACTGCCATATGCTGCTCGCCGCCCTTGGCAAAAAACACAGGTACCACACCGGCAGGCCAGTTATGCTGTTCAACTTCGCCAGCACGCCAGTCGTGACTGATGGTAAAGCCGAGTAGTTGCTTACCGTCGGCAAACTCAGACTGATGTACAGGAGTTTGCAGTGGTGGCAGCACCACTTTAAACAGCTTGCTGGCATGGGGTACAGTCCAGCCTTGAATGATGAGCGATAGTATCACCACGAAAAACGCTGCATCAAAATAGATGTTGGCGTAATCAATGCCTGCCACCAATGGAAAAGTGGCGAGCACAACCGGTACGGCACCACGCAGGCCTACCCACGAAATAAACGCATTTTCGCGCCAGCTAAACTTAAACCACCACAGCGATATCCAAACGGCCAACGGCCTAGCGACAAACATCAAGAGCAGAGAAATTAGCAAGGAAGGCATTGCAAGCGCCCACAGGTCTTGCAAATCAACCAATAACCCAAGCATCAAAAACAGCGCAATTTGCCCCATCCACGCCAAGCTCGTGTGAAACTGTTGCACGCTAAACATATTGCGCTGATTCGCCAGCATCACGCCAGCAATATACACCGCCAAAAAGCCACTGCCGCCCAACCAAGACGTGCCGGAAAACACCACCAATGCTAAGCCCGTTGCGAGCAGGGCGCTAAAGCTTGTGGAAAACGCCAAACGCTTTAGCATTTCGCTGGCGCCTTTGCCACTGGCCCAGCCTATGGCTAAACCTAGGCCCATCTGTTGGGCGAACAATTGAACTTGCTCCAGAAAATTGGCGCTGTCTTGTTGAATCCAGCTTATTACCGCTAGAGTTAAAAACACGGCCATGGGGTCGTTGCTGCCAGACTCAATTTCCAGTGTGGCGCTAATGCGCTCCGACAACCGTTGGCCCGATGAACCCAGGATGCCGAACACCGCCGCGGCATCGGTAGAGGCAATAATAGAGCCGAGTAGCAAGCCATACACTAGGGGTAAATCGAACAGCCAACTGGCCGCTACACCAGTAAACATCGCGGTAATAAATACCCCCAACGTGGCAAGGCTCAGTGCTGGTTTTAACCCCACACGAAAGCGGCTATGGTCGGTATTGATACCGCCATCGAATAGAATAATGGCCAAGCAGAGGCTAGCGACAAACTGAATTTGGCTAAGTGACAGTTCTGGCATCATGCCTTGGCTCGCGATGCCAATGATTAAAAACAGCAACAGAATTGGCGTGCCCAAGCGGCGAGCAAATACATTGGCCAGCACACTTGCGGTTAATAGCGCCCCAACAATTAGAAGCCACTGTAAACTGTCTATCTGCATGAAATCCCTCGATGGCCTTAATACAAGCAAAAGCCGTACAATATCAGCAATAGTTTAGCGGGTTCGCCCGGCAATTGGCATTAAGGTTACGAGAGCACACGTGAACTGGACAGCAAACGAGCTACCCCTATGGCTCACCATTATTACCTCTGTTGCATGGGCTGGAATATTTGTCGCTGCCATTGTGTGGGGCAACTGGCGTGAGTTGTTGGCAAATCATGCCCTGCAACATCGCATGCTAGGTGCTGCCGTATGTTTGTTAATGATTTGGTGGGCACGTGCTGGTGTATCCCCTGGCCTGCACCTGCACTTTATTGGCGTTACCGTGGTCACGCTGATGCTTGGCGGTAGGCGGGCCATTATTGCTATTAGCCTAGCGATGATTGGGCTGGTGTTGACTGGGCGTGAATGGTGGGGCGCAGTTGGCTTGACTGGTTTGCTTTATGGGTTGCTGCCCATTCTGGCCACTAAGATCGCCTTGTGGCTCACCAAAACCTACCTACCCAAACAGCCCTTTGGTTACATTATGATAGGCGGCTTTTTTGGCGCTGCCCTGAGTGTGCTGTTCTTAATGTTTGGCATCACTGTGGTGGTGCTAATTTTAGACTTGTACCGCTGGGATCAGCTAGTTGACCAACTTTGGATGTTGCTTCCTTTAATGGCCATACCCGAGGGCTTTATCAACGGTGTGGTGCTCTCGGGCATTGTGGTGTACTACCCAGATTGGTTGATTAGTTATAATGAAGAAGACTATTACCCAACCGATGATGACAACTAGTTAACCTGTCGTATCTAACAGTTTCTTGCGGGTTTGTACCTTGTAATAATTAGGGTTCACAACAAGGAGTCTGTTATGTCTAATTTGCAAAATACCTATCAAAAACGCAGTGGATGGTGGTGCTTGTTACTGCTACCACTGCATATTGTGCCAATCATCTTTCTTATTGCCGCTGCTGCCCAAGTTGCATTTGTGGGTGGCGATGTTGATAGCTACGAACCCGACTGGCTGCTCGTGTCACTGAGCTTGCCTTGGCTATTCTTTTGGGTCGTGGCGCTAATGTTATACCGCCAGCACGGTAGTATTTATGGGCCAGTGCCTAATGCACAGATCAGTCTTAGTTCAATTGTATTGGGCGTCCTGTTTGTTGGCATGTCGATAGGTATTTATTACTCAGTCTATGAGCTACTGCGGCCATTTATGCCAGAGGGGCTGGCGTCATATACCTTTGACGATACGCAAATCATTTCACCTGATATGCCAGCTTGGATCATTGTTGCCACGCTACTGGGCATTGTAGTGGTAGCACCCTTTGTTGAGGAAATTATCTTCCGCGGTATGGCCTTGTTTGGCATGGCTAAAAAGCTTGGCTTCTGGCCTGCGGCGGTGATTAGCTCATTGTTGTTTGGCTTATTGCATGGCGACATAATCGGTGCGTTTATTTTTGCAATGCTGTTGTGTTACATCACCTGGCAAGCGCAAACTTTGTGGCCGGCCATCATTGCCCATTTTGTTAACAACTTGCTTGCCGGTGTTGGCATGCTGCTAATGATGGGAGAGCCTGTGGAATATGACGTTGTCGAGCCTTGGATCGGCGGCATTATTATGCTGGTATCTTTGGTGGGGGCATTTTGGTTGAGCTACCGCATCACTAAAAAAACCGCCAAGCAAGCAAACGCATAGAGCACGTTATCAGTCGGCATTATCCAGATTAGCCGACATGAGTCTCGGCTACCCATGTTTCCCAAACCTTCGGTTTGTAAAACCTACGATGGTTTTGATTCCACCGTCGATACGGGTTGCCGTAGATTGCACGGCCGGTTCGGCCGTGCATATATTTTCGCAAATGATAATAATTCGTGTTAAATTTTGGCCATTGTGAAGGAGGCTCCAATGGCTCAACCAAAACCACGACTTGTTTATGTAGCACATTCTCAGCGGTTAACCCCGAATATGCATCGTTTGGTATTAGCTGGCCCTGAGCTAGCCGACTACCCAAACGATATCGCCTCGGGCTATATCAAACTTATGTTTAACGAAGCAGGCCAGCCTATTCGTAGCTTGAATGCGAAAGCAGAGGGCACAAAAATTAGCCTGCGCACCTATACCATTCGCGATTACGACCCAAAAGTGCCAAGCATTACCGTCGACTTCGCTATGCACGGTGAAGGGCAAGCCGAGGGCATTGCCAGCCGCTGGGCACGCACTTGCCAAGTAGGGGATGAAATTGTGATTGGCGGCCCTGGCCCTGCCAACATTGTTGACCTAGAAGCCGACTGGTTCTTCTTTGTAGGTGATATGACCTCGTTGCCTGCAATCAGCTGCAACCTCGAGCAGTTACCACCCGACGCCCAAGGCCATGCGGTCATTGAAGTGACCGATGTAAAAGACATTCAGCCATTAGATGTGCCAACAGGCATCAGTATCGACTGGGTCGTTAACGCTACACCTGGGCATCAATCTGAGCTGGTAGAGCGTACTAAAGAAAAAACTTGGTTAGAGGGTGTGCCACAAATTTGGGTGGCCTGCGAATTTAGCAACATGCGCGAGCTTCGCAAACACTTTAAAAGTTTTGGCGCCACCAAACAAAACCTGTATATCAGCAGCTACTGGAAGGCAGGTTTAGTGGAAGAAGCGCACAAGGAAGTTAAACGAGCTGATGCCGAAGCTGCCTAAATAGCAGTAAAAAAACCCTGATTTTTTATCAGGGTTTTTGCCTTTTTCACGGTTTTTTATTCGTAATTTAGCTATTTTTACGACCTTTTATATACAGGTCGAAAGCATCCCAAATTAATACGCGGCAACCCCTGTTACGCCATAAGCTTCACTACTGAAAATACACGCCTAGGCGAAGGCCCCAGCTTAAATATGCATCAAAGTGCCAACCGCTGTCGGCTTTATCCATGGCCTGGGTTCGTGTGTTGTATCCCTCTGGTGCTAGGGGTTCATAGAGCATACTCGCGGTTGGGCGGGTATATAGCTGCAAGCGTAACAAGTTGAATGCATGGGCTTGTATGCCGGTTTCGCCATAAATCGAGAAGCGCTTGGCGACTAGGCAGTGATCGCGGTTGTCGCCTTCTTGAATGCATGAATCGGTAAACGACCCGCCAAACCCTGCAAACCAATAGGGTGTGCTCGCAAGTAGCGCAATGCTGCCGCCAGCAAAGCCAAGGTCGCTCATCGCTGGGTCGTTGACGATCAGAGCGCTTACTCGAATATGCCCAGCGTTGTCTGCGCTGGATTGTGCCTCGTTAAAAGATATCTCGCCATAAGCTTCAAGCAAACTGAACCGCTCGCCAACTCCCTCACCACCCAAGCCAAAGTGTGCAGAGCAGCCTGCGCAGTCTTCCACTGGCTCTGGTGTTCGTTGTTCGGCTTCCAAGGCTACTAACTCGTCCATGCAATCGCTTATTGCGCAGGGCTCACTAATGACCGAATCCTTATAGCGATCAACATAAGCCTGATCTGCTTGTTCGTACTCTTGCTGCTGAGTGACTTCCGATTGATGCATCGTTGTGCAGCCTGCCAGCCATAGCAGGGGTAAAAGTATTAGGTACTTCATAGCCACATCCTTATTCACTTGTCGCCAAGTATACGGGTAAACGGCTGTGAGTCGTTGATGACAGCCAGCTGATTTATACTAGGCACAGCTGTATTCGATTTGGATTAATACAATGTTCACACTCGCTACTAAAAACCTAGTTCTACGCGACTTTCAGCCGGCTGATGTGGCTGCCTATCAGGTATTTACCGGAGAGCGAAAATATCAAAGGTTTTATAGCGAAGAAGACTGTGAACCAGCCAAAGCAGAGATGTTGGTTCATCTATTTAGCGACAGCACCAAGGTTCGGCCTCGCAGCATGTACCAAATGGCTATTACCTTAAAAGATACTGGCGAACTAATGGGTACAGTTGGCGTACGTTTAGAAGACCATCGCCAAGCATCTATGGGCGCGGGTGTAGCTCGAGCATTTCATGGCAAAGGTTATGCCCAAGAAGCAGGCCAAGCCATGCTGGACTTTGCTTTTAATGAGCTTGGTGTACATCGCGTTTATGCTGAAACCATCAGCAAAAACCGCGCGGCGATCATGTTATGCAAGCAGCTCGGTATGGTAGAAGAGGGAAGGTTTGTTGAGCACAAGTTCTTCAAAAACCAGTGGTGGGATACTGTAATTATGGCAACTCGACAGCCGTAACACTATCTGTCATTGCCCAGTCGACTGGGCAATCTAGCCACAGGTTAAAACCAGCATCACTCATTTAACCGTCGCGGTGTTATTACGATCACGGCTGCTGCGGATGAGCTCATCCCCTGCCGTCAGCGTCGCTAATTTAGACGTTCGGTCGTAAAGCAGAACGTTCACCGAAGCCGCTAGATTCAAGCAGCCAATCGTTGGTACATACACCACATGATCGGCTGCATCGACCATTGCCTGATCTAGGCTGCCATCTTCGGCGCCAAACACATATACGGCGTTTTCTGGATGCTCAAACTCTGGCAGAGGCGTTGCACCCTCCACTAAATCCACACACACCAATTGGTAACCTGCAGGCTTAGCGACAATGAAATTTTCCACAGGCGTTAACGGGATCTTATTGGTAGCGTTTTTAGTGTCGGTATGAAACCTGGCCGCCCGTTCATAGCGCTGGCCGGTATACATCACCTGCGTTGCTTGAAAACAACCCGCTGCCCGCATTACTGCCCCCACATTGGTTGGGCTTTTAGGGTTGGTTAACGCAATGATGGCAGGCATGATGTGAATCCAGTTCGTATAAAGCGATAATGGTAACATACGGGTGGTAATCGTAGGTTGCACGACTTGTCGGGCAACAAGATAGGCGTTACTGCTACCAAAACCGGTCACTCCCGCGCAGGCGGGAGCCTAGTTGGAATACTTTGTTTCCCAAACCTTCGGTTTGTAAAACCTACGAGCAACGCTTAGGGAGCACTCTTCATGGCTCGAATACACATCTTTCGCCACGGCCAAACACAATGGAATCTTGAAGGGCGTTTGCAAGGCCAGGCCGACTCACCATTAACTGAACTCGGCCAGCAGCAGGCAATCGAAGCACGCGAGAAAATTGCAGGTATTCAGTTTGATCACTTTATCTGCTCCACCGCCAACCGCACTAAACAAACCATCGATATTTTGCACCCAGAACACACGAACCTTGAGCACAATGCCGGTATTTCCGAAATGCACTTTGGTGACTGGGAAGGCATGAAAATGGCAGACTTAGCCGCGGCACATGAGTTGGATTATAAATATTTATTTCATCAACCTGAGTTTTTCACCAGCCCAAACGGGGAAAATTTCGACGAGCTCACTAGCCGTGGCATTAAAACACTCGCGAGTATCGTGCTCGCCCATAAGGGCAAAGAAGTTTTAGTAGTGAGCCATGCTGCCTGGATTAAAGCCACGCTCACGCGACTGATTGGCAAAAGTATCAGCCATATTTGGGATGAGCCATTCGCCCATAACCTAAGCCACAGTGTGGTGGAGCTGCATCGTGGGCAAATGTTTATCACCCAGTTTTGTGACCAGCCGTGGTCGCAACCCGGCCGATAAAAAACGGAGTGCGCTAACAGCGGGTGCTCGACAGGGTAAGCTGCGCTAAAATTGGCCTACCAACCAAAACAGGCATCAAAATGTTCTCAAAACACGCCATGCGCTGGAACGAACCGCGCGCTGCTAAAGAAATTCGCAACGGTAAGTACGAACCACTACAAAAACGATTATGGGTATCGCCACTTTATTTGTTAGGCGCTATGGTCGCACTCATTGCTTTTTCCGAGTTTCAAAAAGGCACCCTAAGCAACGTATGGCAACCAAGCGTGCTGCTCAGTTTGCTTGGTTTGTATCTCGCCCTGTGGGCACTGGCCGTAGCGGTTTATTCTATTCAATGGTTTTTGCCATTGCGCATAAAAGTAACCGAACACTACTTTCGCATGGAAAAGCTCGGCGCTCGCAAACTGTTTTGGGGCCATATTGAAAGCTTCAAAATCGACCCGCACCAATCCCCAAAAGTACTGAGCCTGAAGCTAAAAGGCCAATCACAGCCATTGTTGGTTTACCTCAACGACAAACTAGATGCGGGCCAGTTAGAAAAGCATTTGAATAAGTACATTAATGGCTAGTGTGCCGTGTTCTGCTAATTGCTTGTATTGAAGGCCGATGTGGTAGTGCTTCGTCTCAACAATGGTTACAAAAAAGGCGCCAAATGGCGCCTTGCATCGCTGGTTTCACCATCACTCGATGATAATGTTACGTTTTAGGTTCCAAACGCGAGCTTCCCACCATTTTTCCCCGATGAGCTCAACTTGATAGCTTTCGCCCGACTGGGCAAAAGTCGTTAGATCAACATCAATATGAGTTTGACCTCGTGTGTTGCGCCGCTCGTCTATAACGACGGCTCCATCTTGGTTAGTCACTCGCACAACAACGTTGTTAGTGTTGTTGATTCCTACCGCTATTTTTGCCTCTGTTGCAGGAATGAGCACAGATGGTTCAATAAATGGCACTGTCACTGACGGTGCATTATCGCTGGCGCGCTTCGCTAGTTCGCCAGTAATACGCTCAACTTGGTTATTGGCTCCGCGCAGGTCATCGAGGGTAAGGCCAACATCGATGTCCGCATAACAGCCTTCATCTTCAATTAACTGGTCCATGAACTTGCCTGTGCGCTGGATTTGGCCCCAAGATACTCGGAAGTCGTAACCTTCAGGAATTGGCAGCGCATACTCAGGCGCAACAAATTCAAGTACATCATATTCCCAAACATTGGCACCACCTGCACCGGTTCTTAGATCTTGGCCAAAAATAATGCCATTGCCAATGTCTTGAATTCCGCAGGTGAACAAGTCTGTCGCAGAGTAGCTCTCTGCATTCATTAAAACGCCGACTGGTTGGTAATAAGCTTGGCCTAGTTCATTTACGTCTTCATCCGTAGTGAAGTTGAATACTCGACTGTACTTGCCGGTGACACCCGTAAGCGAGTTGCCTATATTGGCAGGCCAGCCAGGGAGCGAGCCTATTAACTGAGTAAAGAGGACGTTGCTTGGGCTGTTGAGTACTTTAGCACGTGTGCCACGGGCGTCGTTTGGCCCAAAAAGTTGGCGTAGTTTATCCGATAGATCAATGCTGCCACCGCCGTTTTCTCGAACATCAAAAATTAGGCCGTCGGTATTCGCTAATTCAGTCAGCATAAGGAAGCGGATAATGTCGACCACCACGTCGATATCCAGCTCAGGTGAGAAGCTGGTTAACTTAATTACACCAAAATGGCCATCGTCATTGGTAAATGTGCCGAACGACAAATTACCCTCTGGTATATCAGTCCATAGCTCGACCGGTAGCTCTGAGCCTGATAGCCAGTCTTGGCGAATTTCGTTTTTAAGCTGCTGGCGCGGGTTGTTACTTTCAGCGGTGATTGCTTGTACGCTGTTGACCGTCGCTGGTTCTGGCGAAAGCACAAATGCGTACCATGGCAGAACAATATCGTAAACAGCGCCATCGGCTTTCTTAAGCGTCAGTGTTACGCTGTCGTTCTCTGGTAAGCCGTCTTGAAAAGCGTAAAAGAGCGTCATTTGCTCCAATGCGCGAATAAACCCACCAAATGCGTTGGCGCCTGCACCATCATTGATGAACTGCATTGCAGCCTGCTTAATAGGTACGCCATCATAAGCAACAACCTCGTCACCAATTTCCACCTGTGCCGCTGAGGCGGCAGGTAAAAGCTCTGGACGCAAACTATCCACCGCAACCTGAAAGCGGTTTTCAATATTTTGCACGCGCGTCATTGAAATGGGTAGCACTGCTGCCAGGACGTTGTTGTAGATAGGTGTGTTGAAGTTTAAATGTAAATCGCGCTGGGCATTAAAAATACGCTGCAACTCTGAGTTAAGCGCTTCTGTTGAAAGCTGAGTTACATCGATATTTTGTAATGCTGCGATAGGATCTAGATGATCATCATAAAAAGCAAACTTCTGGTCTAAATTGACATACTGCTTTTCAAACAACCAAATTGCTTGGTCTAACAATTGTTGCTTTTCTATATTGGAGAGTTCAGTGACCGTGTAGCCAATTCGAGCTTCATCTAATGGGACGAAAGTATTGGCATTGGCCGCAATAGTGGCAACGGTTATAGCGCCAGCGATAAGTGTTTTATTAAATAGCTTCATTTTATATTCCTTCCTTTGATTATTGCATCTCCATTTAGATGCTTGGATAGAGTGCACACTTTTTTGTGACAGAACAATTTATTGTTAAGTAATGTTGCGGGTAGTTAATTTTCTGTTAACCGAAAGGAAAAGCGTAAACGAGTTGGTCAGGCAAACGATTACTCGCATAATCGTCGCTCATCGCATCGGCCGATAGGGTGATTGATTTGGGAGAACAAGCAAGCTGAGCAAATAGTAACCATGCTTAGCATTGTATTGCTGTGGCGTTTGATAATATTGGAACTGTACTCTATTCAAAGCAAGGAGGAAGTATGAACAAAAACCTCGGAACGTTTTTAGCGGCTTCGGCTTTTATGTTCACGTTACCAGCTTTTTATTCGCTCACTGCTAGGTGGGTGGGCAGTGAGGAGCTTGTGCAAAAGAAAGATGCAGTAACCGTTCTGTTTGCATCGCTGATAGCATTCGTAATTTTACTTCTACTAGACTTCGTCGTTTCAACGCACTACCTCTTGTTCATGACTGGCGCATATGCAATCTATTTAGCGTTCTTGCTGTTCTATTATCTCTGCGTTAGACGCCGCGATTAACCATTTGGGAGGGTATGGCGGCAAACCCTTCATTACCACCTTGTATGCCTGTTGTTTTCTACAGTTCAGTCTAAATCAACAATTTGTAAGTATCATATTATCGCGCGGCTGCGGGAAGCAGTGCGCCTTACATCTGTGAATGGAGAAAAGAATGCTTAAATTACTTGCTGCAGCGGTTGCCGCTGCGCCAATGTTGGCAGCTGCTCAATCGCCGCTTCAAGCCGATGAGCGCGTAGTGGTTGGTGAGCTAGACAATGGCTTGGACTACTACATCCTGCCATTGCCAGCCAGCGAAGCCCGTCCAACAGTGGAGATGCGTTTGTATGTAAACGCCGGTTCGCTAGACGAAACCGACGAGCAACTTGGTTACGCCCACATTCTGGAGCACATGGCGTTCAATGGCTCAGAGAACTACAGCGAGAACGATGTTGTGCGCTTCTTTGAGCGGGCTGGCATGCAGTTTGGTGGCGACATTAACGCCTACACCACCTTTGGTGAAACGGTTTATCAGTTGTCTATTCCAAGTGACGACCGCGAGCTGGTATCCGAGGCCTATCAAGTGTTAGGTGATTGGGCCTATCGCTTAGATATTTCACCTGAAGAAGTAGAAAAAGAAATTGGCGTGGTGCTTGAAGAGTGGCAAATGCGCGGCACCGACGACTCGGTTGAGGCGCAGTGGCTAGAAGCTAACTTAGAGGGCACTAGCTGGGGCAATCGCCTTCCAATTGGCACGGAAGAATCTATTAAAGGTGTAACAGCCGAGGGGCTGCGCGATTACTACCAAACGCACTATCAGCCAGACCGCATGGCGGTATTGGTTATAGGTGATGTTTACCCTGAGCAAGCCGTGGCACGCATTACTGAAGAATTTGGCGACTTCAAAGATGTAAGCAACGTTGCACCTGCTTTGCCATCCGACAGCCTAGCAACACAAGGGCGCCCTTGGTTTAAGTTCAGCGACCAGAACGTTTCAAGTACCAGCATTGAGTTTGGCCGAATTTCACCAGAACCAAGCTACGCCGACCTGCAAGCTGAGTACGAAGCTAGCCTAACGGCGTTTGTACTAACTAATGCCGTTAATACGCGGTTTGCCGAAATCACCAATGCGTCAGGCTCGCCAGTTAGCAGCCTAGGTTTTGGCAGTGGCCCATATTTAGATGGCTTCATTTCCGACTCGCTTAGTGCGCAAGTAAAACAAGGTCGCTTAGCAGAAGCGGCCGTGCTGCTAGAGCGCGAGCGCATGCGGTTGTTAACGTTTGGCCTAACTCAGGCAGAAATTGATAACTCGCTTGCCGAAGTAACAGCCATGTACGAAAACTATATGAATATGTTGGCCAATGCGCCGGCCAATAGCTTTGTTGAAGGCTTGCTAAGTGCTGCACGTGATGAACGTACTTTAGTGCCGAGCATCGAAAGTGAGCTGGCAGTGTTGCAACAACTGGCCATTAGTGAAGCCGACGCCAAAGCATTCTTAACCAACTCATTAGCAGATGGCGGCTATACCCTGTTCCATCCAAAGGGTGAGCATGCCGAGGTAAATGCCGATCAATACTCGCGCTGGTTAACACAAGCTCGCAGCGAAGCGGTTGAACCATTTGCCGTGCAAGCCGGTTCGGCAGTCGCTGGCATGGCCTTCCCTGGCGATATTCTAGGGGCCGAAGAGCTCGCCCTAGAAAATGGCTACAAGCTAATGCTGGCTAACGGGCAAGAAGCTTGGTTGTTGCAAACCGATATTGAAAACAACAAGGTGCAACTACAGTTGCAACTAGCAGAAGGTCGTTTACAGCTACCGGATAACGTCATTCCTGCCGTAGATATGCTGCCTTACCTAATTAGTCAGCAGCCACGGTTAGGCTTCTCGGCTACCCAGTTGGATTCGGAAACTACCAAGCGCCAAGTGGATTGGGGCTTAGACATCGGCAGTTATAGCGGTTATGCGTATGTTGAGTTCCCAGTAGAAGAAGCGGCATTTGCAACAGAGCTGTTGCTCGACATTATTTACAACCCACTGCCAAATACCGAACGCTTGGCCGACGACATTGCTACGTACCAACAAGACTTCGCGGGTTTTGCTGCCACGGCAGATGGTCAGTATCGTCGCACCTACTCACAAGCCATGTGGGGCGAAACTAACCATGCTTGGGCAAACTTCGAGCTGGTTAACGCAGATACACTAGCGCAAGCCGCGCAGCTGCTGGCAAGTGATGCCAACTTATGGGCATTGGTTGGCGACATCGACGTAGAAAGCGGCGCGCAACTGCTGGCTAATTATGTAGCAGGCGCACCAGTGGTGAGCTTCCCGGCCCTAGCAGCACGCGAGCTAGCAACGCCATTTGGCACTGAGCAGGTAGTAAATGGCTCTACCGAAGAAGGTGCTGTGACCGAGCTTTTCCGCGCTGTGCCATTTGATATCGACACTGTAGTGGCCGACTTAGCAGTCAACATTGTTGATAAACGCATTATTGAAGATGTGCGCGAGTCGCAAAGCCTTATCTACAGTGCTTGGTCTTACTACTTCCAAGAAACTAATGAAGTATTTGGCCAAGACTTGGGTGCCATTGGTTGGACATCTGACCCAGGCCGTACCCAAGTTGTGCGCGATGCAATCAACAACAGCATTGCTGGTCTACTTGCCGAAGGTGTGAGTGAAGAGCAACTAGCAACGGCTAAGAGCCAGTTGATCAATGCCAATAAAGACTACTTCGCTTCCCTAAATGGCAAAATGGCACTGCTAACCAATGCATTCGACAACAAACAGGCACCATTAAGCCAAGCGCAAATGACCGCCGAAGTTGAAGCTGTGACCATCGAAGAGGTGGAAACCTATATCGAGGCATTATTCCAAGGCCCAGCTTACCAGCTAACCTTCCAGCCTTAATTGGCTTACTGCAAAGGCGGCATTTGCCGCCTTTTTTTTCCACTACTGCCAAGTGGTAATGGCAGCTATTTGTATGTTTTGCATACTACTTTTGAGACGTGCAAAGGTAGTAAAACAATGAAAAATATTCGCCCCCGCACAACCCGCCGTTTAAGAGTTGTGTCCCGTCGCTACGCGCCTGTAATTTTATGGCTGAGTTTGGCTGCGCTATTTATTTATGCCGTGGTCTTTGGCAGTTTTCAAAGTTGGTACATTTTGTTCACCGTGGTGCTTTTGGCGATGTTCACGCCAACACTAAGTGATTTCATCACCACCGACGCAAAGAAAAACCTATATCGAGACAAGTAGGTTTTCCAAACCAAAGGTTTGGGAAACAATAAATGCGGCGGTAATTGTGAGCACTATCTTCCTCATGTTAAGGACAACCCATGATTCGCTTTTGGAAAACTATCGCCTGGTTCTGCTTTGGCTTGGCTGTGTTGACGGGCGCACAAATAGCCCTGATGAATTATCAAACGTCACAAGCGTTAGATAACTGCCAGCGTGTAAAAATGGTAACGCTGTGGGACTATAAGTGCTTTGAATAGCCGAAGATATTAGGTCATAAGGACTTGTATGAGGATAATAAGCTTGGTTGCCACATTACTTTTATGTGGTTGCGCCAGTATCGAGCCTGCTCCAGCCCCCGAGGCTGAACTAGCCTAGGATTGGCGAGATGTTCAGAGCGAAGTATTTTTGTTACCAGTTGATACCAGCTCATCTTCTTATCAGTATGCTTTCAATTATTACCGCAAGCAGCTGCGAAAGCTGGACTTGGATAGCGATTACCTAGATAGTTTCGTTCACACCATACAGACTAACTAACCAAGGTAGCCTTGCTCATGACTCGAAAAATATTTGATGTGAATAACATTGCCGAAAGCGCGAAGGCAGAAGTGGGTGGCCGCCCACATCAATGGATTATTGATGAAGTGGAGCAGGCGCTACAGAGCAATGACTATTTAGTTGTAGGGATGAAGCAGAATCCATTTCCCAAGCAGGCGAAAAAGCTGCTGGAAGCCAAAGGGATTGAGTACAAGTATTTGGAATACGGCTCGTATTTTGGCCAATGGCAGGAGCGCTTGGCGCTGAAAATGTACTTTGGCTGGCCAACGTTTCCGATGGTGTTTGTGAAAGGGCAGCTCATTGGTGGTGCAAAAGAGTTGAAGGAGCTTTTGGGCTAGGTTTAAAAAACCGGAGGTTTGGGAAACATTGATCGGCGGTGATGTGTGTTAGCCGAATCAAAGATTCGTCAAACCTACTTCCCGCCTTCGCGGGAATGACTGGCTCGTCGTAGGTTTTCCAAACCAGAGGTTTGGGAAACATTGATTGCGGCGGTACATGTTGCCCGACGCAAAAATACGCGTCGTACAACCTACTCCTGATATCGCTTTAACCGGCCTGCCTCTGGCACCTTGGCAATAATGGTTGCCCGTATTGGTGCTGGGTGGCCTTCAACGGTTCGGTTTCTATCTTTTGGGTCGAGGTAGTCGGCTAACGATTTACCTGGCTTCCATTCGGTTGAGCGCTGCTCATCAAGCGCCGTTTGGTTGGTGTCTACTACGGTAGGGTCTTCAAACCCCATCTTGGTTAGCCAGCTGCATAGCGTCGCTGGCGTTGGTAAGAACCATACGTTATTCATTTTGGCGTAGCGGCCTTCTGGCACTAGGGCTTCGCCTAACTTACCCTCAATCACCATGGTTTCTAACACTAGTGTGCCACCCGGTTTTAGTGTACGGCGCAGCTCTTCTAGGTGGTCGAGTGGTGAGCGGCGGTGGTAGAGCACACCAAGCGAGAAGGTGAGGTCATGCGCTTGGGTGTTGTCTGGGTACTCTTCTAGCGTCATCGGCAGTACCGCAACACTCGGGTCTTGAATGTAATGGTTGGTTAGCAAAAACTGCGCAACTGGCAGTTTGCCTGGGTCGATGCCGGTAACCGTTTGCGCACCAGCAGCTTTCATCCGCCAACAGTGGTAACCATTGGCACAGCCCACATCCAAAATACGCAAGTCTTTAAGGTTTGGCAGGTGGGGGGCAATGCGTTGCCATTTCCAATCCGAGCGCCATTCGGTTTCGATATCGGTGCCAAATATTTCAAACGGGCCTTTACGCCACGGCATTAATGCTTGCAGGTGTGGCAGCATATCGATGGTTTGTGAGCTGCTGATTTGTACCGTGTCTTGGTCGATGTTGTAAGCAACGTCGTCAACTTCAGGTAATTCGGCCAACGCTTTTTTCCAGCGTGGTAAGTTGCCGTCGGTGGTATTTTTTAGCCAGTTTTTATCTAAAACGGTTTCTAGCTCTTCACGATGATGCTTTTTTAGCTGTTTGTGCAGCCGCAAATGGGCCACGTGTGCGGCAAATGGGTTTTCTATAGACATGTTATTTAATCGCAATCATCGAAGTGAAGTTAAAACATTGGAACCAGGTTTCCACTTGGCTAAAGCCAACATCGCGCAAGCGCTGGTGATGCTCGGGTAGGGTTTCGGTCACCAATACATCTTCAATGGACTGGCGCTTCTGGCTGATTTCTAGCTCGCTGTAGCCATTGGCACGTTTAAAGTCGAGTTGATGGCGCTCTAGTAAGTCTTGCTGCGCGGCGTCTGTGAAGGTCACTTTTTCCGATAAAATCAGCGCCGCACCAGGTAGCATGGCATCGTATATTTTTTGCAGCAGTGCTGTGCGGTCGGCCATGGGTACAAACTGCAGTGTGTAGTTCAGTACCGCTACGCTCATTGGCTGAAAATCAACGTTACGAATGTCGTTTTGCTCAAGCGTCACGGTTACCGCTTCTTCGTCGGTGCTATCAATCCAATCGCGCGCGCGGCGCAGCATGGCATCCGATGTATCAATACCAATAATCTCGCAGTTGGGTGCTTTAACATGATGGCGCATCGCTAACGTACTGGCGCCTAGCGAGCAACCTAGGTCGTATATTTTGCTATCCGGTTTGGCGTATTGGCCTGCCAATACCCCTGTAAGAGCGATAACATGGCTATAACCAGGCACCGAACGCTTGATCATGTCTGGGAAAACATGTGCCACCGTTTCGTCAAATTCAAACTTGCCAATATTGGCTTGTGGATGAGCAAAAATATCGTCTTTCATACTGGCCTCGCGCTACTTGCCATAGTTTACCGCACATTCACCCTAGGGTTGTAGCCAGCATAGTGAAATAGCCAAAGCGAGCTGTAATCAACGAACCGTGCAGCAACGAATGCTTGGGCTAATCTTAATCATACGTTTGCTTGTGAAGGTCAAAGGTAATGAACGAATTAACGGTAGCGCAGCGCTGGCAGCGGCGAATCGACAGAGTACACATGGTGGCAGTTGCCGGGTCTACCACTGTCGCTTTGCTAATGGGCTTGTTCACCAGTCAGTTGGGCGTGGCGTTACTGTTTGGCCTATCGATTTGCGCTTTTGCGGCGTTTGGGCGTTTCGCTATTAGGGGTAAATGGGCTTCCTACGTGTTGGTTGCAGCACTGCAAGCAACCGTGATGTTGCATGTGCATTTGATGCAAGGGGGCGCTGCTTACCACTTCGGCTTCTTCGTTGCATTGGCTTTTGCACTCGCTTACCGAAATATTTGGCCAATATTGGTCAGTGCGGAGGTGGTGGCCGTGCATCACATATTGTTCAATTGGTTACAAAGCACAGGATCACCAATTTATGTATTTAGTATGCCTTCGTGGACCATGGTGTTCATTCATGCTGCTTATGTGGTAGTGGAAGCTGCTTTTCTAATTTATATGGCGAGCTTGCTGAAAAGGCAGGCAGATACATCAGATGGCGTGGCAACGGTAGTGGGGCAAGTGACGAAAGGAAAAGCGCTAAACCTATCTGTACGTAGTGATGGCTCTACCAAAATATTGCAACGCTTCAATACCATGATGGAAGAGCTAGAAGCAGCAATTTCAGCTGCCAAGACTTCGGTTTCGGCATCGGCAACACAAGTGCCTCAACTAACCTCCTTATCTAAATCATTACAGGGCTCATCAGAGCAACAAGAACATTTAGTAGGAGAGATTAGTCGTCAAACCGCTGAGCTTTCCGAAATGGTAGAGCGTTTCTCGCAAGCTGGTGGCAATAGTCTTAGTGCGACGGAAAGTGCGGCCAGCTTTAACGATGAGAGCCAAAAGCTATTGAAAAAGTCTGATGCAGCGACTCAAAAGTCGAATCGTGAACTGCAAGTATTAGCCGAGGTGGTGGCGCAGCTAGATGTGCAATGTGATGATATTGCCAAGGTCGTTGAAATTATTCATGGCATTGCGGAGCAAACCAACTTGCTGGCACTTAATGCTGCCATCGAGGCTGCACGTGCTGGCGAGCAGGGTCGAGGCTTTGCTGTCGTCGCAGATGAAGTTCGCAATTTGGCTCAGCGCACGCAAGACTCAACCGGCGAGATTGGTAGCATTGTTGATGAACTACGCCGCAAAAGCACCGAGGCAGTGGATCGTACAACCGAGGTTCAGCAGTCGGTGTCTGCAGCCAGTGACAATAGTGAACAGTTGGTGAGCAATATGTCTGACCTTGCTGTTCAGCTGCAAGCTAGTCATTCGGCAGTGCAAGACATAGTTTCTTCGCTCTCCCAACTTACCGATATTGCTGGTCACTTTAATAATGAAGCGACTCAATTAACGGACTTTGCAACCGAAATGCAGGGGCAACTGTTAGCAATGCAATCTCAACTTGAAGGCTGGTTGCCAAGTATTGAAGCGGCTGACCATGCTTTGCAAAAGTTTGATTAATGCTCTTGCCCCAGTTTTGAATAGAAGAGTTGTTATTTCACACCATTGCGTTAATTTGATGAGCAAGTAACCAAGGATGTTAATTATGCTGATCAGAAGCCTTCGCTTTTGGGCGACTATTTTCGCGGTGCTGGCAACGGCAAATTTGGCTATGAAACACTGGCTAATTATTGCAGCGGTAGTGGCCGAAGGTGAGCCTGTGGGTGCAGAGCTGCTGCGCTTTTATAGCTTTTTCACCCATTGGGCAAACATACTCTGTTGCATATTTTTTATCGGGTTGGCTTTGCCCTCTGGCAAACTTCATAAACTGGCCCGCCTACCTGGGGTTCGCTCAGCCTTAACGGTTTATATGACGGTTGTGGCGATTGTTTACCACGCCTTGCTAGCAGACTTATGGGACCCACAGGGGCTTACTTACGTTGCTGACCTTATGTTCCACACTCTGGTTCCAGCTGCGGTGTTTGCCATTTGGTTGCTTGCTGGTGAAACAGCCCGCATCGCATACAAAACGGTTCTTTGGTTTATTGCCCTGCCATTTATTTATCTTGTCTACTCGCTCGTTCGTGGTGCGTTTAGCAACTACTACCCTTACTTCTTTTTGGATGTGAACGACCTTGGCTACCAAGGTGTGGCAATCAGCTCATTAGCTTTGTTGATCGCCTTTTTGGGCCTAGGCTTCTTGTTTGCTGCACTCGCTAACCTGCGCTACCGAGCGAGGAGGGATGAAGCTTGAAAGTGTTGCCTCTGAGCGACGCAAAACGCCTTGAGTTAAATAACAATCATTTGCAATTAAAGAGATAGTGGTTATCATTCGCCCTCGTTTCAATTTTAAGTACACGAGGGACTATGAAAGTCATTATCGCTTTATTTTCAGTACTGCTAACACTGGCGGTGAGTGCTCAAACTCGCACCATTATTGATGACGCTGGCCGTGAGGTCGTCATTCCTTTGCAAGCCGAGCGTGTTATCTCGCAAAACGACAATCGTTTAACCATCCCGCTAATTGAACTTGGGGTAAGCGTGGTTGGTTCATCGGGTCGAGTAAGCGATGCGGGTGTACCTTTCATGCGCTCAGTTCCAGAACTAACTGGTGTTACGTTTGAAAACTCTGATATTGAGTTTATTGGCACCTATGCAGATTTGGATGTTGAGCTGATCACAACGCTGCAGCCAGATTTAATCGTGACCACGCGTGATGACCAAGTTGCCCTATTAGAAAAAATTGCACCAACTATTGTGTTCCATGCCAATGCCTACAGCATTAAAGAGGGTATGGCCAAGCTTGCCAACTGGGTTGGACGCACTGCTGAGCTACAACGATTAGAAGACAACTATCAGCGCCAACTAGCAAACAGCAAAATGCACATTGCAGAGCTGGGTGATATCCGCACTAACGTGATTTTTTCGTTCCCAGCAGGGGATGCCGTCTACGTATACAAAACACTGGGTGCCACAACGGAAGCCTTAGCTGATTTAGGCATTGCGCAATCCGATACCGTGCAACAGTTTCCAGACCGTCGCACATCAATCGCCGCCGAGGCCATCACAGATATCGACGCTGACTTTGTCATCAACTTTTTTGACAACAAGCCAGAGGCGACTGCCGCGCGTGTGCGTGAAGGGCTAGATAACTTTATGCCGCGTTGGTGCGACGTGTTGCATGCTTGCAAAAACAAGCAGTTCTTGTTCTTTCCATATGCCAGTTATGGTTATGGCTACAACGCGCTTAGTCTTAACTTAGATTTGCTCACCACTCACATTGCTGGTCGTGATTTTACCCCACGACCGTAATAAGCAAATTTTACTATTGTTACTATGCTCGCCTAAATTGTGGCGAATCTTTGATTGACGTAGCGCATCGCATCTTCGGTGCGCAACTTTAAGGGTTCGCCTTTGGTAGGTAGTAATGTAAACGAGTCGTATGGCTTAAGTTGGGTTTGGCTCCAGTTACGAAACCCGCCGAGTGACACCTTGCGTTTGAAGTCATAACTAATGCAAAGCCCTTGGTGTAAACCACTCAGTTTATGCCTGATTCTGCTTGCCCAGTCATCGGCAAGTGTTGGTAGGTTCATCAAGCTTTCACTGGTGACTAAATAGGCTTCATTTTCGTCATCAATATGTACCCAGCACTCGCCTAAGCGGCTGGTTGGCACTGGTTTTATTTTAATCCAATCCGGTAGATAGTCATGCAGCATGCCAATGGCTCCACTTCGAGCTAGTCCTAAGCGGCTAGTGAAAATTTTACTTACCGGATCTGCGCCCCATACGTATGCACTCGGATATGATTGGCGCCAGGCTACCAAGCCAGATAAATAGCCAGCACTTGCTGCTAGTAAATCTAGCTGTTTTGCCGAAACAATAATTTCCTTCGCTGCAGAAAGTGAGTGTTCACTAGGGTTGTAGATTAAGTAATGATCGGCTTTGTAACGGATGATGTAGGTGTTTCGTGGCAGGCTTTCTTGGTCATCAATAGCTTGCCAAATAGACTTACTTAACGCTTGAAAGTGGTTGCTCATCTGCGTCTTCTCCTTGTGATATGCGAACCGCAATCTAAGACTGAGGCCCGTGAAAGACGCAGGCACTTTGCCATGGCGCTGGCGCTTTAGGTGTTCCGCTTTCGTTGTTATGTGAACTACAATGTTAATAGCTAAAAGGGGCGTGTATATGGGCAAACTGAAGCAAGCATTGTATATCGGATTAGGTTGCCTATTTGTGGCAGTTGGCGCGATAGGGGTATTCGTTCCCGTTCTGCCATCAACTGTGTTTTTTATTATTGCCTTCGCTTTTTTTACTCGCTCTTCCAACAAACTGTCTAATTGGCTTTATCATCACCCGGTTTTTGGCACGCACCTAAGGGCGTGGCAACAAGATAGAATTATTCCATTAAAAGCAAAGTGGCTTGCTAGCATTATGATGAGCTTCAGCGTGCTGATTCTGCTGCTTACCGGCGTGCCTATCATCTGGGTAGGCTTGGTTGTGGTGTGTTTGCTGCTTGTAGCAGGCTATATATGGCACTGCCCGCATGCCAAGCGAGCAGTGCCGCAGCCTTTGGATGAGCCGCGCTAGCTTTTACTCTGCTTCGCTAGGCGCTTTTGGTTTTATCAACAGAGGCTAGGTTTGTATAGGCCAACCAATTGATACGTTGTGATCTTTGCTAAACCTTAATAAATCTTAGACAATACGCGGCAAATTTTTTCTCGCCGAGTGAATGTTCATGTCGCAATTTCAACAAGAAGTCGATAAGCGTCGCACCTTTGCGATCATATCGCACCCCGATGCGGGTAAAACCACCATTACCGAAAAGGTACTGTTGTTCGGACAAGCTTTGCAAACCGCTGGTACGGTTAAAGGCCGTGGTAGCAACCAGCATGCTAAGTCTGACTGGATGGCGATGGAAAAAGACCGTGGTATCTCGATTACTACCTCGGTCATGCAGTTCCCATTTCGCGACAAGCTAGTGAACCTATTGGATACCCCAGGTCACGAAGACTTCTCGGAAGATACTTACCGCACACTTACGGCTGTAGACAGTTGTTTGATGGTGATCGACTCTGCCAAAGGTGTGGAGGACCGCACAATCAAACTGATGGAAGTCACACGTCTTCGTGATACGCCGATTATCACCTTTATGAACAAGCTCGACCGTGATATCCGTGATCCAATCGAGTTGATGGACGAAGTAGAAAACGTTCTTAACATCGCTTGTGCGCCGATCACTTGGCCAATTGGTTCGGGTAAGAACTTCAAAGGCGTTTACCACCTGCTGCGCGACAAAATCTATCTGTATGAAACGGGCCAAGGCCACACCATTCAAGAAGAAAAGGTGGTTGATGGCTTAGACAATCCTGAGCTTGATGAGCGCATTGGTGATTTTGCCGATGATCTGCGCATGGAGATTGAACTATTAAAAGGCGCGGCTAACGAATTTGATTCGGAGTTGTTCCTTGATGGCCAGCTTACGCCGGTATTCTTCGGTACGGCATTGGGCAACTTTGGTGTGGACCACATGTTGGATGGTCTGTGCGACTGGGCGCCTAAACCACAATCACGCGAAGGCGATCCGATTGGTGAAGTATCGCCAGAAGATGAAAAATTCTCTGGGTTTGTATTTAAGATTCAAGCCAACATGGACCCTAAGCACCGTGACCGTGTGGCTTTCTTGCGTGTGGTATCGGGCAAATACGAAAAAGGCATGAAGATGCGCCAAGCGCGTATTGGCAAAGATGTTCGAATTAGTGATGCATTGACCTTCTTAGCGGGCGACCGTGCCGCCGTAGAAGAAGCCTATCCTGGCGATATTATTGGTTTGCATAACCATGGCACCATTCAAATTGGTGATACCTTTACCTGGGGTGACGAGTTCCGCTTCACCGGTATTCCAAACTTTGCGCCAGAATTGTTTCGCCGTATTCGCCTAAAAGACCCGCTAAAACAGAAGCAGCTTTTAAAAGGTCTGATTCAGTTATCGGAAGAGGGTGCTGTACAAGTATTCCGTCCACTGCGTAACAACGACCTAATTGTAGGTGCCGTTGGTACCCTGCAGTTTGACGTGGTAGCACAGCGCTTGAAAGACGAGTACAAGGTAGAGGCTATGTATGAGCCGATCTCGGTTTCTACGGCACGCTGGGTCGCTTGTGACGATTCTGTAAAGCTTTCGGCCTTCGAGAAAAAGGCATATGACAATTTAGCACTGGATGGATCGGACAATTTAACCTATATTGCGCCGACTTTGGTGAACCTGAACCTAACCCAGGAACGTCATCCAGAGATTGAATTCCGCAAAACTCGAGAGCACGGTTGATCAATGCTTGTACAAGGGGTGTGAATGCTGTATGCTTCGCGCCCTTAACAACTTGATCTCCCCCGAGCCCCCACAAATAGGTGGAGTCTAGTAAGATGAAAACATTTAGCGCTACACCGCAAACTGTAAAACGTGAATGGTTTGTGGTTGATGCAACTGACAAGACGCTTGGTCGTCTGTCAACTGAAATTGCTCTACGCCTGCGTGGCAAGCATAAAGCTGAGTACACGCCGCACGTAGACACTGGTGACTACATTGTTGTTGTAAATGCCGAAAAAGTTCGTGTAACGGGCAACAAGGCTAAGCAAAAAATGTACTACCGTCATACTGGTTATCCAGGTGGCATCAAAGAAACTAACTTCGAGAAACTGGTTGCTCACAAGCCAGAGATGATTATCGAGAAGTCAGTAAAAGGCATGTTGCCAAAAGGTCCTTTGGGCCGTGCAATGCTGTCTAAGTTGAAGGTTTATGCTGGTGCTGAGCATCCGCATACTGCCCAACAGCCACAAGAACTGAACGTATAAGACGGGAGCCATTATGAGCAACTACAACTACGGTACCGGTCGCCGCAAAACTTCGAAGGCTCGCGTATTTATCAAGCCTGGTAGCGGTGAAATCACTGTTAACAACCGTCCATTGGACGAGTACTTCGGTCGCGAAACGTCTCGCATGATCGTTCGTCAGCCTCTTGAGGTTGCGGATTCTCTAGAGCGCTTCGACATCAAAGTAACTGTTGTTGGTGGTGGTCCAAACGGCCAAGCTGGTGCGATTCGCCACGGTCTAACTCGCGCTCTTATTGAGTTCGATGAGACTTTGCGTCGCCCACTACGTGAAGCTGGCTTCGTTACACGTGATGCACGTATGGTTGAGCGTAAGAAAGTTGGTCTACGCAAAGCACGTCGTCGTCCACAGTTCTCGAAGCGTTAATTTTCCAGTTTCTGGATTACAAAACCCGGCCTTGCTGCCGGGTTTTTTGTTTTCGGGCTATAATGGCGCTAGCCGTGACCCAAAAGTGCGATTAACAGCGTATTCAGCTTGTAAGCTGAGCGCGATTTGCATAGACTTCGGGGTCATTTAAAAGATTGATGTAAATCAGCCGAGTTTTACACGAGTCAGAGGTAATCCATCATGACGCAAGACGGCGTTAATACGGGCCGGCGCCGCTTCTTGGTCGTTGCTACATCCGCTATGGGCGCGGTTGCAGCGGCCGGTGTTGCTGTCCCCTTCGTAAGGTCGTGGAATCCGAGTGAAAAGGCGAAAGCCATCGGTGCACCGGTCAGAATCAATGTCGCAAACGTTGCAGAGGGCGAGCTAGTCACTGGGCAGTGGCGTGGCAAACCTATCTTCATTGTGAAACGTAAAGCCGAAATGATGGCTGCGTTGTCTCAAGATGATTTAAAAGCACGTTTGAAAGATGCCAATTCCGAGGTTGTTTCACAACAACCAGAATGGGCTGCTAATGACGCGCGTGCGCGTGATGGGAGTGACTTAAGTGTGCTGATTGGTATTTGCACACACCTAGGCTGCTCGCCACAGTTCGTACCAGAAGTTGGCCCGCAAGATTACGACCGTAATTGGGTTGGTGGTTACTTCTGTCCATGCCATGGCTCGCGCTTTGACTTGTCGGGTCGTGTGTTTAATGGCTCGCCTGCAGCGACGAACTTAGAAGTGCCGCCTTATTACATCGAAGACAATGTACTCACTGTTGGTGTTGAGGGGCCTGAAGCATGATAAAAAGAGATAATGCTTTCGTTGCATGGATCGATCGACGCCTGCCAATCTCGAACGCGTTCGAGAAGCACATGTCGCAATACTATGCACCGAAAAACCTGAACGCTTGGTACTTTTTCGGGGTGTTGAGCTTGCTGGTATTAGTTAACCAGATCATCACCGGTATCTGGCTAACAATGAACTATGTACCATCTGCCGAAGAAGCTTTCCGCTCGGTAGAGTACATCATGCGTGACGTGGAGCTTGGTTGGTTATTGCGCTATATGCACTCAACCGGTGCCTCAGCATTCTTTGTTGTGGTTTACCTGCATATGTTCCGTGGCATCCTGTATGGCTCGTATCAAAAACCTCGTGAGTTAATCTGGCTATTCGGCATGGCAATCTATCTATTGCTAATGGCTGAAGCGTTCATGGGCTACGTACTACCATGGGGTCAGATGTCATACTGGGGCGCTCAGGTTATTATTAACCTATTCGGTGCGATTCCTGTGATTGGTCCAGACCTAACTCAGTGGATTCGTGGTGACTTCCTAATTTCAGGCATTACGCTTAACCGTTTCTTTGCCTTGCACGTGGTTGCACTACCGTTAATCATTGTTGCGCTGGTTGTTGCACACATCTTAGCGCTACACGAAGTAGGTTCAAACAACCCAGACGGTATCGATATCAAGAAGCACGTAGACGATCAAGGCCGTCCGAAAGATGGTATTCCGTTCTATCCGTACTTCTTGCCAGTGCACGACCTAGTGGGCATCGTTGTTTTCTTGATCGTATTCTCGATCGTGTTGTTCTTCTTCCCAGAGGGCGGTGGTTACTTCTTGGAAGCGCCAAACTTTGAAGAAGCAAACCCATTGAAAACACCTGAACACATTGCGCCGGTTTGGTACTTTGGTGCCTTCTACGCCATTCTTCGTGCGGTTACCTTTGATGTCGGCCCGATCAACTCAACGCTAGGTGGTGTGATTGCAATGGGCGCGGCAATTGCGGTGTTGTTCGTGCTACCGTGGCTGGATCGCTCACCAGTACGTTCATGGCGCTACAAGGGTTGGATGAGTAAAGTCGCAATCGTTTTGTTTGCTATCTCATTTGCTATCCTCACTTGGCTTGGTGGTGAAGCTCAGACGCCTGCGCTGACGATTTTGTCGCAAGTCTGTATGGCCATTTATTTTGCATTCTTCTTGTTGATGCCGTTCTACACCAAGTATGAAAAATGCAAGCCGGTACCGGAGAGGATTCCAAGCAAATGAAAAAGCTATTAACGATATTGTTGGTATCGCTACTGCCGTCATTTGCCATGGCGGCTGGCGGTAGTGCTTATGAGTTAGATCACTACCCTGGTGATATTTCAGATACAGCGTCGCTGCAACGTGGCGCGCAAACTTATATGAACTTTTGTATGGGCTGTCACTCGCTTGAGTACGGTCGCTACAACCGAGTTGCTCGTGATCTCGACATCCCTGAGGATATCTTCCAAGAGCACCTGATGTTTACCGACGCCAAAATCGGTGAGCTGATGACAAACTCTATGGATACCGAATCAGCAAAAGAATGGTTTGGTGCAGCGCCACCAGACTTAACTTTGGTTGCTCGTGTTCGTGGTACCGACTGGCTATATACATATCTACGCAACTTCTATGTTGATGCATCTCGCCCAATGGGTGTGAATAACCGCGTTTTCCCAAACGTTGGTATGCCTCACGTTATGGCTGAGTTGCAAGGTTTATGCGGAAGCATTCCTTTACCTGAGTCGAAAGAAGTGGTAGATAAGCAGTCTGGAAAACTTATTGTTGCCTCTGGCTGTCAAGAGTTTTACGAAACAGGTTCGCAAACACCAGAAGAGTATGACCAAACGGTCGAAGATTTGGTGAACTTCCTGGATTATATGGGTGAGCCAATCCAGCAAACACGTAAAACCATTGGTTTTTATGTGATTGCATTCTTGCTGGTGTTCTTGGTATTCGCCATTTTATTGAACCGCGAGTATTGGAAAGAGCTACATTAATCCCCATATACTCTGTAGGTAAAAATAACAAGGCGCGACAATGGTCGCGCTTTGTTTGTTTCTAATTAGCAAGCGAGGATTCACGAATGGGCGTTGTTGCCAAGCGTTCTTCAATGACTTTTTACTCAGATCCAGCCAGTCACTACAGCCACCGCGTACGCATCGTATTGGCTGAAAAAGGTGTGACAGTTGAGATCAAAGACTGCGACAGCAATGCGATTCCTGCCGAAGTGAGTGAAGTAAACCCATATAGCACTCTGCCTACGCTAATTGACCGCGAGCTAGTGTTGTACCATCCAAACATCATGATGGAATACCTAGACGAGCGTTTCCCGCATCCGCCGTTATTGCCTGTATATCCGGTAAGCCGTGCCGAGTGCCGCCTGTACGTAGAGCGTATTGAAAAAGACTGGTGTAAATTAGTTGATATCATTGAAGCTCGCGGTGATGCCGAAGCCATGGCTAATGCTCGTAAGGAACTATTGGAAGGCTTGGTAAGCATTGCGCCAATCTTTAATGAAAAACCATACTTCATGGCAGAAGAGTTCTCGATTGTTGACTGTGTGCTATCGCCTATCCTGTGGCGCTTAGAGCACCTTGGTATTGAGTTGCCTGAAAAACAGTGCAAGCCATTATTGGCATACATGGAGCGAGTATTTGCCCGTGAGTCATTCCAAGAGAGCTTGTCGGAAGTAGAAAGAGATATGCGAGATTAATATGAAAGCTGCCAAACCTTATATGCTAAGGGCCATTCACGAATGGCTAACCGACAGTGACTGCACGCCTTATTTGCTCGTCAATGCCGATTTACCTTACGTGGATGTGCCACGAGAGCATGTTAAGGACGGTCGCATCGTATTAAACGTATCACTGGGTGCTTGCGCACATTTCTTGATAGATGATCAGGCGGTTAGCTTTTCAGCACGATTTGCCGGCCAACCGCGTGATATCTATGTGCCAATTGGCGCAGTCGAAGCATTGTATGCGCGGGAAAATGGTGAAGGCATGAGCTTTGAAGTAGAAGCGCTAGAAGAAGCGCCCGAATCTCCAGAGCCAGAAAAGCCAGAAGCAAAAGGCAAAGTTAGCCACCTTAAAGTGGTTAAGTAGTTCAGTTTGTCATTCCTGCGAAGGCAGGAATGTAGGTTTTACGAACCGAAGGTTCGGGAAACACAGCGACCTCCGTGTTAGTAAAAAGCCCAATTGATCTCTCAATTGGGCTTTTTTAATAGCTTTGCAAACTTTATTGTTTCCCGACCTAGCGGTCGTAAAACCTACGGGGTTCAGGTGTAGGTTTTACAAAGCGGAGCTTTGGGAAACAGTTAACTTACTTAGAAAGCACTTCTTGAATAACCGGCATCAACTGACTCTTTCGAGAAATTAGGCCAGGTAGAAGCATAAAGTCATCAGCATACTCGGCACCATAGGCCTCCTTAGCCAGTTCGCCTTCCGCATCAGCAAAGATCACAAGGTGAGAAGCTTGGTTTTTCGTATCTACAATTGCGAAGAAGATGAAATCCAAACCTTGTTTGGCTTTTTCGCCTTCCATTTCTTTTAGGAAGTCTGCTTTGCGCTCGATAAGCTGCTCTGGCAACAATGTTTCTGCAACGCCAAAACCAACTTTTTTGCCGTTGATTTCATAGTGCTTAAAGTCGCCTTTTAAAATATCGTAAGTCGACACATCTGCCAGGTCCGACTTTGCTTCCAGCATACGAGTGCCAAACTCAACTACATCTGCAATACCTGCAATCTTGCCAAGTTTTTCAGCGAATACTTTGTCGTGCTCTGTTGTAGTAGGAGATTGGAAAACTACGGTGTCAGACAAAATACCACCAAGCATCGTAATTGCTGTTGCTGGTGATGGTGTTTTGCCTAGCTTTTCAAAGCGGTCGGCTAGAATGGTTGCCGCGCTACCCCAAGGGCGGATGTCGATAGAGATAGGCGAATTAAAAGTAATTGGCTGATCTTGAATTGCGTGGTGGTCAATAATTGCAACGATGTCCTTAGTATCGACATCTTTATGTAGCTGGGTTTTCTGATTGAAGTCGACTAAGCCGATTTTTTGACCTTCCACGACAGAAATCATTGCTGGCTGTTCAATGCCTGCTTCTTTAATAACAAAAGCGGTTTCTTTATTTAGCTCACCAGCACGGCGTGCTTCACCGCCGAATAGTTCGGCTGCTGCAATTGCAGAGCCTATTGTATCCGAGTCTGGGCTTAGATGGCCTAGCCAAACAAGGTTGTCAGTGTTGTTGTTTTCTGGTGTTTCTAAATCAAAAGCCATGTTTTTGCCCTTTCTATTATAGGTAGCACTTAATTGATGGGCGCATTGTTCTAATTTCTAGGCCGTACGTCTATAGCGAAAGCGCAAAAGTGGTTGATAAATAATCAAAAAACTGACTTTTTGGTTAACAAGTAAACGATTTGCTAAGTAATTGATTTAAAATGAAAAAACTTCAAAAAAAGTGTTGACGCATTTGGCTTTGTCTCTATAATGCGCCTCCACACCAGCGGGGCACAGCCAAAACGGCCAGCAACGCTGAGTCAGCCAAGCGGCTGGCGAGGGTTCA
>NZ_QPEP01000019.1 GCF_003577475.1 Salinibius halmophilus
TGCACTGGTACAACCATGAGCACAAGCACAGCGCTTTAGGTTACGTGACGCCAATGGATCGCCGCCAAGGTGAAGCGGGACTAATCCTAACCAAACGCCTTGCGATCAAAGAAGCAGCAAAGGCAAAACGACCTGAAAGGTGGTCAGGTAATGCGGCAGTCGTCATCCCAGACAAAGAAGTTCACTTGAATCCTGATCGAAAAGTGGCAATTGATTAAAATTTAAGCGTGCAAACTATGTTGACAGATACCGCCTGTGACCTATTTTGGTTTCCATGAAGGCAAAGGCGATTCTTTTATGATCGCTCAATACCTTGATATCTAGTTGTTGTACCTAACTACACTGGAAATCTTATAAGTGAAGGAATAAGTCAATGGCGCGTAACAGTATAGAAGTATTCTTCTCGGCTTGGGAGCTCAACGACTCGGCGGAAAGGTTAGATCGTCTTAAGACCGCCATGCAGACTAGCGTAACCTATGCCGATCCAAAAACGCCTGATTCGATTGCTGGAATCGGTGCAGTCAATGATTACCTGGGTATGTTTAGTGCTAATGCACCAGGCTGGACAGCATCAGTAGTAAAGCAAGATACCATTGCCTCGGTCACACGTGTAACGGTGGCGTTCTCAGGATTGGGACCTGGGGGAAAAGCTGTAACGCAACACGGGCAATATTTCTGTGAGCTCGAAGATGACAAACTGATTCGTATGATTGGGTTTGTTGGTACCGGTGAGCCACAATAGAATTTCATCACTAGGGCACGCAAATGCTGTCACTTTCAAACCGCGCCTATGGTTTCAATGCCGTAGGTGGGTGTTGTGACGACTATGGGTTTCCACGTTTATCCATCTGTTACGCCTCCGAAAAAAATACGACCTGCATAATAGTCAGGACGATCTGCACAATCCTCTCCTAATATTAGCCTATATTTTGTTGTTAGAAATACACATCGAGATGTAATGAATTACATATCGCATAAACCGTATTTGGGTGTTTTTCTAATTTAAAACTTTAATATTCGAAAAGGAAATAAAAATGGCTAATATACGATTGCACACGGCCGGTCAAGGTGACTCTGGGACTGACTATCGAATTCACTATTATCTTACTGGGTATAATGAAAAACATGAGCTAAAGACTTATGCTAGTGAAATTCTAGGTAACACTGGAATATCTAAGAATAAACAATCTGCATTAAGCAACCTCAATACAGATATCGTCACGCCAACAAAACTTAAGGTAAGCTGCTCACACTCAGACTGCTATCGGCCAGCATTTGCCCGCGTAGAAATTAACAACAAGGCTTTTTTATTTGCAAATTATGGTAACGAAGCTGCTGAGAGTGATTATGGTGGCCGTAGTGTTGAACTTAATGTGCTTCAAAGTGAAATGCCAGTATTCAACCTTGATGAGCTAAAGCGTATTAAGCCTGTAATACCAGACAGCCATCAGCCCATGGGCAATTCCGCCTGGGTTTTGGTGCAAGATAAGTTACTAGAAGATAAAGGTAATGCTGTGTTGAGGCACATGCGAATTCATGCTCGATATGAATTTTTGGCAGGCAGTAACGGGCTCACTAAGAGTACAGGGTTTACTTTCAATCAGAGCGTAGCAAAAGGCGTTGAAAAGTCTACAACCGTTACTAAGACAGTAACAGAGTCTATAGGCTTGGCTAACGAGTTCGTTTCTCTTTCTCATGAAGTAAGCAACGAGACAAGCCATACCATTTCGCTATCTGAGTACAGCACCGAATCTTCAACATTAAACTATACACCAACAGTAGATAACGCCAGGTATGGCGTCTGGCAGCTTGTATACCAGATCGATTTTTCAAGTATTGTCGACTTTTGGGGGAAAACAGCATCTCTTACTATGCGAAGTAAAACGCTAGAGCCTGCTTTCTTTGAGCCAAGTGCAGAAGAAGCCACTATATCGTAGTGGTTTTGAATATGTTCTACTATCCAAAAGCAAAGTACTGCTTTGCTTTTGGTTTTATTATATTTATATAAAACGTGTTTATAGATAATGGTGGAATTATGCCTACCTTAAAATCAAGGATTATAGACGGGATAATTGCTGTTGAGGGCGGTTACACAAACGACCCCAGTGATAGTGGCGGTGAAACAAACTTTGGCATATTGGCGGATGAAGCTAGAGAGTGGGGGTATAGTGGAGCAATGAAATCAATGCCACGCTCGCTTGCTGTAAAAATATATTCAGCAAAATACTGGGATGCAGTGGGCGGTGATACGTTAATTGCGCATTCGGAACGTGTGACAGAGGAAGTGGTGGATACCGCCGTGAACATGGGGAAAGGTTGTGCGGTAAAGTATCTTCAGCGCGCGTTAAATGTATTAAATCGTCGGGGTGATATGTACGATGATATTGAAGTTGATGGTGCAATAGGTCCTGCAACATTCAAAGCGCTTGAAGGCTACCTTGCTAAGCGTGATGAGGAAACACTAGTAAAGGCGCTGAACTGTTTGCAAGGTGCTCATTATATCGAGCTTGCTGAGAGACGGGAAAAAGACGAGCACTTTGTATATGGGTGGCTAAAAAACAGGGTTAGATTATGAAATTATGGGATATCATAAAAAAGGTTGGTACTACTGCATTAAATGCAGCGCTACCAGGCACAGGGCCTTTAATTATTGACTCAGTGAATGAGTTTTTGCCTGCAGAAAAAAAGCTGCCAGTGCATGCCACAGGTGATGCAGTTAGTGCTGCGCTGACTAATTTGTCGCCCGACCAGCAAGCAGTCATTATGGGCAAAGAATTCGACGTTGAGATATTGCAAATTAACGAGTCGCACTCGACTGTTAAGAAAATGTTGGAAAGTGACGCCAACGATCCGCACAGTACACGGCCCTATATTGCCAAAGGTGCTTTTCTAGTAGTTGCGTTCACGGTGCTTGTAACCATTTCAGTTTGGGCGTTTGGCGTGCTAACCAGCGACGACGATATGGTAAGAGAAGTTATGAGCGGCTGGCAGTTTGTGCTCGCGGTTATCGGTCCTCTGGTCACTTTGCTTTGGGCGTATTTTGGTGTTTTAAAGCAGGAGCATAAGAATAGGTTAGATGCCGCTAATGGCGCCACAACGCCAGCAGGGCTTGCGGGTGTTGTAGCGAGTTTAGTAAAAAAATAAACGGGTTCATTTAACCTAGTCGAGGGCTGTCAATCAGCCCTCGAGCCACAAAGCTTGAATTAGAACTCAGGCTGAAGTGTGCGGGTTAGGTTCGACGTATCGATTTGTTTTTCCTCTAATTGAGCTAGTAGGCTTTGATATAGCGCCTCGTCCATTTGCGGTGTGCGGCTTAATACAAATAACGAGCCTGTAGAAAAACCCGTTTTCAGGTAATCAGTGGCTCTTAATTCGTTAATATATTGCCCCTAACTTTACCCGTTGAGCGGCTGAAAGGTAACTGACCTAGTGGCTAGTTTTACAGATTTTAGCCTTTGCATTGCTATATCCGCTTCTGAACCGTGTTGTGGAGCTGATAATTGATGCCGGAAAGCCTCTACATCACCAAATTTCCGTATTTATACAGCTTTTCTATGTTGTGAATGATCGCAAACAGCTTCCACTGTGAATCCACCTTGTCACGACCTCGAAGGCTAAAACGATCTAAGCCTTTTTGGGTACCTAGGTTGGCAAATACGGGTTCAATGACGCTCATCCTGTGCCCATAAATCGCTTTACCTTGCTCGCTATCAACGCGCTCTTGCATCCAGCCTAGCACGCTTTCTGCACGCTCAATCATAAATGCGACTTGCCTGCCTTTGCCCTTGCGCTTTTCTGCTGACTTGGGGTTGTGCATGCATTTGGCTTTTAGATCGCAATTTTTGCACTGTGACATACGCCCTGAAAAGTGAGCGAATACATGTCCATCTTCGTTTGGGCGCTTGTGTCTAAATGTTAGTTCCTCACCCGCTGGGCAAATGCAGATCATTGTTTCTGGGTCGAACTGAAAGTCGGTATTTGGAAAGATCTCCGTCTTTCGTTTTTTGATGTCTTGCTTGCGCTTCCCGTGCTTCTGTTTCTGCTGGGCAAACTTCGGATCACGTTCGCGAAACTTGTTGTCTGGCACGTAAGCATTAATGCCTGCTGCCTTTAAGTCTTTGTAGTTCGCTTCGTTAGCAAAGCCGGTATCGGCAGTGACAATTGTACCGTCACTAAAGATAGTGTCTGCGATGCCTAGCTTCTGAAAAGTCTCGCTAATATCTTCTAGAATCGGTATCAAAGTGTGATGCTCTTGCCCTTCACCAAAAGCTGTCGCGTTGACGATGATTTGGTGCTTTTTATCTGCTGTACCAACTCCGTTGTAGCCTTGAATCGTGCCCTTACTTGTTGTCATTTTGGCTGATTCGTTATCGGTGATATTACTCTTTACCTCTTTTGAACGTTTGCCTTTACCCATTCTTGGAGTGTTGTTTGCGAGGAACTCAGCGACCTTCTTTTCGGCTTTATCTAGCTTGGTAACGGCACTTTCGATTTTCTTCCGCTTTTCTTGTGCAACGTCCTCTTCTAGCTCATCAAGCTTAGTGTGCTCAATGACATGATGATGAATTAGGCGTTGTAGCTTTTGGCGTTTTTGCTCTAGCTCTTTGTGTGTACCCGACCATTCTTTGGCTGCATTAGAGCGCATTTTGCAGCCATCAATCGCAAACAGCTCTTTACCTAGAAGTCCCTGCTGATCGCAGATCAATAGGATTTGCTCAAACAGCGAGATCACTTGCTCGCGTCGCTCACTAATAAAAGCGGCAATAGTGGTGAAGTGCGGAACCGCATCGCACGACAACGCTTTGAAGATGATGTTGTGTTGGCATTGCCACTGAATTTCTCGGCTCGAACGAATGCCTTTTGAGTAGGCAAACAGCACGATTTTTAATAGTACGCGAGGATCATAGGCTGCCCGACCACCATCATCATTTTTGTAGTAAGACTCAAAAACTGACATGTCGAGTTTGTGTTCGACAAGATAATAAACCGCGTGTTCAAAGGTGCCTGGTTGAAGTTGATCAGCGTAATTGATGACGACCATTGAGTTCTGGCCGTAGTCGTAAGGAATAAAATTGGGCATGTGCAAGTCCTGATGTATTTGCACATTTTACCGAAGCTAAGGTAGTTAATCTGGGAGTTTTTCTACAGATTCAACGTTGTGTTGAGCGGATCTGTTACAACAGCGTACTGGTAATCTACTTCATCAAGAATCACGATATTGTAGTTCGGGAATGGGGTGTCTGGTGCACCAGGGAAGGCAACACGCAAGCTCGCATTAGTTTGGCGGTTGACCACCTCAGCCGTTCCTTCAATCACTGTGCGCTCGCCATCGAGTGTTCACATAAAGCCAGTGTTGACAACTTTGATAGTGCCGTCGCTATTTAGACTGTACTCAGCAGTGGTACCCACCAAACCTTCGTTGAAGAACGTTGGGTTAGAAGAGATTTCATACCAAAGGCCCAAATATCGGTTCAAATCCACATAAGAAACAGTTTGGACCTGACATGCGGTCAGCATTGGGATCATCAGGGCCGCGACGGTGATTGATGCCAAGCGCTTGAGTGATTTCATAGATTTCCTTCCATCCGTTTGTGTATTTATTTTGGGATCGGTTTCAGGTTACGGCGCTTAAGTTGAGCTGGATCATTGAAATTAAAACGTGCGTGTTTGCATTAATCGACTTGCGACCAAGTTAACATTTTGACGAGGCAGATATGACCTAGCGCCTATCAAGATAGGCGCTAGGTTTTTAACGCAAATGTGCTACTTTAAGTTCGATGTCATGGTACCTAAGTTGTTCGCAACTGGCGAAACCTGGTAGTTGTCGGGCGCGTAATCGAGTGAACACCGGTGTGCTAATACCAGCTAGGAAGCGGATACAACTAGCATTGCTTAATGGCTGACCAAGCTTCGCTTCTGCGTGGGCGGCCAACCCGTTAAGGTAGTGCCTGAGTTGCTCATCTGAAGGCCATTTGGGCGTGTTGGAGTATTGAAGCTTAGCCACTTTGCCCAGGCAGACCGAGCAGTGACCGCATTGCTCGGGAGCGTTTTGGTCATCAAAATAGCGGGCAAGGTTGCTTGTAAGGCATTTATCTAGCTCAAAAAAGCGCACGAGGCTAGCGATGCGTTTGATCTCTTTTTGTTCTTTATCAACAAAGTATTGGTGCAATATGTCAGTCAGCTCAGGGGCACTGAGTTGTGTGTGATCTGCTTGATATACATCGGTCATTTTACTGGTTTGTAGCTCAATCAATGCCTTCTCTTGCAAGTATTCAAGGGCTGTAACCACGCGCTGGCGCTGGTGGCCTTTAGCTAGCAGCGTATTCATATCCAGTGTTCCCCATACTTTTTTAAACTGTGTATGGGTGAAAATATCGTCAATAAACTGCGCCCGCTCACCATCAAACTGGGCTGTGATATCGGTCACGGTACTCAGCGGTTTGATTTTAAATTCTGCAAAGTAGGCGTATAGCGGTTTGATTGCACCACGAAGCTCCAGCTGTACCAATAACGTTTTAAGTGGCAGCGGTCGAATGTTGCACAGGCTGGATAGCTGGTGTAGTTGTAACTCAATTTTATCGCCTTGAGCATTTGCTAATAAGAACTCAATTAGGGTGGCAATGCCTTCTTGAGGTGGGGTGTCACCATAAACAAAGTTTTCAAGGGTAGGCACGCCATCTAGGTTAGCCAGGGTAATACAGTTTGCTGGCATGCCATCACGTCCTGCGCGGCCAATTTCTTGGCTATAGTTTTCGATCGACTTAGGTAAGTCGTAGTGAATCACAAAGCGGATATTAGACTTGTCTACGCCCATGCCAAAAGCAATGGTGGCTACTACGACTTGCAGTTTATCGCGCATAAACTGCTGTTGCACCTGAGTGCGCAGCTCGCTGTCTAAACCCGCATGATAGGCAGCCGCTTGGATACCTTGATTTGTTAGATACGACGCCAGTGTTTCGGCACTTTGTTGTAAGGTAACATAAACAATGCCAGCCCCTTTGCCGATGCAGTCTTTAAGGCGCTGTTGCTTATCTTGCTCACTTGTCGGCTCAATGCTTAGTTGCAAGTTAGAACGGTAAAACCCGGTTTGATTGATATGTTCGGGTTGGATGGCAAACTTTGTCGCCATATCTCGTTTAACTGTTTTAGTTGCCGTCGCCGTGAGCAATAGCGCTTGCGGAATGTTTAGCTGCTGTTTGTACTCAGGCAGCTTCAAGTAGTCTGGCCTGAAATTATGGCCCCACTCAGAGATACAGTGTGCTTCATCGATTACTATCAAAGAGATGGGCACCTGCTCAATGAACTGGCGAAAGCGCTCGTTCTTAAATCGCTCAACCGACACCATAAGAATTTTGCTATTGCCGGTTTTTACTTGCTTTAAAATGTCTTGGTAGGCTTGCGGTGACAGGCCCGCATCCAAACTCTCGGCAGCAATGTTCTTGCTCTTTAAAAAGGCTATTTGGTCTTTCATTAGCGCTACTAGTGGCGATACCACCAAAGTTAGGTGGGGCAGGTGCAAGGCGGTTAGTTGATAGCATAATGACTTGCCTGAGCCAGTCGGAAAAATGGCAAGGCTTGAGTGCCCGGAAATTAATTGAGTGATGGTTTCTGCTTGTCCAACGCGAAACTCAGTAAAACCAAAGTGTTGTGTGAGAGAGTTCAATAAGTCTTGTGATTCCATTGTGCGTCCTTGGCAAAAACACAAGCCTAGTTAATCCACACTTGGATGCAAGTACAACCAAGCGGGGTTATGGCTGCTGTGTTTAGATCACTTTGCAACCGTAACAATTTCGCAGAATCAGTATTTTCCCTTATAAATTGTTTGTTATTGCAAACTAGGCACGGTTAGCCTAGCTGACGACAATGCAAGTATCAGTATCATTCTAACGTCTTTCATATTGTGCTGTACTTGTTATGACCCCTCAGACATTTCCTAGATATCTATTTGTTTTGGCACTAGGGCTATCATTGGCCTCGTTAAGCGCGGCACATGTGCGCTGGTTTGTTGATGAACATAACGCCAATGCCCTACCATTTGAACCCTATACACTCACTGAACCAGCCGTGTTGGTTTGGCTGGTTTTGGCCACATTTATGGTCGGCTTGTCGATCTTTTTAGATGCCAAACTACCTAATCCGCCATTGGTAGACTCCAAAGCAAGGCAGGTCATTATCGCCTTGCTGCGCGTTTTTACCGGATTATCGTTTGTTTTAACATCCTATAGTGGCTGCCTGATTGCCCCGCATTACCATGCTTATGGTGTGCTGGGTTGGCTGTTGGTTATTTTGCAGCTTATTGTGGGGTTAATGTTGATCGCCAATTGGAAGGTGTTTCATGCAGGTATGCTAATGCTCGTTATGCTTATGGGCGCAAAGGTTCAGTTTGGTGTGCTGGCAACCATTGAATATTGGAATGCCCTATAGGTCAACATAGTTTGCACATAAACCTGTGTAGAGAGAACTATGAACCGATACGCACCAGAACGTAAAGAAGCCATCCTCAAAAAATTGGCACCACCGAACAATATGTCCGTC
>NZ_QPEP01000002.1 GCF_003577475.1 Salinibius halmophilus
TTTGGCTGTGCCCCGCTGGTGTGGAGGCGCATTATAGAGACAAAGCCAAATGCGTCAACACTTTTTTTGAAGTTTTTATGACTTTTTTGCTTTAAAGATCAAAGACTTAGGTTTTTGATCAACAAACATACAAAACCACTATAAAACGTTCAAAAACTAGCCAACTTCTAAGGACTTCATCGATGACTTCGCCTGCCGTCTTAAAAATGTAGGTGGCAAACCTGATCTTAGAAACAGGTTTTTCACTTTTGCTACATATATGTCTGATGCGTCGGCTTTTCGTTTATCTAAAACAAAACAAGCGCCAAAAGTGGCGCTTGTTTTTCATTTGGCTGAGGCTGCCTACTCTATTTAAGCACCACCCAAGCGATTTTCTTTTTACCGGCTTGAATCAAGTAGCGCCCTGCGCTTAGCGCAACTGGCCCTTCGATCGGCTGTTGATCAATTTTTGCGCGCTTGTTTTTAACAACATCTCGCGCTGCAGCGGCATTAGCGGTAAGGCCTGCTTTATTGAGGATGGCTGTTAATGGCATTTCGTCTGAACCTTCTAGCGACACCTCTACCTCATCAATGTCATCAGGTATCTCGCCATCTTTAATTACATTACCAGATCCTTTGTGCGCGTTGGCAGCTGCTTCTGCATCATGGAATCGCTCAATAAGCTCTCGTGCAAGCATCATTTTCACATCACGAGGGTTAGCGCCGTTTTCAACATCTGCTTTTAATCGCGCAATCTCATCCAAAGACCTAAAGCTCAGCAGTTCAAAGTAACGCCAAATTAGATCATCAGGCATAGACACTAGCTTCTGGAACATGACACCAGGTGCTTCATCAATACCCACATAATTACCTAACGACTTGGACATTTTTTGCACGCCGTCTAACCCTTCAAGCAGCGGCATCATGATTGTCACTTGCTGTGCTTTGCCATAGGCCTTCTGGAGTTCGCGCCCCATTAGCAAGTTAAAACGCTGGTCCGTGCCACCAAGTTCAATGTCGGCTTCCATAGCAACTGAGTCGTAACCCTGAACTAATGGATATAAAAACTCATGAATAGAGATGGATTGATTACCTTTAAAGCGCTTTTTAAAGTCGTCACGCTCTAGCATGCGCGCCACACTTTGTTTGCCCGCCAAAGCAATCATGTCCGCGGCCGATAACTTAGACATCCACTCAGAGTTAAAGCGGACCTTGGTTTTCGCCGGATCTAAAATTTTGAACACTTGGTTTTGGTAGGTTTTGGCATTCTCAGCGACTTGCGCTTCGGTTAATGGTGGCCGGGTTGCGCTCTTGCCTGTTGGGTCGCCAATCATGCCGGTGAAGTCACCAATCAGAAAGTGAACCTCGTGCCCCAAGTCTTGCAACTGGCGCAATTTATTAATCACTACCGTATGCCCAAGGTGTAGGTCGGGCGCAGTTGGGTCGAAGCCAGCCTTAACCACTAGCGGGCGCCCAAGCTCAAGTTTTTCAATCAACTCTGCTTCCGGCAAAATTTCATCCGCGCCACGCTTAATAATTTCCAACGCTGCTTGCACATCGCTCATGGGGTATTTACCTTACAATTCGTTGTATATGCTTGGTAGCAAAGAATACAACAAAGTTAGGGTCTGCCACAAAGGGCGACATCGTGCTAATGTGACAATGAGTAGGAAAATTGGTTAGTAGTATGCTTTCTATATGGCAAGTTATCCCTTTTAAACATCGAATCGCTCTAACTTGTGCGGCAGCAGTTCTGTTAATTGCCTTAGTTATACCAGGGAACAGCGATTCCGCCGTCGAGGTTGATAGCCGTACCAATATGGCAGAACAAGCAGGTACGATTAGGATACCTATTACCGTAGAAACCGGCCCGGCTTCCAATTCGGCACGCACACCTGCAGATTCAGTTTCTGTTCCGACGACTGTACCTGAGCCCGGTAAAACCGAGCCAGAGAGTGTCGAGGAGAGCGACATACTGCCAGCGCAATTACCGACTGCTACCCCGGTACCTGCCCCTCAATACAGCGTGACGGAAGACAAGGTTCGTACTGGTGACACCTTATCTGAAATATTTGAACGCAACCGCGCTGGTCTTGCCAATATTTATGCCGTACTCGCCAACAACGATTATAAAGCCGTGCTTAGGAACCTATACCCAGACCAGAAACTGGTATTTAAAAAGCACAGCAATGGCGAGCTACATAGCTTTGAGTACTGGCCAGACTTACTAACGAAGCACGAATTCATTTTTGACGATGACATTCGCTACCAAATGGTTGAGAGAGAACCCAATGTCAATCGCCGATCGGCACATGCGGTGATTAATAGCTCGCTGTTTTTAGCTGGCCGTGATGCCGGCATTAGCGAAAATATGACGATGGATCTTGCCGCCATCTTTGGCTGGGACATTGATTTCATCCTTGATATTCGCCAAGGCGATGAGTTCAAGGTTATTTGGGATGAGTACGAAATCGACGACACAATCATCGACACAAAAATCATCGCCGCGCAGTTTACCAACGACGGTGATACCTTTAATGCAATTTCTTTCACCGACAGTGACGGGCGCTCAAGCTTTTATACACCTGAAGGCCTAAGCATGCGCAAAGCATTTATTCGCACGCCTGTTGAGTTTGCCCGCATCAGCTCACCATTTAACCCTAATCGCCGCCACCCAGTGTTAAATACCATTAGAGCGCATAAAGGCACTGACTATGCCGCACCAACAGGCACGCCAATTAAAGCATCTGGCGATGGACGAGTGGTTTTTAGAGGCGTGAAAGGTGGTTACGGCAATACGATCATCATCCAGCATGGTCATAATATTCGCACGCTCTACGCACATATGAATGGCTTTGCCCGAGGCATTGGTAATAATGATCGGGTGCGCCAGGGGCAAATTATCGGCTACGTTGGTGCTACTGGCATGGTTACCGGTCCACATTTACATTATGAGTTTTTGGTAAACGGTGTGCATCGCAACCCTCAAACGGTTGACTTGCCAGAAGCTGAGCCGATTGCAAATAAGTACCGTGCCGACTTCCAACGTTTGGCATCACCATTGCTCGCACAGCTTAACGACTTAAACTTGTTCGCATCCAACGATTAAATGCAGAAAAAAGCCTGCGTTACCAATTAACTGTAGCGCAGGCTTTTGTTAGAAGATTTCGTCTGGGTCCAAGCCAAACAGTTCTGGCGCACCCGGATTGAGCTCATCAGGGTCTGGTGGTTCTGGTCCTAAGAAGTCTGGATTATCCTTGCGAATAATAATTTCGACCCGGCGATTTTGCGAGCGCCCCTCGGCTGTTGAGTTCGTCGCTATTGGGCGGGTATCTGAATGCCCTACCACAACGAAGCGGTTTTGATCCATTTCAGGGTCGGCGAACAAGTATTCCGCCACGGCTAAAGCACGAGCCGTTGAAAGCACCCAGTTATTGCGAAACCTTGCCGTACGAATAGGCAGCGCATCCGTATGCCCTTCAACATAAATCTCACCCTGAGTTTGCATCAACACCGTGCGGATGCGATCCAACACCGGCAAAAAATCATCCGCAAGAAAATCTGAGCCACCCGTGAATGACTGCTCTTTGACCCGCACGATGATAATTTGGTTAATGCTTTCAATCTCAAGTAAGCCTTCACTTACCTCTTCAGCCAGCGCCTCAGCAATTTTTGCAGCCTCTTCTCTTACCTGCTCATCAATTGCTGCTTCATCAATCGTGATGGTTGGCGCCGATGCCGTTTCTTCATCACCTGGCTGATCTTCTTGCGCAAGTGGATCTTGGCACAGCACTTCCAAGCTGTCCTTTAACTCGTCCACCGTTTGCTGGCGAATCTCATTGATCACCGTTGGCTGAGGCTTGCCAGGAGAAAACTCGCGCGCAATGATAGACGTGCCTTTTGGAATGGCATTGGCTTCAATCATTCGCTGTACACCAAACGCATTGCGCAACGAGCCAGCCATGCGCTTAAACTTCAACGCGTCCATTTCAGAAAATGACAGCAGCAATACAAAGAAGCACATTAGCAGTGCCATCAAGTCAGAAAAGGTAGCCATCCATGCTGGCAGCCCAGGTGGGCATTTGGGGCATTCATCTTCTTCTTCAGCAGCCATAAGCGCCCCCTACTACTCAGCTGCACCGCGCTTGCCTTGCGGCAAGTAGGTTTTCAGCATTTCTTCGATGATACGCGGGTTTTGACCAGCCTGAATTGCCAGCAACCCATCGATGCAAATGCGCTGCACCAGCTCTTCTTCAGCAGCGCGCAGCATACATTTTTCTTTAATCGGCCCAGCCACAACAGTAGCCAACAAAGAACCATATAAGGTGGTTAACAATGCAACCGCCATTGCCGGGCCAATCGTTTTTGGGTCATCCATATTTGCCAGCATGCCCACCAAACCGATTAGGGTACCAATCATGCCCATTGCTGGCGCCACATCGGCAATGCCACCAAACATTTCTGCGCCAGCCTCATGACGTTCTTTAGCAAGTTTGGAATCTCGGCTCATAATGGAGCGCACAACGTCTGCGTCATGACCGTCAACTAGCAGCTGCACGCCTTTGCCCAAGAAATCGATGCTATATTCACGACCCTCAAGTGACAGTAAGCCACCTTTGCGTGCTGCATCAGCGACTTCAACAATTTCAGTGATCAGCTCTTCTGGCTTAATTAACTTAAAAGAGTAGGCAAACCCAGCTACTTTAGCCGCGCCCAAAAAGCCTTCCAACGTATAGCGTTGCATTGCAACAAAAATGGAGCCTACAAATACAATCAATACTGATGGTAGGTTATAAAAGATGGTCAGGTCACCGCCGAGTAGCATCGACATGACGATCATGGCGATACCTACAAGCAGCCCCACAATGGTGGCTAAATCCACAACTTACCTCACTTAACTTGCATACAACCGCTAGTCGATTACAAAATGGATCGGCTTGTTTACAATTAACTTTAGACGCCAACGTCCATCGAACAGTGTTATTTCTATAAATTTAACGGACGGTAATAGGGAGCCCCCATGCCAGACCCAACTGATTTTGAGTCACGCCTGCAACGTTTAGAAAGTTTAGTCGTGAAGCTTGAACAAGGCGACTTGCCTCTTGCCGATGCACTTTCAGCATATGAGGAAGGTGTGAATATTACCCGCGCATGCCAAAAGCAACTCAATGAAGCAGAGCAAAAAATCGAATTGCTAAGCAAAGGTAGCAAGGCCAAATCGGATGACGAATGAAGAAATAAAGTCGCAGGTAGACACCTACTTAGAGGCACTTGTTGCTACCTTACCAGACGATATTGTTAATCGCGCTGCCGCTTACAGCTTAAAAGTAGGCGGTAAGCGGGTGCGGCCAATGCTGGTATTTGAAGCAATGAAAGCTTGTGGCGGTGATGCTAATTGGTTGCCTGCCGCTGCTGCCATTGAGCTTGTACATACCTACTCACTGGTGCATGACGATCTACCAGCAATGGATGACGATGACTTACGCCGCGGCCATGCCACAGTTCATGTAAAGTACGATGAAGCAACGGCAATATTGGTGGGTGACGGGTTACAAACATTAGCGTTCCAGCACCTTGCACAGGCTCCCTATAGCGCCGAACAAAAACTTGCCTGCATACTTGCTTTGAGCAAAGCATCTGGCCTAAGTGGTATGGTGCTGGGTCAGTCTATGGATATGGTTGCCGAGAACGAAGGCACAGATCTAGCAGGCCTAAAAACCGTACACCAGTTAAAAACCGGCGCCTTAATAGAGGCGGCATTAGCATGTGGCGCCATTATTGCTAATGCAAGCCCTGAGCAAGTTGATGCACTAGCTCGATATGGCCGAGCCGTTGGCCTAGCCTTCCAAGTAGCGGACGATTTATTAGATGTAGAAGGCGACTCAACCACCATTGGCAAGCCACAAGGGTCAGATATCGAAAACGGCAAAACGACCTATGTCAGCTTGCTTGGTATCGCGGGCGCCAAAGAGCAAGCACAACAGCTATGCAATGAAGCCATTGCCGCGTTGCAGTGTTTTGGTGAAACGGCTGACCCGCTGCGATCACTAGCGAAATATATAGTAGAGCGTAAGCAATGAAAGTCTTCGAACAACTGCCAACCGAGCGCCCAGTTACGCCACTTTTAGATGGATGCAACACTCCGCGTGCGGTGCGCTCACTGCCTGAAGCAGACCTGCGTCAATTAGCCGATGAGCTTCGTGAGTACTTACTGTGGTCGGTTGGTAGCAGTGGTGGGCACTTTGGTGCAGGACTAGGGGTGATTGAGTTGACGATTGCGCTGCACTATCGCTACAACACACCGGACGTACCTTTAGTGTGGGACGTTGGCCACCAAGCATACCCGCATAAAATCCTGACTGAGCGCCGCGAGCAACTGCCAAGCATCCGCCACTTTGGTGGGCTAGCTGCTTTCCCAGACCGCCAAGAAAGTCAGTATGACGCTTTTGGCACTGGCCATTCGAGCACCAGCATCTCAGCAGCGCTTGGCATGGCGATCGCCAACAAACTACAGGGCAAAACCCTACCAAGCCTAGCGGTCATTGGTGATGGCGCCCTAACGGCTGGCATGGCGTTCGAAGCACTTAATCACGCTGGTCACGAACAAAGCAATATCACTGTTATTTTAAACGACAATGATATGTCGATATCGCACAATGTTGGGCAGTTGCAAAAAACCTTCTCGGCGATTAGCAAAGACAGCAGCAATGCCGAAATGCACCCTCGTGCTTTGTTCCGCCAATTGGGTTTTTTATATCGCGGCCCAATTGACGGCCATGATTTGCCCACGCTCCTAGCTACGCTCAAAGAAGCCCAAGCGTACCAAGGACCGCAGGTAATCCATGTACTCACCACTAAAGGACGGGGCTATTTACCAGCAGAGCGCCAACCTATCCAGTATCACGCCATCACCAAGCTGCCCCATAAATATGAAGTAAGCTATGGCGAAACATTCAGCCAAGTGTTTGGCAACTGGTTATGCAAAAAAGCGAACGAAGACCAAAGATTAACCGCCATTACCCCAGCCATGTGCATTGGCTCGGGCATGCAAACCTTTAGCGAGCAATATCCACAGCGCTTTTTTGATGTTGGCATTGCCGAGCAGCATGCCGTCACACTAGCCGCTGGCATGGCTTGCCAGGGTAGCAAACCCGTGGTGGCCATCTACTCAACCTTTTTGCAGCGCGCTTACGACCAGCTGATTCACGACGTAGCCATTCAAAAATTACCAGTCATGTTTGCCATCGACCGTGCGGGCTTTGTTGGTGGCGATGGCGCCACGCACGCTGGTAGTTTTGATATAAGTTACTTACGCTGCATTCCCAACCTAACCATTATAACACCTAGCAATAAAGCGGCCCTCACCCATGCCCTAGAGTTTGGCTGGCAACAAGACAGCCCGGTGTGTGTGCGTTATCCAAAAGGCGATGCACCAGCGCCAATCACTGAAGAATCAGCTTGGCAACTAGGCAAAGCGCAATGGATTCGCCAAGGCGAAAATCTTGCTGTTTTAGTGTTTGGCGTAATAGACGAAAAAATAGTCGCCGCTGCCGAAGCTCATAACTGGTCTCTCGTTGATATGCGGTTTGTCAAACCACTCGACGAAGCGATGCTTGCGCGGTTAATCGATCACCCATACTGGGTAACCATTGAAGAAGGCAGCTGTAAGGGTGGTGCCGGTAGCGCCATACTTGAGTGGATACATCAACAGGCGTTGTCGCAAAAATGCTTATTACTAGGCATTAATGATCGTTTTGTCAGCCAAGGCAGTGCCAGCGACGTAAAAGCAAGTATGGAGCTTGATGGCGACAGCATGGTCGCTCGAATTAAAAGCTGGGTGGCCAAATGATCTTCTTGTTATTTATTGGTGTTTTTGTCTTGCTTATGATGCTGCCACAGTGGTTAGTAAAACGGCGGATGAAAAAATATCATCAAATAGATGACAGTTTAGAAGGTACGGGTGGCGAGCTTGCCCGCCACCTAATCGACAGGTTTCAATTACCGGTAAAAATCAAACCAGGTGCGCCAGCCGACTACTACGACCCACAAGCCAAGCTGGTTGCTTTATCACAAGAGAATTATAAAAACCGATCCATTACCGCCATTGCAGTGGCAGCCCATGAAGTATCGCACGCCATGCAAGACCAAAAAGGCTGGACACCCTTTGTATTGCGCCAGCAGTGGGCACCTGTCATCGCAATGATTCAAAGCATAACGGCGATGGTGACATCGGTCGGCACCTTGCTGATTTGGCTGCCAGGCATGGCCATTCTTTGGCGTTTGATGATTATTGCGTTGATTATCGCAGGCGTGACAAGGTTGTTATTTCACCTACTCACACTACCTGTTGAGATACACGCCAGCTACAAACTAGCTTTGCCGTTGTTAGCCGAGTACATCCCACAAGAGAAACTTGGTCAAGCTCGAAAAGTATTGCAAGCTGCTGCCTATACCTATGTGGCACAGGCCATGGCTGACTTTGTCAATATTGGCATTTGGCTGCGCCTATTGCGCCGCTAGGCGTTTACAACAGCCACCACACCAAACCTTGCAAAATCAACCAAGCAGGAATGGCCGCCACCATATCGTCAATCATAATCCCCAGGCCACCGTGTACACGCTGGTCTAGCCATTTAATTGGCCAAGGTTTAATGATGTCGAAAAATCGGAACAGAATAAACGCTACTATGGGTGTCCACCATGTTAGGGGTACTAGCCACAAGGTCATCCATATACCCACCCATTCATCCCAAACAATGCCAGGGTGGTCATGAACGCCCATGTCTTTACTGGTTTTGTCACAAAACCAAACGCCTAGCCAGGTGGCCACAATAATCAGTGCAAGAAACCAAGCACTTGGCAGCAAGTACATAAAAGCAATGCCTAATGGCAGTGCTGCCAAAGTACCGAAGGTGCCAGGCGCTTTAGGGGCCAAACCTGAGCCCAAACCAAAAGCGAGCCAATGTACTGGATGGGTTAACTTGGTCATGATTGGTGTAGATATCCTAATTGATTAAATGACAATAGCTGGCCATTGTACATGGCTTGCACGCCTTCGACAGCGCCATCTATGCGGCCAATACTCCTAAAGCCCAACTTCTCCATGGCAGCTACATTGGCTTTTGCCACCGTGCAAAGCACTTGATAATCATCGCCAGCGGTTAGCGCTAACTCGATTGCTGCCGTTTCAGTTAAATGAGCTCGCCACGACAAATCTAACTGATCAGCTTCGACCACAGCACCAACGTTCGAGGCTTGGCAAATATGCTGTAAATCTGCCAACAGTCCATCCGATACATCAATGGCAGCACTAGCGAACTGGCGCAAGCTCGCCACCATATCAAACCGTCCGTGGGGGCGAAAATAAGCCAACCACCAAGGCTGTGGGCAATCTTCCCAGTTATCTAAATAAGCAAGTGCAGCGCCAGCTAGTCCAGTTGGCCCGGAGATCATTACCGCGTCGCCTTGTTGCGCACCAGAGCGGCGAATTGGCTTAGGCGCCCAACCATGAACACTCAAGGTCAGTACTAGCTGCTGGCCTGATGTGGTGTCACCACCAATGAGAGCTAAGCCCGCCTGCTTTAGTGCTGAATCCAACCCTTGCGACAAGTGCGCAAGCTGGTCGTTGGATGCCTTAGGTAAGGTAATGGCCAATGTTGCAAATGCTGGACTGGCGCCCATAGCTGCTAGGTCACTCGCAGCACAGCCAACCGCCCGATAGGCCACATCAAACCAATCACTGGTAACAGGGAAATGCACACCAGCGACTGCGGTGTCGATCGACATTACATGCTGCTGCCCATCAGGCGCCTGCCAGCAGGCAGCATCATCGCCGATCGCAAGCGTGACTTCAGAAGGCACCGGCGCGCCTATGCCAGTGAAGTATTGTTTAATGATTGAAAATTCCATCGGCGCATCATAGCTCAATCGGATTAGGTTGTGCAGCAAACACTGCACAACGCTAACCGATCTCTAGCTATGAGTGCGCGCCCACACCTTGTGGTCCAGCAGCCACGATTTCTTCTGCCACATCAAACTTATCGAAGTTGGCTTGGAAACGTTCCGCCAACAAAGCGGCGCGGTCGTCATAAGCATGAGGATCAGCCCATGCAGCGCGCGGAATGACTAGCTCATCGGCAACACCTGGAATGCTCACCGGTGCATTGAGGTTTAACACATCAATATGCTCGGTTGGCACATCATTGAGCTGATCATTCACAATGGCACGAATCACGGCACGCGTTTCTGGAATCTTAAAGCGCCGCCCTTCGCCAAATGGGCCTTTTGTCCAGCCAGTATTAACTAGCCATACTCTCGCACCCGTTTCTTGCATACGCGTTTTGAGCAGTTCAGCATACACCGATGGGTTGCGCGGGAAGAATGGCGCACCAAAACAAGTAGAAAAGGTTTCTTTCACCCCTGTGCCAGCCCCGACTTCAGTTGACCCTACCAACGCCGTATATCCACTTAAAAAGTGGTACGCCGCCGCGTTCGGATCTAGCACGGCAACCGGCGGTAGCACACCATTTAAGTCACAAGTTAAAAAGATGACATGCTTGGGCACATCGGCTTTATTAGCTGGCATCTGCCCTGGCACATGCGCTAATGGATAGGCCACCCGACCATTTTGCGACAAACTAGTATCGAAGTAGTCTGGCACACGGTCTTCACCAATCATCACGTTCTCTAACACGGCATCAAAGCGAATCGCATCAAAAATAACCGGCTCGTTATCGCGCGTTAGATCAATGGTTTTGGCATAACAGCCACCTTCAAAGTTAAACACGTCATGATCACTCCAACCATGCTCATCATCGCCAATTAAAAAGCGTTCAGGGTCAGCAGACAAGGTGGTTTTACCGGTACCAGACAAGCCAAAAAATAGTACCGTATCACCATCGCCCCCCACATTAGCAGAGCAATGCATAGGCAAAACGTCCACCTCGGGCAACAAATAGTTTTGCACCGCGAACATCGCCTTTTTCATCTCTCCACCGTAGTGCATGCCCACTAACAATACCTTGCGTTCAGTGAAGTTAACCATCACCGTTGCGTCACTGTTGGTGCCATCCACCTCTGGGTCACAGGTAAGCTTTGGCACGTTGAGTACTTGCCAAACGTCTTTATTTAGCGGGTTATATTGCTCAGGGTTAATAAACATATTTTGGGCAAAGGCTTGATGCCAAGCCAGCTCGGTTGTAACTTCAACCGGCAAATAATGCTGATGACTCGCACCAACATGATAGCGACTGACATAACGATCTTTATCGGTTAAATAGGTCTGTGCTTTATCCCACAACGCAGCGAACACCTTTTCCTCGATAGGTAGGTTAATTTGCCCCCAATCAACTGTGTTATGCGTGGTAGAATCGTCGACGATAAAGCGGTCTTTTGGCGATCGACCCGTTCGCACACCCGTATTGCAACTTAGCGCACCATTAGCAGCCAGCACGCCCTCGCGTCTCTGGATGGCATGTTCAACAAGTTGTGCTTTGGTAAGCTGGGAGTAAACGTTCATGGCGACCTCCAAAAAGTCCCTGTGTAGTTATTGGTAATAGTAGTTAGCACCAAAGCACATAGTTGTATTAATTTTGATCTACATCAAACAATACAACGACTTATTTCTTGACCAATCCGTACAATAAACTTGTCGTTAAGCTTTTCTTGTCAATTATTTAGAACAATTAAAGGAAGTATTATGAGAGTATGGTTGATAGCACTTACGTGCACGCTGCTCGCGGCCTGCCAAGATAGCGCCATTATCATTGACAGCGACTGCCCTGAAACCGGCGCGTGTACGCTTGCACTGCCTTCAGGTGAAAGCGTCACCCTCAACCTGAAGGGTGAATTAATCGCTATGCAACCATTAACCTTAAAAGTGAGTAGCAGCTCACCAATTTACCAAAGCAGAGTTGTGTTTACCGGCGTAGACATGAATATGGGCATCTTACCGTACGATTTAACCCAAACTGACTTCGGCGCCGAGGGCATTGGCCGAGTAGCAAGCTGTACTGAACCAAGCATGACTTGGCAGGCTCAGTATCAGTTCGTTATCAACGGACAGGAATACAAAATTAACCGTCAGTTTGTTGTGGAGCAATAAATGAAAAAGATTTGGCTTTCTAGTCTCGCCCTCGCGGCCGCACTGGCGCTCACTGGGTGTCAGAGCAGCAGCATTGCTGAGGTTGACCTGCCCACCATGGGCGCACCAATTCAACTAGCCGACCAAGAAGATGGGTATTGGCTTATTTACTTTGGCTTTACCTCTTGCCCAGATGTTTGCCCAACCACAATGGCCACGCTCTCTTCAGCCATGCGCATGCTGCCACAAGACATGGCCGATAAGGTGCAGGTACTGCTAGTGAGCGTCGACACCGAACGTGATGAGTTGGCAGCCGTGAATGATTATGTGCAGTACTTTAACCCTGCATTCATGGCCTCGGTACCGGAAACAGAAACCCTAGATCAACTCGTGAGTCACTTTGGCGCCTTTTACCGCAAGGTGCCACTTGAAGACTCAGCCATGGGATACACCATGGATCACAGCGCCGCACTGTATTTAAGCAATGGCGAGGGTGATCACCTCGCCACGCTATTAGAAGGCTATAACCCGAAAGCCTTAGCAGAACGAATTGAACGAGAAATAACCAAACAAAACGGAGCATAAACATGAAAAAACTCATCACTGCAGCGCTAGCGCTGAGTGTTAGCCTATCGGCAATGGCAGAAGTAGATGTAATGGACGCTTATGTACGAGCCATGGCACCAAGCCAAAAAATGACCGCCGCGTTTATGCACCTAACTGCGGAAACCGACCGCCGCGTCGTTGCCGCTTATAGCAACATCGCTAACTCAGTAGAGTTGCACACTGGCTATGTTGAAGATGGTGTAATGCGTATGCGCCAGCTTGAAAACGGCATCGAACTGCCAGCCGGCGAAACGGTTAAGCTAGAGCCGGGTGGCTTGCACGTAATGTTTATTGGTGTGCAAACACCAGTAGCAGAAGGCGAAGAAGTAACGTTCACGCTTGAATTTGACAATGGTGAGCAACAAACCATTACCGCACCGGTGAAATCTGTGATGCAGAAGATGGATCACAGCGGACATTAAGCGCTAAATCTACTAGGCTTTCCTTTGATTGGTATCAGACGAAGGAAAGCCTTATGGCAAATTTAATTGCAGCACTCGACCAAGGCACAACCAGCTCACGCACCATCATTTTCACGCCCAGCGGCGACATTGTGGCGATGGCGCAGCAAGACTACCCACAGATCTATCCGCAACCAGACTGGGTAGAGCATAGCCCTCAAAATATTCTCGACAGCCAACTCGATACCTTCAAAAAAGCGCTAAAGCAAGCCAAGGTAGGCGCCAGCGACATAGCCTGCATAGGCATATGCAACCAACGCGAAACCACGGTCATTTGGGAGCGCCAGTCAGGCAAGGCCGTTGCCAATGCCATCGTTTGGCAAGACAAGCGCACTGCGCCGGCTATCGCGGCACTTTCTGATGACCAGAGAAAGATTATCCACCAAAAAACTGGCTTAGTCGCCGATGCTTACTTCTCGGCCAGTAAGATACGTTGGTTGTTAGACCACCATAACCTGCAAGCCCGCGCCGAGCAGGGTGAACTTTGCTTTGGCACCATTGATAGCTGGCTGCTCTTTAACCTAACCAATGGCGATGTACATGCTACCGATGTTAGCAATGCCAGTCGCACCATGTTGTGGAATATCCACAACCACCAGTGGGATGACTACCTACTCACACTATTTAATATTCCAACCGCCATGCTGCCTTCCGTTAAGGCCAGCAATAGCCATTTTGGCGACTACCAGCTAGACGGCACATCTATTCCTATTCATTCAGTGATTGGCGACCAACAAGCAGCCACGTTCGGGCAAGCGTGCTTAACCCCTGGGCAGAGCAAGCTGACCTATGGCACGGGTTGTTTTTTATTAAGCCCAACCGAGCAAACTGTGGCCAGCAGCCGAGGCTTACTCACCACCATTGGCTGGCAAATAGATCAACAGCCACCGGTATCCGCCGTTGAAGGCTCGGTATTTATTGGCGGTGCTGTACTGCAATGGCTGCGTGATGGCCTAGGTATTATTCAACACGCCAGTGAATCACAAGCAATGGCGGAATCGGTACCAGATAGCAACGGCGTTATGTTCGTGCCAGCCTTTGCTGGCTTGGGCACCCCTTATTGGGATAGCCAGGCGCGAGGCATGATGATTGGCTTAACCCGCTCTACCAGCAAAGCGCATATTGTGCGAGCCGCGCTAGAAGCGATTGCGTACCAATGTACAGAAGTGGTGGATGCTATGCGCACCGATGGTGCCCAAGTTAACGAACTAAGGGTTGATGGCGGCGCCTCGGCGAACGGCTTTTTATTGCAGCAACAAGCCGATTTACTTGGCATTCCAATTCTGCGACCAAAACAAACTGAAAGCACTGCCCTAGGGGCTGCTTGGATGGCTGCACTAGGTAAAGGATTAATCAAGATCGATGACATCAACCAATATTGGCAAGCGAAACAAACCTTTGAACCACAGATAAGCCGCGATGAAGCCGGTGAGCGAATGCGACAGTGGCAACGCGCCGTCTCACGCGCCAAAGAATGGGTGAAATAAAATGGATCGCACACAACAGCTGCAACGGTTAACTGATGCCGAGCTCGACTTTTTAATTATTGGCGGCGGCGCGAGTGGTGCGGGTGCACTACTTGATGCGGCAACCCGAGGCTACAAAGTTGGTTTGGTTGACCGGCAAGACTTTATGAGTGGCACTTCGTCGCGCTCTACCAAACTCGTGCATGGCGGCGTGCGCTACCTAGAACAAGCAGTTAAAACTTTAGATTGGTCGATGTTGCAATTAGTGCACGAAGCGCTGCGCGAGCGGCAAACCATGATCAATATGGCGCCTCATCTTGCGCAACCTATCAGCATGGTTACACCACTCAAATCTCGTTGGCAGTGGCCATATTTGCGCACTGGTCTTGGCATGTATGATGCCCTAGCAGGCAAGCGTTCAATTGGTAAAACCACGACCATTAGCGAGGCACAGCTACAGGCAAGCTGCCCAGCACTAAAACAGAATTTTCCCATCGCAGTAAAATACTGGGATGGTCAATTTGATGATGCTAGGTTTGGTATTGCCATGCTAAGAACTGCGGTCAACAAAGGAGGTTTGGCCCTTAACCACTGCAATATACTAAGCATAAAACGCAACCAACATGGCTATCGCGTGTCGTTGCAAGAGCGCTTCAGCGAGAAAAAGTTTGCGTTGCAATGCAAAGGCATTATCAACTGCACCGGGCCTTGGACTGACGAAATTCGCGAACAAGTGCGCCCAGACCGCCATGGCATTATGAAAACTTCAGGTGGCGCACACATTGTGGTGTCACCCAAGAGAGTTCCCCTTCAGCATGCGGTATTAATCCCCAAAACCGAGGATGGCCGGGTGCTGTTTATGATTCCTTGGTATCAACAAATATTGATTGGCACCACAGACACACTCGACCCTTTGTCGGACAACCCTCAGGCGAGTGACGACGACATTAAGTACTTGATCAGTGAAGCTAATAAGTGGCTACAACAGCCCATCAATGAAAAAGATGTGCTCGCAACCTTTAAAGGCCTAAGACCTTTACTAGACGATTTATCCAGTAGCACTGCGAAAATTAGTCGCGACCACCAAATACTGGTTGAAGACCGCATGCTAACGCTCACTGGGGGCAAGTGGACAACCTGGCGCAGCATGGCAGAAGACGCTCTCAACCAAGCTGCCAAAATGGTGGACCTACCGGCCATGCCTTGCATTACCGATACCCTAAAGCTGGTAGGCGCTACCGACCCCAACACCGCACCAATACCCGATATCGACACCGACATCAGTAACCATTTGCGCCAGCGCTACGGCAGTGAAGCCGAACTCGTGCTGCAAGCAGGCAGCCACAAGCGTTTGTTTGAGCACTACCCTTGGATTGAAGCGGAGTTTGCTTGGGCGATGGAAAAAGAAGCAGCCGTCACACCCGAAGATATTTTAGAGCGCCGCTTGCGGATGAATACGGTAGACAGCAAAGCCTACATGGAGGCCCTTAACATCTTGTCATAAGCAGTCATCGACCTGTCACCATTCTGACCTTCGGTTGTCATCTGCCACTTCTAGTGTACAGGGTTCAAGTGGAGCTATTCCATTTTCACCCTAGGCATGGAGATGCAGATGAAAACCAAACTATTGAGTGCAGCCATTTTAACCCTTGCTGCCCAGTCACAAGCGTTCGATTTAACCCTTATTCACATTAACGACCACCACTCGAACCTAGAACCGAGCACATTAGACATTCAATTAGATGGTGAAGCCACACGCGTAGAAGTGGGTGGTTTCCCTCGCATCACCAACGCCATCGCCCAACTGCGTGAAACTCGACCAAACCCAGTTGCCTTACATGCTGGTGATGCCATTACCGGTGACCTTTATTACACTCTATTCCGCGGCGAAGCAGACGCGGCATTAATGAATACCGTATGCTTTGACGCATTTGCCTTAGGCAACCACGAGTTTGATGACGGCGACGCTGGCTTGGCAGACTTCCTTAACGACCTAAATGGCGGCGCTTGCCAAACACCAGTATTGGCCGCAAACGTTGTGCCAGCAGTCGGCACACCATTGCGCCCTACCGCGTCAAACAGCCTCATTCAGCCATACCATATTGTTGAGCGCAGCGGCGAGCGCATAGGCATAGTTGGCATCGACATCAAAAACAAAACTCAGAACAGTTCAAGCCCACTAGAGAGCACAGAGTTCTTAGATGAGACCCGCACCGCTCAGCGCTATATCGACCAGCTAACGGCTGAAGGCGTCGACAAAATAGTGTTGCTCACGCACTACCAGTATCAAAACGATCTTAAACTCGCACAAAGCCTGCGCAACGTAGACGTGATTATTGGTGGTGACTCGCACACCTTACTTGGCGACTTCAGCGATATTGGTTTAGACAGTGCCGGCCCTTACCCAACACGCTTGACCAATGCCAGCGGCCAACCGGTATGTGTGGCACAAGCTTGGCAATATTCAACCGTTGTTGGTGAGTTGTCGGTGCGTTTTGATGACCGTGGTGTTGTGGAAAGCTGTGATGGCACCCCGCACTTATTGATGGGCAATAGCTTCTTACGTCGTGATGACAACGGTGATCGCAAAGAACTTACAGGTAGTGCGCGCCTACAAGCCCTCGCGGCAGTGCAAGACAATGCTAACTTGTTGCAAGTTGGCCCAGATGCCCAAGCACAAGCATTGCTAGAAGAATACAAAGCGCAAGTAGACGTTATGTCGCAAGAGCAAATTGGCGTGGCGCAGAAAAACTTATGCCTAGAGCGCATTCCAGGCCAAGGCTACAGCAAGCTGTGTGCTGCCGGTGAAACCGTATCGCGTGGCAGCGACATTTCTAACATTGTTGCCAAAGCCTTCCGTGAACAAGCACGTACGGCCGATATTGCCATCCAAAACGGTGGTGGTGTGCGCATCGACATTCCACAAGGCCCAATCACCATTGGCGACGCTTACCGTTTACTACCATTTAGCAATACCATTGTAGAGCTAGAAATGACCGGTGCAGAAATTGCTCAGGTGCTTGAAGATGCCTACGCTTATGCCACGTCTGAAAATGGCTCTACTGGCGCATTCCCATACGCCTCGGGCCTGCGCTGGACGCTCGACACAACAGCGCCACAAGGGCAGCGCTTTATCAACTTAGAAGTACGTGCATTAAATGAAAACCAGTGGCGCCCACTACCGGCGAACGAAACCTTTACTGTGGTGACCAACGACTACATTGCTGGCGGTAAAGACGGCTACGTAACCTTTGGCGAAATTGCCGAGTCACGCGGTTATGTAAATACCTACCTAGACTACGCCCAGTCGTTCGTTGACTACGTTAAGCGCCAACGCACATTAGACCGCTTACCAGCAGGCGAATACTCAACCCAGCGAATTATTAAATAATCGCAAGCAGACTAGTTACCATTGGTTGCTAAAGGTGCGCCCTTAAGCAACGAGACAGGAAACTAACCTACAATGGAGTAGGTTAGTTTCGGAAGTCCTCATTGCTAGGACCTTGGCCATACTCCTTTTGGGGTATGGCCTTTTTTATTTAATCTAATTGATAACTATTTTCATTGACACCAGAAAACAAGTTGTCTAGCATAACCCTTGTCGAGAATAATTATCATCTGGAGCGCAACATGTTAATCGCTTTTGCATTGCTTGCAGGACTCATGTTTGTTGTGTCAATCGCCCTTATGGCCTGCCCTGGCTTAAAGTGCGTAAACCGGCCCGGATTTAGCACAATGAACCCCTCACTTGCCCTTGCTCAACTTGCAAGCATTGCGGCGACTGCAGTGGCGATCTTGATGGCGGTTGTTCTTGGCCCTGCTGGCTCACTTGCCCTGTTTGTCAGCTTAATGCTGGTAGTAGGATGGCTTCTGACTCGCCAACTCACTACCTTGAAGTGACGAATCATTAGGGATAAAGCAGTACCCGTTTCGTCCTCTCTGCTCTTGATTGTTGTTTGGCCACCCCTTGGGTGGCCTTTTTTTGGATTGGCGACACATGCCCCCTTAGATAAAACTCCCCACACAATTGGTATTACACCCTCACGCCAAAATGGTATTCTCTAGGCAATTCAACGGCTTAGAGCCGATGAAAATCTATTGCATACCAATTGCCAAATTTATGACACCGCCTCTGGCCGTTGCGCTAGATCATCATTCTTGCAAAAAAAGTCACAGACTAAGTTCAGGCTGTTAACCTGTTAGCGAGTAAGAATTGCTAGATCTTAGATTCTACGGTACTCTCTGCTCACGATCTTAATTAGTTTTGCACTCACCTTGCGCTCAAAAAGTGCTCCGTAGACTGGCAAAACTGAGCAATAAGTAGGCAATAATTTCGTTAGAAAAGCGCCGCAAATAGGTATTTTATTTGTCGCTCACAATAACCGATCGCTATATTCCAATTGGTATTATTACATATCACCAGAATATAGAGACCAATTTTAAATCACTGCAACAATAGGATAGTCAAACATGCAATACGGCTATTTTGATAACGAGAATCGCGAATACGTGATTACTCAACCGGACGTACCAGCTCCTTGGACCAACTACCTAGGTACTGAGAAGTTCGCGACTGTTATCTCTCACAATGCTGGCGGTTACTCGTTCTACAACTCGCCAGAGTACAACCGTGTGACCAAGTTCCGCCCGAACTTCACGCAAGACCGTCCTGGTCACTACGTATACCTACGTGATGACGAAACTGGTGATTTCTGGTCTATTTCTTGGCAGCCAGTTGCAAAGAACTTAGAAGAAGCGAAATATGAAGTTCGCCACGGTCTGTCATATTCTAAGTTCAAGTGCGAATACAACGGTATTGTTGCAGAAAAAACTCTGTTGGTACCTAAAGGTGAAGACTTAGAGCTATGGGATGTTCGCATTAAGAACACTAGCGACAAGCCGCGTACCATTAGCGCTTTCACTTATGTTGAATTCTCATTCAGCCACATTAAGAGCGACAACCAAAACCACCAGATGAGCTTGTACTCTGCTGGTACTTCTTATGAAGAAGGCGTTTTGGAGTACGACCTGTACTACAACACCAACGAGTACGAAGGTTGGTACTACATCGCTTCTAGCTTCGATCCAGACAGCTACGACGGTCAGCGTGACACCTTCCTAGGCATGTACCGTGACGAAGCCAACCCAATTGCCGTTGAAAACGGCAAGTGCTCTAACTCAGCACAAACTTGTTACAACCACTGTGGTGCGCTGCACAAAGCATTCACGCTACAGCCAGGTGAAGAAGTTCGCTTCTCTGTTGTACTAGGTATTGGTAAAGGCCTAGGCAAAGAAAAACGTGCTAAGTACCAAGATATGGCGAACGTTGATAAAGCATTCGCTGACATCAAGGCACACTGGGATGAGCGTTGTGAGATGTTCCAAGTGAAATCTCCACACGAAAACCTAGACACCATGACCAACATCTGGACGCTATACCAAGCGGAAACCTGTGTGGTTTGGTCGCGTTTTGCTTCATTCATTGAAGTAGGTGGCCGTACTGGTTTGGGTTACCGCGACACGGCGCAAGACGCCATGGCGGTTCCGCACACTAACCCAGGCATGACTAAGAAGCGTTTGGTTGACCTACTACGCGGTCAGGTAAAAGCTGGTTATGGCCTACACCTATTCGATCCAGACTGGTTCGATCCAGATCGTAAAGACGTTAAGCCTTCGAAGTCTCCGACCGTTGTGCCAACGCCAAGCGACGAAGACAAGATCCACGGTATCGACGACACATGTTCGGACGACCACCTATGGATGGTGCCAACCATCGCGCGTTACGTTCAGGAAACTGGCGATACTGACTTCTTCAACGAAGTAGTCACTTACGCAGACGGCGGTGAAGAGACAGTATACGAGCACATGATTCGTATGCTTGAGTTCTCTGCTAAGTACGTTGGTCAAACTGGTATCTGTAAGGGTCTGCGCGCTGACTGGAACGACTGCCTAAACCTAGGTGGTGGTGAGTCTGCGATGGTGTCTTTCCTACACTTCTGGGCTTGTGAAGAGTTTGTTGAAATTGCTAAGTTCCTTGGCAAAGACGACGATGCTAAGAAGTATGCCGAGATGGCTGAAACTGTACGTGCAGCGTGCGAAGAGCACCTATGGGACGGCGACTGGTACATCCGTGGTATCACTAAGCATGGTGAGCCTGTTGGTACTAGCGAGCAAACTGAAGGTAAGGTACACCTAGAGTCGAACACTTGGGCGGTACTATCTGGTTGTGCACAAGGCGAGCGCGCTGAGAAAGCGATGGACTCAGTTGATGAGTACCTCTACTCAGACTACGGCCTACACCTAAATGCTCCGTCTTTCGCAACACCTAACGACGACATCGGTTTCGTGACTCGCGTATACCAAGGTGTGAAAGAAAACGGCGCGGTATTCTCGCACCCTAACCCATGGGCATGGGCTGCTGAAGCAGTACTTGGCCGCGGTGACCGTGCAATGAAGTTTGTAGACAGCCTACTGCCGGCTAACTTCAACGACCAGGTTGAGACGCGCATTTCCGAGCCGTACTCTTACTGCCAGTTCGTAATGGGTCGCGACCATAAAGACCATGGCCGTGCCAACCACCCTTGGTTGACTGGTTCAGCTGGTTGGGCATACGTTGCCACAACAAGCTACATCTATGGTGTGCGCTTCAACTTCAACGGCATGATCATCGATCCATGTATCCCAACAGCTTGGGACGGCTTCGAAGTGAAACGTAAGTGGCGCGGCGCGCAGTACAACATCACAGTTCAGAACCCGAACCACGTGAGCAAAGGCGTTAAGTCAATCACGTTGAACGGCACTGAAGTGACTGGCGAAATTCCTGCGCAAGCAGAAGGTTCAGTGAACGAAGTTGTTGTGGTAATGGGCTAATGCCTACTGCGGAAGTCTCACAACCTGTCTCTTTTTCAGTTATTAGCTGAGACTTCTGCAAAAGGCGCGTTCACTTGAATGCGCCTTTTTTCCTTAAGAGGAGTTAGAAATGATCAAATTTGGAACCGGCGGCTGGCGCTCATTCATTGGTGAAGAGTTTACCGCCGACAACGTTCGCATCGTATCGCAAGCCATTGCCAACCTAATGATTGAGCAAGGCCACGGCGATAAAGAATTCTGTGTGGGTTACGACCGTCGATTTTTATCAGACAAAGCAAGCAAATGGCTAAGCTCGGTACTAGCAGCAAATGGCATTACCGTGAAGCTAATCGACCATGCGGTCCCAACCCCAACCGTTATGTTTGTGGTAAAAGAGCAAAACATGCCATACGGCGCATGCATTACTGCTTCACACAACCCATACGACTACAACGGTATTAAACTGTTTACTGAAGGCGGTCGCGATGCAACCGAAGAAGTAACAGAAGACTTAGAAGCTGGCATTGCCAAGCTGACGATTGCCGATGTTAAAGAGATCGACTTCGAAGCAGCAGTTGAAGCGGGCAAGATCGAAATCATTCGCCCAATGAATGACTTCGTTGACTCGATCTTGAACTACCTAGACGTACCGGCTATCCGCAACGCCAACCTACGTGTACTGGTTGACCCAATGCATGGTGTAGCGAAAAACGCACTGCAAACGGTATTGTCTACGGCTCGTTGCCAAGTGGATGTGATTAACGACAATCACGACACCAGCTTTGGTGGCCGCCTGCCTTCACCATACGCGCACACCCTAACTGAGCTAAGCAGCTTGGTTGTTGAGCGCAAGTACGACATTGGTATTGGCTCTGACGGTGACGGTGACCGCCTAGGTATCATTGACGAGCATGGCCGCTACATTCACCCGAATGAAGTATTGGCACTCTTGTACTACTACTTGCTGCAGTATAAAGGCCAAAAAGGCAGCGTTGTACGCAACCTATGTACAACACACCTACTAGATAAAATTGCGGAAGACTTTGGTGAAAAATGCTTCGAAGTACCAGTTGGCTTTAAGCACATTTCATCTGGCATGGAAGCAGACAACTCGCTACTGGGTGGTGAAAGCTCTGGTGGTTTAACGCTACGTGGCCATATTAAAGGAAAAGATGGCGTATTCGCCTCGGCTGTGCTAGTTGAAATGATCTGTGTAACCGGTAAGAAATTGTCTGAGCTATTGGACGAAATCTTCGGTAAGTACGGCACATTTGCAACCGCTGAAGGTAACTGTGCCTTTAAAGCTTCACGCAAAGACGAGTTGTGGAAAACCATCTACGAAGACAAAGCGCTGCCTGAGTTTGCTGGCAAAGAAATCGAAAAAGTAAGCTACGCCGATGGTGCAAAAGTTTACTTCACCGATAACAGCTGGGTGGTTGCCCGCTTCTCTGGCACAGAACCACTGCTGCGTATCTTCGCAGAAGACAGCGACATGGAAAAAGCAGAAGTACTGGTTAAAACGTTCAAGGACTTCTTGGCGATTTAAATCATTTGGCGGCTCTGTTACTGGGCCGCCTCATACATTGTTTCCCGAACCTCCGGTTCGTAAAACCTACCGTAGGTTGCACGACTTGTCGGGCAACAAGTATCAGCAACGATCTATGTTTCCCGAACCTAGGTTTCGTAATACCTAACCCATCACCGCCGCTGCGCTATGCGCTTACACAGCAATATCACCGGAATCAAACCAATTGCGACAATGATCAGCGACGGCACTGCAGCGCCTTCTAAACGCTCATCTGACGCCAAGCGAAACGCTTGTACTGCCAGGGTATCGAAGTTAAACGGCCGCATAATCAGCGTGGCGGGCAGTTCTTTCATGACATCAACAAACACCAGCAAGAAGGCGGTAAACACACTGGTGCGCAACACAGGTAGGTGAATGCGGCCTAAAATACTCACAGAGCCAAACCCTAGCGTGCGGGTGGCGTCATCCACATTGCGATGCATTGTGCTCAAGCCACCCTCGTAAGTAAACAAGGCTGCCGAGACAAATCGCACCATATAAGCCATAACCAGTACCGCAATGGAGCCAGTAAACAACAAGCCAGTGTCGATACCAAAGGTGGCTTCAAAGAAGTCATCAATGCGGTTATCCAGGGCAGCAAACGGCACTAACAAACCAACGGCAATCACCCCACCAGGTACGGCATAACCAATACGCGAGATATTCGCTGCCGCATTAGCCAAGCGCCCTGGCTGAAAACGGCGAAAGCTGGCTAATACAATAGCTAGCGACACGGTAACAGCTGCCGCTGTGGACGCCAAAATAAGTGAATTTTTAATAAAGCCTAAATAACGATCGCTAAATAACACCTGCTCGGATTCAAAACTCATTTCAAACAACAGAACTAGCGGCAATACAAACCCCAATAACACCGGCAACGCACAAAATAACCAAGCGCCTACTGCTTTAGCGCCACGTAATTGAGCTCGGTTTGGCCGCACATCTTGACGCCCAGCATTGTGGCTTTGCGCCGAGCCGCGCTGCACCTGCTCAAGAATTGCCAGAAACAAAGCAAATATCAGCAAAGCCAGCGCCAACTGCGAGGCACCGGCGCGGTCACCTAACGAAAACCAGCTGGTATAAATGCCGGTGGCAAAGGTTTGAATGCCGAAATAGCTCACCGTGCCATAATCGGCAATGGTTTCCATAGCAGCTAGCAACACACCACCGGCAATGGCTGGGCGGGCAATCGGAATTGAAATGCGGAAAAACGCCGACCAAGGCCCTGCCCCCAACGAGCGCGCCGCATTGTTCGCACTCACTGATTCACGTAAAAAAGCCGTGCGTGCCAGCAGGTACACATAAGGGTAAAGCACCAAAATAAACATCATCGCCGCACCACCGGTGCTGCGTATTTCTGGGAACCAGTAGTCGCGAGGCCCCCATTCGAAGAGATCGCGCAGCAAAGTTTGTACAGGCCCAGCGTGGTCGAGAAAATCGGTGTAGGCATAGCCCATTACATAAGCAGGAAAGGCAAATGGCAGCGCCAGCATCACTTCTAAAATGCCACGCCCGCGAAACTGAGTCATGGTTACTAACCATGCCGCGCCAGTCCCTATTATGGCAGCACCAATGCACACAGTTACAAGCAATGTAAGCGTGGTAAGCGTGTAGCGCAGCAGTACAGTGTCGGCTAGGTGAGAAAGGGTCTCTGTGTTACCCGTAATAGCAGCAATCAACACAGCAACCATAGGCAATAAACAAAACGCCGCCACGGCAATGGCGGCCCACTTAATTATATGATCTGCAATACCACGCTTCATAACGAACCTGTACAACGACAACTGCGCTAGTTTACTTGCCCGAGGGTCAACTAACAATGATTCGCATTAAATAAAACTTACAACTTTTTAACTGAGACTCTATCGCATTTTCATTTCGTTTCAGGTATAAATACAAACAATTCTTGTTAAGCATCTAATTTAAACAGTTTTAACAGTACATAACATTAAGTACATAACCTTGGAGACAAGCATGAAACGCGCTTCTTTCAAAACTAAGCTGATTGCCGGTTTAGTCGTAGCAGCTTCAACATCTGTATACGCCGACAGCGAATTGAACATTTACTCTTCGCGCCACTACGACACAGACGAGCGTTTGTACACCGACTTTGAAGAAAAGACCGGCATCAAGATCAACCGTATTGAAGGCAATGCCGACGAGCTGATCACTCGTATGGTATCGGAAGGCGACAACAGCCCGGCTGATATTCTTCTAACCGTTGACACCTCTCGTTTAGAGCGCGCGAAAGACGCTGGCGTACTTCAGGCAATCGACTCTGACGTGCTAGAAAGCAAAATTCCTGCCTACCTACAAGACGATGAAAACCAGTGGTTCGGCTTCTCACAACGTGCGCGTATTTTGTTCTATGACAAAAACGACGTGCAAGACCCACCTCAGTCTTACGAAGAACTAGCCGACCCTAAATACAAAGGTCAGATTTGTATCCGTTCTTCATCTAACGTTTACACGCAAACCATCACTGCCGCGTTAATCGGTCACCTAGGCGAAGAAGCAGTATCTGACTGGGCAAAAGGCGTAGTAGCAAACTTTGCTCGCGATCCACAAGGTGGCGATACTGACCAGCTACGTGGCATTGTTTCTGGCGAGTGTGATATTGCCATGAGCAACACTTACTACTTTGGTCGTGCACTACGTAAAGACGTAAGCGGCGTTTCAGACAGCGTAGACATGATTGGCTGGGTATTCCCGAACCAGAACTCATACGGTTCACACATGAACCTATCTGGTGGTGGCGTAGCAGCACACGCACCGAACAAAGAAAACGCCATCAAGTTCCTTGAGTACCTAGCATCTGAATCTGCGCAAGAGTACTTCTCTGCTGGTAACGACGAGTACCCAGCAGTACCAGGCGTTGGCTTAAGCCCATCTGTTGCACAGCTTGGCCTATTTAAGCCAGACGACCTAGACGCAGCTACTATTGCCGACAACGTACCAGCAGCACAAAAACTGTTGAACGAGTCTGGCTGGAAGTAAGCATTACTGGCTAGGAAGCCGAATCTCTTGAAGGGATTGGATAGAATAGCGCTCTATTTAGGGCGCTATTTTTATTTGTAAAAATAAATTTTTTGATATTTTTTACTTGATTTTTACAACCTTATACAACTTTTTATAAACACATAAAATAAAGCCCGTTATCACCTACCTACTTTACCCTTCGACTCACCTTGAATGGTGTAATGCCAGTTCTGCACACCCTGGCCCTGCGCACTCGATACCGATACCATGTTGTTTTGAGGAGGGTGCCCGCATTCATTCAAAAATCGATGGGTGTCCCGGTAGTTATTCTTGAGCTGGGTGCCCAGCTTAATATTATTATTTTTTAATATTGGCTATGGCTAAATAGCGATAGAAAGCACGCGGGCACCTTGGAACTACCTAAATTCACCTCCGATAAACAAAGAACATCACATTAAACCCAGCGGCAACTAATGGAATTAATGCAAACATAAAACGCATAGAATAAATCTCATAATTCATCTCCATTCTTGACTTTCTGTATATATAGTCACCCCGCCATTCTATTGAGTATATTTTATTACCATACAAAACCAAGTCTATCAAACCATAATTACGATAAGAGAAATCACAATCTAGCGCTTCTAGATTATAGTACTCAACATATTCGCCATTTAGTTTTCCTTGAACCTTAATAATTCCGTCTAGTTTAACGTGTTTTTCCTTACATATTACAACCGACTCGTGCAATGTAACCTTTTTTAAATCCGTTGGTATAACAAAAGATGAAAGAAAAAACACAATGATTGCTAACAAACTAAATAGAATAGCCCTTACGATATATAAAGATGAAGGGCTCACGCCCTTCTCTCCGTTAATTGGCCTAAAGATTTTTTTAGTTAACCACTCGGCAAGTCTGATTTTCGGCATCATTCACAAAGGCCCCTTCGGGTGGCGCAAGTAAATTGTAGGGTGAGTTAAAGAGGTCAATTGATGTCGAAACCGCATCCATGGTACTAAGAGAGTTAGCAGCACGACCATTAGGTGCTCTTACAACCAACCTCTGCATGTTTCGCGTAGAATTAACACTCAACTTCATTGATGTGTTTGCAATGGACACTGCAGCAGCAGGAGCGGCAATGCCTCCAGAGACAACAAGCCCAACCGTATCATCAACAGCTGTAATGGTGGCAATAGTCTCGTCTGACGCCCCAAGCGCTTCGGCAACATTCGCTGCAGCTCCTTGCCCAGTAAATACCTTATTCATACCATTCACAAACAATGCCCCCGCAAGAGTTGCTGTTTGACCTGCACTCAAACACGAGGCTCCGAATGTAGCTGGGCACGCTCCTCCTTGTGGGATTACTGTCAATCCCAATCCCACTCCTGACCCTGCTTCCAAAGCCCCGCCTACTCTTACTGTAAATTTTGTTGCTTCATTAAAATCAGCGAAAGAGTTGTACGGGCTTTCCATCTCAACACCGAGATCCTGCAAGTCTTGTGTAACATCAACACCTTGGAACAACCCATTCCAATCCAGCTTACCTAACTGGTTGCCACCAACATAGCCGTAACGTATCTGTTGACTTGGGTCCATCATTAAGTCTTGACGAGTCAAGCCTGATTTAGCCAGCAACAAATGGCGGGCAGCCATTGGTGTTTGCAGTTGCGCAATGTTGTAGTAATCCGGCTGCAAGAAGCGCTGAATATCGGCGCTGTACCAACGGGCATCCATATGCGTTAGGTTGCTCATTGGGTCTGAATAACGACCGGTAAACAAGTATGGCATAGCAAAGGTTGTGTTCCAACGCGCATCCGTATGACCATCAGGGAAGCCACCATAAGGATAACCCTTCGACTCACCTTGAATAACATCTTTCGTTATTAAAGGATAACACCGGACTGCTCAGCGCTTGCACAATTTCACGCTTGTACAATTTTACGCTTGTACAACGTCCACCATATTTTGCGATAGCTCACGAATTTGATTGAGTATGTTTTCTAGTTGGTTTTGGCTTTCGCGCAACGATTCGGCGGCAGCATTTTGGTCGGTCGAAATGCTGGCAAGGGTTGCTGAGTACTTGGTGATTTCTAACACATCTTGGTTTTGCGCCGAAATCTGTGTCGATATCCCTTGCATTTTTTGGTTAATACTTTCTACCGTTTCTTCAACCTCTGCCAAACGCTGCTTAGCGGAATCGACGACGTGCACACCCTGCTCCACGCCAGCAATAGATCTTGAGAGTATCTCTCGTATTTCATCGGCCGAGGCGTTAGACCTACCAGACAAGGTTCTGACTTCATCGGCAACTACGGCAAATCCGCGGCCACTTTCTCCGGCACGAGCAGCTTCGATCGCGGCGTTTAGCGCCAGCAGATTGGTTTGCTGGGCAAGACTATTGATCACGCCAATGGCCTCACCTATTGCATCGTTGTTGTCTTTTATAGATTGCATGGCAGCAACCACTTCGCCCATTGCCGAAGCGCTTAGTACGGTAAGGTCTTGAGCTTGTGTCGATTGCGCCGACAGCTCACTAACCATTGTTTGCCCTAACTGCAAAGACTGTTCAATTTCTTGTAAACGTTTATTAAAAAAACTAGAAGATGAGGCCAGCTCTGCCGACTGCTGAGTCATGTGTTGTATATTTTCGCGAACGCGATGCTGCACGGCTTGCAGGTCGTTTGTTGCTTGTACCAACACGTCAATATTTGATTTAGCAACGTGCAGCATGGTTTGTGACTGTTCCATGCTGACGGCGAGCGATTTTGCCGTCGTTTCTGCTTGCGCAAGGGCCATACTTGCCTTGTTCGTACTGTTCGTTCGCAATCTATGACCGAATAACTGCACAATGGTGACAAGTATCAGAGGCAATAAATAGCCAGATATGGTGTCGGTACGAAGCTCGTCGGCGGTTAGCGTCACGTTAGGCGCTTGGTGCGAATCGGAAAAGGCCAAAACCATAAAAAAAATCAGTGCCAAGCCATTCACCGCCGCCCACAACAAACTAGATAAGCGCCCGGCAACCAAAAACACCAAGACAATGTTTACTACTACCCAAAGAATATGCTGCGAATCCAGGCCGCCGGTTTGATAAACCATATTAAGCGAGTGAGCCGTTACCCCCAAAAACATCACATGCATGGCAAGCGCAATATTGGCACCAAACTTAATGAGCAAACTGGTTGCCAAGGAAGCAGCCAGTACCAACCAGGATGTGAGCACCAACGCTGGCACATCAAAGCTTTGCCATTTCATCCAGCTATACAACCAAACAAGGTAGCCAAAAAACGTGTACAGCAACACGATGTTGGTATTTTCGCTAGCCAAATCACTAGATGGGCGCTTCGCAGGCTTAAACAAGGTGAAGTACCAAGACAGAGGGTTGATCATAATGTCTCCATTCACAGCCGAAGCATAACAATTTTGCAAGTGTAGTCGCTGCAGAGAAATTTAGCCTGCTGATCGCCTGCGTTGGTCATCGAGGGTGGCACAGAACGCAAAAAGCCCCGCATGTGCGGGGCTTTCTTAGAGCTTAATCAGATCTCTGATTATTCTAGGTTATTACCTAGAGATTCGTTCATTGCGTTCAATAGCTCACCGTTATCGGCGTCGATTTCCCACATGAACAGACCGCCTAGACCATTCTGGCGAACGTAATCGCCTTTGGCTTTAACCGATTCGACTGAGTCGAACGATACGAACTGACCGTTAGTTGGGTTGAACAACCATGCCGCGCCGTATTCTGGCTCGTAGTGGTATTCCCAATCACCTTTACCAGTTGTAGGGCCAGTCATCCACTCTTGACGAGCGTAAGCATAGTCAACAATGCCATCTTCCCATGGTGCAACGTTACCTACTGCAACACCGCCGCCAGAGTAAGGAACACGAAGACCTTCAGCACCTTTCCAGCCTTTAGCGCCTTCTACTTCTGTACCAACAGAAGCGCGACCGCCATTGCCGTCATCCGGTACACCTACCCAGCCACGACCGTAAGAACCTACACCTAGGCTTACTTTGTCTGCAGGGAAGCCACCGTTAATAGCAACAGAAACTGTACCGATTGCGTTCCAATCGTTCTTCTTCTCAGTCGTGCCATCTGTGTATTTAAGTTCAGGGCCTTGAGGGAATGACAGTGAAGTCTGGTGACCAATTAGGTTGCTCCATGCGCCTGCATAGTCGTAGGTCATGAAGTTGATGCCATCGTAGTAATTACCAATCTCAGCCCACTCGATGCCTTCAAGACGGCGAGGGTCTGGAGATACTGCAGCATGAAGCTCGAATGGTTTACCGAATTCAGCAGCAAGCTGGTCAAGCATTACACGCAGCTCTTTCGAAAGCAGTGTAAAGTTGCGGTAGTCACGCTGACGTGCTGGCTCTTGACATGCAGCCAAACCTTCAACGTAGCAACCTTTATCTGGGTCGTTACCGCCTGCACCTGGGAATTCCCAGTCAAGATCGATACCGTCGAATGTTGTTGCGTAGTCACGTAGGAAGCGCTCAACCGAATCAACAAAGATCTTACGAGTCGCGGCTGAATCTGCCATTTCATAGAATGGACGAGATAGTGTCCAGCCGCCAACTGAAGGGATAATCTTCAATTGTGGGTGCACAGCTTTAGCACGCGTCATTTCAGCTAGTAAACCAGCAAACTCACCTGGTTTTAGGCCATCACCACTTGGGTATTTATCTGAAGGGTGGAAGCCTTTTTGTGCTAATGGGAACTCATCGTAAGTATTTACTTCGAAGTCCTGCTGTGCCCAGCCGTTGTTCGCTGCTCCTTGGTTCAATGCAGTGGAGTTATCACCACGAATTGTCAAGAACGCGTAGTACATGTGAGTGATTGACGCTAGTGGTGCGTCTTCTAATAAGAAGTCACGGCCGTATACACCCCACTCTACGAAGTAAGCACCTACTTGCTTACCTGAAGCCGTGTCGTAGTCTTTCCACATACGCTTCAGCGGATGCGGCCAACCAGCAGTGCTGAGCTCACGACCAGAAGTATCGATAGCACGACCAGCACACCAGTTAGGATCTAGTGGACCAACAGTTATCCAATGAGGATCGTAAGAGTTCGCAGGTTCGAAATCTTTAACAGGTTTAACACCTGCATTCATGTATGTTGACGCTTTGAAGATCGTACCTTCGAAGTATACTTCAGTACCCTGAGCATACGTTTCGTTAGACTTCCAGTTACTATCTGGGCAGTTAGGTACTGGCAGGTTAGTTGGAACTGTAGTCGGTGCCGCAGTTGGTGCTGCAGTTGGTGCTGCAGTTGGTGCTGCAGTTGGTGCTGCAGTTGGTGCTGCAGTTGGTGCTGCAGTTGGTGCTGCAGTTGGTGCCGCTGTTGGAGCAGTAGTTGGTGCCGCAGTTGGATCTACAGGGTTAGTAGAACCACAATCTGTTGCTACACGCCATGAGTTAGCACCAGCACTACTTGTTGGCACTTGATACTGCTGACCTAGTGCGTACAGCTCATAAACTACGCCTTGGTATGTAACCAAATCACCAATTGCGTATGTACTCCATACAGCAGCATCAAATTCAGGCGCATCACATACGATAGGCGCTTGAGTTGGTGCTGCAGTAGGAGCCGCTGTTGGAGCAGTAGTTGGTGCCGCAGTTGGGTCAACTGGCACTTCAGTAGGGGCTGCAGTTGGATCTACTGGTACTTCAGTAGGTGCTGCAGTTGGGTCTGCTGGTACTTCAGTAGGTGCTGCAGTTGGGTCTACTGGTACTTCAGTAGGTGCAACAGTTGGGTCTACAACTGGTGTAACCGATGCCACAGGAGTGGTAACACCAATGCTGGTTGAGCCGTCTGGGTTTTGCGTTACTGCTACATTACATGCAGACAGTGCAACCGCAGCCGACACACCAAAAGCTAAGCTTTTTAAGCGATATGCGTTCATGTTGTTCTTCCTCTAAGTAACCAACTTACGTTGGGTGCTTTTTATTTTCAGCACATTAACGCTATTAATAGTAATGAGGAAAGCAACGTAAAGTGAGTGTTCAGATTTCGTTTTGAGGAAGGGTTAACACTAACTAGCCGGTTAGGCAAAATATTGAGAACTACTCGGCAAAATGCAGGGGGCCAAGCCCCCTGCGCAATGTGATCAAGGTCATGTTTACTCTAGGTTGTTGCCTAGCGATTCGTTCATCGCGTTGAGCAACTCGCCTGAGTCCGCATCTACTTCCCACATAAACAAACCACCAAGGCCTGCTTCTTTTACCCATTCGCCTTTGGCGCGAACCGATTCAACTGAGTCGAATGATACGAAGCGGCCTAAAGAAGCATTATACAACCAGGCAGCACCATGCTCAGCGTCGTAGTAGTACTGGTAGCCGTTTTTGCCGGTTGTTGGGCCACTCATCCACTCTTGACGAGCGTAGGCGTAGTCAACAATACCCGGCTCCCATGCGGCAACATTGCCTTCGCGAATACCACCTAGCGAGTAGGCTACTTCTGATTCTGGCAACCAAGCTTTCGCAGTCGATACAGCTTTGTTAACATACGACACACCGCCATTGCCATCGTTTGGCACACCATCCCAGCCACGGCCATACGAACCCACACCAACGCTTACTTTGTTTGCTGGGAAGCCACCACGCAGTGCAATACCCACACCGCCTTTTACGTTCCAGTCATCGTATACAACCGTTGAGCCATCTTTCATTTTTACTTCCGAAAGAATTGGGTAGGACAATGACGTTTGGTGACCAACTACATTGCTCCAACCACCCGCGTAGTCGTAAGTCATGAAGTTAATGCCGTCGAAGTATTTGCCTAGCTCAGCCCATTCAAGGCCTTCTAGTGCACGAGGGCTTGGCGCCACCGCAGCGTGTAGCTCAAACGGCTTACCATATTCTGCAGCTAGGTCATCTAGCATTACGCGCAGCTCTTGTGCTAATAGGGTAAAGTTACGATAGTCAGCCTTGCGCGTTTCATTGGCACAGTTCGCATGACCTTCAACATAACACCCTAGGTCTGGGTCGTTACCAGCAACCCCTGGGAATTCCCAGTCTAAATCTACGCCATCAAATGTAGTGGCATAGGTGCGTAGGAAACGCTCTACTGAATCAACAAAGATTTTACGATTCGCCGCTGTAGAAGCCATTTCGTAGAATGGGCGCGACAGTGTCCAGCCACCTACCGACGGAATGATTTTCAAGTGTGGGTGTGCGGCTTTAGCACGGGTCATCTCTGCTAGCAAACCAGAAAACTCGCCTGGTGCTAGGCCATCACCACTTGGGTACTTGTCTGATGGGTGGAAGCCTTTTTGTGCCAGCGGGAACTCATCGTAAGTATTAATTTCAAACTCAATATTGGCGAAACCGTCATTGGCAGGGCCTTCGCTAATCGCTGTTGAGTTATCACCTTTAATTGTTAAGAAGGCGTAGTATAAGTGGGTAATAGAAGCCAGCGGTGCGTCTTCCATCAAGAAGTCACGACCATATACACCCCACTCTACGAAGTAGGCACCGATGTGCTTACCCGACGCATTGTCGTAGTCGTTCCACAAGCGTTTCATCGGGTGCGGCCAGCCCGTCATATCTAATACTCGGCCAGACGTATCTATCGCTAAACCATCACACCAGTTCGGGTCTACTGGGCCTTCTGTAATCCAGTATGGTGGTTTGCTGTATTGGCCTTCTGGAACAAAGTCTTTTTTCGGCTCAATACCAGCGCTCATATATGCTGAAGCAGTAAACACAGTACCTTGATAATACACTTCAGATCCAGCTTGATAAGCCTCGCCAGACTTCCAATTACTCATTGGGCAACTACCAGCAGGCACATCGGTCGGCGCAGAAGTTGGCGTAGTCGTTGGCATTGCAGTTGGAGTAGCGGTAACAACTGTTGTAGCCGTTGGGCTTGCAGTCGGAACCGTTGAAGGCGCAGCGGTTGGGTTAGCCGTTACCGTTGGCGCCGCTGTCGGCGACGTGGTTGCAACCGCTGTTGGAGTGGTAGTTGGTTCTGCAGTTGGCTGAGCAGAGCCACAATCAGTCGCTACGCGCCATGAAATTTGACCATACGGACTATTCGGAGCCTGATACTGCTGACCCATCTGGTATAGCTCGTACACCACACCTTCATGAGTAACCAAGTCACCTAGCTGATAGGTAGTCCACTGTGCCGCATCGAACTCAGGCGCATCGCAAGCTAATGGCGCATCAGTAGGTATTGCTGTTGGCTGCGCTGTAACGCTAGTGGTTGGTGCTGTAGTTGGTTGCGCCGTAATGCCAGTAGTTGGCGCTGCAGTTGGTTGCGCCGTAACGTCCGCAGTTGGTGCTGCAGTTGGTTGCGTCGTAACGCTAGTGGTTGGCGCTGCAGTTGGTACCGCAGTTGGCTGACTAGTTGGGATTAGGCCATTGCCATCTGGCAATGTGACCGTAATTGAGCCTTGATCAGTACAGCCGGCCAGTACAACAGCAGCTGCAATTAATGTAAGTGATGAGCGTTTATAAGCCATGTTCGAAAAACCATGTTGCACGAAAAGTGCGCAGATCTTGCGTTAGGCCTGCTAAACAAACAACCATGAATGACTAAGATTGCGGACGGATTCACACACAATCGAAACAAACTATAAAACAAACAATATGAAACTGGTACCAAAATTTTAAAAATATGAGAATCCTATCACGATTTTTGTGTTCAACTGGTTATCTTACTTATACTTATGGTTAGCAATGCACCTTTTTAGGTAATCATGAAAAAACGAGTTTGCACAAAAAACCCCGCACTGGGCGGGGTTTGGCGTCAACATTTTGAAGCTGACGAACTTATTTGTACTCGCCGATTACTCGAGGTTATTACCTAACGACTCATTCATCATGTTCAATAGCTCACCATTGTCGGCGTCGATCTCCCACATAAACAAACCACCTAGGCCATTCTCGCGAACATAATCGCCTTTGGCTTTTACTGACTCGACAGAGTCGAATGATACGAACTGACCATTAGTTGGGTTGTATAACCATGCCGCGCCGTATTCTGGCTCGTAGTGGTACTCCCAATCACCTTTACCAGTTGTTGGGCCAGTCATCCATTCTTGACGAGCATAAGCGTAATCTACAATGCCGTCTTCCCATGGCGCCACTTTACCTACTGCAACACCACCACCTGTATAGGGAATGGCCTTGCCTTCAGCACCAGCCCAACCTACGGCACCTTCAACTTCTGTACCAACAGAAGCACGACCGCCGTTGCCGTCATCTGGTACTCCTACCCAGCCACGGCCGTAAGAACCTACGCCAATGCTTACTTTGTCTGCCGGGAAGCCACCGTTAATAGCAACAGAAACCGTACCGATTGCATTCCAATCGTTCTTCTTCTCAGTCGTGCCATCTGTGTATTTAAGTTCAGGGCCTTGAGGGAATGACAGCGAGGTCTGGTGACCAATTAGGTTGCTCCATGCACCTGCGTAGTCGTAGGTCATAAAGTTAATGCCATCGTAGTAGTTACCAATCTCAGCCCACTCAATACCTTCGAGACGACGAGGGTCTGGTGATACTGCAGCATGTAACTCGAGCGGCTTACCTAACTCAGCAGATAGTCGATCAAGCATTTCACGCAGCTCTTTCGAAAGCAGCGTAAAGTTGCGGTAGTCACGCTGGCGATCAGCCTCCTGACAAGCAGCTAAGCCTTCAACGTAGCACCCCATATCTGGGTCGTTACCGCCAGCACCCGGGAATTCCCAATCTAGGTCGATACCATCGAAAGTAGTGGCGTAGTCACGCAGGAAGCGCTCAACCGAATCAACGAAGATCTTACGAGTCGCTGCTGAATCCGCCATTTCAAAGAATGGGCGCGATAGCGTCCAACCACCCACTGACGGGATAATCTTCAACTGCGGGTGCGCTACTTTAGCGCGAGTCATTTCGGCCATCAGACCATTAAAGTAACCTGGCTTCATTGCCTGAGTTACAGTGTCAGCACTACGCTCACCTGGGCCGTAGGAATTTACAAAAAGAGGCGGTTCATCGTATGTGTTAACTTCAAAATCTTGCTGCGCCCACCCATCATTTGCGGCGCCTTGATTGAGAGCTGTTTTATTATCGCCCCGAATTGTAAGGAACGCGTAGTACATATGAGTCATAGAGGCGAGAGGCGCATCTTCTAGCATAAAGTCACGACCATATACGCCCCACTCAACGAAGTATGCACCCACCTGTTTACCCGAAGCGGTGTCATAGTCTTTCCACATACGCTTCAGTGGATGCGGCCACTGAGACATATCTAGCTCACGGCCCGAGGTATCAATTGCTTTACCTGCACACCAATTTGGATCCAACTCTCCAATCGTTATCCAATATGGCGTCCACGTGTTATCAGGCTCAAAGTCTTTCACTGGCTTAATGCCAGCATTCATGTATGCAGAGGCTTTAAACAAAGTACCTTGATACGTTACTTCCGAGTTTTCCTGATACGCACGCCCTGCACTCCAGTTGCTATCTGGACATGTTGCGATAGGCAAACCACTTGGCGTAGGTGATGGAACAAGGGTAATAGATGGCGTAATAGTTGGTGCTTGAGATGGTACCAATGTGGTCGATGGAACACCTGTTGTGGTTGGCGTCACAACCAAAGTAGTAGAAGGCACAGTCGTAGTGACTGGCTCTGTAGAGCATTGACCTACTTTTTCCCAAGCATCGGTCCAGTAGAGGTCGACACCAGGCTGATAGCCAGACAATCCACACCACCCAGATTCCGAGCCCGATTTGCATTGGTATATATCACCAGCACTCTGAACCTGATCTCCTCCTGAATATGTGACGCCTGCCTCCCAAACTGGTGCATTACATGCAGGCACCTGAGTTACTACCGGCGTGAGTGATGGCAACAAGGTCGTCGTTGCCGTTGGTACTAGCGTAGTGGTCGGCACTAAATCGCTTGTCGGCGTAACTGTTGGGTCTACCGGAGTCGGCTCAGTAGTTGTGGTTGGCGTAACCGTTACATCTACCGGAGTTGGCTCAGCAGTTGTGGTTGGCGTAACCGTTACATCTACCGGAGTTGGCTCTGCTGTTGTGGTTGGCGTAACCGTTACATCCACCGGGGTTGGCTCAGCTGTTGTGGTTGGCGTAGCCGTTGTATCCACTGGGGTTGGCTCTGCTGTTGTGGTTGGCGTAACCGTTACATCTACCGGCGTTGGCTCTGCTGTTGTGGTTGGCGTAGCCGTTACATCTACCGGCGTTGGCTCTGCTGTTGTGGTTGGCGTAGCCGTTACATCCACCGGAGTCGGCTCTGCGGGTGTGGTTGGCGTAACCGTTACATCCACTGGAGTCGGCTCAGCAGTTGTGGTTGGCGTAACCGTTACATCCACCGGAGTCGGCTCAGCAGTTGTGGTTGGCGTAACCGTTACATCTACCGGAGTTGGCTCAGCTGTTGTGGTTGGCGTAGCCGTCACACCCACCGGAGTTGGCTCAGCTGTTGTGGTTGGGGTAGCCGTCACATCCACCGGAGTTGGCTCAGCTGTTGTGGTTGGGGTAGCCGTCACTTCCACCGGAGTTGGCTCAGCTGTTGTGGTTGGCGTAACCGTTGGATCTGCAGATGGCAAAACTGTTGCAACCGGTGTAACACTAGTAACGGGTGTTGCGGTCTGATCGTTATTATTACCACCTATGGTGCTGCCGGGTGAGTCTGTCGTGCTGCTATCAGCACAGCCTGCGAGTGTTACAGCGGCAATTGCCGATGCTAACAACGCTCTTGAGTACTTGTTTTGTAACATGCCTTTATCCATCCGCAATGATATTTACATGCTCAAATCTTACTCAATTGTTAGGTTCACATTACATACATTTATAAAACAAAACCCAAACATGTGACATCATTCACACTATTCGGGTTCTGTTATTTCACGTAACCAGCGTAATTTTATTGCTTAGTTATGTAAGCTATGGTTGCTTACCGCCAACCATGATTGACTGGGCCAATCAGCGCATTCACTGCGCGAGCCATGGCAGTGGCCGTCGCACGATAACGGCAGTTATGCTTGCCGGTGGCAATAATTGCCTGATAGCCCAATTGCAGTTTTATAGCGATTTCGGTTTGATCTTTCACTTCGCGAGCGGCGAAGTTTATTAACTCCAGTGGCGCACCAAGCTTTTTCGCCAGCAACGCGGTTGTTGCGCGCTCACATGGGCCCTGAACCGCTTCACTAAACATATTGCCATGAACACTGCCGTACACTTTTACGCCGCCCGCAACGGGGACAATGTCACCAATGGCAACGGCACCTTGGGCGACCCCTTGGTCTTCAAAATCAGGCCTGTCGAACATCGTCTACCACTCCTTCAGCAATGGCTCGGTTAACCGCACTCATTAATGCATTTAGTGCCGAACGTAGAATGTCACGATGCTTGCCACTACCTACCACAATGCGGTCACCAAATTTGACGACCATGTGCGCCATGGCTTCAGACTCAGAACCCTGAGTTAGCGCGTGCTCACGGTAGTCTTCAACGCTAATGGTTGTACCCAACCATTGGCTTAGGGCATTACTTGCAGCAGCGATAGGGCCAGAACCAATGCCTTCAATGTGCTTGCCATCATTAAGCTTAAGCATTAATACATCACGGTCGCCGTCGGCACTTACACTATAGCCAGTTAAACACAAATGCTGAGTTTGATTGACGAAGTGGTCTTCTAGTACTTGTAAAATTTCTTGCACAGACAACACACCACCTTGAGCTTCGGCAACTGGCTGAACCACTTTTGCCAAGTGTGGGTGGTAAGCAGTTGGTAGGTATACTTCTGCTTGTTCTTCTAACGTCCAAGCAATCCCACCTTTACCAGACTGAGAGTTCACGCGAATCACAGCTTCGTATTCACGCTCAACATCCGCTGGGTCGATTGGCAAATAAGCCACTTGCCAGTGCTCGTCTTCGCCTTGCTTCGACATTGATTTACGAATCGCATCCTGGTGTGAGCCAGAGAACGCCGTGTAAACCAACTCACCGAACCAAGGGTGACGTGGGTGAATCGGTAAGTCGGTGCAGTACTTGTACACACGCTCCATGCGCTTGCGCTGTGAGCAATCAATTTCTGGGTCGATGCCTTGCATATACAAGTTCATCGCCATGGTAAGAATGTCCATGTTACCAGTACGTTCGCCGTTACCGAACAAGGTACCTTCAACACGGTCGGCGCCAGCTAATACCGCCAACTCGCCTGCTGCCACAGCACAGCCGCGGTCGTTGTGAGTGTGAACCGACAAATGCACACCATCACGGAAGTGCAAACGCTCATGAACAAACTCAACCATGTCGGCAAAGACGTTTGGCATAGTCATTTCAATGGTGGCTGGCAAGTTAATAATTGCTGGCGCCTCAGCCGTTGGCTGCCATACATCTAATACTGCATTACACACGTCTAGGGCGTACTCTGGTTCGGTGCCAGTAAAGCTTTCTGGCGAGTATTCAAAGCGCCACTTAGTTTGTGGATACTTTTTAGCATACTCTTGCACTAACTTAGCGCCATTCACCGCAATATCTTTGATCTCTTCTTGCGACTTTTCGAATACTCGCTCACGTTGAACAATCGACGTTGAGTTGTAGACGTGTACGATGGCTTGGTGCACACCTTCAAGTGCTTCGTAGGTGCGTTCAATTAGGTGTTCACGCGCTTGCACCAATACCTGGATGGTGACATCTTCAGGAATACGGTTCTCTTCAATGAGCTTGCGAGTGAAGTCGAACTCAATTTGTGCCGCCGATGGAAAACCAATTTCGATCTCTTTAAAGCCCATATCGACCAAAAGCTCAAACATTTCCATTTTTTGCTCAAGGTTCATCGGTTTAACCAAGGCTTGGTTGCCATCGCGTAAATCTACCGACGCCCAAATTGGCGCTTTTTCAATGCGCTTGGTTGGCCACTGGCGATCTGCTTTATCAATTGGGTGCCACGCTTTGTACTTCTGGTGATTAAAAGCCATAACTGTTCTTCTCTAAATTTTTTGATTGATTAAACGCTTGGCAGGCGGCTTGCCAGTTTTTGGGCCGCTGAACACCACCCATTCGTGGTTCAACGACCGCTTATTAGTCGCAGTACGAATAGAAGGTTGAGCTGTAGTGCGTTGACTTGATAAAACATTTTTGAACTCTTGGATGAAAAACACATGAAAACCGTAAACTGTTTATAGGCGCTTAGAGGCCCAGCAGTCGTAAAAGGTTTAGGCGGGTAAGTCGTAATGTCATGTTTTTCATACACTAAAAGTTACCAAGTATCAGCAGGTGAATCAAGTAAAGTATTTGCGCAAAGCGGCGGAATGTGATTCCCAACCGCTCCTCGCCTCGCGATTTCTACGTTGCACCTTAAACCAAACGAGTATAGCTAGGCAGGCAACACCTCAGCCGGGGCATCGATAATCTGCAACCCTTTTTCTAGCGCTTCCATGCGTGAACTTACAATGTGTTCGTCGCCCAACCAGCTGCGAATCTCCAAACGTTCTAGCTGTTCCATGGTTTGCTCATTCGGGCTGTATAGAAATACTTGGCAACCGGCATCCAGCGCATCACGCATGGCGTTTTCTAGTGCGAGCGCCACGGTCACGTCTATCATGGGTACGGCACTTAAATCTAATACCATGGCTCGGTACTGATCCACCGCAGCATGCTGGCGGGCAATGGCTTTCGACACGCCAAAAATCATTGGCCCACTTAGATAAAAGAACAGCAACTGGCCACCGGCTTTATCCAGCATGGCGCGCTCTTCTTTTTCCAATGGCACACCATCATCGGCATCCGATATTGCTTTCACATTGCGCTCTTGCACGCGGCTTAATTTTTCGATGGTTATGATATTGGCCAAAAACACCCCAATACCTACGGCATAAATGAGGTCGACAAACACGGTAAGCAGCAAAACGCCATACATGATCACCGTTGGCACCATCGACACATTGTGAGCACGCTTAATAAAGCTCCAGTCGAGGATATTGAGCCCCACATAAAGCGCGATACCGGCGAGCACCGCCATTGGAATCGGCTGCGTAAGCGGGGCAAACCAAATCACCACTAGCAACAGAATCAAGCCACGAATAATGCCCGACGCCGGTGAACGAGCCCCTACTTGCACATTCACAACTGTCCCCATAGTCGCCCCAGCGCCAGGGAGTGCACCAAAGAAACCCGACACCATGTTGCCAACACCCTGCCCCATCAACTCTCGATTCGAGTCATGCTCTTTGCGCGTTAAACTATCGGCAATGACTGCGGTCAATAATGTATCGATACAACCTAGGGTGCCCAATACCAGTGCATCGACCAGCATGTTGGATAACATATCCAGCGTAAAAGTAGGCAATACAATACTTGGTAACCCACTTGGAATTTCGCCAATTCGGCGAATGTCAGCACCGCTAAAAATCACCATGGAAATGAGCGTGACGGCCACAAGGGCGATCAGCTGTGGCGGCACCAAACGTTTGTACTTTTTAGGCATAAAAAATAGGATGGCAAGCGTCATCAAGCCCAGTAGCAGCTCGCCGAAGTGCATATTGCGAATAAGATCTGGCAACGCCATGATGGTGCCCATAGCACCACCGGCCGGAGAAGGCTGGCCTAAAAATGGACCAAGCTGCAATATCACCAAAATAACACCAACGCCGGACATAAATCCCGAGATCACGCTATATGGCATCAGGGTGATATATTTCCCAAGCTTTAGTGCGCCCAGCGCAACTTGAAATAGCCCCGCCATCATTACGACGGTAAAGGCCATAGCCAACCCCTGCTCTGGGTAGTCGGCCATCATAGTGGTGAGTACAGCAGCCATCACAACTGTCATTGGCCCAGTTGGTTCTGAGATCAGTGTTCTCGAACCACCGAATACGGCAGCAAACAAGCCAACCAAAATGGCGCCCCACAAGCCTGCCTGTGCGCCGGCCCCGGATGCAACGCCAAACGCCAGCGCCATCGGAAGAGAAACAATGGCAGTTGTTACCCCACCAAAGAGATCGCCTTTTAGATTAAACTCTTCAAACCTTTGCGCCATCAACCTCATGCCATCTCCTTAACAACTGCTCAACCAGCAGAAAAACCTGAATTTTAGCAGTGTACCGCAATTTTATCCGACCAACGTTGCCCGGTGGGCAATACAGCGTTTACGCTTGAATCATTCGAGTGCAAAAACTAGACACCCGCCTTCGCGGGCGTGACTCTGCGTCATTCCCGCAGTCTTTTAGCGGGAATCTAGTTTGTAGGTTTTACAAAGCGTAGCTTTGGGAAACAATTAATCGGGTAATACATGTCGCCCGAACCTCTGGTTCGTGCGACCTACAAAGGTTGCCAATCCTGTTTACGGGCACCACACCCCACGCTTTTAAGCCAAAAAAAACCCTGCCGTGGCAGGGTTTTTAATGCTTGGCGTTTAAACTAACGCTTCACCAGTCATTTCTTTTGGTTGCTCAATGCTTAGCAACTTCAAGATAGTTGGTGCTAGGTCACATAGGCGACCATCTTTAAGGTTAGTGGCCTTGTTGGCGTCTTGGCACGCATATACTAATGGCACTGGGAAGGTAGTGTGCGACGTTACCGCGCCGCCTGTTTCAGGGTCTACCATCAGCTCAACGTTGCCGTGGTCGGCAGTAATTAGCGCTTCACCGCCGGCTTTAAGAATTGCCGGGATGATTTTGCTTAGTGCTTCATCAACCGCTTCAACGGCTTTCACTGCCGCTTCCATATTGCCAGTGTGACCAACCATATCTGGGTTTGCATAGTTACAAACAATCAGATCTAGTTCGCCCGTTTCAACCTGTGCAATCAGCTTTTCAGTTACGATTGGCGCGTTCATTTCTGGTTGTAGGTCGTAAGTAGCGACCTTAGGAGAAGGCACAAGCTCACGACGTTCGCCAGCAAACTCAGACTCACGACCACCATTAAAGAAGAAGGTTACGTGCGCGTACTTCTCTGTTTCAGCAATGCGTAACTGCTTACCACCAGCGTTGGCGACCACTTCACCCAATGTATTAACTAAGTCTTCCGGCGGGAAAGCACAGCTTGCGTCAATGTCGGCTGCGTATTCGGTCATCATTACGAAGTCAGCAATTGCTGGGCGTTTGCTCAGATCCATATCCGCAATATCGGCATCAACAAATGCTTTAGTAATTTCACGCGCACGGTCTGGGCGGAAGTTAGCGAAAAGAATCACGTCGCCATCTTCAACGGTTGCTACTTTGCCGTCTTTTTCGATGATGGTTGCAGGGCAGAACTCGTCGTCTTTGTCAGCCGCGTAAGCTTTTTCAAGACCTTCAAGTGCCGACGCAGCAGTGTGCTCCGCTTTACCTTGCGTGATTAGGTCGAATGCTAGCTGTACACGATCCCAACGGTTGTCGCGGTCCATTGCGTAGTAACGACCGATCATGCTTGCCACGTGGCCAACACCAAGCTCAGCTAGTTTTTCATCTAGCATTTTCAGCGTGCTTTCAGCCGAGCGTGGCGGTGTATCACGACCATCTAGGAAGGCATGTACGTAAACTTTTTTGGCACCGCGCTTGGCCGCCATTTCAACTAGGCCAGCAATGTGCATGTCGTGGCTGTGTACACCACCAGGTGATGCCAAGCCAAAAACGTGTACCGCTTTGTCAGCGCTCACTGCGGTATCAATCGCTTTAGTCAGGGCAGCATTTTCTAAAATAGTGCCTTCTTCAATTGCTTTGTTGATGCGCGTGTAGTTTTGGTAAACGATGCGACCAGCACCAATGTTCATGTGGCCAACTTCAGAGTTACCCATTTGGCCTTCTGGTAGACCTACCGCCAAGCCAGAGGTAGCAACCAAAGATTTTGGGTAATTCGCCCATAGGTTGTCCCAGAACGGGGTGTTCGCTTCTTTAATCGCGTTCGATTGCGACTCTTCACTAAAACCAAAACCATCAAGAATAATCAGTGCAACAGGTTTGTTAGCCATAATGCGTACCATTGTGAGAACAGGATTTCGGACAGATTGTAGCCATTTTGTAAGTAATTTACGAGTATTTGACCACTGAGCTAGCGCAATACTCCCTTCGATTGTTGCAAAATTACATCCAATGCGAGGGTGTTCAGGCGCTGCGCATTCGTTATACTTCGCCCCTAGTTAACCATTGTTGGACAAACACATGCTTGAGCAAATATTTACGCTAATCATTAACAACCCAGTTTTATCGGCGGTTTGGCTGTTTTTCTTGGTTGGCTTAATTGTTACCGAATCAAAACGCGGCGGTAAAAGCCTCACCACGACCGAGGCGACCCGAGCGATCAATAACGACAACGCCTTGGTATTAGACATTCGCAAAAAAGATGAGTTCCGTAAGGGCCACTTGCCAGATGCGCTAAACATTCCAATGGATGCGTTGCAAAATCGATTAAGCGAGTTGGAAAAGCATAAATCGTCCCCAATTATTGTTGTATGTAAAACCGGCACAACTGCTGGTGGTGCTGGTGGCATGTTACGTAAAGCCGGTTTTGAAGATGTTCGTCGACTAAAAGGCGGCATTTTGGAATGGCAAGCACAGAACCTGCCGTTAGTGAAAAAATAAATTGGTGCACACATGAAGCAGGTCACGATCTACACTACTGCAACTTGCCCATTCTGTATTCGCGCTCTTATGCTGCTAGACAGCAAAGAGGTTGACTACGAGCAAATTGCAGTGGACGGCAATCCAAGCCTTAGAGCCGACATGGCTCAAAAAGCGGGCCGCACGTCGGTTCCCCAAATTTGGATTGGAGATACCCATGTTGGTGGTTGCGATGAACTCTACCAACTGGATCGTTCTGGTCAGCTCGACGCCTTACTTAACGAATAAATAGGAATTCCTCATGTCTGAACAACAACAAGGCCCACAGTTTTCTATCCAGCGCATTTACTTGAAAGACATGTCTTTCGAGACGCCAAACTCACCAGAAATCTTCCGTGAAGAGTGGAAACCACAGCTTAAGTTAGACTTAGATAACAAAACGACTAAGTTAGACGACGACAACTGGGAAGTGGTACTAACCATTACCCTAACGGCAAAAGTGGGTGAAAAGACTGCATTCTTGATTGAAGTACAACAAGCTGGCATCTTCTTGGCCAAAGGCTTTGAAGAAGACCAGTTGAAAAACATGCTTGGTTCATACTGCCCAACGACATTATTCCCATATGCGCGTGAGACCATCGACAATTTGTTGGTAAAAGGCAGCTTCCCACCAGCAATGCTTGCGCCAATCAACTTCGAAGCGATGTATCGTCAAGCGCAGCAGAATCAACAGCAAGCTGCGCCTGCAGCAAGCGAAGAAGCTCAGCACTAAGCGCTACTGATGCTCAATTAAAGGGAAGCCACGGCTTCCCTTTTTTCGTTAAAGGCGTTAGTGAAAAAGTTGCAGCGCAAACCAGCGTTTATCGTCCATCCAGGTTCGCTGTAGTTGCCAATCAGCAGCATCGGCCATGCTTTCCATATCCGGCAAACTAAATTTTCTATGCGCGCCAGTAAAAATTGGCTCGGCGATACTGAGCTTAAATTGTTGCCCAGCAACGCTTACCTTCTGAGTGGCCAAAGACACCAAGTAACTTTCAACACTGTGCGTGATTCGATTATAAGATGCTTTATGGTAGTAGCCATTTACATCAAAATCGGCCGCCAACTCACGATTTGCCCGCTTGAGGATATTGAGATTAAGTGCCTGCTGCAGGTGACTACGATCGTTATAGGCCGCTTCGAGTACCTCGGCATCTTTAACCAAGTCGATGCCAACTAACAATTTTGCACCAAAGCTGCGCACTTGCCGCATCACGTTAAGCGCTTGCTGATGAGTGATTCTGCCAAGCATTGAACCTGGAATATAAATCACACAATTGCCATGCCCATGCCAGTTTCTGGGCAAGGGTTCTTGTAGCGACCCATCTAATAATTCAACGGGCAGTTTGCGATACCTATATTGCAGCTCTATCTGGTAGCTATTGCGCGTTTCTATTGAAGCGCACACACCAACATAAGCTTGTGGTTTGAGCAGCTGATCGAGCAAGGCGGTCGTGCGCAACCAGTGCTCACAGCCATACTCAACAACCAGCGCATGATGACCAACTTCCACAGCGATATCCTGGGCATAGTCCGCCAAAATTGCTGCTTCTACTCTGGCGGCATAGTATTCGGGTTGTTGATATAACCGCGCCAACAGATTCATTCCATGTTGGTCGAGTGCCCAGTCATGCGAAAGTACCTTTTTTTGCTGAGCCAGGCCATGCCATACATCTAGCTTAAACTGTTCTGCTCGCATGTTGCTTTGCGGGTACTGGTAAGCTTGTGTCATGCAATGCTCCTTGCTAACCGCAGCCCCGTCATATAGCCGCGTTCATCAGCTGTTAAAAACTTCCTTGAGCTATGTCGAACTAAACTTGCGCCGGTAAAACATGACCCACCACGTAATACTTGTTTGCTGTGTAAATCGCTACTAAGAAACTGATTGATTAGCAGCGAGTTGTCTTGCGCAGTGGGGTACATGGCCGCCTGACTGGTTGTCCATTGCCACACATCACCAAACATCTGGCGCATCCCCGTGCCTGCCAAACCGGGACTAGGATGCATATATCCATGATCTAGGAAGTTTCCCTGCACGCTTAACTCGGCCGAGGCCCACTCCCATTCAAACTCTGAAGGCAGGCGCGCACCAAACCAGCGGGCAATCGCTTGCGCTTCAAAAAAACTCAAATGGCAAGTAGTGGCAGCAGGATTCAGTGATTGCCAACCGTTTAATGTGTACTCTTTCCAGCTATTCTGTTGGCGCCAGTAATTAGGCTTGGTTACATTGTGCTCGGTTCGCCACTGCCAACCACTTACCGTCCAAAGGGCGGCGTTTTGGTACCCCCCATCAGCAATAAAATCTAGTACATCTTGGTTACAAACAGGCCGATCAGCCAGCTCAAAAGCGCCAATGAGCACTTCATGGCGCGGCAGCTCTGTGGCGAAACAAACTCCTTTGCCAGAGTGTCCAATGGGCGCAATTTGCTGAGCATAGCGACAAAAACTGATCGGCTTAACGTCTGTCTGGCGCTTTGGTGGTTTGGCTTGATAACTTGGCATCAATGGGTTGGCAGCAAACATGCTTTTGATGGTGACTAGTATGTTCTCTTGCTGCATTTGCTCATACTGCAAACAAAGCTCTAGCGCTTGTGCAAAGGCCTCGTCATAATCACTGTGAAGTAAGCCAGTGACTTGTTCATCAACATGCTGGCGGTAATCCAATACATCAATAAGAGTTGGACGACTCCACTGCATGACCGCTTTGGCCGGGGTGAAGTTAAAAATTTGATCGAACTGCTGACGATAAGGTTGATATTGAGGAATAAAGGGTAGCAACAAAGTCTGCTCAATCACCCAGCAAACATGCCCCAAATACCACTTAACAGACTGAGTATTTTCTCCACTAGCACAATAGTCCTCTACTTCTAGAGGGTCACAAAGCATCTCGGTAAGCTGGCGAACTTGTTGATAACGAACAGCGAGGCTATGCGTGAGGGTATCGGCGTCTGGCATGATTAATCCTTGAAATAAAAAACTCCTACTGCTGTTTAGGTTAGCCCGCAAATTGGTGTTTTCCAGCGTTTCTATATGACTTTTTCATGACACTCTTGTACAAAATAAAAGCAAGATTGGGCTATTTTGTGTGAACCACTTCAAATCAGGCATCTCAGCCAACCCTTACAATCGCGTAACCATATGAGCTGTATCAATTGGATTTTTCATGGCGCGCTTTCTAAAACATTTTTTTGGGCTTGGCCTAGTTCTTACACTAGCTGCCTGCACGGTTGAGCCAACGCAAAACTATACGTCTGGCAGCAGCAATAATGGCTCTACCACTAATGCGGCAGAGGAATACGCGCAATCGTGCATAGGCTGCCATGGCGATAAGAATCAGTTGGTCGTCAACCGAACGTTTGCAAGCGAAGCTTTGCTGGCAAGTTACATTGAGAACGCTATGCCGCCAGCAACCCCTGCCAGTTGTGATTCATCGTGTGCCAGTCGGCAAGCTCAGTACCTGTGGGATTTATATAATGTGCCAACCAGCACACCCACTGCAACGCCAACTAGCTTACCAACAGGCCAGCCGACGCCTACACCAACAAACAGCACAACGCCAATTGTGAGCGCGACAGTCACTAGCACGCCGACCCCGACTGCGACACCAACGACTCAGCCGACGGCAACAATCACCCCTACACCAACCAGCGCACCAGTCAACGCTGCAACACTATATGAGCAGCAATGCACAGCATGCCATGGTGGCGCAAAAGCAGGTTTCACGCCTTCAAACGATTGGAATACGCAGCTTAAAGACCAGATTAATAGCTTTACTGACCTAGCCAGCTACATCAGCATCAATATGCCACCAGGCAACAGCACAAGCTGCAACGGTGAATGTGCAACACTGGTCGCACAATATATTTGGGGCTTGCCTGGTGTGACAGACCATTACCTGGGAGGGTCGTTAGGGTCAGCTCAACCACTCAATAAAAAGTTCCGCTTGTTATCGCCTTATGAATACGGCAATACCATGCGTGACCTATTCCCGAACATTGATAAAACCATTCATGCACTAAACGACTCAGATATGCCTGCCGCCGTTGTGGTGAATAACTTCGATAATAATGCTGAAAAAGCATCTATTAGCGCTCGCCATTTGCAAGTTCTGCTAGGCAATGCCGAACGGGTCATTGAAGCTAAAACAGCCAATGGCCCACTAACCCAATGCAATGCTGCCGATGCGGCAGAGTGGCAGACCGGCATAGAATATGTAAAAGATGACATTGTTTCCTATCAGGGCGCATTGTACCAAGCCAAGTGGTGGACAAAAGATGAAACACCTGGTTCAGCGAACGTATGGGCACCTATCGAAGGCGAATCTTGGGACCAGTGCAGCGATCGTTTCCTTAGCGATTGGGGTACGAAAGTTATGCGCCGCCCACTTACCGCCGATGAAACGTCGCTGTATAAAACCAAACTGCTAGACGCCGCAACAGCGAACAATAACTTCGATGTTGCCGCCAATGAAACCTTGCGCGCCATGCTGGCCTCGCCGAGCTTCTTATATAAATCAGAAATCGGTGAAGCATCGGGTTCAACGCAACGCTTAACCAGCTGGGAAATTGCTTCACAATTAAGTTACCTGTTCTGGGGCACTGCGCCAGACAGCGACCTGATTGCCTTGGCAGAAAGTGATCAACTGCAAAGTGCCTCTGTGCGCCGCCAACAAGCCAGCCGCTTGTTAAACGATCCGCGCGCCGATGCGCATTTGGGCCGCTTTGCCAATATGTGGTTAGGCACCAGCGTATTGCCAGGTATCAACCGCGACGTTGAGCTCTATGACACCTTCTCGCCAGCGGTTGGCGAAGCCATGGCTGAGTCGATTGCTACCCACTTTGCACAAGCTGTGCGCGATGGCGAAACGCTCACATCACTGCTTACCGACCCAGTTATTTATTTGAACAACACACTGAGTAACTTTATCGGCTTTGGTAATGTCTCCTCGCCAGATATGCAGCAGGTAGTTGTACCAAGTGGCCAAGATTATGGTGGCATTGTGGCACACCCTGGCTTTATGGCGGCCTATGCCCACAACAACGAAACCGCCCCTATTTTGCGCGGTGTTTATGTTCGCCAACAGCTACTTTGCCAACAGTTTGCTACGCCACCAAGCGATTTAGACACACGCCCACTGCCGCCTGAGGATTACACCACATCGCGTGATAAGTATGGGCAAATGACATCGGCACCCGTATGCCAAACCTGCCATGAAGACATTAACGGTGTTGGCTTTGGTTTAGAGAAATATGATGCAGTTGGTCTCATTCAAACCATAGAAAAGGCAACTGGTAATGCAGTAAACAGCCAAGGCAACTTTACTGACCTAAGCGGCATGAACCCAAATAGCACAACTCAAGCCTTGTTTAGTGGTGGTACCGAAATGGCAGCACTTATTGCCAATGAAGACAGCGTTAATACGTGCATGGCAACTCAGTACTATCGTTTTGCCCATGGCGTAAGTGATGCCGACCCAGTTGCTACCGAACAGCTAGCGAGCATTCTGCGTAACGGTGGCAGTCTGCGTGACATGCTAATCGAAATCACTGCCCTTGATTCATTTATTGAGCGCCGCTAAGGAGACCACCATGAAGCCAGTTTTATCTCGTCGTCGTTTCCTACAAGCTGCCGCCGCCAGTGCCGCCATTTTGCCCTTGCCAATTCAAGCACTGGCCAACACTTCGGCGGCTAGTGGTAGTCAAAAGAAAGTTGTATTTATTTACGTGCCCGATGGTGTGGTGCCGAATGAGTGGCACGCCCAAGGCAGTGGTTATAACTTCAATTTTGCCCCTATGAGCCAACCGCTAGAAGCCATTCGCCAACATGTGGTAATGCTAAAAGGCATTCATATGTACACGGGCTCTGGCCATGTTGCAGGCATGGAAGGCGTGTTAACTGGCGGCTTAAATCACAACCCAAATGGCAATTCATTGGATTTGGTTATTGCCGATGCCATTGGCCAGCAGTCTGCGTTCCGCTCGCTAAGCCTAGGCGTTGGTGCAAACTACAAAAACAACCAATCTAAGTATGCAACCTACCGCAATGGCCTACCTCAATCGCCGATTGATAGCCCGGTAAAAGCATATGAAGCCATGTTCGGCAAACAGACTGGTGGCGATGTAAAACAACTTCGGCTAAACGCCGTTGATGCCCATAAAGCACAGGTTGATACCTTGCGCAGCATGCTTGGCATGGAAGACCGTGCCGTTCTAGATGCGCATATGGAAGCGTTGCGCCAGTTAGAAACCCAGTTAAATGCCAGCACCGGCGATTTTAGCGCCCTGCCTGTTTCGACATGGGAAGCAAACTGGCAGCGCCCTGCTAACGCCTGGCCACCAGCCGAGCAGTATGAACCAAACTTTGCCGATGTTACCCGCCAACAAATGGATGTAATGGTTGCAGGGCTGCAGTCGGGCCGAACCAAGGTTGGCCACATTCAGATCTCTCACCCAGTATGTGAAATTCCACTTAGCCAATCACCAGACAGCGAACTGGCCGGTTTAGATAGCGCTTGGCACTCGTATAGTCACCATGGCAAAACCGCAACAGGTAGCAACTACATAAACTATGTAAAAGGCCGCCAATGGTTTACCCAGCAAGTTACCTATTTTGTGCAAAAGCTTGAGCAAACTGGTTTGTTAGATGACACCCTAGTCGTTTGCTATTCAGAACTTGGTGATGGCATGGACCATGACGCCAAAGACATGCCATTCTTCTTAGCAGGTGGCAGAAACGTGCTAACCGGTGGCCGTGCCCTTAGCTTTAATGGCGAAACCCACACCAAACTGCTGACCTCTATAGCCAACCTTATGGATGTACCAATGCAATCATTTGGTTACACAGGTGCCGGCACCGGCGATCTTCCAGGATTGATTAATTAGTAGGAATTGTTTCCAAAGTCGTAGGTTGTACGGTGCGTTTTTTGCACCGGGCAACATGTATAAAACAAAAAACCCGCTCAATGAGCGGGTTTTAATTTTCTAAGCTTTAAGGCTTAGCGAGTGTAAGACACACCTAGTTTATCTAGTACTAGGAAGAAGTTGTCTTGACGATCTTTGATGCCGTCCACTTTACCGCTGATTGGGCAAGTAGAGTCTGGGCAACCACGGTTTACAATACCTGAGATGTCGTCGATCAAACCTGTACCGTTTAGACCACCCGCAACATAGTTGCGGATCTCAGTTTTGTAATCCCAGCCAGCGTACTGACCGTTACCTACGTAACCNACCAGCGATGCTGCTTAGGTCTGCAACATTAGCGATGCTTACTGGCTTAACCGTCGGAGTTGAATCTTGCGGTGTAGCGGCCACAACATGGTTCGGCCAGCCTGCTACTTTTAGCAATACTGGGTCTTTTGGATTTGGCATAGACAGAATTGGTGGCTCGCCTTTAGCAGTGCCATCACAGTTCAAGTGCCAATCCCAATCAGCTGGGTCGCCCGCTTTCTTAGTCGTGTAGAACTTAGCTTTATAAGCGGTGTTAGTGTTGTCTGGGTCGATGTACACGTCACCAGCATTTGCAGTTGTACCTGCCGACCATACAGAGAAGTCCTTACATAGCTCACCTGGTAAAATAGGCGGCAATGTAGGCGTAACTGTCGCCGTAGGAGTTGCTGTAGGTGTAGCAGTCGCTGTTGGCGTAGCAGTTGCTGTCGCCGTAGGAGTTGCTGTAGGTGTAGCAGTCGCTGTTGGCGTAGCAGTCGCTGTCGGCGTAGCAGTTGCTGTTGGCGTAGCAGTTGCTGTCGGCGTAGCAGTCGCTGTCGGCGTAGCAGTCGCTGTCGGCGTAGCAGTCGCTGTTGGCGTAGCAGTTGCTGTCGGCGTAGCAGTTGGCGTTGCTGTCACAGAGGTGCCACAGCTTACTTCAGTCCAGAACCAACCTTCGCGTGGCGTTTCCCACACACCTGGGTTGTTCTTAGCTTCCCAGCAAGAGCCACCATACTCAAATACTTCGCCATTGTTGGCCTTAGTAGAACCCGGCACGAACGTTGGGTAAGTACCTACTACCGGCGTAGCAGTTGCTGTAGGAGTTGCAGTTGCTGTAGGAGTTGCAGTTGCTGTCGGAGTTGCCGTTGGGGCAACCGTTACAGTTGCAGTTGGCGTAGCAGTAATTACCGGCGTCGGCGTTGGGTCAACCACGCCATCTACTGATAACCAAGCGTCAGTCCAAGCGAAGCCAATGCCAGGCTCATAGGCAGACAGACCACACCAGCCTTCATAAGGGAAAGGCTTACATTCGTAAATTCCGTTGTTGCTAGTGACCTGATCGCCACCTTTGTAGGCGGTACCTTGCTGCCATGCTGGCGCCGCGTGAGAAATCGCTGAAACAGTTGCAAAGAATACCCCTGCACTGATCAACCTCATTGAAGAAGACTTCATAAGACTGCCTCTTGTTATTGTTGTTAGGTGTACCTAAAGGTAGCCATACAACTTTAGTCTCTATGAATGTAAAAAATTACCTCGCTGTAACAAAACCGTGACCTACTTCTCAGTTAGATATCCATTTGGATAGCTTTCAACACTTTTAGTCAGTTTTTGCGGTTTTTTTGAACAAAACACCCGTAGGTTGTACGGTGCGTTTTTTTTCACCGGGCAACATGTATAAAACAAAAAAAACCCGCTCGATGAGCGGGTTTTGATGATCTAAACCTTAGGGCTTAGCGAGTGTAAGACACACCTAGTTTATCTAGTACTAGGAAGAAGTTGTCTTGACGATCTTCAATGCCATCTACTGGGCCGCTGATTGGGCAAGTAGAGTCTGGGCAGCCACGGTTTACAATACCTGAGATGTCGTCGATCAAACCTGTACCGTTTAGACCACCCGCAACATAGTTGCGGATCTCAGTTTTGTAATCCCAGCCAGCGTACTGACCGTTACCTACGTAACCTTGTACATCGTTCATCCAGTAGAACAGACCAGCAATCCACTTAAGCTCTGGGTGCTCTTCTGACGTACAGATCAACTGCGGGTTAGAACAGAAGTCCAGGTTCGCGTATAGCGGATCTGCTGGTGCTGGGCGAACATCAATACCTTCAACATTCGTACCAACGGTTGCTGGGTCTACGTGTGAACGACCTAGGAAGTGGTTCAGTGTACCGAAGTTCTGGCGACCCGTTGTTTGGATCACACCACGGCCCCACCAGCCACAGCCTTCAACTGATTTACCAGCTGCACCATTGTGAACGAACTGACCAGCTTTCTGGTTCACGTACACTTGACACTCGTCACGCTCCCAAGCTTGCTTTGAGGTGTCGATTGACGTTGGTGGGTTTGCACACCAGCCACCGCCGAAGTTCCAGTAACCAACTGAACCATTCACTAGCAAACCAGCTTCTTCAAGTACCGCATCTGGTGCTGCGAACAATGGCGCAGGCGCACCGTACCAACCAGCGTGTGTTGTCGCTGTTACTTCCATCTTCGGTGCACGTGGGCACGAGTATGGGTGGTCGTTACCAGTTACTGGGTTCACACCATAGCTTGCGTAGTCTTGCTGTAGCTGACCACAAGATGAGCTCAGTGGGTAGTCTACTGGGTCACCAGTACCGATTGACCAGTTGTTTTCGTCACAAGCGTTGTAACGGATGGTTTCTTTCATTGACTGNAGGTGCACGTGGGCACGAGTATGGGTGGTCGTTACCAGTTACTGGGTTCACACCGTAGCTTGCGTAGTCTTGCTGTAGCTGACCACACGATGAGCTCAGTGGGTAGTCTACTGGGTCACCAGTACCGATTGACCAGTTGTTTTCGTCACAAGCGTTGTAACGGATGGTTTCTTTCATTGACTGAGCAAGGAACGCAGCAATCGCCACTTTCGCATACAGCGAGTTGGTCGCTTCGTCTTGACCTTCATCGTACAACCATAGTTGCTCACCAGCGATACCGACGTTGTGCATTGAGCTCAATGCTTGTAGGAAGTCCGCCCACTTGTAAACAGTCGATGGCGCGTATTTGCCTTGCGATACTTCGTACAAGAACGCTTCGTTGTTCATTGTTTGTTCAATAGACAACAGCGTGTTGTTCAACGACTGGATTGACGTGAGCGCAAGGCTAGTGTCGATCGCGCTGCCATCACCTTCTTTGTATAGAGGGATGGTTGCAGACATGTAGTCATTGATCTTGCTGTCTAGGCTTGCGTTGTCAGCATCAAACAATACCGCAAATACGTTGTGGTAAGCCGCGTGGCGAAGCTTACGCTCAGCTGAGGTCGCACCTAGGAAGTAAGTACCAGCTTGGTCTGCAGGCACTGAGCTTAGCATCGCAGGCGTCTTAACGAAGTCAGACACTTGCTTAACAAAGCGTAGCGCGTTGTCNAGCAAGGAACGCAGCAATCGCAACTTTCGCATACAGCGAGTTGGTGGCTTCGTCTTGGCCTTCATCGTACAACCATAGTTGCTCACCAGCGATACCTACGTTGTGCATTGAGCTCAATGCTTGTAGGAAGTCAGCCCACTTGTAAACAGTCGATGGTGCGTAGTTGTTCTCTGTGACTTCATACAAGAACGCTTCGTTATTCATGGTTTGCTCAACCGACAATAACGTGCTGTTCAACGACTGGATTGACGTGAGCGCAAGGCTAGTGTCGATCGCGCTGCCATCACCTTCTTTGTAAAGCGGGATGGTTGCAGACATGTAGTCATTGATCTTCGCATCTAGGCTTGCGTTGTCAGCGTCGAACAATACCGCAAATACGTTGTGGTAAGCCGCATGGCGTAGTTTACGCTCAGCTGAGGTCGCACCTAGGAAGTAAGTACCAGCTTGGTCTGCAGGCACTGAGCTTAGCATCGCAGGCGTCTTAACGAAGTCAGACACTTGCTTAACAAAGCGTAGCGCGTTGTCCCACTTGTCAGCATCTAGTGCTGGCGTGTTCGCTGGCTTAGTGAACGCAACAATGTCGGCGGCATTGGCGCCGGCGTATAGACCGAAGTTGTACAGTAGGTCAGATGCGTACTTCGACGCTGAATCCCATACTGAACGGTAACCAGTGTGGTAGTTCTGTGAGAACTCNCGCAACGATGTCAGCGGCATTGGCACCGGCGTATAGACCGAAGTTGTACAGTAGGTCAGATGCGTACTTCGACGCTGAATCCCATACTGAACGGTAACCAGTGTGGTAGTTCTGTGAGAACTCACCAATTTCTAGTTCCCAACCGAATACTGCGTTTGGTGCTAGCTGCGTCATGATTAGGTTGTGTGCTTGCGCCCAACCACGTGCATTGTTTTCTAGTGCATCAACACCAGATAGCGTGACTCCAGTCGCACCGGCAGCAGCATCCAACGCTTCTTTAACAGAGATGGCACCAAGCGATGCACCCTTGTCGAATACGATGCTGTCTAGCACGTCTGAACGTAGCAATACCGTCGCTGAACCCGCGTTTTTCGCTTCGATGATTGCCGCTTCAAAACCAGCTTGTAGACCAGCGATGCTGCTTAGGTCTGCAACATTAGCAATGCTTACTGGCTTAACAGTCGGAGTTGAATCTTGAGGTGTAGCAGCCACAACATAGTTTGGCCAGCCTGCTACTTTTAGCAATACTGGGTCTTTTGGATTTGGCATCGACAGGATAGCCGGCTCGCCTTGACCTGTGCCATCACAGTTCAGGTGCCATGTCCAATCTTCACTGCCCGGTACCTTGGTTGTTTCGAATTTTGCTTTGTACGCACTGTTGCCAACAACATATATCTCACCTTGTTTAGCTCGCGTGCCATCTGTCCAAACCGTCAGATCTTTACATAGCTCACCCGGCATAATTGGCGGCAATGTTGGGGTTACCACTTTCGTTGGTGTTACCACTGATGTTGGCGTAGCGGTTGGCGTTGCAATCTGAGTTGGCGTAGGCGATTGTGAAGGCACTAGCGTTGCAGAAGGCACACCAGTTGTTGTTGGCGTTACCACCATAGTTGTTGATGGGGCGGTGGTCACTACCGGCTCACTAGCACACTGTCCAACTTCATCCCATGCATCCGTCCAGTTTGCGCTATCTCCGGGTTTGTAAGCTTCTATGCCACACCAACCTGAATAAGGGTGTGGTTTGCACTCGTAAACATTACCATCAAATTGAACTTGATCTCCGCCACTATAAGTACCTTTCTGCCAGTCCGGAACACTACATGCAGGTACAGATGTTGGCACTAACGTCACCGATGGCACTAGCGTTGTGGTAGGCGTTGGGATTAGTGTAGTGGTTGGCACCAATACTTGAGTTGGCGTAGCCGTTGGGGCTTCCGTCGGTGCTTCTGTTGGCGTGGCCGTTGGCGCTTGCGTCGGTGTTTCTGTCGGCGTAGCGGTTGGGGCTTGCGTCGGTGCTTCTGTTGGCGTAGCTGTTGGCGCTTGCGTTGGCGTAGCTGTTGCCGTTGGTGTTTCTGTTGGCGTAGCTGTTGGCGCTTGCGTCGGTGCTTCTGTCGGCTTAGCTGTTGGCGTCGCCGTTGGCGCTTGCGTTGGTGTTTCTGTAGGTGCCGAAGTAGGGTCTACCGGAGTAGGACTAACAACATTAGTTGGCGCCGTCGTAGGCGTAGCCATTTGTGTTGGCTGCGTTGTTGGCGTTGCAGTAGGTGTTGTGTTCGGAGACTCTGTTGGTGTAGCCGTTATGGTTGGCGACGTGACAATAGGTGTCGCGCTTACAACAGTTTGGTCATCGTTGCCTGGAAGCGTTTGACCACCTGGCATATCTGTCGTCGTGCTATCTGAGCATCCTGCTACGATTGCCGCTACGGCTATCGCAAGCGCAGGGGCTCGTAATTTGTATTTGTTATCACCGAGCATAGTGTTGTATCTCTAAATGAATTTAACTTGGCGAGTATAAATTCTGAGCAGATACAAAAGGCAAACATTTTGCAAACATGTGACATCATTATCAGATTTAACTATTTTTTTGCTTTGAAACTGATTGCAAAAGATGTGGTGCGCAATGTGTTTCCCAAACCTCCGGTTGGTAAAACCTACGCCAATCATAAAAACCAGATCGTAGGTTGTACGGTGCGTTTTTGTGCACCGGGCAACATGTATAAAACAAAAAACCCGCTCGATGAGCGGGTTTTGATGATCTAAACCTTAGGGCTTAGCGAGTGTAAGACACACCTAGTTTGTCTAGTACTAGGAAGAAGTTGTCTTGACGATCTTCAATGCCATCAACTTTACCGCTGATTGGGCAAGTCGAGTCTGGGCAACCACGGTTTACAATGCCTGAGATGTCGTCGATCAAACCAGTACCGGTTAGACCATTGGCAACATAGTTGCGGATCTCAGTTTTGTAATCCCAGCCAGCATAGGCACCATTACCTACGTAACCTTGTACATCGTTCATCCAGTAGAACAGACCAGCAATCCACTTAAGCTCTGGATGCTCTTCTGAAGTACAGATCAACTGCGGGTTAGAACAGAAATCCAGGTTCGCGTATAGCGGATCAGCTGGCGCTGGGCGAACGTTGATGCCTTCAACGTTAGTACCAACGGTTGCTGGGTCTACGTGTGAACGGCCTAGGAAGTGGTTCAGTGTACCGAAGTTCTGGCGACCCGTTGTCTGGATCACACCACGGCCCCACCAGCCACAGCCTTCAACTGATTTACCAGCTGCGCCGTTGTGAACGAATTCACCCGCTTTCTGACCAACGTATACTTTACAAGTATCACGCTCCCAAGCTTGCTTGGTGTCATCGATTGAGGTTGGGATGTCACCACACCAGCCACCGCCGAAGTTCCAGTAACCGACTGAGCCATTCACTAGAATGCCAGCTTCTTCAAGTACTGCGTCAGGGGCTGCGAACAATGGTGCCGGGGCACCGTACCAACCAGCGTGCGTGGTCGCTGTCACTTCCATCTTCGGTGCACGTGGGCACGAGTATGGGTGATCAACACCGGTTACTGGGTTTTCACCATAGCTGGCGTAGTCTTGCTGTAGCTGACCACAAGATGAGCTCAGTGGGTAGTCTACTGGGTCACCAGTACCGATTGACCAGTTGTTTTCGTCACAAGCGTTGTAACGGATGGTTTCTTTCATTGACTGNGCCAGCGATGCTACTTAGGTCTGCAACATTAGCAATGCTTACAGGCTTAACAGTCGGCGCTGAATCTTGAGGTGTAGCAGCCACAACATAGTTCGGCCAACCTGCTACTTTTAGCAATACTGGGTCTTTTGGATTTGGCATAGATAGAATAGCCGGCTCGCCTTGACCTGTGCCATCACAGTTCAGGTGCCATGTCCAATCTTCACTGCCTGGTACCTTGGTCGTTTCGAATTTTGCTTTATACGCACTGTTGCCAACAACATATATCTCACCTTGTTTAGCTCGCGTGCCATCTGTCCAAACCGTCAGATCTTTGCATAGCTCACCCGGCATAATTGGCGGCAATGTTGGGGTTACCACTTTTGTTGGGGTTACCACTTTTGTTGGCGTTACCGCTGATGTTGGCGTTACCACTGAAGTTGGGGTAGCCGTTGGTGTTGCTGTTACACCAGCAGTTGGCGTAGCGGTTGGTGCTGCTGTCGGTGCTTCGGTTGGCTGAGTTGAGCCACAGTCACCTACTAACTCCCAGAACCAGCCTTCTTTAGGGTCTTCCCACTTACCAGGGTTGTTTTTAGCTTTAAATAGCTGACCATTGAACTGGTAAACTTCGCCGTTTTGAGGCTGGGTTTCACCTTTCACAAAAACAGGCTCAGAACATACTGCAGGTGTTGCCGTTGGTGTTGCCGTTGGTGTTGCCGTTGGTGTTGCCGTTGGTGTTGCCGTTGGCGTTGCAGTCGGAGCTTCAGTTGGTGTTGGCGCTTGCGTTACAACAGACGTTGGCGTCGCAGTTGGCGTAGCCGTTGGTGCTTGCGTTACTACTGTCGTCGGCGTAGCGGTTGGCGCAGCCGTTGCTGTTGGACCAGCTGTTGGCACAGACGATGGCTCAGCAGAAGGCGTTGGCGTACCTGGTATTATCTGACCATCTGTCGTAAAAGTGTAGTTACATGCTGACAGAGCAGCCGCTGCGGTTACTGCGAACGCGAGGCTTTTTAGGCGATATGCATTCATCTTGTTATACCTATAATTGTGTTGTTCTCCGAGGCGTGTGCCCCTAACAACTAGAATCATAGGCAGGTTTTTATCAACTTAAGAGCCTCCATATCTCGAATTGCGGAGGGCTTAACGTTTGCTGACTAGTATTGTTATCAATCTGTTAATCGTGTCACGGAACCTAGCCCATTAGTTATTGCAAGCAATGCATGTATTCGACATTCATGAGCAATAACGCTTTAGGTGGTGTAACTGCACAGCAGGTATTAACAAATAAAGGCCCGCTCGAAAGAACGGGCCTTGGTTGCATGCAGTTTGTACTTAATTAAAAGTCACACACTACTCGCCATGCTGGTGCAGATGGTGCATCAATCTTGTTGGTCGCAGTGGTTGCTTCCCAAACTTGATTGTTATACGTCACACGTTCACCGGCACCGTGATACCAAAGCGTTGGGTCAAACGCAGTATAAGTGCTGGTGGTGTAATCCATCATGCCACAGGTAATTTCGCTAACAATTGGCGCGCCATCTTTATAGCGGTTTGCCACCCCTAGCACTAGTCCTTCGGCCGTAACCAGCTCAACACTGTGTGGTACTGGCATTGGCATAAAGTACTTGAATGGAAGACGAGCAGTCTCACCTGGCTTGAGGCTTACCGGTGTTGTCTTGGCACCAAAGTCTAACTCGATTACCGAGAACTTACCGTTGTAGCCGCCTACGTTACCGGTACCTGTATTGGCATACTCAAGCACGCTATAGGCAATTGAGTCGACATTTGCCGATGGCACGGTTGGCGCGCGCCATGGACGTAGCAGCCCGGTCATGGCATTCGCATCAGTCATAATAGGGTTGATTGGCACAGCACTACTCAAATGCAAGCGAACCTTACCACCAGTCAGATCAACTTGAGAGTTGTTGACAATCTCGAGCGCAGGCTGAATTGGGTAGTTGTCTTCGCCCTTTGGCATAAAGCCAACCAGGTCAATGTCAACATCCACTGCATTTTCTGGCAATACATGCTCAGGGTTGCCTGGCTTGATGCCATATGGCGACGCGTTTTTGAACATGTTGTAAGCAAGATCTGTAAGCGTGCTGCCGTACCAGTAGTTGTCTTTTACTGTGCCATGCGCATTCACTGTACCTGGCTTAGCAAAGTCACCTGCCATCTCCCAGAACATCACACCACCGGCACCTTGGTCGATTGCGTACTGAACTTTTGCAGCATAAGACTTTTCGTTCTCAGTAGAGAGGAACACGCTCTTCTCAGCATTCCACAACCATGGTGACTGTGCCACGTCATCATAAAACTCCACATAGTTGCCTACGTATTTAGTTTTGTCAGCTGTGGTGTCGTGGCCGTTTTCAGCAAGGTAATCGATTGTGAGGTTATCGCGCAGGTTAAACGCGTGCCATAGTGGACCGGCACCAGCAGGCAATTCGTTGCCAGCGTCATCACGGTCGAACCATAGATTGTCAATGCCTTCAGCACCCCAGCCACAGGCAGGGCGTCCGCCTGTTGGCGCGGCTGAAATCGAGTTAGGCCCCATGTTATCGCCGGTACCTAGTGGACAGTTCTTCGGATCTGGGAAGTCAGCTTTACCCCAAAGACCATTTTCACCACCCTGTACACCTTGCCAACCACGGGTATAGTGCGCCAAACCAATGTTGATACGGCCGCCCGCTAGCATGGTACGGAAGTAGTTATAAGCCCAGTCAATGTTCAAATAACCTTCGCCATTGAACCACTTGCCATCACCCGACAGGTCGTAAATACCTGCACCAGCAATTTCGCTGTCTTTACCGGTATCGTATAACGCTGAGTTATGACCAACATGGCCGTTCCACGCGCCGTGTAAGTCATAAGACATGATGTTTACATAGTCTAAGTACTTCAGTGCTTGGAAGCCCTCAAAACCACGTAACAGATAGCCAGACGACGGCGAGGCGATCGTTAGCATGTAGTACTTGTTGTCTTTGCGTGCTTGTTTGTCGAGTTCTACACGTAATGCTTCCATAAGCACCATGTAGCCTTCCCACAACTTGCCGCGGTGAGCATTAGATATTTCCCAGTCGTACGGGTTGCCTGAGTCAGACATAGACGATGGGTATTCATAGTCGATGTCTATACCATCAAACTCGTACTCTTTGACAAATCGTGCTGCCGATTCGGCAAATTTCTGAATTCGGTCGTAGGCTATATTGCCCGTTGCAGTATCGATCGTAAGCTCGTAGAAACCACCGTTGAACTTACGCGTACCAGGGAACTCTGGTAGCGCACCGGTCGGGTCTTCGCCCCAGAAACCGCCTGTTTCAGCCCAACCACCAACAGATAGCAGTAGCTTCACATCATTTTGCTGAGCGTACTGGTTCAACAGGTTGAAATGGCCTTTGTATGGCTTGCTTGGATCCATTTCAAATTCTGGACCTAGCTGATCCCAAGTCATGCCCGTAGCAGGGTTGCCTGGGTCTTGTGGATTACCAATAGACACTTCCCAGTTGGCATCAACATGCGCAAACGCATAGTTAATGTGGGTCAAGCTGTTCCATGGTGCATCCGGTGCTAGGAATGAAACATCACGGTTAAATGTTGTGACGTTTTGATCACCTACAACATTTGACTTGTAGCCGTTGCGCCAAGAAGTGAAGTAGCCGATTACACGGCGAGGGTGGTCGGCACCCATTTTTTCACGGCCGTCTTGGTCATAGACATCACAGTATGGTGGCACCACTTCTGGCGTGTACCACAAGCCTTCTGGCTTACATTCAAGATGCGCTGCATCAGTACCTGGCAATGGCGTAGCAGTTGGCGTGACTGGCTTGGTTGGATCTACTGGCTGGGTTGGATCCACTGGCTGTGTTGGATCCACTGGCTGGGTTGGATCTACTGGCTGCGTTGGATCTACTGGCTGGGTTGGATCTACTGGCTGGGTTGGATCTACTGGCTGCGTTGGATCTACTGGCTGGGTTGGATCTACTGGCTGCGTTGGATCTACGCCCGTGCTGCAGTCTGTCGCAACACGCCATGAGTTCTGACCAGCGCTGCTGGATGGCGGCTGATACTGCTGACCAAGCGCGTATAGTTCATATACAACGCCTTCGTAGGTCACTTGGTCTCCAATTTTGTAGCTACCCCAAGCCGCGGCATCAAACTCAGGCGCCTCACAGGTAACTGGCACATCAGTTGGCGTGACGGTTGGTGTGACTGTTGGATCAACTGGTGTTGTTGGGTCAACCGGTGTGGTTGGATCTACCGGTGTTGTTGGATCTACCGGTGTTGTTGGGTCAACCGGTGTTGTTGGGTCAACCGGTGTTGTTGGATCTACCGGTGTTGTTGGGTCAACCGGTGTTGTTGGGTCTACCGGTGTTGTTGGATCTACCGGTGTTGTTGGGTCAACCGGTGTCGTTGGGTCAACCGGTGTTGTTGGGTCTACTGACCCAGTGGGCGTTGGTGTCGAACCAATCGCATTGCCACCGTCATCCACCGTAACATTACACGCCGATAATGCTGCGGCGGTTGTCACGGCGAATGCAAGGCCTTTTAAGCGATATGCACTCATGTTGTTGTTCCTATAGTAGTGTTGCTCTCCGAGGACCCTTAGCGGCCTCTTTACAACCGGTATCATAGGCACAACGATTGTGTGAAATTGAGCGTAGAAAAACTACTATGCGAAGGAATTAACACTTACCCACTGGTAATTATTACGTTTTGTTAATCCGTTCACGGAACCATTTTCATACAGAAAAAATACAGAAAATTGAGAACTAAACCTTAGGGTCATACTCGCACGTGCCAAGGCTCGTAGCGCACGCCATCTCGGTTGGTGGTGGTATAGCGAATCTCGATATAGCCCAACTCAATCATGCGCCGATATTCTTCCGTCTCAGCAAACCGGTTAGTGAAGTTGTCTAAACCAAAACCAACTTTGCCTACATCAAAGTCACCAACGCTGTGAAATGTATGAGCAGGTGGCGCAAGTGAGCGAGAGGCACGAGAGATATTGTAATCGGAACTAACAACTTTGTTCATAAACAGCTGGAACTGCTTCATCACCGAGCGCACACCTGAGGTTAGGATGATGGTATCGCCCACATCCTCGCGCAGCTTGTTATATAAATTTAGTGGATCACCTTTATACAAGTAATGGCCGGTGCGCGGTATTTTATCAACATCACTGAGTTTAATTCGGTCGGTGAGGTTTTCGGTCACGCGACTACCAAAAAAACCTAAGCGACTGACATCGTCGTAGAACAGCTGTTCCATAAATTCGATTTCGGCAGCAGTAAACTCACCGATCGATGAGAAGCTGCGGCCATACCGTAAAGCTTCATCAAAACTCACCACGTTAAAATTGCCAAATCCTATGGTGTTCTTTACCGAGTTAATACGCTTGAGCGTTTGATTAAGCATGGCTTTTTCGCTTTCGGTTAGCCATACGTCATCGTTGAACGATGCATCAAAGTTTTGAATCTTAGCAAGATAACTGGGTTGCTCATCCGAGATTGGGTCCAGCTCAAGTTCATTGCCAATTACCGGCTGACTTGCACCATCTTCCAAAATGGGTTGTTCATCAGCAAAGGGCAAGGGGTCATGGTCGTGCGGATGACTATGCGGCAACCCTAGCGTGATGTTGCGCTCTATCCACTCGGGCGTTTGTCGACCAAAGTGGCGATATAGCACAGTACCACTTAGCGAAATCATGGCACCACTCAAAATGCCTTTAATAAATCTTCTTCTATCCACAGCTCGCCTCAACGATGATCACTATCCCAAGTGAAAAACTTGGCGGAGTAAAGCATAAAACATACAGTCATGATTGCTAATATTACCAAGTGCCAATAGATGCGCTCAATGCTCGCCCCTTCAGTCATAACAGCTCTGGCTGCTTCAACCATATGCGACAAGGGTAGCAAATATGACAAATTGGTTAGCCAGTCTGGTGCACTGCTCAACGGGAACCATACGCCAGACAGTAGCATCATTGGCCAGCTCGTTAGGTTAATTAAACCACTAGCAAACTCTTCGCTGCGCACGCGAGCAATCATAGCGATACTTAGCGAAATTAAGCTAAGCCCACCTAAAATTGCGATTAATAACAGCAACCACAATGAGCCTAAAATTTGCACATCAATCGTAAGTTTAGCACCGACCAACAAAACACTGCACACGCAAATCACAATCAACAAGCGGGATGCCATATGGGCGGCAATAAAGGCCAAGGGTTTTATCGGCGTTGCGCGCAAGCGCTTTAGTACGCCATTTTTACGATACCGTACCAGCGCATAACCAACACCAAAGAGGCTAGCAAACATTATGTTCATCGATAACACGCCAGGAATGACCCAATCAACATAGCGAATGGGCTCGCCGACAACCGGCGAGCGGCGATAGGTTGGATCTTGCAGCACCAACAAGGTTTCCAACATCTCGCTATCGTAGGATTCCTCATTTACCCAATATTTGCGCTGGTCTAAATCCACAACCAGGTCTAGTTGGTGACGGCGAAGCAGCTCAACCGCTTCCAGCTCAGTATTGTAATAAACCTTAGCAACATTCGACATCGACATCACGGCCGGAGGGTTTGCATAGGCATCTAACTGGCTTAACACACCAATTTGAAATGATGGCACATCGCGACCAAAAGCAACGGCAAAGCCGGCAATGAGCATCACCGGGAAAACGATGTTCCACATTAATGAGCCACGATCACGAAGAAACTCACGGTTGCGCGCAGCAAACACGGCATAGAAGCTTTTAATCATCGTTAAGCCCCGCCCCGGTTAACTTAATAAACAAATCTTCAAGTGTTGGCGTTACCACTTGCAGGCCAGCCAGATTAACCTTCTGCGCCATCAATGTACTTAGTACTTGGCTTACATCAGTGGTCGCGATTTCAATGTAATCGGCATGGCGTTGATAATCGAGTGGCAGTTCTGCTGGCAGCTCAGTTAACGGAATACGCACTAACACACCGTCGAAATGCTGTTTAAGCAAGTCAAACGGCGCGCCCTGAGCAATGATTTTACCCGTTTGCATAATGGCGATCTCATCGCACAAAGACTGAGCTTCTTCCATATAATGCGTGGTCAGCACTATGGTTCTGCCTTTCGCTTTTACTCGCTCAATCAATGACCAAAACAAACGTCGAGCATTGGGGTCTAAGCCAGTCGTTGGTTCATCTAAAAACACAATATCAGGGTCGTTAATCAGCGCTAGGGCTAATAATAAGCGTTGACGCTGACCACCAGATAACCGGCGTGCATCATTGGTTAGCAGTGGTTGCAACTCACATATAGCAATCAACTCTGCCATAGGCATAGTATGTTGGTACAAGGCAGCGAACATATTTAGGGTTTCTTGCACCGTTAAATGGTCGGGCAAGGCAGTCTGCTGAAATTGAATACCCAAGCGTTCATACAATTTTGGGCTTGCAGGCTCACCCAATATGCTAACGCTGCCACTACAGGGTGCGTTAATGCCTTCAATTATTTCGATGGTAGTCGTTTTGCCTGCCCCGTTAGGCCCCAGCAACCCAAAACAAATACCATGCGGAATGCGAAGATCGACGCCATCCACAGCCGTGACCTTAGCAAAGCGCTTCACTAGGTTGTTTACTTCAATCGCAAAAGTCATAGAAACCCTTTTGTTTATCGCCAGCAAGTCTAACTGGTTTTACTTGTGAATGGCATCAATCAAGATGAATGAGTGGTATAGTGTCCGCCTAGGAGGGCATATGACAGAACAGTGGTTAACCTTGCCATTATCGCTGGCACGCCAACTTGGTGTGGAGGCGGCACTTTTATTACATCAATTGCAGCAGTGGCATGCACTTTCACCTCAGCAGAATCAGCTACGCCTCAGTGAAAGCGAACTCGCGCATCGCTTACCGTTCGACCTAGAAACGCTTGCGGATTTAATTGAAGCACTCGAGGACGCAGGACTGCTGCAATGCTCGCAGCATCAGTCTTATTATTATTTTAGTTTTGAGGCACGCCAAGCTAAAGCAAGCTTGTCGGCAAATGAGCGGCTGCAACAAGCGGTTGCCAACTCTGCACAACAAATTCGCAATGCAGCGCGCTCGCGAAATCGCCAAGACTGGGCAACTTGGCAACAGTCTAGTTCCGAGTCGAATGACGAGGGTAGCACCGACACGCCAGAAGATAGCGCTCATGCAAAGCGCAATGAAACCATTGCCGAAGACTGGCAACCAAGTGCAACCACGCTTACTATGCTATCGCATCAACAAATCCCACAGGCATTTGCCCTAGCACAGCGGGATGCATTTGTTATGTGGCATTTAGAAAAAGGCACATTGGGCGGTTTTGAAAGCCGATTTATTTCTTGGGTTAAACGAGGCTGGGTGGATGAGCAACAACAGCAACAACGGAATACCGCCACTGAACCAAATCACCGAAGCGAACGAGAGCGCGTTAGAGCAAGACTCGACGACATCTTCGACACAGACTGGTAGCCGACTCACTCATAACGCCAAAATTCTAACCAATATGGTGTTCGCGCGTTTGCGGGCGATTTATGGCAACAAATTTGAGCAGGCGTTTGGCAATAGTGAAGAAGCCATGATCCGCACTAAGCGTGAGTGGGCCTTAGCACTTGCTCCGTTTAGCGCACCTGCTGTCGAAAACGCACTTGAGCACTGCAAGCGAAATATGGCTTGGCCGCCGTCGATTGCTGAGTTTCTTAAGTTGCTAGAAGTTGCCAGTGGTTTGCCGTCTGCGCGCTCGGCCTACGAAGAGGCCTGCCGCTGTCGTACTGCACCGGTAGATTTCAACTGGTCACATCCAGTGATATACCATGCAGCGACAGCCGTTGGCTTTTGGCGCCTGCAAACGGAAGCGGAGCAACGAACCTGGCCAGATTTTGAAAATGCATGGCAACGGCTAATGTCGCGATACCGCAGTGGCGAACATTTCGACTTACCCAAGCCAGCGCCGGCCCTGCCTGACAATCGTTCACTGACGGCTTATGAGCAAATAGAGCAAATCATTGAGCAGTTTGGCATTCCAGAGGGTTTGGGTTACCAGTACCTTGGTTATTTACTGCAAAGCACTGGTAACTACCGTAGTTTGCTGCGCGATAAAGCGCAGCAGGCCTTTAAACAGGCGGGGTTTGAGTTTCAGTTACCTGCTTAGCTTTTACGCTTCTCTAGATTGCTACAAAACTCTACAGGCAAAAAAAAGCGCGGACTTCGCCGCGCTTTTGCATATTTAGTCTCTAATAAACTTATTCAGCAACAACTTCCAGTGCTGCTTTCTCATCATCCGATACTTCGCGAATTGATAGTTTAATACGACCACGGTTGTCGATGTCTAAACATTTGACAACCACTTCTTGGCCTTCTTTCAATTCGTCAGCAACTTTCTCGATACGACGATCGGCAATTTGGCTAATGTGTACCAAACCTTCTTTGCCACCAAGGAATGCAACAAATGCACCGAAGTCTGCAAGCTTAACCACTTTACCAGCGTATACTGTGCCAATTTCTGGCTCAGCTGTGATGCCTTTGATGCGCTCAAGTGCTGCATTCACTTCCACTGCAGAAGGACCATACACACGGATGGTGCCATCATCACTGATATCGATATCCGTTTTAGTTTCTTCGGTCAGCGCACGAATGGTTGCACCACCTTTACCGATTACGTCACGAATCTTGTCAGAGTCGATTTGGATGGTTTTGGTCGTTGGGGCATTTTCTGGCAACTCTTCGCGCGAACCAGTGATCACCTTGTCCATCTCATCAAGAATGTGTAAACGGGCAGCAAGCGCTTGCTCTAGTGCGGTTTCCATAATCTGCTCATTGATACCTTCGATCTTGATATCCATTTGCAGGGCAGTAATACCTTCACGAGAACCGGCTACTTTGAAGTCCATGTCACCTAGGTGGTCTTCATCACCTAGAATGTCTGTCAGTACAGCAAAGCCGTCTTCTTCTTTTACCAAGCCCATTGCAATGCCAGCAACCGGAGCGCGCATTGGTACACCAGCCGCCATAAGTGCAAGAGACGAGCCACATACTGATGCCATAGAAGATGAGCCGTTCGATTCAGTAATCTCTGACACCACACGGATCGCGTACGGGAAGTCGTCAGTTGATGGCATCATTGCTGCCACACCACGTTTTGCCAGTCGGCCATGACCAATTTCACGACGGCTAGTAAAACCGATACGACCACACTCACCTACTGAATAAGGTGGGAAGTTGTAGTGCAACATAAAGTGCTCGTGCTTTAAGCCGTGTAGGTAGTCTTCCATTTTGGCATCACGAGTAGAGCCAAGCGTCGCGGCAACCAGTGCCTGTGTTTCACCACGGGTAAACAATGCAGAACCATGAGCACCTGGCAATACGTCGACTTCAACGGTAATTGGGCGCACTGTTTTGGTGTCTCGGCCATCAATACGCGGCTCACCGGCTACCACTGCACGGCGCACGGTTTTCTTCTCTAGTGAAGCAAATACTTTCTTCACATCATCAGAAGAAACACCCGCTTCTTCATTGGCTAATTGCTCAACTGCTGCATCACGTAATTCACCTAATGCATCGTAACGCGCCATTTTCTCGCTGATTTTATACGCCTCAGCAATACGAGCACCGTATGCAGCTTCAACTTGAGCGATTAGCTCAGCGTTTTCTGCTGGTGGAACGAACTCAAACGCTGGCTTACCGTTTTCTGCAGCAAAATCTTTAATTGCAGCAATCGCAGTTTGCATCTCTTGGTGAGCGAATAGCACAGCACCCAACATCTCGTCTTCGGTTAGCTCATCTGCTTCTGACTCAACCATTAGCACAGCGTCTTTCGTGCCTGCCACAACCATGTCTAACAAGCCAGACTCAGTTACTTCGATGCTAGGGTTTAGCAAATAGCCGTGATCTTCATCAAAACCAACACGCGCCGCGCCAATAGGTCCAGCAAATGGTACGCCTGAGATGGCTAGTGCAGCAGAGGCAGCAATCATTGCGCAGATATCTGGGTTTTCAGTGGTGCCAGCTGAGATAACCGTACAGGTTACCTGAACTTCGTTCATGAAACCTTTAGGAAATAGTGGGCGAATTGGGCGATCGATCAAACGAGACACCAAGGTTTCGTTTTCTGACGGGCGGCCTTCGCGCTTATTGTAGCCACCTGGGATTTTACCGGTAGCATAGTATTTTTCTTGGTAGTTCACGGTTAACGGGAAGAAACCCGCATCAGGGTTGGCTGCTTTGGCGAATACTACGTTTGCCATCACAACACTTTCACCCATGGTACAAATCACGGCACCATCAGATTGGCGCGCAACGCGGCCAGTTTCTAGCGTAACGTCATGTTGACCAAACTTAAAAGTTTTAGTTGAAGCCTTAGGGATCATATATTTCCTTAATCTTTTTTCGGATTAGTTCTTACTATTGTGTCCTAAACCGAGCGCTTCTAAGCATTAACCCAAAGGGGCCAATGGTTAGAAGCACTCGCACTTGGCTTAGGTTGAAAAGTTTATTCGTACAATGCGCCATTTACTAAAGTGCTCTTGCAGTCCAAGGAGCAACAAGCGTGTACTTTAAGTTAATGGCGCTTTAACTATTCGAATCAACTTTTCTCAAACCGCCTTGTTTTCGCCTCGAGCGGTTTTAAATTGTGTGAGGCCTAAAGTAGATAGTTTACATCTACTTATTTGAGTGAACTCAGCCAATCTAATTCACACAAATAAACAGACGAATACAACGACATACCAGTATAGCTGGGATTAGCTGAAATTAAACCAGTGTCATTGAATCAAGCGTTGAGGCTGGTAATAAACAAAAGGCTCCGAAGAGGAGCCTTTTGCGAAAACTGGATTAACGACGTAGACCCAGCTTTTTGATCAGATCAGCGTAACGAGCTGCGTCTTTGCCTTTTAGGTAGTCCAGCAGTTTACGGCGCTGGTTTACCATGCGGATCAGACCACGACGTGAGTGGTGATCTTTTTTATGATCTTTAAAGTGAGACTGAAGACCGTTGATGTTGTGTGTTAGCAGAGCTACTTGAACTTCTGGAGAACCAGTGTCACCTTCACCACGTGCAAACTCAGCAACAATCGCGTTTTTCTGTTCAGCTGATAGAGCCATTGTAAAACCTCAATATCATTAATGTGCGAATAATCCATGGTTCGCCGTGCACATTAACAGCGACCACAAACTTAGAAGTATTTCTAAGATCCGCTATGATAACGCATCTTTCTGAACTAATCGACGGGGTTTTACCTCCCCCGTTGATGAAACTTCCGCCAAACCAAGGAAGCGATCATTTACATCGCGCAATTGGTAGGTACCCGCCTCGCCAGCGAAGCGCTCATCCTTGATTGGATTGCCATTCATGATAGGCGTAATAAATTGCTCACCAACAACAAACTTTGGCGCGTTAATACCAGTGCCGATTGGTTGCAAATAATCCTTGGCATGCGCAAGCGCTGCGTCCCAATCAACACACTGGTCAATGGTAAACGGGCCATGCTGAATGCGGCGCAGGGTTTGAATATGCCCGCCACAGCCGAGTAATTGGCCAAGGTCGTGTACCAGTGAGCGAATATAAGTACCTTTTGACACCTTGTATTCGAGCTTTAGCATATCACCATCGAGTGATAGGGCCTTGGCATGAAAAACGGTAATGGTACGGCGCTTTTTAGCCATTTCTTCTAACGCTCTCGGATCTCCAGCACGAGCCAGTTCATATAATGGCTTGCCATCCACTTTTAGCGCGCTAAACGCCGGTGGCGTTTGCTCTATAGCACCAGTGAAGTGCGCATCGAGCAACGCCTGAACTTGCTCTAAGGTAATACTGGGCACATTATTGCGGGCGACAATTTCACCTTCGATATCGTAGCTGTCAGTCACCACACCAAGCTGCATATCGGTAACATAGGTTTTATCTGACTCTAACCAAGCCTGAGAAAACTTACTGGCATCACCGAAGCTCAACGGCAATATGCCCGTTGCAATGGGATCAAGCGCACCACTATGCCCCCCCTTCTTAGCATTAATCAGCCACTGAACTTTACGCAGTGCTGCATTTGAACTCATACCATGCGGCTTATCCAACAAGATAACCCCATGAATATGCTGTCTTGTAGATTTTTTACTCAAGGCAACCTCTACCTATAGATGCGCTGTCCCGCTAGGCGTTCAAGTATTTGAAACAGCATAGCTGGGTTCGGTGTATTTGTTTGAGGCCGTCACCTGCAGGACGCAGGTGCCGAGGCTACAGGGATGTACTTGCGGCCGTGCCGAAAAACAAGTGCACCGTGCCCAGCCCTGTTTCAAATACTTGAACGCCGACAGCAGTTCAAAAACAACAAACGGGCATGACGCCCGTTTGAAAGATATTTGATATTAGCTAGGCTAATTATTCGCTGTCCTTTGCCCGCGCTTGGCGAATCAAAGAATCCATTTGCGAACCAGTTTCGATCACTCGATCGTACTGGAAACGCAATTCTGGTGTGACACGAATTTTTAGCCCTTGACCTAGCTGGTGGCGCAGGAAGCTCGCCGCTTTCTGCAACACTTGCTCAACCTCTGCGATGTGTTTTTCTGACTCGTCGTCGCCATTAATAGCGAAACAAGTGAAATACACGTCAGCGTAAGCCAGGTCTTTGCTGATGCGAACATCATTGATAGTGACCAAACCTAGGCGAGGATCTTTCACCTCGCGCTGGATAATGCCAGCCAGATCCTTACGGATCTGGTCGGCAACTCGGTCGGTACGTTTATAACCGTTAGGCATAGATGTTAACCACTATTAGTCGTCGATCGAGCGTGCGATTTCTTTGACATCGAATACTTCGATCTTATCGCCCGCTTTCACGTCATTGTAGTTCTTAACGCCGATACCACACTCCATACCTTGGCGAACTTCTTGTACGTCATCTTTAAAGCGACGTAGAGACTCTAGCTCACCTTCGTAGATAACAACGTCGTCGCGTAGTACACGAATCTTCTTGTTACGGTACATGGTGCCTTCAATCACCATACAGCCGGCTACTTGGCCAAACTTAGGCGAGTTGAACACATCACGAACCTCGGCTAGACCAACAATCTCTTCGCGCAGTTCAGGCGATAGCATGCCCGACATTGCCGCTTTCACATCGTCGATCAGGTTGTAGATGACGTTGTAGTAACGCAGATCGATGCCGTTCTGCTCAATTACCTCACGTGATTTACCTGATGCACGCGTATTAAAGCCGAAGATTACCGCATTGGCTGTGATCGCCAGGTTCGCATCCGATTCAGAAATTGCGCCAACACCGGCACCAACGATATTTACCTTCACTTCGTCGGTAGATAGCTTCAATAGCGCTGCTGAGATCGCTTCCAACGAACCACGTACGTCGGTTTTCAGTACCACGTTCAAGTTAGCCGCTTCGGCAGAGCCCATGTTTGCCATCATATTTTCAAGCTTGGCAGCTTGCTGGCGAGCAACCTCGGTCTCTTTCGCTTTCTGACGACGTTCTTCAGCCGCTTCACGCGCCTGACGGTCGTTTTCAACAACCATGAAGTCGTCACCAGCGTTTGGCGAACCATCAAGACCCAAGATTTCTACAGGGATAGATGGACCAGCTGATTTAACTGGCTTGCGGTTTTCGTCTAGCAACGCACGAACGCGGCCATAGCTGGTACCAGCTAGTACAACGTCGCCTTGTTTTAGCTGACCTTCTTGTACCAGTACCGTTGCAACCGAACCACGGCCCTTGTCTAGCGAGGCTTCAACCACCACACCGCGCGCTGGGCCTTCATCGTGTGCTTGTAAGTCTAGTAGCTCAGCTTGCAGCAATACTGCTTCTAGAAGTTCGTCGATACCCAAGCCAGAGTGCGCAGACACCTTGATCATCTGAGTGTCGCCACCCCAATCTTCAGGCACCACATCGCGCTGTGCCAACTCATTGATCACACGATCTGGATCCGCTGATGGCTTATCCATTTTGTTGATTGCCACAACAATCGGAACGCCTGCGGCTTTAGCATGCTGAATGGCTTCTTCGGTTTGCGGCATCACACCATCGTCGGCTGCCACAACCAGAATCACAACGTCTGTACACTGAGCACCACGCGCACGCATTTCAGTAAATGCTGCGTGGCCTGGGGTATCTAAGAAAGACACCATGCCGCGCGGTGTTTCAACGTGGTATGCACCGATGTGCTGGGTAATACCACCATGCTCACCTGAGGTCACACGTGTTTCACGAATGTGATCAAGCAATGACGTTTTACCATGGTCTACGTGACCCATTACCGTCACAACAGGCGCACGAGGTTTGGCTTCGCCCTCGTACACTAACTGATCGGTCAAAGCCGTTTCAGTTTCGTTTTCGTCGATAATTTTGTACTTGTGACCAAGTTCTTCAATGACCAAAATCGCTGTATCTTGATCAAGAATCTGGTTGATGGTGGCCATCACACCCATCTTGAACAACGATTTAATTACCTCTGCACCCTTGATAGACATTTGGCTAGCAAGGTCTTGTACGGTAATCGACTCACCTAACTCAACTTCACGGATAACCGGTGCCGTCGGCTTTTCAAACTGGTGATCACGGCTCTTATCAGCACCTTTTTTCTTGCGACGACCGCGCATGCCGCCGTCCTCGTCCATGTAACCCATTACTTGTTGCTTACGGGTACCATGTTTGCCTGCGCCTTTTAGCTTGGTTTTACCGGCCGCCTTCTTACCACGTTCATCATCACGACCACGGTTCTCATCGTTACGAGACTGCGAGCGCTTCTTGGTATTGGCTTTTTCCGGTGCTGGGCCATCAGCTGGGGCATTTTGCACAGGTGCCGTGGCAGCTGGCTTAGGGCGACGATTTTCTTTTTTCTTCTCTGCCGGTGCTGGCTTCTCTGCAACAGGTTCATCTGCTACTTTCTTCGTAGCCTTCACGCTAGCAATAGGCGATGCATTGGCAGCGCGTGCTGTTGGCAGCTCCTCTTCTTTCGACTTCTTCTTAGCAACCTTCACACCAGCTACTGCTGAACCACCAGCGCTGACAACAGGCTTTTTAGCGGCTTTCGCTTTAGGCATCGCAGGCTTGTCGATAGACGGCTTATCCAAAGCAGGCTTAGCTGGGGCTTTTTCTGCTGCTTTCGCTGCCGGCTTAGCCTCTGCTTTCGCTTCTGCTACCGGCTGTTCAACCGGCTGTTCAGACGTATTTGGTGTATCAACAGGCGCTTCCGTTTCTGCGGCTTCAACTGCTGGAGTTTCACGCTTAACGTAAGTGCGCTTTTTACGCACCTCAACGTTAACCTTTGACTTACCGGTAGACAGCTGAGTGCTTTTCTTGCGCTTCAGCGTAATCTTCTTAGGTGCAGCACCCGCCTCATCGCCGTGTGCTTTTTTAAGATGTGCCAGCAGTGTCTCTTTCTGCTCATCACTTACCGCATCCGACTCAGCCTTCTGTGGAAGACCTGCATCCGACATTTGCGTCAGCAAGCGATCAACAGGGGTGCCTATTGATGCAGCAAGTTCTTTAACGCTCACTTGTGCCATAAATTAAATATCCCCTGTATTACTCTTCGTTTTCAAACCATGAGGCGCGCGCGGCCATAATCATCTCGCCAGCACGCTCTTCATCCATATCATCAATAGGCATCAAGTCGTCGATAGACTGCTCGGCTAAGTCATCAACAGTAATAATGCCTAGTTTCGCTAGCTCAGCTGCCATATGGCGATCCATATTCAGCAATTCAAGAAGTTCTTCAGACGGTTCGCTCAGTTCCAGCGTTTCTTCGTCAGCTAATTCTTGAGTTAGCAAAACGTCTTTCGCGCGTTTGCGAATTTCCGTTACTAGGTCTTCTTCAAATCCTTCAATCGCTAGCATTTCGTCAAGCGGCACATAAGCCACTTCTTCTAAAGAGGTAAAGCCCTCTTCAACCAGCACTTCGGCAAGCTCTTCATCTACGTCAAGCTTATCCACAAACATGCTGATTAACGCACCGGCCTCTTCCTGTTGGCGAGATGCAAATTCTTCTTCAGTCATCACGTTGATCAGCCAGCCAGTCAACTCTGAAGCTAGGCGAACGTTTTGACCTGAACGACCAATCGCCATAGCAAGGTTGTCTTGCTTAACCGCGATATCCATGGTGTTAGTGTCTTCATCCATAACGATCGACACCACTTCAGCAGGTGACATGGCGTTGATCACTAGCTGTGCAGGGTTGTCATCCCAAAGTACGATGTCTACTTTTTCACCGCCTAGTTCACCAGAAACGGCTTGTACACGCGCACCGCGCATACCAACACAAGCACCAATTGGGTCGATGCGACCATCATTGGTGTGCACAGCAATTTTGGCACGTGAGCCGGCATCCCGTGCACAAGCGCGAATTTCAATGACTTCTTCTTGGATCTCAGGCACTTCGATGCTGAACAATTCAACCAACATCTCGTTACTTGAGCGGCTTAGCTGCAACTGTGGACCTCGGCCTTCGGCGCGAATTTCTTGCAGCACCGCCCGCACTCGGTCACCTATGCGGAAGGTTTCACGACCGACCACTTGGTCACGCGGCAACACGGCTTCAGCGTTGTTGCCCAGGTCGATGATAATATTGTCACGTGTAACTTTTTTAACCGTGCCGCTGATTAACTCACCAACGCGTTCACGGTACATTTCTACTACCTTGCGACGTTCAGCATCTCGTACTTTTTGCACAATAATTTGTTTTGCCGCTTGCGCAGCAATACGGCCAAACTCTGCATTTGGCATTGGCTCGTCGTAGGTATCACCTGGCTGTAGTGACTTATCAATCTCTTCGGCTTCTTGCAGCGTCAGCTCGGTACCAAGCTCAGGTACAGACTGATTATCCACAATGCGCCAGTGACGAACGGTTGTGTACTCGCCAGTCTTGCGATCAATGCTTACACGAACGTCGGGTTCACCATCGTCGTCATCTAAGCGCTTTTTGGCAGCTGTCGCCAACGCAGCTTCAATCGCTTCAAAGATAACCTCTTTCGAGACACCTTTTTCGTTCGACACGGCCTCAACGACCAGCAGGATTTCTTTGCTCATCAAAACGCCTCAATGCTAATCTTCAAATTTTGCAATCAATCGCGCACGATCAATCTGCTCAAAAGGAAGTAGGTATTCCTCTTCACCTACCACGAGTGCAACATCCCCTTCGACCATGCCGTTAAGAATGCCTACAAATTTTCTTCGCCCTTCAAACGGGAACTGCAAACGCACTTCCGCTTCATAACCACGGTATTGATCAACTTGCTTGCCTGTAAACAGCAACCGGTCAACACCTGGTGACGACACTTCTAGGGTATATTCTTGCGTGATTGGATCTTCAACGTCCATCACGCCGCTTACTTGGTGACTTACTGCTGCGCAGTCATCAACATTAATGCCATTTTCACTATCAATATAAATGCGCAACAAAGTATTTTTGCTAGACGTGTGGTACTCAAGCCCCCAGAATTCGTATCCTAGGCTTTCCACTACGGGCTGTATCAGCTCTGTTAAATCGTCTCGCTTGGCCAAGCGTTTTCCTCCGAGACAAATAAAAAAAGGCCCTTTAGGCCTACAAGTGTTTTTTTCAGGTAGAAAAAAACCCCATTAGAGGGGTTCCTTGGCTCACTTCGTTACAACAGGCAGATGCCATATGAAGTAACTCAGAGCCCCTCCAAGCGTAGCACTTGGATTTTCATGCTACCTAATGCAAGCCGCAGCTTACAAATAAAGCAAGCTGAAGCTTGCTTTATTTTAGTACAATTTTGGTTGCGGGGGCTGGATTGACGCGCCATGCAATGGCAACGACCGCCTTACCTTGTTAACAAACCAACCAAATCTTTCCAATTTTGGTTGCGGGGGCTGGATTGACGCGCCATGCAATGGCAACGACCGCCTTACCTTGTTAACAAACCAACCAAATCTTTCCAATTTTGGTTGCGGGGGCTGGATTTGAACCAACGACCTTCGGGTTATGAGCCCGACGAGCTACCAGACTGCTCCACCCCGCGCCAAATAAATGGTGCCTACGACTAGACTCGAACTAGCACGGCCTTGCGGCCACCACCCCCTCAAGATGGCGTGTCTACCAATTCCACCACGTAGGCAACATCCCTTACTCTACTGAAGGAACGGCAGCATCTTCTTCAGTAGTTTGCTCAGCACCCTGAGCAGATTCTTCAACTTGCTCTTGCAACAGTGTTGGATCGATTCCTAAGCCACTGTTTTCTTTAGCTTTTTCAGAGGCGACGTATGCTAACCCAAAGCTTGTTAAAAAGAAAGCAAAAGCAAGAATTTGTGTTGTACGGCTTAGAAAGTTACCACTACCTGCCGAGCCGAACACAGACTGAGAAGCACCGCCACCGAACGACGCGCCTGCTTCTGCACCTTTTCCGCGCTGCAGCAGAACGAAAACAACGATCGCAACCGCCAGAATTACGTGTACGAATAAGAGTGCTTCTTCCATCTTTCAAACCACCTGTTATTAAGCAGCGGCAACAATACCAGCGAATTCTTCAACAAGCAATGATGCACCACCAACTAGGCCACCATCAACGTCTGGTTTTGCGAACAACTCAGCAGCAGACGCTGCTTTTACTGAACCGCCGTACAAAATTTGTACTTTTTCTGCCACTTCGGCACTTTGCTTAGCAATAAATGCACGAATTGCAGCGTGAACTTCTTGCGCTTGTTCTGCCGTTGCTGTTTTACCCGTACCAATTGCCCACACTGGTTCGTAAGCGATTACTGTATCTGCTAGCGCTTCAACGCCAATCACATCAATCACAGCTTGCACTTGCTCGGTTACAACTTTTTCAGTCACGCCTTCTTCGCGCTCTTCTAAAGTTTCGCCGATACAAAGCATTGGCGTTACACCTGCGTCTAGTGCTGCTTTAGTTTTAGCAGCCACTAGCTCATCGCTTTCGCCAAAAATTGTGCGACGCTCAGAGTGGCCCACTAGCACATAAGTGCAACCAAACTCTTTCAACATGCCTAGTGATAGCTCACCAGTGAAAGCACCTTTAGGCTCTGTCCATGCGTTCTGACCGCCAAATTGAATAGCGCTATCCGCCAATTCAGTTTCTAGCTTCGGCAAGAATACAGCCGGCGCAAATACAACAACATCAGCTTTGTTGGTATCTAGCTGTGCTTTAAATCCGTTTAGCAACTCAGCAACTTCTGCTTTGTCACCATTCATCTTCCAGTTTGCGGCTACGATTGTACGGCGCATAATATTTCCCCATATTCAATTCGGCGCAAAATGTTATAGGTTGCGCCAACTAGTTACAAGATGTTTTCTTTTAGCTCGGCAATGGTTCTAGCAATGCGAACCGCTAAACTCTTCGCGAGTTCGTGCTGATCTGCTTCAACCATTACTCTTATGAGCGGCTCGGTACCAGATGGACGAATAAGTAGTCGACCATGGCCATCCAGCACTTTCTGGCAATCCGCGATGTCTTTTTGCAGTTGCTCGTTTTGCATAATGTGCTCAGCAGATGTTACCGGCACATTAATCAGCACCTGAGGAAATAACTGAAACCCATCAAGATACTGATGTAACCCCAAGCCTGATTGCTGCAGCACTGCTAGCACTTGCAATGCCGTTACAATACCGTCTCCAGTTTCTGTAACGTTGCGGCAAATCACGTGACCTGAAGATTCACCACCCAATAGCCAATCTTTTTCAGCTAGCAGCGCCGCAACATAGCGATCACCGACGTCTGAGCGAGCAAATTGTAGCCCCAGCTGCTCAACGGCAAGCTCTAGCGCCATATTGCTCATTTTTGTGCCGACAACACCACCGACGAGACCTTTTTGCTGGCGCATAGATTTAGCCAGTAAATAAACGATTTGATCCCCATCCACCACCTGGCCGTTCGCATCAACCAGTATTAGTCGGTCGGCATCACCATCTAGTGCCACCCCCAGGTCGGCACCTCTAGCCAATACCTGCGACTGCAGGCTTCTAGGATTGGTCGCGCCACAATCATCATTGATATTGACGCCATTTGGCTGGCAATGAATGGTTTCAACGCGAGCTCCGAGTTCTTCAAATACTCGCGCGGCAACCTGATAAGCTGCGCCGTTAGCGCCATCCACAACAATTGAGAAGCCAGAAAGATCTAAATATCCGCAAGTAGCTTTGCAGTATTCTATATACCGGCCGGGCGCGTCATTTAGCCGCGTCGCTTTACCTAGCTGATCAGAAGGCACCACACTCATCTCACTATCGATTAGCGATTCTATTAGGTGCACATGCTCGTCTGTCAGCTTGCCGCCTTGGGCGGAAAATACTTTTAATCCATTGTCATAATGTGGGTTGTGAGAGGCACTAATCACAATTCCCGCACCACAATTAAAAGCTTTGCTTAACTGCGCAATGGCTGGCGTTGGCAGTGGGCCTACAAGCAGGACCTCCACGCCAGCAGCAGACAGGCCTGCCTCGATTGCACTTTCTAACATATAGCCGGATCGCCTGGTATCCTTGCCGATTAACACCCTCGCTGGTGCCCTCCCAACCAAAGATTTACCCACCGCCCAGCCAAACTGCATAGCGAACATGGGTGTCATAACCTGCTCACCTACACGACCACGAATACCGTCCGTGCCAAAATACTTAGCCATTTTTGTGACCCCTTTCACAAGTATTCATTGAAAGGAGGCGAGTTTACGCAACTGGTAACTAAAGTGAATACCAAACTTGTAGTGCATCGTTGGTTTCTTGTACATCATGCACTCGAACAATGTGTGCACCGTATTGCGCTGCTTTAAGCGCTGCACCAACACTGCCAGCAATGCGCTGCGCAACATCACGGCCGGTCAACTCACCAATCATTCTTTTACGCGATACACCAACTAACACAGGAAACGCTTGTGTTAGCTCAGGCAAGGCCTTAAACAAGGCTATGTTGTGGTCGAGTGTTTTGCCAAAGCCAAACCCTGGGTCGAGCATAATCTGGTTATCAGCGATCCCAGCCTCACGACAGCGCTGCACTTGCTGATATAGATACTGCTTTACTTGCACAACAACATCATCGTAACTGGGCGCCTGCTGCATGGTTTGCGGTTCACCTTGCATGTGCATCAAACAAACCGGTACGTTTAATGAGGCAGCCATTTCTAGCGCGCCTGGCCGCGAAAGCGCTCGCACATCGTTGATAAGGTGCGCGCCAGCAGACACCGCTTGGCGCATGACCTCTGGTGTACTGGTATCAACCGAAATTGCTATTCCTAGCTTACTAATGGCTTCGATAACTGGCACCACTCGCTGTAGCTCTTCGGCTTCGCTAACTGGTTTAGCGCCAGGGCGAGTTGACTCACCGCCGACATCAATAATGCCGGCGCCATTGGCGATCATCTCTTCAGCTTTGGCAATAGCCGCTTGCGCGGTGTTGTGTTGACCGCCATCTGAAAACGAGTCGGGCGTTACATTGAGCACACCCATGATGGTAGTGCGCTGTTGACTCAGTTCAATTGGACCAATTTTCATATACATTCCTGCAAGTCATAAAAAAAGGCGAGGTGTCCTCGCCTTTTTTGCAGCTGCAACAGCTTTTACTCTTGTTTATCAGTTGGTGCTTCGTCAGCTTGGTCGCGCTCAGCATGCTTTTCTTCGTGAGCTTTGGCGCTCGCTTTATCAGCCTTTGCCTGCTCGGCTTTCGCCTTCGCATCAGCTTCAGCTTGCTCTTTTTTCGCTTTTGTTTCTTCCCAATCTTTAGGCGGGCGCGCTTGTTTGCCTTCCATGATGTCATCAATCTGATCACCACCAATGGTTTCATATTCCATTAGCGCATCTTTCATCAAATCGAGCTGCAGGCGATGATCCTCAAGGATCTTTTTCGCTACATCATAGGCTTGGTCAATAATCTCGCGAACCGTTTCATCGATTTCACGCGCCGTTTGCTGTGAAATATGTGCCATCTGGCTCTGGTTACCAAGGTAGCCTTGCTGCTCTTCTTCGTACTGAATAGGACCCATTTTACTAAGGCCCCACTTGGTCACCATTGAACGCGCCATACCGGTCGCTTGCTGAATGTCGTTTTGCGCACCGGTCGACACTGAATCTTCGCCATAAATGATTTCTTCTGCCAAGCGGCCACCAAAAGCAGAAGCAATTCGGCCGACGATATAGCGTTTTGAGTAACTGACCTTATCTTCCTCAGGCAGGTACATGGTCACACCCAGCGCACGTCCACGAGGAATAATAGTGACCTTATAAACCGGATCATGCTCTGGCATCAGGCGACCAACAATGGCGTGACCTGCTTCGTGATATGCGGTCATTTCTTTGTCTTTTTCGCTCATTGCCATCGAGCGACGCTCGGCCCCCATCATAATCTTGTCTTTGGCACGATCAAACTCATTCATCGTCACCACACGACGATTAGAGCGCGCTGCGAACAATGCTGCTTCATTCACCAAGTTGGCTAAGTCAGCACCCGAGAAACCAGGAGTACCACGAGCGATGATGAATGGATCCACGTCATCAGCAATAGGCACCTTGCCCATGTGCACTTTTAAGATTTGCTCGCGACCACGAATATCAGGCAATGACACGGTAACTTGGCGGTCAAAGCGACCTGGGCGCAAAAGCGCTGGGTCTAACACGTCTGGTCGGTTCGTTGCGGCAATTACGATGACGCCATCGTTTACCTCAAAACCATCCATTTCAACCAACAACTGGTTCAAGGTTTGCTCGCGCTCATCATTACCACCGCCAATGCCAGCACCACGAGAGCGACCTACGGCATCGATTTCGTCGATAAAGATGATACAAGGTGCTTGTTTTTTTGCCGTCTCGAACATGTCACGCACGCGCGAAGCACCAACACCGACAAACATTTCAACGAAGTCAGAACCCGAGATACTAAAGAACGGCACCTTTGCTTCACCGGCAATCGCTTTAGCGATCAGGGTTTTACCTGTACCCGGAGGGCCTACCATCAATACGCCACGCGGAATTTTACCGCCCAAGCGCTGGTACTTACCTGGGTCACGTAGAAAGTCGACAAGCTCTTGCACGTCTTCTTTGGCTTCTTCAACGCCGGCAACATCTTTAAACGTAGTTTTTATCTGATCTTCTGAGAGCAGGCGCGCTTTCGACTTGCCAAAGCTCATTGGGCCGCCCTTGCCGCCGCCACCGCCTTGCATTTGGCGCATGAAGAACATAAAGATTGCCAAAATAATGATGATTGGCAGTAATGCGAACAACAGCTGCGACCAGAAGCTAGGGCCTTCTGGTTTCACAATCGAGAAGCGCACGTTATTGGACTCTAGCATTTCTACCAAAGAGTCTTGGTTGGCGGGCGAAACAGTTGTAAAACGGTCGCCGCTGTTAAGCTCACCGCGCACTTCACGGCCGTCAATTTGAACGCTTTTCACCTGGCCGCGTTCAACCTCGGTAATAAAATCTGAATAAGGCAGGTCTGAACTACCACCAGCTGTATCCGGCAGGCTGCTCAACAGTGCCAGCACAACTGCGGCAATTACTGCCCAAAGCAATAAATTTCTCGCCATATTTAACTATTCCACCCCTTTTGGCTTATGCCTTAAAATTTCGCCCAACCACATACACCTCACGCGAGCGATCACGAGAAGATTTTGGCTTTCTAATCACTACTTTAGCAAAGTGACTCTTAACGTCTTCAATATATTGGTCGAACCCTTCTCCTTGAAACACCTTGGCGACAAAGTCACCATTAGGTTTCAACACGCGAGTTGCCATGTCGAGCGCTAACTCCACAAGGTACATTGCCTTGGGCTGATCAACAGATGCCTGTCCACTCATATTGGGGGCCATATCCGAAATTACAACGTCTACCGGCTGATCATTAATAACACTTAACAATCGCTCGAACACCTCGTCATCGGTGAAGTCCCCTACAACAAACTCTACGCCAGCCAAGCTATCCATCTCAAGGATATCGGATGCAACAACGCGTCCATGATCACCAACAATCTCCGCAGCAACCTGCGACCACCCTCCTGGGGCCGCTCCTAAATCTACGACAAGTTGACCTGGTTTGATTAATTTATCTTTCTCATTGAGCTCTTTTAATTTATAACTCGCTCGCGAACGGTAGCCATCTTTTTGCGATTGCTGCACATACTGGTCGTCAAAATGTTCTTTCAGCCAGCCACCACTGCTTTTAGATCGCGCCATGTTTTCCTCAAATTAAATAACCTGCCTGCTTTCGTTTATTTACCTTATGTAGCTAAACTCTTGCACCGGACTAGGTTAGAATAGAATCAAATCAACCCAAATTGAGACGTCTGAATGAAATTATCTACTGCAGACAAGAAAAAGTATCGCACAATTGGGCATCAGTTGGACCCTATTGTAACGATTTCTGAGAATGGTATCAGCGAAGGTGTTATCAATGAGCTGAATCGCGCCTTGTCTGATCACGAATTAATCAAAGTTAAACTCGCAATTGCTGATCGCGATGCGCGTGCCGAAGTCGCTCGCGTGGTTGCCGGAGAAGTTAGGGCTGAATTGGTGCAAGTAATTGGCAAAGTCATTCTACTCCTTCGCCGTAACAGCAATGCTAAACCGAACTTGTCTAATTTGGTTCGCCACGGCCTAAGCTAAGCCAGCATAAGGCCCAGTAACACCTAGCTGGGCCCACTCTCTCCTTTCCCCAAATAAATCATCTGCACAATTAAAGCGCTAGGCCTACACTTGCATTAGTCCTACTTATCGGGGTGATCACCTTGACTTTAATGAGCCGGGTGCTTTTAACCATTTTAAGCACAGTATTTGTTGCACTGAGTGTGCTTTATATACAGTCTACCGCGTTATCCCAGCAAGCATTGTCGGAGCAAGCGAACTTGCGCTTAACGGCGATCTCCAGCAGCCGGGCTGCAGAGCTGAGTCGCTACCTTGGATTATTGGAAAGTGAGCTGCGCCTGTATTCCAACAGTCCTATGACTAAAAATGCGCTACAAGACCTACAATCGGCATACGCCAAGTTATCCTCACCGCAAGAGCAACTTCAGTTTGCCTACATAGACAACAACCCGCACCAGGCAGGGCAGCTGCAAAACCTATTTCGTGGCGAGGGCAGTGATGATTATCATCTTGTTCATGAAAATTATCATGGCTACTTCCGGCTTTGGTTAGAGTTAGGTGAGCTATACGATGTTTTTTTAATCGACCCAGACGGCAACCTAATATACTCAGTTGTAAAAGAGCGCGATTACGCAACGAATTTATTCGATGGGCCATGGAAAAATAGTGGCCTGGCCGATGTTGCTAGGCAAACTGCGCAGAGCCGAATACCAAACGCTCTTGCAATATCTGACTTTGAAGCCTACGGACCTAGTAATAACGACCCTGCAAGCTTCGCTGCTATGCCGGTTTTCAAAGAGGGCAAGTACGCGGGTGCATTGGCGATTCAGCTTCCGATAAACTCAATTGAATCCATCTTAAGCCAGTATGATGGCCTAGGTGAAACGGGCGAAGTATACCTTGTTGGTGCAAATGGAAAAATGCTCAGCAACTCAAGATTTAGCGAGTCCTCTACTATATTACGCCAGCGTGTAGACAGCGACAGTGTTCGCTTAGCAATTGCCGGAGAGTCAGGTATACGCCAAGGCAACAACTACCTAGATCAAGCAGTCTTATCCAGTTTCCAACCGTTCAAACCATTCCCAAGCGCCAGTAATCACTTTGGTAACTGGGCATTAATAGCAGAGATTAATCTTTCTGAAGTTAACCAGCCAACCAACTTGCTTATCAGTCGGATGACCCTGTTGGGTGCCGTAATTTTAGTGGGTGCCTCCTTGTTGGGTATCTGGGAGGCACGCGCGATAAGTAAGCCAATTAAACAGATGCAGCTTGCTTTGACCGATTTATCCAAAGGCAAACAAACCATGATACCGGGGCACAATCGGCGTGATGAAATTGGTAAAATGGCCAAAGCGGCTGAAGAGTTTCGCCTGCAAAGTGAAGAAATACGGCTTAGACAAAACCAACAAGCTCGAATTACTGGCATAACGCAGATGCTTGCTGGTATTGATGACTTTGACGAAGCTCCACGCCAAATTACCCGCTACTTCTGCCAAGAGTTTGGTGCGCCACTCGCCGCTTTTTATCTCAAGGTCGATAATCAACTTAAACTCGTAGCGAGTATCGGCATCAATAGGCAATCAGCAACGGCCACTGAACTGGCGCTTGCTGACTCTCTTGCAGGGCAAAGCCTATTAGAACAAAGAGGCCTTCACATATCTCCTGTACCCGACAACCATGTTGAATTATCTGCAGGCATGGCGTCTGGCAAGCTGCAACAGATAAGTTTTCATCCTATCCGGCATTTAGATCATGACGTGGCCGTTCTAGAGCTTGGTTTCTGTGAACGTGTTGATGACCAGTCTATCTCGGATCAAGCCGAACTCGCTCAATACCTAGGGCTGCTTCTTAGCAACCTAAAAACCAACCAAGAAAACCGCTCTTTACTTGCTGAATCACAAGCCCTCGCGAAGCACTTACAGAGCCAGCAAGATGCTCTTAATGACGCAAATGCCGAACTAACGTCCCATACCGAAGAGCTGAAGGCCCAAACTGAAGAATTACGCGCCAAAGAAGATGAGCTTAACAAGAAGAATCAATCACTCAAACAGCAGCGCACGGCTCTTGAAGCTGCTAATAAAGATGCCGAAAGCAAAGCACAAGCGTTAGAGCAAGCGAGTCGATATAAATCCGAGTTTTTGGCTAACATGTCACATGAACTGCGCACACCACTCAATAGCATATTGATCCTTGCCGAGGATCTAGCCGCTCAATCCTCGTTAGCACCCGACCAGCTAGAAGCAGCTCAGGTCATCCATCAAAGCGGTAGCAGCCTGTTGCAATTGATTAATGACATCCTTGATCTGTCAAAAATTGAGTCAGGCAAACTCGCTACTCATATCGAAGGATTCAGTGTGCAAAAAACCTGTCATTACTTACAGCGAGTTTTTCAGCCGCTAGCCGACCAACGAAGCAATCAGCTCATAATTCACTCACCGTCAACGAATGAGCCATTTTTTAGTGACGAACAGCGCGTGCAACAAGTGATCACGAACTTACTGTCGAACGCAATTAAGTTCACCGAACATGGAAAAGTTGAACTAACCATTGAACAAAACGAGGAACAGCTTCGCGTAACGGTCAGTGACACAGGCGTGGGGATAGCAACTGATAAACTGGACCATATTTTTGGTGCGTTCCAGCAAGAGGACGGATCAACCAGCAGGCGTTTTGGCGGCACTGGCTTGGGACTTTCAATTAGCAAACACCTAGCACAAATGCTCGGTGGCGATATTACTGTGCGCAGCAAAGTTGGCCAAGGCTCCACTTTTAATGCGCATTTTGCTAATCAGCCAACTCACATTCCAGCACCAAAAAGTGAACCATCAGCGGCACGACAAACAATCAACAACCTAGAACAGCAACACATTCTACTACTCGAGGACAACCCACAGATTGCCATGACGGTTGAGGCCATCATGCAAAATGAAGCGTTAACCTACCAAACCTTTGCTAAAGGCTCAGATGGATTAGAGGCGCTTAAAAACCAACCATTTTCTGCTGTCATACTAGATCTTAATTTGGAAGACATGGACGGCCTAAGTTTTGTTAATCAGGTAGAAGAGCAAGCATTGCACTTACCGCCAACGATTATTTTTTCAGCCGACGACATTCCCAAAGAGCAATATTTACGATTGCGTGAATTTAGCGATACGTTCGTACTCAAAACACCAGAAGGGCTTAGCCGACTTCGCGATGAACTCTTAAGGCTACTTGAGCAACCCGAGCCCATTGATACTGAAGCTAACATTCCAGTAATTCGCAACAGGCTTTTACTTGTAGACGATGACGTCAGAAACCTATTTGCATTGTCTAAAGTGCTAAGAAAAAGAGGTTATGAGGTAACACTCGCCGATAGCGCAGACAAAGCAATGAACCTTCTAGCAAGCAACACCTTTGATGTGGTGATTACAGACATTATGATGCCGCAAGTGGATGGCTATGAGCTAACGCGCAATATACGAGCGATATATGGCGCGCAAATTCCTATCATCGCATTAACCGCCAAAGCGATGCAGGGCGACAAACAACTGTGTATTGAAGCAGGTGCTAATGAGTACCTAACTAAACCTGTAGACATTGATCTACTTACAGAGGCAATTCAGTCATGCTAGCTAACAAGAGACTAGACGCTGAAATATTTCTCGGTAGTCTCAAAATGGCTTATGGCTATGATTTTGAGCACTACGCCAAAGCATCGCTAAATCGACGTTTGCAAGCGCTAAAAAAACATTACAAGGTTAATTACTTAACCGATCTCATCACACTGCTAGTAAATGACCGCAATGTTGCTGAGCACGTCGTTAGTCTGATTACTGTGCCTGCATCTAACTTTTTTCGCGACCCTGAAGTTTGGCAAACACTTAGAGAAAAAGTTATTCCAAAGCTCGCCAGCTATCCTTTTATCAATATTTGGCAAAGCGGCTGCTCTAATGGTGAAGAAACTTACTCTTTGCAAATTTTGCTGCACGAGTCAGGTTTAATGAATAAAGTTCGACTCATTGTGAGTGATATCAATCCAGCTTTGATTGCGAAAGCGAAAACAGGTGCATTCTCCAAACCGACTATTGAAGAAGGCGCCCACAACTATGCTTTAGCAGGTGGCAAGGAAGACTTTTATAGTTACTTCAACAAAGCAGATGGAGAGTACATTGTTGTTGAACCACTCAGGCAGCATTTGGAGTTTTTCGCACACAACTTGGCAGCTGATCAAAGCTTTATTGAGGCAAACCTAATCGTGTGCCGAAACGTGCTGATCTATTTTGATAGCAGCCTACAAGATCGTGTTGTTCAGCTGTTTAATCAGAGTTTAGCCCGAGGCGGCTACCTAGTACTAGGTAATACGGAGTCGATTGAGTACGACAAATATGAACTAACCGCTGAAGACGAAACACTTCGAGTCTTCAGTAAACCAGTACGTTCAAGATGATACAGGCTATTGTCATTGGACATTCTGCCGGCGGTTTGCAACCAGCTATCACAATACTCAAACAAGTGCCTACAGGCATGCCACCCGTCATTTTAGTTTGCCACCAACCTTGCAACTCCGCCATCTCTAGCGTCATCAGAAGAGAAGTAGCCCTGCCCGTACTTGACGCTTATGACAAACAAAAGCTAGCTCATGGCAATATATATGTAGCACCTAGTGGCTATCATTTGCTGATGGAAACCAGTGAGCAATTATCTATATCGCTTGATATGCCTGAATGCTATGTGAGGCCTAGCGTTGATGTCCTGTTCGAAACCGCAACAGATGCAACAGACGGTCATCTTGTTGGCCTCATCCTCTCTGGTGCGAACCACGACGGTAGCAAGGGGTTAAAATATATCCAAGACCACGGTGGGCTTACCATGGTACAAGATCCAAGTAGCGCAAAGTTTGCGACTATGCCCGAAGCGTCTTTAGCCCTTTCAACTCCAGACATAGTAGGCACTGCCGACCAGCTAGCAAACAAGCTGGTAGACTGGCTCACGCGATAACGCTCATTCGTCACCACCATCAGCCGGTAACGACGCAAACCATGCTGCTAGGTCAGCAATATCCTGGTCACTCAGGCCTGCTGACATTGGGTACATAACTGCAGACAAGCCGCCTGAACGCTGCTTCTCACGATAAGCTTTTAATGAGCTCACTAAGTAAGCTTCATTCTGCCCTGCAATGTTTGGATACATAGGATTCGTAGCGATCCCATTTGCTCCATGACAAGCATTACAGGTTGCTGCTTTTTCCTGTCCGGCTTGTGCATCTCCAGCCGCCAGGGCCGGCAAGCTCAGTAAAACAGTCATTAGAGAAATCAATACTTGTTTCATTTTTCACTCCTACGATAATTAGTACTACTAAGCATAGTAATAGGTACGGGTGAAAACCATGATCTCGATTATTACTCGCATCTATTGCAGCACTCGCCAATGAACGGGCAAAAAAAAGGCTCCGCATGGGAGCCTTTTTTCAACAACAAGCGATTAGGCTTGGTATACAGGGAACTTAGCACATACTTCTAGCACTTGCTGCTTAACACGCGAGATCACAGCTTCCGAATCACCATTTTCTAGTGAGTCAAGTACGTCAGCAATCCAGCCCGCCAAATCCGCAGCTTCTTTTTCGCCAAAACCACGAGTGGTGATAGAAGGCGTACCAATACGGATACCAGATGTTACGAACGGCGAACGAGGGTCATTCGGTACAGAGTTTTTGTTTACCGTAATGTTGGCTTGGCCAAGTGCTGCATCGGCATCTTTACCTGAGTATTCTTTGCCGATTAGGTCAACGAGGAACAAGTGATCGTCTGTGCCACCTGAAACAATGTTGATACCACGCTCTAGGAATACCTTGGTCATCGCTTGAGCGTTTTTAACCACTTGCTGCTGGTAAACTTTGAAGTCGTCTTCCATGCACTCTTTGAAGCAAACCGCTTTACCAGCGATGGCGTGCATCAACGGGCCACCTTGGTTTTCTGGGAATACACCAAAGTTGAACTTCTTGTGGAAGTCTTCATCAGTTGATTTCGACAAAATCAAACCACCACGTGGTCCACGCAGGGTTTTGTGAGTCGTGGTGGTTACCACATCGGCGATGCCAACTGGGCTTGGATAAACACCCGCAGCAACCAAACCGGCAATGTGTGCCATATCAACAAACAGATAAGCACCAACGCTATCAGCGATGTCGCGGAAGCGCTGCCAGTCAATAATACGCGAATAAGCTGAGAAACCAGCGACCACTACTTTTGGCTTGTGCTCTTTTGCTAAACGCTCTACTTCGTCGTAATCAATTTCGCCCGTCTCTGGGTTTAGGCCATATTGAACCGCCTTGTAAACGCGACCAGAGAATGAGACGTTAGCACCGTGTGTTAAGTGGCCACCGTGCGCAAGGCTCATGCCTAAAATGGTGTCACCAGGCTTACACAGTGCGGCATAAACTGCCGTGTTAGCCTGTGAACCTGAGTGCGGCTGAACGTTGGCATAGTTAGCGCCAAACAATTCTTTAGCGCGTTCAATAGCTAGGTTTTCAACCACATCTACATATTCACAGCCGCCGTAATAACGCTTACCAGGGTAACCCTCAGCATACTTATTGGTTAGGCCAGAGCCTTGGGCTTCCATGACGCGTGGGCTGGTGTAGTTTTCAGAGGCAATCAGCTCGATGTGCTCTTCTTGGCGGCGGTCTTCCGCCTGCATTGCTTGCCACAACTCGGCATCGTAGCTTGCAATCGTCATATCTTTTTTGAACATGGTGTGCTCCTAGGTACTAATAAGACGGAAGAAGAAGTAGCGACGCTATTATTGCCTTGGGTGATTCCCAATGTGTTGCTGCCGCCCCTGCCTACTAGGCGTCTCTTCAAGGCTAACTCTGTTGGGCGCGCATTCTACAACAATCTCGTCACAAACGGCACATTAAACGATGAAATATTTACATTACTATCTGCGCTTTTTTCATCAATATGTCCGTTTTTATTTGCCTTAGCTCTTTCTGAACGACCTGTTTTTATCTAACCTACGGGACAACTAACAGCAGCGCTCACTTTTTCATGACTGCTACTGGCACAAAAAAACACTGGAGTAATTCAATGGCTCAATATGCATATACCATGCATCGCGTTGGCAAGGTGGTTCCGCCAAAGCGTGAAATTTTAAAGGACATCTCGTTGTCGTTTTTCCACGGCGCTAAAATTGGTGTTCTGGGTTTAAACGGCGCCGGTAAGTCTACGCTTTTGCGCATTATGGCGGGCGTTGACAAAGAGTTTAACGGTGATGCACACCCAGCATCAGACCTACGTGTTGGCTACCTTCCTCAGGAGCCGCACCTCGATGATGGCAAGACAGTTCGAGAAGTCGTTGAAGAGGCCCTTAGCCATATTCACGAGGCACAAGCGGAACTTGAGCAAGTTTATGCGGCTTATGCAGAGCCGGATGCCGACTTTGATGCGTTAGCAAAAAAGCAGCAGGAACTTGAAAACATTATTGCCGCTTCGGATGCGCACAACCTTGAGCACAAACTCGAGATTGCTGCCGACGCGCTGCGTCTACCTGAGTGGGACGCCAAGGTAGAACACCTATCTGGCGGTGAGCGCCGCCGTGTTGCACTGTGTCGTTTATTATTGTCGGCACCAGACATGCTGCTGCTAGACGAACCAACGAACCACTTAGATGCCGAATCGGTTGCTTGGCTTGAGCGCTTCTTACACGAGTTCACCGGCACAATTGTAGCCATTACGCACGACCGCTACTTCCTTGATAACGTCGCTGGCTGGATTCTTGAGCTTGACCGCGGCCATGGTATTCCATACGAAGGCAACTACAGCGACTGGCTGATTACCAAAGAAAAACGCTTAGCCACCGAGCAAAAGCAACAAGCCGCACACGACAAGGCCATTAAGTCTGAGCTTGAGTGGGTACGCCAGGGTGCTAAAGGTCGCCAATCGAAGTCAAAAGCTCGCCTACGCCAATTTGAAGAAATGCAATCGCGTGAGTTCCAAACGCGCAACGAAACCAACGAAATCTACATTCCACCAGGCCCGCGACTAGGTGACAAAGTGATCAATGTAGAAGGCGTAAGCAAAGCATTCGATGGTCGCGTTTTGTATGAAGACTTGTCGTTCAACGTGCCACCAGGGGCAATTGTTGGGGTAATTGGTGGTAACGGTGCGGGTAAGTCGACGCTGTTTAAAATGATCACCGGTGTTGAGCAGCCTGATACAGGCAGCATCGAAGTTGGCGAAACAGTTAAAATCGCCAGCATTGGCCAGATGCGTGAATTAGACGACAAGAAGACTGTTTGGGAAGAAATTTCTGATGGTCGCGACATGATTCAAGTTGGTGGCTACGAAGTGCCAAGCCGGGCTTATATTGGTCGTTTTAACTTCAAAGGCTCAGACCAGCAAAAGTTCATCGGCCAACTTTCAGGTGGTGAGCGCAACCGTTTGCACCTTGCCAAACTACTGAAAGAAGGTGGCAACGTATTGCTACTCGACGAACCAACCAACGATCTCGACGTGGAAACCTTACGCGCACTTGAAGAAGCCTTGTTAGCTTTCCCTGGTGCCGCCATCGTTGTATCGCACGACCGCTGGTTCCTGGATCGTATTGCGACGCACATTTTGGCTTTTGAAGGCGACAGTAACGCGGTATTCTTCGAGGGTAACTATACTGAATATGCTGAAGACTATAAGAAGCGCACCGGCGACACTGGCCCTAAACGTGTGAAGTACAAGCGCATAAAAACATAGGCAATCATTTGTGACAAAATCCCCAAGACCGCTCTTTGCCGCAATGGATCTAGGTGCTAACAGCTTTCACCTAGCGCTCATAAGTGCTGAAGACAACAATCTAGTAACGGTAGATGTTCGAAAAGCACTAGTGCGCATGGTCGCGGGGGTTTATCACAACTCGCATGGCGCTCATCTCGATGGGCGCACTAAAAGACGCGTACTAGAAACCCTATCCCGATTTGGTGACTTCATAAATGAGCGCCAACCAACTGCTGTACTGGCTGCAGGAACAAGTGCCTTTCGCCGTTTGGCAGACGAATCTTTTTTGATCGAAGCACAAACCGCCCTAGGCCATCCAATTAAGGTACTGAGTGGTAATGAAGAAGCCGAGTTTATTTATTACGGCGCAAGTTTTGGGCGCCCTAAGCAAGCTCGCTTAGTGATTGACATTGGTGGCGGCTCTACAGAGATTGCGCTAGGGTATGGCGACCACATCGAAACCTGCTTCAGCTTAGACTTGGGTTGCATTAGCTTGTCTAACCAGCACCTAAACAAAAACAAGTTGAGCAAAGAAGAAGTGTTGGCAGTCAGTCAGATTGTTGGCCAACAAATTCAGCAGCAACTGGGCACTTGGCAACCACCGAAAGGTATCGAAGTACTGGGTGCGAGCGGCACCATTAAGTCGGTATGGTGGGCGTTGCGCAACCTTGGGCTGGGCAAAGAGTATATTGACCGCCAAGCCATTGACCGCTTGTTACCTCTACTGCACCAAACCGATCACATCTACCATCTAGCGCATCTAATTGACCTAAGTGATCAACGCACCCGGGTTTTCCCCGCTGGCTTAATTATTTTGCAGCAAATCTTTCAACACCTACAACTTGAGCGCATGGAAATATCAACATCGGCGCTGCGCGAAGGGCTAGTGGCTGAACACTTGCGCCAACATAACGGAATCGCAATATAAGAAGCCATTGAAGTTAAGCGATTTGTGCATATCTTTATCCCGATTATTCCGATTTCGGAAGTTACATAGAGAGTAAATTAGTATGAAACGCATAGGTCTGTGGATTGCTACCAACATCGCAATCGTTGTGATGCTCAGCATCGTGCTGAACATTGTTATGGCGGTATTAGGCATTGAGTTCAGAAGCACCGCAGGAATTTTTGTTATTGCCCTAGTATTTGGTATGGGCGGCTCGGTAATTAGCCTTCTCATGTCGAAAAAAATGGCGAAGTGGTCAACCAAAGCCACTGTGATCGACAGCCCCCGCTCCAATACCGAGGCCTGGTTGCTCGAAACCGTCGCTCGCTTAGCCAAACAAGCCAATATTGGCATGCCAGAAGTTGCTGTATATGAGTCGAACGACATCAATGCCTTCGCCACTGGTGCCAACCGCAATAATGCCTTGGTGGCGGTTTCAACTGGCTTGTTAAACAACATGGAAATTGATGAGGCGGAAGCTGTTCTAGCGCATGAGGTGGCGCACATCGCCAACGGCGATATGATTACACTTACGCTGCTGCAAGGCGTGTTGAATACCTTCGTTATTTTCGCTGCTCGCATCGTGGCGAATATCATCGACAACTTCCTAGCCGGTGATGACGAGGAAGGTGGCCTAGGTTTCTTCGGCTACCTAGCAGTGATTATTGTGCTGGAAATCGTTTTTGGCTTGCTCGCTTCAATAATCGTTAAGTGGTATTCACGTCGACGCGAATACGCAGCCGATGCAGGCTCTGCTGCCTTAGTAGGCAAAGAGAAAATGATTGCCGCCTTACAGCGCCTGCAAAATAGCCAGCCATCACAGCTACACGGTGAGCTGGTAGCCTTTGGTATTCTTGGCAACACCAAGGAGCTGTTTGCTAGCCACCCACCACTAACTGATCGCATTAGCCGCTTACAAAATAGCTAAGCCACATTAAGTTGCTCTACCTACTGAGCAACGACAAGCTTTCCACTAAAAAGATTTGCAGGTTTCGGGCGAAACCTGCAAATCACTGCTACATTAGTCCTTGTTATACAAAAAATTACAGTCTATCTGACATAAAAAGGACTCAGTATTCACCTCGCCGTAACCAAAATGCCACGAGCGCTCCGTACAAGTGATAGCCAAAACAAAGTTGCTAGCTTAGGTAGCGTCTTTTTTACCGAGTGAATATTGCGCCACACAGTTTACATTCTTACCTCGAGGGCTTGAGGCAATGCATTACGCCGATTTGGCTAACGCGTGTGAAGCGCGTCCGTTCGAAAAACTTGGTCGACAAACTATTAATGGCCAACCTGTTATTCGCTGCTGGCAACCAGATGCCGAGCGGGCAACATTGATTATCGCAGGTAAACGCCATGCAATGGAAAAAGCTGAGGCAGGAGTATTTGAATTAGCATTAGATGACCCATCTTGCTACCAAGTAGAATTCAGTAATGATGTCAGTACCTGGATCAGCCGTGATCCATGGTCACTGCCGCAAGCGACCTTCACCGATAAATGGTGCGAGCCAGTTGATCTGTACAACAACATGGGTGCACATTTAACTGAACATCAAGCAGATGATGGCACCATTGTGCATGGTACGCGCTTTTGTGTTTATGCACCCAATGCTCGCTCAGTAGCCCTAGTCGGCGACTTTAACCATTGGGACGGCCGTCGCCACCCAATGGCCAGTAACGACGACGGTATTTGGCGTTTGTTCGTACCGGACGTGCAAGCCGGAGAGCGCTATAAGTTCGAAATCAAAGACCAGCATGGCAATTTATTACCTCATAAAGCCGACCCTTACGGCTTCCAACATGAGCAGTTCCCGTCGTTTGCATCCATTGTTTACGACCCTAGCCAATACCAGTGGCAAGACGATGCCTGGATGAACCGGGCGAAACACAACCCACGCCAGAGCCCAATGAGCATTTATGAAGTGCATATTGGTTCGTGGAAACGCCATCCAGATGGCAGTGTTTATAGCTGGCTAGACTTAATCGACCACTTGATTCCCTATGCTAAGGAAATGGGCTACACCCACTTAGAATTGCTACCGCCAATGGAGCACCCCTACGATGGGTCATGGGGTTACCAGCCACTAGGTTTGTTTGCCCCAACGAGTCGCTTTGGCACGCCTGATGAATTTAAAGCATTCGTTGATGCCTGCCACCGTGAGAACCTAGCCGTAATCGTTGACTGGGTGCCAGCTCACTTCCCGTCTGATGCCCATGGCTTAGCTCGCTTCGATGGCACGCCACTGTTTGAATATGAAGACCCACAGCGTGGCTGGCACCCAGATTGGCAGTCTTATATTTACGATTTTGGCCGCGAAACGGTGCAAAACTTTCTAATTTCGAGCGCTATTTATTGGTTGGACCAGTATCACATTGACGGCCTGCGAGTGGATGCTGTGGCCTCAATGCTTTATCACGATTATTCGCGCGAGGAAGGCGAATGGATTCCAAACGTCGATGGTGGCAATCAGAACTATGAAGCCATTCATTTTATCCGTCGATTCAATGAGACCGTTTATGCGCGCCACCCAAATTGTTACACCATTGCCGAGGAGTCTACCGCATTTCCTATGGTGTCTCGCCCAACCAGTATGGGCGGCCTAGGCTTTGGCTTTAAGTGGAACATGGGTTGGATGCATGACTCGCTAGAGTACATCAAAAACGAGCCAATTTATCGCAACCACCACCACAATGAACTGACGTTCTCACTGATTTATTCGTTTGATGAAAACTTTGTCTTACCTCTCTCACATGATGAAGTTGTGCATGGAAAGGGCACCATTCTTGGTCGCATGCCAGGCGATGAATGGCAACAAGCGGCCAACCTGAGAGCCTATTATGGTTATATGTATGGCCACCCGGGCAAAAAGTTAAACTTTATGGGCAATGAAATTGCTCAATGCAGTGAATGGAAGTACCAAGACCAACTCGAATGGTGGGTGTTGCAATATGAACGACATCAAGGCACGCAGACGCTGATCAAAGCACTTAACCGTTTGCACCAAAAAGAACCGGCATTGCATCAGCTTGATCATGACCACAAGGGTTTTGAGTGGATTATCAGTGACGATGCAGCGCACAGTGTTATTGCCTTTATCCGCTACGGTATCGATAAAAAAGACCCCATACTGGTGGTGTGTAACTTCACTCCAGTACCAAGAGAGCGGTACAGAATTAGTCTACCCGGCGCAGGAAAGGCTACACTGTTACTCAACACGGATGCAGAGACCTATGGCGGCAGTGGCGCGCCAGCTTTAAAAAGCTTTACCGCTCGCGCGGAGCCTTATCATACACGTAGCCACTCAATAGAACTAAGCTTGCCGCCGTTGTCGACGCTCTACTACAGGTTAAAACTGGAGCGCGATTAATGAGACATGATATCGGCCGCCCATGGCCATTGGGCGCCGACCTGCGGGATGGTGGATGTAATTTTGCAGTGTGGGCGCCAAACGCTAGCCAGGTGTTGTTATGCCTGTTTGATCAGGCAGGCAACGAAACTCAAATTCCATTAACCAACCGCCAAAGCGGTATCTACTATGGTTTTATTTATGGCATTCATGGTGGGCAGGCCTATGGCTTTCGTGCCGATGGGCGATTTGACCCTGCCCATGGCTGGTGGTTCAACCCAAACAAACTTGTCGCCGACCCTTACGCGCAAGCATTAGACAAACAGTTTACCTTTGACCCTAAAATGTACGGTCACCACAAAGTTGGCGACAAAATTGAGCGCCAGCCAGATGATAGTGCCGAAGTAATGCCTAAATCACTAGTGGTAGACCATGGCTTCGACTGGCAAGGCCAGCAGCGTCTACATCACAGATGGCAAGATACGATTATCTATGAAGCCCATGTAAAAGGCATGACCATGCAGCACCCAGAGGTACCCAAGCATCTACGCGGTACCTACTTGGGCATGGCCGAGCCAGTGGTCGTTGAGTATATTCGCTCACTTGGCATTACTGCTATTCAGCTAATGCCAATTCAAAGCTTTATGAGTGAACCCAGGTTAAAAGACTTAAACCTCACCAATTATTGGGGCTACAACCCAATATGCTTCTCTGCGCCCGACCCAAGGTACGCCTACAAGGATGCCGTAACCGAGTTTAAAACCCTGGTTAAGGCTTATCACGAAGCGGGCATAGAAGTGATTATGGATGTGGTCTACAACCACACCGCCGAAGCCGGCTTTGACGGACCTTATTTAAGCCACCGTGGCTTACATGGGCGTGATTATTATCGTGTTGTGCCAAATAACCCTGGGCACTTTATCGATCACTCAGGCTGTGGCAACTCGGTGAACAGCCACCATGGTTATGTGTTGCGTGAAATTCTAGATTCTTTGCGCACCTGGGTGCATGAATACCGTGTTGATGGTTTTCGCTTCGACTTAGCGGCAAGCCTTGGGCGCGAGCCATTAGATTACCGACGCGATGCCGCCTTTTTCAGATGCCTAGAGCAAGATCCGCTGCTGTCGCAGGTGAAGCTAATAGCCGAGCCCTGGGACGTCGGCCCCGGCGGCTACCAAGTTGGTAACTTTCCTGAGCGCTGGTTTGAGTGCAACGATAGATTTCGCGACACCGTGCGCGGCTTTTGGAAAGGCGACAATGGCCGCTTGGCAGACTTTTGCACGCGAGTAATGGGTTCACGTGATTTGTTTTATAGCGATCTCAATCAGCTCACTCGCACGCTCAATTATGTGACTTATCATGATGGCTTCACCATGAATGACTTGGTGAGTTTCAACGACAAACACAACCAAGCCAACCTAGAACGCAACATGGATGGTCATGGCAATAACCTAAGCTATAACTATGGTGTGGAAGGAGCCACAGAGCAGCTAGAGATTAACTTGCTGCGCCGGCGCCAGCAACGCAACATGCTCGCCACACTTATGCTCAGCCAAGGCTCAGTGCATATGCTCGGTGGTGATGAGCGCATGCGTACACAAAAAGGTAATAACAACGCCTACTGCCAGGACAATGAGATTTCTTGGCTAGACTGGCGTGATACGCCGGAAGTCAAACGTCATGTCAACTTTGTTCGCCAACTTTCAGAAATTCGCCAATCCTCTACCCTGTTCCATGACTTACAGTTTACTGCCCATCAACTATTAAACGGCCCAGCGCACAGCGACAAGGCCCATTGGTTTAATAGCCATGGTAACCCGATGGAAATCTCTGATTGGCACGACAGTGGTCGCAAGCTGATTACCCTGCTACTTACCAGTGGCACCAAAAACCCTAAGGCAGGCTTAGCACAGTTAAGCGAATACTTTTTATTGATGATTAACGGCCATACCTCGCCGCATACCATCACCCTACCCGTGCAGCAAGATTGCCCTTGGGAGCAGGTGTTCGACACGTCTAGAAACCATGGCCTGGTTGACCCCGAACACCAAATGGTTGGCTGCCCAGCCACCGTCCACCTTGCCGCCCACAGTGTTGTATTGTGGGCTAAAGGTGGCTGGATGGCAGAAGTTGGTTTGTCAGATACCGACGAGGGCTTACTCTGCAGTGATTGAGTTCACTGCTTGCAGGCCACGCGGCAGCTTATTGCCGCGGCGGCCGCGCTCACCTTGGTAAAATGCCCAATCACTTGGCTTAAGCGTTAACTTACGCTTACCAGCTTGCACCACAATGCTTTGCTCACTAGCAAGGACTGCTACCGCCACCACTAGTTCTTCACGCTTAGCCGCGCGATCGGTTGGAATATTTATTAGTTTATTGCCTTTGCCTTTGGCGAGCACCGGCAGATCTCGCACTGGGTAAACCAATAAGCGGCCTTCGTTCGTTGCAACGGCCAGCATATCGGTTTGCGCGTCATTGACGACTACTGGTGGCAGCACTTGCGCATTCTTTGGCACCGTTAGCGCGGCTTTACCATTTTTAGTTTTGCTGACTAGGTCGCTATACGCACAAACAAAGCCATAACCGGCATCACTGGCAAGGATATACTGGGCATCACTCTCGTTCGCTAACAAGGCTGCTGGTGCCAGCGTACCCACTGGGTTAATGCGACCAGTGACCGGCTCACCTTGGCCTCTAGCAGATGGCAAGGTATGAGCAGCAAAGCTATAACTGCGCCCCGAGTGATCGAGCAGCACAACTTGTTGATTAGTTTTACCTAGTGCAGCAAAGGCAAACTTGTCGCCCGATTTGTAGTTCAGCCCCTGCGGGTCAATATCATGGCCTTTTGCCGCTCGCACCCAGCCTTTTTCCGATAGCACAATGGTAACTGGGTCATTGCTTAGCAGGTCGGCCTCTTCAAATGCTTTCGACTCTCCACGCATAACATGAACGGTACGGCGGTCGTCACCAAACTGCTTAGCATCGGCGAGCAGCTCTTTTTTGATCAAGGTTTTTAGTCGCGCTTGCGAACCCAAAATCTTTTCAAGCTTTTCGCGCTCGGCTTGCAGTTCATCCTGCTCGCCGCGAATTTTCATTTCTTCTAGCTTGGCAAGGTGGCGAAGTTTAAGCTCTAACACCGCCTCGGCTTGTCGGTCAGACAGCCCAAAGCGCTCAATCAACTTAGCTTTAGGATCATCTTCGGTGCGAATAATATCGATGACTTCATCAATATTTAGGAAGGCGATTAGCAAACCTTCTAACACATGCAAACGATCCAGCACTTTATCGAGTCGGTGCTGAAGGCGGCGAGTAACCGTTGTTTGACGGAAACTTAGCCACTGCTTAAGCATTTCATCCAGCGAGAAAACCTTTGGCCTGCCATCAATACCGATCACATTGAGGTTAACACGGTACTGTTTTTCTAAGTCGGTTGTGGCGAACAAGTGCGACATTAACTGCTCAACATCAACTCGATTCGAGCGTGGTTCAATCACTAAGCGCACCGCATTATCGTGGTCCGATTCATCACGCAAGTCCGATACCATAGGCAACTTTTTAGCCTGCATCTGCGCTGCGATTTGCTCAAGCAATTTAGCACCACTGACTTGATACGGCAGCTCATCAATAACAATGCAGCCATCTTCCTTGCGGTACTTAGCGCGCACGCGCAAAGATCCCCGGCCAGTTTGATACAGCTTGCGTAGATCATCTTTGCTAGTGGTCAGCTCACCACCGGTTGGAAAGTCTGGGCCAGATACATGGCTTAGCACGTCATCCAAACTAGCGTCAGGTTGGTCGAGCAATAGAATACAGGCCGACACCAACTCATTTAAGTTATGTGGTGGCACATCGGTGGCCATACCCACAGCAATGCCTGTAGTACCGTTGAGTAAAATATGAGGCACACGAGCAGGCAACAGCGCCGGTTCGCTCATGGTGCCATCAAAGTTTGGCACCCAATCCACTGTGCCTTGCCCTACTTCACCCAGTAGTACATCGGCAAACTTACTTAACCGAGACTCGGTGTAGCGCATGGCCGCAAAAGATTTAGGGTCGTCAGGGCTACCCCAGTTACCTTGGCCATCAATGAGTGGATAGCGATAGCTGAATTCTTGCGCCATTAACACCATGGCTTCATAACAGGCGGAATCACCATGCGGGTGGAACTTACCAAGTACATCACCAACGGTGCGAGCAGATTTTTTATACTTCGATGTCGCTTTTAAGCCAAGCTCACTCATGGCGTAAATGATGCGCCGCTGCACTGGCTTTAGACCATCGCCAATATGCGGCAAAGCGCGATCCAAAATAACGTACATCGAATAATCAAGGTAGGCCTTTTCGGTGAACTGACCTAGCGGAAGCGTTTCAAACTGCTCAGACATCCTAGATTCCAACTAATTAAACTGGCAGCAGTTTGTCATACTACTGCCAGCGCGCCAAGTGCTGACAGACGCCTCGCGCATCAGCTAAGCTAAGGGTACTTGCCAAAGATAGGATGACAATGATGCATTGGGATCAGCTACTTAATACCGAACGCTATGGCCATTCTGCTTTGCCGTTAAAAGAGATGGGGCGCAGTTTTTTTCACAAAGACTATGACCGCATTGTTTTTTCACCCGCCTTTCGCCGCTTAGCTGGCAAAACCCAGGTTCACCCGCTAGCGTTTGACGACCACACTCATAATCGACTTATTCACTCGGTTGAGGTGGGTTCGGTTGGCCGCAGCCTTGGCATTCGTATTGGCGAACAGTTACGCGAGCAACTGCCTAAGGGCATCAAACCGGATGACCTAGGTGTCATTGTGCAATCTGCGTGTTTAGCACATGACATTGGCAACCCACCCTTTGGTCACGCTGGCGAGTACGCTATTCGAGCCTTTTTTCAACAACCTAGCGTGCAACCCTGGCTACATGCGTTAACCGAGCCAGAGCGCCTAGATTTGCAAACCTTTGAAGGCAATGCGCAAGGGTTTCGCTTAGCGACCAATATTGAGTACCACCTATTCGATGGCGGCTTGCGCCTAACCTGGCCAACCCTAGGCGCCTTAATGAAATACCCGTGGACTGTTGAGCATGCCAACGACAAGGGCAAGTTTGGCTGCTACCAGCAAGAGAAAGATATTCTTACGCGAGTCGGTAAGCGGCTTGGTTTGGTACAAGTTAGCGAATACCAATGGGCACGCCACCCACTCAGCTACCTAATGGAAGCTGCCGATGATACCTGTTATGCGTTAATTGATTTGGAAGATGCCGTCGCACTCGATTTGCTTACCTATGAAGAAGTGTCACAAGTAATGCTAAGAATTTGCGCCAGCTTCAACATAGATATGGAAGAAATCGACCGCGAAGCGTCGCCAAGTCGCAAACTCGCGGCACTCAGGGGCAAAACCATTGAGGTGATTATTACCGAAGTGGTACGAGCCTTTGTGCGCAACCATGAGTTAATTATGCGGGGAGCGTTCAGCAACGACCTGCTACATTACTGCTCAGACAATGTGAAAAATGGCATTGCCGAAGCAAAGCAACTGGCCTACGAGCGTGTATTCCTTGATACTCATAAAATGGAATCAGAGATTGGCGCGCACGATACCATTGCCACCATATTGTCGGCCTTTATCGGCGCTGGTTTTGAGCTAGCCGAAAAAGGCGACGCTGGGTTGAGTTTTCGCAACCATAGAATTTTAAAGTATATGCGCCACGAAGCACCTGAAGCAGGTTGGACGCATTACGCCATATACATGCGCATACTCGATTTTGTCTCGAGTATGTCAGATCACTACGCCAAGCACTTGGCTAGTGTTCTGCGCGGTTATGGATAAACCGTTGATAGGAGTCTGTTATGAAAAAACTACTTATTGCTTGCACCCTTGCTAGTTTGACGGGGTTAGCAGTCGCCGATACCAACTTACGCCTTGAACCACACTTTACTGTTTTTGGCTCGCTATCTGGTGGCGCCGATTTTTACCTCGATGAGCACAATGCCATTGGTGTTAACCTATTTTCAACGTCTGACCGTGGCAAGCTAGGTCTGCGCTACACCAAGCATTGGCAGTTAGAGAGCAGCAACAACTGGTTGATGGTGATTGATGCCAACGCCATCGTCTACGAAGGCGAATGGGTCGAAGCGACTAACGAAACACCAACCAAAGTAGCTGGCGAGTTGCGTGCTATGCAGCAATATCGCTGGCAATGGAGCAGTGGTTTTAACACCACCCTCGGCTTAGGCGCATTTGCCATCATCGACCCTGAAGGCGAGTACGACAGCTGGTATACCGGCAGTGGCAGTCCACTACCGGTGTATGGTTTAGGCGAGTGGAGCGTTGGCTGGCGCTTCTAATCCTGCGCGGGTGGCTTCTGCCAAGCCACCCAACCAACAGCAGCTAAGCTTGCCAAGCCATAGAAGAACCCCATCATCTGCTGATTGCCTTGAATATTGGCTACAAAAGCAACAGCGCCAAACGCCGCAATAGCCACCCCAAGCTGAGCTAATACATCGGTTATCTGCCAAGCCACTGTTTTTAGCCGAATGATGGCAACAAATAACATTGCTGGCACGGCCAGCAGCAACATTAGCTGGCGCATTTGTATGGCAGTATCAACACTGCCGGCATCAACAAGCATTGGATATGCTAAATAGCCAATACTCCATAACCCGCCGATGGCGAAGTACTGCAATAAGTTTACCCCGAGGTTTTTAGCTGGCATGTGCCGACTCCTGATTCGTGGTTAGGATAAGCCCAAGCAATACTAACACTACACCAGCTACTTGCCCCAGTGTTAGCGCCTCAGCAAGTAGTAACCATCCCATGATTAGTGTTAACACAGGGATTAAATTGACAAAGGCACCAACCACAGCTGCCGACAAGTATTTTAGCGCCAAACCATAAAGCGAATAGGCAAGTACCGACACCAACAACCCTAAATACACGATGCCCAACCAACTATCCGCTGATGGCATTGGCTTATCACTAATCAATAGCACCGGCAGGAAAAAAGCGGCGCCAAAGAGTGACTGAAAGCCAACCACCGCACAAGCATTCCAAATCAGCACTAGGCGTTTAAGCAACAAGGTATACCCTACTGCCACGGCAACGGCGCCAAGTTGCAGTAAGTTACCAAGCACAGGATTGCTTGCCAACTCACTAGTTTGGGCAAACAGCGTGACTAAACACACCCCAACCACCGCCAGTAGCAACCCTGCCCAGGTTTTTGCCGCTAAACGCTCTTTAAATAGCACCCATGAAGTGATGGCAATGGCGACAGGTAGCAGGCCAATAATCAAGGCAGCTTGACCAGAAGTGGTGTATTTGAGCGCTTGCGCTTCAAATACAAAGTACAAGCATGGCTCAAAGAGTGATAACAAGGCGAACCAGCCCACCTCAGACCAACTGAGAGGGCGCTTGCGCCAGGCGCGCATCACAATTGGCAAAGTGACTAGCCCAGCAATCAATAACCGCCAAAAAACAATGACAAAACCGTCTTCACTACCAAGTAACCATTTAAAGGCAACAAAAGAACTTGCCCAAAAAACCATTGCACTAATAAGGTAAAACCAAGCCATGGGGGGTCTCTATATAAAGGTGATGTGGAGCGTAATTTTTGTTTCCCAAACCCGAGGTTTGTAAAACCTATAACCGTTAAATCTGAAACTAAAAAGGCGAGCTAATTTAGCTCGCCTTTTGGGTAGAAGATATAAAAAAATATGACTTACTTATATTCTACCTGTTCAATTTCATAAACAACGTCGCCATTTGGGGTGCGAACCACTACTTCGTCTCCTTCATCCTTGCCAATGATGGCGCGGGCAAATGGCGAGGTGCAGTTTAACAACCCTTTTTTCACGTCCGCTTCATCTTCACCAACAATTTTGTAGGTAACCGACTCTTCAGTGTCGACATTAAACAACTGAACCGTGGTGCCGAAGATGACCTTGCCGGTGTTTTCCATGGCCGCCACATCGATAACCTGACTGTTGCTTAGCTTGGCTTCAATATCCTGAATACGACCCTCAATAAAGCCCTGCTGCTCACGTGCAGCATGGTATTCAGCGTTTTCTTTCAGGTCGCCATGTTCACGTGCCGTAGCAATTTGTTGAATTACTTCCGGGCGCTTAACTGTTTTCAGTTCTTTTAGCTCAGCTTCCAAGGCCGCATGGCCTTGGACAGTCATTGGGTATCTAGTTGTCATTTAATGCTCTCGTGCAAATCCTGTAGGCGGCGCACTGGCTTCTCGCCGGTAGCCTTCAATGACGCTACTGTCGCAACCGCACCAGTTAACGTAGTAGTGTAAGGCACCTTGTGCTGCATTGCACTCTGGCGAATGCTCGCTGAGTCGGCGATTGCCTTGCGACCTTCTGATGTATTAACAATGAATGATATTTCATCGTTCTTAATCATGTCTACAAGGTGTGGACGACCTTCAGATACTTTGTTCACCACAGTCACAGGCACGCCTGCGTCTTGCAGCGCTCTTGCCGTACCAGTTGTTGCCAACAGCTCACAACCTAGTTGTACTAGATCTTTCGCTGCCGGGATCAAGGCTGCTTTATCACGCTCTTTGACCGACAAGATCACTTTGCCACCAGCTTTAACAACCGGCGAGCCGCCACCTAGTGCTGCTTTACCGAAGGCTTCACCGAAGGTGTCACCCGTGCCCATTACTTCACCAGTCGACTTCATCTCTGGCGTTAGAATTGGGTCAACAGATGGAAACTTGTTAAACGGGAATACGGCTTCTTTCACTGAGTAGAAACTTGGGATCACTTCTTTCGTGAAGCCAACTTCCTCTAGTGATTTGCCAGTCATTACCTTCGCCGCAACGTTTGCTAGTGACGTACCAATCGCTTTCGAAACGAATGGCACCGTACGTGATGCACGAGGGTTCACTTCGATCACGTATAGCTCACCGTCTTGGTAGGCCATCTGTACGTTCATCAAACCCACTACACCAAGTTCAAGCGCCATGGCTTTAACTTGCTCACGGATCTGATCTTGAATGTCTTGCGCTAGGCTGTACGGCGGCAATGAGCAAGCTGAGTCACCAGAGTGAACACCAGCTTGTTCGATGTGCTGCATAATCGCACCAATCACCACTTGCTTACCATCAGACACCGCGTCGATGTCGACTTCGATGGCGTTGTTCAAGAAACTATCTAGCAATACTGGTGCATCGTTAGATACTGATACCGCTTCACGCATGTAGCGCTTCAGTTCTTCTTCGCTGAATACGATTTCCATCGCCCGGCCACCTAGCACGTACGACGGACGTACCACTAGTGGATAGCCAATTTCCGCAGCTTTTTTGATTGCTTCTTCGTGTGAACGAACGGTCGCGTTTTCCGGCTGTTTGATGCCCAAGCGCTCAACCATTTGCTGGAAACGCTCACGGTCTTCAGCGCGGTCAATGGCATCTGGCGAGGTACCAATGATTGGCACACCAGCTGCTTCTAGCGCACGTGCAAGTTTAAGTGGTGTTTGACCACCGTAGTGCACGATCACACCCTTAGGCTTTTCTTTGTCAGCAATTTCTAGCACGTCTTCAAGCGTGATTGGCTCGAAGTACAGACGGTCAGAGGTATCGTAGTCAGTCGATACGGTCTCTGGGTTACAGTTCACCATGATAGTTTCGTAACCGTCTTCACGGGCAGAGAACGCTGCATGGACACAGCAGTAGTCAAACTCGATACCTTGACCGATACGGTTTGGACCACCACCAATGATCATGATTTTTTCTTTGTCAGTTGGTTCCGCTTCACACTCTTCGTCGTAGCTTGAGTACATGTAAGCTGTGTCTGACTTAAATTCTGCCGCACAGGTGTCTACACGCTTGTAAACTGGGCGGATGTCGAACTTGTGACGCAGGCGGCGAACTTCGCTTTCTGCTACGCCTAGCACCTGAGCTAAACGTGCATCCGAGAAGCCTTTGCGCTTAAGCTTGCGCAACAAAGCATCATCCAGTGAAGCAAAGCCAGATTCAGCCAAAGCTTTTTCGTCTTTGATGATGTCTTCGATTTGAACTAGATACCATGGGTCGATCTTAGTGTGATTAAACACTTCTTGCATGGTCCAGCCAGCACGGAAGGCATCGGCCACGTAATAGATGCGGTCAGCGCCCGGCTCAGTCAGCTCGCGAACCAGTATTTCTTTCGCTTCTTCTTCGGCTACATCAGTTAGTTTCGGGTCGAAGCCAACGCTGCCAGTTTCTAGGCCGCGCAGTGCTTTTTGTACCGACTCTTGGAAGTTACGGCCAATTGCCATCACTTCACCCACCGACTTCATCTGAGTCGTTAGGCGATCGTTCGCTTGTGGGAACTTCTCGAATGTGAAACGAGGAATCTTAGTGACTACGTAGTCGATCGCTGGCTCGAACGATGCTGGTGTTGCGCCACCAGTGATGTCGTTCTGTAGCTCGTCTAGGGTGTAACCAACCGCTAGCTTGGCAGCGATTTTTGCAATTGGGAAACCAGTTGCTTTCGACGCTAGTGCAGATGAGCGCGATACACGCGGGTTCATCTCGATGATCACCATACGGCCAGTGTCTGGGCAGATGCCGAACTGAACGTTAGAACCACCAGTTTCTACGCCGATTTCACGCAGTACTGCCATCGAGGCATTACGCATGATTTGATATTCTTTATCGGTCAGCGTCTGTGCCGGTGCAACCGTGATCGAGTCACCCGTGTGAACGCCCATTGGATCGAAGTTTTCGATCGAGCATACGATGATGCAGTTGTCGTTTTTGTCACGCACAACTTCCATTTCGTATTCTTTCCAGCCAATCAGCGACTCATCGATCAACAACTCATTAGTTGGCGACAGGTCAAAACCACGGCGGCAGATTTCTTCGAATTCTTCTTTGTTGTAGGCGATACCACCGCCTGAGCCACCCATGGTGAATGACGGACGAATGATCACCGGAAAACCAAAGCGTTCTACAACTTTCCAAGCACCTTCCATATCGTGAACAACATCAGCCTTAGGACACTCTAGACCAATCTTCTTCATCGCTTTGTCGAAGCGCTCGCGGTTTTCCGCTTTGTCGATGGTGTCGGCATCAGCACCGATCATTTCTACACCGTACTTTTCTAGTACGCCGTGCTTGTCTAGATCTAGTGCGCAGTTAAGCGCTGTTTGACCACCAAGTGTTGGTAGGATCGCATCTGGGCGCTCTTTTTCGATGATCTTTTCAACTTCTGACCATACGATTGGCTCGATGTAAGTGGCGTCAGCCATCACCGGGTCAGTCATAATGGTTGCAGGGTTCGAGTTTACCAAGATAACGCGGTAACCCTCTTCACGCAGTGCTTTACATGCTTGCGCGCCTGAGTAGTCGAACTCACAGGCCTGACCAATCACGATTGGGCCAGCGCCTAAAATCAGAATACTTTTAATATCCGAACGTTTTGGCATTGCTTAGCCCTTCTTCTTTTCAATCAGTTCAATGAAGTGGTCGAATAGCGGTGCACAGTCGTGAGGACCTGGGCTCGCTTCTGGGTGACCTTGGAAGCTAAACGCTGGCTTGTCGGTGCGGTGAATACCCTGCAGCGAGCCGTCGAATAGTGATTTGTGCGTCGCTACCAAGTTCGCTGGTAGGCCGTCTTCTTTCACAGCAAAACCGTGGTTCTGTGAAGTAATCATAACCGTTTTGGTTGCCATGACTTCTACCGGGTGGTTGGCACCGTGGTGACCGAATTTCATTTTTTCAGTCTTGGCACCAGACGCCAAAGCTAGTAGCTGGTGACCTAGGCAGATACCGAAAACAGGAATGTCGGTTTCAAGAATTTCTTTGATTGCCGCAATCGCGTAGTCACACGGTTCTGGATCGCCAGGGCCGTTAGATAGGAATACGCCATCTGGGTTCATTGCCAACACTTCGCTAGCAGGCGTTTGTGCAGGCACAACCGTTAGCTTACAGCCGCGGTCAGTTAGCATACGCAAGATGTTTTGCTTAACACCGAAGTCGTAGGCAACAACATGGTGTGGCAATTCGTCGTCGGCAAAAGTTTTGAAGCCTTCGCCAAGCTGCCAAGAACCTTCACGCCATTCGAAGCTTTCTTTAACAGTCACTTCTTTAGCTAGGTCCATGCCTTTTAGGCCTGGGAACTGCTTTGCTAGCTCAAGTGCGCGTGCTTCATCGATGTCACCAGCAATGATGCAGCCGTTCTGAGCGCCTTTTTCACGCAAAATGCGCGTTAGGCGGCGAGTATCAATGTCGGCAATCGCTACGATGTTGCTATCTGTTAAGTAGTCAGACAGCGACTGCTGAGAGCGGAAGTTACTCGCTAGCAGTGGCAAGTCACGAATTACTAAACCGGCAGCGTGAACGCGATCTGATTCAACGTCTTCGCTGTTCACACCCGTATTACCGATGTGCGGGTAAGTAAGCGTAACGATTTGGCGTGCATAAGAAGGATCGGTTAGGATTTCCTGGTAACCAGTCATGGCAGTGTTAAACACTACCTCACCAACCGTTTCCCCTGTTGCTCCAATGGCCGTACCTGTGAAGATACTACCGTCCTCAAGGGCGAGAATGGCTTGCGTGCTCAATGCTATGTCCTCTGGATGTGCGGGGCTAAAACTCTGATCGTCAAATACAACAAAGGGGCGAACTCCTCACCCCTTCTTATTGTAGTTGCGTTGGCCGTACAAGTGGCCAAATTGCGGGTATGTTAACGGCAGTTTACGTGTTTGTCCATGTGAATATTTATCCACCGCTAGATTACCGTTTCTATTTTCCTCACACATCTAATTGAGCGTACAGCAACAGAACCGTTACACTAAGAATACATACGGATTAAGTGGAGGCCTGCATGAGTCACCAAAGCCATCTCAATCAAGTTCACCAGCTCGCCATGACCCTCGCCCAACGCGCGGGTGAAACAGCAGTAAAAATGCGTGAGCAATCCCTGAGCAAGGAATACAAACGCGGCAGTGAACTGGTAACTAATGCCGATTTAGCCATTGATAAGCTACTAACCAGTGGCATTATAGCTGAGTATCCCGAGCATCAGATCCTAGCGGAAGAATCCAACCCCGACTGGAGTAGCATTAAGCACGCTGACACGCCGTTTTGGGTGCTCGACCCGATTGATGGCACGGTAAACTATGCCCACGGTTTTGCCCAGAGCGCTATTTCAATTGCTTACTGCGAGGGCAGCAAGCCCTTAGTTGGCGTGGTTCACAACCCGTTTAATGGCGAAACCTTTCATGCCGTCAGTGGCCAGGGCGCATTGTTAAACAATGAAAAAATCGCACCCTCTCGCCAAGACAACCTGCAGCGCGCTCTAGTTGCCACGGGCTTTCCGTACGACCGAACAGCACGTGCGCAACTGATGCCAAAAGTTGCAATGATATTAGAGCACTGCGCCGATATTCGCCGGATGGGTGCTGCCAGCTTAGACATATGCAACGTTGCATGTGGGCGCCTAGATGCCTACTGGGAAAGCCTATCACTGTGGGATCACGCCGCCGCACAGGTGATCGCTAAAGAAGCAGGCTGCATGTTCGGACATCTTAATGAAGGCGACCCAAATGTGCCCGAGGCTTATTGGTGTGACGACATCATTGTAGCGAATACAGAGCTGTATTCGCCGTTTAAGGCTTTGTTGCTAGAAAGTGAGTGAGTTTAGGGAACCTCTAAAAACCCCTTTTTCTCATTTTGACTTTGTTGAATATCGGCTCGAAGTACTCATTTACTACTGTAAACTCCGCCTTCTCGCCGATCTTCGCCTCGTCAAAATTTCGCCTCTGAGGTTTTTAGAGTCCCCCTTTAAAACCATCTTCTGCATATTCTGAATGGCAAGGATGGGCGCTGAAGCGATGCGAGTATTCAATTATTAATGCGCTAGGTTCATGGCAACTGCTGACAATAAATTTTGAGCGTTGCCAGCCAACTTTTCGGAATAATATAAAAATTATCATATTTTTTATTAAATTAAATATAAAATTAAAAAAATAACTAAAATTAAAATAAAAAAACACCCCTCCCACCATTAAATACAACTTGATCCAAATCAGCACAACCACCACTTAGCTAACCCCCAAATACATTCTGTGAACAAGCATTCAGTTCAAAGCCAGCCTAGTAATCATAATCGCAGTACAAAACCAATAATTCAGAGAGAACAACATGAAACAGTTGAGTCTGATTGCTAGTGGGATTTTGCTAGCTGGGGCGGCGTCAGCGATTACCGTGGAAGTCGATCCAGAAAACCCTAATGGCTTCATTATGTACCAGTCGGAGTTGGATGCTGCCGAAACAGCGGCGGCGGCGAATGCGGGCCCTATGATTGATTTAGTGCGTCATGATTTGCGTATGCTGCCCAATGATGAAGTGTTAAAAGTTACGCCTGGGCGCGCAGACAACCCATCTAACGTGAAACGCGTTGAAGCCATTCTGCCAGAAGCAGAGTTTGATTATTTATTCCCACATCGCAACCCTGCCTATACCTATCAAGGCTTTTTGCAAGCAGTGGCAAAGTTCCCGGCTTATTGCGGTGACTATACTGATGGCCGTGACTCGCTGGCGATTTGTAAAAAAACACTAGCCACAACCTTTGCCCACTTCGTGCAAGAAACTGGCGCCCACACACCAGATGTTAATCAGTTTGAGCATCCACCATGGCGTCAAGGTTTGTATTGGGTACGTGAAATGTACCAAACCGAAGACAAGTTCAATGGTGCCTACAATAAATGTGAAGGTGGTCACTGGGCAACATGGCGTTACCCATGCGGCTTGCAGCCAAACGGCGAGTACAAATCATACTTTGGCCGTGGTGCTAAGCAGCTAAGCTGGAACTACAACTATGGTGCGTTTTCGGAAGCAATGTTTGGCGATGCAACTGTGCTACTAAACGACCCTGCGCAAGTTGCCGATACTTGGCTGAACTTTGCTTCAGCCATCTTCTTCTACGTATATCCTCAGCCGCCGAAGCCATCTATGCTGCATGTGATCGATGGTACTTGGCAGCCGAATGCAGCCGACAAAGCCGCTGGTTTGGATAACGGTTTAGGCACCACGATTAACATTATTAACGGTGCATTTGAGTGCGCCAAAGGCAGCACCACCCCACAAGCTGCCAACCGCATCAAGTACTACAAACTGTTCACTGACCACATGGGTCTAGACATCACAGGTGAGCAGCTAGACTGTGCTAACCAAGCCAACAAGTTCCCAGCTGAAGGCGCTGGAGCCTTACAATTCTACTGGGATAAAGATTGGGGCTACGACGCCAATACCCCAGGCAACGGCAAGTTTGCTTGTAAAGTTGTGGGTTACCAGTTCGCTTATAATGCGTTGAACGATGGCGACTATGAGCAATGTGTGCAGCTCTATTTCGGTGAAGGCGTTGGTACGCCAATTCGAATCATTGATGATGTGAATGGCACAACACCAACGGGCGTTGTTACCCCTACTAAAGTGGTAACGCCTACTAAGGTGGTAACACCAACCGATGGTATTTTGCCAACAGCCACACCAACGACTACACCCACCCAAGCGCCAACCCCAACAGATAGCATCTGTGCGGGCCAACCTGACGCATGGACTGCTACCTTCCCGTGGAACCATTATGCCACGGGCGACTTGCGCTCACATAAAGGCCAGATTTACCGTTTAGCGGGCGTGCCAGCAACGGGCGCATACGAACCGGGTACACCGGCGGCTACAGGCTCTTGGGTACTAGTGGGTCCAGTTGATTGCGGCACGCAACCGACTGCAACGCCGACCGCTACGGCAACCCCGACCGCTACGGCAACCCCGACGGCTACAGCAACTCCGACGGCTACAGCAACTCCGACGGCTACGGCAACTCCGACTGCTACGGCAACTCCGACTGCTACGGCAACTCCGACGGCAACGGCGACTCCGACGGCAACGGCAACCCCGACGGCTACAGCCACGCCGACTGCTACAGTAACGCCAACTACAGCGCCAACGGCAATCCCTAGTGCAACAGCAGCACCAAGTGGTCAACCAACGCCGGTCACAACAACCATTACGATTCCAGACACCATTAATGTCGGTAACTTTGGTTTGTTTGGCTTGCTGCTGCTACCGTTGCTAACCGTGACTCGCCGTCGAAAATAGGCCGCTAGTCTTGTATCGGTTCGAGCACCAACTGGTGCTCATCCGTTAGCAACAACACTTGCTGTTCGCGCTCAATTGCGCGGGCAGCGAGCATCACTTTATTCACCGCACTAGCCTGTTTCATTACCTCGGGCTCACAAGCCATACGAGTGCTTGCGCCAATCGAAGTTAACTCACCATCAATCAGCTGATAGTCACCAAATAGCCGATTACAGCCATCGGTCCCTGTGTAACCATCTGCCTCAAAGGTCAGCTCAACTGCACGCATGGGTTCTGTATCATCAATACTAACCACTTGCCATGAACCCACAAGCGAGTTGAGCGGTGTGTCTGTCGGCGCCGATGGCCATACAGCACAGCCTGCAAGCACAGCCGCAAGCGGCCAAACGAGGTGTTTTGTCATCTGTGTACTCCAATGATTAAGCTGAGCCTTATGGCATTAACAAATATGCTATTACGATGGCATGACTAGCACCTTAATCGAGGCTATTCAGTTCAATGATGCGTCGGTTTTCTAGGCTAATTTGATCAAAAATTGATTCGGTGTAGCGAGTTAAAAAGCGATCAACTACCCCACTTGCTTTAGCTTGCGAGACAACCTGCGTAAGTGGGGCAACCAAAGCCTCAGCGTTTGGGCTAATGTAGTAGTATTGAGAAATGGGTACCTGCAGTAAAACGTGAGAATCAATACGCAATTGTCGCCCCTTCTCTTGTTGCTGCTTAAGCTCTTGCTCAACCTCCAGCACACTGCGGGAAAAATAGTCACAAGCGCCACGCTCGGTATAAACAAACAAATTGTCGTAAACAGGCAGCTGTTTAAGCTTAAAGCCACTCAGTTCATACCAGCGAGTGACGGTCCAACTCGGGTTGGTGCAACCAACTAGATCAGCCACTTCTGCAAGGTCAGTAACATTGGCAAATGGATCACGTTCGGAGGCAACAAGGGCAACGCGTTGCCCAATCAAGCCATTGTCAACCGACACAGGGATTTTGAGGTAGGCAGCGTCGTAGTCTGGCCGTTCTGGTAGCAACATAATGTTGATACGCTCGCCCGTTTGCAGCTCCAGCTCCATGCGCGCCCGAGTCATTGGCCAGTCACTAGTGCGAACTGAAAAGTCTGTACCTGCAACAATTTTTTGTAGCAGGTTTTCACCGTATAACTGGCGCGCATCGCCTTCCACGGTATGGCGCGGAAACACAAGCTCGGCGGCACTCACACTGGTTGCCATGAACAAAATAATCGTAGCAGCTAACTTCATTAGACACACCCAACCAATTGGAACTAAAGTATAGCACCTATCAACAAAATACTGGGTTGAATGAAAGCTTAATCATTAACACTTGTTTACAACGATAGCTTCTTGGGTTTCAGGGTGAATTCAGAGTGCAATGAATAAACTAATCTGCATCGAAACCCGAGAGGCGAACTGATGAACAAATTATTGATTACCACTGCAGCACTCACTACCGCCATTGCCGCAACCGCTGCACCACGCCCAGCCTACGACACTGGCTCGACTGAGTTTTACTATAGCAAAGCACAAGTGGGCTATACCTGGTCGCAGATCGCCGCAGATGATGGCCAAACCGAAGTAGCAGGGCCAGAAACACTTGTTGTTGGCGCTAGTTACCCCGTTAATGAGCTGGTTTTTGTTAATGGTGGCTATCAGCGAGCGAGCATTGACAACACAATTGCCAGCATTGACAACAATTTAATCAGCATCACCACTGACAGCACCACACAAACCTTTACCATTGGTGGCGGCGCTCGCTTCCCAATAGCCATGGATGTCGACTTTAATGTTGGCGCCAGCTACAACTGGCAGAACAACGAGACTCAAAGCGTTGCTGGCAGCACTATTCTGGCTACCAATCAAAGCTCAACCAACTTTGCTGCCTTTAATGCAGGCTTGCTGATGACACTACCTGATACAGGTTTGTACACAGCAGCAAATTTTGAGCTAGGCTTATTAGAAAAGACACAAACAAACATTGGCGCCGAAGTTGGATTCCGCCCAAGCGACCAGTTCTCAGTCGCCGCCACTGGTAAGTTTGATACAGACTTCACCACCACAACACTGGGTGTGGTAGGTAACCTGCATTTTTAGTACCCACAATAGCTGGGTATTACCCGAGCAACAGCAGCACTTAGGCGAGCCATATGGCTCGCTTTCTTTTATCCAGATGGTGAAGCCAACGCCTCGCGCCACTTGGCGAGTTTTTGCTCAAAAGTCATGGCTGCATAGGCTGGGCTTGTTGATGGTAGTTTTACTAGTGCTACCTGAGGCGGGTGCAACCCAGGCTTAACAAAATGTTTGTGGTATTTTTGCCATGCCGCGCCGCCATTTAAGCCAAGTAATCTGAGCTCTGGCATACCGGCAAACCACGGCACTAGTTCATTGGCGACTTCTGTTTTGCTGTTGATCGCACTATCTAGGCTACCAGCGCGTTCACAGTGGCTGAGCACATCCCAAAGACTCACACCAGACTGAGTGAGTTCGGATACCCTTTGGTGATAATCCTCTGCCAACGAGCACAACCCTAGACTAGCCATTATTGGCCAAAATGCATTTCTTGGGTGGGCATAATACTGCCCTTCGTTGAGTGACCGAACACCCGGCATGGAGCCCAGTATAACGATGCGACTATTAGCGCTAGTAATTGGCGCAAAACTATTTACTTGCATGATTGGCGTAACACACTAGCAATAAGCAGCATTGGCTCTAGTGCCATTTCGATATCTTCATCTTTAACCATGCGCGCCAATGCAATGGCCTGCTTATCGATGGCAGATTCTAAGCGCGCGACCCTGTCTAAACCTTCGTTGGTAAGTTTTAGCAACTTGCAGCGTTTGTCCGTAGGATGTAAATCACTAACAATCCAGCCTTGCTTGATTAGTGTTGCAGCTTGCTTGTGTACCGACTGGCGGCTAACGCCTCGCTGTGCTGCCAGCTGACTTATGGTCATTGCACCATCACTTGCAAGCGTGCGTAATAACAACCAAGTAGGTAAACCAATATGCTTAAGCTCTGGCAAACGCTGCTCGAGCAAGTCACTTACCTGCGTTGCTGCAATCAGCATCGCTTTATATTCATTGGTATACAAAAGCGTTTCCTTGAAATGACGACACCAGCGATTCGACTGCCGGAAAAACCAGACGCCTGCGAATTATGCCAGCGAACCGGCGTTGCACTCACACGCCATCATTTAATACCGCGCTCGCTACACAGTAAGAAATGGGTGCGCAAAATGTTCGACCGCAATGAGCGCATCAGCTCTACTGCTTGGCTTTGCCGCCCTTGCCACAATCACATACATGCGGAAATAAGCGAGAAGGACATGGCGCGCCACTATCATAGCATTGAGCGCTTGCGCAGCGTTGATCGTATTGCCGAGTTTGCTCATTGGCTCTCAAGCAAGCCTTCCGGATTCAAGCCACAGCAACGCAAGCGTAAACGCTAGCTTGAGTTAAATCAGCTAGCACGAGCAAGTTCATTGATCTAGGTCGGTATCAAATAGCGCGCATCGCGCAATACTGATGCCATGATCACACATGTACTATTCGACCTAAGTAACGTACTACTTCGCTGGTTGCCAGACAAGGCAGTCAAGGCTGCAGTAGACGACCCAGATGCTTACGCTTTGGTAAAGCAGGGTATTTACTGTCACGCCGACTGGATGGCGTTTGCAGCGGGCAAGTTATCGCTCGACGACTTTATGCAACGCGCTAATGATCGAACCGGCCTAACAGAAGCGGAGCTGAATCGTTTACTTGATGCAACGGCAAACTTGGCCATGCCACCATTGCGTGAAGGCATTCAGCTGCTTGAATCAGCGGTGAAACTCGGCATTTCCTGCCATTTTCTAGCCAATTTGCCACGCCCAATTTTTGAGCGCATGCAACACAGGCCAATGTGGCAGTACTTTAATTCCGGCGTTATTTCAGCCGATTTTGGCCGCTTAAAGCCCGACCCAAAGCTGTTTGACCAAGCGGTGCAAACCTGTGGTTTATCGCCACAATCAACTTTGTTTGTTGATAACTCTCATACCAATGTTATTAATGCCGTTGCATTGGGCTTTCATACCGAGATTTTTCGTGCAGATTCTGTATGCTACGAGCGAATAAAACATCGCTTGGAGCATACACTGAAATGCGGTTAGCAGCCTGGATACTGGCCACACGCCCTAAAACCTTACCGCTTGCCTTAGCTGGCCCGTTTGCCGCTTTGGCAGCAGTACAGTATTACGGTCAAATCAACTGGCTGAATGCCAGCTTTATCATTGCCACCATTGTATTACTGCAAATCATTGCCAATGTCGCCAACGACCTAGGTGATGGGTTACGTGGCACCGACCAAGACCGCTTGGGGCCACCGCGCGCCCTAGCAAGCGGTTTATTAACGGCTAAGCAACTAAAGCACGCCTTGATTGTGTTAGCCGTGGCTACTGTATTAACAGGTCTTGCCAGCCTTGCGACCAGCACGCAAGCCTATGCTTGGTGGCTGTTGTTGCTTGGCGCACTATCTATTTGGGCTGCGCTAGCCTACACCCTTGGAAAAAAACCCTATGGTTATAAAGCACTGGGTGACCTAGCCGTAGCATTTTTTTATGGCCCTGTGGCGGTGGTTGGCACCGTTTTTTTGCAGAACAGCGCGATCAATGAACTAGTGCTTGCCATGCTAATCGCGCAGGCGGCTTGGGCTGCAATTGTATTGCATATCAACAATATGCGTGATGCCGAGCGCGATAAACTGCATGGAAAATTAACCCTAGCGGTTCTTATGGGTTCGCGGGGTGCCAAAATCTGGTACCTTTTGCTATTGACCATGGCAGCATTAGCCTCCGCCTGGGCAAGTTATTACTTTGCCGCCACCATTTTGCCATTTGCTATTGTGTTCACCAGTATTGTAATTGCCGAGCGTACACTCAAAAGCCAAGGCCGAGCACTCAATGGCAAATTAGCACAACATGCATTGTTCGCCGCGTTAATCAGTCTGATCTGGTTGAGCGTAAGTATCTGGCGCTATTAATCAATGGGAATCATTTATGCAATTTCGCAAGTTAGGACAAACCGACTTAGACGTTTCACTAATCTGCCTAGGCACCATGACCTATGGTGAACAAAACACCGAGGCCGAAGCGCACGAGCAACTAGATTACGCGGTTTCTCAGGGCATCAACTTTATTGACACCGCCGAGATGTACCCAGTGCCGCCAAAGCCAGACACGCAAGGGCGAACCGAAGCCTACATTGGGAGCTGGCTAGCACAGCGCAGTGATCGCGACAAATTAGTCATTGCCAGTAAAGTTGCAGGCCCTCGTATGGAGCATATTCGCGGTGGCTCTCGGTTATCACGCCAGCATGTCATTGAGGCCTGTGATGCTAGCCTTAAGCGACTGAAAACTGACTACATCGATCTGTATCAGATTCATTGGCCAGAGCGCGCCACTAACTTTTTTGGCCGCCTAGACTACCAGCATCAAGCCGAGCATGAGCACATTGCTTTGCAAGAAACCCTCGAAGCCCTTAATGAGTTGGTGCAAGCTGGCAAGGTACGCTATATCGGCAACAGCAATGAAACCCCATGGGGCACCATGCATGCCCTGCAGCTGGCTGAACGCCATAACCTGCCCCGCCTGCAGTCTATTCAAAACCCATACAGCCTGCTTAATCGCAGCTTTGAAGTTGGCAACGCCGAGGTAGCGCACCGCGAGCAAGTAGGACTACTGGCCTACTCGCCGCTGGCATTTGGCATGCTAACGGGCAAGTACCGCAATGGTGCTCAGCCTGAAAAGGGGCGTTTAACGTTATACAGCCGTTTTCAGCGTTACAGTGGTGAGCTGGGTGTTAAAATGACCGAAGCCTACAGTCAGTTAGCCGAGCGCCATGGGTTAACGCCAACTCAACTAGCACTAGCGTTTGTTAACAGCCGCCCGTTTGTCACCAGCAACATTATTGGTGCTACAACCATGGCTCAGCTGCAAGAAAACATTGCCAGCGTCAACGTTAACCTATCAGCCGAATTACTCGCTGAGATAGACGCACTACATCAATCACAGCCAAACCCTTGCCCATAAGGAACCACTATGGAAATGCCAAAGAAGATCAGAGGACTTGCCATAGCCTACTACATTTATGGCGCCATTGGTCTCATAGGGTTCGCCGGTATCGGCGCCCTAGATTTTGTTGCTTATTTAGTGCAACAAAATGATGCAGCCCTCGCTAGCGATCCATTTTTCATTCAAATGATTGATGTGATGAAAGGCCTAATCATCTTCTTAACCGTACTGCACGTTGCGGTAAATGTGTTAGTAGGCTGGGCCTTACAGAATGGTCGTTTGCATATGCTGTGCTTTATAACCGGCATTCTGCTGTTGTTTGCTGTACCGTTTGGCACCATTCTTGGCATTTTCACTATTATTTGGCTGCGTGAGCCAGAAGTTGAGCGTTGTTTTAGTTCTTAAATCTATACAAGTTAACGCAAGTTACGTGGGCTTGGGCATTCGCCTTTGCCCGCCCTTCAACTTATTATTGTGGTCGTTAAAAGAAGAGGTTCAATGTGCAAATTAAACCACGCGGCCAATATCATCATGGGCAGCTCGCTCAATCGTTAATTTCTGCTGGCATGCAAACCATCGCAGACTCGGGAGCTGATGCCTTGTCTTTGCGAAAACTAGCAATGAGCATTGGTGTGTCTGCCACAGCTGCATACAAGCATTTTGATAGTAAGGCGGCCTTAGCCAACGCCATACGGCTGGGTATTAAGGCCGAGTTTGATGCTACGATCGAAGCCGCTTATCAAGCTCACGAAGATGCAGGCACCCGTATGTTTGCCATGGGCAAAGCGTACCTAACGTTTGCTCGAGAAAATCCACTGTGGTTCGATTTTTTATTTAGCGCCCCAGTAGAGCAAGACGGTTTAGTACCCGATTCGTCTGAAAGCTTGTTTTTTCGAGCCACTCAGGAAATGTCTTCTCGCAAGATGACAGAAGAAGATTTAATGACGGCAGCTATGCAGGGCTGGGCGCTTGTGCACGGCTTAGCCACACTGGAGCGACAGCAATTTATTGGTTCGGTTTGCCCACAGCTAGATGACCAATTATTGCGTGCTATTTTTGAAAGAACCTTGCGCGGCTGGGTTTGATCGAAACACCAGCAAACTGTGCTCCCCTGCGCCAGTTCTAGGCTGGCGCTGCTTATCAGCGACTACCTCACAGACTTATTCACAGCTTTAGTGGACAACAAATTTTCAATAATCAGAACTTGTGCCTACACTGATACAGACCAATCTAGGCTGAGAGATGATGAAAACTCTGGTGCAAAGAAATCGTCTACTTTGGACGCTGATTATTACCATCTTGGTCGCGATTGCTTCACCTGCGGTGTTTTTTGGTGCTGGTGAAATCTATTTTCGCTTCCAGAACACGGTTAACGTCACCGCCCGTGAGCAAGCAGAGCAAGCCTTTAACGTTCTGCTTCGTAGCGCTAGCGAAGCTGTATGGACGTATAATAGTGAAAGTATCAAACAGCTGATTGATGGCATTGCTAGTGATAAAGCGGTGCAAAGAATTTATGTTGAAGACTCATTTGGTGCGCCTTTTGCTGAGTATGTGAGCCCCACCCCTCACGATTATCAGTTCACTTTGCGAGGCGACATCGATTACGAAGGGGAGGTCATCGGCCATGTCGAAATGGTTTATAGCCTTCAACTTGAGTACCAAGAAGCCTTTAGAGAAGCACTTAGACTACTATTTATATTCATTGCACAAGCAGCACTAAGCCTTGTGGCAGTGATTTGGTTACTTAAAAAACAGGTCACCAACCCGATTAATCAAATCATTAGTTCAGCTCAAGGCATTTCCAAAGGCAACCTAGACACACCTGTGGCCCTAGATCGCAATGACGAACTAGGCGCTCTGTCGCAGCAAATTGATGAAGCACGCATTGCCTTAAAAGACTTGTTTCAAACTTTAGAAGACAGGGTTGATGCGCGTACCGCGGAGCTCTCGGCGGTAAACACTGAACTCGAAAGCACCATTAAGCAGTTAAAACGGGCGCAAAAAGAGTTGGTGGAAACCGAAAAGTTATCTGCGCTTGGTGCATTAGTCGCTGGCGTTTCGCATGAACTCAATACTCCCTTAGGCAACAGCATTATGATGGCTAGTACCCTGGTCGACACGGTAGAGCGTTTTCAAAAACAGCTCACATCTGGGCAAATCATGCGCAGCGAACTGACAAACTATCTCGATACCATTACCAATAGCGCAAAAATCATGCAAAGCAACATAGGGGCTGCTGCCGATTTAGTGAAATCATTTAAGCAAGTGTCGGTAGATAGAACCAGTGAACAAGCCCGTGACTTCGAGCTCGTTGAATATTTGCACGAAGTAGAAGCGACATTACGCCACTTGTTTAAACACCGCCCAGTTGACCTAGTCGTTGAAGGCAACGCACCCATTCAAATGAGCAGCTATCCAGGACCATTAAATCAAGTCATTAACAACCTAATAAACAATGCCCTAGTACATGCTTTCGAACCCGAGGATGAAGGTAAGGTGACTATCACGGCTGAGTTAGTTGATCACGGAGAAACGGCCGAGATAATTGTTCGTGATAATGGCGCAGGCATCGCAGAAGAAAACCTGTCTCGCGTATTAGAGCCTTTCTTTACCACTAAGCTAGGTAAAGGGGGCAGTGGCCTAGGCATGCACATTGTGCACAACCTTGTTACCAATGTGCTAAGTGGCACAATGAAGATAACCTCAAAAGTTGGCGAAGGCACGACAGTGCTCATTCAGATACCGACAAAAAACACCAACTAAAAAAAGGCGACCTTGGGCCGCCTTTATTTATCTATTTCCTGACTCGCTTTGCTTAAGCAGCTAGCCACGCCTCTAGTTCGTCGGCGCCACCGATGCGCTGACCATCAACGAATACCTGTGGTGTAGTACCCTGACCAGTCACTGCTTGCAATGAAGAATATGAAAGACCTGCACCACTTAGTGAAATTTCTTCGTACTTCAACCCAGCGCCTTCTAGTGCCTTTTTAGCACGGGCACAGTGTGGGCAGCCTAGTTTGCTGAAAATAGTCACACGCTTAGGTTGCTCAGCTTGGTCGTTGATGTAGTTCAACATGGTATCCGCATCAGACACTTTGAACGGGTCGCCCGGTTCATTTGGCTCGATGAACTGCTTCTCAATAACGCCGTCACGAACAAGCATAGAGTAGCGCCATGTACGCTTACCAAAGCCCAAGTCTTCTTTACCTACTAGCATGCCCATGCCTTCGCTGAACTCGCCGTTGCCGTCTGGCAAGAAAAAGATGTTCTCGGCATTTTGATCTGCTTGCCATGCATCCATTACGAATGGGTCGTTAACCGATAGACAAATAATTGAATCAATGCCTTCTTTGGCAAATACAGGTGCTAGCTCATTGTAGCGTGGCAAGTGTGTGCTAGAGCAAGTTGGTGTAAACGCACCAGGCAACGCAAAAACGATTACGTTTTTACCTTTAAATAGGTCGTCCGTTGTAACGGTTTTCCACTCGCCATTTTCGCGAATAGGGAAGCTTACGTTAGGAACTGCTTGTCCTTCTTTGTTAGGCAACATCTATATGTCCTCGATCTCTAGTAAATGAACTGGTTAATAAGTTAACGCTGGCTATGCTAGGCTCAACCCACTCGAAGGTAAAATTGAACGTTCCAATCACTTCATATTGTTTTTTCAATATAAAGATCGTATTACTCAATCTTCATTCGGTAGTTTTTCAAAAATGTTCGTATAGTTAAAAAAGGTAATTTAAGGAGACCGCCATAATGCTACTGAGTATCGCCCTGCCATTTATCGCCGCGGTGGTTGCGCCACTATGGATAAAAAAAGGCTGGCATGGCAGTTGGTTAGCGCTGTTTCCACTGCTGATATTTTGCCTTACCGCACCAGCACTTGCCGACGTTTTGAGAGGCAATGAACGCATCATTCAATATTCTTGGGTGCCAAGCATTGGACTAAACCTAGCTTTGCACCTAGATGCCCTTAGCTGGCTCATGTTAAGCCTTATAAGCGGCATTGGCACGGCCATTGTGCTGTACGCCAGCAAGTACCTTGAAAACCACCCAGACCTTGGCCGATTCTTCCTATGGCTGTTTGTATTTATGGGCGCCATGGTTGGTTTGGTCTTGGCCGACAACATTTTGCTGTTATTTGTGTTCTGGGAGCTGACTAGTATTGCTTCCTACATGCTGATTGGCTTTAACCACGAATCAGCTAAAGCACGCGCTTCGGCACTGCAAGGCTTGCTTGTCACCGTGGGCGGCGGTCTGGCGCTATTAGCCGGTATGATTATGCTTGGCTACCAACAAGGCACCTTTTTACTCAGTGAAATGTCGCTTATTGCTGAATCGAGCAATTGGATTACCGCAGCCATAGTGCTTGTTCTACTAGGCTGCTTCACTAAGTCGGCGCAGTTCCCGTTTCAATTCTGGCTACCCAATGCCATGGCAGCGCCAACGCCTGTGTCCGCCTATTTACACTCGGCGACCATGGTGAAAGCAGGCGTTTTTTTAATGGCACAGTTAGCCCCTGTGTTTGCCGAGCAAATCGTTTGGACAACCTTGGTGACTGGTGCGGGCGCCATTACCATGCTGCTTGGCGCATGGTTAGCTTTTTTAGCAGTAGATTTAAAAAAGATTCTTGCCTATACAACCGTCACCGCTCTAGGCATGTTAACCATGTTAATTGGCATTGGTTCTGATTACGCAAACTACGCCTTTGCCACGTTCTTAATTGCGCATGCATTATACAAAGCCTCGCTATTTATGCTGGCTGGCATCATTGAGCATCAATCACACACTCGCAACTTGCGCCGTGTGCGCCCACTACCGCGTAGCACGCTTGTTGTCACCGGTATGGCAGCTTGGTCATTGGCAGGAATCGTGCCGGCGCTTGGTTTTATTGCTAAAGAACTAACCTTAAAAGCCAATACTGGCGATTGGTTGCTCACGGCAATGGTGTTTTTAACTGCTGTGTTAACCATTGCCGTGGCAGCGAGCCTAGTCTGGCAACCGCTGCGCAGCAAAAGCCCCGCCCTACCCGTGCATGGCGAACCTTGGCAGCAATGGGTTGGGCCAATTGTTTTTTCAACACTGGCGCTATTGCTTGGCGTATTTGCTTGGGTAGTTCAACCACTGGCGGATCAAATTGCTAGTCAGATGACTGGCGCAAAGGTCATTGAACTATCACTTTGGTATGGCTTTTCTCAGGCGCTTGCACTATCCGGCGCAAGCATTGTGTTGGGTATTTTATTGGCATCTGTTTGGCAAAAAACACGAGTACTCGCCACTCGCTTGCGTTGGTTAAGCCGCCGCTTTGGCAGCGAGAAACTTTACGAGCTAACGCTAGCAGGCAACCTGAGCTTTGCTGATTGGCAAACTAGAGTATTGCAAAATGGCTATTTAGGCCGCTACCTAGTGCTGATCATTGCCATCACCACAATTGCTATTTTAAGCACCTTACTGGTGCAGTATGGCTGGCCGGGTATGTCGTTTGATGCCTTAGAAAGCTACGAAGTAGGCATGCTGTTTGTCATGTTAACGGCCACCCTATATGCCATTGCCAGTAAGCAACGTTTTGCCGCCATCATCGCTTTGGGTGCGGTAGGCTTTGTTGTTGCCTTGATATTCATTCACTTCTCTGCCCCAGATCTGGGTATCACTCAGGTACTGGTTGAAACGCTCACGGTGTTGCTATTGGTACTAGTACTGATCAAGCTGCCAGGCCTTAAGCACTACTCAACGCGCCTTCAACGCTTTGTTGATGCCACCGTTGCAGCAGGGTTCGGCTTTATGATGACCCTGCTGGTACTAGCAGCACAAGAAAACCGCTGGGCAGAGAGCATTTCGCATTATTTTGTTGAGCAAAGCTACCCACTTGGCCAAGGGCGCAACATTGTTAATGTGATTTTGGTTGATTTCCGCGCTTTAGACACCTTAGGTGAAATATTCGTTTTAGCCCTAGCTGCATTGGGGGTTTATTCCATGATTCGACTACGTAGGAGCCGTTTATGAAGCAAGGTTTTGCGCCCAGTTCTGGGCTAATTATGCGCACCGCTACCGTTGTCATTTTGCCGCTGCAACTGTTGTTTTCTGTGTTTCTGCTACTGCGAGGCCATAACGAACCAGGTGGTGGCTTTATCGGAGGTTTGGTTGCAGCTGGGGCGTTCTCCCTTTATTTGATTGTATTTGGCGCCAAAGCATCGCGCCGACTACTGAAAGTAGACCCAAAAGATATTCTGGCATGGGGATTAATCTTTGGCCTCATCGCAACACTGCCAGCACTGCTGTTTGGCCAATCTTTTTTTACCGCTCAGTGGCTGAGCCTTGACCTGTTTGGCACCACTATCAAGCTGTCGACCGTGTTGGTGTTCGATATTGGGGTCTATCTTGCCGTCATCGGTACGATTACCACCATGTTTTTTGCTTTGTCTGAACGTTTAATAGGGAGCCAATAATATGTCTGCATTAATGGCCGTTGCCATTGGCATTCTGTTTGCTGCATCGATTTATATGATGCTGCGCCGTTCGATTGTGAAACTAGTAATGGGGCTGATTCTGTTGAGTAACGCTGCTAACCTGGTCATTTTCACTAGTGCTGGGCTGACAAGCGGCGCACCGCCGTTGTTAGATGCCGCAACCAAACAACCACCCGCAGGCGTTGCCGACCCGCTCGCGCAGGCCCTGATTTTAACCGCCATTGTGATTGCCTTTGGGGTGCTGGCGTTCTCTGTCGTATTAATCCACCGTGCTAACGAAGTGGTGCAAACAGACGACCTTGATCAAATGAAGGAAACCGATCAATGAATAATTTGGTGTTCCTACCTATCCTCATTCCGCTATTGGCAGGCGCTATCACACTAGCGCTTTGGCGCAGCAGCAAATGGCAAAAGCGTGTGTCCGTGTTCGCAACCCTGCTTTACCTAACAGCGAGTGCAACGCTAGCTTGGCAAGTAAGCCAACAAGGCTACATTGTATTGCAAGTAGGCGGTTGGCAGGCGCCATTTGGCATTAGTTTGGTGGCAGATTACCTAGCTAGCATTATGGTGGTCGTCACCGGCATTGTAGCGTTTACCGCGGTGTTGTACTCCTTGGTCACAACACCAAACACACATATAAAATTTGGCTACTTCCCATTGCTGCATATTCTGTTAGCAGGTGTGAGTGGCGCCTTTCTAACCGGTGATTTGTTTAACCTGTTTGTTTGGTTTGAAGTGATGTTGCTGGCCTCTTTTGGCTTACTAACCCTAGGTGGCGAGCGCGCCCAGATGGAAGGGGCGATTAAGTATGTCACCATCAACCTGTTTTCATCAGCACTTTTTTTATCTGCCATCGGTATCTTATATGGCACCGTCGGCACGCTCAACATGGCGGACCTTGCGGTGAAACTACAGGACGTTGAACAACAAGGGCTGCTCAACGCCATCGCGCTGATGTTTATGGTGTCCTTTTCAATCAAAGCCGGTGCCTTCCCATTCTTCTTCTGGCTACCGGCCTCGTACCACACGCCAATTATTGCTGTGTCTGCGGTATTCGCCGGTTTGTTAACCAAGGTGGGCGTGTATGCGCTATACCGCGTGTTTGGTTTGATATTTATTGGCGACATTAATTTCACCCATCAAATACTATTATGGATGGGCGTATTTACCATGCTTTCAGGCGTGCTGGGTGCTGCTAGTCAGTTTGAAATTCGCCGCATTCTGTCGTTTCACATCATCAGCCAGATTGGTTATATGATCTTGGCATTGGCGATTTTTACGCCGCTTGCCATTGCCGGCGGTGTGTTTTATCTGTTCCATCACATTATTGTTAAAACCAACCTGTTTTTAATCAGTGGTATGACGCACCTGCTGCAGAACACTTATCAGTTAAAGTCGATGGGCGGCTTGTACCGTGAGCGTCCCTTCTTGGCGGCACTGTTTCTGATTCCTGCTATGTCACTGGCTGGCCTGCCACCACTTTCTGGCTTTTTTGCCAAGTATTTGGTTATCGAAGCCGGTATTGTTAGCCAGCAATGGCTTGCAACCGGCGTGGCTCTGTTCGTTGGGCTACTGACGCTGTACTCAATGATTAAAATTTGGGCCGAAGCGTTTTGGAAAGCCAAACCAGAAACCCTTTCAGAAACAGTCAAGCTGCCTTTATGGGGCGTTGTACCTATTGCTTTGATGGCGATCATGACACTGATCATCGGCTTTGCTGCTGAGCCATTTATTTTGCTATCGCAAGCGACTGCTGAGCAGCTACTCAACCCGCAAAGTTACATCAATGCCGTGCTAGGAGGACAGCCATGATAGGGTTTCTGTTTAACTTACTGCTAGCATTGGCTTGGGCACTACTGACCAACCAGTTTACCGCGCTGAACGTCATTTTTGGTTTTAGCTTAGGGTATGCCGTTATTTGGTTAATACACCGCACGGTGCCAGCGCTTTACACCTACCCGCGGCGACTACCAGAAACCATTAGCTTTGCGTTGTTTTTTATTTGGGAGCTACTGGTCGCAAACTGGAAAGTGGCTATGGATATAGTTACTCGCCCTTGGTACATGCAACCGGGTGTAATTGCCATGCCATTAGCAGCCAAAACCGACTTTGAGATCGCCCTAGTGGCCAATCTTATTTCACTAACGCCAGGTACACTTAGTATGGAAGTGTCGGAAGACAAAAAAACACTGTTTGTACATGCCATGTTCTTAGACGATGAACAAAAACTTAGAGCGGAGCTCAGTGAAATTGAGCAGCGTATCTTACAGGTGCTGAGGTAGACGCATGTTGAGTATAGCAATTACAGTTAGTTACCTGTTTATTATGATTGCCATGCTGCTAGCGCTTTGGCGATTGTTACGCGGTCCGGCATTGCCAGACAGAATCGTGGCACTTGAACTTATCGCCTCGTTGGTGGTGGCCATGGTGGGTATACATGCGATAGATACGCAAGTATCGGCGTTTTTAGACATTGCCATTGTGATGGCGCTCACTGCGTTTTTAACGGCTATTGGTATCGCAAAGTTTATCCAGTTAAAAGGAGTGAACGATGATTGAAGCACTCGTCAGCATCATCCTAGTGCTCGCCAGCGCCCTGATGCTGGTTGCAGCCGTTGGCATTATTCGCTTGCCAGACCTAGTCACTCGCTTGCATGCTACGACTAAGTCTGGCGTGTTAGCGATCACGTTAATAATGATTGCCGTGGCGGTGTTCTTTAGCGAGTCGGGTGTGACGACTAGAGTAATGGCCATCATTGTATTCACCTTTATCACCGCACCAGTGGCCGCGCATGCGATTGGCCGCGCCGGCTATTTTTCCGGCGTTGGGTTGTGGGAGAAAACCAAAAAAGATCAGCTAAAAGAGTACTACGAACGACAAAATAGTAATGAACCGTAGCGATTCTGTATTTGCCATGTGAATTTATTTTAAATACCGTAAGGGTGCCAAAGAGCTGCTAAGCTGGGATTAGGCTTTGTCCTCTGGACCGTCATGGACTCATTTGAGAACTACAACCCTTATGAATATTGCATGGATTATTGTTTTACCACTGCTTGGTGTGATTGCGCCGCTACTGGCCAACCCTACTCGTCGTAACCAAGTTGCGTGGATCACTGCGGTGCTTCCTTTTGCGGCATTGCTGATCACCCTATACCACGCGCCTGCCATATTGGCTGGTGAAGTGGTGCAACAAACTTGGTACTGGATTCCTCAAATAGGCCTAACACTAAGCTTTCGTATGGATGGCTTAGCACTGCTCTTCACCTTACTTATCTTAGGCATTGGCCTGCTCATTATTCTCTACGCCCGCTATTATTTGTCGTCTAAAGACCCAATGGGGCGATTTTACAGCTACTTAATTCTGTTTATGGCAGCAATGCTAGGCATTGTTAACTCGGGCAACCTGCTGCAAATGTGGGCGTTCTGGGAGCTGACAAGTATTAGCTCATTTTTGCTAATTGGCTTTTGGTCTAGCACGGGTAAAGCGCGCAAAGGTGCGCGCATGGCGTTAACCATTACTGGCGCTGGTGGTTTAGCTCTGCTAGCTGGCATTCTGCTGATAGGCAAAGTGGTTGGCAGCTTGGAATTAGAAGCGGTACTAAACAGCGGCAGGCTGCTGGTGGAACACCAGTGGTATCCGGTGATTTTGGCGCTCGTGTTAATCGGCGCCTTTACTAAATCGGCTCAGTTCCCATTCCACTTCTGGTTACCGCATGCGATGAGCGCACCAACACCCGTCAGTGCTTACTTGCACTCAGCCACCATGGTGAAAGCGGGCATCTTTTTATTAGCTCGCATGTTCCCAGTGCTCTCTGGGCATGATGCTTGGTTTGTAACCGTTTCTTTGGTTGGTTTAGCAACCTTATTACTCGGCGCCTATACGGCATTGTTTAAGCACGACTTAAAAGGTTTGCTTGCTTATTCAACGATCAGCCACCTCGGGTTAATTACCTTGTTATTAGGCATGGGCACTGAGCTTGCTGCCGTGGCTGCATTGTTCCACATCGTCAACCATGCCGTTTTTAAAGCCTCCCTATTTATGGGCGTGGGCATTATTGACCATGAAACGGGCACGCGTGATATGCGCCAAATTAATGGGTTGTTTAAGTACATGCCACATACTGCTGTGCTCTGTATTGTGGCAGCACTGTCGATGGCTGGTGTACCACTGCTCAACGGCTTTTTGTCTAAAGAGATGTTCTTTGCCGAAACACTTGAGCAAAGCGCCATTGGTGCTTTGTCATGGCTGATTCCATTATTAGCAACCATCGCTGGCGCCCTGTCGGTTGCTTATTCGCTGCGGTTTATTCACGACGTATTCTTTAATGGCGAACCGAAGGGGCTGAAAAAAACACCACACGAGCCACCTCGCTACATGCGTATTCCAGTCGAAGTGCTGGTAGCACTTTGCATACTCGTAGGCATTTTCCCGGCTCTGCTAGTGGGTGACTTACTCAAGTCAGCCGGCGTGGCCGTACTGGGCGGCACTCTGCCGTACATTCCGCTATATATTTGGCATGGTTTTAACCTGCCATTATTGATGAGTGCATTGGCACTCGCTGGCGGTATTGGCATTTATGCCCGGCGCAAGGTGTTGTTCCAGTTTCAATCGCACTTTAAAGAAGTGGATGCCAATGAACGTTTTGATGCATGGTTGTATCAGGTCATCACCTTTATCCGCCGCATCGAAGCACTGATCGATAAGCGCTCACTGCAGTACTACCTTGCCTGGTTGAGTGTTGCCTTGCTGATTCTATTGGCTGCACCGCTGCTCAATCTATCACTAGTTGGCGACAATGTCGTAATTACCCCGTTAACCGCCGAGGTATGGGCGGGTACCGCCTTAATAGCCATCGCAGCCCTCGCAACCGTGGTTAATAACCGCCGACGCTTGTTTGCCGCCCTGCTGATTTCAATTGTAGGGCTGGGTGTATCGCTGGCGTTTGCGCGCTTCTCGGCACCTGACTTGGCACTGACACAAATTTCAGTGGAAGTAATTACTACAATTCTTCTTCTGCTAGCTTTGTTTTTCTTGCCGCAAACAACGCCAAAAGAATCCAAGCCAGGGCGACTGCTGCGCGATATTGGCTTGGCCGGTATTTTTGGCGGTATTATGGCAACCCTTACCTACGCCATGCTAACGCGCCCGATTGAGACCATTTCTGACTACTTCCTTGCTAATAGTAAAACCGGTGGGGGTGGTACCAATGTGGTGAATGTCATCTTGGTTGATTTCCGCGGTTTTGATACGTTCGGCGAGATAACCGTGTTGGGCATTGCGGCACTGGGTATTTATAAACTCACGGCGGGCATGCGCTTATTCTTACCAGCAACGAACGAAGATGGCTTGCCTTGGAGTCGAGATAAGTATCCGTTGATTCTCAAACAGGTTTCACAGTCTATCTTGCCACTCGCACTACTGATTAGCGCTTACATATTCTTACGTGGCCACAACTTACCCGGTGGTGGGTTTATTGCTGGTTTGATTACCGCCATTGCCATTGTGCAGCAATACATTGGCCATGGTAACGACTGGATTCAGAAACGTTTTTATGCCAACTATGTCGGCTTTATCGCCGCTGGCTTGTCGATCGCCTTATTGACTGGTTTGGGTAGCTGGCTGTGGCAGAAACCATTCTTAACATCCTGGTTTGATTATTTTACTTGGCCGGTATTTGGTAAGTTCGAACTCGCTTCTGCCATGTTGTTCGATTTAGGTGTTTATTTAACGGTTGTTGGCGCTGCCATGTTGATTTTGGCCAAACTTGGTCAGCTGACGGTCGTTGAACCATATTCTGAGAAGGAAGATTAATGGAAATTGCAATTGCCTTTTGCATCGGGCTGCTGTCGGCTTGTGGCCTGTTTCTTATTTTACGCGGTAGAACCTATCCTGTGGTTCTCGGTTTAACCCTGCTCACGTACGCTGTGAATCTCTTTTTATTTGCTTCGGGTCAGTTAGTCAAAGGCCAGCCACCTATTCTCGGGTCAGGTAGTAGCTATACCGACCCACTTCCGCAAGCACTGGTGCTTACCGCCATTGTTATCGGCTTTGCGATGACAGCCTTTGTGGTCATTCTGGCAATACGTGCCCGTGCCGATTTAGGTAACGACCACGTAGATGGCAAGTCAAAACCAAAAGATATTACCAAGGAAGTTGAGCAATGATGCAGCATTTACCAATCTTGCCAATTTTGCTGCCTATGATCGGCGCCATCATTACCATGCTGCCGTGGTTGGTAAATAAAATACAGCTTACCCGCTGGGTGAGCATTCTGACGCTACTGTGTAATATAGCCATTATCACATTGCTGGCTTGGCAGCCTGATACCATTATTTATCAAGTGGGTAACTGGGATGCACCCTTTGGTATCTCGTTGGTCGCCGACAACCTTGCTAGTTATATGCTGCTAGTAACTGGGCTACTGGCAATTCCTGCGATGCTTTATAGTTTTTCTGGCATCGATAGACAGGGCAGTTTTTTCCACCCACTGTTTCTATTTCAAATTATGGGGATAAACGGTGCCTTCTTAACCGGTGACTTGTTCAACCTGTTTGTGTTTTTTGAAGTGTTACTGATTGCTTCCTATGCCCTGCTTATTCACGCAGGCGGTAAAGCCAAAACGCAAGCGGCCATTCATTATGTTGTACTGAACTTAGTTGGTTCGTCGTGCTTCTTAATTGGCTTAGGGTTGATTTATGCTTCGTCTGGCACGCTAAATATGGCCGACTTGGCCATTAAAGTGAGCGTCATTAAGGGCGACCAAGCCATTCTGTTGCAAGCCGGTGCGCTAATGCTGTTTTTGGTGTTTGCCCTGAAAGCAGCAGCCTTGCCACTACATTTTTGGCTACCCAATACCTATGCTGCAGCGAGTGCTCCAGTGGCAGCCCTGTTTGCCATTATGACAAAAGTAGGCCTGTATGCGATTTGGCGGGTATTTGTTGGCATTTTCGGCGACCAGGCCGGTGAGCTGGCCAACTTTATTGCCCCTTGGGTTTGGCCTGTGGCCGTACTCACTATGTTAGTGGCCATTATTGGCACGCTAGCGGCTTATAGTTTGCGCCGCCTTGCCGGCCAACTAATCATTGGTTCGGTTGCCGCACTACTGTTTGCTATCGCGCTAAATAATCCACAAGCCACTGCCGCAGGGCTTTATTATTTAGCCCACAGCACCTTTGCGGGCGCCGCACTCTTTTTAATTGCTGATATGGTAAGCCAACAGCGAGGCAAAGCCGACGACCGATTTGTGCCAAGTCGACCGGTGCATAATGCAAGAATTTTGGGTGGCGTGTTTTTTGTTGTCGCCATCGCACTGATAGGCATGCCACCACTGGCTGGCTTCATTGGTAAGTTTGCCATTATGCAAGCAGCGACGACCACATCCCAAATGCTGTGGCTGTATCCATTGATGCTAATAGCTAGCTTGGCAACGCTGATCGCCTTTTCGCGCGCCGGCTCAGTCATTTTTTGGAAGCATAGCAATGCCAAAGCAGATGAAGATGCCCAGGTGGCATGGCCACAACTGACTGCTGTGGCCCTGCTGATCACATTAAACCTATTTATGGTCATTTGGGCGGGTACTATTTTTGAACCCTTAAGCCAAATGGCTAATCAAATGCACCAAGTCGGCATGGGAGGCTAAAGCAAATGAAAAAGTGGTTTCCTAGTCCAATGCATAGCCTGATCATTTTTGTTGCCTGGGCATGGCTAAACGAGAGTTTGTCTGCTGGCACATTACTGATTGCAGCCATTTTAGCCACGCTCATCCCCCTCATCACCGGGCGCTTGCAAGAAGACCGGCCACGGGTGAAACGGCCGATAAAAATGGTGAAGTATCTAGCGCTGCTATTGGTTGACATTTTAAAGTCGAATATCGCCGTGGTGCCAATGTTTTTAGGTCGGCGCAGCAAGCTCAACAGCCAGTTTGTTGCCATTCCTTTAAGCCTTAAGCACCCTATTCCAATTAGTATTTTGGCCAGTTCAATCACACTTACTCCAGCAACGGTGTCTGTAGAAGTAAGTGAAGACCTATCAATTTTGTATGTACATGTATTGAACCTACAAGATGCACAGTCGTTGATCGATAACATTAACAACCGCTACCAACGTCTACTAAGTGAGGCTTTCGAATGCTAGATAGCATTGTTTACGTGACCATGGGGTTTATTGGCGTGGCCATGGTGGGCACCTTTTGGCGATTAATCAAAGGCCCTACCATTGTCGATCGTGTCATCGCGATGGATAAGTTGTTTGTATACAGTATTGGTTTGATTCTTTGCCTGGGTATGGCTGAGCACACGTCGCTTTACTACGAAGCAGCCTTGTTGATCGCAACACTAGGTTTTATCAGTACCACGGCGATGTGTAAGTACCTACTTCGCGGCGACATTATTGAATAGAGGCACCATGGAATATTTTATTGCAGCATTATTAATTCTCGCGGCGCTCTTTTTCCTATTATCTGGCGTCGCCATTGTTAGGTTTAAGGATTCCTACTCACGCCTGCATGCGCCAACGCCAGCATCAACGCTTGGAATGGGTGCCTTATTGCTAGCAGCGATGCTCTGGCAAGGCAGCGAGGATACGTTATCGATTAAAGCATTTTTGGTCATGGCAGTATTGTTTGTCACCTCACCCATTAGTGCTTACATGCTTGCCAAAACGGCCCTGCACCTGAGGCTGCCGTTGGCTGGTGGGCGCCAGCTGCCAGAAATCTACGAGCAAGCGCGTAACCGTCGTAACGACTCAAGCAAGGCGCAAGAAAAAAGCGATCAATCGGTTTAAACGCCCTGGTACAGAGACCTTGCGGCCCTGTTTTAAATGCCGCAAGGTTTGCCGACAAACCTGCTCGGCGCTCATTGCCATCTGCCGTTGAAACCAACTTAACTGCTGCCCAGAGCGCTGGAAGAACTCGGTTTCAGTGGTACTTGGGCAAGACACCATAACCTGCACCCCTTGCTGGCGCCACGATTTGTATATTGATTGCCCCAGATGCAACACATACGCTTTGCTGGCGCTATAAAGTGCGTAATCTGCGCTGCGCATCCAAGCAACGATAGAAGACACTAGGATCACTTTCCCCTGCCCTCGTTTAAGCATAGCCTGCCCCACTTGCTGTAATAACTCAGTTAGGCCTTGGCAGTTAAGCTGCATGGTGGCATCGATGTCTTGCAATGCTTGGCGAGTTAATACTTGTCGCTGCCCCATTCCTGCATTAGCGATGAACAACTCGACTTGCGCTAGCTCGCCGACGTACTGGCAAAAAAACGCTTGCCTCGCCTCTCTGCAGGCGAGGTCGACACCGGCATAGTCAACCTGTGTTGGCAGCGCATTGGCAAGTTGCTCCAGTGCTTGCACATTGCGCGCGACCAACAACAGGCGATAGCCCTGCTCAGCTAATAAGCGCGCATACACAGCACCCATACCAGCCGAAGCGCCGGTAATTAGCGCCAGCGGCTGACTCATGCGGTTTTCTTCTGAATTAGCTCAATTTTGTAGCCATCAGGGTCTTTAACAAAGGCAATTTCTGTTGTGCCACCTTTCACTGGGCCTGGCTCACGAGTAATTTCACCGCCAGCAGCGCGAATGGCATCGCAGGCATCATAAACACTGTCGACTTCTATGGCGATATGGCCATAAGCATCCCCAAGGTCATACTCGCTAACCCCCCAGTTATAGGTTAACTCCAGCACCGCCTCCTCAGATTCTGGACCATAACCAACAAAGGCAAGTGTGTACTCATATTTTTCATTGTCACGTTTGCGCAGCAACTGCATACCAAGCACCTTGGTATAAAATTCAATTGAGCGGTCAAGGTCCCCAACCCGCAACATGGTGTGCAAAATTCTCATATTTACTCCTAATTGTTCTTGATGCTTTTAAGCAGGGTCTAGCTGTCACGCCATTCGCTTAATGGCTTAACTTGGTGTTCACGGTGCTTGCTGAGCGACCGTCTCCCGCAGGGAGCGGGTGTCGAGGCTACATGGACGTACTTGCGCCGTGTCGCGTAGTAAGCTCCTTGAACACCAACCGTCTTTTAGCTATTTAGCAGGGCCTAGCTGTTGTTCAAACTGTGTCGCCGCCAATTCGAGCTCATTCAGCTCAGCTAAGTCAGCAATTAGTTCGATGCGGCTATCTAGCGCCGACGGCGCTGGCATAGTCGACAAGCACCCATCAGCCCACTGCAGCTGCAACCATCCGGCGTTACTATTAAATACCGCCTTGGCTCTAACAATGGGTAAGCCTTGTACCCACTCTTGTATGGTACCTGCATCCAGTTCGATGCTTGCGTCGAGTACCCAACCCACTGCTAGCATGCCTTGGCCTTGTGATTGAAAACGTCGCCAACGCTCACCTTCTAACGCCGCTGTTATTTTAATCGCAGTTGGGTGATGGTGATGATGTGCATGACTAGCGAGCTCTACTGCCTGGTGAGACTGGTTAAGCAGCTGCCAGTCAGACTGGCCAAACTCAGCCACCACATAGGGCTTGTCTAGCTCAGATAATAAGTTCATGGCCGCTTCATTGTCTTCCTGCGAGGCCTGATCTTGATAATTCAGCAACACCATATCAGCAATGGCCAGCTGATCATTAAAGGTTTGATGTGCTAGGTGCTTGTCGCTGCGCGCGTGTTTTGGATTAAGCAAACAAACCGCAGTTTGTAAGTTCAACACCTCACGATACTGAGGTGCTAGCAAACTTTCGATGATATTTTTGGGATGCCCTAACCCTGTAGGTTCAATGAGTATGCGGTCAGGCTTGGCTCGTCGAATTAGCTCGTTTAAGCCGGTTTGAAAAGGTACACCTGCGGTGCAGCACAAGCAGCCTCCAGGCACCTCTTTTACCTGAATACCTTCGTTGGCAAGCAACCGGCCATCAATGCCAATGTCGCCAAATTCGTTCACTAGTACGGCCCAGCGCTCGCTTTTGGGTGCTTGCGTTAGCCAGTGTTTAATGGCGGATGTTTTGCCTGTCCCTAGCATGCCGGTAATCAAATTTACTTGAATCATTGCCTTATCCACTTAACGCGCTGAGCGCAAACTATGAGCATAACAACACTGTCAACACTGCCTAACATTTTGGCAAGAATAAGCTGCTTAGTGATGCTATCAATTTTCGCAATTGTCGGCACAATCGCGCCATCTTTCAACGAGGTTTCCTATGGATACGTTGCAAATTGTCTACCTGTTTATGATGGCGGCCGTATTTGTTTCCGCTGGGGCTGGCGTTATTGAAGCAGGCAACAAACATATTGACCTGTTTGGTGTGATTCTAGTAGGCATAGTGTCAGCATTAGGGGGCGGTACTACACGAGACATCCTGCTGGATCGTACCGTTTTTTGGGTGAATGACCCCCTATACTTGCTTCCCGCCATCATTGGCGCAGTGGCCACGTTTTTGTTAGCCCGCAAACTACATATTCCAAGCCGCTGGTTTGTCATTCCAGATGCCCTAGCAATGGCTCTATTTACCATTGCCGCAACCAGTTTAGCCTTGGAGTTAGGCCACCACTGGGTAATTGCCGCCATTATGGGCGTGGTGACTGGCGTCATGGGCGGCGTGATTCGCGACGTAATCCTTAATGAAGTGCCTCTGGTATTTGCCGGCACCTTTTATGCCACTGCCAGTGCTTTGGGCGCACTGCTCTTTGTGCTCAGCCAAGCCTTAGCGCTACCCATTTTTGCTTCGTCATTGTTATGTGGCAGCCTAATCTTTGCCCTGCGCAGTGCCGCATTAAAATGGAACTGGGGCCTGCCCAAAGGTATTTATCGCTGAAGCTGCTCGGCTAACACCTTGGCGACGCCATCATCATTATGATGACCAATGATTGGCAATTGCGGTAAAGCCGCTTTCACTCGCTCGAGGGCATTCTGCATAACAAAACCTTTGCCAGCCGCGGTGAGCATTTCAACGTCGTTCATCCCATCGCCGAATGCCCAAGCATCGGCGATATCGACGCCTAGATGCTGACAGACTTCCGTTAGCGCCACACCTTTGTTGACCTTTGGTGCCATAATTTCCAAGCAGGTTGGCAACGAGAATGCCATGGCCATTGGCTCTGTGACCTCTTGATTTAACCGTGCTTCAACTTCCAACAAGGCATCGTGATCGGCCATAAAAAAGATTTTGATCACATCGTCGCGGCCAAGCAACGGAGTTTTTTCGGCAGTGAAATCGAACTCGCGCTGCTCACTATATTCAACCACCTCTTGGCGATTAGTAAACCAATGTTGATCAGTATATAGGTTGATTGACACCGGCATATCCGACGTCAATACGATGGCTTGCTCAACCAGAGCTTTGGTTAAGGTATGGTGGCGAAATACTTCATTTTTTGGGGTCACTACCTGCGCCCCATTGGCCGATATTTTCCACGCTGGAATCGGCAACTGGTCATGCAACCATTGCACATCTCGAAAGTGGCGGCCCGTGGCAAACACAAAGGTAACACCAGAGGCGACCATATCCTGTAGCACTTGCTGGGTATAAGGAGAGATTCGATGGGCGGCATTTAATAGGGTTCCATCTAGGTCGCTGGCAACAAGTTTCATCTTTCACTCCTCAAACAGTGTACTTCGGCTAAAGCTGAACAAATACTTTCTAGAATGCTTAATTAACAAGCAATTGTCGCAGAATGACAAGCGACCTATTGGGTTAACGCGCATTATGCCCGCCTCAGTTTAGCGAGTAAAAAGTTATGCGTTCAATCGTTACCCTACTAGTGTTTAGCATTTCGGTCACTACTGCCAGTGTCCAGGCAGCTTCCATTACTGAATTGTGGCAGCATTTAGCAACACCCGAGCAGCAAGCGGCACAAGCGGCTCTTGCACAAGCCCAAGCAAAAGCTAACCAAGCTAGTCATGCTTGGGTGCCAAATTTATCGATCAATGGCAAGTCAACCTGGTTGACAGAGCCACTTACCACCACAACAGAGGTACCGCCACTAGCACCTGGCATGCAACCAATGTCGCTCGAACAAGAGTTACGGCCAGAACAGTTTAATCAAGCAAGATTACAAGCCGACTGGTTGTTATATGGTGGTGGTCAAGTTCGCCACACAGCAAAGGCAGCCGAACATGCCCTTGCTGCTCACCAGGCGCAAAGTGAGTCTGTCAGGTTAGCGCAACTGCCCACGTTAGTGACACGCTATCGCAGTGTGCAATTGGCAAACCAGCAGGTAGCCATTCGCCAGCAAGCAGTGGGCCGCCTAACCGGTCATTTAGATCGGGCGCGCAAAATGCAGCAACAAGGCCAGCTTGCAGATATTGACGTGCTAAAGGTTCGTACCGAACTCGCCATGGCCAACCAGTTATTGCTGCAAGCAAAGAACGACCAAGCGCTGGCCAATCAGGCACTAACCTCGTTGTTGGAAAAGCCAGTCTCCGTAACGCTAACCATGCCAATACCGAGTTCAGTTGTGATTGATGATTCACAAGTATTGACCACCAATGCAGACCTGCAAGCACTGGCAGCAAAAGAGGCAGCGAGCCAATCACAAGCCTTAGTTAGTCGCGCTAGTCTTTTGCCAAAAGTATTCGTATTTGCTCAGCATGAGCTGATCGCCGATGAGTTAGCGGCAAGTGAGCCAGAAACTGCTGTGGGTATCGGCTGGCAATGGCAACTGGTCGATCGACGCGGGCGCCTGCAGCAACTGCAGCAAGCGCAAAGTGCAGTCGAAGAAATTAGGTACCAGCGCCAAGCAGCAGTTCGTGATGTGCAACTAGCCATTAATCAGCAGCAAAACCGCCTGCAAAACGCACTCGAGCAAGTATCGGCCATTGAGCAACGCCTAGCCCTCGCTCGTCAGCAGCGACGCCTCGCTGATCAGTCTTTTGCTGCTGGGTTAGCCACCGTGCAAGACATTACCGATGCGGAGCTGAATTATGCCGCTATTGAACTTGAGCAGCAGCAAGCCGTGTTACAGGCCCATATTGCCTTAGCTGAACTCGCCAAGCTTGCTGGTGATGAGCAAGTGTATTTCTCTGCCATTTAATGGATACCACGAATGAAAACGTTAAAGCCCTATATTTTTAGCTTGTTAATTATTGTGCTCACTATTGTGATGAGCAGTGTTTACTTACTCAACGAACAGCCACAACGACAGTTTTTATTAGGCCAAGTTGAAACCGCTAGTATCAATGTTGCGGCGAAGATTCCTGGCCGCATTGAAACTCAGCTTGTGCGCTTGGGGGATAAAGTGACCGCCGGGCAAGCATTGCTGCGTTTAGCAACACCAGAACTTGAAGCGAAGCGCGAACAAGCTCTAGCAGGTGTGAATGCCAAACAAGCGCAGCTCAACCGAGTGAATCAAGGTGCTCGAACACAAGAGCTGTCGGCGCTGCATGATCAGTGGCAACAGGCGTCGGCGGCGGCAGAGCTTGCCAACACAACCGCTGAACGACTAGAGCTACTGTTTAGCCAAGGCTTAATTGCCCAACAACAACGTGATGAGGCCAAAACCAAAGCGCAATCGGCACGGTTAGCCAGTGAAGCGGCTAAAAGCCAGTATCAACTTGCCGTAGAAGGCGCCGACAACGACACCAAAACAGCCGCCGAGCAAGACTTGGCAGCCGCCTACGGCAAGCTAGCGGAAGTTGAAGCGGCACTAAAAGAAGCAGAAGTGATTGCACCGATCAGTGGCGAAGTGAGCGAACTGCTACTCGACGTCGGCGAAGTTGCGCCAGCGGGTATACCTGCGGTTACCCTAGTCAACCCAGATGATCAGTGGGTAGTCGTGCACCTGCGCGAGGACAAACTTTGGCAACCAGGCCAGGTGGTCGCGGCGTATGTGCCAGCGCTGCAAACAACGATGGACTTTGCAGTTACCTGGGTAAGCCCTGTTGGTAAGTGGGGCACATGGTCTGCTAGCCAGCCTGGAGAGTATGAACTACAAACCTTCGAAGTGCATTTGCGCCCACAAAGCCAAGCGGCACTGCGCGCTGGCATGACGGTTAAGTTCGAGGTTGCTGATGACTTCTTCGAATAAAACCAGCCTAGCCCTAATGCTATGGGTGCCGTTACTCGTTTTTTCGTCGCTATTGGCGATTATGTCGTCCGAGCGGCCAGTGGATACACGCTTAGCGGTGATCGACCTTGACCAAAGCCCGAGTAGCCGTTTATTGGTGCGCCAGCTAGATGCTAGCCAGCGCTTGCAAACGATCACCTATGCGCAAAGCCCAGAACGGTCGCTTGCTAGTGGCGATATAGCAGGCATCCTAACCATTCCATCGGGTTATGAACAAAGCTTAAGTAACCGACAACCATTGGCTATACATGCCAAGTTGAACATGGCCAACTATTTACAGGCTAATCAAGTTCACAGCCAGCTTTTGCAGCAAACCATCACGGATGCAGTTCGACAGCAAGCCAAGCAGTTTTTAACCAATGGCAGTGCGATACAGCAAGCAACTTGGCTAGCCAACCCAGTTGCCATGGTTTGGCAACGGCAAAACAACCCAGAGCTCAGTTACCGACAAGCATTGTTACCAGGCTTTTTACTGCAAGCTTGGAACCTATGTTTTTCGCTATTGATTGTTTGGCTAATGGCCGACACCCAGCCGCGTCGCGCCTGCCCTAAGGCTGCGGTCGCTTTTATTGGCTACCTAACTTGGCTGTGGTGTCTGCAAGCCGTTTGTAGCTGGCTTGCAGGGCGCACGCCAGACCTGGCAACAATGCTGGCTGGGGCGTTAAACCTGCTTGCCATGACCGGCATTGCACTATTTATGCTTGGCCTTACCGGTAACCGACGTTTAGCGCTTAATGGCATGTCGGTGGTAGCAGCCACGGCGCTCGCATTTATGGGGGTGAGCTTTCCATTTGATAGCATGCCACTGACCGCTCAACTATGGGCCAACTTATTGCCGATTACTTCGGTGTACCGAGTATGGTTAGGTCAAGACGCCACTGCCATGGTGATTTTATTGCTGCAGGCGAGCGGCTGGCTCGTTGCTGGTGTGTACTTGTGGCAATTTAAGGTGAGGGCGCAACATGGGTAAGGTCAAACACGTACTTCAGCAGCCGGCGGTTTGGATGATCTGGTTAGGCGCGGCGTTAATATATAGCTGGGTGTATCCACTGCCCTACCAAGCGGAATCGGTGCAGCCAATCGATATTAGCGTTATTGATCTCAACCAAAGCGCGGCCAGCCGCGATTTGATACGGGCACTAGGCGCCACACAAGCACTGCACGTCAGCTCGGTTGAACATATGATGACACAGATCTTCGCGCCGGCGTCGATTGTTATTCCAGCCAACTTTCATCAGCAGCTTAGCAATGCTGAGCAGGCACAGCTTGTGGTGAATTTGGATGCCAATAATTTGCTCAATTACAGTAGTGCTGCGCAAGCCATTAACTTGGTTGTTGATGACTGGAGCCAGCGCTATCGCGACCAACATGCCTATTGGCAGCTTGGGCACAGCAATGAGCGATTATTAGTGCTAGAGGAAACCAAGCACCAAGATAGCTACCTCGCCTACCTCGTGCCGGCAATTTTCGCTTTTTTATTGCAACAGACACTCATCATTGCCGCTGCTTATTGGCAAAGTGCGCACCAGGCACATTCTTGGCAGAGCAAACTGGTTGCCTTGTTGGGTTCATTATTGGCACTTATCTACTTGTTTGGCGGCGTTCTACGCCACTTTGGTATTACCATCAGCAGCTGGCCAATACTGTTACAAGTGTGGCTGCCAATGGCCTTGGCAGCACTCTACCTGGGTAAACTGTCTGGCTACTTTATTCGCTCACCCGATGCCGTGTTTCTTTATTGGGTGCCAATGTCATTGCCGTTGCTGCTACTCAGCGGCTTTAGCTGGCCAGTGGATCAACAAGCGCCTTGGCTTACCTACATTGGCCAATTCTTCCCCAGTACGCATGCAGTGCCGATTATGACTCAGTTATGTCAGTCTCAGCTTAACTGGCACGACGTACTACCAAGCATTCAGCGCTTATGGCAGTTACTCGCTATCTTCGTCCTACTGGATTTGCTGATTAGAATAGGCCACCGAGTGATAGGCCAATCTTCGACACCTGTTGGTCGTTGAGCATTTGCTGCGACCAGTTCACCCCCACCATAATGCGATTAGCGTTGGCAATGGGTAATCCATAGCCAACGCCTAATAAAGTGCCCACACCTGGCTTTAGTCGCTCACTCAACTGATCATCAAGTAGACAACCAAAGCAGGCTGCGTCGGTCTTAGTCAGCAAGCCCTGACTAATGCCTAGATCACCGCGCACATAAGCAGATGCCTTGTTACTTGGCCCAAAGAATTTGATTCCAGATACCGAATAAAGCCAGCCGTGCAATGCTTGCCAGCCAGATTCGTCGGTTTGATCGGTTTGCCGGTAACCGCTCACCACACCGCCAACTAACGACTGTGGACTTGTGGCGTAATAAATACCCGCTAGGTCAGCACTCATTTGTGTTGGGTGCGACTCACTAAACTTTGGCATGGGCCGCTGGTCATCAGCATTTCCTTGCACACCCAAACTAAAGAGCGCATGCCAGTTAGTTTGTGCGTTGACTGCGGCCGTAACCGCCAACAGAAAAGAGAAAAGAACTGTTTTATACATCTTTCGTTGCATCTTGTTGCGCTCGCCACGCCGTAGGTGACTGGCTACTCCAGCGTTTAAATGCTCGGTTAAAGTTTGCTGCATCACTAAAACCTAATCGCAATGCAATTTCTAGCACGGTTATATTGCGATTCGATAACAGGCGCTTGGCGACATCGAATCGAACCTCATCAACCACCTGCTGAAAGCTATAACCATTTTGTTTTAGCTGGCGTTGCAGTTGCCGCTCGTTGGTTTGCAAGCGTTGCGCCACTGCGGCTAGTGAACAGTTGCCCGCCGCCAATAGCGTCATCACTTCGGCCGCGACCTGCGCCTTAATGTCGCCAATAAACAGCCTCAGATATGCTTCGACCACATTATCCTGAACCGATGCTAAAAGACTGTTACTACCATGTAGTGCTGTTGGTAGCCGCTTGTTATCGAACACCAAATAAGTTTGCCGGCTACGCTTAGTTGGGGCGGCTAGCCACTGGCGCAAATCAGCATTCGCAATTGGACTACCAACTTCCAACAGCGGCAACTGTTGCCCGATCACGGTGCGCAACAAGGCAACAAAGGTTGTTAACGCACACAAGCGAAAACTATCTAGGTGTCGGTCATCGATGCCAAGTTCAGATTGCTCATAAGAAATGACCAGTGGACTGGCTTCCAAGCGCAAGCGGGCTGCACTGGGTTCAGGGGTATAACTGACCCGCAATTGGCTTGCCATCACGCTAGCGTAACGTTGAAAACGCTGCAAGGCTTCATCTAGGTTAGCCGATGCCGCCATGCCAAACCCTAATGCATGAAAGCTGCCAGCGGTAACAAAGGGCGCGATATCCAGTGCTAGCATGGGCATCGCCTGCTGCTCTTGTGCTAGATACCACACCTGATAAACCTGAATGGCCGGCACCCGAGCATTGCCATCGGCTAGCATGCTGGGCGTAAGACCCGCTTGGCGCAATAATGGCGCTACATCAACACCATTGCTAGCAATGGCAGCGAGCACTAAGCGCACCCAGTTGACCAAAATATCAGACATAAGCTTTAGTTAAACCAGTTGTCTAGCCAGTCACTCAATGTTCTGCCGCCACCACAGCGGCGAAAATCTTGTGGCTCGGTACCAGATAAGAATGGCACGACCATCGCCGACTCACAGCCTTCACTGGTTCGATACCCCATTACCGGGTCGACCCAGTGGTACTCAATGCCACTTGGCACATCGACGGTAAGCGGCTGTGGGACAAGGCTGTCTAGTACATGCGTCCAGATTGGCAAAGCGCCACTGGAGCCGGTAAATGGTGTCGCTCGGTTATCATCATAGCCTACCCAGTTAACCATCAAAAAGTTGCCACTCCAGCCAGCGAACCAAGCATCACGCTGATCATCTGTGGTGCCCGTTTTACCTTGTAAGTTGAGTGACTCAGGCAGCAAATTATAAGCTGAGTTACCCGTTCCTTCGCGCATAACCATTTGCATTGCATAATGCAAAAGGTGTACGGCTTGCTCGTCCACTCGCCGTTGCGGGTCGTTGCGATACTGGGTGAGCAATTGGCCTTGCACGTTGAGCACCCCCCGAATTGCAGTCAGCGGTGAATGGTAGCCATCATTAGCGATGGTTTGATACATACTAGCTACTTCTAGCGGCGATAGTTCCACAGCACCTAATAACACCGATGGCACGCGTGGAATGTCACGCTGCACGCCTAGCGCTTGTAGCGTATCAAAAACCGCTGGCAACCCTACCTCCATGCCTAACCTAGCGGTCGCTTGGTTATATGACTTGGCTAATGCTTGATACAAGGGCACTACCCCATGGCTTATATTGTCGTAGTTTTGCGGCTCCCAAGTGCCCCCTTCCGGTAAGCTAATGCTGATTGGTTCATCAGCGATTGGGCTAATTAATGTATGATTTGGCCGGGCCAGTGCAGCGAGATAAACCGCGGGTTTAATCACCGAGCCGACCTGGCGGCGCATATCTACCACCCGATTAAAACCAGCTAAACCAGGCTGTCGATCACCCAACGCCGCAAGTACTTCACCAGTATGAGGTTGCGTCACCACCAGTGCGGTTTGTGGTGGTTCGGCTAAATTCTTTTGCCTAGCAAGGCGCTCTAGCTGCTCAGCTACCCGTGTTTGGGCAGTTTCTTGCAACCAAGGGCGGAAGGTTGTGTAGACTTTTAGGCCTTCGCTATGTAGTTGGGCTTTATCGTAGTCAGCCTGAAGTTGTTGCTGAACAATATCCATAAAGGCTGGATAACCGCCACTGCGGCGCTGAATATTAAGCGCCAGCGGTTTGGCGATGGCTTGTTGATACGCAGCTTGATCAATCACGCCTTCACTGAGCATTACACCGAGTACCACGTCTCGACGAGCCTTAGCTCGTTGAGGTGAGCGAACAGGATTATAGACAGACGGGCCTTTAACCATACCGATTAACAACGCTTGCTCGGCAATGTCGAGTTCGTTAACTGGTTTGGCAAACAAGTACTGTGACGCTAGGCCTATCCCATGAATCGCCCGATTACCATCTTGCACGAGAAACACCTCATTAAGGTAGGTTTGCATGATGGTTTGTTTGTCGAAGCGAATCTCTAACGCAACGGCCATCAACGCTTCAATGGCTTTGCGGGTATAACTGCGCGTGGAATCTAAATATAAGTTTTTAACCAACTGTTGAGTAAGGGTGCTACCGCCTTGGGTGCGCGCGCCGGTTTGCATATTGACGATAAATGCACGCGCAATACCAACCGGAGACACTCCCATGTGCCACCAGAAGCTGCGATCTTCCACGGCAACTAAGCCATCAATCATGGTAGCTGGCACTTGCTCATATTGAATCAGCAGTCGGTCCTCACCTTGGCCTGGGTAGATGTTGCCAATCTCAACAGGCTCTAGTTGTGCATAACCCGAATCATCTGGTGTTACCACTCGCGTCATACGTTGGCCCACAAAGTCGATAATCAGCTCTTTGCCTGCCTGTTGCCCATTTAAGCCAACAAAAGGCCGGCTCACAAGGTGCATACGCGTGCCGCGAAGCTGGTACTCTCCTGGACTATCTGGCTGATCAACCGACCGATAACCACGATGGTTCAACGCCCATAATAAATGGTCTTTGGCGATGTCGGCACCGGCATAAAGTTCAACGGGTGCTGAATACACCCGCGCTGGCAGGTCCCAAAGACGCCCCTTGAACTGTCCTACCACTTCAATATAGAAATAGAGAAAGACGATAAAAAACGGCACCGCGACCACCGCTAATGCTTTACCAAGGCGTTTCAACCACCGACGCTTGGTTGGGCTGGGCTTCTTCGAATTGGTCTTTTGGCCGCGTTTACTCGCCGCACGCTGGCGATCAGCCGATGATTTTTTATTCGAGCCAGTGGTACGCTTGCTAGCAGACGTTGTGCCTTTTTTCCTAGCACGAGTTTGGTTAGGCTGAGTGGGCTTTTTCTTACCTGCAGCAGCCGGTTTTGAGCCAGACTTTTTCGTAGCAGTCGATTTACTAGCAGTCGATGATGATTGTTTGCTCGCGGGCATGGTGATTACAGCTTGGAGAAAGATAGGCACATGGTACCCTAGCAAACTCGATTTGGCGAAGTGATGATGACAACAGTTAACGGTTACGCCCACCTACTCTTTGATCAACAATACAAACTCCAAAGCCATGACATAACTGCCATGGGTTACACGCCAGGGGAGCAGTACTTTTTGCCCACGCCAGCTGCCATACCGGGTAAACAGTTAGGCCGTGCGCTTGCTGGCTCCCTGATCAATTCGATGGTCATAATGGTGCAGTTAGGAATCCCTTGCCAACTTATTAGCTGTCGCCATCAAGAAGACCATGAAGCAGAAGAAATTTTGCGCCACCATAACCTGCAACATCACCTAGCGCTCAGTACCCAAGCGACTGGCGAGTGCAATATCTTAATTGATGAACATGGCGAGCGAACCATGTTGGCTTGCGTGGGTGCTGCCAGTGAGTTGCAGGCAAGCCAATTGAGGAAGGATGCTGCATTGCAACTGCTAGAAGGGTACTTGGCCAACTTCCAGACAGGGGCGGAATTATTAGTTGCTGCGAAGGACTTACCGTTTGCCTTAACCCTTGGTCATCATGGCCTAGTGCAACAGCACCTAGCGCTATTCCAGCAGCTCTATGATGCCAAACCAAGGTATTTGATGGGCAATTTGGCGGAGTTTAATGCTCTACTAGGCACTAATAATATCAATGATGTGATCAACAGAGTGCAACAAGATGGTATTACGGCTCTGATTTCAAATGGTCAACATGGTGCGGTTTCAGTGGTCGACGGCGAGCATTATGAGCAAGCGGCAATGGCCGTTGCTGTGCAGGATACCACTGGCGCAGGCGATGCACTGGCCGGCGCCTGGCTAGCAGCATGTTTGTCCGGCGCATCACCACAATCAGCCTTGCGAGCGGCTGTGTATGCCGCTGCTAAAGTGGTGAGTCAAGTCGGCCCCAGACTGGCTAGCAATCATGTTGAGCATGTCGTCGCTTTGTTGCGAGAATAAGGTTTCAAGCGCCATTTGTGGCAGGAGCGCGACTCTATGCTCAGCCAATACACTTCGCAAGTCGGCTTGTACTGAATCGGCGAATAATACAATGGGTGGATCGCTCGCCAAACGGCGTAACTCGGCAATGGCCGATAGAGTTTGCCAGTTAAGGGGGGCGGCGAGAATTATCCACGCCACTTGATGCACACTGACGACTTCAATGGCTGCATCCCACTCACTAGCGCGATACATCACCCAAGTTGGCCGGTCGCGATGCAGAAGGTCAGTGAGCCGCTCTGCAACCGTGCCAATATCACTATAAACGAGACAACCAGACATCTTAACCGCCTCACCGCTGTTTTATTAACAAATAGCAGTGCCCAGCGGCTTTCGACAGCAGAGGTGACAATTGGATACAAATCAACGCAATAGTGACAACGCTTCGTCTAACCTTGTTACAGCATTTATCGTTAACCCTGCTACACCTTGCTTAGGCATATTACCTTTCGGCACGATGGCATGGGTAAAACCGTGTTTGGCCGCTTCATTTAGCCGCTCTTGGCCATTGGGCACTGGCCGAATTTCACCTGATAAACCAACTTCGCCAAATACACAAAGCTGCTGATCTAAGGGTTTATCGCGCAAACTAGATAAAACCGCCAATAACATGGCTAAGTCAGATGACGTTTCATTGACGCGCATACCACCAACCAGATTAATAAACACATCCTGATCACCGGTGAATACACCCGCATGGCGATTCAACACCGCCAGCAGCATGGTCAAGCGATTGGTATCCAAGCCCACCGTGACTCGCTTAGGGTTGCCATAATGGCTTTCATCAACCAAGGCTTGCAGCTCAATTAGAATTGGCCGTGTGCCTTCCCAAGCCACTGTCACCAAGCTTCCGGGTGCTGGTTTTTCATGCTGATTTAGAAAGATTGCACTCGGGTTGGCAACTTCTTTTAAGCCGTACTCCATCATGGCAAACACACCGAGCTCATTTACCGCGCCAAAACGGTTTTTAATTGCTCGCAGGGTGCGAAACCTTGAGTCACCAGAGCTTTCTAACATGACCGAGGCATCGATCATGTGCTCGAGCACTTTCGGCCCAGCTAGGCTGCCATCTTTGGTGACATGGCCAACCAATAACAGCACAGTGCCAGTGGCTTTGGCATACTGAGTTAATAACGCGGCCGATTCACGTACTTGGCTAACACTGCCAGGCGCCGATTCAACGGTTTCAACATGTACCACCTGAATGGAGTCGATCACCAAGATTTTTGGTTGCACGTCGTTGCAGGTTTGTAGAATTTGCTCCACCGAGGTTTCAGCGAGCGCATTAAGCTGATCGGTTGGTAAGCGCAAGCGTTTAGCACGCATAGCAACCTGCTGTAGCGACTCTTCGCCAGTGACATAAAGCACCGACTGTTCAGCCGCTAACTTGCAAGTTGTTTGCAGCAAAATCGTTGATTTTCCCGCCCCTGGGTGACCACCGATCAAAATAGCAGAGCCCGGCACGAGCCCACCACCCAGCACCCGATCTAGTTCACCAATACCAGTGTGAATGCGCTGTTTCTCATCCAGCGATACATCACTAAGTTTGGCGATTGTACTGAGCTGGCCAGCAAAACCTTGTTTACGCGCTTGTGCCACGGTGGCCTTGCCAGGGCGAAACTCGGTGATGGTATTCCACGCTTTGCACTCACTACACTGACCTGCCCACTTGGCAAACTCAGCACCACAGTCAGTGCAAACAAATTGGACTTTGCTTTTGGCCATGACTTAGCTCTGGTGATATTGCGGTGACAGCTCTACCACCGCTTCAAAAAATGCCTTAGCATGCTCAGGGTCTACCTCTGGCGTCACCCCATGCCCAAGGTTAAAAATATGCCCCGTGCCATGGCCATAGCCTTTAAGGATGCGCACCACTTCGGCACGTATTTGCTCTGGTTTGGCGTACAAGACTGCTGGGTCCATATTGCCTTGCAAAGCGACTCGATCGCCTACCCGCGCTCGTGCTTGACTAATATCTGTCGTCCAATCCAACCCGAGCGCATCCGCACCTGTATCGGCCATCACTTCTAGCCACTGACCGCCACCTTTAGAGAACAATATCACTGGGACATCTGGGTATTTTGCTTTAATCGCCGAAACTGACTTTTGCATGGCCGCCAACGAGAACTTTTCATAGGCATCGTGCGACAGCGCCCCACCCCAGGAATCAAAAATTTGCACGGCCTGACAACCTGCTTCAATTTGCGCCAGTAAATAATCTGTCACTGCATCGGCTAGTTTGTCTAGCAACAACAGCATGGCTTCAGGGTCGTTGTATAGCATGGCCTTGGCGTTGCGGAAATCTTTGCTAGAGCCCCCTTCAATCATATAGGTCGCTAGCGTCCAAGGGCTGCCCGAAAATCCGATTAATGGCAGGTCGTTATTGAGCTCAGCCGAGATGGTGCGCACCGCATTCATCACATAGCCAAGGTCAATGTTAACGTCCAACTTTGGCAATGCCGCAACATCGGCCGCAGTTTTAATGGTGGAAGTAAACTTAGGCCCTTCACCGGTTTCAAAATACAGGCCAAGCCCCATGGCATCGGGAATGGTGAGAATATCGGAAAACAGAATAGCGGCATCTAACGGATAGCGGCGCAGCGGCTGCATGACCACTTCACACGCCAGATCGGCATTCTTACATAAATCCATAAAACTGCCGGCTTCGGCGCGCGTTGCACGATACTCCGGCAAATAACGCCCCGCTTGGCGCATCATCCACACTGGTGTGCGATCAACAGGCTGGCGACGTAGGGCACGTAAGAAACGATCATTTTTCAGCGTCATGCTGGCTCCAACTGCAACAGTATAATTTTGACGTATTGTGCCAGTTTAGCTAAAAGAAGGGAAAAGCGGTTTGGTAATAAAAATGGCTCGCTAGGAATCCCTAGCGAGCCATGACTTCTTAAATAATGTTGAACACAACATCGTCTCGGTACGTAGAATCACCGGACTCAAGTGAAAGGTTACAGCTCACACTTTCACCCACTGCTGCGTCTGCTTTTGCTTTAAATGTAATAGCAAACAGATGGGGAGACTTCTGATAAACATCAGGAACAACTGCATTCGCTATTTCGGCCTCAACATCGCCATCACATTCAGCAGTGACAGTTGTTCCTGCAGGCGGAATATGACTTTCAATTGCTGTTCCGTCCAAACCAACACCTTTTACATCCCCAAGTGAGTATGTGTATTCCACTTCACTACCTGCAGCCAAGTCTTGACTACTCAACCCTGGGGTTAACTGTGTTAACACTAACAATGTAGATGATTCGATAATCCTGAGATTGCTTGAAAGCCATGCATCTTGACCACAACCAGGTGACTGAGCGTCGTCAGCGCAATGGTGACCATAATAATCAGCAAATAAACTAGTTGGAGACTGATCCTGATTCACATCGTAGTAATACTCGGTTGCATAGATTGGCTTGTTATTCGTGTAAACAGGCGGTTTATAACGGTATTCATAGGAAGTGACAACGCCATCATTATTGAGATCGTTGAATGGCTCACCCCAAGATGTGAAGCGCTCTCCGTTATCATAAAGAGGGTTATTTATATCGCCTTTGGTTGTATTTTCAAATGGATTCGAACCAGCTGTAAACGCCAGAACCGATACATCTCCTTCGTATGTATCGGTCATATTCTCCTCTGGGCCACTATACCAAGTAACAGAACATTGACCGCCAGTTGTAAAACAAATAGCAAACCGGTCTTTAGCATCGCCGTTTGAGATTGTATCAATTGCAGGATCATCACCCACTATATACCCAGCACTAGCCTTAAACATAACCATAGTGCCATCAGGTACTGAAGTTTTATTTTTTGTTGTAACCGTAGCAGTAATTACCGACGTTACGTTTGTTAGGTGCCAGCTCCCTGGATTTTGTGGAACTGCATCAATGCCCATTAGGTAAGGAGTATCGTTTATACCTATGGTTGCTGTAGCTGGATCCTCAGATCCGCTTCCATCGCCACCAATAACAATCGGCGCATCACTATCGGTGCCGTCACCAGAAGCATCTCCTGGTGCATCTCCGCCCGCTGCAGGCGTATCATCTGTGACTTCTTCACTTACTGGCTGACACGCAGCAAGCACAATCGTTGAGGCCAGTGCGGCCATGGTCCAGAGTCGTTTGCTCATCCTAGATTCCTTCAAACGTTTATTGTCTTCTTGCCCACGGCTGAAGTGATTTCAGTCCGCTAGGGAGTTCCTCGATAGCCGCTAGCGCTTGTTGGCGGTCGGCGTATCCTTGTTCCGTTAGTACAACGTACCACGGCTTGCCATCACGTTCTGTTTGTTCAACGTAAAGCGAGATTTGAGTATTTTGCTGCTGTAAAAATTGTTCGGCGCTATCTTGCTCCCAGCTGCCAAAAAACTGCAACCGATACGCCGCTGGTATTGGGGTTGCTTGCGCGACAACGGCTGTTGTCGTGTTGTTTTCAGGCGCTTGGGTTGGTGCCTGAGTAGGCGATTGCACAGGTGCTTGGGTTGGTAAAACACTTGCTTGTACGGTTACCTGCTCTAGCACAGGTGTAGCCAAAGGCGCCGCTTTTGCGGCTTCTAGCTCAGCGGCCGCGGCTTGTAATCGTTCGCGCACGCTCAGCACTGAGCTGACTTGCACAACTGGCGTCGCTACCAGCGGAGTGGCGATTGGCTGTGGATTAATGGCCACTTCCGTTGGTGGTGGTTCAACTTGGTTAAACTGCCATAAAAAGCTGACGATGACCAAAGCCAGTACGGCCGTGCCAGCAGCTAAATGTGGCCAAGGTATACGCTTAGTGCTCGCAACCGGCTGGCCAACTTGTTTCACCAAATGCTGGCGCACGAGTGCATTCAACTGGCCAGGCCAGCCATCACTGGCGGCAACAAGTTTGTGCAAGGTTTTATTATCTAGTGGCACACCCTCGGGCACGCCAGCGGCGCGGAAGTATTCACCTAGGTAGCGTGTTGCTTCCTGCAAGTCCATCGGCTCTAAAGCAAGCTCATATAAGGGCAGTACCGACTTTGCCAACGGCTTGCTATCTAAGCGCGTAAAGACCAAGCGCAGGCCATTCTGGCGAAACTTGGTAAGCAGTGCGATGGTAATTTCATCTAGCGCTTGCGCATCATCCACTAATAAAATCGGCGCTTGTTCTTGGTCGTTGATAAAACCTACCAAGGCTCTGCCGGCGTGCGCATAACCTTCAAGGTTGAAGGCATCTGCTAGCCAATTATCAATCGATTCAGGTTGCTCGGCGAAGCGCTTAGCTGGCAACATCACAACTTGGTGTTCAACTGCCAATTGATCAAACAGCTGGCGCAGCAGGGTCGATTTACCGGCCTTAGCTGGGCCAGTAATGACTGGCACCATTTCGGCAAACTCCGCCATTTGCAGAGTTTGTTCAAGCAGTTCCGCTCGCCCAGACACAGCGCAAAACAACTGGCCAGCATCGCCACTGAACGGATCCAGGGTCATACCGAAGTAGTCGAGATAGTTGCTCTGCACTGAGTCGCTCCCTTATTTATTGTTATGGCTTAAGCGATGGTTTCGTCCAGTGTCGCATTCAATTGCGCAGCTGAAAAGTCTGCTGTGACGGTGGCCTTACCGAGCTGTTCGAGCAGCACTAAACGCAGCGTTCCGTCGATCACTTTTTTGTCGACGGCCATGTACTTAAGGAACTCATCACGCGTCATAGCTGGCGGCTTAACCGGTAGTTTACAAATTTCAAATAACGCTTGAGTGCGATCAATCACTGTTTGATCAATCCAACCTAAGCGCTTTGATAAGTCTAACGCTTGCATGGTACCCGCTGCGACCGCTTCGCCATGCAGCCATTGACCATAACCCATATGGGCTTCGATGGCATGACCAAAGGTGTGACCTAGATTCAGCCAAGCACGTATTCCCTGCTCGGTTTCATCTTTGGCCACTACTTCGGCTTTAATTTCACAAGCGCGTTGAATGGCATAAATACAGGCATCCAAATCAAGCGCCATCATTTTTGCCGCATTGGCTTCAAGCCAAGCAAAAAAATCAGCGTCATAGATCAAGCCATATTTGATGACCTCAGCCATGCCCGCACTCAGCTCTCGTTCTGGCAAGGTGCGGAACACATGCGGATCAATCAGTACCGCTTGCGGCTGCTTAAAAGCGCCAATCATGTTTTTGCCAAGCGGGTGGTTAACACCAGTTTTGCCTCCCACCGAACTGTCTACTTGCGACAGCAAAGTAGTAGGCACTTGAATAAAGTTAACACCACGCTGGTAAGCGGCGGCGGCAAAGCCCGTCATATCCCCAACTACCCCACCACCTAATGCAATAAGTGTGGTCTTACGGCTATGGCGCTTCTCAATTAAGGCAGTCAGAATTTGATTAAAGTGCTCTAAGTCTTTATATGCTTCGCCGTCTGGCAGTATCACCACATCAGCGGTGAACGGTAGTGCGGCTTGCAATGCATCAAGATACAAGGGCGCAATGGTTTCGTTGGTAACAATCATGGCTTGGTTACCATGAATATACGGAGCCAGTTTGTCCTTTTGGTTTAATGAAGCAGGCTCGATAAAAATTGGGTAACTACGTTCACCCAAATCAACATTAGTGATTGCCATGTAATCCTCGAATTATTTCTTCTACAACGGCCTCGGGCGTTAGTACATCCGTGCTAACGGTAATATCGGCAACATCTTGGTACCAAGGCTCACGCTTGGCAAGCAAATCGGTTAACACTTGCTCGGGATTGTCGGTTTGCAGCAATGGCCGGTTTTTATCGGCGGCGGTGCGAGCAAGCTGGGTTGCAACACTGGTTTGCAAGTAAACCACTTGCGCGTATTTGCGCAGCATTTTACGGTTCGCGTCACGGCCAACAATGCCACCACCGGTGGCCAGCACCATATCGCCCTGCTCAAGCAACTCAAATAATGTTTGCTGCTCGCGTTCGCGAAAGCCCTTTTCCCCTTCAATATCAAAAATCCAAGGAATAGAAGCGCCTGCTCGCTCTTCAATTTCTTTGTCACTATCAACAAAAGGCCGGCTGAGTCGTTCTGACAGCAGCCGGCCAATTGTGCTTTTGCCGGCCCCCATGGGGCCGACTAATGCTATGGTCGTTAACGCCATGTTTTACTCGTTAGATGATTCGATCAAGCGCGGTGTAATAAAGATTAACAACTCGCTCTTGCTATTCTCGGAACTAGTTTTGCGGAATAGATTACCAATGATTGGCAAATCACCCAATAGCGGAGTTTTGACCTCGCTCGAAGATTCGACCGTTTCATAGATGCCACCCAGTACAATGGTCTGACCATCGTTAACCAATGCCGACGTTTTCACCTCATTACGGTTAATCACCGGACCAGCGAGAGTATCTTCACCTTTTGAGTCTTTATTGATGATCAAATCCATCGAGATGCGACCATCTGGCGTGATACGAGGGCTAACATCTAACGATAGCGCTGCGTCTCGGAACTCAATGCCATCAGACGTAGCATATGGAATCTGCGTACCAGACAAGATGCTTGATGTACCACCGTCGGTTGCAATCACTTTAGGCTGCGACATCACTTCACCATTACCTGAACCTTCTAGCGCCGAGAGTTCAAGTTCGATGAGGTAGTTGCTTGCCTCGTTAATAAAGCCAACTGCAAAGCTTGAAGGTGAACCCAAAGCAGAGGTTGCAGGCAGGTCAACGAATAGTGAGTCTGGCGCGCCCAAACCTGATGCATCACCAGCACCTAGCAGACCACTTACGCCTTCCAACGAGCCTGTACCAGCACCGATCACACCACCGGCTTGACCAACAGAGCCTGCACCCCAGCGCACACCAAGAGAGCTAGCGGCATTTTCGTTGGCTCGTACAACTCGGGCTTCAATCATTACTTGGCGCACAGGAATATCGAGAATCGCCATCGCTGAGCGAACCTTTTCGATGTTCTGTGGAATGTCGTTAACAATAAGCGTGTTAGTACGCTGATCAAACGTCACCGAGCCACGCTGCGACAGAATAGACGCCGTTTCTGATGAGATGATATTCGAGATATCTTGCGCTTTGGCATAGTTCACTTGAATAAAGTCGGTTTGCAGCGGTGCAAGCTCTTCAGTTTGCACATTCGCTTCTAGTTCAAGCTTTTCACGCGCAGCAATCTCTTCTGCTGGCGCAACCATGATGACATTGCCTTCTTGGCGCGAGTCTAGGCCAGATACTTTTAACACCAACTCTAGTGCTTGATCCCAAGGCACATTGTCGAGCTTCATCGTGATATTGCCCTGAACCGTCTCAGACACAACTAGGTTAAAGCCAGCTTTTTGCGCAAGTACGGTTAATGCAGAACGCACTTCGATGGTTTGGAAGTTATAGGTTACGCGCTCACCATCGTATGGGAAACGCGCTTCGCGCTTGGCTTCTGCTTCAGCGCGGGTGAGCGGCTTCACATCGATGCTTAGCACATCACCTGTCTGGTAGGCGGCATACTCATAAACGCCTTCTGGCTCAATAACAAAGCGGGCACCATTTGGCTGATTGAATGGTGAGATAAACCGAACCGCGGTCGCAAAGTCTGTTACATCAATACGGCGCGACAGCTCTTCCGGCAGTGCATAACCAGGTACTTCGACAACAATCTGATCACCACGATCGTCAATGCGGGCATCGGCGGCTGAGTTGCTAAAGCGAATCAAGACACGACCTAGACCGTTTTCACCACGACGGAAATCAATATCCGCTACTTCACGCACCGCACGATTGGCTGAAGAGGTGCGAGTTGGTGCACTACCGACTAAATCGATTTGTGGGTTATCAACGGTTGGCTGAGTTGAGGCTGGCACAGCGCGGCCTTCACCAATGTTGATAATTAACTGGTTGCCTTCAGTTGTTACCGTATGCGGCACTAGCTGAGTAAGATTAAACACCACACGCGTGCGCTCACCAGCTGAGATAACCGTTGCTGAGCGAGTATTGCCACGCGAAATAGTGTGGTAACGGTCTACACCCTCGGCGACGGTATCGGTTAAATCCACCGAAATGCGCGCTGGGCTCTCAATGGCATAGCTATCCGCCTCTGGTGCAGGCCCGTCGAATACCAATACCGCTTCAACCTTATCACCAGGTTGCGAGGTAAACTGGATATCTGTCATGGTGACAGCCCATGCATTCACGGCTAACAGCAGCGAAGATATGCAAGCTAGCCATCCAAACTTCTTATATTTCTGTTGCATTGGCGAGTTCCTCATCGCTTGATCCCCACTATTGTTCCGCCATTGATACCGTGCGTGGCCGTTCAATCCAGCCGCCCTGTCCATTCGGGACAATCTCACGTAATTCAAGTTGTGTTTCGTTTATGCCGACAACGCGGCCGTTGTTTTGACCCAAATAATTACCGCGACGAATACTGTGCACGATACCGGATGGATCTAGTACCAAGGCTTCCAGCGCGCCGCCTTCAAGGGCAATCGTACCAACCATTCTTAACGACTCTATTCGATAGTCCTCAAGTGGCTCCTTGGCACGGTTGCTGTCTGGTCGCACGCCTTGGCTGTTAATACTTTGAATGATATCTGCCACCGATTGCTTAGGCATAAAAGGTGAGCGATCTTCAAACGACTGATACTGATACGCGATTGGCTCAGGAAACTCAGGCAATGGCTTCACTGGTGGTGCACTGAGTGTCTGCACTTCTCGTGAATAAGCCTGCAAGTCTGAGATATCTGTTTCAGCACAACCAGACAAAATACTTACTGCCGACAGGGTCAGTATAGCGGGTACTAAGCGTTTCACTGTCCTGTCTCCTTATAACGGTAGGTTTTGGCTTGCATGGTAACGCGTAACTTCTCTGGTGAACTATCACCTTCGCGGGCAATACTAAAGTCGTGCAGTGTCACAATGCGGGGTTCGCGTGCGACTGCCGATATGAAGTTACCCACTTCATGATAACTACCCACCAGTTCAAGGTTGATTGGCTGCTCAAAGAACTCGTCACGCGAAACCGGCGAGCCAATGCGTTGGCTAATGAGCTCAAGGCCTGTTTGGCGGGCACTAAAACCTAGACTGCTGTTGAGCTCACTGATTTCCGATTCAGTCGGCAAGCGCTTTTTAAGCACTTCAAACTGCTCTTCTACTTGCTCTTTTTGACGCTCGTATTCTTCTAGGTTGGCTGCCTGACCAGCTTTAATGCGCAAGGTATTCTTTTTCTGCACTTCCGCGGCTTGCTCACGCTCTAGTTGCGCCTGCTTGTCGCCAATTTGGAAGTAATAGGTGGCGCCTAATACCAAGGCAACAATTAAAATCAACGCGGTAACACGCACAACCGGCGGCCATACACCAAAGTTGCCCAAATCGTTGTTTGGATCGAATTTTTTAAAGCCGGCGAAAAAATCGGCTACTGGAGACTTCGCCATTATTCCTCCTCCTGCGCGGCTGGATTCACACGTTTGGCTTCCATAACAAATACACGGCCAACTTCGGCGCCTTGCGCGTCTAGCTCAGCACTACTTTCAGGTAGGGCAACTGAATCGAACAAGGTTGCTTGGCGCTCAAGATTGCGAATAAAAGCACTGATGTTAGGTGCTGAAGCAGCGCGGCCGTTCAGCGTGTAGGTGTTGCCCTGTAATCTAAAGCTAGTGAGATACACGTCTTCTGGAATGGCTTCAACCAATTCATCGAATGACTGCACAATTAGGGTTCGTTCGGCTTCTAGTGACTGAATCACTTCTACGCGCTGAATCAAGGCTTGCAGCTGGTCTTGCAGTTCGCGAATTTTAACGATTTTCTGATCCAAAATTGCGATCTGCTGATCCAAATAATTATTGCGCGCTTTTTGGGCATTAATCTGGCTGTCCATGTAACTTAGCCAGCCAAATGCCAACGCACCAGCAAACACCAGCGCACCGATCATCATTAAGATCATCTCTCGCGCCCGCTGCTTGCGGCGTTCCTCACGCCATGGGCGTAGGTTAATATTTGCCATCTTCAAAACTCCTTAGCGCCAAACCGCAGGCAATCATTAATGCAGGAGCATCATTGGTTAATGCTGTCACGTTGGCTTTCGACGATACCGCCATATTGGCAAATGGGTTCGCAACCACGGTACGTGGGCCAATTTTTTCTTCAATCAGTTCTGCTAAGCCAGGTAGCGACGATGTGCCGCCCGCCAACACTACCATGGCAACGTCATTAAAGTTTGTTGCAGCATAGAAGAACTGCAATGAACGTTGCACCTGCTGGACTACGTTTTCCATAAATGGCAACAACACTTCATCCTGGTAGTCATCTGGCAGTGCATTTTGCTTTTTGGCCAAACCAGCTTCCGCCACATTCATGCTGTAGCGGCGCATAATTTCTTCGGTTAACTGCTTACCACCGAACAATTGCTCACGCGTGTATAAGTTACGCGACCCCTGCAGTGCCGTTAACGTAGTAGTGGTGTGACCAATATCAACGATGGCAATTGGCAACTCGCTATCTAGATCAGCACCAAGATCGTCGGCGATTAATCGGAATGAGCGTTGCAGTGCTTCGGCTTCCAAATCTACTTCGTGGGCAATCAAGCCACCAAGTTCAAGACTGTCTTCACGCGATTCAACATCTTCGCTTTTGCAAGCTGCCAGCAACACTTCCACCATGCCATCATGGCTCTCTGACGGCCCTAGCACATCAAAGTCCAAGCGCACTTCTTCAAGTGGGAACGGAATGTACTGATCGGCTTCCAAGTTGATCTGTGTCTCCATCTCATCTTCATCGAGATCCTCCGACAACTCAATCAACTTAGTAATCACTGATGCCCCAGCAACCCCCACCGCGGCATTTTTGAGCTTGGTGCGCGATTTTTGCACAACCTTTGCAATCGCTTGCCCAACTGCCTCGGTTTCTTTGATGTCTTTTTCGGTTACAGCGCCTTCAGGCAGCGGTTCGAGCGCATAACTCTCAACTCGATAGCCACTGTTACTGCGACTGATTTCCAGCAGCTTAACGGACGTCGAACTAATATCGATGCCCAACATCATGTTATTTTTCTTTCTGAACCGCACGTCAAAGGCCCCGTTCATCAGTGATAAATGTATCTTGTAGTCCTTAGATTAAGTAGCGATTGCTACTAAGGTCAACATATATAAGGTCGATCCTTTTGCCAGACACCCCTATAATGGCGCTAACTTTTGACTAAGGCGAATAGTTTAATGCTTAGATTTCTTACTTTTCTGCGCGAGTTCGCACTCTTAGCCTTGCTATTATTATCAGGTTTTGCCATGACTTGCATGGCTGTTAGCATCTATTTAACGCCAACACTACCTGCCGTAGAGGCTTTGCAGGACTACCGACTCAGCCAACCACTGCGTATTTTTGCCGCCGACGGTGAATTATTAGCAGAATATGGCAACGAACGTCGTGACCCCGTCGACTTTGAGCAAATGCCTGCACAGTTTGTGCAAGCATTAACTGCTGTCGAGGATGCGCGCTTCGAAGAACACTTCGGCATGGATCCAATCGGCTTTGGCCGCGCAGCCCTAGGATACCTCACCGGTAACTATGTGGGAGGGGGTTCTACACTTACGCAACAAGTTGCCCGCAACTACTTCTTAAATAGAGAACAAACATTTACTCGCAAGTTCACCGAAATTTTGCTTGCTTTGCAAATGGAGCGCGAACTAAATAAAGCCGAAATATTTGAACTCTATGCAAACAAGCACTTCCTAGGCCACCGCGCCTATGGCATCGCTGCAGCAGCAAAAGTTTACTACAACCGAGACCTCGGTGATTTAACCCTGGCAGAGCTAGCGATGATTGCAGGTATGCACCAAGCCCCCTCTGCGGCTAATCCATTTACCAATGAAGCGCGTGCGCTGAAGCGTCGCAATCATGTACTAGATCGCATGCTTGAGGTAGGCCATATTAGTGCGGCAGCTCACCAAGCAGCCGTTAACACGCCCATCACGGCTACAAGAACTCGCACATCTTTGCAGTTCGAGGCGCCATACATAGCGGAAATGGTACGCTTAGAGCTGATTGACCGCTATGGTGAAGAACAGGTATATGCCAATGGCTACAATGTTTACACCAGCATTCACGCCGACAAACAAACTGCGGCAAATCAAGCGCTGCGCCAAGGCTTGATTGATTACTACGAGCGTCATGGCTATCGCGGCCCAGAAGCCAAACTCGATGCCATCACTGATATTTCAGTTGTTGAACAAGCGTTAGATGATCGCCCGAACGCTGAGCTTTTAGAAGCTGCTGTCGTCATGGCCGTTTCGGAAGAGAACTTCGCCGCTCGCCTTCGCAATGGCGAACAGGTGCTAGTTGCTCGCTCTGGCTGGGAATGGGCACGCCCGTTTATCAGTGATAATCGCCAAGGTCCAGCACCAGAATCAGCTTCGGACGTGGTCAGCGAAGGCGATGTCATTCGCCTGCGCAACACCAACAATGGTTGGCGTTTGGCGCAATTGCCAACCGCTGAAGGCGCGTTTGTTGCCATCGACCCAATGAATGGTGGCATTCTGGCGCTCTCTGGTGGTTATGACTATTCCTACAATCAGTTCAACCGGGTTATTCAAGCTACGCGCCAACCAGGCTCAACAGTGAAACCCTTTATCTATGCAGCAGCGCTAGCAGAAGGTCTAACAGCGGGTAGCATTATTAACGATGCACCAGTGATTTACAGTGATAGTTTGCTAGAGACCACTTGGCGACCTAGAAATGCCGGCGACTCATACTTGGGTCCCATTCCACTGCGCCAAGCCTTATACCAGTCTCGCAACGCCTCATCAGTGCGCGTACTCGAGCAAACGGGCATTCGCAATGCCGTTGACTACATGGCGAATTTTGGTTTCAACCCAGAAGACTTTGCGAAAGACTTATCCTTAGTACTAGGAACCAACAGCATGACACCACTAGAAGTGGTTCGTGGTTATGCTGTTTTTGCCAATGGTGGTTATTTAGTTGAGCCGTGGTTTATTGATCGAATTGAAGATCGATCGGGCAATATCGTTTATCAACATCGCCCATCGGAAGTATGCCAACGCTGTGACCAGCAAGCATTTAGCGAAGACCCGATCGCCCCGCAAGTAATCGACCCTCGTATTGCCTACATTATGGACAGCATACTGCAAGACACCGTGCAGCGCGGTACAGCGCGACGAGCGCTAGTTTTGGAGCGCGATGATCTAGCCGGTAAAACAGGTACTACGAATGATGGTGTTGACGCCTGGTTCACTGGCTACCACCCAGATATTGTCGCTTCTGTTTATGTTGGCTTCGATGAGGCCGAATCATTAGGTGCCAGCGAGTTTGGTAGCGTTACCGCCCTACCTATTTGGGTTGATTTTATGCGTGAAGCACTCGCCAATGTGCCAGAAAAGCAGCTCACCCAGCCATCAGGCCTAGTACGCCGCCACGTTAATCGCACAACTGGCGAGCTAACGCCGCGCAGTGACCAAGATGGTTATGATGAGTGGTTCCGCGAAGAAAACGCCCCGACCCAAACCAGGCAGGCACCACAAGCACCAACCAATAATGACGTCTTACCAATTTTTGGTGAGACGCCACTAGAAGCAACGCCAGCGCCTAGTGCCGACCCAATGTCACTGTTTTAGAGGAAGCCATGGTAAACCGTACTTATCCATTAACTCGCCCTCGCCGCATGCGCCAAGCGCGCTTCAGCCGCAAGCTAATGCAAGAGCACCGCTTAAGCGCAAGCGACTTAATTTGGCCAACCTTCGTGATTGAGGGCGAGCAACAAACTGAAGATGTTGACTCTATGCCTGGTGTGCAGCGCTTAAGCATTGACTTATTGGTTGCAAAAGCCAAATACGTACATGAGTTAGGCATTCCGTTGATCGCTATTTTTCCTGTGACCCCAGCGCAGGTGAAATCCGACGACGCCAGTGAGGCATGGAACCCAAATGGTTTGGCACAACGAGCCGTGCGCGCCATTAAAGCTGCCGTGCCAGAGCTAGGCGTAATGACCGACGTTGCCCTCGACCCGTTCACGACGCACGGCCAAGATGGATTATTAGACGACAGCGGCGATCTAGATAACGATCGCACCGTTGACGCCCTGGTAAAACAAGCCTTGTCACACGCCGAAGCAGGGGCGGATGTAATAGGCCCGAGCGACATGATGGATGGACGTATCGGCGCAATCCGAGCTGCATTAGAGAGCGGTGGCTATCAACAAACGCGTATCATGGCTTACTCAGCCAAGTATGCATCGGCATTTTATGGCCCATTTCGCGATGCAGTCGGCTCGGCAGGCAACTTAAAAGGAGCCAGCAAAGCGACCTACCAAATGGATCCTGCCAATATTGACGAAGCATTGCATGAAGTTGCAATGGACCTTGAAGAAGGCGCCGACATGGTGATGATCAAGCCGGGCATGCCTTATTTGGACGTGATTCGGGAAGTAAAACAAACATTCAAAGCACCAACGTTTGCCTATCATGTCAGCGGCGAGTATGCGATGCTGCAGGCAGCCATCGCCAATGGTTGGCTTTCGCAAGCCTGTGTACATGAGGCGCTATTATGCTTTAAACGTGCCGGCGCAGATGGCATTTTGACATATTTTGCGATTAGCGTAGCAGAACAATTGCGTCGCTAGTCTTGTATTCGAAGCAAAAGTCCCTATCTTTGCAGAGGATCTTTTTTTTTAAAAGCTAATGGAAGCGATAATGAACGAGCATATTAAGACACTGTCTGATGATAGCTTTGAGCAGGATGTATTGCAGAGCGATCGACCTGTTCTAGTGGATTATTGGGCGCCTTGGTGTGGACCATGTAAAATGATTGCACCTGTCTTAGATGAAGTATCCGAGCAGTACGCCGACAAACTGGTGGTTGCCAAGCTCAATATTGATGAGCACCCAAACACGCCACCTAAGTATGGTATTCGTGGCATCCCAACTTTGATGATTTTTAAAGGTGGGGAAGTGGCCGCAACTAAGGTCGGCGCACTCACCAAATCACAGCTTTTAGAGTTTATAGACAGCAATCTGTAACAAAAAAATCAAGTGCGGAACCAATCCGCACTTGACTAATCAACGTTAATAGCCAAGTATAACGATTGAACACTAAATTTAATCACAACTCCTTCCTTCCTTTTTATAGGCATCTGTCCTAGACAAAAAATATGAATCTCAGTGAACTAAAGATGAAATCGATGCCTGAGCTGATCGAAGTCGCTCAGGAAATGCAAATCGACAATATAAACCGCTCGCGCCGCCAAGACCTTGTATTCACCATTTTGAAGAAACACGCAAAAAGCGGTGAAGATATTTATGGCGATGGCGTATTAGAAATTCTTCAAGATGGCTTTGGCTTTTTGCGTTCAGCAAGCAGCTCTTACTTAGCTGGTCCAGATGACATTTATGTATCGCCAAGCCAAATTCGCCGCTTCAACTTGCGTACTGGCGACACCATTGAAGGAAAAATTCGCCCACCAAAAGACGGCGAGCGCTACTTCGCACTTCTCAAAGTTGCCAAAATCAACCACGAGCCACTAGACAATAGCCGCAATAAGGTTTTGTTTGAAAACCTAACGCCGCTATTCCCAGAAGATCGCTTAGTGCTTGAAGCCGGCAATGGTTCTACTGAAGATATCTCGGGCCGTATTCTCGACATGGTGGCGCCTATTGGTAAAGGCCAGCGTGGTTTGATTGTATCGCCGCCGAAGGCAGGTAAAACCTTGATGCTACAACACGTAGCTCAATCGATTACTCGCAACAACCCAGAATGTCACCTAATGGTGCTGCTCATCGATGAGCGCCCAGAAGAAGTGACTGAGATGCAGCGCTCGGTTCGCGGCGAAGTAATTGCCTCAACGTTCGATGAACCACCAGCTCGCCACGTACAGGTGTCAGAGATGGTAATCGAAAAAGCGAAACGCTTGGTTGAGCACAAAAAAGACGTTGTTATTCTACTCGACTCTATCACTCGCTTGGCCCGCGCTTACAACACAGTGCAACCATCTTCAGGCAAGGTATTAACTGGTGGTGTTGATGCGCACGCCCTAGAGCGCCCAAAACGCTTCTTTGGTGCGGCACGTAATGTGGAAGAAGGCGGCTCGCTTTCAATTATTGCAACGGCGTTGGTTGATACCGGCTCGAAAATGGATGAAGTGATCTTTGAAGAGTTCAAAGGCACGGGTAACATGGAAATCCATCTAGACCGCAAGATCGCTGAGAAGCGCACCTTCCCAGCCATCAATATTCGCCGCTCAGGCACGCGCCGCGAAGACCGCCTCATTGATCAGGCGTCCTTGCAGCGTTTGTATATTCTGCGCAAACTTCTATCAGACATGGAAGACGTGCCAGCAATTGAGTTCTTAATCGACAAACTGAAGCAAACGAAGACCAATGATGAGTTCTTCGATAGCATGCGCGGTTAACTGATTTAGGCGCCGACAAGGCGCCTTTTTTAACTGAAAGTGAGTATAAAATGGATCGTCAGGAAGAAGTGTTAATTGCTTTGCGCCGAATCATTCGGGCAACCGACTTACACTCCAAGCGCCTAGGCCGAAGTACGGGTTTAACTACCCCTCAGCTACTGGTTCTGCAAACGGTCAATAAAATTCCTTTTGCAACGGTAAACGAAGTGGCCAAAAGCATTTCGTTAAGCCAAGCAACCGTTTCTACCATTCTTGACCGTTTAGAAGCCAAAGGGCTAATTACCCGCCAGCGCAATGATCAAGACAAGCGCAAAGTTAACCTTATTCTTACCGAACAAGCCGAGCAAGTCGTATCTGGCGCACCGCTGCCCTTCCAAGAGGCTTTCTCTAAGCGTTTTGATCACTTAGAAGAGTGGGAGCAGCATTTCATTCTTGCAGCCCTCACCAAGGTTGCCAGCATGATGGACGCCGAAGATTTAGACGCCTCGCCATTCTTAGATGTCGGCCCGCTTAGTTAATACCGTCGCGGAGTAACTGAACACTTTCCAACTGCTCACTACGCAATCATTGCAATTCTTGGTGCGCTTATCTTATAAATTGTGCGTAAGGCATTTTGTCTTGATCAAACCATAATCAACAATAAGAGCGGAGCAACAATGAAATCGATCGTTAGCAAAGTAGCCATAACCATGGCACTGGCATTGGCGACATCGGCACAAGCGATGGGACACGATGGGGAGTGCCATGCCGAACTTGGCACAGCTATGGAAGATATGAAGTCGGCAATGCGCATGACTGCTTTTGAAATGCGCCAAGGCAACTTGGAGGAAGCGCGCAACCAAGTTGCCATACTGATTGAAAAATCAGAAGAGTCTAAAACCTATCAACCGATTAAAACGCGCGAATACGAAGGCGAAGACAAAGAAGCCTTTTTAGCGAATTACCAAGAAGGCATGGATCAATTGCTAGCCTACCTAACCACCATGGATACACAACTGGCCGAGGGTGATGTGGATGAGGCGATGAAAACTTTCCGTGAAATCGATCAACACAGCAAGCGCTCACACCGTTCGTTTAAAGACGATTGTTAACACCTAAAGATTGATATGGCAGGAGGGCGCCATATCAATCAACAATAAAGTGCGGCACAAACCGTGAGGTGTCTTGGGTAATCGCCGAAGCATCCTCACGGATGGTTAAACCCGCCGGCTCATCGCCAACAATCCATGCTCCAATTAGCATATGCTGGCCATCTACCACTGGTAGTGGATGCGCTTGCTGCACAATAGAGCCTTCTTCGCCGTACGGGCCAGTGCTCGAGGTCACCACTTCGCCATCTTTCAACCAGTCGATATTTGCCCCTTCGCGTGAAAAAATCGGCTTGCGAACGTACTCACCAGACAATGACGCAGTTTTGTCATCGGCAAAATAACTTGGCAGCAGGTTCGGGTGCCCTTCGTGCTTTTGCCAAAGATAAGGCAAGATGGCTTTATTTGATAACACCGACTTCCATAGCGGCTCTAGCCACCAGACGTTTGCCGACGCTAGGTCCACTGCAGCTGGCTCTCGCAACATAAATTCCCAAGGGTAGAGCTTAAAGCATGCCTCGATGACCTCATCGTCATTATCGGTAAACAATCCCTCTTTCGATTGACCAATGTCGTCGACATACAAGAACTTGTTGGTCAAACCTGCTTGCAGGGCGCAATCTTGCAAATATTGCACAGTACCGCGATCTTCAACCGTGTCTGGAGAGCAACACATATGCAAGCCATGGCCAGCGAACTTTTTGCGAAACGCGGCAAACTGGTTAATAAGCTTTTCTTGCAAAGAGTTAAACTGATCAGCATTTGGCGGCAGCGCTCCTCGCTCAATTTGCTGCTCTAACCACAGCCACTGAAAAAAGCCTGCCTCATATAAACTTGTTGGGGTATCGGCGTTGTACTCGAGCAACTTAGCCGGGCCATGCCCGTGATAGCTAAAATCCATGCGCCCATACAAACTAAAGCGCTGGCGCTGCCAAGACTCTTTGACCAAATCAAACGCAAAACTTGGAATGGCAAACTTAGTTAACCATTCTTCCGACTGGACAATGTCATCGACCGCAGCCAAACACATTTGCTGTAGTTCGGCCGTTGGGTCCTCTAGGTCATTTTCAACCTGCGCCAAACTAAACTGCCAAGCAACAGACTCATCCCAATACAAATCGCCATCAATGGTATGGAAATGAAAGCCAAATTCCCTAGCCTGCTGTTGCCAGTCAGGTCTAGGGGACATTTTATGGCGCTGCATTAACCGCCCCAGCTGCGCGAGCTACTGCTAGACGAGGAGCTACGCACCGTTGTACCAAAACCTCCTCGGCTTACGGTCGAAGCCGTGCGAACTTTTGGTGCTTGGCGCTGATAAGCCGAGCTTGACGCTCGCACAGTTTTATCACCAAAGTTACCGAGTTTTTGCTCGTTCATACCATAGTAGGCAGGTCGACCTGACTTGGTTGACAGAAAGACAGGGGTTGATGAGTAGTAGCCGCTGCGTTTTTTCAACTTATACTCAGCGTAATCTCCGACTTCATCAATGATTTCACCCACCAGATAACCAGCGACAAATGGTGTCCAGAAGCTGCCACCTGCTTGTGGCTGACATTGACCAGCACCGAACTCGGTTTCACAAAGGTTTTGATTGGCATAGCGTGGACCACTATCCAGTGCAGCTAACTGAGCCTCTTCATAGGCTTGCTGGCAAATATCGGCGCTATCAGGATGCTCGGCAACACATTCACTGACCGAGTTATACAAATAGGCTTCCTCACCACTGCTACCACAGCCAGACAGGGCAACCGCTGCCGCCAATGCCGATAAAGGGAACACGACTGGCTTGCGCATGGCCGCCAGGTTGACGTTTTGAGATCGTTTAGTCATCGGCCTCACCATGTCATGCTTGCAGCGTTTAAGATACCGATTGCAATAGATAAACCACCCAGGATCACACCAGCGGCCACTTCACCCTCTTCAATGCGGCGCACGATTTTTGGCAATAGAGCAAAGCGCACAATGGCATAAGCGATCAACTGCGCTACCAAGGCAACGACGGCCCAGATAACAAAGTCGACTAGGCTGACTGAGTTAGACGCTGCACTGCCTAGGGCAATGGCAAAACCAATAAGCGTTCCCACTAGTGCAACCGCCGCGGCCACGTTGTTTTCTTTTACCAACTTCCATTCATCATGCGGTGTGATGAGAGTGTAAACAAACTTAAAAACAAACAACGACGCCAGTGCAATGGCGAAGTATAAGGCGAATGGCCCAAGGCCATACAAAGATTCCATAATCATGATTGGTGCTCCTTTGGCTACCACTGCCAGTTTTTAACTCGTTGGCTTGCAACGTAATAGATAATATCGCCCGGCTGAATATTGATATCCAGCGCCGGGTTAACGTTTAGTTTTCCACTGTCGCCACTGCGTACCCCTAGAATCGTTGCATTATGCTGTTTTTTCAACTGCAAAAATAACGCTTCGATTGGTTTGGCTGGCAAGTCGCTTGGGTACTGTACAGAATATTGGGTTTCGTCGTCACCTAGGTGAATGAGCTCATAATGCAGCTCTGAGCTACCAGGATCCATTGCCGCCTTGACCAAGATTTCTACTTCCATATTTGGGCTTAGCTCAGCATTAGGGCAATGCAGTCGTAGCATGCGCGCGAGTTCATCGTCTTGCAGGCTTACAATTAGGTGAGCATTAGGGTTCGCTTTGGCACTATACAATGCAGCAGTGAAGGCTTGGTTATCAGATGGCATAGCAATCACAATAGTTGATGCTTTAGCCAAATTGCATTTCTGCATGTCTTCATCTGTGGTAAAACTTTTCACTTTAACAAAGGCATCCAGCACCGTTGGCAGTGGATTTTCCTCTAAAGTATCATCCACCAGCACCACTCTGCGCTGGCGATTAGCTAAAGCTTCTTCTTTGATTAGTTTGCTAAGTAGGCGCGAGCGATCCCCTTGCCACCCCAACAAAAGAATATGATTATCCATATCCACAGCGCGTTCTCCTCGCAGTCCGCGTCGCCAAAAGTCAGTAAACACCGCTGCTACACGGCCAATTAATAGGGCAAAAAGTGACAGGCCAAACGGGATGATATAAAGCATCACGAATAGCTTGCCGCCATGCGTGACTGGCGACATATCGCCATAGCCAACGGTAGAAGCAGTCACCATTAGCCAGTAGACATAGTCGGTAAGTGGCAATAGGTCTTGCTCACCTAGCAACCAAAGGCCTATCCAGCCAACAAGCGCCCATAATAAAACCGCGAGCAAAATGACGCGGTTTGATACATTCAAAAGATGTCGCACTAGCGTGTGCTTAATCTTTTCCCACATGGGCATCGCTGCCCTCCTTGCTTAATACATCAGCGTAAATAGCTGTCGTTGATATTGCGTAACCAGACTCTTATCTTTACAACTTTTAAAGATATCTAGCAATACCGGACGCAGTTCAGTTGCCGCTCGATCACGTTTGATACCAGCTAGCAAAACCTGCATGGCTTCTTCGTAGCGATTTGCTTCGTTTAACACAAGCGCCAAAGACTTGCAGTTCTCTGGCGATGGGTCCGCCTCGAACTGGCGGCGCATTTCGTCAACTTCAGGTAAATCCGCCTGCGCACTCGCTAGCTCAATTTCGGCAGCCAACGCTTGAATAATATCGTCGCTAGCAACGCCTGCATCCAAGCTCGACAGTACTTTTTGCGCTTCATCCAAACGATGTAGTTCAATTAAGCAACGCAAAATATTGGCGGCAATTTCCACCGAGCGAGGCTCATCGCTCCATGCTACCTGCAAGATATCCAATGCTTGCGTGTAGGACTCTTGCTCAATCAGGGCGCGGGCTTGATCAAGCGGCGTTGGCCCTTTGCTGATATGACGATCAAGCAATTGAGTAATGGCTGGCTCAGGCTGTGGGCCCTCAAGCGAATCTAGCGGTTGCCCATCTTTCACCACCAGCGTGGTTGGTAGTGCGCGCAAACCAACGCTTTGTGCCAACATTTGTTCTTGCTCTACGTTCACGACGGCCAACGCAGTGCCACCGGCATAGTCTTGGATCGTGGTTTGCAACTGTTGTAAAAATTGCTCACTTTCTGGAACCGAAGGCGCCCAGAACACTACAACAATCGGGCGCTCGGTTGAGGCAGTCATTACATCGTTCTGAAAGCTTTCTGCCGTCACATTTTTTATTTCTGTTGCCATAAAACCATCTCGAGTTGTTTCGTTTACTCTAACATGGTGGCAAGTTAATGGCGCTTCAACCAGCCAATTTGGTAATTAAGCGTTTTTATTGTGTGCTACTGGCGATTTGTTCGGCGAAGCGGTCAACATCTGGCCAATAGGTATAATCGATGCGGTGGCCGCAGCGTTTGGGTCCACCTGTGATGTGCATAATCAGTTTGATCATTAGCCGGTCGTACCAAGGGTAGCTTGGGTAATCCAAGGCGCCAGCAAACACTTGTTTGTGTTGGATACCCTCGGGTAATAAGGCAAGTAACTTGGCAAGATAAGGGTTGTTGTCGATGTGGCGCTTACCTGGTTTGCGCGCTGTGAGATTTACATTAAACACGGCAACGACTTTTGCACTGAGTGTCTCGCGATGCGCTGCTAGCCACTTACGCATGGGTGTCCAAGCATTGCCATACATTACGGGGGCGCCAACAATGTAATAATCGCTCTTAGGTAATGCACCATCTAGTACGATGTTATGTAACAACACATCGCAGTTTTGCTGCGCTAATTGCTTGGCAATTCGGTTAGCAATGCGCTCGGTTTGACCATAGCGACTAGCAAAACAAATGGTAATAACGGGCATGGAAACGTCCATAAAAAAGGGGCTTGCCACCATTGCAGCAAACCCCCAGAAAAAAGCATCGACCTACATCAGTTTTTTAGCGCTTGCGCTAAATCTCTGAGTGCCGTGCGAACCCCTTCTTCAATTACGGGATGGTAGAATGGCATGCGCAACAACTGTTCAACCGTTTGCCCTTGTTGAATCGCCCAGGATAGCAAGTGGGCAATATGTTCAGCGGAAGGACCTGCCATTTCAGCCCCAATTAACTTGCCGGTGTGACGGTCGCCATAAACCCGCAGCATGCCTTGGTTAACTAGCATGACGCGTGAACGCCCTTGGTTAGCAAAACTGACTTGTCCGATCGCCACATCTTCGTCAATGATCTGAGCGTAGGTTTTCCCTACCATCATGATTTGCGGGTCACTAAACACTACACTAATTGGCGTGCGCCGAGGCTGGCCTTGCACTAACGGGTAGCTAATGGCATTACGCCCGGCGATGACACCTTCATCAGCAGCTTCATGCAGAAGTGGTCGATCATTGTTTACGTCACCGGCTAAAAATATCGGTAGCTTGCCAATTTGCAGTGTATCAGCGTCATAAGCAGGCATGCCTTTGTCATCGAGCTCAATGCCAGCGGCAGATAAATTTAGCTTATCAAGGTTTGGTTTACGCCCAGTTGCCGCCAGCAAGTAGTCAAATGCTTCCTCATGCCATTCTTCATCGCGCTGATAGCGCACAATCACCTGATCCCCGTCTTGGCGAACCTCGGTGCGAGCATCAGGATCAAAGTAGAAATCATCTTGCAACGCAGCCAAGGCTGAGGCTTTCACTTCTGGGTCGGTTAAGGGACCAACAAAACCGCCAATGCTGAATAACTTCGTGCGCACACCCAGCCGCGCCAGCGCTTGGCCAAGTTCCAGACCAATCACGCCGGCGCCAAATACCGCCACCGACTCAGGCAGGTCTTGCCAATCAAAAACATTGTCATTAATGATTAGCCTGTCGCCAGCTGCCTGTAGAGGCTTTGGCACGGCGGGCGAAGAACCGGTTGCAATCACAATACGGTCAGCTTCAATGATTTGCTCGTTCACTTGCAAACGGTTACCGTCTATAAATTGAGCATAGCCACGCAGTTTGTGATGTTCTGGAATGTTGTCGACTCCTTCTAAAACAAAACCAACAAAACGGTCACGTTCGCTGCGTACCCGCTGCATGACATCCCTACCATCGATGCTTGCTACTGTGGCACGAACACCAAACTCGTCGGCTTTTTTCACTTCATGCGCGGCATCCGCTGCAGCAATCAATAATTTGGATGGCATGCAGCCAACACGGGCGCAAGTAGTGCCGTGCGGGCCGCCTTCAATTAGCACAACTGAGTCGGTGTGCTTTGCTGCCTCACGGTATGCTGCTAAGCCTGCGGTGCCTGCGCCGATGACAGCTACTTCTACTTTCATTACATAACTCCACAAATGATTAATTTGCGACACATATTAGTTACACAAAGAACATTAGAAAATTTGATTTTAAATATGAAATCATCCGGTTTTTCAAAACAAAACTAGAACTCAGTTGAAAACTTAAGGAAAAATTTACCGAACCTGATACACAGATGAATGCGCTTGGTCAGTTTCCCCACCAACACCTACACATATGTTAGTCTTTTACTACTTCAGCGTGAGTAAGGAAAAACCGTGAGAGCCTCAATTCTTTTCGCCATAAGCCTAGTGATGACTAGCAGCGTTTTGGCAGATTTTAGTTTATTTGGACTATTAGGCGATGATGCCAGCAAAAAGATTCAACAACGTGTGCCCGCCGACACGCCCTTGCTTGCAGCAGGCAAACTAGACCCAGATGTATCACTAGCGCATAGCAACCCAACACAAGACCTTGCGGAGCTGCAAACCTTATTAACCGCCGAATTAGCACCCGAGTTAGCGAATGCCTTACAGGTGCTACTTACTCGCACGATTGACGCGATTTACGTACCTGAAAAGCGCCATGCTATCTCGATGCAAGATGATAGTTTTGTTGCCTTTTACTTCGATGGGCTACACCCAGTCATGCGCTACGAACTGGCAAAAACAGGCGACTTACTTGATACGCTAAATGAAGCCGGTTTCACGACGTTAGAGCCGATAGAGGGTTACCAAGTCTATCGACTGATACTTGAGGAGCAAGACGGCATTAGTGTTGATGTAGCAGTAAACGATTTTGAGGTGGTATGGAGCCTAGGGCTCACACAACGAGCCGATGCTCGCCTGAAAGAACTATTGCTTGTTAAACCTAAACCATTGAGCGCCAGCAACCGTCTGCAGAAACTAATGCGAGATAATGACTTTGTTGGCGTGGCGTTTGAAGCTGACTTCCGCTTACTTGCCGAACAGCTTTGGTTAGGCAGTGCGAGCAAACTAGGTCAAGACATGATTAGCCTAGATATTGCCGATGCCGACGACTTTAACGATGAAGCCTTTTTGCAATGCGAGCAAGATGTTAAAGCGCTCATCGCTGGTGTTCCAAGATTGATCGCTGGCAACACAACACTAAACCAAGAAAGTGCGATTAACCGCACCATTCTTGAGTTTGCTGACGGTGATCTGCTGTCACAAATTGCACTGTTACAAGGCAAGCTACCACAGCATGAACAAGGGATTGCTAGCATTGGCTGGGGTCTCAACGCTGGGCAAATTGCACCAGTGCTAAATGCCATCACTAAACGTTTTGTTAACCAACCTTACACCTGTGAAGCATTAGAAGAGGCCAGAGCTGAGTTTGATCCTCAAGCGCTACTGGGCATTGCTTCAGCAACTGCATTTGTTCAAGGCATAGAGGGCTTGCAAATCAATCTAGAAAAAGTAACACCACTTAAGACTGGCCAATATGAAGTGCACGCCACACTCACATTGGTAGGCAATAGTCTTGGTAATATCCTAGCGCCACTTGGCCTGTTTACTGGCATGGATATTCCAATACTGTCGAGCCAATCACCAACTGGTGAAGTCAGCATTCCAGCCAATGAGTTAGTTGCTAACCGCAGTGCTAAATTAGAACTGCTCGGCGACCGTTTACTGATCACGCTGGGTACACCGGATACCGAATCGATCAAAACGGCAGAATTAGCACCAGCGATCACTCAGTTCCACTTTGACCACCAACAGTCGGCCGATTTGGTAGATATGATGTCAAAAACACTGCCATTAGATGATGCCAGCACTTGTTATGACTTCATTCAACTGTCGGAGCAACTGCGGCGCATGGGACGCACTAGCTCGGCCATTGTGCAAATTACTGATGAGGGCATCGTGACGCAAGCCACCACAAGCGGTGATAACGCTCCAAGAGCAATCATAGAAAACTACGCTGGCAACTACCAAGTGAGTGAGATGACTTCCGATTGTGCTTGGGTTCCAGCGGGTACAGAAACCTTAGCTCCAGACGGTGATGGGCGTTATGAAAATGGTGATTACGCGCAAGTCTACCAGTGGCAACACAACGGTTTGCAGCTGAAGTTTAGCGACATTAATGCCTGTGAAGGCGACAGCTGTGATGAACCATTAGGTGATGACCAGTGCACCATTGTTAACCGTTACAATGCCGGATTTGATTGCCTATATAGTGGCGATCAGCCGTTTATTTTGCGCTACCAGAAGCTTTAGCCTCTCGTTTACAGCGCTGGGAGCAATACTTAACCTGCTCCCAATCGCGCGCCCATTTCTTTCGCCAAGTAAATGGGCGCTGGCATTGCAAGCAAGTTTTCTCGGGTAAATGTAGTTTTTTATGAGCCATGCCTATACTACGCAAGCTTTATAGGTTGCGATTACGCCGCGCGATTACATCTTAAAGCTAACACTAAGCACAGCTACTTCAGCAAATTCAGAAAGTTCACCTAGCCATGCACGCTGATGTGGCTGTAACTGATCCCCTGGCCCTTTTACTTCATAAAAACGCACTGGATTTAAAGCAATCAGGTCGGGAAAGCCTGCGCGATTACGTCGCAAGTCGAACCACATACGCTGAAACACCCGTTCGAATAAAGTGCGCGGCGCTTGCGCAACAAACTCACGAACAAACTCGTTCGATACGGGAGCGGCCATAGCACGCAACGCAGCATATTCAGCGCTAACCATGCGCTCATTTATGGTATGAGGCCACTGTTCGCTCGCTAGCAACTGCCAGCCTGCTTGCATTTCGTGCTGGCGGCGCTCAACAAAGTCTTCCTGGTATAAGTCCATGGGTTGGCGCTGAAATGGATGAAAAAAAGCGCCTTGTACCGGGGCAAGTATGGCTTGGGCAAAGGTTAAAAAGAACAAAGTCTGCCATGGCCCATTTTCGACGTAATACACGTCACGCCCTAACGCTTGGGCAACGCCTATTTCTAAGTGCTCTGGCCGCTCGGGAAGCACCAGAGACTGCATGGTAGGGCGAAAATTTGTAGCCTCGATATGATGGCTAAAACCGTGCTTGCGCAAGCGTTTTGCCACCTTTTGTGCAGCATCTAGTTCAGCCTCGTTTTTTGGATGCAACAGCATTTGCGCACATAGTTGCTCTGCCGCCACAAATTCTTTTAACCGCTCAAGCACTCGCAAGCGGCGAATCCTCGCGTCACTAGTGTCGGCAACTAAATAGCAATCAATGGCATCGTCTAGGTTTCCTTGGCGTTCAAACTGATGACCAAGCTGAAACAAACGGCGCTTATAGCGTGCAACCAGCCAGGCAGGCGATTCAGGAACAGTTTCTAGCCAAGACTTACTAAGTGTGCCGGCTTCTAAGGCCTCGCCGAGTAAATGCGTTTGCCATGCAGCCTCGACACTATTACGGTCAGAGAAGGCAAGGCAGAGGTGGTCAACAGAAATAGGGAGGAACTGCTGCACGCCTAACTCGGCGAATATAAAGTCACTGAGTGTTTGGCGTAAGTTGCCAAAAAACAGCAGGCGAAACTGATCAAAAGCAGGCCGACAGGTTAGCTGTATCAATAAGTTTGATGAAAAGCACAACGACCATTTGGTCTCTTTGGGAAGGCTTACAAGCGCCGCCTCGACCATCGCAGATTTTCTTGCCTTACCTACCAACGTAGACAGCTCAGTGACGGTAGCAAAATTAGCCAACCACTCTGCTTCGACCACCGGATCCATTTCGATCAAGTCGCTGGCAACAAGCTGACTGGCAGATAAATCGAAGGCCGAGATTTCATCATATTGCAGCTGACTTTGGCGAAAATAGTCACCTTTGCGGCTTAACATTCGAATCAGTAGCGCCTGCTCATCGTCGGACAATCGGCACCAAGATTGATAAAAAGCCACGGCATCGGCAGAAAGCAAAGGTTGATAATGCTGCCACACCCAGTCTATGAGTAACGAGGCATTGCGCCAATAGTACTTAGCATCTTCAATCGACGCTGGCTGCATGCCCACCTCTCAATATCCACTAACTATGAATGCAAGGCTACACGCTCGCGTTGTGCTCGCCAACTGTCCCAAGTATAAATCATCAGTGCTAACCAGACGGCAGCAAACGACAACCACTCACCCGCTGTAACCTGCTCATCATAAAAACTAATTGCAATCACAAACATTAAACTAGGGCCAATATATTGGAAAAAGCCCAGCGTGATTAGGCGCATACGGCTCGCTGCTGCGGTAAAAAACAACAACGGGGCAGCGGTTACCACGCCTAAGCCGGCGGTTAGCGCTAGTTCTGCACCTGAGTTGAGAGGCGTAATGGTACCCGACGCGAGCAAATAACCAAGATAAACCAAGGCAAAGGGCAGCAACACTAACGACTCTAAAAACAACCCGGCAATGGCTGGCAAACTAATGTGTTTTCGCAGCACGCCATAGATACCAAACGACACGGCAAGCGCCAGTGCGATCCATGGCACTTGCCCAAAGGCGATGACCTGCGCCGAAACCATGATGGTGGCAATAGCAACCGCAAGCCACTGCATGCGGCGCAGACGCTCACTGAAAAAAATCAAACCAAATAACACATTCACGAGCGGGTTAATAAAGTAACCCAAACTCGCCTGCACCATTTGCTCATTCACTACCGCCCAGATAAATATCAGCCAATTCGCCCCAATCACTAAGCCTGAACCAAATAAAATCATTAATGTTTTGGGTGCTGCGAGCACGGCTGCAACAGCATGGCGCTGGCGAATGAGTGCAACCAAAGCCAGAGTGAAAATAACGGTCCAAATCACTCGATACAGTACAATTTCAGGCGCGGCTAAGCTTGGCAGCTGCTTAAAGTAGACAGGTGCCACGCCCCAAAGAACATAGGCAGACAAAGCGAAAAAAACGCCAGAAGTGGCATGATTAGACTGCATAACAAGCTCGCACCAAAAGAAAGCGGCAAGTCTAACCATTTATCCATCTTACTCGCAGCCAAGGCGCGCACTGCCGCCAAGAAATAGCGTTAAGCAAGCATTACATCAATCCACGTTGCGCCAGCGAAACCACTTGCCCGCCTGCCACAATTAAATGGTCCAATGCCCGCACATCAATTACCGACAGCACCTGTTTTAATTGATCGGTTAGCCGCTTGTCGGCATCACTAGGTTCGGCAAGCCCTGATGGGTGATTGTGGGTAAAAATAACGGCAGCAGCGTTGTGCGCAATGGCTTGTCGAACCACCTCTCTAGGGTAAACAGAAGCGGCATTAATAGTGCCCTGAAACAAGCGTTCAAAGGTGATCACTTGGTTTTGGTTATCCAACCAAATACAGGCAAATACTTCGCTTGGCTCATCGCGCAGCTCTGCTAATAAAAATTCTTCCGCTGCTTGCGGTGATGTGAGGGCTTGACCGTGTTTAAGCTCGGCGCGCAGGTAACGCTTTGCTAGCTCGACCACGGCAGCCAGCTGAGCATACTTGGCATCACCAATACCAGCAATGTCATCAAACGCTTGCCGATGGGCAGTTAACAATTGGCGAGTGCAGCCTTGAAAGTGGTCAATAATTTGCTCAGCTAGTTCAATAGCAGAGCATCCTTTCAATCCGGTTCGCAGAAAAATAGCTAGCAACTCAGCGTCGCTTAGATGCGCGGCACCATGCATTAAGAGTTTTTCTCGTGGGCGTTGATCAGCCGGCATTTCATTAATTTGCATTACTCCTCCTTGAGTTGACCATAGCGCTGACGCTTGTGCGCGGTATCTGGTAGTCTAGGCAGAATTTTACAGTTTGCTCATGAGGGCGTTGTTATGTTGCACAATGCACGCGTTCTAGTTGGAATCAGCGGTGGCATCGCTGCCTATAAATCCGCACACTTGGTGCGATTACTCAAAAAAGCCGGCGCCGAGGTTCGAGTGGTTATGACTCAAGGTGCGCAAGCCTTTATTCAGCCACTCACCTTACAAGCGTTAAGCGGCAACCCAGTGGCAACTGATCTGCTGGATCCTGCCGCAGAAGCTGGCATGGGTCACATTGAACTGGCTCGTTGGCCAACACATATCGTCTTGGCACCCGCTACCGCCAATTTGATTGCTCGACTAAACGCCGGCATGGCAGATGAGTTGCTGCCAACCCTGATACTTGCCACCAACAAGCCAGTATTTATTGCGCCAGCAATGAACCAGCAAATGTGGCAAGCACCGGTCACCCAAGCCAATATTAAAAACTTGCAGGCCATGTATCCGAGTTGGCAATGGCTTGGCCCAGATGCAGGCGAACAAGCATGTGGCGAAGTCGGCGCTGGCCGCATGCTGGAACCAGAAGCCATTGTTGAAGCCTTGCAGCCAGCCCAAAAATTAGCTGGTAAACACTTGCTGATTACCTCAGGGCCAACCCGCGAAGCATTGGATCCGGTGCGATTCATTAGCAATCATAGTTCTGGCAAAATGGGCAACGCGCTAGCCAGTGCCGCGTTGAGGCTTGGTGCAAAGGTCACCATGATCACAGGCCCAGGGCATCTACCTGTTCCTGCAGGTGTGCAGCAAGTCGCTATCACAAGCGCACTGAATATGCTGCAAGCAGTGCAAGATAAACTCGCTAGTTGCGATTGGTTTATTGGCTGTGCTGCGGTAGCAGATTATCGGCCTGCTGAAGTAAGCGAGCAGAAGCTGAAAAAAGGCGCTGAGGATGAACTATCACTGCAGCTGGTAAAAAACCCAGACATCATAGCCACCGTCGGCCAGCACCCGCAGAGACCAAGCTTAGTGGTTGGTTTTGCCGCCGAAAGTGAAGCGTTATTGCAATATGGTGAACAGAAGCTAAAGCGCAAAGGCCTAGATTGGATTGTCTGTAATGACATTTCTCAACCTGGCATCGCGATGAATGCTGACGACAACGCAGTGACCATCATTGGTCATAGCAGCCAAAAGGTATTATCCCAAGCCAGTAAGCAAAAAATTGGCCAGCAGATTATTGATTTTTTAATAGAGCAAACACTATGAAGCAAGCAATTCAGTTAAAAGTATTAGACCCGCGTATCGGTAACGAGATACCTATGCCAACCTATGCCACCCAAGGCAGTGCTGGCATCGATTTACGCGCCGCCCTAGAGGTTGCACTAACCGTTAGTCCTGGTGAAACACACTTGGTAAAGACTGGCCTGTCCATATATATTGAAGACCCTAATCTTGCCGCCACCATACTGCCGCGCTCCGGACTAGGGCACAAGCACGGTATTGTGCTAGGTAATCTGGTTGGTTTAATTGATTCAGACTATCAAGGCGAGTTGATGGTTTCGGTGTGGAACCGCGGCAATACGCCATTTACCATCGAAGTCGGCGAGCGCATCGCACAGCTGGTTTTTGTGCCGGTAGTGCAAGCCGAGTTTAACTTGGTCAACGAGTTTGTTGAAAGCGAGCGTGGTGAAGGTGGCTTTGGCCATACTGGCAGTCACTAAATAAGCTTAATAAAATGCCGATATGCTTTACTTAAGCATGCTAAGAATGGATAGGAGATAAAATGAAAGGCAAGCGCGATACAGGCGAAGAAAAACACGGGAAGGCGAAGTCGATAAACTTCATTGCTGCTGCCATCGTGCTGTCCATTGCTGTGCTTGCTATTGTTGCTTGGTGGCTATCGGCAACCGTACTAGTGCGTGCCAATCAACAAACTCAGTCTGTGGTCGTTGAAAACTGGACCAACACTGTGCAAAAGGGATTCGACGCCCTCTATCAAGCTGAACGGGAAGACTTTGCCGAGCTAGCACAATTATCAATGGTGCGCACGGCCATTCAATCAGGTAACCGCGGCGATTTTGAACAAGCAGAACGTGCGATTCGCTCACAACGTGATGAGATTGTTACGATTAGCATTCACGGCATGGAACAGCTAACGCCTAATTCGGCTCGAACGCCACCACTTACCTTTGCGAGTATTGACCTAGTCAATCGAACTAGACGTGGACAAAACGTTGATGCCGAAGCCTTCAATTTCCAAAACCGACTGCTATTGAACTGGGCATTTAGTGTACGTGACAACTCAGGTCAAGTGATTGGTGCCATTCAAGTTGTTAGTGGAAGTGACCGCCTACGCGATTATATTCAAGCGCAGAACCCTAACTTTGGTACCGTTAGTTTGGTTCAGCGACTCCCCCAAGTTGAGCCATTAACACTATTTAGTGCTGGCCAAGGCAGCTTGGCTAAAGCATCACTGCCTACTAGCAACCCTCAATGGCAACTAGAGTTTTTGCCATCACCACTCATTTCACGCTCCGCCGAGCTCGCGCCACTAACGCTGCAACTCCCTATGATTGTTGCAGCCATTCTTATCAGCATCATACTTGCGGCAGCGGGCCTGCTTCTGCAAGCCAGGCTACAATCAGATGCCGACAAACTAGCTGGTTGGTTGCAGTCTGCCGTGGAAGGACGGAGAGTGCCGTCGCCTAAGTTGTCCTTGGCACTATTTGCTAACTTAGCCAAACAAACAGCGCAGGCCATGCAAAAGGGCAGCACGCCAGTAAATCCAGAGCAAGCGGATATCGATCTGCAACCAAGTGACGACACCCTACCGAATGCTGATTTGATGTCTGCCATAACCGGTGAAGCACCTGTAAACACTACGCCAACAGTGAAAAAACGTACCCCACTAAAGCCGGAAATCTTTCGTGCCTATGACATTCGTGGCATTTACGGCGAAAACCTTGATGAGTCGGTTGCAGAACAAATTGGCCTTGCCGTGGGCAGCGAAGCGATTGACCTAAACCAGCAAAAAATAGTGGTTGCCCGTGATGGCCGCAATAGCTCGCCAGCGTTGCATGAAAACCTGATTGCTGGCCTGGTAAAAACAGGCATCAATGTGATCGATTTAGGCATGGTGTCAACCCCAATGATGTATTTTGCTAGCAAGCACTTACAAATTGGTGCCGGTATAATGGTCACCGGCAGTCACAATCCAGTCGCTCACAATGGTTTTAAAATTGTACTTGGCAACCGTTCACTCAGTGGCATGGATATACAAAATCTGTGGCGACGAGCAAGCAACGAAGATTTTTCACAAGGTAAAGGCTCGGTTAGCAAACACAATATCGCCATCGATTATGCTAAAGCGATTAAAGACAATATTTCTGTCCACCGCCGATTGAAGGTTGTGGTAGATGCCGGTAATGGTGCCACCGCGCCATTTGCAGGGCTGATTCTAAAAGAGCTAGGTTGTGCGGTAAGCATGATTGGCGAGCAAGTAGACGGCAACTTCCCATTGCGCGACCCGGACCCTAGCCAGCCTGATAACCTCACTGAACTGGTTAAACGCGTACAAGAAAATGCAGCCGACCTAGGCATTGCATTTGATGGTGATGGCGATCGTATGGCGGTCATTACCAGCAAAGGTCGTTATATATGGTCGGATAGAGTGCTGGCGTTGTTTGCTAAGCAAATTCTCAAACAAACACCCGATGCCACCATTGTTTATGATGTGAAGTGCTCGCGCCGTTTAGCTGGCATGATTGACAGCTTTGGTGGTAAGCCAATCATGTGGAAATCTGGTCACTCTCTTATTAAGCAACAAATGCAGAAAACCCAAGCAACCTTGGGTGGCGAAATGACCGGCCACTTCTTCTTTGCTGACCGCTGGAACGGCTTTGATGATGGCATATACGCTGCCGCCCGTTTGATTGAGCTAGTCAGTCAATCTGAAATGGATGCCGACTTTTTGTTCTCAGGTTTCCCGGACGACCCTTGTACCCCTGAGATTATTATCCCGATTGCCGATACCGAAAAATTCACCTTGGTGGAAAAATTAGCCGAGCGAATTTCAGACTTGCCAAATGCTCGCATAAGCACCATTGACGGCGTGCGCGTTGAGTTTGCTGATGGTTGGGGCCTTGTTCGACCATCCAACACCACTGCGGCCATTACTTGCCGATTTGAAGCCGATACTGAGGAAGCACTCAAGCGCATTCAAGAGGATGTCAGCAAACAAATTCGCCGGATAAAAGCCGATATATCATTACCCTTCTAAGATTTGGGCGCTATAATGGCGCCCGCATTGCATTTGCGTATAGAGGATACTATGCCACTCGACCGCCAAACCGCGTTTAATTTTGCCGAGGTACTCGGTGAAGCCTTACCTTATATTCAAAAATTTGCTGGTAAAACCATTGTTGTGAAATATGGCGGCAACGCCATGGTAGACGAGCATCTAAAAGCTAGTTTTGCCCGCGACATGGTATTGCTTAAGACCGTAGGCATTAACCCAGTTGTGGTACACGGTGGCGGTCCTCAAATTGGCTCGCTGCTTGAACGATTGAACATCAAGTCTGAGTTTATTTCAGGTATGCGGGTAACCACGTCGGAAACCATGGACGTTGTGCAAATGGTGTTAGGTGGTTTGGTTAACAAAGAAATCGTTAGCCAAATTAACCAGTTCGATGGCAAAGCCGTTGGTTTAACCGGCAAGGATGGCAATCTTATCCAAGCTAAAAAACTAAACGTTACCCAGCGCACGCCAGAAACCGACAAAACTGAGATTATCGATATTGGCCACGTTGGCGAGGTGGAGCATGTGAATACTGAGCTTCTGAACTTGCTGCTGCAATCCGATGTCATTCCGGTTGTCGCACCTGTAGGGGTTGGTAAAGATGGTGCCTCGTACAACATTAATGCCGATTTGGTGGCAGGCAAGGTAGCGGAAGCATTACAAGCCGAAAAACTGATTCTGCTAACCAATACATCTGGTTTGCAAGATAAAGACGGCAAGGTGCTAACAGGTTTAACACCAGAGCAAGTCAACGAGTTAATTGCCGATGGCACCATTTACGGCGGCATGTTGCCGAAAATTGGCTGTGCGCTTGAAGCGGTTGCAGGGGGCGTGCATAGTGCTCACATTATTGATGGCCGTTTAGAACATGCGACCTTGTTAGAGATATTCTCTAACGAAGGGGTCGGCACACTGATTACCAAACACAATTGAGCCCTATGACAAAGCAAAAAAAACCACAGCGTCGCGAAGAAATTCTGCAAGCCCTCGCTATGATGCTTGAGCAAGAGCCTGGTGCCCGCATTACCACTGCTCGACTAGCTCAAGCAGTTGGCGTATCGGAAGCAGCACTCTATCGTCATTTTCCAAGTAAAGCTCGCATGTTTGAGGGGCTAATGGATTTTGTTGAAGAGACAATATTCAGCCGCTTCAACCAAATTCGTGCTGAAGAAAACTTAGGCCATAAAGACAAAGTTGAGCAGATGTTATTGGTGGTACTCACTTTCGCCGAGCGCAACCCTGGCATGTGTAGGCTATTAACCGGTGATGTATTAGCCGGTGAGCATCCGCGCCTGCATGAGCAAATGAATCAGATGTTTGGCCGCATTCAAGTACAGATAAAACAAGTAATGCAAGAAGCTCAACTAGCAAAACATCATGCCGAGCTGCCCCCTACCCCAGCAGCAAACCTGTTACTAGCAGTAGTGGAAGGTAGGATTCAACAGTTCGTTCGCAGTCGTTTTCAGCGCGACAACGCGCCAAGCAAAATGTGGAACGAGCAATGGCAAAAGCTGAGTCTGCTCATCTAGTTTGATGCGCGAGCGGTAAAACCGCTCGCATTCCCTTCCATTAAGTAATTTTCTCTCTGTTACACTGTTAAGTTTGTCGCACTCCTGCCGATAACGGCTATACCTAATTAGGTATCCGCTTAGCGTAAAGGAGCAGTACAATGTCATTTATGCAAAACATCAGCTTTCGCTGGAAATTTGCTCTCCCTGTTATTCTGGTTCTTCTTATTGTCTCAGTTGTTTTTGCCTCGGTATTGCAGACATTCAGCGTGCAAGGTGCGCTGAGCGGCAAAGTCAGTGGCCAGTTGTCCCCCGCGATGGTTGGCTTGACCGAATCACAAAAGCTGGCAGCCGACATACGCGACACCTATGATGTCGTGCTGATGGACTACAGCAGCCAAGCTGTATTCGGTCAACAGAAAGGCAAGTACATGGAGCTGCGTGGCGGCTTTTTGGGGCGCTATGAACTACTCAGCCGCCTACCCCAAGACCTAACCGCTAATCAGCGTGCCACAATCGAAAATGCACAAGCCGCTGGGCAAGCTTACATTGAATTTTTTGATACTTTTTTTGCTGAGTTTAATCCATCAGCATTTCTTGGCTATATGTCCAGCGGGCAACAAGAAACCCTATACGAAGCATCACAAACTAGTTCAGCAGCGGCCATCACTACCATTCGTGAAGTCGCTCAAATCACTCAGGACGAACTACAAGCGGTTAGCCAACAAACCACACGCCGGGTAACCTGGGGCTGGGGGCTTGCCATCATTTTAGGTGTAGCAGGCTTGTATATTCTCAGTGAAGTAACCATACGCCCGCTAAACCGACTAGAAAAAGCACTAGCGGATATTGCATCAGGCGATGCTGATCTAACCAAACGGCTAAAAATTGAAGGCAAAGACGAGATTAATCGTGTTGCCAAAAGTTTTAACGAGTTTGTTGCGCGAATACAACGCACCATTCAGCAAGTCGCCGAGTCGGCCAAAGCGAGCAACACCGAAACCAATAATATCATTGCCATTAACCAATCTTTGATGCAGGTTGCCGACCAGCAAAAAAGCCAAAACGAACAAGTTGCTGCCGCCATTAATGAGCTAGCAGCTAGTGCTAACCAAGTGGCTGTCAGTGCAAATGATGCCGCCGATTCAAGCCAATCAGTGACAACTGAAACCGATTCCGCGCGAGCAACCATTGTTGATGCACAACAATCGATGCAATCCTTGTCACAACAAATTCAGCAAGCTGCAGAAGTGACGAACTCGTTGGAAGGCTCGGTTGAGCAAATTGTGTCCATTCTAGAAGTGATTCGCGGCATTGCAGATCAAACAAATCTGCTTGCACTCAACGCAGCCATCGAAGCCGCCCGAGCTGGTGAGCAGGGGCGCGGTTTTGCGGTGGTAGCCGATGAAGTACGGTCTCTGGCAAGTAAAACTCAGACGTCTACCGGTGAAATTCAAGGCATGATTGAGCAGCTGCAAAAAGCCTCTGCGCAAGCGGTATCAACCATGTCGAGCAGCCAAGCACAAAGTGACGACACCTACGACCGTATTGCCTCGGCGGTAGAATCACTCGATAAGATCAATCAGGCGATTCAAGTCATTAATGAAATGAACACCCAGATCGCCACGGCTGCGAATCAACAAAATGCAGTGAGCGAAGACATCAATCGTTCCGTACAAGAAATAGCACAGGGGGCAGAAAGCCTTGTTCATGAAGTGCAAGGCTCCGAGTCAGCCTGCGGCACGTTAGGGTCAGTCAACCACGAGTTGAGCGAGCGAGTGAATCGCTTTCGGGTGTAAGGAACTAATAGGGGGATTATCCACCAATGAACTTCACCTTCGAACAACTAGTAGAAGAAGCGGTGCGTATGCGCCGCTTTTTGCATCAACATCCCGAACTCACCTGGCAAGAACAAAAAACAGGTGACTATATTCGCCAAAAACTAAGCGAGTACGACATAACGTGGCGACCAGCGGCCAAGTTTGGTGCGGTTGCCACCCTTAATTCAGGCGCATCAGGCAAGCATATTGCTTTACGTGGTGACATGGATGCTCTACCCATTAGTGAATCGTCTGGCGTTGAGTGGTGCTCCCAGCATGACAATGTCATGCATGCTTGTGGTCATGACGGCCATACCGCTGTGCTACTTGCTACAGCTATTTGGCTAAAGCAGCATGAATCGCAGTTAAGTGGCCCGGTTAGCTTGCTATTTCAACCCGCCGAAGAGGGTGGGCATGGCGCTAAAGCTATGATCGATGATGGTGCGCTGGACGGCATTGATGAAATCTACGGCTGGCATAACTGGCCAGCAATTAGCTATGGTCAGTTTGCTTGTCCAGATGGCCCTGTAATGGCAGGCAACGGCACCTTTACTTGTGACATCATCGGCTCGGGTGGCCACGCTAGCCAACCGGAACTATCACGCCACGCTCTGTTAGCAGCAAGCGCTAGCGTGCAAGCCTTACAGCAAGTCATTGCCATCCGCACGCCGGCGCATGACAGCACAGTGCTTAGCATCACTCGCTTACAATCTGGTGAGGGCATCAATGTTATTCCAGACAAAGCACACATTGCGGGCAACTACCGTGTAACACAAGTAAGCCAACGCGCACAATTACACCAGCATATAGAAGAGATTTGCACAGCGACTGCTCGTGCATATAACTGTGAGGCTAAGGTTGAATTCCAACCTCGCTATGGCGTCACAGTCAATCACTCGGCGCAGGCCGAAAATATGCGCCAAACACTCTCCAACCTCTACGGCCCAGATACCAAAACGCAAAATTTGTCACTGCCAATCATGGCATCCGAAGACTTTAGCTACTACCTTGAAAAAATACCCGGTGCGTTTGCACTCGTCGGGGCCGACGATGGTAACAGGGACACCCCTTGCCATAGTCCAAACTATGACTTCAACGATCGCCTAATAAGCGATGTGGTTAAAGTCTTCAGCAGTCTAGTGGGATTACCACTTGCGAGTTAGAGCCTAATATTCACCACCAGGTGAGTTGTTATTAGCGCAATCAAGTCATCGCTTAACCAGCGACTATGTCTATTGGAGGCGCCATTATGCAGCTATTTGAGCAATGGGAATCAAACATCCGCGGCTACTGCCGTGTCTATCCAACAGTTTTTAAGTCGGCTAAAAACGCAGTGCAGACAGACGAGGCGGGAAAGAACTATATCGACTTTTTCGCTGGTGCTGGCGTACTAAACTTCGGTCATAACAACCCTAAAATGAAACAGGCCATTATCGATTTTCTTAACGATGATGGTGTCGTTCACAGCCTAGATACCTACACAACAGCAAAGCGCGACTTCATTCAGAGATTTGTTGATACCATTCTCAAACCTCGCAACATGTCCCATAAAATGCAGTTTATGGGGCCAACTGGCACCAATGCGGTGGAAGCTGCATTGAAGTTAGCCCGCCGTGTGACCGGCCGTGAGCAGGTTGTGGCCTTCTCGGGTGGTTTTCATGGCATGACCCTTGGTTCATTGGCACTTACAGCCAATGGCTATTTCCGCAACGCTGCCGGCGTGCCACTGCCGCACGTTCGCCACCAGGCGTTTGGCTGTGAAAAACCGTGCGTTGGCTGTCATATGGGTTGCAGTATAGATACCGTTGCCCGCTTGCGCGCACAGTACCTCAACCCCGCTAGTGGTTTGAGCAAACCAGCGGCATTTGTGGTAGAGGCCATTCAAGCCGAAGGCGGCGTGCATGTTGCCAGTGCGCAATGGCTCAAGGCAGTACAAGACCTTGCCCATGAACTCGGCGCGCTATTTATCATCGATGATATTCAAGCAGGCTGTGGCAGAACTGGTAACTACTTCAGTTTCGATGGCATGGGACTAGACCCGGATATTGTAACGCTTGCCAAAGGCATTGGTGGCTATGGCACACCACTTGCCATGAACCTAGTGAAACCAGAGCACGACGAGCATTGGCAGCCCGGTGAGCACACTGGCACCTTCCGTGGCCAAGGCATGTCGTTTGTGGCGGGTGCCGTTGCGATGGACTACTTCGACAACGACGAACTACTCAAACAAGTCAAAACCAATGGTGAAGTGATGCGCAAAGCGTTGCAAGAGTTGGTAGATGAGCATCCAGAATGGCAGGTGCGCGGCAAAGGCATGATGCAAGCGATTGACCTGCGTGAAGGACCACTTGCTAAAGCAGCTGTCGCCAAAGCGTTTGAATCTGGACTGTTAGTGGGCGCCTGTGGCGATTCTGGCCAGGTCATTAAGTTGATACCACCACTCACCATTGAGCCAGAGTTACTTGAAGAGGGCTTAGCCAAGTTACAGCAAGCGGTGCGCAGCGCCAAGGAGGCGATGCAATGAGACAACGCGATGATATGACGTTTCCATTTTCTGAGTATGAAGCGCGCCTAGCCGCGCTTCGGGAGCGCATGGCCGACCGGCTATTAGACGCCGTGGTGATTACCGACCCAGAAAACCTAATGTATCTAACCGATTACCAAACAACCGGTTATTCGTTCTTTCAAGCATTAGTGGTGCCACTCGACGGTGAACCCTTTATGATTACCCGTGCCATGGAAGAGTCGAATGTGCATGCCCGCACTTGGGTTGAACGCACTCGCCCCTACCCTGATACGGGTGATGCCATTCAAATGCTCGTAGAAGCCCTGCGCGAGTTTGGCTTGGCCAGTAAACGTGTAGGTTATGAGCGCAATAGTTATTTCTTCCCAGCTTATCACCAGGATTCTGTGCACACGACCTTTATTAAAGGGCAGCTAGTCGACTGCTTTGGAATTGTTGAGGAAGGCAGGATGTGCAAGTCTGATGCTGAAATCGACATCATGAAGCGCGCGGCGATCGCCACACAAGCTGGCATGCAAGCAGGCCTAGACTGTATTCGCCCTGACATCACTGAAAACGAAATTGCCGCCGAAATCAGTGCTGCGATGTTTCGAGCCGGTGGTGAGGCCCCTGCGGTAATGCCTTATGTGACATCTGGTCCACGCACAATGATCGGCCACGCAACTTGGGAAGGCCGCACGGTAAAACCCGGCGAGCACGTATTTTTAGAGGTTGGCGGCTGTTATCGCCGGTATCACACAGCCATGATGCGCACTGCCGTACTAGGTGAACTGAGCACTTCGATGGCGCATGCCCAGGATCGGATGAAGTTTGCCTTGCAGGAGGTTAAACGTTGGATCAAACCCGGCCTGACAGTTTCTGATGCCGACAACCTAGTGAGAAATATCATCACCGACAACAACGTAGGGGCCCGCTTAATTACTCGCTCGGGCTATTCCATTGGCATTGCCTTCCCACCAAGTTGGGATGAAGGCTACATCATTAGCCTAAAACAAGGTGAAAGCTCAGTACTACGCCCTGGTATGACGTTCCACATCATTCCGTGGATGTGGGGCATTGATGGCGACAAAACAGCAGGCATTTCCGACACCATTTATGTCACTGGCGATGGCTGTAAGTCTTTCTTCGATATGGAAGAAAACTTTGTCGTGAAACCCGAGCATGGTGTAGAGAAGAAAAAGTCTGGCAAAGGAGGTAAGAAGAATGCTTAAAGCAGTCAACCCTGCCACTGAAGAAGTTGTTCGCCAAGTGGCCACAGCGACCACTGACGAGGTTGAAGCGATACTTGCCAAAGCTCAAGCCGCACAGTCGCACTGGCAGGCCATTGGATTTAGCGGGCGCGCCGAAATATTGCACAAAGCCGCAGCACACCTGCGCGAGCATAAAGAGCGCTACGCTCTGCTAATGACCGAAGAAATGGGCAAGCCCATTAAAGAAGCGTATGGCGAAGTTGAAAAAGCCGCTTGGTGTGCCGAGCATTATGCCGAACACGCCGAGGCCTACCTTGCCGACGAAGTCATCGAGTCTGATGCCACAAGTAGTTACGTGAGCTATGAACCACTTGGCATTGTACTAGGCATACTGCCGTGGAACGCGCCTTTCTGGCTGGCCTTTCGCTATTGTGCACCAACCTTGATGGCAGGTAACACCTGTTTACTCAAACATGACCCACACGTACCAGGTTGTGGCGAAGCGATCGGCCAATTATTTGAGGAAATTGGTGCGCCAGCGAATATATTGCAAAACCTACCGCTTGCCACGCCAGACGTTGAACCTGTCATTCGTGATCCTAGGGTGCAAGCGGTATCCTACACTGGCTCAGAGCGAGGTGGTGGTCAGGTGGCTAGTATTGCTGCCAGCGAAATTAAACATTCTGTTTTAGAGCTGGGTGGCTCCGACCCTGTACTTGTTTTAGATGACGCCGATCTAGAAACCGCTGCCGACATTATCTGTTTGTCACGCATTATCAACGCTGGCCAAAGCTGTATTGCAGCCAAGCGAGTCATTGTTGAAGCCGGTGTTTATGATCAGTTTATTGAGCTACTCAAAACAAGGTTGGCGAAGTTAAAACTGGGTGATCCTACCCTTGCAACAACAGATATTGGCCCAATTGCTCGCGCCGATTTACGCGATAACCTTCATCGACAAGTACAAGAAACCATTGCAGCCGGGGCTCGTTGCTTACTTGGCGGCGAACTGCCAAGCGGCACGGGTTATTTCTACCCCGTCACCTTATTGGTAGACGTTGAAGAAGGCATGGTAGGCGCCTGTGAAGAAACCTTCGGCCCCATTGCCGTGGTAATGAAAGCCAAAGACAGTGACCACGCCCTAAGCATTGCTAACAATACCCCTTACGGATTGGCCGCTTCAGTCTGGGGCTCAACTAATCGTGCACTGCCTATTGCCAAACAATTGCAAAGTGGGCAGGTGGCAATTAACGGCATTGTTAAAACCGACCCTAGATTGCCAAGTGGTGGCATTAAACGCTCGGGCATTGGCCGTGAGCTTGGGCCGCATGGTATTAAAGAGTTTGTCAACGCAAAGCAGTATTGGGTGGGACCTAAGATTAACTAAAACCAAACAATACCGTAACTTAATGTATTAGTGCGACCCATCACGCAGACCTTCATGAGGCAGTTCATACAATACGCCCCATGGAGGTACTGCCCTATGAAACGCTTAACTAGTTCTGTTCTTTTTGCCGCACTGGCACCCTTTTTCTTACAGGCTTGCACTGAAGCCCCCGGCACCGCCTCTATTGAGTATGGTCCAGGTGGGCAAGTGGTTAACCCAATCTACGTACCACTGCCAAACAATAACCAGCAAGTTGTCATTACCCAACCTTCGCTTGCGCAAGTAGTGGGCCGTGTTTGTGCTGCCAATGAAGCACCCATGCCACCCTACAGCTACAACACTCGCAACAGTGCTGGGCAAGTATTATGTGGCCCTATCGTTTTGGGGTTCAATGCACCCAATGCACCGTTGGAGCTAGTGGTGGAAAACCAAAACAACCAGGTTAACTTTGCCAGCGGTTCAAGCATAAGCACAGCCAAAATAGGCGGCCACGGCAACCAAATTCGTTTGGCCAACAGCGGCTTTATTAATCGAGTAGAAGCACATGGTGGTGGCAATGGCTACCTGTCTAACCGATTGATTGCCGAGCCACCGGTTTCGATGAACGAGGTACTGGTCTCTGGCGTAAACCATGTAATTGACGTGCGAGACACCACACCAGGCAATGGTATTCAAACGGCGGTAATCAACCGTTTAACGGTTAACGGTGAAAACAACACCATTTTCTTTGGCCCAGGCGCTCAGCAACCTAATAGCCTTACCATTGCCGGTAGTGGCAACAAAATGTATTTCCCATGCGGCTGGAACCTAGCTGGTTACAACATTAACTACAACAACAACCAAGTCCAATGCCAATAGGGTTACCACAGCTCAAGTAGTGTATAGCCGCTTAACCATTGATGGGTAGCGGCTAATACAAAGGTAAAAATACTACCGCCAATCAGTGCTTGGGCTGAGCCTTGCATGGTTGGCGCTGGCACCTCTGGTTTGCCATCACGACGATAAATGGCAACAACAGACACCAAAGACCAAAGTGCTAAACCGCCAAACAGCACTAGACTGCGCTGCGAACCCGAGCCTAAAAAGTGGGCCATAGCAAATAGCGCCACGCCGTATAATTGTGGATGATGCCAGAAGCGCCCCCAATGCACGGGTTTACCACTACTCACCAAGCTCACCATGCCAAGCCATACAATGCTTACCACCAGCCAGGTAGGCAACAACGGTGAAAACAAAGCAACCGGTTCGCTTGCGCGCCAGCCAAAAATCAAACCAATTACCGAGGCAATAATCGCAAGCGCCAGAATCCCCTTCACAGGTTCACCATAACGATCTTCAAGCGTTTGCCGAAGTTTTGGGGTAAAGGTTTTAACTGAGTGAGCCAAAATCCACAGTGCCATTGAGGCAATCAGCAGTGCCATATGCAACTCCTTGCGATGGGATACTCAATTAGACTAACCAATTGTTAAGAAAATGGCTTGCACCAAATCAAGGTTTTATTCTGCTGGCGCCCTGCGCAGCAACCTGAGTAACCAGCGCGCTAACAATGGAAAGAGCCCTAACAGTGCGAAGGAAGCAATGAGCGACGGGGAAAGGATATCCGATAGTTTTTCTAACTGTGCTAACTGAGTGCCAGCATTCACGTATACCAGCGTGGCGGGAAACATGGCCACCTGCGACACCAAATAGAACTGCCAGGTTGGTAAGCGGGTTAAGCCAAATACAAGATTGACAACCCAAAATGGGAAAAGTGGAACCAAGCGCATAGAAAACAAATAAAAGGCACCGTCGGTTGCCACCCCTTGCTGGATTTTGCCTAACTGTTTGGCGAACTTTTTCTCGATGGTGTCACGCAAAATATAACGCGATGACCAAAACGCCAACGTTGCCCCCATACTACTGGCAAAGCTAATAATGGCAGCGCCAGTCACCAAACCAAACAAGGCACCACCAAGCAATGTCATAATGGAAGCACCTGGCAAGCTCAATGCAGCCACAAGTACGTATGCTGCAAAATAACCGCCGATAAACCACATTGGATGATTGGCATAAGCTTCTTGCAAGCGCAACTGTTGGGCTTGCATATTAGCCAAGGTAAGTTGCTCATGACCGCCAAAGATAAAAAACAGGGCAATTGCCGAGGCAATCATAACAAGTAAAATCAGCTTAGTTTTCAAGGTTGCGTCTCGTTGAGTTGCCAATCATAGTGGTAGTCAATACGCGCATCACTAGCAATGGCTTCATTCAATAGCGGATTTAAGTATTTAATCAGTTCTGCCTCATTGCTAGCAAAGTCCTCTAGGTACCAATCAAAGATACTCGACAAGCGCCAACGTTTTGCCGATACCTTGGCAACGCCTTTTTCACTATTAACAAATGCGCGCTCAGCTTCGCTAAGTTGAGAGTTTAGAGCGTTTTCGGTGAAAGCTTTCGGTTGTAGGTTTGGACAGCCTAATGCAGCACAGTTAACGGCAAAATGGATGCGATGATCGTTGAAAATAGGGCGTAAAATCCGGTGTTCGATATCATTCAGCGATAAATCACGATCATTAATGCGAATAACGGTTCTATTCCAAGGCCCAGAATTAAACCAGCCGAGGTTTCGAATACTCTCTAGTGGGTAATTCTGCAAAATCAAATCGACCGTAAGCGCATTATATAGGTTCACCCAATAGGCGAACTGAGCATCTGGAGCTAGCTGCAGTGGGTTAATGCTAGCTTGCACAGATAGCCATTGCTGCAGTGCTTGGCGATCGGAGGTACTGACGCGGCGGTAATCAACCAGATAATGCTGGCCTTTTTTTACTAGGTAATTATCAAGAAAGGCTTGCCAGGTTGCGACATCTGGCTGGGCCTGCTGACCTTGCTCATTCCAATATGGGTCAAGATCAGCTTTGGGCGCAGCAAATAGGTTACACGCGAGCAACAGCAAACCGATAAACAACCACCTAACACCCAGCCCTACTCCTCTGTCCTTGGTATGACAGGCGTTGGACGCAGCGCTCGGCAGCAGCCCAATCACTGGCTTTGTTTCCTAGCTTCTAGCTGGCGCTTGGCTTCTTCAATGGCCGCCCGTTCGCGCTCAACAATATATTCAAGGCGGGCCTTATCAGCGTCGAATCGAGCCGCAATACTATCGCGCTCCTGCTCCGCTAAGGCTACTTCCGACTCAGTACTTTTAATCGCCGCCTCTAGCGACGCTAGCTCGGCTTGCAACTCGTCTGTAATTGCTTGCCCACGACGTTCAGCTAACGCAGCTTGTTGCTGCTGGTTTTGCAACTCGGTCGTTAAACGAGTAATGCGCGCGTGCAAATTATTAATCACAAGTTCGAGCTGGGCCAATTCACTCTGTTTAGCAAACTCAACGTCTTCACCGGTTGAATACAGCGCTCTTAGTTCATCATCGCGCTGTTTCTGCAGAATAGCTTGGCGCTCAGCTAATAGCTGATCTCGCAATAGTTCATCACTCAGCGCCGCTGGCACTTCTTCTATTACGCGACCTTGCGCATCTAAAATTTCATAGCCGCGTTCAATGGCCTCGGGCTCAACGGTAGATGCCAATACAACATTGCCACTCGCATCAACATAGCGGTAAAAGCGTTGTGCCGTTGCCGCTGTTGCTAATGTGACAAGCATTATAAATACCGTTACAGGCCGTAACCAATTCATTGCTATACTCCGCGCCTAATTCTTCGCCCCATTCTATGAGGTATGCTTGTTTTGTTCGAGCTATTCGTTCTGTTCATTGTTTCTCTAGCTGCCAACACACTATCTAGTTTAGCAGGTGGCGGCGCTGGCTTGCTGCAGCTACCGCTGTTGCTTTTTTTAGGGCAACCGTTCGCCATTGCCCTGGCTACGCATAAAGCCGCCAGTGTATTTCTTGGCGTTGGTGCCTCGATTAAACATTTTGGCGGCGGCAAGATTAACTTACCCTTAGTACTAACCCTAATGCTTGCCGGCATTCCAGGCGTTATTCTGGGTGCCAATATCATCCTTGCCGTGCCTGAACTATGGGCGACAGCCGCGCTAGGCATACTTACATTAGCGCTGGGCATCTATTCGATGGTTAAGCCTTCACTTGGCCAACATCATAATCCTGTTAGCTTTACCCTGCGCCATACCCTTATAGGTAGCACAGTATTGTTTACGATTGCAGTACTAAACGGCTCACTTACTTCAGGAACTGGCTTATTTGTGACCATGTGGCTAATTTATTGGTGGCGTTTAGATTATCAACATGCCATTGCTCACACAATGGTCATGGTAGGCCTGTTATGGAACGGTACTGGTGCCGTCACACTTGGCTTGCAAGGCGAGATAAATTGGTTGTGGTTAATGCCACTTATTGCCGCTAGTTTTTTAGGCGGTTGGCTTGGTGCGCATTTAGCTCCCAAGGCTGGCAATAAGAGAATTAAACGATTATTTGAGCTGGTCACCATCGCCACAGGCGCATCGTTATTGTGGCGCGTATTTGGTTAAAGGGTGGCTAGCGCCACCCAATAAGCAACTAGTTAAATACCGTACTGTTCACGATAAGCGGCAACCGCTTCCATATGTTCGCTGTACTCAGGTTTAGTACCTAACCAAGTTAATACATCGGTTAACGACACAATTGACACAACTGGAATGCCAAACTCAGCTTCAACTTCTTGCACGGCAGACTTGTCGCCTTGGCCTTTTTCTTGGCGGTCGATAGCGACCAACACAGCTCCAGCCTGCGCTTTAGGCTGCTGAGCCATAATGGCCATTACTTCGCGAATAGCAGTACCAGCGGTGATAACGTCGTCAACGATGGTGATTTTGCCTTCTAGTGGCGCCCCCACTAAAGAACCACCTTCACCGTGATCTTTTGCTTCTTTGCGGTTAAACGCCCATGGTAAGTTTTGGTTATGCTGTGTTGCCATAGATACCGCCAATGCCGACACCAGCGGGATACCTTTATAGGCTGGCCCAAATAGTACGTCAGACTCAATACCACTAGCGATCAGTGCTTGCGCATAAAAGTCACCAAGCTTTGATAACGATGCGCCATCTTGAAACAAACCAGCATTAAAGAAGTACGGACTGACTCGACCAGACTTCAACGTAAACTGACCAAATTTTAGTACGCCAGTTTCAACCGCGAATTCAATAAAGGCTTGCTGGTATGCTTGCATGCAGGGTTCTCCAAATAAAACACCAACTAATTGTGTTTTTGTCGTCTATTCTCTTGAGGTTACTTGCAGAATGACTACACTTTGCCGCCATCCTGCTTGTTGTATCAAAACCCTAGCTGGTAGCAGCCGGTTTTGGTAGCAGTGACTGCCATTATACCGGATATCGGCTTACACTTAACTAGGGACGCAACATACCGTTACGAACAAGGTTGCGGTAGTACTATTTGCGCCAACTTTTACTTGAAGAGATCACGACTCACTATCATGAAGATTGCATCGCTGAATCTAAATGGCTTCGACAACGCCTTAGTAAATGGATTTGAACAATGGCTAGCGCAACAAGACGCCGACATTATTTGTTTGCAGGACATTCGCGAGCAGGAATATAAGTTACCCAAGGCGGTATTAGAGCCAAAAGGCTACGAAGCTTACTTTTTTGAGTCTGATCCAGCAGATTTAGGTGGCGTAGCAATTTTTACACAAGTGCTACCCAAAGCCATTATTCGTGGTATTGGCAGCTTCGATGTTGACCAAGAAGGCAGCTTTATCCAAGCAGACTTTGGCGGTTTTAGTGTTGCCTCGATGCTGTTCCCACACGGCTTTGAGCAAGCGAGCGCTGAACGCAAAGCAGTTTATTTAGAACGCTTCATGCATCACTTCAAGCGCACGCAGAGAAAACGGCGCAACTACATTTTTGCCGGCAGCTTATACATGGCGCACCAAACCATCGACGTAAAAGCTTGGCAGCAAGCACAAGATATCGCTGGTTTTTTACCTGAAGAGCGTGCTTGGATGGATCAGTTATTTGGGCCGCTGGGCTTTTCCGATGCCATGCGCGAAGTGGAGCCATCGGAAGATCAGTTCAGTTGGCAGCAAGGCGCCCGTGCCGCTCGTTTTGATTACCAAATTTGCACACCCGACATCGCTGAGACCGTGTTGGATGCCTATTTCGACGAAGAAGCAGGGCTCTCTGAGCACCATCCGTTAATAGTGACATACGACCTAGAGCTGTATTAAGTCACCAAATTTGTTAGGCACTAGGTAGAGAAAACGAGAAAGTGGTGCCCGAGGCATCACTTTTGGCCACCCAAATGTTACCCCCCTGGCGGCGCACCAACTCAGCGCTTAGGCGCAAACCTAAACCAATGCCTTTCTCACCTTTACTACCAAGTTGACTAGTAACATTTTGGCTAAACAAGCCCTGGCGCACACATTCGTCAATACCCCTGCCTTGATCGGCTACCGATATCACTACTTGCTCGTCTTTAGCATCAACAGAAACGGTTATGGTGGACTCAACAGGTGAAAACTTAACAGCATTGCTCAACAGGTTGCGGATAACTGTTTTGGTTGCTACCGCATCGCACATGGCTTGAATGCCGGGGTTATCCAGTTCAAGGTTAATGGTTTGCTGCTTTGCCTGTTTGGCAGCATCGACTGTCTGCACGGCATCTTTGATTAAAAAGACTAGTTGATGAATACCCGGATCGATCTTGTCATCAGACAAGCGCTGCTGCGCCCATTGCAATAGTTCATCAAGCAGCTGATAAACCTGCGTTGAAGAGCTCAAAATTTGCCTTGAGAAGTCGGCAACCTCGCGCGCGCTAAATTGATTATTCTCATCGGAAAGCAATTGAGTTAGCCCTAAAATGCCATTAAATGGCGACCGCAGATCATGGGCAATCAACGAAAACAGCTTTTCGCTCTCGTTGTTTAACTGAGTGAGTCGTTTATTGTGCAACCGAAGTTCGAGCTGGTTAACTACCTGATTCGCAATAATTTGCATGGCTCGCTTTTGCATTTCGTTTAATGCTTGCGGCTGTTGATCAATAACGCATAGTGTACCGATTGGCATTCCATCCGAGGTAACTAGTGGCGCACCGGCGTAAAAGCGAATGTCTGGATTACCCGTTACTAACGGGTTGTCGTGGAAGCGGTCATCCAGCTTGGCATTTGGCACTTCGAACACATCGGATTGCAAGATGGCATGAGAGCAAAACGCTATGTCTCTGGGCGTTTCATCAGCCTCAAGACCTACTTTTGATTTAAACCATTGGCGGTCTTTATCAACCAAGCTAATCAATGAAATGGGCGTGCCACAAATTAGGCTGGCAAGCTCGGTGAGCTCATCAAAATGTTGCTCATGTTCGGTATCCAAAACTTCGTAGCGCAGCAGGGCAGCAAGGCGCAAGGATTCATCTGGATGTTGATCGGCTGGTTTCATGGCTATGCTCCACAGTCTTGCATGTGAAGCATAGTAAATTACAGCAGAAACGCTTAATCTTTTGCTAAGGCTGTAAGTTGGAATTCAATTAAAGATTGGCAACCCTTTTCGGCCAAATCAAGCAGGCTATTGAGCTGTGAACGACTAAAGGTGCCATCTTCACCAGTGCCTTGCACTTCAACAAAGCCACCATCGGCATTCATAATGACGTTCATATCAGTCTCGGCGTTACTGTCTTCTGGGTAATCCAAATCCAGCACTGGCTCGCCATTGTAAATACCCACTGAAACCGCCGCAATCATGCTCTTAAGTGGGTCCGTTTTAATGACCTTCTCGCGCTGCAGGTGGCGTAGTGCATCCACCAGCGCCACACAGCCACCCGTGATAGCGGCAGTTCGAGTACCGCCATCAGCCTGAATCACATCACAATCAATGGTAATGCTTACTTCCCCAAGCGCTTTAAGGTCAACCGCCGCACGAAGACTGCGGCCAATAAGGCGGCTAATTTCAACGGTGCGCCCTTGCTGTTTACCCTTTGCCGCCTCGCGAATCATGCGCGAACCCGTAGAACGAGGTAGCATGCCATATTCGGCAGTAATCCAGCCTTGACCTTTGCCCTTTAGAAAGCGTGGCACATTCTCTTCAACACTGGCCGTGCAAATAACCTTGGTATTGCCAAAACTCACCAACACCGAGCCCTCGGCATGACAGGTATAATTACGCTCAATCGTTATATCACGCAGTTGATCTAATGCTCGGCCACTAGGACGCATATGCTCACCTTTTTTTAGACGTTGAATTTTTAGACGCTGTATAATGGCAGGCAGTATAAAGGTTACAATGCCCGTACCCAAACCAAGCTTGCTAATTTAAAGGAAAAAACATGACTCAAAGTATGACGGCTTTTGCTCGCCACAGCATCGACCTACCAAGCGTGACGCTCACTTGGGAAGTAAAATCGGTCAACAGCCGCTACTTAGAAATGTTTTTCCGCCTACCAGATGCCTACCAAGGCATTGAAGCCAGCTTGCGCGGCACCCTTAAAAAGAAACTGGCGCGTGGTAAAGTAGAAGTAACACTGCGCTATCAGCGCCAACCTGGGCAAGATCAACAAATTAATACCGACGTGCTAGGCCAGCTAAACAGCCAAATCAACCAAGTGTTAGCCAGCAACGACCAGCTCACTGCCCCTGATGCGCTAACAGTACTGCGCCAACCAGGTGTACTAAGCGAAGCCGAAGTCGACATGGACGAAGTATTGGCCGGTGCCCAAAGTGCATTTGAAGCGGCAATCGATAGCCTAATTGAAGCACGGGGGCGCGAAGGTGATGCCATGGCAGCCGCCATTATTGAGCGTTTAGACGGCATTGCCGAGCACACCGACTATGTACAGAAAGTTCTACCTGAAGCACTCGGCGCTTGGCAGCAAAAACTGCGCGATCGTATTACCGAACTTGCCGACAACGTTGACGAGCAACGCTTTGCCCAAGAAGTAGCCGTACAAGCCCAAAAAATGGACGTAGCAGAAGAGCTAGACCGCCTGCATGCGCACATCAATGAAGCCCGCCGCATTCTCAACAGCAAAAAACCAGTGGGCCGCCAGCTCGACTTCTTAATGCAAGAATTCAACCGCGAAGCCAACACCCTAGCCAGCAAAGCCATCCGTGAAGACATCACCAAAGCCGCGGTTGAATTAAAGGTACTAATTGAGCAGATGCGTGAGCAGATTCAAAACATCGAATAATTTAGCCTGACTTACTGTGTCAGCACGTCATGCCCGCGAAGGCGGGCATCTAGTTACCAAAGTTCATCTATTCTTCTTGCACTTTATTTTCGAATATTTCGAAAAGCTTGCATTTTCGGTAAGTATTGCGAATAATTCGAATATAAAATAACAGGAGAATGCTCAATGCAAACACAGAATCAACTTCCTTCAGCTGAAGAAGCGGCACTGGCAAAACTCTGCAGCCAAGAACTTGCGGCACTTTTAGAAACTAAAGCAACAGTTCAAACTTTATCAGTACAGGACCAAAGTGGTGATTCACATTTAGTGAACATGCCTGTTAGCGCATTGCGCATGTTGGTCGAAGTACTAACCGAACTCGGCGAAGGCAATACAGTCAAACTTGTACCAGTTCATGCAGAATTGACGACCCAAGAGGCTGCGGATTTACTCAATATCTCTCGTCCAACTCTGATTAAATTGCTTGATGATGGTGACATTCCGTTTCATCGCGCAGGTAATCGCCGCAAGGTACGATTTGCCGACTTGAACCAGTATCAAGAGAATTTAAAACAAGCTCGCTTAATTACATTATCTAAGCTCACCGATCTAGATCAGGAACTAGAGCTCGGTTACTAATGAGTTCTAACTACACGCTTGTTTATGACGCATGCGTTATGTATCTGGCACCGCTTCGCAGCTTGCTAATGTACTTAGCCCTTAGCGGACAGTTTCGTGCTCGCTGGTCAGAAGCAATACATGATGAATGGATTAGAAATCTACTAAAGAACCGCCCCGACCTGAGCCAAGCGCAGCTAGATAAAGTTCGCGCGTTAATGAATCGGCATGTTCCAGGCTGTTTGGTCGAAGGCTATGAAAGCCTTGTTCCCTCAGTTGAGCTTCCTGATCCGGATGACCGCCATGTTGTCGCTGCTGCAGTGCAAACAAGAGCTGAGGCAATTGTGACATTTAACCTGAAAGACTTCCCTGAAGGCTCATTGGCTAAATACAACTTGAAGGCGATTCACCCTGACGACTTTATCTCAGATTTAATTGAGTTGAATTTTGGCGTCGTGCTAGATGCTGTGCGTAAACACCGTAGCGCAATGAAAAACCCTCCATTCACCGCTGATGAATACTTAGATTTGTTGTTAAAACAGCGCTTGCCTGAAACAGTCTCAAAATTGCGGCCATTAACTTTGATGATTTAATCAAAGCCATTCCACCCAACTCTCAGACCAAAGCACACTTTTATGCGCAGAAAAGAGTAACCCTAGCCTATCCCAAAATGCCTCAAGTGCAATCACTCAGCAGCTCCGGCACTCTTTTCATTAAGGCTCGGCGCTGTTTGTGCTTGCCATAAAACTCATTCCATAGTTGCTTAAATTCGGCTTCATTGCCGTGTAATTGATAGGCTTGCGCTAGCAATAATAGGTTAGATGCGGCGTTATCGTAGGCATTGGCTCTGCCAAGATTTGCCTGCTCATTTGCATGCTGCCATATATCTGCGCGATCTGGATAAAAGTCGCGAAGTTTTACCTCTAGCAGTTGTTGAGCAATAAGCTGCTGCTGTTCTTCTTCTAGTTTTTGCTCGCTAATAAAGCGCTGTTCTGCTTCAGCTAGGTTAGCGCTAAATAACTCAACGCTTAACATTGGTACTGCGTCGCCCTGAGCGCCGTTGTCATTGATTATTTGCATGGCAGTAACATAGTGGGCTGGCACGTCAAACAAGTGCATGAAGGCTTTTTGCGCGTCAGTAAGATTGCCAAAGTCGTGCCCGTGCAAGGGTATGTCATTAACTTCTTCAGTTAAGTAGAAGTGCCGAGCCCACAATAGGTAGAGCAACCGCAGGTCTCCACTGCGAAGCTCGTTAAGTAGGTCGCATGCATGCTCATATAACTCTTCAGGGTCTTCTTGGTAGCAGTCGCACTCTTCCAGTTGAATGCAAACTAGTTGCCACTCGCCCGTCTCGATTATTTCTAGCTCATAGTCGGGCCAAGCAAATATATAAGCCTTTAAAGTGCCAAGCGGCAACTTGAGATAACAATACACTTCACCCCAATCTGCGTAATAAAGCCCAACGTCAAAGTAGTCGAGTACTAACTGAGCTAGATCTGCATTCAACTCACTGTAGTTATAAGTCACTTCAAAAGACTCGGCAGTAATATCAGCACGGCTTGATAGGCTAGCTAATTCGTCCAGTTGCTCAGGGCTTAACAAACGGTCTTGGCAACCAAACTTATAAAAAAGAAACTCACTCATTTTTGCCCTTCCGGCTGATGATCAAACTTTAATAAATAACGTCCATTAACAGATCGCCGGTCATAACAAATGTTTATTCTCATGCCGGCGTTGATCCAGCACTTCTTGCACCTCTTTAACCGTTTTCTTTTCGACATCTAGCTCGAAAGCGACCTGCGAAAATGTAGCAACCACATCAACAACTTGTTGGATATCAATCTGTGCTTGTTGCCAGTTTTTGTAACCTGCGCTATTCGCCAGCTTCTGAATTACCTTCAAGGGCGGTGTTTTGCCATATCCACAAAAAGCTGTTGCATGTTCGTTAAATGGATGCGGACTGAAGGTCACATCGTAGAACGGCGCGGGCTGCCATTGCCCTTTGTCGTTTTGCAAAAATGCCCAGTTTTTACTGTGGTCATCTTGGTTGCTGGCAAATAAGTTAAATATGGCACGGCGAAATATAAGCTTCGCTGCTGCTGGCGACTTACATAGCTGGCCGGCTGCTTTGATTAGCATTTCATAGTCTAGGCTTGGCGATCGGAAGTCAGCATCCAAAAGTCCACAGGCACTATGCATTAACAACCGACCACTAGGGTTTGTACCATTGTTGATAAAGTCAAAACGCTTTACAGCTAACCATGCAGGCGCATCGTTGCCTTTTGGTGTAGATAATAAGTCGAACTCTGGTGGGTTTAGGTCTGCTTTTTCCGCTAACTTAAGGTAAACGGCTTCGCAAATACCTTCTTGGTGCCCCAAGGCTAGGTTTGCCGAGGTAAATTTTACGATCCAAGCATCATCATTTTTTTTAGGCCTAGTACTGCAGCTATTGGTATTTTCACGTGACCAATAGAGTTGTGCTTTTGGTCGTGCACCACCAGAGCTACCTGCTGCTACTAATGCGGCTAGCACTTCATCGGTTTGACCATCAAAAATTGACTGCGCTTGCTGACCAAGTTCAAAGACATTTACGTCATCGTCATCGGTCAAGCGAAAGGAACTTTCTGGACTAAAAGACAAAGCCCCTATTGCATGGTCACCAACAAAAGCTAGCCGATCCATTGCAGTAACAAGCTGTGGTAACACACCTGCTTGGCGAAAAGCTCTATCTTGCAGCAGCATGCCCCAGCCATCCGGCATACTGTCGCCAAACAAACCGTGAAGACCCAGGTGTGGCTGAGGGGGAGCTAGCTGAATGGAGGTATCTGCCTTGATTGTAAAAGGTGAAGCATTGCCATATTGGTTGAGATAGTCAGTATCGTACTGAAAAAACACACCTTGGCGATTCTGCGCTAACTCGCCTAGCAGAACCTTATTGCCCGATGACAAAGTACGATAGACAGCTAGCTTAGAAACCGGACTAAATGCCATTGATCACCTCATCCAATGATTTGGGTAGGTCTGTTTTACTTGATGCATCCGCTAATGCAGCAATTCTTGGCAACTCATCGACTACCTGCCAAAGCAGCAATAACTGACGAAGTGATATTTGCCCAGTTGATTCAAAACGTTTGATGGTTGGCGCAGGCACACCCGATGTTTCGGCCAATGCCTGGCGAGAAAGCTTCATTTCTTTTCGCCGTTGCTGGATGAACGCCGCAAATTGGTTTTGCACATCAGTTGCATCGAGAAGCTGGAGCATAGAAAGACCAAAATAGATAATATAATGTCCATTGTAGCCTATATAACGATATTTTGGACAATATTATATCTATTTGTCATTGTAAGACTTAGCCTTGTAGGTGCTCGCAAACCAATAGCATAATGCTCTCGGCACCATGCCAAAAACAACCTGAACAATTCCAATCAAAACCGAGTTCACTCTATCTAGCATTCATCTGGAGATCACCAATGAGTTGCTACCTTGTTTGTGTCCAACAACACAACAAGGATTCCTTATGAAACTAGTGACAATTGCCACGGCACTTGCCCTCCCCGTTGCAGCCAGTGCTGAATTTTTACAACTGGAAGATGCCAATATTTATTACGAGCTCTCTGGCTCTGGTAATGAACTCATCGTTTTATTGCACGGTGGCCCTGGCAATGCTGAGTTTGGCTTATACCCAATGCAATCAGCGCTAACTGACGAGCTCGCCAAAACCCACAGGGTATTAGCGATTCACCAACGGGGTGCAGGGAAATCGACCACCAGCAATCAAACGCTTACAAAATACCCAGGTGACGTTGCAGGGGTCATTGAGCAAGTTCGCAGCGATTATCGAGTGAACTCAACAACACTCATTGGTCACTCATGGGGTGGCATTTTATCCAATATGGTCAGCGCTCAATATCCTGAGCTAATTGACAAACAAATAATAATTGCTTCGGGCTTTAGTATGCCCAAGATGCTGGCAGCGAGTAAGTTAGTCACGCAAGCAAGTTTTGCTGACCGCGCTGCAGAGATCGCAAAACTTGATTTCAATAATTTTGCTGATTACCTGCAATACACCCAATACAGTAACACTGCAAACGGCGGGATCGACCGTGACTTTTCAATGCAGGAAGTCATGCAACAAATACTGCCAGTAGTAGCCCCAGACGCGAATCCTGAGCAAATTCAACAGAAAATATTTTCTATCGTTTCCTCTACTTACCACGAACTCATCCAAATTGAGGTTAACCCTGCTAGTGTGCAAATACCTACCCTGTTCATTGCTGGCGGGCGCGACAGCATCACACCGTATTCCTACATGCGGCAAGCCTATGAAACGCTGGCAGCGCCGAAAGACTTTGTGGTGATCGATTCGGCCCATCATCTACCGTTTATGGATGCCCCAGAAGAAACACTGCAGGCTATAAAAAACTTCCTTTAGCCTGCCCTACAAGCAAAGTTGACCTGTCTACGGCTTTATAGTTTAGGCTACCACTATAAAGCCTTGGAACTGGTACCCATCTGTGCTGAAAATTTCTGACTTGGCAAAGCGTGTTGGCTTATCGCGCACGGCTTTGCTGTATTACGAAAAACAAGGCCTGCTACCGGGCAAGCTGCTTGAGAATGGTAATTGAGTTTATAGCGACAAAGACGTGCAACGTGTAAGCCCGCTGCAGTAGTTGCAAGCTGCGGGACTGTCGCTAAAAGAATGCTAAACTCACAAGCCGTTGCCGTTATAAAACGTGAGCTAGTCATATACGGCAACTACTTAGGCGAATTTGCTAAGGCGAATTTGGCTACCAAATGTTTATTATACAGGTTAAAAACTAAGCCATATATAAGTTACATAGGCTGCTAGCAACACGCAGCCTTCTAATCGGCTTAAGCGCTTACCGGTCAACAAGAAACCCACCAGCACTACCGATGCCCCCAGCATGAACCATTGATCAAATGCAATAACACGCGGTGAAACCATCAAAGGGCTAGCAGCGGTTGCTACCCCAAGTATGCCCAGTAAGTTAAAAATATTACTGCCAATAATATTACCAACCGCTACATCGGCATGGCGACGTATGGCCGCAATGATCGACACGGTTAGCTCGGGTAGCGAGGTGCCAACCGCTACCACCGTTAACCCAATAACTGCCTCCGACACGCCAAACGCCTGCGCCAGCGCCACAGCACCCAATAATAGTACTCGCGCCCCAACAATTAATAGCGTCAGTCCAATCAGTAGATAAACAACTGACTTGCCCGCTCCCGGCACAGCTTGAATCTCCGAGGCCTCCTGTACCGACAACGGCGCTGTAGTGGCTGCAACAAGCTTGCGCTCACTTAAGTACGCCCAGCATAAATAAGCACCTAGTGTTGATAGGAACAAAAAGCCGTGCCAACGCAATAACTCGCCCCCTGCTACCAACAACATAAATAGTGCGCTTGCAATTAACATCATAGTGGCATCCCGGCGAAGTACCGAGGTAGTCGTCACCAAGGGCGTGATTAGTGCACAAAGGCCCAAGATGAGTAAAATATTGCCAATGTTACTGCCGACCACATTTCCCACGGCAATGTCTGGCTGACCGCTTAGCACCGCATCTAAAGACACCACAAGCTCGGGCATAGAGGTGCCGAACCCAACAATAACTAAGCCGGTTAGTACTGGCGACACATTAAGCTTGCGTGCAATACCCAGTGCGCCTCGAATCAGCGCCTCACCGCCCAACGTAAGCAATCCTATGCCTACCAATAAATAGATAACGTTCATTTTCTGCCCCTTAATCCTTTGTGCTTGATGTTTTGTAACAACAAATCGTTTGCTTTGTATGATTGAAACCGCCATAGTGCGCCAGCTTGCTCAATTGCGATAGCAAGCCGGCAGTTGTTCTACCTGAGTGTGCTTGCACAGTTCAAACCGAAGCGACTGCACTCCTTTAACTCATATTAGGATGGCATTCGCTTTTACTGCGTATACACGTAGCTTGCCTTTGTGCATCCAGAGAACTGCATGAATTTTTCTGATCTAAATCTGTCTGCTCCAATTCAACAAGCCATTGTTGACCAAGGCTATACCCAGCCAACCCCTATTCAAGCTCAAGCCATTCCAGCTGTATTAGACGGCCGCGATGTCATGGCTGCAGCGCAAACGGGTACGGGTAAAACTGCTGGTTTCACCCTGCCAATCTTAGAAAAACTAAGCAAGGGCCCACGCCCAAAAGCCAACCAAGTGCGTGCGTTAATTGTTACCCCTACTCGTGAGCTAGCCAATCAGGTTTGGGAAAATGTTTGTGGCTATAGCAAGCACCTGCCACTGAGCGCGCAAGTTGTGTTTGGTGGGGTAAAAATTAATCCACAAATGATGAAGCTTCGTCGTGGTTGCGATGTGCTAGTTGCCACGCCAGGGCGCCTGCTCGACCTGCACAATCAACGTGCCGTGAAGTTCGACAACTTAGAAGTCTTTGTATTGGATGAAGCCGACCGCATGTTGGATATGGGCTTTATTCACGACATTAAAAAGATCATCAACAAGTTGCCAAAGCAGCGCCAAAACTTGATGTTTTCGGCAACCTTCTCGCCAGACATTCGAGCGCTGGCAAAAGGTATGATTAACGACCCTGTGGAAGTATCGGTAGCACCAGCCAACAGCACTACCACCTTGGTTGAACAAACCATTTATCCAGTCGATAAATCTAAGCGTACAGCACTGCTTAAGCACCTAATCAAAAGCCAAGACTGGCAACAGGTGCTGGTTTTTGCCCGTACCAAGCATGGTGCTAACCGCATTGTAAATGACCTAGAAAAGGCCAAAATTAATGCTGCTGCCATTCATGGCAATAAGAGCCAGAATGCTCGCACCAAGGCGCTGCAAGGCTTTAAAGATGGCCGCATCAATGTGCTGGTCGCAACAGATATTGTTGCCCGTGGTCTAGATATTGAAGCGCTGCCACAGGTAGTGAACTTCGACTTGCCAAACGTTAGCGAAGACTATGTTCACCGTATTGGCCGTACTGGCCGCGCTGGTGCGACAGGCAAGGCGCTAAGCTTTGTAACACAAGAAACCACAAAAGAGCTGTTTGATATAGAACGTTTAATCCAGAAGATTATCCCGCGGCATATCGAGCCAGGCTTTGAGCCAAACCAAGTGGTACCAGAATCTAAGCTGGCACCACCCAAAAAAGCTAAAAAGCCGAAAAAACCCAAAGCTAATGCGGGCGAGCTAGATAGTAAGCCACAACAGGCCACGCGTAAAAAACCTGTGCAAGCAAACCCGCAGCGCCGCCGCAAGCCTAGTCCAGGTAAACCGAGCAATACTAGTGACGGTGCCAGCTCAGGCAACCACGCGCCAAGTGCTGCCCCTAAAGCGGCTCGCCAACCGCGCAAGCGCCCTGCTAAACAATTTAATTAAGCCAATAAAAAATGCCCAGTGAATGCTGGGCATTTTCTTCTCTCTGCCCACGACAGGCTAGGTCAATCTATACTTAACCTGTTAGGGCAGATTATTGGGGCACATCATGATTGGTTGGGATGATGAAATAGATATAAATGTGGATGCAAAAGTCGCCTTTGCAGCGGCCTGCGATTTATCGCAAGCCAAAGACTGGGTGCCGGCAATCGATCATATTGAGCCCAAATTTGAAGGGCGCCTGCAAACTGGTGATAAATGGATAGAAACGCGTACCGAAGGTAAACGCCAACACACCATGGAGCTAACCGCTTTTGAGGTGTCGCCACCCTATGCTGAGCCACCCTATGTGCACTGCGCGGGAGCCAACGTTAGCGGCATGAAGTCCTACTATCGGTTTATTTTTGAGCCCATTGGTGTAGAACGCTGCCGTGTGCGCCTACAGGCAAGAGTGGAAACTGAGAGCTTTATTAAGAAGCTAGTCGCTAGGGTAATGGTGAAAGTAATGCAGCGCTCCGATGCGAACTTGCTAGAACAGCTTAAAGACTACCTAGAAAGCTCATAATTTTTATTCCCTAAAGTTGATTTATTGCGATTTATTATTCGTAAAAATCGACTATTTATTGTTTTTTATACACGGCACTGTAAATGCCTAAAAAAACTGCCCACGCTGCAACGCTGAGTTTATTTGTAATGTGGACAACATAGAGCAATGCCAGTGTTATGGCACTCGCCTTAACGGCGAACAGCGGCAAGTGGTACGCGACCACTATGCCGATTGTTTATGCCGCAAATGCCTAGAAGCGCTCAAAGCATTAAAGGATAGCCAACAGTGTTATCAGGCTTAACCGCTCTCACCTCACCCAACAAAAATAGATTGCGCAACGCAAAAAAAAGCGTATATCTGCTACGCTAGCTTTAGCATTTCCTTGTTGGAGTTTCATACACCCCCCATGCATAAAACCCTTATTGTTACCGATACCGAAAACGTACCTGAATCGTTGCAACACTCGGTGCTTAATTTTGCTACCTACTTAAAGGCTTACCCTAAAAAAGACGAGCCGAGTACCAAGGTAATCAACCTTTGCGATACCGAGCACTACCTAAGCCAGGGCTATTATTGTTCGCTACTCGCCGAAGCGCGCCAGCATAAAGTAATGCCATCTCTGAAAGTGATTAACAGCCTTAGGAAGTCGGCCGACGAAAGCCCTACCACGCTCGATGTCACAGCACTGGCGGTGCCACAAACCAGCAGCGAACCGGTGTATGTATTTTTTGGCGAACCCGATGCAGGCGATGCCAAGGTGTCGCAGGCGGTATTTCAAAAGTTCCCAGCCCCACTACTGAAGTGGCAGTGGGTCAGTGAACCTGACTCGCCAGTTAAAAAAGTAAGTGTTCGCCGCGTGTCGATGAATGAGCTATCAGCTGAGCAAAGTGAGCGTTTTTGGCAACGATTAGAGGCGTTCACCGCTAAAACTTGGCCAACCCATTCACAGCGCAAACCTATGCGCTGGGAAATGGCGATATTGGTCGACCCAGCCGAGCAAGATCCACCAAGTGACGCCAAAGCGCTAAAGGCTTTTGTAAAAGCCGCCCGCAAAATGTCGATCAATGCATCGCTCGTGACACCAGACAACCTAGCTGACTTGTCTCGTTTTGATGCCCTATTTGTACGCCAAACCACCGCGATTGACCACCCAACGTATCGCACGGTGATTGCGGCAGAAAACGAGGGGTTGGTGGTAATTGACGACTCGCAGTCTATTTTGCGGTGCTGCAACAAGGTGTTCCTGCACGATGCCTTTAGCTATCAAAACGTGCCAACGCCAAAAACCCAAATTCTGCACGAAATCAAACCAGACACCTTGGCCGAGCTAGAAGCAACGTTTGGCTTCCCTATGGTATTAAAACTACCTGAAGGCGCCTTCTCGCGTGGCGTGTATAAAGCCAATAACGCCGAGGAGCTAGCCAAGCACCTAAACGATATGTTTTCGGTCTCGGCTTTGGTACTGGTGCAAGAGTATATGTACACCGAATTTGACTGGCGCATTGGCGTGTTAAATGGTCGAGCTTTATATGCGTGTCGCTATGAAATGGCGCGCAACCACTGGCAAATTTATAACCACAAAGTAAAACGTGGCAACAGCGGTGGCTTCAAAACCCTGCCAACCTTTGAGGTGCCAAAGTCGGTGCTCGATGTCGCCATTCGCGCCTGTAACGTGATTGGTAAAAGCCTATATGGCGTGGACATTAAGGTAAAAAACGGCAAACCGTATGTGCTGGAAGTGAACGACAACCCAAGCATTGAGCATCACGTAGAAGACGCCTACCTAGGCAACGAGCTCTACATGCAAATTATGGCCGAGTTCCAACAGCGCCTTGAAGCGCGTGGCAAGCAATAATGACGCTACAGTTGGTGGCAGCAAACAGCAGCCACCTACCGGCCCTATTAGCCATTGAAGCAGAGTGCTTCAACACCGACAGGCTATCAAAGCGCAGCTTTCAACACTGGCTAAAGAGCGGCGCAGGTATTTTTTGTGTGGCGCTTTTTGAAAACCAAGTGGCTGGATATGCATTGGCAATAAAGCAGCGTGGTACCACGCTGGCACGCCTGTATTCGATCGCGGTATTACCAAGCATGCAAGGGCAAGGCATTTCTACTGCCCTTATCAACGAGCTTGAGGCGCAGGCCGTGGATGCAGGTAGGCTTTATATGCGCTTGGAAGTGGCCAAAAAGAATACTCGCGCCATTAAGCTATACAAACACCTGGGCTACAGCGAGTTTGGTGAGTATCAAGATTATTACCAAGATCATGATGACGCCGTGCGGATGCAGAAAAACATCTGGCGCAGTAAGCCGCTCACCCCAATGCAAACACCCGCCTGGGTAGCCCAAACCACCGACTTCACCTGTGGCCCAGCTTCGCTGTTAATGGCGATGTCTGCCCAAAACTCGGCGAGTGAAATTAGCATTGAAGAAGAGCTCGCTATTTGGCGCACGGCCACCACCATTTTTATGACCTCCGGCCATGGTGGCACGCATCCTTTTGGTTTAGCGCTCGCGGCGGTACAAAGAGGCTTTACTGCCAGCGTTAAAGTTAGCTCAAGTGTGCCATTGTTTGTTGAAGGGGTGCGCAGCGAGCATAAAAAAGCGGTGATGACACGTGTGCACCATCAGTTTTTGCAACAAATGAACAGCGCAGGTGTTCAGTTAGACTACAGTGCCCCCAGTATTGACTGGATTAGCGAGCAGCTCAGCAATGGTGCAAGCGTGCTCGTACTCATTAGCACTTATCAACTAGATAAACGCAAAGCACCACACTGGGTTTGTGTCACCCATATCGACGAGCATTGCATTTATGTGCACGACCCCGATGTAGGCGATCATCAAACTCCACTTGATTGTCAGCACATGCCCATTGCTCGCAGCCGCTTTGACAGCATGAGCGCCTTTGGCCGCAATAAACTACGTACGGCCATCGCGATAAAACGGCGCTAGGGGCAGAATTGAACTAGCTCACCCGAATAATCAACCGAACAAGCAGTATCACTCAGATCAATGTTTAGGAGGGCATTCACATCACTGGCAAATAAACCAATACAGTTGTTCGTTGTTACCTTACGACTGCAAAAAGATTTTCGGTAGGTCGGTGCCGGGCACCCCGGTGGCGGCCATCTCTATGGATAGCCATACCAGCACAGCAATTAACCCTAAATAACTCGCGCCCGTCATCACAATACCTGTATTACTCATGGGCTGATGTTTGTTACGCTCTTTTTTGCTGCTAAACAACAAATCAACCAAGCCCAAAATGCCGAAGAAACCCAACAAAGAGAAGCCAAAATAAAAAGCAGCAACCACCAACACAGCATTCAGCGCCAGCATGGCATAGCGAGCCACATCAGACTTTAAGCTAAACACAGCCGCTTTTACCACTTGCCCACCATCGAGCGGCACAATGGGTAACAAGTTAAAAATATTAATCAACAACCCAAGTGCTGACAGCAGGGCAAAGAACTCGTTGCCGGTTTGCAGCCATAGCAGCCAACAAACAATGGCACCCAGGGTACCAATAAATGGTCCGGCAATGGCAATTTTGAAGTCTTGCCAATTGGTTTTGGTGCGCTCACTCACCGCCACACCACCGAGGAATGGGATCAAAAATACGCCCTTCACTTTCAAACCGGCACGGCGCATTGCCCAAATATGACCGTACTCGTGGATCAACAAGACAATAATTAACCCGATGGCAAATTCGAAACTAAATAGCCAACTCCAGCCAGCCAGCGCCGTTCCCGCAAGGGCTGCTTTCATTGCACCAGCACTTTTGAAGAGGGTAAAAACTAAGCCAACAATGGCAATATTGCTGAATTTAGAGGTTTGATTTGTCGATTGCTTTGCGTTTGGAGCATCGCTTGCTAATTCTGCTTTTTGCTTGGCTCTAGCTGATGCCTTGTTATCTAAGTCCTGCACTCTACTTCTATGCCAAATGGGCATATTTATGTCGTAGCGCCCCATTCCAGAAAGCAATTCGACACCAAAACTCGTGACCTTATACTCTACAAGATGAACATTTGTTTTTAGCTGCCAGTGAAAAACACAGCCGCCTTGTTGTGGGCAGTGAAAATAGAAATGGCCAGAGGTAAGCAACCGGCGTTTGCCTGCCACAGGCACACCTTCTCGCAGCAATATTTCTTTGCCAAAATCATTACAACAAAACTCATATTGATGGCCGTTGAGCTCAAATGTAGCCAGGGTACGAAGGGTAGGAGAAAGCATAAAACAGTCCATTGCCTTAATTCGCGCTAATTATGATTTCATCTCGCTTGCTTATCCATTACCAACTGTTGAGTCGCTGCCCAAATGAGTGCATAAAAGATAACCTGTAGTTTTATGCGCTTTCACACCATTCAAGTGTTACTTAGGTTTGCTGCCACTCACCCAAGAAATGTGCATAAAAGCGCTCAAAACTTAAAAAGCATTCAATTAATGTGCATAAATTTGCTCATATATCGAATAAATGCCTATAATTGAGCAATATTTTACACACTTGCTAACAAGAGAGCCTAGTGAGGCAATTAACGATACAAGCACTAATTGAAGGCACTTGGAAAGACACGGCAACCCTCAAAATTGAACAGCCAAGCCACGGTCGCCGCAGCCCCTGTAAACACTGCAAGCCACTGCCAAGCAGTTACTCAACCTACCCGAGCTGCTAGCTAGGAATGGCGTACCTGAACGAATTTTAAATATGCCGGTACTGGGATACCAATACATTGAAAACAAGCTAACGCGGTGGGGGTTGCTATGAATGCATCTGAACGCCAAGCCATGTTAATAGAGTTGTTGACTCAACACTTGCTCGGGCAGGCAACTCAAGGCGAACTGTTACTAAAACTACGAAAGCAGGTGCTGCGCTACAACCAAACCCAGTTCTCCGAGCTCGTCGGAATAAGTCGCAGAGCATTGTCAGATTTAGAAAACGACAAAGGCTCACCAAGCACAGCACTAATTGCCAAAGTATTTAAACCATTTGGTTTAAGGCCTGGCCTAGTGCCTATTCATCGCCAAATTGGTGAAAAAGTCGTTCGCACGGACGCATCCCAAACACTCAATGAGGGTTTACCACTCAAATAAATGAGCTTAGGATTATTTACAAGGTTGGCGTTTGGATACAATGAGCATGGCTTACGACCACTCGCAAAGACCTATGAATTTCGCCCCAGCCAAGAGCTGGGGTTTTCTTTATCTGCCTAGCGCTAATTGATAAACCGGTTGAAGCTGCGAAAAATCAGCCACGCCATCGAGTTTACTCAATAAACACGCTACGTTTAAATCCCTCAAGCTCATCGCAAAGCCGGTCGATTTCATCAAGACTACGCTCGCTCCTAAGCCGTTTAGCGTAGTGAACTAAATCGGCGATGAAATTCTCACAGGTAAACTCTGACAGCTCTACTTCGTAATAGCCTCGGCCTTTGGGAATGGCTTCAACTGCTGACTTTTCGGATTTGTCATCAAAATAGCCATGTTTTAGTACTAGTTGGGCTTGTCGGTGAGTGATGGTTACTGTTCTCGTCATTAGCTTAGAATCTGTTTTTCGTGATTGAGGGTTTAAAGCAGGCTTGGTAATTGTTGGCAAACATGTCGCTAAAACACGCGACATGATTTGCCAATCTACACGAAGGTCGCCATTCTAAAGTTTGCCACTCCAATTAGGAGCTACTTCGGCTTCTTCGACTGCTGGCGTTTTTTGCTTTTCGGTTTGCTCTTTGGTTTACCGAATGGCTTGGCTTTAGCACCAGACTTGTCGGCCGAATGCGGAGCATTCGTACGACCTACGCCGCCTTTTTCATTACGCTTTTTATCACGCCCCATGTGGTCTTTGCTGCCGCGGGCCATTGGTTTGTTTGGGTCGCGACTAGATCCCCGATTACTACCTCGGGGATGACGATCGTGCGGGGCTCGGGGATGACGGCCAGTTAAATCGTCAGCATCCTCTGCTGGCACTAGGGCGTTTTTGCCATTGCCAATAAGGTGTTGTTTGCCCATGGCTTTTAGTGCATCGCGGATGGCTTCCCAGCCTTTTGGATCGTGGTAGCGCAGCAACGACTTTTGCACGGTACGCGATTTCGCATCGCGCACTGTGTTGATATTGCCCGACTTGTACGACACCTTGCCCAGTGGGTTCTTGCCGGTGTGGTACATCGCCGTGGCGATACTCATTGGCGTTGGGTAGAAGGTTTGTACTTGGTCTACCTTTAGGTCGCGCTCTTTTAGCCATAACGCTAGGTTTACCATGTCTTCGTCTTCACAGCCTGGGTGGGCGGCAATAAAGTACGGAATCAAATACTGCTTTTTGCCTGCTTCTTCAGAGAACTGATAAAACATGCGCTCGAACTCTTCGTAGCTCTCCGTGCTTGGCTTCATCATCATGCTCAGCGGTCGCTCTTCGGTATGCTCAGGGGCAATCTTTAGATAACCACCAACGTGGTGCTGCACCAACTCTTTCACATACTCAGGGTCTTTTACCGCCAAGTCGTAGCGCACACCCGACGCGATGTTCACCGTGTGAATGCCGTCGGTTTTACGCACCTTACGGTACAGCTCAGTCGTCGCTTTTTGACTGGTGCTTAGGTTGCTACAAACCGTTGGAAACAAGCAGCTTAGGCGGCGACAGTTGGCGTGAATCTCTGGGTCGCTACAGTTGGTTTCATACATGTTAGCCGTTGGGCCACCAAGGTCCGAAAGGCTGCCAGTAAAGCCTGGCACCTTGTCGCGAATGGCTTCTACTTCACGCACAATCGAATCATGCGAGCGGCTTTGAATCACTCGCCCTTCGTGCTCGGTGATCGAGCAGAAGGTACAGCCACCATAACAACCACGCATGATGTTGACCGAGGTCTTAATCATGTCGAAAGCAGGAATCTTGGCTTTGCCATATACCGGGTGCGGAACGCGTGCGTAGGGTAAATCAAACACCCCATCCATCTCGGCTTGGGTTAGCGGAATGGCTGGCGGGTTAATCCAGATATCGCGCGTGCCGTGCTTTTGTACTAGCGAGCGCGCATTCATTGGGTTCGATTCTAAGTGCACCATGCGCGAGGTATGGGCATACAGCGCTGGGTCGTTGCGTACTTTTTCAAAACTCGGCAGGCGAATATAGGTTTGCTCGGGCGCAGCATCTAACTCACGTTGCAGCGGTAGTGGCAAAATATGCAACGGCTGAGTGCCATCATCTTTAGCGCAGCTTTCGTACGGGTTCGAGTCGACCCAACCAGTAATATTCTGCGGCCAGTCGATACGGCTCGCGTCCACCTCGTACCAGCTATCATCTAGCTCTTCGCGCGCGTCTTTGCGTACAACAGCCGTGCCACGAATATGCTTGAGTTGCTCAACCGGCTTACCATGCGCTAGCTGGTGACTGACCTCAACCAAAGCCCGCTCGGCATTACCATAAAGCAGGATATCGGCGTTGGCATCGGCAAGGTATGAGCCACGAACCTTGTCGGTCCAGTAATCGTAGTGCGCCGTGCGGCGCAAACTCGCTTCAATACCACCAATCACCACTGGTTTATCTGGATAAGCTTCTTTCAACTTTTGGCTATATACCAAGGTAGCGCGATCTGGCCGTTTACCACCAATGTCACCAGCGGTGTAGGCGTCGTCGTTACGCACTTTACGGTCAGCCGTATATCGGTTCACCATGGAGTCCATGTTGCCAGCCGTAACACCAAAATAAATGGTCGGCTCACCCAGTTTCATAAAGTCGTCGGTACTATGCCAATCCGGCTGGCTGATAATGCCAACCCGATAACCCTGAGCTTCGAGTAAGCGACCCACCACGGCCATACCAAAACTTGGGTGGTCAACGTAGGCGTCGCCAGTCACCAAAATAATATCGCAAGCATCCCAGCCTAGCTGATCCATTTCTTCTCGGCTCATCGGCAAAAATGGTGCCGGATCAAAGCAACTTGCCCAGTACTTTGGATACCGGAACAAATCAGGGGCTTTTTTAGGAAACTGCTTAGTGGCCATAGGATACTCGTTATACTCTTCTGCTCTGACTGGTGCTGCGTAGCGCTACGTGCTTTCACCTATGGTGGAAACCCATGAAATTTGTCATGCTTATTCAATAGCACCAATTTATTCGCGGCATTCTACACCAAAAGGGCCAACACTATGCGTAAACTATGGTTAATTCTTGCGACCATTTTAACTTTTTCGGCCTGCGCTGGAGCCCCAGCCAGCGACCGCGAAAACCTAATGGTGACCAGCTCAGCAGTTGAGCTATATGCCACGTCTTGGTGTGGTTATTGTGCCCGCACACGCGCCTTCTTTGAGGAAAACAATATCGACTATGTCGAGTTCGATATTGAGCAGGATGCCAATGCCCTGGATCGCTTCAAGCAAATGGGTGGCCAAGGTGTGCCATTAACTGTTATTAACAACCATATTGTTTATGGCTACAACTTGCCAGAGATTGAGCGGCAGTTAGATATTTAACAGTCGCTGTATTTACAAACTTCTAATCTCACAACTAGATGCCCGATAAAAGCAATCGGGCATGACAGCTAGTTCCTATTCAACAGTATGGTCACCAAAGCTCAATGCCAAAGCGTCCTGCTACGAATGCGACGATGGCAAAAGAAAGCATAGTGGTGGTAGCACCTGCCGAGAGCGCCCACCAAAAACCTACTTTCGGCAGCAGCCAAGGGATGAGCAAAAACATTGGCAAGGTTGGAATAACGTACCAAAAGGTCAAACTAGCGTGCTGGCTAATTTTGTCCATTGGCTGTTTTTCGATATACATCCATAGCATGGCTAGTACTGTCACTAACGGTAAAGCAGCAATAAGCGCTCCGAGCTTATCGGAGCGTTTCACCACTTCAGAGATCAGCACAATTAGCGCTGCTGTAATGGCAAATTTGGTGATGATCCACCCCATGATCAGGCGCTCACTTGGTTAATCTTCATAGCTGAGCTTAGCCTGAAGACTTAATTTTTGCTGCCAGCTTCTCTCCCAGCATGGCTTTTAGTACAGCGTCTTTTTTAATCAGATGATGGTACATCGCCGCACCCGCATGCGCGCTCAAAATCGCTAGTACGGTAAAGGTGCTGAGCTCGTGCCAGTTGCGCCAAGTTTGGTAGCTCTGCTCATTGGCAAACTGCGCAATATTGATAAAACCAAGCCAGTTCACCGCATTGGGTGAATAAATCGCAGCTAGTAGGCCAGTCGCAGGCACTAATATCGCGAGAGAATACAAACTTAATTGCGCACCGGTCGCCATCAGTTTTTGCATTAGCGGCAGTTCCACATGCGGTCGTTTGTGGCGCAAAATAAAACGTTTGGCGAAGAACAACAGCGCCAGCAATAAGCCAATGCTGCCAATGGAAGAATGCGCTGCTAAGCCAAACAGACGCTTGCCTTCACTAAGGTTTAAATTGAACTGCTGACCAGCAATCAACAAGGCTTCAGCAAAGTGCATAGTTACTGGCATCTGTATAGCTATGACCTACCTGCAGGCTCAAAGTTAGCCAGCAATAGCCTGCACCCTGCCGAAGTGCAATGGCACGCCGAACTAGATGAACTCGAACAGGACGAGTCGAACTCAGACGTGAAACTGCCCGAGTTCCAACGCAAGGTTCAGTGCCATACTTATGAGCTTTTGCTGAGCGAATAACGGGTCGGACGAAACTGATAACAAGCAAAGCCCGTTAAAATCATGGTAAAAGCGGCGATCTTCCATGCATCGATTTGCTCACCATAGATCACCACACTGGCCAGCATGCCAAACACTGGCGTGAGCACGGGGAACATTGAAACCTTGCTTACGCCATATTTAAGCGTCATGCGATTCCAAACCCAGTAACCCAGCAAGGTGGTTGGATAGGCTTGGAATAAAATCGAGAACCAAACGCCTTTGTTAAACTGCGCTAGCAACTGTGCATTAAACAGATCGGTACCAGATCTTGTGAATGCAGCAATTAATAAAACTACTGCGGCCATTGCCATGCCCCAAACACTAAAAGCAAACACATCTTTGGTACCAGATTGCTTCACAACTAGAGTCATCAAACTCCAGCTAAGCGCCGCGATTAGGGTTAACGGCAACACTGCTAATGGCACGCTACCATCTTGCACCTGCAACGCCATTAATAAACCAACAACTGCCAGGGCCACACCGGCCCACTGTGGCCAACCGGCTTTTTCTTTTAATACAAACACTGCCAGCACTAGGCTAAATACAATGCTCATATCGAGCAACAAACCAGCCATGCCGGCAGATAGCCCCAGCGAGATCGACCAAACCATCATGCCCCACACACCCAAGCCGAATGTCGTGCCATAGGCTAACAACCAGCCCCAATGCACCTTTGGTCGTTTGATAAAAAAGATGATCGGCAAGGCCGCAAAGGTAAAGCGAAGCGCGGTTAATAACAGAGGGTCGAACTGATCGGCACCAATTTTGATGGCAATAAAGTTCACACCCCATAAAAACATCAGTGCAATGAGTATCAAAAAATCACGATTAGCCATTCTGTGCCTCCTGTTGAAAACACAGATATGATCGGCTAGCCTCTATTTAGATAACAGACACATTTTTATTATATTTTTAGATAACAGATTAGCTCAACAGTCCTGGAAATCAGCTAAAGTGAAATATCCACAGGTCGCCAGTCAGATTCTCGGTCAGATTCAGCAACAAGCTTTGCCCTATGGCAGCAAGATGCCGTCGCTGCGCAAGCTGTGTCAGCAGTTCAATATCAGTCTGACCACGGCTCGCAATACCTATGAGCACCTTGAACAGCAAGGCTGGTTAGTGGCAAAACCCCGCTCGGGTTATTTTGTTAGCTTACCGCTCAACAATGAGCGCCTGCCTTCAACACCTAAGTTCACTGGGCGCATTCAGCAAATCGAGCCGGTGCAGCATCCTTGGGCACTGAGCGACGAGCATCCGTTTGGTTATTCACGTACCCAGCCAAACTGGTTTCCTGAAGCAGCCTTTCGCCAAGCGATGAAACAAGCTTGCGCCAATGAGCTAACCGAACTTTGCCGTCAGCCACATTTTTTAGGGCTGGATAAACTTAGGCAAACCCTTAGTCATCATTGGCAGCAATTCGAGCTAAGCATTGATCCTAACGAGCTAATGATTACCACCGGCTGCTTAGATGCTGTGCGTTTGGCACTAAAAAGCTGCACCAAAGACGGTGATGCCATCGCTGTCAGCTCACCTTGTTTTGATGGTTTGTTGCAAGTTTTGGCGCAAGAGAATCGGCGGGTGATTGAGCTGCCTTGCACACAAGATGGTTTAGATCTGACTCAATTAGAAGTTCTGATGAGCAGTGGCGCGATTAAAGCTGGGTTATTTAGCAGCAACCACTTAAACCCACTGGGCATTAGTCTGCCAACCGAGCAAAAGCAGCAACTGGCACAAATGGCCGCCAAGTATCAGTGCCCTATTATTGAAGACGATGTGTATTTTGAGCTGGGCTATTTGCAGCAACCACTGCCGATTAAACATTGGGACGACAGTGGTTATGTGCTCTGGTGCGGCTCGATGGCCAAAAGTTTGGGTGAAGGTATTCGCGTTGGTTGGTGTGCAACAGGCCAGTTTAAACAGCAGGCCATCGAAGTGGCGGCACCCATTTTTAGCCAACCACCGCTGCTAATGCAGGCGGCACTGTCGAACTTTATCAACAACCGCCAATATCAGCGCCACTTGTCATCTGTACGCAGCAAATTGCAGCAAAACATGGCCGAATACCGCCAGTATTTGCTGCAGAATTTACCCGATAACTTTCGTATTAGTTTGCCTGAGGGCGGCACGGTTTTGTGGATAGAAGCGCGCTACTCCCCTAACGAGAAGCCACTCAACGAATTGCCGCTCAAAGACTTGCCATTTAACCTGCGCCAAGGCAGTCGCTTTACCACGCGCCAGCAGTATCAGAACTACTGTCGAATTAACTTTGGTTGGGCGCTTAGCGACGAGTTTAATGGCAACCGTTTGCATGATGATTTGGCCAACCTAGTGCAGGCACTTATTGAGCTAGGCTAATAATTTGCTGCCAATCCGCATCCGTCACTGGCATCACCGATAACCGTCCTGACTTTTTAAGTGCCAACTCGGTAATCGCCTCGTCGGCTTTAATCTGCTTTAGCGTTACCGGCTTTGTAAGCGTTGAACGATAGGCAATGTCGACACACACCCAGCGCGGCTTGTCTTCGGTCGCTTTTTCGTCAAAGTACTTCGAGCTGACATCAAACTGAGCAGGATCTGGGTAGGCAGCTTTCACCACTTCGGCAATGCCCACTACAGCCGGCACCTTGCAACTTGAGTGATAAATAAACACCCGGTCACCCACCTGCATATCATCACGCATAAAGTTACGCGCTTGGTAGTTGCGAATGCCATCCCAGCGGGTAGTGCCCTCGCGCTTTAGGTCTGCAAGCGAGTAAGCATCGGGTTCTGTTTTTACCAGCCAATTTGCCATGATCTTGTCCACATGTAGAGTTATACCTACAGTCTACCTAAGCTTGCAATCCAGCGAAATTGGCTAGTGGTTTTGATTATTGCTTCTTAAGCAGATTTGCTTAGCTGCATCCCCAATGCCGGTAAAATCATCTCAGGGTCTACAAGCTGTTCTAAGCCATAAATTGGCAAGCCAATGGCACTTTCTGCTTCGCGCCTTGCTAGTGGTGAACGGCTGATAACCCCACCAACAAAGGCAACTGGGTAGTGATGCTGACCTAACCAGCGCACGCCTTCAATCGCCGACATAGCATCGCGGGCTGTAAAAATGGCGCAGTCGACCATTTTGTTAAAGTCTTCGTCTATCAACAAAGCATGCGTTTCTCGCTGCAATAAACCATCGGCCACTTCAATCACAATGCTGTCCACACCCTGGCTGGCAACAAAGTTAACTAACTTGCGCGTGCTTTGTTTTACATAGTCGATATCTTCTAGGTAGCTGGTTGCCATGCCCGCGTCGGTGAAGTCGAGGGCGAAGTCAGCACCCGCGTCTTGCATGAGCCATAAATCACCTCCTGCGCCAGTGCCGGTAACCTTTAGTGCCGCCACACACTGGCCTGCGGCTTTAAGGCCATTAATTAAAAACGCAGCTGTGGTGGTTTTACCGGCATTCATCGCCGTGCCAGCTACCAGATAAATATTTGGGCGCTTAAACGCTGCAGGCTTGTCTTCTACTTGATAGTGACGCAGGTTAATCACCTCACCTTCTTGGTTAGTGATCATACCTACCGGCTCAATACTGGTTGGTTTCAGAATACGGTCATGCCACGCTAGTGCTCGTGAGGCAATGCCCCCGGCGGCAACCAAATGACAAGGGCTTAAATCTTCAGGTAACTCAGATTCAAACTGATCTGGTGCGTAACGGTTGCCATAGGCCACGATGATAAGATCACCCAAAAACATTTTTGCTTTACGGCCATCGGGGCGCTCAATTTTTGTGTGGTGACCAATCTCGGTAACACGAGCCAGCACTAGGTCACCGGCTTTTGGCTGCGCATCTGTCGTCAGGCCAGCGAAGTCTGAGGCAGGTACATTGCGAGTAGAAAAAGCGCGCTTGGCGCCAGCAAAAATTGATCCGTTCATGAGAAATCCTGCAAGGCTAAATTAGGTTGTGTGCTTCAATAAACACAACTTTATCTAACCCTCTCTGACGCAATCGTGAGGGGCGCTGTCAGGTTTGTGTAAGCTAGCAGTAGTCACATTGGCGCAGTTTATAAAGCTGCGCCATAATTAGCGTAATAACTGCGCCAGCGAGTTGATAATGGATAGCCTTACCCTACTGCTCAATATTATTCGCCAACATCAGCAGGGCATTCGCCTTGATGAGCTACTATTGCTGCAACCGAACATGGCAAGGCGCACGGTACAACGCCATATCAAACAATTAATTGAGCAAAATAAAGTGGTCGCTTTTGGCGAAGGCCGAGCACGCAAGTACTTTGCCCAGTTTCAAGCAGGCAGCCAGACAATAGCTGAGCCAACGTTAAGCGCCTACAACATTGATAGCATTCCTATTTCGCTGGATGCCAAAGACATTGCGGCGTATATCGAACGCCCTATACAAGGCAGAACACCAGTTGGCTACCAAGTTGAATTTTTGGCGGACTATCAGCCTAACCATACTTATTATTTGCCCGAGCCAACCCGGCGCCAGTTGCACAAAATGGGGCAAACCAGTGCCGTTGAACAACCTGCGGGTACCTACAGCAGAGCTGTATTAAACAGGCTGTTAATTGATTTATCTTGGGCATCGAGCCACCTAGAGGGCAACACCTACTCAAGGTTAGATACCGTAAAGTTAATCGAGCAAGGCAACGCTGCAACTGGCAAAGCCAGTATCGAAACTCAGATGATTTTGAACCATAAGTCTGCCATTGAGCTCTTGGTCGAGAATATTTCAGATGTGGGCATAGACAGATACACATTATTGAACCTGCATGCCACGCTTGCCGAAAACTTACTACCCGATATGGAAGACGAAGGGCGTGTTCGCCAGCACGCGGTTGATAAAGGCTTAAGCGTGTATCGGCCGTTATCGGCGCCGCAGCAAATTGAACATCAATTAGAAGTGTTGCTCGGCAAAGCCAATCTGATCACCGACCCATTTGAACAATCGTTCTTTCTAATGGTGCACCTGCCCTATTTGCAACCCTTTGCCGATATCAACAAACGCACATCGCGCTTAATGGCCAACTTGCCATTGTTTAAAGCCAACCTATGCCCGCTTACCTTTATTGATGTACCGGAAGCAGCCTATAGCCGCGCTACTTTGGGTATCTATGAGATGACCCGCATCGAGTTGCTACGGGATCTGTATGTGTGGGCCTACGAACGTTCGACTAAGGCATATATATCGATCAAACGCGGCCTCAGTGAACCCGATCCACTGCGCTTAAAGTGGCGCAGTTTCATTAAACAAACAGTGCGTGAGGTAGTGTTACTGGCCGAGTCGAGTGATAGCACTAAGCCAGAGGAAGGCCTAGCGTTGGTTGAAAAGCTAGTCGCAGAGCAAATACCAACTAGCGAACAAGATAGCGTGCGAGCATTAGTTATTGCCGAGCTGCGCAGTTTGCACGAAGGCGTGCTAGCGCGTTATGGCCTGCGACCGTCGCAGTATGAAAAATGGAAGTTAAGTGGGTTGTAACGTTAAGTGTTGCCCGACCGCTCATTGCGGTCGTGGAGCCTGCGGCTTGAATGACTGAGGCTAGACACCCGCCTCCGCGGGTGTGACTCAATCGAGCCTTGCCTATCACTGGTGAAACCTTGGTAACACCAGTAAACTGCTAGATATTGGTTGATCAAGTGGTTCGAGATGGATATCCAACAGCAATGCTTACAACTCGCTGAAGCAGACGACAATATTGTCGCCCTATGGCTTTATGGTTCTCGGGCTAAAGGCACTGAAAGCGAGCATAGTGATTATGACCTTGCAGTGGCCTTTGATTCATTTATTGAAGATGAGCTTGAGCGACGTTTACGACCCGAAACACTAGCGCTCGAGTGGCAGCAGGAACTAGGGCTAGCAGAATTCACGTTAAGCATTGCCGATATTGATCATGTGCCATTGCCCTTAGCCTATTCAATTATCACTACCGGTAAGCTGCTGTATTCGAGCAATGGTCTTCGCGTGGCCCGCACTGAAAACAAAATCACCTCCATGTGGGAGGTAGACTACCAGTATCATAGGAAGCACTATGGATGAGGCTTATAAAGCAGCGATGCAAGAGCAAGTAGCCACCATTGCCGAAGAGCTAGCCGAGCTAGACGCTGCGCTGAAAGAGAAGGGGTACCTATCTAGCATTGAATATCGCGCTGCCGAACGAAATTTACAGCTAATCGTTGAAGCTTGTATTGGCATCACCAAACAAACGTTAAAAACGCAGGGCGTTGTGGTGCCAAACGAAGCACGGCAGGCATTTGATAAACTAAAGAGCCTCGGGCAAGACGCCACTGATATTCCTTGGACAAAAGTTGTGGGTATGCGTAATGCGCTGGTACACGACTATTTGAACCTAGATCGCCAACGTATTGTGGCGGTGATTAAACAAGGTTTTCACCGGCCGTTGATTGAGTTTGCGGTGGATAAGCTTAAGTAGGTTTCACAAACCGCAGGTTTGGGAAACAAAACCCTGCGTCACACCCGAGTGTTTTTATCGGGTGTCTAATTTGCTTTTTTGAATATGGTAATTAGATTCCCGCCTGCGCGGGAATGACTGTTGCCCGGCCACAAAATACCGTGGCCGTGCAACCTAGGGTTTGAATGACTAAGGCTAGACACCCGCCTTCGCGGGTGTGACGAAGGGGGTGTCGCGGGGTGGGTGTGACGGCTACCTCGGTGTTGTTCTTGGGTCGCAGTCGGTGATGACGCAGTGGCCGGCCATGATGCGAGCGAAGATGGCGTCGTCTTCTACGAGCCAGCGGCGCTCGAAGTAGTTGCTCAGTTGGCGTTTGTGATGGTGCAACTCGCTATCGCTATTGGCGGCATGGCGCATGCGCAGCCACATTTCACCGGCCATCGCTAGGCCAACTAAGCGCAAGAAGTCGACGGCAACGGCATTGACTAGCACGGCTTGGTCGCGCTGGCTTTGCAGTACAAAGTCGGCCGCTTGCTCCACTAGTTTTAATGTATGGCGCAATCGCTCACCGTCCACTCCTGCTGCAATGACTCGAGCATCGGCTAGCCAGGTTTGCAGCCATTTGCCTTGATTGGCGACAACCTTGCGGCCAAGCAAATCCAGCGCTTGTATACCATTGGTGCCTTCATAAATTTGAGCAATGCGGGCATCACGCACAAGCTGCTCTACTTCCCATTCTGCTACATAACCATGGCCACCCAGAACCTGTTGCGCGGTAACACAGGCATCGAAGCCACGGTCGGTGAGCCAGGCTTTTACCACAGGAGTAATCAGCGCCACATAGCCATTGGCTTTGGCTTTTTGCTCGTCGTCGGTGCTAAAGCTTGCAATGTCTAACCATTGTCCAGCCCAGGCTGCCATCGCTCGGCCACTTTCCACAAAGGCTTGCACGTCTAATAACATGCGCCGCACGTCAGGCAACTCCACTATTGGGTCGGCTGGTTTGTTTGGTTGGCTAGCGGCTGCTGGGTTGCGCCCTTGTAAGCGCTCACTAGCGTAATCGAGCGCAATTTGATTAGCACGCTCGGCAAGCCCTAGTCCTTGCAAGCCAATTGATACCCGCTCGTAGTTCATCATGGTGAACATATATTTCAGGCCTTGATGAGGCTCGCCAACCAAGTAGCCTTCGGCGCCATCAAAGTTCATCACACAGGTGGCTGAGCCTTTAATGCCCATTTTGTGCTCGATCGAGCCACAAAACACCTGATTGCGCTCACCGTTTGCCAATACTTTCGGCACAATAAACAGCGAGATACCACGTGTTCCGGCTGGGGCGTCGGGCAGTTTGGCCAGCACCAAATGAATGATGTTATCGGTTAAATCATGCTCGCCACCGGTGATAAAAATCTTAGTACCGGTGAGCCTATACGTATCACCATCTGGCTCGGCTTTGGTTTTCATAATGCCTAAGTCCGAACCACAATGCGGTTCGGTTAAGCACATGGTGCCACTCCACTCACCACTGTATAGCAGCGGCAAGTATTGCTGCTTTTGCGCTTCGCTAGCATGCGAGGCAAGCAACAAGGCGGCACCGGCACTGAGTAGTGGATACAAGGCTAGGCTGGTATTGCCACCATGAATCATTTCTTCAATCAGGGCCGAGAGCATTTTCGGCATGCCCATGCCACCGTACTCGGGTTTGCCTATTAAGCCAATCCAGCCTGCTTCGGCCCAGTCTTTATAGGCAGCTTTGAAGCCGTTTGGAGTGGTAACGGCGGTGCCTTGATGATGACACCCTTGCTCGTCGCCACTGCGGTTCAGAGGGCTCCAGCTTTGGCTTACTTGTTTACCGGCTTCTTCTAGAATGGCGCCAGCGTCCTCTAACGTGACGTCGAGCCCTAGTTGCTGCCAGTTTTTTTCTGCACCCAGCACCTCTTGCAAGATGAACTGCATGTCTTTTAGTGGTGGCACATAATCCGCCATAACAACCCCCTAGAAGTTATCATCCGCCATTGACGTGAGCGTATCTGGATCACCCAAGATGCCATAACGATGGGCACTGCAACGCGGTAACATGCGCTCAAAATAGAAGCGTGCCGTTTTAATTTTGGCTTCGTAGAAGGCTTCTTCGCTATCGCCTTCGGCCAGTTTTTGATGTGCCACTTGCGCCATGCGGGCCCAGAACCAGCCAAGCAATACATAACCAGCAAACATCATATAGTCATAGGCCGCAGCGCCAACTACGGTGCGGTCGGTCATGGCTTTCATGCCAAGGGCTTGGGTCATGCTTTCTAGTTCTTTCATCCGCTTGGCAAGCGGTGCAACAAACTCACCCATGGCATAGTCTTGGCTCATCACTTTCATAGAGCCTTCAATCTCTTTGGCGAGCACTTTAAGCAAGGCGCCGTTACTGCCTAGAATTTTGCGCCCTAGCAGGTCGAGTGATTGAATGGCCGTAGTGCCTTCATAAATGGTGGAAATGCGGGTATCGCGAACAATTTGCTCCATGCCGTAGTCTTTAACAAAACCAGCGCCACCATGAATTTGCACCCCGTGGTTAGTGGTTTCTACAGCCAGCTCGGTCAAAAATGCTTTTGCGACTGGTGTAACCACCGACAGCAACTGGTCGGCGGCTTTGGCGTTCTCGCCGCCTTGGCGGACAATATCAACAAACTGACTGGCGTAGGCCAGCATGGCACGCCCCCCCTCGGCAACGGCTTTTTGGGTAAATAGCATGCGCCGCACATCTGGATGCACAATAATTGGGTCGGCTGGTTTGTCTGGCATGGCTGGGCCGTTTAGTGCCCGCATGGCTAGGCGGTCTTTGGCGTATGCCAGTGCACCCTGGTAACTTAGTTCAGTAGCCGACACCCCTTGAATAGCGGTGCCAATACGCGCGAAGTTCATAAAGGTAAACATGCAGTTGAGGCCTTTATTTGGTGGCCCGATCAACCAGCCTTTGGCTTCGTCGAAGTTTAATACGGCTGTGGCATTACCATGAATGCCCATTTTTTCTTCAATAGAGCCACAAACCACACCATTGCGCTCACCAACCTCGCCTGCCTCGTTTGGAACATACTTAGGCACGATAAATAGCGAGATACCCTTGGTGCCCGCCGGCGCATCGGGTAGTCGGGCTAGTACAATGTGCACGATGTTGTCGGTCATATCGTGCTCGCCTGCCGAGATATAAATTTTATTGCCGGTAATGGCATAGCTGCCATCGTCGTTGGGTACGGCTTTGGTTTTAAGTAGGCCTAGGTCTGAGCCACAGTGCGGTTCGGTTAAGCACATGGTGCCCGTCCACTCGCCACTTACAAGTTTTGGCAAATACAGCTGCTGCTGTTCGTCGGTGCCGTGCTGTTCTAGGGTATTAATGGCGCCATGGCTAAGCCCTGGATACATGGCCCACGCCCAGTTTGCTGCGCCTGCCATTTCGGACACGATATTGGCGATTGATTCAGGCAGCCCTTGGCCGCCGAACTTTTCTTCAGCTGCCAAAGATGGCCAGCCGCTATCTACCCATTGTTGATAGGCTTCTTTAAAGCCGTCTGGGGTGGTCACCACGCCGTCATTAAACTTGCACCCCTGCTCGTCTCCCACTGCATTAAGGGGTGACAGTACTTCCTCGCAGAACTTACCGGCTTCTTGCACAATGGCATCCACCATATCGCGCGTGGCATCTTCGGCCCCTAGGGCCTGATAGTGCTCTTCACTGTTGAGTAATTCCCACAATACAAACTGATAATCACGAATAGGAGCTTTGTAAGCTGGCATAACGGCCTCCGGGCAACATGTTGTACCTAACATTTGAACAATAGGAGGTGTTTTTTTGATCAGCCCAATTATTTCAGCAATGTATCATTACCGGAAATAAATTCTCAAATGAACATCAATTAGTGAAAAAAGGGAATCTATCTAGGGCAGTTCGATTGGCTCGGCAGGGCCAACAAATTTAGCCTGCCTGCCCATTAGGGTGTCTAAAATGGCAACATTGCGCGCCAGCACTTCACGCAGGCGCACTCGGGCATTCCACCACCAGTGTGGCTCGGCCGCGGCAACGCCTTGGGCTTGCATGCCCACTTGTTCAGCCAGAAAAAGGGCTCTGGGCAGGTGAAAGGGTTGGCTGACGACCAGCATGTGATCTAGGCCAAATACTTTGTGGGCTCGTTGAACAGAGTCGAGGGTGCGAAAACCGGCATAGTCGAGCACGATGGCAGACTCGGGTACACCTAAGCGCATTAGATCGCGCTGCATTTGCACAGGTTCGTTATAAGCCAGCGTGCCATTGTCGCCACTTACCAATAATATTTTCACGCGCCCACTTTGGTATAGCTCGGCGGCGCGATTAATGCGATTTTGATAATACTGGTTAATACCACCGCCCACTAAGAACTTGCTTGTGCCAAGTACCAGTGCAACATCAGAGGTGAATGGTGTAGGTTGGCCTGAAGAGGTGATGGCTGGCTGGTAGCGCCACTCAAACCAGCCATCTATGAAAAGCACTGTGAGTAAAGCAACGGTTGTTAAGCGAATTCCCCAAAGTGCTATGGTTTTCATTATTCTCGATATTTTTCCGGCAATGGCGCACGCGCCGCACCGGTTTCCTGAGCCGAGCGCGCTACTGCACCTGCAACAACTTTCAATAAACGAGCATCTAATGGCTTGGGAATAATATAGGTAGGACCAAACGCCATTTGCTCAACGCCGTAGGCGACCTTAACCTCTTCTGGTACATCTTGTCGAGCCAAATCGGCTAACGCCCTGGCAGCAGCTAGCTTCATGTCGTCGTTAATTTCCTTGGCACGTACATCCAAAGCACCACGGAAGATAAACGGGAAGCCGAGCACATTGTTTACTTGGTTCGGGTAATCTGAGCGGCCAGTGGCCATAATCAAATCATCACGGGTTGCCATGGCAACGTCGTAAGCAATTTCTGGATCGGGGTTAGAGCAGGCAAACACGATTGGTCGGTTGGCCATGGTGTTGAGCTGCTCGGCTGTAAGCAGGTCTGGTCCAGACAAGCCTAAAAATACGTCGGCACCGGCAATGGCGTCGTCTAGCGTGCGCTTAGTGGTTTCGTTGGCAAACTCTGCTTTGTAAACGCTTAGGTCGGCTCGGCCGGTGTGAATGACACCTTTGCGGTCGAGCATATAGATGTTTTCTTTTTTCATTCCCGCTAGTACTAATAAGCGACAGCAAGAAATAGCTGCCGCGCCAGCACCCAAGCAGACCAACTTGGCGTTTTCAATTTTTTTGTTTTGCAACTCAAGCGCATTGAGCATGCCAGCCAGGGTAACAATAGCAGTACCGTGCTGGTCATCGTGGAAAACCGGAATATCGCACAACGCTTTTAAGCGCTTTTCAATTTCAAAGCACTCTGGCGCTTTAATGTCTTCCAAGTTGATGCCACCATAGGTTTTATGGATCAGCTCAACGGTGCGCACAAACTCATCGACGTCTTCGGTTTCTACTTCTACATCTATCGAATCGACGTTGGCGAAACGCTTAAATAACAGTGACTTACCCTCCATCACTGGTTTAGACGCCAGCGCCCCTAGGTTACCTAAACCTAAAATGGCTGAGCCGTTGGAAATGACCGCCACAAGGTTACCTTTCATTGTATATTTGAAAGCATTTTCTTCATCGGCAGCAATTTCTTTTACTGGTGCCGCTACACCAGGCGAATAGGCCAAGGCTAAGTCATGTGATGTGGCCGTAGGTGTGGTAATTTCAATCGTTAGTTTGCCGGGTGTTGGTTCGGCATGATAATGGAGCGCTTCTTTATTTAGATCCGACATAATGTCATCCTAGTTCTGGCTCGCCTAGCGGAACCTTAAACTCGTGCGTTATTAAACAGCCAGAGCTTTGCCGAGTTTTGTAGGCTCCTTTTACATTGCGATATGTGTAACAAACAGAAAATTGGCCTTTTATTGGCCATACGACTTAGGCTAGTGCAAAGTTTGCAAAATGAGCGACTTAATTACATTAAGTAACAACTCAACAACCTTATCAATGCTGCAAATTGCGGCTTTTCTGCAAAGGAGAGAGGGTTGAGTATTGTAATGAAGCGTTACAATTAGGCGAGAGGGAAAACAAAAAAAGCGCCATGAAAGGCGCTTTTTATTGACTTAGGTCGACTATTACTTAGAAGACAGCTTACGAGCGCCGAAACGCTTGTTGAAGCGATCAACACGGCCGCCAGAGTCAACAATTTTCTGCTTACCAGTGTAGAACGGGTGGCACTGAGAGCATACGTCTAGTGACATGTCTGAACCCTTGGTAGAGCGAGTTTTGATTTCGTTACCGCAAGAACACTTTGCAGTAATTTCATTGTATTCTGGGTGGATACCTTTTTGCATTAGAATGCTCCTATTCGTGACGCCGCTACCAAATGCACTTTGCTTTGGCACCGCATCGGTTCTGACTGAGATATCAGTCATTGGTTACAAGGCGGCGGATTTTATCAGCTTTCAACTAATAGACAAAGTATTTTGACTTCAACCATTGCAGAAATTTCGATCAATCGACCTTTGTTCCAAAGCTTCGATTACCTAGCCCCCAGCGACGTTCAGGTAGGTCAACGGGTCGTCATCCCTTATGGGCGCGGCAATCAAACCCTTGTTGGGGTCATTACGGGGCTAGTAGATGAATCAAAGTTTTCACGGTTGAAGCATGTACAGCAGGTCCTCGACCCAGAGCCGGTGTTTTCAACCCAACAGCTAGCGCTCGCGAGGTGGATTGCCAACTATTACCAGCAAGCCTTGGGCGAAGTATTGTTTGCCATGCTGCCAAATCGCTTGCGCCAAGATAACTCTAGCGAACCCAACCAGAGTACTTACCTAAAACTTTGCCAGCATGAAAACGTACCCGGCAGTAAACAGAAGCGCTTGCTGGATTTACTTGCAGAAAGTGATGGCCAGCAGCTTTCCATGTCGGAAGTTCGGCTCAACGGATTTACCACCCAAACCATTAACAGCTTAATTAAACGAGCCTGCATTGAGCGCCTTAAGCTAGATGATGAACCCAGTGTATGGCACGGCGAGCAACAAGAGAAATTAACGCCATCACGCGAACAGGCGACAGTACTGAACGACATTAAGTTAGAACAACCAGGCTGCCACCTTTTATACGGCGTTACCGGCAGTGGTAAAACCGAGGTGTATTTGCAGCTTATTGAGCGCTGCTTGGCAGCCGGAAAACAAGCACTGGTGTTAATTCCAGAAATTGGCCTAACCCCACAAACGGTGCGCCGATTTCAACAGCGATTTGCCCGCCCGATTGCTGTATTGCATTCAGGCCTGAGCGATAGTGAGCGCTTAAACCAGTGGTTATTTGTTAAACACAACAAGGTAGACATTGTACTAGGCACGCGCTCGGCAGTGTTCGCACCACTGGCCAACCTTGGCTTGGTAATCGTTGACGAGGAACACGACACCTCATACAAGCAGCAAGATGGCATTCGCTATCAAGCCCGTGATGTGGCCATTAAGCGTGCATTTGATGATGGCATACCAGTGTTGCTAGGTTCAGCTACGCCAAGCTTAGAAAGCTTAAACAATGCTTGGTCAGGAAAGTTTCACTGGCACCAGCTAACTGAACGCACTGGTCGCGCGCAAATTCCTAATATCGAAATGGTTGATATGCGCCACGCTCAGCTGACCGCTGGGTTAGCAGAGCGAACGCTAAAGCGTATGCAGCAACACCTCGCAGATGGCAATCAAGTGATGGTGTTTTTAAATCGCCGTGGCTGGGCACCAAGTGTGATGTGCCAAAGTTGTGGCTGGCTCGCCGACTGCCCTAATTGCGATGCACGCTTGGTACTGCATCAACACAGTAGCCAATTAAAGTGCCACCATTGCGGCTGGCAACACCCAAAACCGCAACATTGCCCATCTTGCCAAAGCCCGGAGCTTGTTGGCCTAGGGCTGGGCACCGAGAAGCAAACCGATATATTAGAACAGCAGTTTGCCAACACACCTATTATTCGCATCGATCGCGACACAGCAAACCAACCAGGTGGCATAGCCAAGCTACTGGCCGATGTACCCGAGAAGGGGCCGGCGTTAATTGTGGGCACACAAATGCTGGCCAAGGGCCACCATATTCCCAATATTACTTTAGTCGTGGTCACCGATGGCGATGCTGGTTTTTGGGGCGTTGACTACCGTGCTAGCGAGCGTATGGCGCAGCTATTAACACAGGTGGCTGGCCGCTCCGGGCGTGGCGAGCGCCATGGTGAAGTATTAGTCCAGTCACGCTACCCTGAGCACCCGTTTTTCAGCCAGCTAATCAACTTTGGTTATTTGGGCAGTGCCCGCCATTGGCTAAATGAGCGCCAGCAAGCATTGCTGCCACCCTATCACTCGCACGCCATCATTCGCTGCGACGCACCACATGACTGGCAAGCTGCACAAGTTTTGCGCCAGTTGGTCGCTCAGTTAACCGAGGCACAAGTGAACATTCGCGTACTTGGCCCAGTACCGGCTACCATGGCAAAACGAGCCAAATTATACCGCCAGCTTTTGCACTTCCATGCTGAGTCGCGCAGCGAACTAAACCGTTGGTTACGCTACTGCCGCACATTGTTACAAAACATGGACACGAAGCAAGCAAGCTGGCGCATAGATGTAGACCCAATAGATGTTGGCTAAATCTCATTTTTGCGCCAAAATAAGAACATACTGTGAAGTTGTTCATACTAAGGAAGTGAACCTTGCCTCGTGATTTCGCTCAAGCACCACCCCCAATCATGCCGCACAAGCGGTCGCGTGGTGGTGGCACTTTATCTGCTTTAATTGCAATTATTGTATTGTTGGCCGTTGCGGGTGGCTGGTATTTGTACCAGAACACGCCAGAGCGCCCTACCGCGCCGGTTAGCGTAGCGCCTAAACCCGAGGTGAAAGAAGCGGATATAACCGCGGTGCAAGCACCCGTAGAAAAGTTAAGCGAAGAACAAAAGCAAGAACGTGATATCGAGTTAAGCTTTTACCAAGTATTAAAAGACGAAGAGGTAGATGTTAACAAGATTCAGGTGACCAATACGACAAGCGCCACAGAAGCCAAACCTGCCGATACACGCAAGTGGTTGGTGCAAGCTGGGTCTTTTCGCAATCAAGCCGATGCCGACCGGATGCGCGCCGAGTTACTGCTTAACGGCTTAACTGAAACAACGGTCGATGCTATCAACACCGATAACGGCGAGTGGTTCCGTGTAGTGGTAGGCCCCCTTGATAACCGCTCACGCGCCAACTCGGTTAAAGACCGTTTGGTTGAGCTCGACATCCAACCGCTTACCAGGCGGGTACCTTAACCGAGTACCCTAGCCAAGGTTGAAAAGCCAAAGCATCCCCCCAATAACTAGGTCATAGTCAAGAGGAATAGATTATGACCACGATTGTATGTGTGCGTAAGGGTGACGAAGTTGCCCTTGGCGGTGATGGCCAGGTATCACTTGGCCAAACAGTCATGAAGAGCAATGCTCGTAAAGTTCGCCGCCTTTACCAAGGCCAAGTAGTGGCCGGATTTGCTGGCGCCACGGCCGATGCCTTTACCTTATTCGAAAAGTTCGAAAGCCATTTGCAGAAACACTCAGGCCACCTTACCCGCTCGGCTGTCGAGCTAGCCAAAGAGTGGCGCTCGGACCGTGCTTTGCGCAAACTTGAAGCCATGCTTATTGTCGCCGATGCCGAAACCTCACTCGTCATCAGTGGTACGGGCGATGTCGTAGAACCAGAATATGGCGTACTTGCGATTGGCTCTGGTGGCAACTTTGCCTTAGCTGCTGCGCGCGCTCTATATGACAATACTGACTTGTCTGCGACAGACATTGTGCACAAGTCACTCACCATTGCTGGCGACATCTGCGTATACAGCAACCATAACCACAACGTTGAAACGCTATCTGCTAAGTAAGGCTTTTATTATGTCGATGACGCCAAGAGAAATTGTACACAGTCTGGATAAACATATTATTGGGCAAGACAGCGCTAAACGTGCCGTTGCGGTTGCAATGCGTAACCGCTGGCGCCGTATGCAGTTGCCAGAACATCAGCGCGAAGAAATTAGCCCAAAGAACATTTTGATGATTGGCCCAACCGGCGTGGGTAAAACCGAAATTGCTCGCCGCCTAGCCAAGCTTGCTAATGCGCCGTTTATCAAAGTAGAAGCGACAAAGTTTACTGAAGTCGGCTACGTTGGCCGTGATGTGGAAACCATTATTCGCGACCTAGTAGAAACGTCGGTTAAAATGTTCCGCGAGCAAGCCATCAGCAAAAATAAACATCGCGCCGAAGATGCTGCCGAGGAACGTGTGCTTGATGCGCTACTACCACCAGCTCGCGATGCTGAAGAGACTGCCGACAGCACCACACGCCAAGTGTTTCGCAAAAAGCTGCGCCAAGGCGAGCTCGATGATAAAGAAATTGAGATCGAGATTTCAAAAGCGCCAGCGGGTGTGGAAATTATGACCCCACCGGGCATGGAAGAAATGGCGTCGCAGCTGCAAAACATGTTTTCTTCTATGGGGCGCGATAAAAAAGAATCTCAGAAACTGAAAGTGAAAGATGCGCTGAAGTTATTGGTTGAAGAAGAAGCAGCCAAACTAGTCAACGAGGATGACATTAAGTCACAAGCGGTTGAGGCTGCCGAACAAAACGGCGTAGTGTTTATTGATGAGATCGACAAAATTGCTAAAAACGACAACCGTGGCGGTGGCGACGTATCGCGAGAAGGCGTTCAGCGCGACCTATTGCCACTGATTGAAGGGGCTACCGTTAATACCAAATACGGTCAAATCAAAACCGACCATATTTTGTTTATTGCTTCAGGCGCTTTTCACTTTTCTAAGCCAAGCGACCTTATTCCAGAACTACAAGGCCGCTTACCAATTCGAGTGGAACTGTCAGCACTTACGCCAGGTGATTTTGAGAAGATTCTTGCCGCCACAGAGTTTAGCTTGGTGGAGCAGTATAAAGCCTTGTTGAGCACAGAAGGCCTAAACGTCAACTTCACTGACGATGGTATCAGCAAGGTCGCCGAGATTGCGTTTAGCGTCAACGAGAAGACCGAGAACATTGGTGCTCGCCGCTTGCACACGCTACTTGAGCGTCTGTTAGAGGAAGTCTCTTACGATGCGTCGGAATTGGCCAGTAACTCACCTGATCTGACCATTGATGCTGCTTTTGTTAGCAAACGCCTAAACGATGTTGCCCAAGATGAAGACTTGAGTCATTTTATTCTTTAAGTGACCATGCCACGGCAAAGCTGGCGAGCGCCAGCTTTGTTATCGATTACGCTTACTGTAACCAAGCCAGGTTACTTTGAATAACCCTCGCGTGAGCGCATTCAACTCATCAAGTTCAAATAACTCATCCTGCAAACGTTCGGTTAAGCGCGCTGCAACATTGGCATAAACACTGGCACTTTCTGCTTGCTCGTCCGGGTCGGGTGATGGGAACACCCAGACACATCGATTTACTAAGAAATCAATCGCTTCTTGGCGGCTATCAAACCAAGCAACATGCGGTAACTGCTTGGCGTCGTTTGGGTTATCGGAGTGCACCGAAATGCCCCAACTGTTCTTAGTTTGTGGATTCTCTACCGCGGCAATCATTGCCTTGGTAGCCATCAATAATTTCTGAGCGTAATTCGCTACTTCTGGCATACTTCCCTCTACCCCAGTATCTGGCGTAAATCTTTGTTTTACTGCATGGCGCTCACCATGCCTGCTTTTGTGAACCAAAAGCCATTTACTTGGTTTGGCTGCATTTGGCGCTGAAAACTGTCTAACTTTGCAAACTGCTCTGGCTTAGACAGGCTGATTCGAAAACTACCTATATACTCAGGCATTGAATATTCTAACGCAAGTAGATTGCACTCACCAGAAGACATTATTGTATGTCCGTTGGCAACCAGAAGCGCCTGATCCTCGCGCGTTTTTAGTATTTCGCTTGGCTTAGTTAAGCATAATTGTTGGCAGTTGGCGCGACTTAGCCCAGCACTGCGTGCATGCATACAGCGGGCAGAAATACCCAACATTTGCTGGCCAAAAGCAAACAGCTCCACATGGGGTATTCGTGTATTGGCGAGCAACCCTTCTAGCCATGCCTTGCCTAGTTCAACTGGTGGAGACCAGACGGTCATCCCCTGCCCCATTAGCCAAGATAGCGTAGCAGAGTTATATACTGCCAACTGATTACCGCCGACAAATGGACGACTAGCTGCGCTAGCGGCTGCTACCGCGGTCAAATCATTTGCCTCAATTGGTCCAGACCAATGCGTTAACACCTTTTCCACATAGTGCTCATCACTAGCAGAGTTAATTAACCACGGCAGCGAGAATACAACCTCTTTACCTGCGGCTTGCAACTGCTCTGCAATCGCAAGCCATTGCGTGAATGATAAAATCCCACGCTTACGACACACGACCTCGCCGATATATATACGGGTAAACCTTGGATCATGCGCGACCGATTTATACAGCGCCATCAACTCACTTGCCGACCAGGCAAACGCAATCGGCGCTAATGTAAACGGCCTCATCGCCACCCCTCGGTGTAAGCACCCTGAGTCAGCTGGCTGCCTTCGGCAAACTTTTGTAGTTGCTGGTCAACCTGATTAGGCGTGCAACGCCCATCAACAAGGTCGCGCCAAAATCGCGCCACCTTGCCAGCATAAACGGGTCCACGCTGGCGCCCTTCAATCTTTAATGAGCACACGCCAGCGTCTCGCAACTCATCAATGAGCGTTGCGGTACTCAAGCTTTCTGGGCTACAAATCGCATGGCCATTTTTATAGTTGGCTTTGCAGAGGGTCGGATAAGGGGCAGGTGTATTGCTATCTAGCTGGTTTAGCAGCACACCATTGAGCCGCAAGTCAGTCTGCTCTCCATTGCGCTGCCAAGACACATATTTCCCAGGTGAGCAGGCACCATAGCTGTTTGGAGATTTCCCTGTTGCATAGCCACTTAAATAGCAGCGCCCTTCAACCATTGGGCACAGAGAGCCAAAGCCGAACACTTCAATGCCTAGTGCACTGGGTAAAGCCTTGCGCATACGTGCGATCTCTTTTACCGATAGCACTCTTGGCAGCACAACCCGCTCAATGGCGAACTGATCATAGAGCATCTTAGCAGCAGCAACCGAGGTAGCCGATGCCTGAACTGACGCATGCAACACCACGCTATCACTCAAAGTGCGCGCGTAGGCCATTAACCCGAGGTCGGCTAAAATGAGTGCATCAGCATTGAATGAGATGGCTTGCTCAATCGCTTGATACCACTTTGCTTCCTCGCCCGGCTTGGCAAACGTATTGACTGCCAAATGCACATGTTTGCCCTGTTGATGGGCATATTGAATGAGCGCTTCGATATCATGATAGCTAAAGCCTGCGCCAGCAAAGTTGCGAGCATTGGTGGCACCAGAGACACCAACATACACGGCATCGGCGCCATTTTCGAAGGCAGCCATTGCCATTGTTGGGGAGCCGGCAGGACATAGTACTTCCATTGCATTACCTCGAACACCAAACTAGCACAAGGCTGCTTATGGCGTTTTACGTAGTAGAGAACGTTATTCATAGTTCCTACTTATGTTCTAACCTAAGCTCTTATTGCGTGTTGATTTAAGGCAAGTGGCACCTCAGATAGTTTTATTAAGCTGTGCTTTTAGCAGGAGGCTTATATGCTGCATAAACGTCTGGCCGTGTTATTGTTCAACCAACTATGTAAACGCAGTGAACCCTACGCCATTCATAATCGCTGGATAGCCATAGAGTTCGATTATTTCCCCACGCCTGTTTACCTGTGCCGCACAAGTCAAGGCAACACCATCATGGGTACACCACGCCATACTGATGTAACACTAGGTGCGAGCTACCGAGGGGTGTTGAGCATGTTACAGAGCGAATGCGATGCGGATGGTTTATTCTTTCAGCGTCAATTTTATTACCATGGTGACACTGAACTTGGCTTGGCCTTGAAAACCTGGCTAAGTGACCTCAGTTATCAGCTATTCGATCGCCATTGAGGTTTGTTATGCAAGCACCTACCGATATCAAAGTTAAGTCAGCCGACAAACTAATGTGGTTAACCTTTGCTGGTGAAACACATGCCATCAGCTTTGAACTGCTGCGCGTGTACTCGCCATCAGCCGAAGTAAAAGGTCATGGCGGCGTAGGCGGGGAGCTTCCTGTTGGCAAACGCCACGTAGGTATTAGCAAAATAGAGCCGGTAGGAAATTACGCCATCCGAATCTTTTTTGACGATGGCCATAATAGTGGTTTGTATTCTTGGGAGTACCTGTACGATCTTGCTAGCAAGCAACAGGACTATCAAACAGAATACGAAGCGCAACTAGCGGCCCAAGGCGCAAGCCGAGAGCCGAAATTTATCAATATTACTAATCTATGAGTCGTTGCGCTGATCGCCACGACTGCCATAGATAGCGGTATCGACCAAGAGCGCAACAACCGGAATGAGACACCAAGCTGTAGCGCCAAATTGATAGCCCCAGCCTAAAAGTATGACCGCTGCCGAGCTTGCAAACACCAAGGTATTGGCGATCACGAGGATGATCAGGCTGTGTAGCCTGCGGTCTAAATAGATGCCCGTTAATATCGCGGCAACAACGATCGCAGCAAACAGCGCAAGCGACGCTAACCACCAATATATAAAGCCACCAAGAAGTATGCCTACAATACTGGCGATTCTGGAATAATGATGTGACGGCACAAGCCACTCCTATTAGAAGAACCCCTTCAGTATACGAAGTGGCAGGCGCCTATGGCAACTTACGCTTTACGCAGGTACAGACTCAGATATCCGGCGTTTCGCACCTGTGCGCCGCTGTCGAACGATTTGCTTGTCTAACCAGCCAGAATCAAGCATGACTTCCATTAACTGGGCAGCGAGTTCTGCACGATTAGAGACGCCCATAGACTTATAAATTCTACGTGCGTGGTATTTAACGGTACTTTCGGAAATCTCTAGGCACTCGGCGATGTCACGGTATGACTGACCAGACACGAGCTGTCGAAAAACCTTTTCTTGTTGTGCTGTAAGCTTAATAAGGGACACGTCCTGTTCTCCTTTAGTTATTACCCTTAGGGATAATCTTACTTGTCCACTAACCCTTTACCAGATAGCATCATGACCGAAATTGAACTAAAAATGGTCACATAACTCTAGTATTCACTATCGCCAACAATAACGACAATTCTGTACGTTTGATTGCCGGATGACGAAAGGCAGTTTACGGGCGTTTATTTGGGATATAGCGCCTTAAACGGCGATAGGGAATTTACCAGCTATTAACTAGGCAATGGCTTGAAATCGTTCTGAAATATCATCAATTTCGTCGCGATATTTCTCTAATGCCAACAGCGTCTCAGTTAGCTGATCAAATCGCTGCTGATACTCGCGACTGGAGTCATCTTTCTGATCTTCTGCAGCTTCCGCCTGCTCGGTTAGCTCCTCACTAGCCTCTTCGCGAGACGCTTCTTGCTCTAACCTATCCTCTCTTAGCAGCTCTGCGCGAGCAGCCATTTCCATCATTACCGCTTGTTGCGCTACCATTCTGTCTTGCGATGACGGTTCGGATGGCGCCATTGCAGCACGCTGAATTTGTTCGGCTTTTTCTATGGTTTCTTCGGCGGTTGCTTCGCGCGACAGGTCTACTTGCACAGACCCTGCTACCGCATAGCGCTTGCCATCTGGGCCAATGGTGTACTCGAGTTTCATCGAACCACCGTATTGACCGGCAGCGGCTTGGTGGGCGAGTTCGTGCTGGCGAACTTCTCGATCGCGCTGAGACAGCTCTTGTACTTGCTGAAGCTCTATCTCAGACAGCGAATTCTCTCGCTGCCGAGATTGGCGATTATCGTCCTGCTGTTCTGAGCGTTCTTCTTCGGCACCCTTAGCTTTGGTTGTCGATTCACTCTCTTCGATGGCACGAGCTGTCTCGGAGCGATCGCCAGAACGCACCGCCTCCACTTGCTGTAGCGCTGTTAGCGGTACAGCCACAACAGGAGATGGACCTGCAATGGCAGCCATGATTACACCTTCGCGTCTACCAAGGTGCCGATTGCCTTATCTGCGGTTTCAACAACTTTAGCACCTGCCTGCACTTGATATAGCGCCTGCTGTTGCTCGACAGCAGCTGAAGCGACAGTTACAGAAGTATCCTTAGCAGGTTGTGCAGACGTCGCCGCAACCGCTTGATTCAACTTGGTAGCAGATGCATCAAGGTTTTGCGTGCCAGACTGAACAGCAAATACACCTGTATTCATCACATCATTAATCATAATGCCTCCTAATATAGGCTTACGACTAAAGTATAGCACATCTGACTAGTTTTTGATCAACTGGCTGCTTCGTAATAAAGCGACTCAGGCTGTTTAATTTTCATACCAGCCTGTTTGAAAAGCTCCAAGTCTGAAACCGTGTTTGGATTAGAGGTGGTTAATAACTGGTCGCCGTAAAAGATTGAATTAATGCCCAAACTAAACGCTGTGGCCTGCAATGCAGCCGACATTGTCTCACGCCCAGCAGATAACCTGAGATAGGACTTTGGCATTATGATTCGCGCCACCGCAATGGTGCGTAAAAACTCAAGTTCGGTCACGGGTTCGGCATTTTCTAGTGGTGTACCCGGAATGGGTACTAATTGATTTAGCGGCACACTCTCAGGCTGAGAGGGCAGCGTAGCTAGCGTGTGCAGCATTTCGATACGGTCTTGCCTAGTTTCACCCATGCCTAAAATAGCACCCGAGCATACCTTTATGCCGGCATCGCGAACCTTATCTAATGTATCTAAGCGATCTTTATAGGTTCGCGTACTAACAATGTTCTTGTAATGGGATTCCGAAGTATCAACATTATGATTGTAGTAGTCTAGCCCGGCTTCTTTGAGCGCTTCGGTATGCGATTCGTCTAACATACCAAGGGTTACACAGGTCTCCATGCCGAGTGCTTTGACTTCCTTAATCATTTGCAACACTGCTGGAAAATCACGTTTGACTGGCGCGCGCCAAGCTGCACCCATGCAAAAACGTGTTGCCCCAGTTTCTTGCGCTCGTTTCGCCTGAGCAACAACCTCGTCAATCGCTGCCAATCGCTGACGCTCTAAGTCCGCATCATGATGCCCCGACTGCGAACAATAACCACAGTCCTCCGGACACCCACCCGTTTTGATAGACATCAACGTGCTCGTTTGCACTTCCGTTGGATCAAAGTTCTGTCTATGAATAGACATAGCTTGATATACCAGCTCTGGAAATGGCAACTCAAATAGCTCGCGAACGTTAGCTTTATTCAACATATCTCACTACCCTGTAAAAAAACCAAACAATATACAGAGCTAACTAGCAATCATAGCAATGAACTTTACTTCTGGTTACTTTTTAATCTCTACTTGCCACCTCTGCGGTAATGATTCGCACAACAACACCCCCTGCCAACAATGCAAAGACTGGCTACTGGCAACGGACACAGCTAGATGTGAGATCTGCGGTTTAGCTTTGGCCACGGAAGGCGCTCAGTGTGAACAAGTTGATTACCATGACGCGATAGACAGGACATTAGTAGCGAATGACTATGGTGGCGTTACAGCAAAGCTTATCCGTGACTTCAAATACAATAAAAACCATGCAGCACTACCCACTTTACAATGGCTCGCACAAGCCCTTTGCGACCAAATCGATGATGGCCAACATATGATGACAGTCCCCACTCACTGGCGTCGTCGAATGAGACGTGGTTTTGACCACACTAAACAAATATTTGATCGTCATGCAGGCGTGCCCTTGATCACACGGGCGCATCGTAAACCCCTAGAGGGACTAACTAAAAAGGAACGTCAGCGCGAACTAGCAGGCAGCTTTAAATGGTTAGGTAAACCCGCACCAGACCGTGTAACGATCCTAGATGACGTCACTACAACTGGCACAACGATGAACGAAATCGCTAAAGTGCTAAAAAGACATGGTGTTAAAACGGTAGACGCGGTAGCGCTATGTAAAACAGGAAGGTAATAAAAAACCCGCCGAAGCGGGCTTTTTAAAGCTTATTATTCGTCGTCAGACTCAACTGGACGATCAACGAACTCGATATAAGCCATTGGTGCATTGTCACCAGCGCGGAAGCCGCATTTTAGAATGCGAACGTAACCACCTGGACGATCTTGGTAGCGAGGACCTAGATCGGTGAACAATTTACCTACAGCTGCTTTGTCACGTGTTGCGTTGAAAACGTAACGACGGTTAGCAACTGAATCTACTTTTGCTTTTGTAACCAAAGGTTCGATCACGCCACGAAGCTCTTTTGCTTTCGGCAGTGTCGTCTTGATTACTTCGTGCTCAACCAGTGCATTGGCAAGGTTTTTCAACATTGCCTTGCGGTGAGCGCTCGTACGGTTAAAGTGGCGACCACTCTTACGATGACGCATTGTTCATTCCTTACCCAGAAAATCAGGTTAAGACAGGACCTTATCGTCTTTCTTCAGGCTAGCTGGTGGCCAGTTCTCTAGCACCATGCCCAATGACAGACCTTTAGACGCGAGTACATCTTTAATTTCTGTTAGCGACTTCTTACCTAGGTTAGGAGTCTTCAACAGCTCTACTTCGGTGCGCTGAATCAGGTCACCAATGTAGTAAATGTTCTCGGCTTTCAAGCAGTTCGCTGAACGAACTGTTAGCTCAAGGTCGTCGACCGGACGAAGTAGAATTGGATCGATTTGATCTTCTTCTTCTTCCTCTGCAGTTTCCGCTTCACTTTCGAAATCGACGAAAGCTGCTAGCTGTTGCTGCAAAATGGTTGCTGAACGGCGGATAGCCTCTTCAGGATCGATGGTACCGTTTGTCTCAATGTCGAGAATTAGCTTGTCGAGGTCTGTACGTTGCTCGACACGTGCACTATCAACCACGTACGCTACACGGCGAACAGGGCTGAAAGATGCATCAAGCTGCAGTTTTCCGATAGCTCGGGTCTCATCTTCACCAACACTGCGGGCTTCTGCAGGAACATAACCACGACCCATTTGGATCTTAATGGTCATGTTCAGCTTGCCATTGTCACCCATGTGACAAATAACATGCTCAGGATTTACCACTTCAACACCATGGTCGGTAGTGATGTCACCCGCTGTTACAGCGCCAGCGCCTTGCTTGCTGAGTGTTAACGTCGCTTCTTCGCGCTCAAAGAGTTTGATCGCAACGCCTTTAAGGTTTAGCAGGATATCTTGTACATCTTCCTGCACGCCTTCCAGCGCACTGTACTCGTGTTGAACGCCTTCGATCTCAACTTCAACGATTGCTGCACCCGGCATGGATGACAACAAGATACGACGCAATGCCGCACCTAACGTGTGACCGAAGCCACGCTCGAGTGGCTCAAGTGTCACTTTTGCGTGGGTTTTGCTGATTTCCTTCACATCAATGTGTTTAGGACTCAGAAAGTCATTTGCTGAACGCTGCATAGATGCCCCTAAATTAAGCAGTGTTATTACTTGGAGTAGAGTTCCACGATCAGGTTTTCGTTGATATCTGCTGGCAGATCGATACGTTCAGGCGCAGCCTTGAAAGTACCAGTCTTCTTCTTGCTATCAACTTCTACCCAGTTTACCGGAGCACGGTTAGCAGCCAGCTCAAGCGCGTTGGCAACACGCAATTGATTCTGGGCCTTTTCACGTACGGAAACGACATCACCCGGCTTAACATTGTAAGATGGTACGTTGACCACATTACCGTTAACCAGAATCGCTTTATGGCTTACCAACTGGCGGCATTCTGCGCGAGTTGAGCCAAAACCCATACGGTAAACAACGTTGTCTAAACGTGTTTCCAGCAATTTCAGAAGGTTCTCACCTGTCGCACCTTTTAGGCGCGCAGCTTCTTTGTAGTAGCTACGGAACTGCTTTTCAAGCACACCGTAAATACGACGAACCTTTTGTTTTTCACGTAACTGAAGGCCGTAGTCAGACAAACGACCGCGACGCGCGCCGTGCTGGCCTGGGGCAGCTTCCAGTTTACATTTTGTGTCTAATGCGCGAACACCGCTCTTCAAGAAAAGATCAGTGCCTTCGCGGCGAGACAATTTACACTTTGGACCAAGGTAACGTGCCATGAATCCGACTCCTTATACGCGGCGTTTCTTAGGTGGACGACAGCCGTTGTGTGGAATAGGCGTAACGTCTGAAATGCTTTGGATTTTAAAACCCAAGCCGTTCAGTGCGCGAACCGCCGATTCACGACCTGGTCCAGGACCTTTTACACGTACGTCAAGATTCTTGACACCGTACTCTTGTGCGGTTTGACCTGCACGCTCGGCAGCAACCTGTGCTGCGAACGGGGTGCTCTTACGAGAACCACGGAAACCCGAGCCACCAGCTGTTGCCCAACTCAGGGCGTTGCCTTGGCGGTCCGTGATGGTCACGATGGTGTTATTGAAAGAAGCATGGACGTGTGCAACACCGTCAGCTACCTGCTTTTTCACCTTTTTGCGCGACCGGTTCGTACCTGGCTTTGCCATCTTCGATTTCCTATAAAGAAATAGTTAAAATTTAGCGACGAATAGGTTTCACTGGGCCTTTACGAGTACGCGCGTTTGTCTTAGTGCGCTGTCCACGTAATGGTAGACCACGACGGTGACGAATACCGCGGTAGCAGCCCAGATCCATCAAACGTTTGATGTTCATCTGAACTTCGCGACGTAGGTCACCCTCAACAGTAAACTTGCCAACCTCTGTACGTAATACGTCCAAAGTGGCTTCATCTAGTTCGCCGATCTTAGTTGTCTCTGCAACACCTGCAGCAGCACAGATCGCTTTCGCACGTGTACGGCCTACACCGAATACGTATGTTAGCGAAATTACCGCGTGCTTGTTGTCAGGGATGTTGACACCAGCTATACGGGCCATTTATTTACTCCGTTCACTTGGAATATCTTCAGCGAGCCTTCACGACTCACAAAATAACTTTCGCGTTCATGAAGGGCGCGAAAGAATAAAGGCTACTCGAAAAAAAATCAAGTAGCCTAAGACAATTAACCTTGTCTTTGTTTGTGCTTAGGATCTGTAGGACAGATCACGCGCACTGCACCGTTACGACGAATAACTTTGCAGTTACGGCACATTTTTTTAACCGATGCACGAACTTTCATTGCAATCTCCTATTGGGCTATTAGCGAAGCAAACCGCCAGCGCCGCCCATACCTTTCTGACCCGACTTTTTCATCAGCGAAGCATACTGCTGGCTCATCATATGACTCTGCACCTGTGCCATGAAGTCCATGACCACTACTACAACAATCAACACCGACGTACCACCGAACTGGAATGGCGCACCTGCGGCCACAACCAGCGCCTGTGGCGCCAAAGACACTACCGCGATATATATCGCGCCAAAGAACGTTAGACGCGCTGTCACACCATCAATGTAGCGTGACGTCTGCTCACCCGGACGAATACCTGGGATAAATGCTCCAGAACGTTTAAGGTTCTCAGCAATATCCTTAGGATTGAAAGTGACAGCAGTATAGAAATAACAGAAGAAGACGATCGCCGCCGAGAACAGCACGATATAAAGTGGCTGATTCGGAGCGAGCAGCGCTGCTAGATCCTGCATCCAAGCTAAGCCTTCGCTATTGCCAAACCAGTTACCAACCGAAGCTGGGAACAATAGTAAGCTAGATGCGAAAATCGCTGGGATCACACCCGCCATGTTGAGTTTAAGCGGCAAATGGCTGCTAGGCTGCGCAAACGCAACCCGGCCTTGCTGACGCTTGGCGTAGTTAATTGTAATACGACGCTGCATGCGCTCGATAAATACAATCACCATCACCACAACAAAAGCGAATGCGGTTAGACCTAACAACAATAGGTAGTTGATTGATCCTTCGCGGGCCAAGGTGAAACCTTGGTTGATCGCTGACGGAAGACTCGCCACGATACTAGCGAAAATCAACATTGAAATACCGTTGCCGATGCCGCGCTCGGTGATTTGCTCACCTAGCCACATCATAAACATGGTACCGCTAGACAGCGTTACAACTGCTACGAAGTAGAAGTCCCAACCAACAACACCATCTACATTCGAGAAAGCGATGCCCTGACTAGCTAGACCCACTGCGATACCAAACGACTGGATTATGGCCAGTACTAACGTGCCGTAGCGCGTGTACTGGGTCATTTTACGTCGGCCGGCCTCACCGTCTTTTTTCAATTGCTCAAGCTGCGGACTCACTACCGTTAGCAGCTGCATGATGATCGAAGCACTGATATACGGCATGATGCCGAGCGCCAAGATACTCATGCGCTCCAAAGCACCCCCTGAGAACATGTTAAACATGCTAAGGATGGTGTCGGAGTTACGCTCAAAAAACTGGCTCATTGACTCTGGATTAACGCCAGGAACCGGAATATGCGCGCCAATACGGTATACCAAGAATGCACCGAGTACGAACAACAGACGAGATACTAACTCGCCTGATACGGCACCCTGCTGACCACTTGGTTGTGATCCTTGCTTAGCCATTGAATTATTCCTCTACTTTGCCGCCCGCAGCTTCAATTGCTTCACGAGCGCCTTTAGTCACTTTCAGACCTTTAACTGTTACAGCTTTGGTCAGCTCACCTGACTTGATAACACGAGCACGCTTAGTTGCTTCGTTAACAATGTCAGCCGCTTTCAAAGCAGCTAGGTCTACTACATCAGTGCCAACAAGAGCAAGTTCGTGCAAACGAACTTCTGCAGTTGTCGCCGCCATGCGCGAGGTAAAACCCCACTTACCAAGACGACGTTGTAGTGGCATCTGACCACCTTCAAAACCACGACGTACTTTACCGCCTGAACGTGATTTTTGACCTTTGTGACCACGACCACCAGTCTTACCTAGACCAGAGCCAATACCACGGCCAACACGCTTGCCAGACGGCTTAGAACCATCCTGAGGGCTAAGAGTATTCAAAAACATCATTACTCTCCTACTACACGAACCATGTAGCTAACTTTGTTGATCATGCCACGTACTGATGGCGTGTCTTCAAGTTCGCGTACTTGGCCAATTTTGCGAAGACCCAAACCTTTTACACATAGCTTGTGCTTAGGCTGAGTAGCGATAGGGCTGCGAAACAGCTCGACTTTCAATGTTTTGTTAGCCATGACTTACCCCAGGATATCTTCTACAGATTTGCCACGCTTAGCTGCAACGCCTTCTGGAGAGCGCATGTGCTGCAAGCCCTTGAACGTCGCGCGAACGATGTTGATCGGGTTTGTTGAGCCATAGCACTTAGCCAGTACGTTTTGTACGCCAGCCATTTCAAGAACCGCACGCATTGCACCACCGGCAATTACACCAGTACCTTCCGATGCTGGCTGCATGTAGACCTTAGAACCACCGTGACGTGCTTTTACAGGGTACTGAAGCGTGTTGTTTGTGATCGCAACATTAATGATGTTACGACGCGCTTGATCAGTTGCTTTTTGAATTGCAACAGGTACTTCTTTCGCTTTACCACGACCGAAGCCAACGCGGCCATTGCCATCGCCAACTACCATCAAAGCTGTGAAACCGAAGATACGACCACCTTTAACCACTTTAGCAACGCGGTTAACTTGGACTAACTTCTCTTGCAATTCAGATTGCTGTTGTTCGTTATTCGCCATGATCACGACCCCTTAGAACTGCAGACCGCTTTCACGCGCGGCATCTGCCAACGCTTGAACACGACCATGATACTTGTAACCAGAGCGGTCAAATGCAACTTTTTCGATGCCAGCAGCTTTCGCACGCTCAGCAATCAATGCACCTACTTTCTTGGCCGCTTCAATGTTGCCTGTTGCATCAGCACGTAGATCTTTTTCTACTGTTGACGCAGTCGCTAATACTTTATCACCTTCAGCTGAGATGATTTGAGCGTAGATATGGCGAGGAGTACGGTTGACGCACAAACGAACTTCACCAAGCTCACGAATTTTAGCGCGGGCGCGGGTCGCACGACGAATACGTGCTTGCTTTTTAGCGTTCATATTCTATGCCCTACCTTACTTCTTCTTAGTTTCTTTACGACGAACGTATTCATCCGCGTAACGAATACCTTTGCCTTTGTATGGCTCAGGTGGACGGAACTCACGGATTTCAGCCGCTACCTGACCGACTTTCTGCTTGTCGATACCCTTCACAACAATTTCAGTGTTGCTTGGTGTTTCAGCAGTCACGCCTTCTGGCAGTGCATAGTCAACCGGGTGAGAGAAACCAAGAGACAAGTTAACGCTGTTGCCGCTTGCTTTAGCACGGTAACCAACACCGTTTAGCTGCAACTTCTTCTCGAAACCAGCAGATACACCAGTCACCATGTTGTTCAACAGGGCGCGAGTTGTACCAGCGATTGCACGAGAGAACTTAGCACCGTCACGAGGGCTAACACTTAATACATTTTCTTCAATTGCAACGTCTACATTGGCATTCAATTCAAGAGCAAGTTCGCCCTTAGCGCCTTTCACTTTAACGTTACGACCGTCGACTTTAACTTCTACGCCTGATGGTAGAGAAATCGGGGCTTTTGCTACGCGAGACATCTTGACCTCCTTAGAATACTTCGCAGATCACTTCACCGCCGATGCGTTGTTTACGCGCATCACGATCAGCCATCATGCCTTTAGAAGTCGAGATGATCGCTACACCTAAACCACCAGATACTTTAGGTAGCTCATCAGCACCTTTGTACTGACGTAGACCTGGGCGGCTTACGCGTTTGATCGATTCGATTACTGGTTTGCCTTCGAAGTACTTCAGATCGATAGACAATACCGGCTTAGTTTCACCTTCAACAGTAAACTCGCCTATGTAACCTTCGTTCTTAAGAACTTCAGCTACTGACACCTTTACTTTAGAAGAAGGCATAGCTACAGCCGCTTTACCTGCGCGCTGAGCATTGCGAATACGTGAGAACATATCCGCAAGAGTGTCTTGCATACTCATTGTATAACCTCATTAATTCAGCAGAAACGCGGTAGCCGGGGTACGATGACCCCGGCCCTGTCCGTTTTGCTTAAACGGAAGCTAGTAATTACCAGCTTGCTTTCTTCAAGCCTGGGACGTTACCTTTCATGGTTTCTTCCCGTAACTTGATGCGTGACAGACCGAACTTGCGGTAAACCGCGTGCGGACGACCAGTCACTTGACAACGACGCTGCAAGCGAACTGGGCTTGCATTACGTGGCAGTTTTTGAAGCGCAACTTGCGCAGCCCACAGATCTTCCTCTGAAGTTGCAGGATTTGCAATGATTGCTTTCAATTCAGCGCGTTTTTCTGCGTATTTTGCGACAGTTTTAATGCGCTTCGCTTCACGCGCCTTCATGCTGTTCTTAGCCATGGTAGCTTATCCTCAACCTTTGAACGGGAAGTCCAAGCCCTTCAACAGAGCGCGACCTTCATCGTTAGTGTTAGCGGTTGTCGTAACAGTGATATCTAAACCACGGATCTTGTCTACTTTTTCGTATTCAATTTCCGGGAAGATGATCTGTTCACGAACACCCATTGAGTAGTTACCGCGACCATCGAAGCTCTTTGGTGAAATACCACGGAAGTCACGTACACGAGGTAGTGAGATATCAACCAAACGGTCAAGGAATTCCCACATACGCTCACCGCGCAACGTCACTTTACAACCGATTGGCCAGCCTTCACGAATTTTGAAGCCTGCAACAGATTTACGTGCTTTTGTTACTACAACCTTTTGACCAGTGATGGCCTCTAGATCTGCAACAGCCGCTTCAACCTGCTTCTTATCAGCCGCACCTTCACCAACACCCATGTTTAGGGTTACTTTGGTGATTTTTGGTACTTCCATAACGTTCTTGTAGCCAAACTCTTCAGTCAGCTGAGCAACAACTTTAGCTTTGTAGAGTTCTTTCAATCTCGACATCGTATTGCTCCTTAAGCGCCAACTTGAGTTTGAGTTGACTTAAAGATGCGCACTTTTTTGCCATCTTCAAGAACCTTAAAGCCAACACGGTCACCTTTACCAGTTTCCGGGTTAAAGATCGCAACGTTAGAAGCAGCAATTGATGCTTCCTTCTCTACGATACCACCCTGAATACCAAACTGAGGGTTTGGCTTCTGGTGCTTCTTAACAAGATTTACACCAGATACGATAAAGCGAGGACCTTTAGTGTCATCGGCAATAACTTTGGTGATAGTACCACGTTTACCGCGGTCTTTTCCCGCGATAACGATCACTTCGTCACCAGTTCTAAATTTACGCATGTCTTATCTCCACTTCCTGCTACCGTCTAGCACTGAGTTACAGTACTTCCGGCGCCAGGGAAATGATTTTCATGAATTTTTCTGTACGTAGTTCACGCGTGATAGGCCCGAAAATACGAGTACCTACTGGCGCGTGGTTTGCATTAAGCAGAACCGCAGAGTTTACATCAAAACGGATGATAGAGCCATCCGGACGACGTACACCTGATTTAGTACGTACCACAACCGCATCCATAACTTGGCCTTTTTTGACCTTGCCACGAGGGATTGCTTCTTTTACCGACACCTTAATGATGTCGCCGATGCGCGCGTAACGACGATGCGAGCCACCAAGTACTTTAATACACTGTACTTTTTTCGCGCCGCTGTTATCCGCAACATCCAGAATGGTTTGCGTTTGAATCATTTCTCAAACTCCCAATTGTAACGCGGGCAACGCGAGCATTAAATGCTCGCAGCGCGCTCGTCGATAGAAACCAGTGTCCACGTTTTCTTTTTAGAAATTGGGGCACACTCTTGGATTGTTACCAAGTCACCTGCGTTACACGCGTTCTCGGCATCATGGGCGTGCAACTTAGTTGAACGCTTAACGATTTTACCGTAGATCGGGTGTGTAACACGACGCTCGATAGTAACAACGATGGTCTTATCGCCTTTGTTGCTGACCACACGGCCAGTCACTGTACGACCTTTTAGCTCAGCCATATTAGTTACCTGCCTTTTCTGTCAGCAATGTGTTGATACGTGCGATATCTTTACGGACCTGCTTGAGCAAGTGAGTCTGCGTTAGCTGACGAGTCGTCAACTGCATACGCAGCTTGAATTGCTCGTGAAGCTTGTCCAGCAACAGCTGATTTAGTTCTTCAGCTGATTTTTCACGTAATTCTTGTGCTTTCATTACATTACCGTCCGCTTAACGAAGGTGGTCGAAACAGGTAGTTTCGCCGCAGCCAAAGAGAATGCTTCACGAGCCAACTCTTCAGATACGCCTTCAATTTCGTACAGAACTTTGCCTGGACGAACTTCAGCTACCCAGTACTCAACGTTACCCTTACCTTTACCCATACGTACTTCTAATGGCTTAGAAGTGATCGGTTTGTCAGGGAACACACGGATAAAGATCTTACCGCCACGCTTAACACAACGGTTAATCGCACGACGAGCAGATTCGATCTGGCGAGACGTAATGCGTGCACGACCAGTCGCTTTTAGACCGTATTCACCAAAGTTTACTTTGGTACCGCGTTGAGCAAGACCACGGTTGCGGCCTTTCTGAACTTTGCGGAATTTTGTACGTTTAGGTTGCAGCATCTGTTAACTCCTTACTTCGAAGATTTCTTTTTCGGAGCTTTAGCAGCCTGCGCACGTACTTCATCGATACCACCAAGGATGTCACCTTTGTAGATCCACACTTTAACGCCGATCACGCCGTAAGTGGTGTGAGCTTCGTAAGTGTTGTAATCGATGTCTGCACGCAGTGTGTGCAATGGTACACGACCTTCACGTACCCATTCAGCACGTGCGATTTCAGCGCCGCCTAGACGACCAGAAACCTGGATCTTGATACCTTCAGCGCCGGCACGCATAGCATTTTGAACGGCACGCTTAGTAGCGCGACGGAACATAACGCGGCGTTCTAACTGCTGAGCAACGTTTTGCGCAACCAATCTCGCGTCTAGGTCTGGCTTACGAATTTCTTCGATATTGATATGAACAGGAACGCCCATACGCTTAGCCAGATCTTGACGTAGCTTTTCAACGTCTTCGCCTTTTTTACCAATCACGATACCCGGACGAGCAGTGTGAATAGTAACTTTAGCGTTGCCTTCTGTACGCGCAATAACGATGCGGCTTACAGATGCTTTCTCTAGTTTCTTTTCTAAGTAGCTACGAACTTCGATGTCGCTCAGTAGCTTCTGAGAGTATTGTTTGCTATCGGCATACCACACAGAGTTGTGGTCTTTGGTGATGCCGAGGCGAATACCCGTAGGGTGGACTTTATGACCCATTTGGAATCTCCTTTACTCGGATACCTTGACCGTAATGTGGCAAGTACGCTTAAGAATGCGATCTGCACGGCCTTTGGCACGTGGGCGGATACGCTTCATAGTCATACCTTCGTCAACGAATGTTGCTGAAACTTTCAGCTCATCGATGTCAGCGCCGTGATTATTCTCTGCGTTAGCTACAGCTGACAGCAAAGTCTTCTTTACAATCTGAGCACCTTTCTTCGGTGAGAACGTTAGAATATCTAACGCGTCCGCTACCGATTTGCCACGGATTTGGTCAACAACCAGACGAGCTTTCTGGGCTGAAAGACGGGCACCGCGATATACAGCTTGTGTTTCCATCATATTCCCCTTAGCGCTTCGCCTTCTTGTCGGCGATGTGACCCTTGAACGTACGTGTCAGGGCAAATTCGCCGAGCTTGTGACCAACCATATCTTCGGTAATGTACACAGGCACATGTTGACGTCCGTTATGGACTGCAATGGTCAACCCAACAAAGTCAGGGAAGATGGTGCTGCGACGTGACCAAGTTTTGATCGGACGCTTTTCACCTTTCTCAATTGCAGTCTCCACCTTCTTCAACAGATGAAGGTCGACGAAAGGACCTTTTTTCAGTGAACGTGGCACAGCCTATTCCTCTTATCTAAATTACTTCGCAGAACGACGACGTACGATAAGCTTATCGGTACGCTTGTTCTTACGAGTTTTATAACCCTTGGTCGGTACACCCCATGGGGTAACCGGATGACGGCCACCTGATGAACGACCTTCACCACCACCGTGTGGGTGGTCTACCGGGTTCATCGCAGCACCACGAACTGATGGACGCACACCGCGCCAACGGCTCGCACCAGCTTTACCTAGTTGACGTAGGCTGTGTTCGCTGTTGCTTACTTCGCCGATGGTTGCACGGCAATCTACCAGTACGCGACGCATCTCGCCTGAGCGCAGACGGATTGTGGCGTAAGCACCTTCACGTGCTACTAGCTGTGCTGAAGCCCCCGCTGAGCGGGCAAGCTGTGCGCCCTTGCCAGGTTTCAATTCAACACAGTGAATCACCGAACCTACCGGTACTGAACGCAACGGCATTGCACTACCTGGCTTAATTGGCGCGCCTTCACCAGAAATAACTGGATCGCCGGCTTTTAGACCAGATGGAGCAATAATGTAACGACGCTCACCATCACGGTATAGTACCAGTGCGATGTGTGCGCTACGGTTCGGATCGTATTCCAAACGCTCAACAACACCTGGGATGCCATCTTTGTTGCGTTTGAAGTCGATTAAACGGTAATGGCGCTTATGACCACCACCAATGTGACGACTAGTAATGCGACCGTTGTTGTTACGACCACCAGTCTTACGACCTTTTTCTACTAGCCCTGCAAACGGGCGCCCTTTATGTAGTTCGTCGTTTTTAACCGACACTACATGGCGGCGACCGGCTGAAGTTGGTTTAGCCTTCTGAATAGCCATGGTTCACCTCCGATTATTGAAAGTTCAGGAAGTCGATTTCCTGACCTTCCGCTAGGCGCACGTATGCTTTTTTAACATCGTTACGCTTACCAACACCACGCATAGTGCGCTTAGTTTTACCTTTCTGCACCAAAGTGCGAACAGACACTACGTTCACTTCAAATAGCTTTTCTACAGCTGCTTTGATTTCTTCTTTGGTTGCATCTGGCGTAACGCGGAATACAACTTGGTTGCTGCCATCAGCTACGATGGTTGCTTTCTCAGAGATGTGAGGCCCAAGCAGAACTTTGTATAGACGCTGTTGGTTCATGCTAACGACTCCTCGATTTTCTTCAGAGCTTCAGTCGTAACCAGAACCTTCTCGTGTGCAACTAGGTTCACTGGGTTTACACCAACAGTGTCAGTTACGAATACGTGTGGCACGTTACGTGAAGACAGGAACAAGTTCTCATCTACTGAATCAGTGATGATCAAAGCGTTAGACGCGCCTAGCTCGTTCAATTTAGCAACGAAGGCTTTAGTCTTTGGCTCAGCAACAGTGATTTCGTCTACAACAATCAGACGCTCTTGACGAACTAGTTCAGACAAGATTGATGCAATCGCGCCGCGATACATTTTCTTGTTAACTTTCTGAGAGAAGTCACGTGGCGTTGCAGCGAATGTTTTACCACCGCCAACCCAAATAGGGCTACGAATAGTACCTGCACGTGCACGACCAGTGCCTTTTTGACGGAATGGCTTTTTACCGCCACCAGATACAGCTGCACGGTTCTTTTGTGCTTTGGTACCTTGACGACCAGCTGCCAAATAAGCTGTAACTACTTGATGCACCAGCGCTTCGTTGAAATCACGACCAAAAGTCGCGTCAGAAACTTCAACGGTATTGCCAGAGCCTACGATATTCAAATTCATACCTTAACTCCTTACGCTTTTACCGCTGGTTTTACGACAACATCGCCACCTGGTGCGCCTGGAACTGCGCCTTTAACTAGCAACAGGTTACGCTCGGCATCTACACGAACGATCTCTAGGTTTTGCGTGGTTACACGCTTATTACCCATTTGACCGGCCATTTTTTTGCCTTTAAATACACGTCCAGGAGTTTGACACTGACCAATAGAGCCAGGTGCACGGTGAGATAGAGAGTTACCGTGGGTGTTATCTTGACCACTGAAGTTATGGCGTTTGATAGCACCTTGGAAGCCTTTACCTTTAGATGTAGCTGTTACGTCTACAATCTGGCCAGCTTCAAAGATTTCTACAGAAACCGTATCACCAGCTTTTAGCTCGGCGCCAGATACACGGAATTCACCGGTAACTGAACCAGCTTCTACGCCAGCTTTAGCAAAGTGACCTGCAACAGGCTTGCTAACACGGCTTGCTTTTACTGAACCAGCTGTTACCTGCACAGCGTCATAGCCGTCGGTTTCAACTGTTTTTACTTGTGCAACGCGGTTAGGCGCTGCTTCGATTACCGTAACTGGAATCGACGCACCGTCTTCTGTGAAGACGCGAGTCATGCCAGCTTTACGGCCAATCAGACCTAATGACATAATATTTCCTCTTAATGTACGGGGCTACAACCCGCTATGGCCACCTTATTCGGGTGTTACATCAAGCTTTTTCCTGCGCTTAGCTAAGACCGATTTTAACGTCTACACCAGCAGCAAGATCCAGCTTCATAAGTGCTTCAACTGTTTTTTCAGTTGGCTCAACGATGTCAAGCATGCGCTTATGAGTGCGAAGTTCGTATTGATCACGCGCGTCTTTGTTAACGTGCGGTGAAACCAATACAGTGAAACGCTCTTTACGCGTTGGCAGTGGAATAGGACCACGTACCTGCGCACCAGTGCGCTTGGCAGTTTCTACGATCTCTTGCGTTGAAGTGTCGATCAACTTGTGATCGAACGCTTTCAAACGGATGCGGATCTTCTGGTTCTGCATTTGACCAAAACTCCAGCTTTGTTAAACAGCAATGGGTATCCCGTTAAAGGGACGCGCAGTGTATAGGATGCTCATTCATTGGTCAAACATTTTTGACCATAATTTGCACACCCTCACAGACTAAAAAGGGGTGCCGTAGCACCCCTTTGCGTAAAGTATTATTGCTAATCGAATTATTCGATGATTTTAGCAACAACGCCCGCACCTACAGTACGGCCACCTTCACGGATCGCGAAACGTAGACCTTCGTCCATCGCGATTGGGTTGATTAGCGTAACAACCATTTTCACGTTGTCACCAGGCATAACCATTTCTACGCCTTCTGGAAGCTCACAAGCACCAGTTACGTCAGTTGTACGGAAGTAGAACTGTGGACGGTAGCCTTTGAAGAATGGCGTGTGACGACCACCTTCTTCTTTCGACAGAACGTAAACTTCTGATTCGAACTTAGTGTGAGGAGTGATCGAACCTGGCTTAGCCATTACTTGGCCACGCTCAACTTCGTCACGCTTCAGACCACGGATCAGTGCACCGATGTTCTCACCAGCACGACCTTCGTCTAGAAGCTTACGGAACATTTCTACACCAGTAACGGTAGTAGTTTGAGTTTCGCGGATACCAACGATCTCAACTTCTTCACCAACTTTGATCACACCCTGCTCTACACGGCCAGTACATACAGTACCACGACCAGAGATAGAGAAGATGTCTTCGATTGGCATTAGGAACGCTTGGTCAATCGCACGCTCTGGCTCAGGGATGTACTCGTCAAGAGTCTTAACAAGGTTGGCTACTGCAGTAGTACCCATCTCGTTGTCGTCTTTGCCTTCAAGTGCCATCAGTGCAGAACCGATAACGATTGGCGTGTCATCACCTGGGAAGTCGTATTCGTTCAACAGGTCACGTACTTCCATTTCAACTAGCTCAAGTAGCTCTTCGTCGTCTACCATGTCAGCTTTGTTTAGGAATACTACGATGTACGGTACACCAACCTGACGAGAAAGCAGGATGTGCTCACGAGTCTGTGGCATTGGGCCGTCTGCAGCAGAACATACTAGGATAGCGCCGTCCATCTGAGCAGCACCAGTAATCATGTTCTTAACGTAGTCAGCGTGACCTGGGCAGTCAACGTGTGCGTAGTGACGCGCTTCTGAATCGTATTCAACGTGAGCAGTAGAAATTGTAATACCACGCTCACGCTCTTCTGGAGCGTTGTCGATTTGGTCGAAAGCTTGTGCTTCGCCACCGAAAACTTCAGCACATACACGAGTAAGTGCAGCAGTTAGGGTAGTTTTACCGTGGTCAACGTGACCGATAGTACCAACGTTAACGTGCGGTTTGTTACGCTCAAAAGTAGCCTTAGCCATTTTATTTCCTCTTTAGTTAGCGCTAACCATTTAGGCTTTTTTAATAACTTGTTCAGCGATGTTGTTCGGCGCTTCAGCATAAGCAGCGAATTCCATCGTGTAAGATGCGCGACCTTGTGACATCGAACGCAAGTCGGTTGCATAGCCAAACATCTCAGCTAGCGGCACCTCCGCGTCAATGATTTTGCCACTCGGACTGTCTTCCATGCCGGATACAGTACCGCGTCGACGGTTCAGGTCACCCATCACGTCACCCATGTAATCTTCAGGAGTGACAACTTCAACCTTCATCATTGGCTCAAGTAACGCTGGATCCGCTTGCTCCGATAGCTTTTTCACCGCCATCGATGCCGCAATCTTAAACGCCATCTCGCTTGAGTCAACATCGTGATATGAGCCATCAAACAAAGTAGCCTTCAGACCCAGGAGCGGGTAACCCGCGAGTACACCATTCTGCATTTGTTCACGGATACCCGCTTCAACAGAACCGATGTATTCTTTTGGAACTGTTCCACCAACGATCTCATTAACAAAGATCAAAGAATCATCTGTCGACTCTTCCGGCACGAACGGCTCAAATTTAACTTTTACATGGCCATATTGGCCACGGCCACCAGACTGGCGAGCAAACTTAGAGTCAATTTCGCATACTTTGCGAATCTTCTCGCGGTACGACACCTGCGGCGCACCAATGTTTGCTTCCACCTTAAACTCCCGCTTCATACGATCAACAATGATATCTAGGTGAAGTTCACCCATACCACCAATAATCGTTTGGCCAGTTTCTTCGTCGGTGTGAACACGGAAAGACGGATCCTCTTGAGCTAGCTTACCTAGCGCAACACCCATTTTTTCCTGATCTGCTTGAGAGCGAGGCTCAACAGCAACCTGAATCACTGGCTCAGGGAAGTCCATTCGTTCAAGTACGATCTGATTGTTTTGGTCGGACAAGGTGTCACCAGTGGTAACATTTTTTAGACCAATCAACGCTACAATGTCGCCGGCACGCACTTCTTTAATCTCTTCACGAGAATTAGCGTGCATTTGCACCATACGACCTATGCGCTCGCGCTTACCTTTCACTGTATTCATAACAGCTTCGCCGGTATTTAGCACACCAGAGTAAACACGCACAAACGTCAACGTACCCACAAATGGGTCGGTAGCGATCTTAAATGCTAGCGCAGAGAAAGGCTCTTCATCGTCTGCATGACGCTCTGCAACCGTTTCGTCTTTATCTAGCAAGTGACCTTGAATAGATTTTACTTCTGTCGGTGACGGCAAATACTCGATTACATAATCTAGTACAGCCTGCACACCTTTGTTTTTAAACGCTGAACCAACGGCAACCAGAACGATATCATTGTCTAGTGTACGCTCACGCAAACCAGCTTTGATCTCGTCTTCGGTTAACTCGCCTTCGTCCAGGTATTTATTCATTAGCTCATCGTTCGCCTCGGCAGCTGCCTCGACAAGTTGTTCACGATGCTCTTCGGCAGACGCCTGCATTTCGGCAGGAATGTCACCGTATTCGAAAGTCATACCTTGGTCGTCTTCATTCCAAAGGATGGTTTTCATCTTAATTAGATCAACCACGCCCTTGAAATCATCTTCAGCGCCAATAGGCAATTGTAGAGGAACTGCATTCGCACCCAGACGCTGTTTCATCTGGTCAACAACACGAAGGAAGTCAGCACCGGTGCGGTCCATTTTATTGACAAACACCATGCGCGGAACTTCGTAACGGTTGGCTTGACGCCAAACCGTTTCGGTTTGTGGCTGTACGCCTGAAGAGGCGCACAACACAACCACCGCACCATCGAGCACACGCAAAGAACGCTCAACTTCAATCGTGAAGTCTACGTGCCCTGGTGTATCAATGATATTGATGCGGTGCTCATCGAATTGCTGTGACATGCCGCGCCAGAAACAGGTGGTTGCAGCAGACGTGATGGTAATACCACGCTCCTGCTCCTGTTCCATCCAGTCCATCGTCGCCGCACCATCATGTACCTCGCCGATTTTGTGCGACAAACCTGTGTAGAACAAAATGCGTTCCGTTGTTGTCGTCTTACCAGCATCAACGTGCGCACAAATCCCGATGTTGCGATAGCGGTTGATTGGGGTCTTGCGAGCCACGAGTCAGTCCTCTGAATATTAGAAGCGGTAGTGAGAGAAAGCTTTGTTAGCTTCCGCCATACGGTGTACGTCTTCACGTTTCTTGATTGCCGCGCCTTTAGCTTCAACAGCATCAGCAATCTCGCCCGCTAGACGTAGATCCATAGACTTTTCGCCACGCTTACGAGCCGCTTCAACAATCCAGCGCATAGCTAGTGCTTCACGGCGAGCAGGGCGAACTTCAACAGGCACTTGGTAAGTTGCACCACCAACACGGCGTGCTTTAACTTCTACAAGCGGTGCAACCGCTTCAAGTGCTGCTTCGAACGTTTCTAACGCTGGCTTGTCAGAACGCTCAGTAATTTTGTCAAGCGCCTTGTAAACAATACGCTCAGCAACAGATTTCTTACCATCAACCATAAGACGGTTGATGAACTTAGTCAGGCGCTGGCTACCGAATTTAGGATCTGGCAGTACTTCGCGCTTAGCGACAACTCTTCTTCTTGGCATGATAAGCCCCTTTAAAACTTTAGGTCTTCAGGAAAACCCGAAACAATTACATTCGTTCGGCCTTACTCTTATCGAGTAGTGCTACTGAACTATTACTTAGGACGTTTTGCGCCGTACTTAGAACGACCTTGCTTACGATCAGCAACGCCTGAACAGTCCAATGCACCACGAACTGTGTGGTAACGAACACCTGGCAAGTCTTTTACACGACCGCCACGGATCAGTACAACACTGTGCTCTTGTAGGTTGTGACCTTCACCACCAATGTACGAAGTTACTTCGTATTTGTTAGTTAGGCGTACACGACATACTTTACGTAGTGCCGAGTTAGGTTTTTTAGGCGTAGTTGTGTATACACGAGTACATACACCACGACGCTGAGGGCAAGCTTCCAACGCAGGTACGTCGCTTTTAGCAACCTTACGCTTACGTGGCTTGCGAACCAGCTGGTTAATAGTAGCCATTAAGACTTTCTCCACTTCTTTTTTTGCTTCAATATTCACGCCGGTAAAAGAAACCGCAGCATGAGGCCGCGGATTCTATGTACCGGCGAAAATTTAGTCAAGAGAAGTCGTTCAACTTTATTACTTGTTCAACGCTTCACTTAGTGCAGCTTCGACATCCGACGCCGACATTGCTGCTGGTTTATCCGCACCACGAGCACGCTGTTCTTTCTTCTTACGACGCTCATTGTGGTATGCCAAACCAGTACCTGCCGGGATCAAACGACCCACTACTACGTTTTCTTTCAGGCCGCGTAGGTAATCGCGCTTGCCGGTTACAGCACCTTCCGTCAGTACGCGAGTCGTTTCTTGGAACGATGCCGCCGACAAGAATGATTCTGTTGCCAAAGACGCTTTCGTAATACCTAGCAACTGACGCTCGAAGCGAGCCGGCATTTTGCCTTCCGCTTCCATCTTGCGGTTTTCTTCAACCACTGCAGCGTATTCTGCTTGCTCGCCTTGGATGAAGGCGGTATCACCTGGATCCAAGATGTTAACTTTACGCAACATCTGACGAACGATTACTTCGATGTGCTTATCGTTAATCGGTACACCCTGTAAGCGATATACTTCCTGAATCTCAGCAACAATATATTTCGCTAGGGCTTCCACACCACGTACACGCAGGATGTCGTGAGAGTTTAGTGGACCATCAGAGATCACCTCACCCTTCTCTACCGACTCGCCTTCAAATACGTTGATCTGGCGCCATTTAGGAATTAGCTCTTCATAGGTATCGCCTTCTTTCGGCGTAATAACCAAGCGCTTCTTGCCTTTGGTCTCTTTACCGAATGACACCACACCGCTGATTTCAGCAAGAATGGCTGACTCCTTCGGCTTACGCGCTTCGAACAAGTCAGCAACACGTGGCAGACCACCGGTAATATCTTTGTTACCTGAGCTTTCTTGTGGAACACGTGCCAGCACATCACCCACTTTCACCATAGCACCGTCGGTTAGGTTCAATGTTGCACCATCTGGCAACACTACCTGCGCTGGCTGACCATTAGCACCAATCACGTCTTCGCCGTTGCTATCAACCAGCTTGAGCATTGGACGCTGATCTTTACCCGCAGATGAACGCTCTTTTGATGGAATGACTTCAATTGTAGACATACCAGTCATGGCATCCATCTTCTTGGTGATGGTAATACCTTCTTCCATGCCAACGAACGTCACCTTACCAGTCGACTCTGAGACGATTGGTGAGGTGTGTGGATCCCATTTGGCCACTACCTGGCCGCCTTCTACAGCATCGCCATCTTTCACCGAAAGCGCTGCACCGTATGGCAGTTTATATTGCTCACGCTCACGGCCTTGTTCATCCGTTACCGCCAGCACACCAGAACGCGACACGGTTACTAGCTCACCACTTTCACGTTCAACCGTTTTAATGTTGTGGAAACGAACTTTACCGCCATTACGCACTGAAACGTTATCGACCGCTGAGCTTGCCGATGCCGCACCACCAATGTGGAACGTACGCATCGTTAGCTGTGTACCAGGCTCACCAATCGACTGAGCTGCGATAATACCAACCGCTTCACCGATGTTCGCTAGGTGACCACGTGCAAGGTCACGACCATAACACTTAGAGCACACACCATGGCGTGTTTCACAAGTGATTGCCGAGCGTACGAGCACTTCGTCAACGCCAGACTCTTCTACAAGCGCAACGGTCTTTTCATCCATCATTTCGCCAGCTGGCACGATGACTTCGTCAGTACCTGGCTTAACAATGTCTACGGCTGGTACACGACCAACAATCTGCTCACCTAGTGATACAACGATGTCACCACCGTCAATCGCTGGCGTTAACAGCACGCCATCTTCGGTGCCACAGTCGACTTCGCGAATTACCAAGTCTTGCGCTACGTCTACCAGACGACGCGTTAGGTAACCAGAGTTCGCTGTTTTTAGTGCTGTATCGGCAAGACCCTTACGCGCACCGTGGGTTGAGATGAAGTATTCACCTACCGATAGACCTTCACGGAAGTTCGCTTTAATCGGGTTTTCGATGATCGAGCCGTCCGGCTTAGCCATCAGACCACGCATACCTGCAAGCTGGCGAATCTGCGTTGCAGAACCACGCGCACCTGAGTCGGCATACATAAATACTGAGTTAAACGACTTCTGCTCTGTTTCATTGCCTTCGCGGTCAACAACAGCTTCTTTGCCGATGTTTTCCATCATGCGCTTAGCAACCTGCTCGTTGGCACGAGACCAGATGTCGATTACTTTGTTGTACTTCTCGCCGCGTGTTACCAAGCCCGATGCAAACTGGTCTTCGATTTCCGCCACTTCCGCTTCGGCTTTTTCAAGCTCTAACGCTTTCGCTTCTGGAATAACGAAGTCGTTCACACCAATCGATGAACCCGAACGCGTCGCGTAACGGAAGCCCATGTACATTACTTGGTCGGCGAAGATAACCGTTTCTTTCAGACCCACACGGTGATAGCACACATCTAACAGCTTAGAGATGGCTTTCTTAGTCATCGACTGGTTCACCATGTCAAATGGCATACCGTCTGGACAGATGTTGAATAACAACACACGGCCCACAGTCGTTTCTTCAAGCGACAGTTTTTCAATGCGCTCGCCTTCGTCAGTAATTTCTACTTGGCGAATACGAACTTTAATTTTGGCCTGCAAACCAACTTGCTTAGCACCGTATGCACGCTCTACTTCTTGCGCATCGGCAAATACCATGCCCTCGCCTTTATCGTTCACACGATCACGAGTCATCCAGTACAAGCCCAATACAACGTCTTGCGAAGGTACGATGATTGGATCACCGTTGGCTGGCGAGAGTACGTTGTTGGTCGACATCATTAGCGCACGCGCTTCCAACTGAGCTTCTAGCGTCAGTGGAATGTGTACCGCCATTTGGTCACCGTCGAAGTCAGCGTTGTAAGCCGCACACACTAGCGGGTGCAACTGAATCGCTTTACCTTCAATTAGTACCGGTTCAAACGCCTGGATACCCAAACGGTGCAGCGTTGGTGCACGGTTCAATAGTACTGGGTGCTCACGAATGACTTCGTCTAGGATATCCCATACTACTGGCTCTTCGCGCTCAACCATCTTCTTAGCAGCTTTGATCGTTGTCGCTAGACCACGTAGCTCCAGCTTGCTGTAGATGAATGGCTTAAATAGCTCAAGTGCCATCTTCTTCGGCAGACCACACTGGTGCAGGCGAAGTGATGGACCTACTACGATCACTGAACGGCCAGAGTAGTCAACACGCTTACCTAAAAGGTTCTGACGGAAACGACCCTGTTTACCTTTAATCATGTCGGCCAGTGATTTAAGTGGACGACGGTTTGAACCAGTAATCGCACGACCACGACGGCCGTTGTCTAGCAAGGCATCAACCGATTCCTGCAGCATGCGCTTTTCGTTGCGCACGATAATATCAGGGGCGGCAAGCTCAAGTAGACGCTTCAAACGGTTGTTACGGTTGATCACACGACGGTATAGATCGTTCAAATCAGACGTCGCAAAACGACCACCTTCAAGCGGTACTAACGGACGAAGATCTGGTGGCAGTACAGGTAGTACTGTCATGATCATCCACGTAGGATCATTGCCCGAACGGTGGAAGGCTTCTAGTAACTTAAGGCGCTTAGATAGCTTCTTGATCTTGGTTTCTGAGTTGGTTGCAGGAATCTCTTCGTGCAAACGCTCAATCTCACCTTCCATATCTAGGTCGGCAAGCAAACGTTTTACCGCTTCAGCACCCATCAATGCTTCGAATTCATCACCGAATTCTTCGATCGCATCATAGTATTCTTCGTCGGTTAGGAGCTGGCCTTTTTCTAAGGTAGTCATGCCAGGCTCTGTTACCACAAAGCTCTCGTAATAAAGAACGCGCTCAATATCACGAAGCGTCATGTCCAAAATCAAACCGATACGGCTCGGCAATGATTTTAGGAACCAAATGTGGGCAACCGGTGCAGCAAGTTCAATGTGACCCATGCGCTCACGACGAACTTTCGTCTGTGTTACTTCAACGCCACATTTCTCACAGATTACACCGCGGTGCTTTAAGCGCTTGTATTTACCACACAAGCACTCGTAGTCCTTCACAGGACCAAAAATACGAGCACAGAACAAACCATCACGCTCAGGCTTGAACGTGCGGTAGTTGATGGTTTCTGGCTTCTTCACTTCACCAAATGACCAAGAGCGGATCATCTCTGGCGACGCTAGACCAATACGGATCGCGTCAAACTCTTCTGCATTTGTTTGCTGTCTTAATAGACCTAACAAATCTTTCATGCTTTCACTCCAAAACTATGAGAGGCGGGCTTTGCCCGCCCGCGGTCCGTATTACTGTTCGTTTTCCAGTTCCATATCGATACCCAGTGAGCGAATCTCTTTAACGAGTACGTTAAATGATTCTGGCATACCAGGTTCCATACGGTGATCACCATCAACGATGTTCTTGTACATCTTCGTACGACCGTTGACGTCATCCGACTTAACAGTAAGCATTTCCTGCAAGGTAAAGGCGGCACCGTAAGCTTCTAGTGCCCACACCTCCATCTCACCGAAGCGCTGACCACCAAACATTGCTTTACCACCTAGTGGCTGCTGAGTAACCAAGCTATATGAACCGGTAGAGCGAGCGTGCATCTTATCGTCTACCAAGTGGTTCAACTTCAGCATGTACATGTAGCCAACAGTGGTTTCACGATCGAACGCTTCACCAGTGCGACCGTCAGTAAGCTGTACTTGACCAGAGCGAGGCAGTCCCGCCAACTCAAGAAGATCTTTTACTTCCGATTCTTTCGCGCCGTCGAATACCGGCGTCGCCACAGGTACACCTTTGCGCAAGTTATTAGCAAGCTCTTTGACTTCTTCGTCGTTCAACGAGTCCAAATCAGCTTTGTTAAAACCAGGTGCAGTGGTGTTGTACACGCGGTCTAGGAACTCACGCAGCTCGGCTACTTCTTTCTGGTCGCGGATCATTTCATTGATACGGTCACCTAGACCCATCGCAGCAGCACCTAGGTGCGTTTCCAGAATCTGACCAACGTTCATGCGCGATGGTACACCTAGCGGGTTAAGCACCACGTCTACTGGGTTACCATTGGCGTCATAAGGCATGTCTTCTACCGGAACAATTTGTGAAATAACACCCTTGTTACCGTGACGACCTGCCATCTTGTCACCAGGCTGAAGTTTACGTTTTACCGCAACGTAAACTTTAACGACTTTCAATACACCTGGTTGCAGGTCATCGCCAGTGTTCAGCTTACGACGCTTGTCTTCAAAGCGCTCTTCATGTTCAGCTTTGGTTTCTTCTAGCTTCTTCTGGCTCAGCTCTAGCTGTTCGGCTAGTGCTTCATCCGTTAGTCGCAGTTTGAACCATTCTTTACGATCTAGGTTTTCAAGGTACTGCTCGGTTAGCTTGTCGCCTTTGGCGATACCAGGACCACCGGCAACCTCTGCACCAACCAGTGCCGACTGTAGCCGTGAGTAAATTGCATCTTCAATGATGCGGAACTCAATCTTCAGGTCAGTACGGAACTTATCTAGTTCAGCTTTTTCGATATCTAGTGCACGCTGGTCTTTCTGCACACCATCACGAGTAAAGGTTTGCACGTCGATAACCGTACCGCGAGTGCTACCTTTTACGCGCATTGACGAGTCTTTTACGTCAGACGCTTTTTCACCAAAGATGGCACGCAATAGTTTTTCTTCTGGTGTTAGCTGAGTTTCGCTCTTAGGCGTTACTTTACCAACAAGAATGTCACCAGGGCCTACTTCAGCACCAATATAAACAATGCCGCTTTCGTCCAGCTTAGACAGTGCAGACTCACCAACGTTAGGGATATCAGCAGTGATTTCCTCTGGCCCAAGCTTGGTGTCACGTGCAGTACAGGTGAACTCTTGAATGTGAATCGTCGAGAAGCGATCTTCTTGAACAACACGTTCAGATATAAGGATCGAGTCCTCAAAGTTATAACCGTTCCACGGCATGAACGCGATGCGCATGTTTTGACCAAGCGCTAGCTCACCCATGTCGATAGAAGGACCATCCGCCATTACATCGCCACGAACAACAAGGTCACCTTGCTTCACCAAAGCTTTTTGGTTGATACAGGTGTTTTGGTTCGAACGGGTGTACTTGGTCAGGTTGTAGATATCTACACCCGCATCACCAGCTTCTGTCTCGTCGTCGTTTGCACGTACTACGATACGGCTAGCATCAACACTGTGAACTACACCACCGCGCTTAGCGACGACACACACACCCGAGTCCACTGCCACTGCTCGCTCAATACCAGTACCTACTACTGGCTTCTCAGCGCGCAGCGTTGGTACCGCTTGACGTTGCATGTTCGAGCCCATCAATGCGCGGTTGGCGTCATCGTGCTCGAGGAATGGAATCAATGCTGCCGCAACCGATACAACCTGGCGAGGCGATACGTCCATATACTGAACGCGATCTTTTGGCGCCATGGTGAATTCACCTTGGTCACGAACCTGCACGAGGTCTTCAGCAATATCACCTGATTCAGTTAACTTAACGTTAGCCTGAGCAATAACGTGCTGTAGCTCGTCAATTGCTGATAGATATTCAATCTGGTCTGTTACTTTACCGTCTTCAACTTTGCGGTAAGGCGTCTCAAGGAAACCAAAGCGGTTGGTACGCGCATAAGTTGCCAATGAGTTAATTAGACCAATGTTTGGACCTTCTGGGGTCTCAATTGGACACACACGACCATAGTGTGTTGGGTGTACGTCACGTACTTCAAAGCCTGCGCGCTCACGCGTTAGACCACCTGGGCCCAATGCCGATACACGACGCTTGTGCGTTACTTCCGACAGTGGGTTGTTCTGATCCATAAACTGCGACAACTGCGAGCTACCAAAGAACTCTTTGATCGCTGCGGCAACCGGCTTGGCGTTGATCAGATCCTGTGGCATTAGGCCTTCGCTTTCGGCCATAGATAGACGCTCACGTACCGCACGCTCAACACGAACCAAACCAACACGGAATTGGTTCTCAGCCATTTCACCCACTGAGCGAATACGGCGGTTACCAAGGTGGTCAATATCATCAACCGTGCCGTAGCCATTACGGATATCGATTAATGTTTTCAACACATCCATGATGTCTTGTTTGGTCAGCGTGCCTGGACCCGTTTCTTCATCGCGCATTAGGCGGCGGTTGAACTTCATACGACCAACGTTAGACAGGTCGTAGCGTTCATCCGAGAAGAACAAGTTGGCAAAAAGCGCTTCCGCCGAATCTTGTGTAGGCGGCTCACCAGGGCGCATCATGCGATAGATTTCTACTAGTGCTTCTAAGCGCGTAGAAGTAGGATCTAGGCGCAAAGTATCCGAGATGTAAGCACCACGGTCTAGATCATTGGTGTACAGCACGTCAAAGCTATTAACGCCCGCAGCAACTAGCTGCTCTAGCACTTCAGTCGTAATTTGGGTATTACACGCAACCACTACCTCGCCGGTAGCTGAATCAATAATGTCCTTGGCCAGCGTTTTGCCAATTACATATTCTTCCGGCACCTGTAGCTTATCCACATTCGCTTTTTTCAAGTCTCGAACGTGTTTGGCTGTTACACGACGGCCAGATTCAACAATGACGTTGCCATCATTGTCTTTGATATCAAATGTTGCCGATTCGCCTTTTAGACGTTCAGCAACCAACTCCATCTCGAAACCTTCGCCCGTTTTAGTGTAACGAGTGGTTTCAAAGAAGAAGTCTAAAATCTCTTCGTTACTGTAGTCGAGTGCGCGCAACAGAATGGTTGCAGGCAATTTACGACGACGGTCGATACGAACAAATACGTTGTCTTTAGGATCAAACTCAAAATCCAACCATGAACCACGGTAAGGAATCACGCGAGCCGAGAACAATAGCTTGCCCGAAGAGTGAGTTTTACCCTTGTCATGATCAAAGAACACACCAGGAGAACGGTGCAACTGAGAAACAATTACACGCTCAGTGCCGTTTACCACAAAAGTGCCGTTTTCGGTCATCAGAGGCACTTCGCCCATGAACACTTCTTGTTCTTTAATATCTTTGATTGCACGCGCAGGGCTGTCTTTATCGTAAATAATTAGACGTACTTTTACGCGCAGTGGTGCAGAGTATGTCACACCGCGTTGCTGACACTCTTTTACGTCGAACGTCGGCTGACCCATGCGGTAGCTAACGTACTCCAGTGCAGCGCTGCCTGAGTAACTCTCGATTGGAAACACTGACTTAAACGCAGCGTGAAGACCAACGTCGTTTCTCGCCGCAGGTTCTTGATCGGTTTGCAGAAACTCTCGATATGAATCGAGTTGAATAGCCAATAAGTATGGCAATTCCATGACCGGCGGCAATTTGCCGAAATCCTTACGGATGCGTTTTCTCTCAGTGTATGAGTAAGCCATCAGCATTCCCCAGCTTGATCCTGTTAAGGTCGTCAACGACCCTTCAACTCATGTGGGCTAGACCCAGTTTGAACGGGTTGACCCGTTTTTGCCCTTTGTACCTTTTGTATAAACGGCAAAAGGCCGGAGGAAAATTCCCCCAGCCAATAACAACAACCACATTATTTGGTTGTAAAAAGCTGCATGGAGATTACTTGAGCTCCACTTTAGCGCCAGCTTCTTCAAGCTTCGCTTTGATTTCTTCAGCTTCTTCTTTTGATACAGCTTCTTTAAGCGTAGCAGGTGCACCGTCAACTGCAGCTTTCGCTTCTTTCAGACCTAGGCCTGTCACTTCACGAACTGCTTTAATAGCGTTAACTTTCTTCGCACCAGCTTCTACTAGTACAACGTCAAATTCAGTTTGCTCTTCAGCAGCTTCGCCGCCTGCAGGGCCTGCAACTACTGCAGCTGCAGCAGATACACCGAATTTTTCTTCCATTGCTTCAACCAGTTCAACAACGTCTTTTACAGACATTTCGGCAACTGCATTGATGATATCGTCTTTAGTCAGAGACATGAGTCTATTCCCAAATTATTAAGGCTAGGCCTTGTGAAACTTTTTAATACTACGCCGCAATTGGTAAATCTACCAAGTTGCTTACGCAGCTTCCTGTTCTTTTTGATCGCGAACTGCGGCCAATACGCGTGCAAGTTTGCCAGCTGAAGCTTCTTTCATAACGCTCATCAGCTTTGCAATTGCTTCGTCGTAAGTTGGCAGGCTTGCCAACAACTCAACTGGAGTAACTTCGCCTTCGAATACGGCAGTTTTCAATTCCAGTTTGTCGTTACCTTTTGCAAAGTCCTTCAGGATACGGGCGCCCGCACCTGGGTGATCTGTTGCAAATGCGATTAGTGTAGGACCAACAAATGTGTCGCTTAGCAACTCATAGTCAGTGCCTTCTACTGCACGCTTGGCAAGCGTATTACGAACCACTTTGGTCCATACGCCGGCTTCACGAAGTTCGCGACGCAATGTAGTCATGTCATTCGCTTCAACGCCACGCGCGTCGGCAACAACAGCTGACAGAGCGGTTTTTGCTACTTCGTTTACCTCAGCAACAATCGCTTTTTTGCCTTCGAGATTCAGTGCCACTGTAAATCTCCCGATTTATGACTCCTAATGGAGCCGCCCAATTTACAACCCGATACTGCTAGGTTGTTCTCATTTACGGCAACAGGTCCAGCTCAAATAATTTGTGCTTGGGTCACCGTCTGCGTAGGAAATTAAGACAAGCAGCCGTCATCGATTCATAAAACCTCAAACTACTTGCCACCTACGGTCTTTGACAACTTGCTTGCGCAAGTCCCAAAGTATTCTTAGAAAGTAAGCGCACCGTGATCCAAAGTTAGACCTGGGCCCATTGTAGAGCTCACGCTAACTTTAGCGATGTAGATGCCTTTAGCAGAAGCTGGCTTCAGCTTCTTAACTTCTGTTAGCAAGGCTTCAACGTTCTGCTGAAGAGCACCTGCTTCGAAGTTCAACTTACCTACTGCAGCGTGAACAATACCAGCTTTGTCGTTACGGAAACGAACTTGACCGGCCTTAGCGTTCTTCACAGCAGTCTCAACATCAGCTGATACAGTACCAACCTTAGGGTTAGGCATTAGACCACGAGGACCTAGCACCTGACCTAGCTGACCTACAACACGCATTGCATCCGGAGAAGCAATAACGGTTTGGAAGTCTAGGTCGCCGCCTTTGATCTGCTCAGCAAGATCTTCCATACCAACAACGTCAGCACCAGCTGCTTTTGCTTTCTCAGCGTTCTCACCCTGAGTAAACACAGCAACGCGGTTAACTTTACCGGTACCATTAGGTAGCACAGTAGAACCACGAACGTTTTGGTCTGATTTACGAGCGTCGATGCCAAGATTGATTGCAATCTCAACAGACTCTTCAAATTTGGTTGTAGAAAGTTCTTTCAGCAACGCAACTGCTTCTTCGAAGCCGTATACTTTTGTGCTGTCTACTTTTTCTGCAATCGCTTTAGCGCGCTTAGTTAGCTTAGCCATTATTCAACACCCTCAACGTTCAGACCCATTGCACGAGCGCTACCAGCGATCGTACGCACAGCTGCATCCATATCGGCTGCAGTCAAGTCTGGTTGTTTAGTGGTCGCAATTTCTTCTAATTGCGCGCGAGTAACGGTGCCAACCTTGTTCTTGTTCGGCTCACCAGAACCGCTCTTGATGCCGGCTGCTTTTTTAAGCAGGATCGACGCAGGCGGAGTTTTGGTGATGAACGTAAAGCTTTTATCCGCATAAACTGTAATTACAACTGGAATCGGAAGACCCGGCTCCATTTGCTGTGTTTGTGCGTTAAATGCCTTACAGAATTCCATGATGTTTACACCGTGCTGACCCAAAGCAGGACCAACAGGTGGAGATGGATTTGCCTGACCGGCTTTTACTTGCAGCTTAATATAAGCGTCAACTTTCTTAGCCATAGTTACCTCAACTTGGGTTCAAACGCCTTGCGGCTCCCCGACGTACAAAAGCGCCGACAAACTTTGCCAGCGCCACGCTTACTCAAATTGATGACTTAAACAGTCTTTTCAACCTGAGTGAATTCTAATTCTACCGGTGTCGCTCGACCAAAGATCGATACCGACACTTGAATACGAGATTTCTCGTAATTCACTTTCTCAACTGTGCCGTTAAACTCAGCAAACGGACCTTCGGTCACGCGAACCACTTCACCTGGCTCGAAAATTGTTTTCTGCGTAGGCTTCTCAGCGCCTTCACGAACACGCGCTAAAATCGCATCAACTTCGTGCGGTTTTAAAGGCGCTGGCTTATCCGGACGACCACCAATAAAGCCCAGCACTCGCGGCGTGCTCTTCACTAGGTGCCAAGTTTCCTCAGTCATCACCATTTCTACCAGCACATAACCTGGATAGAACTTGCGCTCGCTCTTACGCTTTTTACCGTCGCGCATTTCAATTACGCTTTCGGTCGGTACTAAAATTTCGCCAAACTCAGCCTCTAGGCCTTTTAGCTTGACTTGCTCAAACAATGACGCCTGCACACGTTTCTCATAACCAGAGAACGCTTGCACCGCATACCAACGCATTGAGCTTTCTGTTTGATTCTCAGACATTGCCTTCGCCTTTGCCGTAGTCGCTTAGATCGCCAATGAAATTAGGAAACTGATAATAGAGTCAGCCAGCCACAGCACTAAAGCAACGACCAGAACAAATGCAATCACTACCAATGTAGTCTGCATTGTTTCTTGGCGCGTTGGGCGTACCATTCGGCGCACTTCAGTCCACGCTTCTTTGCGTAACTGATTTACTTCACGACCCTTTGCCGTTGTCATCGCAATGGCAACCGCAATCAAGGCCAACACTACCACGCCTGCAACACGGGCCAACAATGCAACCTCATCGTAAATTGCATTACCAACAACCGCCGCTGCAATCAGCGCAACAACTACAAACCACTTAAACCAGTCCAAAGCAGGAACCTGTGTTTTGGTTTTCGCATTCATGCATATATCCCTGGGACAACATCTAAAGAGTGGCAGGCCAGGAGGGACTCGAACCCCCAACATTCTGTTTTGGAGACAGACGCTCTACCAATTGAACTACTGGCCTACATTCGCAATGGGTTGCGGAGTTTAAATGGCTATCAACAATTAATCAAGCCCTTAACACAACCCATTCCACAAATTTTGAAATGGTGCTTACGGTGAGAATTGAACTCACGACCTCTCCCTTACCAAGGGAGTGCTCTACCCCTGAGCTACGCAAGCAAAATACGATAGAAACTCTGGAGCGGGTAGCGGGAATCGAACCCGCACCATCAGCTTGGAAGGCTGAGGTTCTACCATTGAACTATACCCGCGGAAGAAAGTGGTGGAGGGGGACGGATTCGAACCATCGAAGCATATAGCGGCAGATTTACAGTCTGCTCCCTTTGGCCACTCGGGAACCCCTCCACAGGGTCGACAGGTATTGTAGCTAAGTCCATTAACTTGTCAACAATTTCCTTTGATATCAAGCACTTAACTCATTGAGTTGGCCGTTGCCTGACAACGAGAGCGCATTCTACACAGCTAATTTCAGAATGCAACACTTTGGCAAGAATTTCTTTGCAAATTAATTTGGCCAAATTTTTGCTGAGCTGTCGCAGCCACGCGACGATATTCAACAGCTTCACTGGCCGTTAACTTTAACCAAGCAACCGTTGCTCGTTTTTCTTTCTCTAGCAACTCTGCTTTAAAACCATTGTTGTCGAGCCTAGCAATATAATTAATTGCATTATTCTTTTGCGAAAAGAACCCTAAGGATAGACCATTCTCGTAGTCATCAACCATTAAAAATGAGTCAAAACCTCTCTCAGATAACGCTGACCGCATCGCAACGGCTGCTTCATAAGACTCAAGTGGCGGCATCACAACCAGAAAGTCAGTTCCGATCACCGACTCAATTTCAATAAACTCTGCCTCAATACCTTGCTCCTGCAGCCAAATACGAAGCTCACCGGGCGCACCAGCTACACGCGAAATAAACGTACACTGCTCATCACCTGCATTTGAGCTCGCATTTGAGCTAGTGGCATCGATCGAAGGTGTCGCAGCAGGCACACTGCGCTCAGGTGCGGACCGCTCGACCCGCTGCACCAAAGAATCTTGCGCAATACTCGCTTGCACACCAGCCGTTGCTGGTGTAGAGCTTTTGCCACCCAATAGGGTTTGCGAGGCGAAGTACGCCAAGTTAACTGCCAGCAATACGTACACGATCCACTTCATTGCTTTGCCCACCAAAGCTCTAGCCCATCTAAGACTAGATTGTCGTATGTTTGCGCAGATGGCAAGTGCGGCACAAATACGTCAGCATTACCTCCGGTTAAAGCAAGCAGAGCTGGGTTATACTGGCTAACAAGTTTTTCAATTAAAGCCAATACTGCCGCGGGCATCGCCCGGCCAATGGTCGTTAACGTATTCTGACCTAGCGCCATAGTGCCATCAAAACTTGCTTGGTTTAGCCTATCAGCCTTAGTAAACAACGCATCCTGAGCAAGTTGAATACCAGGCAAGATAAATCCGCCCAGTTGCTTATCGCGAGTAAACACTTCAATTTTTATGGCGGTGCCAGCATCAACCAATATGCAACACTCCCCTTGCTGCAACCTAGGTGCAATTGCAAGCATTGCCAACCAGCGATCGACCCCAAGATCGCTTACCCGATCGTAGCAAGTTTCAAATCCGGCGAAACAATCAACAACGCCAACCTCACACCAGTGCTCAGGCGTAACAAAACGATTCGTTCGAACATTGGCGACAACAGCGAAATCTATTTTTAACAACTCTTCTTGACTGTAATTAGCTGTATTTCCTTGATAGCGCGCTTTGATTGCCGTATTACCAATATCAACAAACACTGGCGAAGTTTTATTTTGGTCGAACACTTACTTCTCCGTGCGCAATCGCACTTACTTCTCCGTCATCGTTTTCTATTAATAATGAACCTAGGTCGTCTAAACCGACAGCCTTTCCAGACTCCACCACTTCACCTGCTCTTAGCAGATTCACGTCTTTACCATGCAACCAGTCAAAGATACTCCATTTTTTTAGCAAGGCTTCTCGGCCGCCAGCTAGGTGATCGTCAACATCGGCAATAATTTGATTGAGGAGCTTTGCCAGCAACTCAGTACGGCTTATTGGCTTGGCCAACCATTCGTTGATGTGCGTTGATTGCTGAGCAATGTCCTCAGCCTTGTAACTAGCATTTACGTTCACCCCAACACCAATGACAACCTTAGCCGAGCGATCCTCCATGGTTTTAAGCTCCACTAAAATACCAGCGGCTTTTTTACCATCGATGTAAACATCGTTTGGCCATTTAAGCTGCACCGGCACACCCATGTCTCGTAATACCTGAGCAACACTTTGCCCAACGGTAAGTGACAGCGCCTGTATGGCTGATAAGTGATCCACTTGTTTAGCAATTGAAAAACTAAGATTTTGCGCCAGCGGGCTCTTCCAAACACGACCGTGACGACCCTTGCCAGCACTTTGGTGCTCAGCGAACATCAAGCTGTAGCCATCAACACTTGGGCATTCCAATAAATGACTGTTCGTGGACGGGATATCCAAGGCAAAGTCAGCAAGCTTCAACTGCTCTCGCGCTACGCCCTCGAGCAAAGCTAGCACCGCACTTCGTTCAACCAACTCCATATCTGGACTTAATCGGTAGCCCTTTCCTCGAACCCGCCAGATCTCAATTCCCCAAGATTGCAGCTGCTCAATGCACTGCCAAACCCGGGCTCGCGTCGCACCTTGCTGTTTGGCAATCTCTGAGCCGGAGTGATAGCGACCATCGCGCAGCACTTCTAATACTTGCTCAGGCGTCATTTAATAAATCTCCATCTATATTCGCCAATAGTTCAGCTAGCTGGCGAAAACCTGGTTCCCTGCCACTACCTTTACGCCAAACAAGACCTATCTCTCGATAAGCAGGCGGTTCAACGGGGCGAGAACGCAGCGGCAAAGACTTGGTAAAGCTTGAGTTAACCGACATGTCCGTTAAGTAACTAACGCCCAAATCAGACGCAACCATCTGCATGAGTGTTGTTAAACTTGTTGCGGCAAACCGAGATACCTTTTCGCTTGCCGATAGCTGACAAGCATCGAGTGCATGATCACGCATACAGTGACCATCTTCCAATAATAGGATTGAGCTATCAGGCCAAGACTGAACATCCTCATCAGGTGCTTGCTTGCGCTCAGCACTCCACACTAGATGGAAGTAGTCGCGAAACAACACAACCGTCTCGGTATGTTGAAGCTGCATAGGCAGGGCGAGCATCAATAAATCTAGTTGGCCAGCCATAAGTTGCTCATACAGCACCTGAGTTTGATCTTCGACCAGATACAACTGCAATTTTGGATAATCTTTGCGAATCGACTGCACCGCATACGGCAAAACAAATGGCGCAATGGTAGGAATTACACCCAATTTCAACGAGCCCGCTAGTGGATCTTGATGAGCCATGGCGATATCGGCAAGGTTTTCTAGCTCAGACAAACTACGTCTTGCACTGATAACCACCTGCTCACCCACCTCGGTAAACGTGAGCGAGCGATTGGTACGATCAACAAGCTGTACTCCCAACCTTTGCTCAAGCTCTTTTATCGCCAAGCTAAAAGCCGACTGAGAGACCGCACATTCGCTAGCAGCCTTGCCAAAATGACGAAAGTCATAAAGGGCCAATAAATATCTTAAGTGCTTTGTAGAAGGTAATGCGCGCACGGTTACACCTGAGCCGAGAGATTACTGATTGATTGTTGAAAGTGCTCAATAAAAAGCCTTACACGGCGCGGAACTTGCCGGCCTTGATAACATACCGACAACGTCTGCGCCTGCAGCGCATCGCGGGTAATTACACGATTTAGTCGCCCTTTTACTACCCATGGGTGTGCTAAATAAACTGGCATGCGCACAACACCTGCTCCCTGAAGAGCAACCTGGAGTGCAAGTTCAGGGCTATTAACCGCTACCACAGGTCGAATCGGCACCAATTTAGGCCCCTCTTCTCCTCTAAAGGGCCAATAGGTTTCTTGACCACTTGCGATACACGGCATATTTATCAGATCAGCACAGGTAATATTATGCCGATCAGGCATGCTAACACTATGAAACAAGCCCATTGGCACGCTCATCAGTGGTTTGGCGACCCAATCTGAATCTGGCAACGGTAGCGCATGTAAAACGAACACCACATCAAAGCCTGCCGATTTATCTAAATCATGGCTAGCGGAGTGCGTACAACAGAGTTGGACCTTTGGATATTTTTTGACGAACTGCGCAATAATTTGCCCAACCTCATCACTAAAGAAGTCGAGTGGCAGCTGCACTCGCAACGGCCCTTGGGGTGCTGAATGCCAATCAATTAGCTCTTCATCCAAGCCTTGTAGTTCAGCAACAAGAGGCTGAGCTCGTTGCAGCAGTCGCTCACCCGATTCAGTTAAAGATTGCTTGCGAGTCGTTCGATTTAACAACTGCAACCCCAAATCCTCCTCAAGCGCTGCAATGCGGCGACTGACCGTAGATTTTGGAACGCCGAGAGAATCTGCGGCGGCGGTCATGGAACCAGTTTCCACAACGGCTAAAAATACTTTTAAATCATCTAATTGCATTGAACGTTCCAAATTTTGCGGCAATCATTTTCAAACACGTATTAATATACAGATAAAATTATAGATACGTTAGTTCACAAAATAACAACCTAACACTGTTCTATTTTCGATTAACCATTGCCAATTTGTGTAATCTCGTTATCTTGTGTGCGTCATCCACGGAGGTAGAGTGTACACATGAAGCGTTGGCTATTGGTATTTCTTGCATGCCTGAGCGCAGTTGCAATCGCCTCGGCGAACACAGCCGAGTCAGGGAGCTGGAAAAACACCGACAGTGGTACGGTGCTGCATTTATTGTCTAGCGGCCAGTTACTCATCACAAATGATCAAGAACAAGAGAAGCCTTACTATGGCCAAACCTGGCGCAATAGCGCGGGTGGCTTGGAAGTGACTTATCTTACGCGTGACAATCGCTCAACGACGCAATCGCTCAGCGTAGAAAGCAGCGATGGCGTTATGGTGATTGGTGGCAATACACCTCTTAGTGGCAGATATGAACGCAGCTCTGTAGGTGGCACCCTTATCCACGTGAGCATGGGTAGGTACCGAGGCCCAGAAGACGCGCAATTTGCCACAATCATGCAATACAACGTGTCGAATGAAATTGTATCTATCGATCATTTCGATATTCGCAACATCAATTTGCCACAGTCATTTAGCGTACTGCGTCCAACTGAAAGTGTTCGAGCAACGGTGTTCTTGTCGAACTCCCAAGGTGCATTTGCGTATTCATTGGGTTCAACCAATAGCAACACACTACGTCTACTGGCTTGGTCGCCAACAGAAGCAACAGAGCTAGAGACACTTTATTACGGTGATGTAATCGAGCCTGATGGCACTCGTTCGCAAGTACGCTTACACCTTTATGATAACGGACAATTTAGCCGCTTTACTCGGGTACCAAATACCGAGGAAGAAAGTGCTGATGAGGGCAACTATCAACGCGATGGCGCAACCATCAACTTGTTTAGCTTTGCCAAACCACCAACAACGTTGCGTCAAGTTGGCCGCGAGTTGTTAACAGTACAAGCTGCCGACGGCAACTTTTACATGGGCCAATACGCCAACAAGTTGAACGCATTCCCATTGGATGGCCCTCTGGCTCGCTTTGATGGTATTTTCTTCCCTCGCCCAGGCGAGAACGGCCAACAAGGCCAGTTGAACTTAATTAGCTGTTCTAATGGGCAACTCTATACGCTAGTGCCAAACCGAACCGTGCAACGCATGATTGGTCAGTTCCAAGCCGATCCGTCACGTGGATTTATCCAGGTGCCAATTCGTGCCCACCGCGTGCCGCGCGACAACGGCACAGACGACCGCTTTTGGGTAACTGACTGGTACCAAGACCAAGCACCAAGCGAATGCGGTCGCGGCATGCAAACGTTTGGCCGAATGATGGCTGAGCAAGGCCGTTAGTATTTATCTATCGTCTCTTCGAAAAAGCGGCCCTTGGGTCGCTTTTTTTTTCACCTTTTATTCATGACATTAATCACTACCTAACTTTTGCTTAGCCACCTACATTGAAGTGAACAAATCGAAAGGTTTAACCTACTTCTATTAAGCGGCACAGGTAGTGCACCATGAATCAGCTATTTATCGCAATTAACCAGTTCTTCCACTTATTGCCCGATCGCATGATCAAAGCACGCTGGTGGGTATTAAGCATCACGATGTTAGGCACTGTACTCATGCTAGTTGGCATAGGTACGCGCTTTAACTTTGATCAAAGCTTTGAAGGCATGCTAGATGAAGGCGACCCTGCCCAGGCGGCCTTGGATGAGTTTCGCAGCCAATTTGGCTCGGATGACAGCGTTTTCATCGTTTATCGACCGGCTGATGGTGATGTATTTTCGCCCGCATCGCTCGCCACGCTGCGCCAGCTGACCAACAAAATTGAACAAGCCATTGCGGCGAAGGAGCTACCACGAGCGGTTGATATTGACTCGTTAACCACCATCAAGGCGCAAGTGGACCAAGACGGCTCATTAATCGCCCAAGATTTGGTACCTGAGTCAATTCCGGCAGACACCAGCAGTATTCGCGAGCTCGCCAATCAACAACCAGGCTTAGAGCTGGCCTACTTTTCCTCGGATTACCAATATGGTGGTTTTACCATCAAAACTGATTTTGGTGTCATTCCCATTGCGCAAGAAGGTGCAGCGATTTCAGATGATGTTTTTGCTGACTTCTCACTTGCCGTAGATACCAGCGCCGAGGTGCGAACCGTTGAATTTGAGGACGTCGACTTTCTCAGTTATCTCGACATTATGGCGGCTTTAGATGACATCTTGGAAAGCCCTGAGTACGACAGCTTTGAGTTCTATAAATCTGGCACACCAGCGCTGACAGCTGATTCCTTTGCCGTAATGAATCAAGCAATGATGCTTGTGGGCCTAATGCTAATCTTAGTAATTGCTTTGTTGTGGTGGTTGCTGCGCACTGCTTCAGCCGTTGTTTGGCCAATACTAGCGATTATTTTAAGTAGCATTTGGGCCATTGGTATCGCCAGCTGGGCTGGCATGACGATGACCACCATGATCACGCTTGCCATCATGCTCATTCTGGCTGTTGGCATTGCCGATTGTGTACATGTTATGAGCGCCTATCTGTTCTACAGACGTGAGGGCGAGCCGCACGATAAAGCAATGAGTCATGCTTGGGGAAAAACCGGCTTAGCCATTGTCTTAACGACATTGACGACAGCCGCCGGCATGTTAGCGCTATCGCTATCTGGATTAAGCCTATTTGTTGAGTTCGGTTTATTGGGTGCTATGGGTGTAACGCTTGCACTTGTTTTCACCGCATTTGTCCTACCTGTGCTGATGCATTGGTGGCACCCTGCCAAATCAGTAAAAAAAGCTGAGCACGGTAAAATCCAAGCCGTTTTAGATAACATTCCAAACGCTACCAAAAAACGCCCTTGGTTGTGGGTAGCAGGTTTTGCCGCGCTATTTATTGCCAGCCTATTAGGTGCTAATCACATTAAGATTGACTCCAATATGATGGCGTTATTCCGCGATGGCACCCCAATCAAAGAAACCTATCGTGTGATCGACGAGAACATGATGGGCACCTCTAACATGATTGTTATGGTTGATACCGTTGCGACCGAAGGGCTGAAAGACCCAGTTGTACTCAATGCCATGTGGCAACTGCAAAAAGCACTGGAGGCAAATTACCCTGAGTACATTCTGCGCACCTATTCGCTGGCCGATATTGTTCGCTACAACCACAACTTGCTAACTGGTGCTGGTGAATCGATACCAGCAGATGCTCGAGTGACCAGCCAGTTGTTATATTTGTTTGACTCATCCGACCCCGACAGCCGCCGCCAACTCGTTTCTGACGACTACAGCCGCAGTCATATCTCTGTTTCTATGCGCAACGCCGGCTCATCGGAATATGCTGCCATTAACGATGAAATCAATGCACTGATAGCGCAGTCTTTTGCGCCTGTATATGAAGCCTATCCAGACACAAGAGTTCAGATGACTGGCACCTTTGCGATGATGATGAACTTCACCCAGCAGCTATCGGACGTGCAGTTCCGGGGCATAACGATCGCCCTATTACTTATTACGGCCGTGATGATTGTTTCTATGGGTTCCATTCAAGCAGGCCTGATAGGCATTATTCCCAACCTGATACCGGCATTGTCGATATTTGGCGTGGCAGGCTGGTTTGGCATTGCAATGGATGGCGACACACTAATGATTGTGCCCATTATCATCGGCATTGCTGTCGACGATACCATTCACTTTATCACCCACTACCGCAACCTACTGCTAAAAGGGGAGGAGGAAGAAGTCGCACTGCGCCACACAATAAAAGAGGTCGGCCAAGCAGTGACATTTACCACTATTATCCTTGGCATTAGCTTTGCCGTTCTACTCGGTTCAGCCTATCTCGGGCTAGCCAAGGTAGGTGGTTTTGCCGCCATGGCCTTGTTTGTTGCGCTCGCCAACGACCTGTACCTAATTCCCGCCCTGATTCGCATATTTAAACCACGCTTTGGCGTGAAAAAGCCAAACGGAGTAACTGCATCATGAAAAAATTAATACTATTGAGCACCTTGCTAGCTGGCACCGCTAGCGCGATGACCGCCACGGAAATCATGAAAAAAGTTGATGACCAGTCGGCGCAAACGATGGAATCATCGTTTGTGCAAATGACCCTCACCAGCTGCAAGTTTGGTTTAAGTAATGGCAGTGTGCGCTGCGTAGAACAGCCACGCATTAAAACCCTAGAAACCGTTGGCATGGATCTTGGCGATTCGACGAGGTCATTAATGATTGTGCGCCAGCCTGCCTCGGAGCAAGGCATTGGCATGCTGAGTTATAACTATGACGACACCAGTAAAACAGATGAAACCTGGTTGTATCTGTCGGCACTCGACAAAGTTAAGCGCATTGCAACGGGGTCTGGTAGCGACGATGAGCCTGCTAGCATTTTTGGCAGCGAATTCACCACCGAAGACCAAGAAACCGGCAATATTGATGAGTACAACTACCGCATTGTTGAAGAAACCAACTTCCAAGGCCGTGCGGCATGGGTGATTGAATCGATTGCCAAACCCGAGTTTGCTGCCAGCAGCAACTATGACAAAGAACTGCTTTGGATCGACAAAGAACGCTTTATTGTGATGAAAGGCTCGGCATTTCGTGATGACAATGAAGTGAAGCGCTTTCAAATGGCGAGCATTGAACAGGTAGATGGTGTTTGGATGGCGCGCTCGATCACTGTGCTGAACCTAGTGGCCAACCGCTTATCCAATATGAAGCTAGATGCTATTGCCCCCGGCATTGATGCCGATGCTCAGTTCTTAACTCAGCGCGCATTAACCGATAGAGCCTTTCGCGAGGCGGGCTTAGATGCATTGCGCCAACAAGCGGAAGGAATTTCTCAATGAAGCGGTCCACACTGGTAACCTTGGCATTGTGCGCCAGTTTTGGTGCGCACGCCTTGGATGATTTTGAGTTCAGCACTGAGGAAGCCTTCGCCGACTTCGATATCGCGCCCGCTGCAAGTGACAGCTTTGATAGTGCCATCTACACGCTTGGTTATCGATTTGCTGGCACCAATTTGCCTAGCAACGAGTTCTCGACATTAGCCAACCAAGCTTATCTCGCTTTTGAGCAAGCGCGCGCTGTTGGCGATAACGGTTATTTCACGATAAATGGCGAAGCCAGTTTAGCCTTTGGTGATAGCCGCCAAGACAACACGCTATTTAGTGCTAATACCCAACTAAGTGAGCTGCATTATGAGCATTCGCTGGGCATTGTAAAAACTCGCATAGGGCTGCAAAACATTGCTTGGGGCGAAGTATCAGGCACGCCCGTGCTCGATATTGCTAGCCCTAACAATGCCGCCAACTACAGCACTAACTTAGCGGCAAGCCGAGTCAGTCAATGGATGCTATCGGCCAATAGCTATTTTACCGAGCAGTTTGAATTGCAGGGCTTTATCAACCTAAAACCTGAATACAATGCCCTGCCCGGCGACCCCTTTGCCCAGGCAGAAAAAATTACTGAACAAGAGTTTGGGGTGCGAGCAACCTACCGTTTAGTCGGTGCCGATATTTCGCTGTATGTTGGCAAGTTCTTCCCTAACCAACCAAGCATGGCCATCGTCAATGGCCAACCAGCAATGTTAAGCCCTGAAGCACAATGGCTTGCTGGCAGCAGTGCAAGCATGGCGTTAGGCAGCGTACTATTGGCAGCCGATAGCACCAGTACTTTTGTTGAAGGTACTAACAGCCAAAACGATGTTGCCATCAGTGTGGAGTATGCAACGAGCTTTATTGGTTCAATTACCGCTGCGACGCACTTAACTATGCAGGACAAGGTTGACCATGCACTGCAATCAAGTGTTCGTTGGAGTAAATCATTTGTTAACGAAACATTCACCCTCTCTAGCGCACTCACCGCTAGCGACACCGAACTGCAAACCGCATTTGCGGGCGTGCAACATAAGTGGCAAGACAGTGCTAATTGGCAACTAGGGGTAGGCGGCAACTTCGCTGATGAGGTTCAGCCATTTGGCTTTTTGGTATTCGAGCAGCAGTTCTAGCCAGTCAGCTTAAAGGGAACCTCTATAAGCAGCGCCAGGACAACTCTGCGCGCTGCAACGCCGTGTGCATAATCAAGCGGTCAATATGCTCTGGCAAGTCGTGAAAGCCTATGCTCTGCAATAGCTGAATATCTGACAAATAAGGTAACCAAGCACTGCGTTGCTGGAACGCCTTAACTGCTTGATGGCGAAAGCGCAGCAATTGGCTTAGTGTGAGTTGTTGCCTCGCCACAAGTTGATAGGTTGCGATTGGTGATGGGCCGAGCAGCCTCTCCTCCCAGCGCCGACACATCATCTTATCCGCTACAACCTGCAACTCACTGGTTAGCAAATAATCAAATGATGTTTCAAATACATGTGACGACATAACAAACCTGCTTTCAACTCAAAACATAGCATTGCTTATGCTGATTTATATCGGCCTCTAGCAAATAGGCTTGAGGTTCAAAAGTCGCAAAAGCTTCACGACTAAATCACAAAACTGATTTACACTGCGCGCATCCACAGAAGGAGGCAATATGTTGGAAAATATCGACTATCAGGCAATTATCAATGACATTCTACTCCCTTGGGGTAGCAAAATACTGATGGCGCTAGTGATCTTTTTTATTGGTCGCTTAGTTGCCAAAGGCATTGTTCGAGTCACCGAAAAGGTACTTGGACGCTCAAAATTAGACACCATGATCATTGGCTTTATCACCAGCATTCTCAGTGCAGTACTCATACTGATTGTGATCATAGCTGCCCTTGAGCCATTAGGTGTTGATACCACGTCACTGGTTGCACTCATTGGTGCGGCAGGTTTAGCCATAGGCTTAGCGCTGCAAGACTCACTAAAGAACTTTGCTGCTGGTTTTATGCTGATTTTGTTCCGTCCATTTAAAGAAGGTGACTTCATTGAGGCAGGCGGTGCGACAGGGGTTGCTGAGAAAGTTTCGATTCTTACCACCATTATGCGCACAGTCGACAACCGCGAAATCATAGTGCCAAATGGCAATATCTTCGGTAACAACATCACTAACTTCAGTGCGCGTGATACTCGCCGCGTTGACATGGTGTTTGGCATTGGCTACGACGCTGACTTAAAACTAGCCAAACAGCTATTGTGCGAAATGTTAGAAAATGACGAACGAGTGCTGAAAGATCCTGCTTATGTTGTTGCGGTATCTGAACTAGCAGACTCGTCAGTCAACTTTGTCGTGCGCCCATGGGTGAAATCGAGCGACTACTGGCCGTTTTTCTTTGATATGCAAGAGCAAGTAAAACTTCGCTTCGACGAAGCGGGTGTGTCGATCCCATTCCCACAAATGGATGTTCACATTCAGCAGTAAGCGTTGCTTTTTTTGCTGCCTTTGGTGACTCTGTGCAATACTGTATGTGCAATCACCATTGGCAGTTTCCATGACAGAAGAACATATGATCATCGCAGTGCTCGGCGCTGCGCTCATTGCAGCCGTTATCGTCATTGTTTGGCAATGGCAGAAAGCACGCACGGATAGCCGACACCTATGGCAGCGACTTGAGCAATATGCCCATCAAAATGGCGCCCTCAAACACCAAATTCAACTAACCGAGCAACACCATCAAGAGAAGCTTGCCCTAGTTGAGCAAAGCAAAAATAAGCTCGCCGAACAGTTAGAAAAACTCGCCCAGCAGCAACAACAGCAAGCCGATCGACAGCTACAGTTCACCCTATCGCCACTGCAAGAGCAATTGGTTCAATTTCGCCAGCGTGTCGACCTGTTGGACAAACAGAACACCCAAGAACGAGCCTCGCTCGTGGGACATATTCGCCAACTCCATGGCCTAAACCAGCAACTTAGCAAAGATGCGCAACTACTGGCCAGCGCCCTACTCGGCAGTCAAAAGCAGCAAGGTGACTGGGGCGAACTAGTGCTTGCACGGATATTTGAAGCAAGCGGGTTAACGCCTGAGCGCGAATACAGCTTGCAAGCCAGTTTTAAGCAAGATGGCAGGCACCTCCGCCCAGATGCCGTAATTTATCTGCCGCAAGGGAAGCAACTCATTGTTGATGCAAAAGTGTCGCTTGCTGCCTGGCATAGGTTTCAATCATCACAAGCCGAGACGGATAGCAAAGCTTTAGTGCAAGCAGTTCGACAACACATAGATGATTTAGCGAAGAAGGACTATAGCCAGATTGAATCGATTAACGCGCCCGATTATGTATTATTATTTTTCGCCATCGAGCCCGCTTTGCACCATGCGCTCAGCCAAGACCCTACCCTCTTTGATTACGCCGCTAGTAAACGAGTGCTGTTAACCAGTGCTAGCAGCTTAATGGTTAACTTAAAAACCGCTGCAGCGTTGTGGCAACTGAGCAAACAAAACGACAACGCCCAGCACATTGTGCAACGTGCTAACAAACTCTATGACAAACTAAGAAACTTTGTTGAGCACTTACAACGTGTAGGCCAACAGCTAGACAATGCACAATCGGGCTACCAACAAGCCATGCGAACGCTAACAACTGGCCCTGGAAATGTACTGCAGCAAAGTGAGGATCTACTAAAAATGGGGGTGCGTCCCAAAAAAATGATTGATCACAAAGAAGTTGCTAAGAGCGTGCGAAATTGCGACACAATTCATGAATAAAAACTAATCAATCAGATACAATTTTTTACGAAAAGTCAGCCTAGGGTGGCCAACAAGGTTTCGCAAGTGATCGCGAAATGCTGTCGATTTACCCTTCAGTTCTAATGATTGCTTTTCCCCATTTCAGTGCACGCCCAACTAGGCGTGCATTTTTTTGCCTATCTCAGTGGGTAAAAAGTACCATCCTAATGGTTAGCATTAAGAATATATTTCTTAGTTTTCAATATTTTCTTAACTTTTTTCTTGCAATCAATTGATCACTCCCTATACTGCCCCTCGTGCATAAGGTTATGCACATATTTCAACCGATAAGGAATACCTATCTATGAAACGCAATTTCTTCCATCAAATGCCCGCTACGTGCTACCGCGCGAATAACGGCATTGCAATTGCGTTTCGGTTGATCTGATACCCTTAAATCAAACCGTGCGCACTGTACGGTTTGATACAAAATATCTCTATTTCTTATATCTTTCCTAGTGTGCACGGTCTCTTAATTATTTGGAGACTTATTATGTTGGCACGTTTAACTATTACAACTTCTCGTTTTAGCACGCAACTGCGTACTACTTTGTCACGTGTGCAAACTCATCTTGCAGAACAACGTGAAGTGCGTCGCGAGCGTCGTTTGCTGGCTGAACTAAGAAATTCTATTCCGCCGCAACTGCATCAAGATATAGGCTTGAGCGATGTACGCCGAACTAGTGATATAGAGTCGTTATCGCAACGACTTAGGCGGTAATACAAGGGGGCGCAAGCCCCCACCCCTTAATCCTCGACGGGGAGGGAACTAAGTTGTTTATACCCGTACACAATGCGCAGTGCTGCACCCATAAAACAGATGATGGCAAACAGCACTGCCAACTGTGGAAATAGCTGAGGCCAGAGGCAAAACGCAATAAAAAAAGCAATTGTCTCTGTCCCTTCAGCTAACCCACCCAAATAATGAATACCCTTATTAGGGTAAACAACAGAACTAATATTCTGCCGTTCGGCAATAATGGCAAAAGCAAGAAAGCTGATGCCAGTACCAACAAACGACAACATCAAAAGTGCCCCAGCAATCTGGTTATCTGGCGATGCCAAAATAAAACCAAATATCACCGCTTGATAAAAGATGAAGTCGAGTGTGATATCTAAAAAGGCGCCTGCATCCGTCGCGCCAAATAGTCTTGCTAGTTCACCATCTACGCCATCGGCAACTCGATTAAATAGTATGGCAATCAGTGCCAGTTCATACCATTGCCAGGCTAACAAGGGCACGGCAAGCATACCCACCACGAACCCAACCACGGTTACCTGGTTGGCATTTACGCCACGCTTAGCAAGCTTATTCGCTAACCAGTGAGCCGGCCGTTTGATCAGTGGCAACATATAACGATCAAGCATGGTGCCAATCTCCTTTGTCTAATTGCCAACAACGTAATCCCGCTACATCTTGCGGGTCATGACTTACCAGCAACGCCGGTAATGAGCGCTCGGCCAGAACCGAGAAACACCAATGGCGAAAGTCTCTCCGTAACTGCTGATCTAGCTTCGAGAATGGCTCATCGAGTAACACAGCCTTTGGTTGTGCCATTAACATTCTAAGTACCGCAACGCGCTGGCGTTGCCCGCCCGACAACTGGCTAGGCAAGTGCTTCTCTAGGCCCAACAATCCAGCTTCAGACAAATACTGAGTAATCTGAGCTTGGCCATCTTGGCGATTCATCGACTTGGGCTGAGCAAACTTGAGGTTTTGCCACACTGTCATGTGCGGGAACAACCAATCATCTTGGGCAACTAACCCTATACCCCGATGCTCGGTATTTAGTTTGCCTATATCTACGCCATCCAATAACACACTGCCTTCGCCGGTGATATCTGCCGGGAGCATACCAAGAATATGATTCAGCAAGGTCGATTTCCCCACGCCAGAGGGACCCATGACCGCAACCACTTCGCTAGCAGCAACAGTTAGTGATACGGCAGAAAACAACGCTTGCTCGCCAATTCGAGTGGTCACATTTTGTAATTCAAGGCTATGCACGTTGCCACCTACTTCGCCAATGGCTTACCCAAGCCATTACTAAAAAAACTAAAAACGGCAACAGCCATTGCAGCAGGGCAAACACCGCAATTAAACGTCGATCACCGCCGCCAGCTGCCGATACGGTTAGTGTGGTAATGGTTTCTATGCGCCCAGCCGATGCATACAAGGTGGCAAGATACTGCGCCACGGATACCGAAAACCCAACGGCAAAAACGCTAGCAAATGCTGGCGCTAATAGCGGCCACTTTACCCGCCATAGCGCGCGCCAACGCGATTTAGATAACAGCAATGCATGCTGCTCATATTGCAGATTGAGTGACAAATAAGCTCGTTCAAGCAGCAAATAGCTATAGGGCAATACAAACAACAAGTGCAAGGTAATGGCAGCACCATAGCCATAGCCAATACCAATCCTTGCTAGCATGCCAGGTACAAAAAATAAAAACCCAACTTGTGGAAGGATAAGGGGAACAAACAGCAATGGTCGTTGCCAACGCTTTAGTTGCCCGACCCCTTCTAGCAGCCCAATCACCAGCACTAGGGCTAGGGTAGCACTGGCAACCCCCACCACTAGCGTGTCAACCAGCGCCGGCCACCAGTCGCTGCTTGTGCGCAGCCAGCTGCGCAGTTGCCACTGCTCTGGCCATAAATCTGGAAAGCGCCAGCGCCGAGCAAATGCCCAGAACAGCAACCAAGCAGCCCCTAATAACCAGGCTGTTAATAGTAGGATACTGCTTAACTTGGCTAACCAAGCAAAACCAAACGTTTGGCGTGGCCATTGTCTTGTCATACAGATAGCAATGATCAACTTTTCGATGCCCCACCATAACGCACAGGCGAGCATGATCATTAGCGTCAGCCAGATGCCTCCTGCTGCGGCGACCAGGCGCATGGTTAAATCTGGATCAACAAACCATTGATGCACCATAACGGCCAGTGTTGGTGGCAAACTTGGCCCGGTGATTAACGCAACATCAACGACCCCCAGGTTGTAGGCCAACACCACCATTATTGGCCAGCGCAGCACAGGTAGTAGCTGTGGCACAACAACCGGCCAGAATGCTTGCGGTTCACCATACCCTAGCAGCCTAGCCTGGCGCAGCAGCGGTGCTAAGTTCAGTGTACGAAACGCCGCGAGTGCCATCAGCAACAAAAAGGGTACTTCTCGCAGAGCTAGGGTAAGGGCTAACGACAAACCATATGGGTCTTGTGTTAGCGCTATTTGTGGCGGCAGCTGCTCGCCCGACCCAAGCGCCCATATGCGTGCAGGCCACCCCGTTGCGGCCAGTAAAGCAAATAAACCAAGGGCATAGGCGGCATGCGGTACCGCTAACATGGCCGATAGCCAGCGTGATAACAGGGCAAACCTTTGCTGGGCAAAACCATATTGCAGCAACAACGCCGCGATAAATAAGCTTGCCAAGGTTGCAAGCCAGCCAGACCACCAAGTTAGACCGCTTGCCGCCCAAAAACTTGGTTGGATGAATAGCTGCTGCCAGATATGCCATCCAAGTTGCTGCTGATTCAGCACCGGCAACCAGCCAAATGCTGGCAATAGCGTTAACACAACCCCGGAGATAATAGGCAGCAAAAACGCTGCCCAAAAGAGGCTAGAAAATAGCCGTGCAGGCACGTTCATCGCACTAGATAGCGCTCAGCCCATTGGCTCTCTAGTACTTCTACCCAGCTTGCATGGGGCTCAAGCAAGGTTGCGCTCAACTCTTCTGATGTCAGCGCTGCTGGGCCTACTTCAATATTGTTGAACGCTTGCTTAGTCGCGGCATCCAAGTCAGCAACATTTAGCACAGTTGGGTCCCCCCAATATTGTGTATCGGCTTTGCGCGCTTGGGCTTGTGGTGAAATCAAGAAGTTGGCAACCACTTGCGCGCCAGCCTCACTCTGAGCGTTAAAAGGAATCGCGACAAAGTGCGTATTGCCTATGGTACCGCCTTGGTGAATGTAGCTGCGTACCGACTCGGGCAGTTCGCCATTGTTCACCGCTGTTTGTGCATCGTTTGGGTTGAAGCTTAACGATAACAACAGTTCACCGTCATTAAGCATTTGCTTCATTTGTGGCGCATTAGCAGGAAACGCTTCGCCACCTCGCCACAAGTGTGGATGTAGCGCATCTAGGTACTGCCAAACTGGCGCCAAAACTTGTTCGGTGTCTACTTGCGAAGCCGGCTGTTGCAAAACACTGGTATCGGCTAAGGTCTCGTAGGCAACTTGCTTCAGAAAGGTGGTGCCATAAAAGTTTGGCGGTTGTGGATAGCTCACACGTCCAGGGTTTGCTTCGGCAAAGGCTAACAACTGCGCCATTGATGTTGGCGGTTCACTAACGAACTCTGAATCATATTGAAATACCAACTGCGCCATACCCCAAGGCAGCTCGTATCCGTCGGTTGGTACCGAAAAATCAATGGTCAACGTGGCTTTGTTCTGCAAATCGAGCAAGCTATAGTGCGGTACCTCTTCCGCCCATGGTCCATGCAACAGGTCGTTGGCTTTTGCATTGGCGAAGTTTTCGCCATTTATCCACATCAGATCAATGCTGCCTTGTGCACCGGTGGCCTTTTCACTTAACAAACGGCTGATGCTATCGGCAATATCACCAACTTTCACATGCACCAATTCAATGTCATACTGTGCTTCAACCTGCTCACCGACCCAATCAATGTATTCATTGATCAATGGTGAACCGCCCCAAGCATTAAAATAGACGGTTTGCCCTTTCGCCGCGTCTAATGTTTCTTGCCATTGTGCACCTGCCAATGTTGCAGTGGCCAAACCTGCTGCAGCAATCCAATTTTTCATCTTTGATCCTTTATCAAATATTTTGAATAAGTCTTTGAAAACGCTTTGCTATCAATGGCAAGCGAGCTACTTCATATTACGCACCGTAACAGAACACTTTGGAATACGGGAAAACATCTATGAAAGTTTTATTTCTAAGCAATGGTATTTTTGGTGACAACTCTCAGTCGAACCGTTTAGCGCGCAGCATTATCGAAAAGCTGTCTGCTAAACACAGTGTAGAACTGATTGAGCGTGACTTGGTAGCAAGTCAACTACCAATGCTGGATGCCACAGTTATTACTGCGCTCAACACACCTGCTGAAGAACGCTCAGCTGAACAAAACAGCATCGTTGAGTTGTCGGATACATTAATCGAAGAGCTGCGCAGTGCTGATGCGGTAGTACTATCATTGCCAATGTACAACTTTAGTATCCCTGCCCAGCTAAAAGCATGGGTTGACCTCGTAGCGCGTGCAGGTGTGACCTTCCAATACACCGAAAATGGCCCACAAGGCCTTTTAGCAGACAAACCTGTTTATGTTGCAACCGCTCGTGGTGGTTTCCACAAAGGTAACAGCACTGATGCGCAAACAAACTTTATCAACACCATTTTCCCATTCTTTGGGTTAACCAGTGTGCAGTTTGTTTATGCGGAAGGCTTGAACATCTCTGAAGAACACAAAGCAAAAGCGCTTGCCGAAGCTGATAAAGCCATCGACGAAGCGCTTGCATAATGCTTATTGGGCCGGCTCACTAGGGGCTGGCTTATTGCGAGGCTGCTCAAATGAGTGATCGGTAAAATCACCCCTATGGTCACTGTCTTCTTTGAGCGTCTTCGAAAGCATTTCACGATGCTGATGCGAGCGAGTGATATAACTTTGCTCGTCATCACGCATCGTCGCCATTTCAGCCAAAATGCCGTTGTCATAGTGCTTAAACAGCTGACCGGCCCGCCAAGCTTGATGTCCGCGCATGCCAAATTGTCGAAGTATGCCAACACTTAAATCGACCGCCGAAGAGTGCGTTTCACGAATCAGATTCTCTGGTGCGACTCCAGCTTTAATCAGGTCGTAGGCATGACCACGGTCGGTTGCCCGCACCATTATTTGCAAATGTGGAAAATGTTTTTGCACCGTTTTCACAATCGCTAGCGATCGCTCATTTTCCGATACTGTAATAACAATGGTCTTGGCTTCGTGGGCACCGGCTGAGTGCAAAATATCAGTGCGCCCGCCATCTCCATAGAACACCTTAAAACCATACTTGCGCAGCCAGCGAATCTGGCTTGGGCTGTCATCCAGTACCGTAACCGGGATGTGGTTCGCCATCAGCATACGGCCAACAATTTGACCAAAACGACCAAAACCAACGATTAATACAGGGTTGCCCTCATTGGTAGGCTCGGCGTGCTCTAGCTCGCCACTGTCAGCATCGTCATAGCGAAATCTTGGCATTAATACGCGCTCGTAGACCAGCAAAATAAGTGGTGTGAGCAGCATAGATATTGCTACCGCAGCAATAAGAATTTCTGCCAGCTGCGGGGTTACTGCCTGAGCCGTTAGGGCATACCCCAACAACACAAAGGCAAACTCACCCCCCTGTGCGAGTGCCAAGGCAAACAAGGTACGTTCGCGAAAGCTTAACTTGGCACCAATAAACCATAACAAGCCACCTTTGAGCAGCATCAAACCAAGTGCCAAACCAACAATTAATAATGGCTGCTCGATAATCAAGCCAAAGTTAATGCTCGCGCCAACGGATATAAAGAACAGCCCAAGCAACAACCCTTTGAACGGTTCAATGTCCGACTCAATCTCATGGCGATACTCGTTTTCTGCCAATACGACGCCAGCAAGGAATGCCCCGAGCGCCGGTGACAGGCCAATTTTCTGCATCAGCAGCGCCACACCCACCACAATTAATAGTGCCAATGCCGTGAAGATTTCGGGAATGCGCGCTTTGGCAATAAAGTTAAAAACTGGCGGTGTTAAGAAATGACCAAATCCGACTAGGCCAACCACCACAGCCACCACGGCTGCTGCTTGTTGCCAACCGCTAAGACCGCCATCTGGTACTGCTGAGGCAACGCCTAACAGTGGAATTAAGGCGATAAACGGTATGACGATAATGTCTTGGAATAACAATACCGAAAATGCATTCTGACCTGCTGGTTCATTTAGCCAGCCGCGCTCTTGCAACGACTGAATCACAATGGCGGTAGAAGACAATGACAACACCATGCCAATCACCAGTGCTGTTTGCCAAGACAAGCCAAATAACATGGCTATACCAATGAGTGCCAACCCTGTTGCAGCAACCTGCACGCCACCTAAGCCAAGTATGGGCCCTCGCATGTGCCATAACCGTTTGGGGTTAAGCTCCAAGCCAATCAGAAAGAGCATCATCACCACGCCAAACTCGGCGAAATGCAAAACATCCTGGTCGTTACCCACTAGACCTAATAGCCATGGACCAATGAGCACCCCCGCACCCAAGTAGCCAAGCACCGAGCCAAAACCCAGATGGCGGGCTATGGGTACCGCCACTACTGCCGCCGACAAATAAACAAAGGCGTCGGTCATTAACGAAGCTTCACCGGCCATGTACCACCTCCCACTCTGGTTCAATGCTATTAATTGAGCTATCTGGTAGCCAGCCGGTTGCTAGATCAAACAGCAGCTTGCGGTATTGCTCCGCTACATAAAGATTTTCATTCGGATAATGCGCTAGCTTGTGCGCACCATTTACAATAAAAGGGGGTAAACATCGCATTTGGCACAGTTCAACGGCATGTTTAATAGGCAGTAGATAATCTACGGTTGGCCGGCGATGACGGCCATCTGGTGCATAAGATCTTTGCCCACCACCGGTCGATACTGCCGACAACCAAAGTTTGTCTTTCAACGCTTCGCCATTTGGCCCATACGCCCAATTATACGTGAGGACGGTATCCATCCACTGTTTACCTAGCGCCGGCATGGCATACCAATACAAGGGGTGCTGAAACACAACAATGTCGTGTTGAGTCAGCAGAGATTGTTGCGCGTCGACATCAATGACACCGTCTGGATAGTCTTCAGCGATATCAACAAGGGTGACAAACTCAAGTTGGCTGGCTACCTTGGCCAGCCGGCAGTTCACTCTCGACTCATCAAGTCTAGGGTGAGCCAGTATCAATAAAATGGACTTCATAACAGGAACAGTTACCAAAATTGGTTGTATATAGAGCCTAGTGTACTTTTGTTAATGGTTGAGCGCATTATTCTCTATTCGGTTTACAAGACGCCTTTCTTACCAGGTAAAAACAAAAAAGGGAGCCTAGGCTCCCTTAATCCACTCAAACAGTAGCTTGTTAGGCTTGTCGAGCGGCACCGGCTTTAACCTGTACAACAGACACCAAGGCGACAAATGCCACGGCGGCAACCAATGCCCATAACATAGGTACAGAAAGCGCTTTAAGCATGACAAAGGTTACACCTAGTGGTGCGACAAAGCGTGCTAGCGCGATCCAAATCATACGCACGGTATCGTTTGGAATTTGTGCAACGAGTGTCTCTTTGGTCAACACCCAAGCAGCAAATAGTGACAACAATACACCACCAAGTGGTAAGGTAACGTTAGAAGTCAGCTTGTCGAAGATGTCAAACATCGTCCACTCACCGATTGGTGTAAAGCCAGCCAACACATTAAAGCTGAAGACTGTCAACATACCCACAAGCCAAACAAAGAGGCCCACAACCAAGGTAGTTAATACCCGATTTACGCCTTTACTTACAAAGAAGGCAACGATAGGTTCAAGAATTGAGATCGACGAGCTTAGTGCAGCAAACAACACTAATGCCATAAAGAAGGCACCAAAGAATGCGCTACCTGGCATTTCAGCAAACGCTAGCGGCAGCGATACGAACAACAACCCAGGGCCTTGCGACGCTTCCAAACCATTGCCAAAAATCAATGAGAAGATGGCCAAACCAGCAATAAGGGCTACCACAGTGTCGAGAACCGCCACGGTTACCGCAGTTTTCGCTAACGATGATTCAGATGACATGTAAGAGCCATAAACAAAGATAGACCCCATACCCAGTGATAGCGTAAAGAAAGCATGGCCTAATGCTGCTAACCACCCCTCTAAGCTCAACTTAGACAGCTCGAATGAGAATAGGAAGCTGGCTGCGGCGCCAAAGTCGCCATTAATACCGGCGTAAATGGCCACCACAATGAGCATCACGAACAGCAATGGCAGCAGTACATTAACACCACGCTCTAAGCCCTTATGAACCCCTAGGCCAATAATGAACATGGTCGCGGCCATAAATAGGGTGTGGTAGATGGTTAGGTTTACAGGACTAGCAAATAGATTGCCAAGTTCGGCACCGGCAGCATCGGCATCGATACCCACCAAAGCACCGGTAGCAAAACGGATGAAATAGTGGATAGCCCAACCAGCAATAACGGAGTAGAAGCTAAGGATCAGAACACCAGTAAAGGCACCCATAATCCCTACCCCACCCCAAAGCGGCGTAGCACCGTTTTCTTTGGCAAGCTTGGTTACCCCATCAACCGGCGATTTTCGAGATTTACGACCAAGTAACGACTCCGCCATGAACACCGGCACACCGATTAAGGCGATTGTTACGAGGTAAACGAGTACAAACGCACCCCCACCATATTCGCCGGTAATGTATGGAAACTTCCAAAGATTACCAAGGCCAACGGCCGAGCCCACAGCTGCCAGGATAAAGGTCCATCGATGGGACCAGATATTATTATTTTGCATTTTTCCACTTCGATGTTTTATGAACGACAAATGAAGTGTAACGCAACAATGACAGGAAAATCGAGAACAGTGTTAACTTATCTTTTTGGACATATTTCTGATATCGCTAATGCTAATAAACAGTGACGAGCTCGCGACTCGCCTTATTGGGCTTCTGTTTGATTAAACTGGTCGAAACTCGTAACGCGCTGTCGACTTAGATTTCAGCTGATTGCAAGGTTTGCAGAAGTAGCTCACTGCACCACAAGCAGCAAGGCGCTCTAGTTCTGAATCACAGGTGTCGCAAAAGGCATGTTTACTGAAGAGGGTTTGGCAACTAGCACAGGCATAATTGCCATCTTGATATTCAAGCTCGGTTTTGCAGTCAGGGCACTGATTCATGCGATGTCTCCATACTTCAAAGGTCTGCTACGAAGCATACCCAAAGCAGAATAATCCGCCCTGACTCGCATCAAGATTTTTGTGTTGCTTCAAGAAATAGATTCAAGGCATTTGAAATGGCATCATCGTTGCGATAGTTCGACAACACTTGCAGCGCTGCACCCTGCAGCATCATCAGAAGCATGAGCACTTCTTCATTTTGATTACCGCGCGCCTTTCCTAAAATGTGGTTTAGCCCTTCATCAACAGTTGGCCACGCGAGCTTTTGTAGTTTGGTGTCACTGCGACAGGCAAGTACCAGCTCCAAGAAAATAAAGTGATATTCACGCTGCTCTTTCTGTAGCGCAAAAAGCAGCTCGCGCAGCCTTGAAACCGGTTCCTCTGGCAGCTCAGACAATTCCATATTGGTGAGGATTTGTTTCAGCAACTCAGTATAAAGTGCTTGTTTACCCTCGGGAAAGTGATGGTGCAGCGCCCCTCGTGTCATGCCAGCACGCTCACACAACATGGGTGATGTCACACCGGCATAACCATATTCAATTAATAGTTCAACAGCGGTATCTAACAGCTTGGTTCGAGTTTGTAGACTTCTTCTTTCGTGACCGTTCATAGCACCTCCAAAACGCATATAATACCAAGTTATGGAAACAATCACTGGATATAAGGGTGAATTAAAACGGTTCAGTACAGTATTCGAATCGATTATTTGCAAACAAACTGTAATTCATTTTTTACAGCAAAATACATGAATGAATGAATTCATAATTTGTTACAAGATAAGCCTAGCCTCGACCTAGGTTTTAGCAAGTTCTTCCAGATATACAGGCCTCGAAGTGAGGCCTCACGCTCAAGACTGACTAATTTGCCAGTTTCGGAAAAACGACAGGGCGCTCTGTAGCGCTGGGGTCATGTGCTTATCTCTGTGATACACCAAAGACAATTGTCGATCTGGGAAGGCTTGCATCGGCAATTTCACCAAACAGTTTTGCGCTATCGCATCCGCTACGGCAATCTCACTGAGCAATGACAAACCTAGATTAGCCCTTACCGCATTAATAATGGCTTCAGAGGTTTCAAGTGTTAGACAATGGCGCCAACTAGGCAGTTCTGGCGCTAGCAAGCGGTCAAACTGTTCACGACTACCAGAGCCAAACTCACGTAGAATCCAATCATTGTCGGCCAAATCTTCTGGTCCCACATGAGAAAGCGTGGCCAAAGGGTGATCGGTTGCAGACACAACACACATGCGATCGGTGCGCCAAGGCTCAACGACAACTGACTCAGATGAAACCGACCCCTCAACTAAGGCAAAGTCGAGTTCAAAGTGTTCTATCGCATCCACTAATGCCGATGTATTGCGAATTGAAGCGGACAACCGCAACGATTGACCCCGAGCTGCTACCAGCATTTTTGGCAGCAAGTGATTACCAATGGTTACACTGGCACCAATGTTCAACGTCGACACGAGGTCTTCAGAATCAAACAGTGCTTCGACACTTTTTGCCCGAGTAATAATCTCGTCAGCCATCGGTAGGAGGGCTTGACCATTTGAGTTGAGCCGCAAGCGATTGCGTACACGATCGAATAGTGGTCGCCCTAAACCACCCTCAAGCGTGCGAAGCGCCATTGAGACCGCAGGTTTTGTAAGATGGAGAGCTTCCGCCGCGCCAGCGAGCGAGCCCTCATGCACAATCGCCAAAAAGACTTGCAACTGTCGCAGTGTGATATGCATTTAACCGCCCCTTTACTTTTTATTGTTAGCGTTCACCAAAGCTTAACTGATATGTTCTTTTTTGCAAAAGTCCAATTGCTAACAAGATCACAACTAATTACCATCAATCCACTGTAACCTAACATAAAGTTTGCGTGTGCCTGAGATTAATTCGCCACGCAAGGGAACCAAAGCGCAACAGCTAGCGTGAAGTAGTAGGTTCTTCTAAGGATGGGCAAACAATAAAAATAAACATAGGTGACCCATGCCACAAATTGTAAAGACGGGCGATGCTTCATCCCCGCTCATCATCTTCGCTCATGGTGCCGGCGCGGGCATGTACTCAGATTTCATGGAAGAAGTTAGTGCAAAGCTAGTGGAATTAAACCTGCAAGTTCTGCGCTTCGAGTTTGATTACATGACAAAAATTAGAGAATCCGGTCGCAAGCGCCCACCAGAGCGCCTACCAAAATTGATTGAACAGTTTGAGCAAGTTATTCAAGACGCCGATAAAAAACCAAGCCTACTGGTAGGCAAGTCCATGGGCGGCCGGTTAGCAACGATGGTCGGCCGTACTCATAACATGCAATCAGCGGTATTAGGCTATCCATTCCATGCGATAGGCCGCACCATTCAAGATGACCGGATTGCACACCTAAAGAGCGACGGCGCATCGGTTACGATCTTCCAAGGCAGCCTCGACAACATGGGGGCAAAAGAAGAAGTATCTGGTTTATCAGGCGAGTTGATCAACGTGGACATCCACTGGTTGGAAGCAGCGAATCACGACCTAAAACCCCGAGCGACCACTAATCGAAGTCAATCCGATTATTTAAGCTGGGCGTGTCAAGAAATTGCCAAGTTAGCCTTCAAAGAACAGTAACAACAATAAGCTAACTCAAATTGATAACTAGGCGATAGGGTCGAGGCTAAGCTTGGGGTATCCTTAGCCGACCCTAGCTAGCCGATTTGTTAATGCGCGAACTATTCTTCCGCTCATACATCACCATTCTCGTTACACTGCTTATCACGGTGAGCTTGGTGCTGGGAGGCGTGCAAGCATTTAACAACTATCGTTTTGGCAAGCTTGCCAACAACATGTTGGCTGGGCCAATGATGATTCTGGCGCAGGGTTACGCCAACACTCCAGAGTCAAGCCGGCCTCTCTTCGCCGAGCAAATGCGTCTTATTATGCCAGTCCCCCTTACCTTCAGCCAAAGTGAGCAAACCGACGGTGTGAGCATTACCCACAACTGGCAGCAAGATAACGCTGTTGCCGTGGCGCGCTACAAAGGGTATTCGGTTGCCGCAGAAGTCAATGGCTTCGATCAACTTGCAGCCAAGCTTTCCGTATTGCTAATTATTAATGACATTAGCCAGGTGCCAACTAGTATGCGTGAGCAGCGCTTTAGTGAACTACAAGCGTTGATGCACTACCCACTGCAGCTACAAGATGTGGCGTCGTTAGAGTTAGATGCTTCGGAGAAGTTCGAGCTAAGCCGCAATAAGGTACTCACACGGCAAACTAATAATGGTGACAACAGGTCAACCCAAGCCATTGCAACACCTACCGATCGCACTGCTTTAATATACGGCCCTATACCAACATTCGTTGCCGTGCCACTTGAGCTGGCATTGTTGATGGTTCTTGTCGTGATACTCGTCACTGCACTAGGCACCTGGCCGGCCTTGTTACCATTGCAGAAGCGTTTGCAACGCATGGCAGACAGTGTTGGCGAAATTGACCGAGGCGACATGGATCATCGCCTGCCTGTAGAAAAGGCTGATGCACTTGACGATATGGCGGTTGCGATTAACGGCTTAGCTGATCGCCTTATCGGCGCCCTCGATGCGCAAAGAACCCTTGTTCACGCGGTGTCGCATGAGTTAAAAACCCCCCTTGCACGTATGCAATTTCGCTTGGCTACCATCGAAGGTCAAGTAGCAGATAAGACCTATGATGGTTTAGAGCGAGACCTCCAGTCGCTCTCTCAGTTAGTAAACGAATTATTAGAGTACGGCAAAGACCATCCAACTCATGCACCGTTAACGCCTGAAACCGTGGAGCTACATCAATTGGTCAAAGTGACGTGGCAAGCACAGCATCACAATGACTCATCAGTTGAGTTTATTAATCAGGTTCCAAAACCAACCTATATAGAGCTCGACCGTAATTTAGCGAGCAAACTATTGAGCAACTTGTTCTCCAATGCCTTGCGCTTTTGCCACAGCAAAGTGGCCGTAGATTTTGATGAAAGCACAATGCTGCTAAGTGTTTCAGACGATGGCCCAGGCATTCCGGAAAAACAAAGAGCGCAAGTACTGCAACCTTTCTTTCGTCTTGATCCATCACGCCAGCGTGGCACCGGCGGGCATGGGCTAGGCTTGAGCATCGCCCATCGCATTGCCTTATGGCATCACGGCGACCTGTGGTTTGAAACCTCGCAATGGCAAGGCGCTAAAGCAGTATGGCTGCTACCCGAAAGTTTAGAGGGTAGCGCATGAAGTTTTTAGTCGCTCTATTCGTGCTTATTTTGAGTGTTAATGTCCTCGCCAATGATTGGGGGGATTGGGCGACATTGCCAAGCATGTCAGATACCAACAACACGCTTGATGATAAGCTACCACCTAGCTTGGTTGAAGCATTAGCAGATCCAGAAGCACTTCGCACCTGGGTATTAGACAACCCAGAGTGGGCGCAACGATGGGCCGAGTCGATAGATTTGGATTTAGCGCCTATTATTGGCCAAGACGCTTGGGATATTGTGTTGAACAACACTCTTGAGCAGTTAAACCAACAAGACAATGTTATTCAGCCTATTCAACCACCTGCTGGCCAACCACCAGTGACTATTATTCCGCCGAAGGGGAGCAACTAGTGTTTCGTGTTAGTCGAGCGTTCATTGTTTTAGCTTTAGCTAGCCTTACTTGCATAGCCGCAGCACAAACGCCTGGGCCAGAGTATCTAGACAAGGCGAAAACGCTAGTTAGTAAAGACCCTCGCCAAGCAATCGCCTTAATTGACGCTGTGCTGGCGTTGCCAGACTTGCCGGAATCAGTGCAACTCAACGCCCAGTTATTGCGGGTAACAGCCGAGAGCCACCTAGCCAAGCAGCAAAGCATGACCGCTCGGATCACCATCTATCAGGGGTTGTTCCATACATTTGAACAAACAGAACAAGAGATTCCCAACACTGGCCAATCCCATAGCTACTTAAATGCGGCCGCGACCCTGCCACTTGGACGTTGCTTTAATGGCGGCCTGCGCCTGAGTGCGAGCGCCGAACTTCACCTTGAGAATGAGCTATGGCGCACATCCCAAGCGGACTCGAGTCTCATTGCCGCAGAAGATGAACACGATAGCAACACGAAACTTCCTTCTCCTGGCTGGAGTTTAGGTACAGTTTGTAAACAGAGCGATTGGGAAGTCGAAGCAAGGTTTGCTTCCGCATTGCAGGTTTCTGAAAGTTCATCGTTTAACCGTGGCAACAGTATTTCCCTATACGGGCGAACTCAGCTATTGCAAGTAAGCGCACATTACACGCTCAACTCAGATAGCAATGCTGAATCAACCGGCACTGATAGTGGAGCTGAGTTAGCCGCTACACCAATCACGGTAAATGGCCAAGTTCGCGCGTTTAGGGTAAACAACCAACAATTGAGCCTAGGATTGAACGCACAACTACAAGGAGATGAACTTAGCGACTATATTAACTTTGTATACGGGCAAGCATCTGGGCGAATAAACAGGTTTACCTGGTCGGGCGGCTTGCGCTGGCCAGTCCCATTTGATGGCTCAACAGACTTAGATGACGGATCCAAAAGGAATTGGTGGGCAAATGCGTCTGCCGGCTGGCAACTTCAACCACAGTTGATTGTTCAGGCTGGCTGGCAGTATAACTATTCTATCGAACAACAGTATTGGATATCGTTAACATGGCAGACTCGATGATGCAGTATGGACGCCTGTTACTAGCTGAAGATGATCTTGAGCTAGCAGAGCTTACAAAAGACTTTCTTGAAAACTGCGGTTACGCCGTAGAGCATGTTGCCGACGGCCCTTCTGTGCTGGCAGCGGTAGAGCGCGAAAAGCCGGCGCTAATCATTCTCGACATCATGCTACCGGGTATGGATGGCATGGACGTATGCCGCCGACTGCGCCCAGACTTTAGTAATCCAATACTTATGATGACGGCTCGCACCGATCCGCTTGATGAAATTCTTGGCCTTGAGATTGGTGCCGATGACTACCTAACCAAGCCAGTCAACCCTCGCCGTTTACAAGCACATGTTCGCGCTTTATTGCGCCGTTCAAGCATTGCACCAAGCAGTGACGATGACAATGAGAGCAACGACTTAACTGTTGGTCCAATTCGCTTAGACCCAACGTTGCGCCGCGCTTGGCTCAATGACCGCATGCTGCCGCTTACAGGCCCTGAGTTGACGTTATTAGAAGCACTAATGAAGCAACCAGACAGCATTATCACGCGTGAAGACTTGTTCCGCTTGGTAAAAGGCATTGAATATGACGGCTTAAACCGTGCCATTGATATCTTAGTGTCACAAGTTCGCAAACACCTCGACTCAGCCGAGCGCATCCATACCGTTCGCAGCCGTGGTTATGTATTGCGCACAACACTAGACGATTAATGCGGGTAGAATGCCCGCTAAACCAATACGAACTAGTTTGTAAAAAACTTTCAATACAGTTTTCATAATCGACGCCTGCCCGCTACTTGATAGATTGCGCAAGGTTCGCCGCATTACGGTGAAAACCTTGCGCAAGATCACTGGACAATACCATTTAAAGACCCTACACTTCGCCCGCCTATATGACGTGCGCTGACGCCCTAGCACTTTGTGATACCAATTCTTTTCGAACTGAACTAGATTGGTACTACTGGCATTTAGTCTGAGCATGGCAATAGACAGTAAATTTGATTGGTTTATGTCAAACTATTACTGCCCAGTTTTGTAGTAAACTTACTGACAACCAATGCAACATGGCCAACAAAACGAGCCATAGTTGCCCCATTAGTGACGACGAGCAAGATCTGCGTGATGCAACGAATGTTTTGGCCTAATCACATTATTAAAGATAATTATGCAGCCAGTGCATTATTCACCCCTGTCGTTACCGCTTTGAAAGAATCCCACGCTAACCTACTCCAGCCAGCCACAACGCAAGCGCACAACCAGAATACTGACTCTCTCCTGGCACCGCTATTCATTGTGATGGGTTGGACCATGGCATTTTCCTCCAAGGAGACCCAAAATGAGAAAGACTAAGATTGTATGTACGATCGGCCCGGCTTCAGAAGCTAAAGAAAACATGCGTAAGCTGGTAGATGCCGGCATGAACGTAATGCGCTTGAACTTCTCTCATGGCGACTTTGATGAGCACGGTGCGCGCATCACAACTGTTCGTGAACTAGCCGCTGAAACTGGCAAGAACATTGCTATCTTGCTAGACACCAAAGGTCCTGAAATCCGCACAATGCAACTTGCAGACGGTGACGTACTGCTAGAAGCTGGCCAAACGTTCACGCTTACAACTGACCAAACTGTTGTTGGCGACAAAACTCGTGTAGCCGTCACTTACCCAGACCTTCCAAAAGACTTGTCTGTTGGCAACACAGTACTGCTAGACGACGGCCTACTAAACCTAACGGTTACTGAACTGACTGACACAGACGTGATCTGCCGTGTTGAAAACACTGGTGAACTAGGTAACAAAAAAGGCGTTAACCTACCTGGCGTTAGCGTTCAGCTACCTGCATTGTCTGACAAAGACAAAGGCGACCTGATTTTCGGTTGTGAGCAAGGCGTAGACTTCATTGCCGCGTCTTTCATCCGTAAAGCCTCTGACGTGAATGAAATCCGTGAACTGCTTGCGGCGAACGGCGGCGAAAACATCAAGATCATCTCTAAGATTGAAAACCAAGAAGGCGTTGATAACTTCGACGAGATTCTTGAAGCATCTGACGGCATCATGGTTGCTCGTGGTGACCTAGGTGTAGAGATTGCAACGGAAGAAGTAATCTTCGCCCAGAAGATGATGATCCGTAAGTGTAACATTGCTCGCAAGCCAGTGATCACAGCGACTCAGATGCTGGATTCTATGATCAAGAACCCACGTCCAACTCGCGCGGAAGCAGGTGACGTAACCAACGCGATCCTTGATGGCACCGACGCTGTAATGCTTTCTGGTGAATCTGCAAAAGGTAAATACCCAGCAGAAACGGTAGCAATCATGGCGCAAATCTGTGCTCGCACAGACGAAGCAATGAAGCAGCGCAGCCCGAAACACGTTGAAGACTTCAGCGGCGCGCTAGCGGTAACTGAAACTGTATGTAAAGCAGCGGTTGAAACGGCGCGTGACCTAGAAGCCGACCTAATTGTTGTGTCTACTTTTGGTGGTAAGTCGGTTAAGTCGGTACGTAAGTACTTCCCTCGCGCACAAATCTTAGCGTTAACAACGAACGAGAAGACTAAGCAACAACTTTGCTTAACCAAAGGTGTTACCACTAAGCTAGTTGGCGAGTTCGCTGATCAAGAAGCGCTATATGCAGAAGCGAAGAAAATCGCCCAAGCTGAAGGCTTTGTGAAAGCTGGTGACAAGATGGTTGTTGTATCGGGTGCGTTGGTAGCTAAAGGCTCTACTAACACTGTATCTGTACACCGCATCTAATTGCAGATAATACGATTAAGGGCGCACTGAGCGCCCTTTTTTCATGCTTGCCATAACCATATCAGCCCCGCGTACCGGGCGCCTTTAGCTACTATTAGCCAAGCCAGCACCCGCCAATACGCCAGCTGCATCATACCGGCAACCACGACCAGAGGGTCACCAACAATTGGCACCCAAGCAAGCAATAAACTTGCCTGCCCATAACGGCCAAACCAAGTTTGCGCTCTTACTAGCTGCTTACCCTTTACAGGGTACCAAGATTTATGCTGCCACCGCAGCGACTCGCGCCCTAGCCATGCATTCACTAATCCACCGGCCACATTGCCTGCCGTTGCCACCAACCAAATTACCGGCGCAGCATAAGCCAACTCTAGCGCTGCAATCACTGCCCATTCCGAGCCCAGTGGCAACAATGATGCCGCCGCGAACGCCACTATAAATAGAAAAATCATAGCCCATAACATGGCGCTAACTCACTTTTAACAATGTGGCCAGTTTATCATTTTTATCTGTAAGGTTGCTGCAAGGTTGCAGTCGCTACAGTAAGCCTACAACTTTCCAAGAGGATGACATCATGAAAAAAGTATTGATTCCCACTGCGCTTGCTTTCGCTGTTGCAGGCTGTAATAGCACCAGTAACACGGCCAATGTAAACCTGACCGTAAGCGGCACAGTTCAGTCAGCTGCGGCCCAAACCCGAAGCTTGCAAGCCAACAGCCTTGAAGCCGCTCAGGATGCCATGGCAATTGAAGTGCTAAATAATAACGAAGCGGCTGGCACAGTAGCCCTTAGCCAAGCGCGCTTTGTTCTAGAAGAGATTGAGCTAGACAGCGAACGTGATGACGATGACCTAGCTGATGACGATGCCAATGAAGAAGACGAACTAGAGTTGGCATTTGAAGGCCCAATTATTGCCGATATTATCAGCCAAACACTAACGCCAGAGCTGGCGACTGCCGAAATTGCTGCCGGTCAGTACCAAGAAATTGAAATCGACGTTGATCCAGTGACCGAAGTGGATTGGGCGGCATTTGGTGGCGACCTTGCTGCGGATGACAAGCTGCGCCAAGGTTACAGCGTGCACCTAGTGGGTACCTATACCGACATTAATGCACAAGAGTATGCAATTGAAGTATTATTAGACGAAGATTTTGAAAAAGAGCAAAGCTTGGCCAACGATTTAGTGTTGACTGCCGACTCAGTGACCAACCTGAGTGTGACATTCGACCTTACCGGGCTGTTCGATGACATAGACCTAGTAGCGCTTGCCGCTGCTGGTGCCATTGTGATCGATAGCAAGGGTGACAACAATGACGTTGCAGATGTTATCGCAAATCGCATTGAAGATTCTCTTGAGTTAGCAGAAGAGTAATTTAGACGTCTTGTTGCCTTTCCGTTTTGCCGGCCTACTTGGGCCGGCTTTTTTTATTCTTCATCCCAATAGTCCACCGCCAACAACTTGTGCGCTAGCTCAACAAAGCCCCAACCGGCACCATTGCCAAGCGTAATAGCTGGCTCGTCGGTAAAATCTTCACGATGATTCTGCCAACCGTTGATACCAAATGAACGAGGAATACGAGCGAACATGGCGGCATCGTTCGGCGAGTCGCCAATGCAAGCCGAATAAAGCGCCAGTTCATCTTGGTCGACACCAAGCAAATCATGCATCCAGCGCACAATGGCTTGCGCCTTATTGTAGTTGGCTTGCCAAATATTTAAATGAATACTGCTCAAGCCATACTGCCAGCCCCTTTCATTAACTGCCGCAACCACCCGATTAATTAACTCGGCATCAAGGCTGGCGTTATCTTGCGCAACATTAATGGCTACATCGGCTAAGCGAAATGGCTGGTCACTCGCTAGTGCAAGACGAGGCTCTACATTAGCAATCATCGCTAGCACTTCTTGTTGTTGAGCTTGCAGCTCGGCCAAAGGTAGCCAGGAATGACGAGTGACAACACCATTGTTCTGGGTGTAGGCCACAGCACCATTTTCGGCGATCAATAATTTAACCGGCCACTGGCGAATCATGGCCTCACCGGCACCAGCACTAGCACCCGTTACCGGTACCACAACGATGCCCTGTTGTGATAGCTGATACATCGCGGTTAGTACTTCTGGTAATAGCTGGCCATTGCGCAGCAACGTATCGCCTACATCGGTAAACACAAACCTTACTTGCTCGCTATTCATTCACTTCCTCTAACTGGTTAGGTGCTTAATGCAGATTAGCAACTCATTTTGACGATTTGATAGTTTAGCTTAAGCCAGCAAAACTATGGCTGCTGAGCGCAGTGCAAATCGTTACAATGGCGGTAACTGGATAGGACACATTGATATGACACGTTTTCGACCTTGCATTGACCTGCACAATGGCCAAGTAAAACAAATTGTTGGCGGCACACTCAATGACGATGGCGCAACCACCAACTTTGTTAGTGACTACGACAGCGCCTATTATGCCGAACTGTATCGGAACCAGGGGTTAACTGGCGGCCATGTAATTGCTTTGGGGCCGGGTAATGAGACGGCAGCACTGCATGCGTTAGCCGCTTATCCGAATGGCCTACAGTTTGGTGGTGGTGTGAACGCGGACAACGCCGAGCACTACCTAACAGCCGGTGCCAGCGCAGTGATCGTAACTTCCTGGTTATTTGAAAACGATGAGTTCTCATGGCAGCGCCTAGAACAAATTAAAGCCATTACCGGGCGTGAAAAACTAGTATTGGACTTGTCTTGCCGCCGCCAAGGCGCTGGTTGGTTTATTGCGACGAACCGTTGGCAAACCGTAACCAGTACGCCAGTCAATGCTGAAACACTCAACCAACTTGCTGAACACTGCTGTGAGTTTTTGATTCATGCCGCCGACGTAGAAGGCTTGCAGGCGGGAATAGATCAGGACTTGGTCAAAATGCTTGGCGAACATTGCAGCATTCCTGTGACCTACGCTGGTGGCGCACGCAATGTTGATGACCTAAAGTTGGTAGACGAACTCTCAGGCGGCAAGGTGGACCTCACCATTGGCTCGGCATTAGACATATTTGGCGGTAAAGGCTGTACATTAGCTGAGTGTATTGAGTGGAATAACCAGCAAGGTTAAACGTTAAGGCGCTCAATGAGCGCCTTATTATTAGTCAATATTTAACGATGCAACATAAGCGGGTATGGCTTGCGCTAAAAAGGCTGGTAGTTTTTCATCATACTTGCTGAGGTTTTTGTAGAAGCGCTCGTCATCCATATAAAGCTCCGCTAAGCCTAATAGCATCGCCTGTGATGGCTCATAGAAGTTCTTTAAATGTTCGTGCCAATGCTGCAACACTGCTAGCACTTCGGGGGTGTCATGCTCACCGTTCACCAACTTTGCTAGAGCATGGTAAATCTCTTCACCTTCAGCCAATATTTGCTGTTGCTGATAACTACTGTAGGCGCGCCAGCGGTTGTTAGATTGCTCAACTAACTGCGCATCCCAACGTTGTTTCGCTTCTTGCTCATAAGCCTGTTGCTCGGCTTCGCTCAATGGTTGCCAAATACTATTCGCCATAACTTGCTCCATAGTCTGTGATATTAATTGCTGAACAACCTGCTGCTGTATGGAGATCTCTTGCTGTTTTGACGCCAAGTTACTTTGCTGAGTCATTAACATTTCTGGCAATAAGCTTTCATCGTTCAGTACACCGTCAATCTGCTGTAACGACAATCCAGCTTGCTTCAGTAGCAGAATTTTCTGCAACACCTGCATATCAGCTTGGTTATAAAACCGGTATTGGTTATCTAATTGGCGCTTAGCCTTTAGCAAGCCTATGTCGTCGTAGTACTGCAACGTTCGCCGGCTAATACCTAACTGCTCTGCCAACTGCTGAATGCTATAGCGCATGATTATCTCCACACATTTAGACTGTCGAAAGCAAGCTTGAGCTATCACGCTACGTTAAGGTCAAGGCTGCGAGTAAAATTTTGGGTTTTACTTGCCAAAATAGCAGCTGGCAAGCATGATCATCTTTCAACCAACAGAAAAAGGAAATCACTGTGCCTACCTCGCTAATTGTTGCTGCAATACTCGTCGCCTTCGCCATCATTCTGGTAATGATGGCAGTAAAATTCGTTCCTCAATCGAACGAGTGGACCGTAGAACGCTTTGGTAAATATACCAAAACTCTGCCGCCAGGCCTTGGCATGATTGTGCCGGTGATTGATCGTGTAGGATTTAAGATCAATATGCGCGAGCGCGTGTTAGACATACCGCCGCAAGAAGTGATTTCCGCCGACAACGCCATGGTAACCATAGATGCTGTGTGCTTCTTTCAAGTAATAGACGCCGCCAAAGCAGCCTACCAAGTAGACTCGCTGGATAACGCCATTCGCAACCTAACCATGACCAACATTCGTACCGTGCTGGGCTCTATTGAACTAGACGCCATGTTATCTAAGCGCGACGAAATTAACGTAAAACTTATGGGCATTGTCGATGAAGCGACCAACCCTTGGGGTGTAAAAGTTACCCGTATTGAAATTAAAGACATTACCCCACCGCAAGACCTAGTTGACGCCATGGCCAATCAGATGAAAGCCGAGCGTGAAAAGCGTGCCAATATTTTGGAAGCGGAAGGTTTCCAACGGGCTGAAATTCTAAAAGCAGATGGTGACAAGCAAGCGCAAATTCTGCGTGCTGAGGCCGAAAAGCAGGAAGCTGTACTATTAGCTGAAGCGCGTGAACGCCAAGCCGAAGCAGAAGCCTATGCAACAAACACGGTATCGGAAGCCATCGCCAAAGGCGACCTGAACGCTGTGAACTACTTTGTAGCACAAAAGTACGTCGAAGCACTCAATAATATTGGTTCGTCGGACAACAGCAAAATTGTCTTTATGCCACTAGAAGCATCAAATGTGATGGGTTCGTTAGGTGGCATAAGCGAACTGCTAAACGGCATTAAAAAGTAAGGGTAGGCAATGGAAATAGAAAGCTACTTATACTGGTTAGGCGCTGGCCTGCTGCTAATGATTGCAGAAATGCTTGGCGCTGGCGGTTTCTTATTAGGCATTGGCGCCGGTGCCTTCGCCACTGGCGTGATTACCCTAATCTTTCCTGGTATCGGATTAATTGGCCAGCTGGTGGTATTCGCGGTAAGCACCTGCATTACTGCTTACCTTATTTGGAAGTACTTTGTGCGCCATGGTAGCGAGTCGCAACAGCCGAACCTTAACCGCCCCGCTGAACAACTGGTAGGACGCACCGCCACCCTTACCCAAGCCATCGACAATGGGCGTGGCAAAATTCGGATAAACGACGCCAATTGGTTCGTAACCGGCCCCGACCTACCCGAAGGCAGCAAAGTAAAGGTAACGGGCGCCGAAGACGCAAGCTTATTGATTGTCGAGCCAGCCGACTGACTTTCCTTCCTTGCGGGGACAGCCACCCTTCTTTTATTTGGACTTTTTAATTGGACAGCCACCGCTCGACTGGAATTTTTGGCGAAGGCGGCAGATACAACAAGAAGGCCAGCAAAAAAACCTAGGCAGCTCAATCACTTAGCTGCCTAGACTTTCACGATTGAAGGCAATACACTAAGCCCCATCTTGCACGCACCCTTAGCTCAGCTGGATAGAGCGTTGCCCTCCGGAGGCAAAGGTCACAGGTTCGAATCCTGTAGGGTGCGCCAGCTATCAATATATTTTATTTCCAAAAACTCGAAATATATATCTTTTTATTCCTTTATTGAATGATTCTATGAGTTTTTACAAAGCATACGCAAAAACCAACTCACAGCAGTATTTTGCCAACTTATCAGCTTCACAGCAGCCTAGTACCAAGCACACTTACCAGATCAAACACTTTTAACGTGCCTTTTTAAACCGGACAGCCACTAGTCTTTTAACTTGGAGCAGCTCTTTTTAATAGGTAGCCATAGTTATCGCGCTGACTTCAAAGAGATGCCAAGAGAATAACGCTTCACAAACCCATAGCAAGAACGGTAAGGAAAAACTCGTGATCGAAAATCACTGTAATTTAAAGAAGAATGGATAATTGACAAGAGTGAAGGCGAAGCAGTTCATCGGATATCAATTGATTTCCGATGGAAGGGGTTTATAGATTGGAAACTTTTAGTCAACCAAATAGCTGAACAACCACGTCGGTACGGGGTCGTCGCTTGCAACCTCGGCTTTGGTGAAAGTGTTCAACTTGATTTAGTGCACCGATCGCACCATGAGTTACCTTGCCAAGGCTTGTGCACAGTATTTGCCATTGGTTTTGGTTAAAGGCTAGTTGTTGTAACAGCGGAGGTTGCTCAATGGATATAACACCTTTTTTGTCTGCTCTAACAACCCTGCTCGACCAATCCAATAACTCGAAATATTGCGCTTGAGTGCATGGCAAACATGCTTCATTGAGGTTGCTATCTGTGCTGATAAAACTCATTAGCGGCTTCTTGCTTGCGCCAGTGCTATCTTCACACGGTTTGCCATGAATACGCTCGTAGGCACTGGTGAACTCACTTTCGGGAATGCTCTTACACATTTCGGCACGAATCGGGTTCAGATCGACATAAACCATGGCTGCAAGCAGCGCTTTTTCATCCAAAAGTGGTTGTGATTTGAACCGGCCTTCCCAAAACCTGCCGGTGCAGTTGTCCTCAGCATTGGCACGGCGAGCGATGTTTTCATTTAAACAGCGCATAAACCAAGAAATATCAAACAACTGTGCCCGCCATTTAGCGAGTGTCGCTTGCGCTAGTTCAGCAACGCCTTCTTCACCAGCTAAATATCGATCGACGACCTTACTGCCCTTAAACAACACCTGCCAGCGCTCAGCCACCTCGCGATCAGACAGCGCTTGTGCCGCGGCATGATTCACATGCAAAATTAGATGGTAGTGGTTAGACATAATGGCATAGCCCGCCACGTCGATGGTGAACACGCTGGCCAGTAGGTGTATGCGTTCAATTAGCCAAGCACGGCGATGCTCGAAGGATTGCTGGCTTACCTGGTCAACACCGCATAAAAATGCTCGCCTAACACAGCGCGACACGCAATGATAAAAAAGCGTTTCGGCCAACTGAATGATTTGGGATCGTGCAATGGTCATGGCGGCTACCTCCTAGTGAGTTAAAGGTAGTCCACGAACCAATACTGGTCAAAAAAACAGTACAAATTTAGCCTCAGGCGAGCCTCTCACACTTAGAAAGTGACAACCAGAGCGTATTGCTAAATAGAAACTCAGCAGCTCACAACCAGATTGATGCAATCGCCAAAACAATCAACAAAGCGTGTGGGTAGGCAACTGTTGGGCGCAGTGAACTTCTTAAGTATTCAAAGATTAGCCCCACCGAGCCTTGCCGTTCGTTGAGAAACTCGCGGTTAAACTGACAGGCAGTAATAACTTCTTGTTGACGAAACGCTTGCTCGACTTTTAATAACCGAACTTCAATGCGCGATTGAAAGATTTTCCAAATTCCATCCAGCAACCAGACAATAGCCAAAATTGGCACTAGCAACCACAAAGTTAAACCACTCAATAGGCCTGTCGTTAACAAAGCCAACGCCACAAACTTTATATACAAACTGTGCTTTTCATAGCTATCAAATTGATGCTGCAGCAACACCCATTCCTGAGAGAGAGTGCTTAAAGCGTCGTTTGATTGAGCGTTCATTATCCTTCCTTGAGGTCAGTTAGCGGAAACCAACTAGCTGGACGCCGGCAAGCAGCAAACCCATTACTGATTCGCACGTTTTAAACACGTAACTGATGGGTGTCCGAGTTTATACTTTTGATAAAAACGCTCGTTTATGTCCGCAGCTTGCGTATCAATTAATTTTTTGAGTTTTTTGTCCATGTTACTTCCACTCTTTAATTGTGGTATTGAGCTTGCCATCTTCGTTTAACACATCTTTGGTACGCACAACAAAACCGTCAAAGTGGTTCAAGCTTCGGCCATGATTCCTGTTGTAAAGTTCCTGTTCAACCTGAACCCGCGCAGCAAACTCGAGTACGCTTTCGTCGGTGTTTTGCCAGTTTCGGTAACCGCTGGTCGCTTCACCAAGCTTTTGGTTGGTGTAAGCTGTTGCGCCAGCTCGCTGACCATAACGCATTGTACCAGATGCATCGGTTCGGTTGCGGCTCATTCCAGAAGTGTTGGCTTTCATTTCCCAAGACACCCACTCACCGTCATGAGTTTTCGTTAAGAAATCAACACCCCACCCAGAGTTGTTTTGAGCTGATCCGACTTCGGCAAACAAACCTGGAGTTATCTGGACACCCACTACTTTTTAGGGTTACCAGGCTTGCAACAGATGGGTGTCCAGCTTAAGTAGGTAGATTTTGGGAAGGCCGCTACAAGTCACAGCACTCAGTAGATGAAAAGGCCCAAGCCGATTAAAACACTGAGCCATCTATTGAGTTACACCCTGCCAATCGCCTCTTATCGGCATTCAAGCACACCGATCTAGCTTGCCGTGTGTTGCCAGCAACCCATACAGCGCATCAGTTAAACATAACAAGTGTGAACCCTTGTAATTGCCAGTAAACAAGCAAAAGAAAAGGCGGCTAAGCTCGAAAGCTTGCCGCCTTTATCTGACTGATGACTAACCTAGATGATGAGGTGGGTGTCCTGCATCATCCTTCCTCTAAAGATACCGCTCTACCACATCGAAGCCGATCAGTTCCGATACATCACCCAATAAGTGCAGGCAATCTTTGTTGGTGATTTTTAGCTCAAAAGGCACCTGTATATACTGACTGGCGTAGCTGTCATCTAGTTTCACCTCTACGCCAGCTAGCTGTGCCACTCTGTACCAAGCGAGCACTTCTAACGGGAAGGCCGTCCATGGATTGTACTCCAACGGATCTTTGGCCCCTTTCCCCTTTGACGCGCGCTGCACGTGAATGTCCATCAGCTTTTGCAGGGCGTCTAGCGGCACCTGTTGGCTGAAAAACTCATCATAGGCAAAACCAGGCTGCACCAGGGTGAGTTGTTGATTGTCGACACTGGCCAGCATGTTATGCACAAAAGCGAAGTAGATAGGGTCGTACTGCTCGGGAAAACTAAACTGGCTGTTTTCCAATGGCTCGGCTAAAAATGCTTTTAGTTTTTCCCGGTAAAACACCTCGGCCTTTTGATAACCAAAGTACAGCGCTAGCAACCAATGATTGACCAAAAACTCATCTTTGATGGCTTCATAATAATATGCGTCGTTCAAGCGCTCAGTTTGGTCGGCAACAAAGGTCGTAAGCATACCAGAGACAAACTCTTGTATGCCTTCAACGCAAGGCCCTTTAGCTGCAGCCACCATAAATAAGCTCTTAGATAAACGAGCTGTTGCACTTGCAGTTGTCGCATACTCGCGACCAACCAATCCTGGTTTGCTATGCGCCTTAGCTTTGAGTGACTTGGCTCTTTCCAAAGAACCCTGATACAAGCGTTCGTTTATATGCGATGCTTGTTCATCTATCAGCTTTTTGAGTTTTTTGTCCATATTATTTCCACGCTTTAATTGTGGTATTGAGCTTGCCATTTTCGTTTAATACATCTTTGGTGCGCACAACAAAACCATCAAAATGGTCTTCAGCTCGGCGATGATCTCTATTGTAATCTGCCTGTTCATCCAGAACCCGCTCAGCAAACTCGATTGTGCTTTCGTCGGTGTTTTTCCAGTTGCGGTAACGGCTGGTCGCTTCACCAAGCTTTTGGTTGGTGTAAGCTGTCGCGCCAGCTCGCTGACCATAGCGCATTGTACCAGATGCATCGGTACGGTTGCGGCTCATTCCAGAAGTGTTGGCTTTCATTTCCCAAGACACCCACTCACCGTCGTGAGTTTTCGTTAAGAAATCAACCCCCCAATTAGATTTATTTTGAGCTGATCCAACTTCGGCAAACAAACCTGTGGTTGAAATTGCCGTGCCTGCAGCAAATTCGGCCATCATGCCAGCCAACTTAGACTTATCTCCCCCATTTGATAACTGATCGTTAGCATAGTTCGCAATTAAATCTACGACTTTTCTAGCGCCGGGGAATCGCCCTGAAACAGCCTTCACCGCTGTTTCTGCACCGCCTGCAACGCTCACTCTTAATGCATTACCTGCGTTTAATAGCAAGTCAGTCGAGTTAGCAATATAGGTCTGCGCAAACTCACTTTTTGCAGCGTGGCCCAATAACTCGCGACCCGGCTCAGTTGCTCGCAACTCTTCCATAACAGCATCAAAGTCAGGAACCTCTCCATTTTTAACTGCCTTTAATGCTTTGTTAAGCTCTGGTAAAAGTTATGTGGAAGTTATGTGGACACCCACTACTTTCTAAGGTTGCCAGACTTGTAACTAATGGGTGTCCAACCTCAGATATCCAGCCTCAGATAGGTGGGTGTCCAGCCTCAGGAAAGCGCTTGACGCTGCATAGTTTTTCGCCAACAATAGGGCTTATCGCAGTCTTTGCGAGTATTTTATTAAGTTGAATCCACCCACATAGGAGCGCACAAGATGAGTGAATTTTGTTTTGCTACTGCTGTAAGCGCTTCTGCTGTGGCACGAATTATGATGGCAATTATCCACCACTAGGCGGAGGTTGTCGTATACAACAATTAAACCGCCGCTGGCGGTTTTTTTGTATCGGTTGGCGGCGAATTTTTGAAAGGAAAATGAGCCGTGACGTTTACTGCACAGCATTATTCGCCGCTACAACTATCCGACTTTCTGCGTGCCCAGGCTCGCATCAGTGCCTATGTGCACGAAAGTGATTTGCAACACCACCATGCCTATAGCCAGCGTTATAGTGCAAAGGTGTTGATTAAACGCGAAGACCAACAGCAGGTTCGTTCGTTTAAAATCCGTGGTGCGTTAAACGCTATTTTGCAGCTGCCGCAATTGGGCAGCTTGGTCTGCGCCAGTGCCGGTAATCACGCACAAGGCTTTGCGTTTGCTTGCGCCTTACTTGAGCGCCAAGGCACAGTGTTTATGCCAATCAATACGCCTAAGCAGAAAGTAGAGCGAGTGAAGCACTTTGGTGGCGAATATGTTCAGCTCTGCCTCGTTGGCGATGATTTTGATGCCGCCAAAGCACAAGCGTTAGACTACTGTAAGCGCCAGAATGCCTACTTTGTCCACCCCTTCGACGACCCAAGAGTGATTGCCGGGCAAGCCACCCTAGCACTCGAAATACTGCATCAACAGCACAGTATCGACTATTTAGTACTACCTATGGGCGGTGGGGGTTTGGCGGCCGGGTGCAGCGAGGTGTTTCGCCAGTTAAGCCCAAGCACCAAGATTATTTTGGTAGAACCAGAGGGGGCAGCATCGTTTCAGAATTCATTAGCACTCGGTAAAAATAGTACGCTTGCAACGGTTGATACCTTTGCCGATGGCACTGCCGTTAGGCGCAAGGGTGAGCTATGTTTTACCTATTGCCAGCGCAATATGCACCAAGCACTTACCGTCACCAACGCCCAGATTAGTCAAACGCTGGTTGAGCTGTTTAATCAGGATGCCATCGTGGCCGAGCCATCAGGTGCTTTAGCGTTAGCAGCACTCGACCAGTTAACAGAGCAAATTGCCGGCAAAACCGTGGTCACTGTTTTAAGTGGCAGCAATTGTGATGCCTCACGCATGAGTGACTTTTTAGCTAGATCGCAAGCGCTACAGCAAGTGGCGTCAACTACTAGGTAGTTAACGCACGACAAACCGATTAAGCTGGTCGCGGATAAGGGTCACCATGCCGTCGATTTTTTCCATTTCGGTTGCCATGTTTAACGAGTCGTTAGAGGTGGCCTCTGTTAGGTTGCTAATGCCGGTAATATTTTGATTCATATCTTCCGCCACAGCGCTTTGCTCATCGGTGGCAGTGGCGATGCCCGTTGCCAGTTCATTGATATGGCTAATTTGTCGCACCATTTCTTCAATGGATTCGCTAATCACTAGTATTGCTTTGCTATTGTTTTCAACGTCTTCAACCGAACGAGTAACCAAACCTTGAGAGGAATCGGATTTACGTTTGAGCTCATCAATAACGCCAATAATGTTAGCGGTTGACTCACTAGTTTTAGTGGCTAAGGTGCGCACCTCGTCGGCTACCACGGCAAAGCCTCTACCTTGCTCACCTGCCCGTGCTGCTTCAATGGCGGCATTAAGTGCCAGCAAGTTAGTTTGGTCAGCAATGCCTTGAATAATATCGATTACCGAAGTGATCTCGGCTACCTGGCTGTTTAACTCATCCATCACTTTGCCAATATTCGACATACTGGCTTTGAGTGCGTCTGACGACTCGCTTGACCGAGTTAACTCGGCAATAGAACGCTTGGCAATGTCATCAGTGCTATTTGCTTCATGGGCCGACATATCTGCATTGCGAGCAACCTCTTTAATGGTAGAGGCCATTTCGTTCATTGCCACCGCCACTTGCGATGAGCGATCATGCTGATCTTTGGCACGCTCAACAAACGCCAAACTAGTGGATTTAAACCCTGAAGACATGCCGGACAAACTTTGCATTTGTTCTAGTATTACTTGCATGGAATCACGTAACGAAGCAGTTAGAGTATCAAGGTGGCGGGCAATCTCTCCAAATTCGTCTTTTCTTTTGCTATCGAAGTGTACCGTTAGGTCGCCGGCTGCGAGCTTGGTGATGGGTAACACCAAGCCGTTCACACCCTTTTTAAGCGCTCTACGCAAATAAATGGACAACAGCACTGCAGCAATAAAAGCAATCAATACTATTACAGTGACCGCATTGCCAAAGCGAGCTACTTCGCCATCAATCGCCTCTTCGGCAGCTAAGGTTAGGGCGCTATTTAAATCTTTTAAAGTGTTAATAGAGGTTTGTAGGGTATCTAGTGTTTGATAAATCGTCGCTTGATCTTGCCCGGCAACAGCCTGCTTGTACTCTTTCCATTGGGCGTTAGCGGCCTCAAATGCTTGGATTCTGTTCTGTGATGCCGCCTCACCTTCCCGATAGATTGTCTCAAGTGCTGCAAAACTTTCATCGCCCGTTATCAGGTATCGAGAAATTTGGTTAGAGGGTGCACCCTGGCTAGATGCAATCGCCGCTTCACTAGCAGCAATTTTCACCTCGCGAACATGCACTTCGGTTGCCATCAACTCATTGGAATAGAAGTTGATGGAAGCAATAAATACATTAATGACACCCAGCACTATGGCACCAAGCAGCGCGATAATGACCAGCAAGCTGGATAAAATTAGCGTAAGTTTGCGTACGATTGTCATGGCCACAACCCGTTTGTTAGCAGTTATAAAAGCTTAGCAAAGGATTAGGCTTGGATAATGACGATATTAAAAATAAACCGCTCATCAAGCCTGGAACCAGAGCACGAACTGGCACAGTCGACCCTACGCGGGTAAAGTGCATAGCCACTCATTTCATCGGATGAAATCTATGGCTATTTTAGTTTATCTCGCCGCCACCAGCGTAATCTGGGTGCTTACAGTCGTTAGGGTTAGGTCTATCAATCTAAAGCTCGCTGATTATTTTGCTAGTTCCTACCCCGAAGCATGGCAGAAGGTAATCACGGAGGCATCGCTTCAGGGTAGAGGCAACGGTTGGTTACATGCTCACCTTTGGCAATATATAAAAACCAAACCATTAAGCGACGACAAGGTCATTAAGCATGCAAAACGCCAGCGTGAAAACTGGATCAGCTTTGCCTTGGGAGGGCCAGTTTTAATTGCGATGGTTACTGGCTTTCTAAGCTAGCAGTTTTGCTGCCCAAGCATTTTTTGTTTCCCTAGTATTGTTTGTTTCCCAAGCCTTTGGCTTGTAAAGCCTACGGAAAATTCTTGTAATTTTTTTAAAAAAAGCGATTTATATGAATTTTAATTAACAATATGAATCGGCACTATTTTTAGGTTCATTTTTTTAGCGGCATGCCAGCGGTGGTGGCCATTTACTATCTCATAGCCATCGAAGCCTTCCTCTACGCGGCGGCGCACGGTAATTGGCTCGTAGAACTTTTTGTTGGTGATGTAGTGATGCACGTGTTGGCCAATAATGGCACCCACAGGGGCTGTGGTCGCTTCATCGAGCGGGTTGGGTTTTAGCAGGTTAATGTCTGCTTTGCGGGTGAACCAGCGCATGGTCCACGGGGCGTGCGGGTATTGAATGTCCACTGTGTAAATTAATCACTCCTTTCTTGTTATTTTAAATTGCTGCCTCGACCATTGAGCAAGCTCACTAGTTGCAGCTAGCTATAGTATAGCGCTCGCGCTCCCCGGCGGCTATTGCAAATAGGTTGCGATGCGATTGCGACCTGGTTTGTGGCTCTCACCAGCCGAACAGTGGTATTATCGGCGGAAAATTTTTTTACTGGATTGGCAATGCGCATATCATTCGACCTCGATGATACCGTGATCTGCCATCAGCCACATATTGCTGATGAGCGAAATCGTGTTCCACGTTTGTTGCGTTGGTGGCTCAATGAGCCGCTTCGTGCAGGCACGTTGGAGCTATTTCAGCAATTACGTCAGCAGGGCCATAGTATTGGCGTTTACACGACCTCGTATCGACGCAAGCACTACATCAAAACACTGTTCAAGTGTTATGGATTAAAACTCGATTTCATTATTAATCAGTATGACCACGAACGCCGTTTTCAAGAGCGCTTGCACAAGGTGGCAACCAAAATGCCACAGTGCTACGACATCGATTTTCATATCGATGACGACAAGGTACTTGAGTCCAATGCCAGAAATTTCGGCTTTCATATGGTTCGCATAAAAGAAGAAGATGGCGACTACGCATCTACCGTGCTAGATGCTGTGGCGAAACGCCAAGAACGCTTGTGGGAAAAGCAAATTGAAGCACTCAAGGGTGCTGTGGCTGAAAGTAATTAGGCCGCCGAAGCAGCCTATTTACTCGCATCATTTATAGCAATGAAGGAATACCAGGTAGCTGGCCTACCAGCGCCAATGCACCCACACAAATAAATACTGTTAAGCCTGGAATCACCAACCGGTCTAACACAGGCAAAGACTTAGCACGCTCTTTGTCTCCAATCATACCCGTATTGTCTAGGAACATCGTCACTGCCCAACCAAACACTGGGTTCACCACTGTAGATGTAGCAATACAGATGGCAGCACTGTCGGCATTCTTCGACTCTTTCATCATCTGCATACCCGCTTCAAGTAGCGGCAAGAACACACCCACAATTAGCGCCACGCGCAGTACTGGCTCCCACATTGCTAGGTCCATTGGGAAACCTAAAATTGAGGCAGCAATACAAAGCACGCCCGTTAGCACCGCACCGCCAGGAATTGGGCGCTTAGCAATCGCGGCTGGAATCATGTAAGTGCCCCAAGATGACGCAAGGTTACCACCACCTAAACTCACACCAACAATTTGGCGAACCGAGGCAACCGCAATGGTATCGTCTGGGTTCATCAATACCTTGGTCGCTTTTTTTGGATAGTTCAGTTCTTGGAATACTCGGTGACCTAATACGTCTGGCGACCACATCGCCACAGCCAAGATAGCAAACGGCGCTACCGCAACAAACTGCTCAAACGTTGGTAAACCAAGCTGCCAGCCAGTGTTGTCACCCCACCAATAGGCTGGGTTCATATTTGGCAAGCCAGGCTCGGTGACAAACTCAAATGGCGCACCCATGGCGAACGCTGCGATACCAGCAATGGCCGAGCATAACGGAATGGCTAACCAACGCATTTTAATACGTGCAAGGTAAGCATATAGCAGAATGGTGATAACAATGACCGCAAAGCTAATGTAAGCCATGCCAATGCTCTCACCCCATGCATTAAATTTGCTAATTTGGCCAATCAAACCAACTGCACCCAGATAAATCAGCAAGCCACCACGGGTGCCCTCACCAGTCAGCTTGACCAGCTTTGAGCCACCTTTTGTTGCCGCCAGAATCAATCCGAAAAAGCCAACCATTAAGCCCAATGCGAGTGGGTGTCCACCGGCTGCGGCAATTAATGGAATGAGCGGAATCATTGGCCCGTGGGTACCGGCTAGGTTGGCGGTTGGAATTAAAAATGCCGAGAAGAGCACCACAAACAATAAACCTGCGATAAGCAGCTCATAGCGCACGTTCTCTGCAACAAACTCTGGCGACAAACCAAACTGAGCAGCAAACGCCGCTACCATGGCTGCAACCATCACAATTTTACCAATGGTTGCCGCTAGTGCAGGCACCCAATCTTCTAGTTCAATTCGAAAGTCACGCTGAGGTAGGTTTAAGCGCCAACGCTTTGGGCGCATAATCTCCAGTTCGTGTTCAAGATATTCTTGCCGGCTGGCGAATTCTTTCGCAGGGCGATGCGCTTCTTGATAGCTCAATTGTTCGTCTTGCATAGACAGCCTCATACTATTTCGCTCCCTTATCAGGGCGAACTTAACCTAAAGTTAGTTTCCATCGCGCATCATCTAGTTTTTTTCAAAACTGAACAATAAATTAATCGCTATAGAACCAAGGGACATACCAATTCTCTGATGTATGTCAGCGGATGCGTATTCTACTCACACAATTGGTCTGCTGCTCGCGATAAATATGTCGATTCCGTCACAAGAGATATTGCAGTTTAATGACAGCAAGTACTAACTTCGGCCGAAAAGCTGACGTTTTGTTGCAGACCAATCAGCTCAAACCAATCAACGCTGCTTGCCTGAGTGATCAGTGCTAGAGTTGCTGTCTGCTTGCGTTGACTATTTTTTACACATTATTTTTTGGAACTCCGCCAACCCGCTATCTAGACTGCAGTTACTTTGGATTGCTAGGACAAGAGGTATGGAGAGCTCCGCAACGGGTAAACGCATTCAATTACTGGTGGTACTAATCAGCTTCATTGGCTTGTTAGGCTCATCTTTATTTTTTAGCGGTTTAGTGTACTGGCTGATTGCCTGTGTGGCGTCATTGGCGCTTCTTATGGCTGTTTACCAACTTTGGATAGCACCGGAAGAACCAACACCAACGGTTGAACCTGTGGTCGCAGCAGAGACCGAACACCCTGCACTTAACCTAACTCAGCAGTCGCTCAATATTTGGTCACGCCACATTAAGTTCTGTGTCGATCACAGCACCGAGGCCGCCAATGATTTGTCAGCACAGTTTGCCCAACTCGTTCAACAGCTGCGGGCCAGCATTAACCAAGACAACGCCCACAGTGAGCAGCAGATTGTGCACAACATTTCGCAATGCCGAGCCCGATTACAAAGTGCCATTAGTGAACTATCGCAATCGCAAGTAAAGCGCGAGTCAATTCTCAGTGAGTTACAAGCATTAGATGAGTACACCTCGCAGCTAACTAGCATGGCCAACCAGGTCGTTGGCATTGCCGATCAAACCAACTTACTTGCTCTCAATGCTTCGATCGAGGCCGCCCGCGCCGGTGAAATGGGCAGGGGGTTTGCGGTGGTTGCCGACGAAGTCCGTGATTTAGCGATGCGGGCTAGGAGCACCGCAACCCAGATGACGGCCAAGGTAAGTGGTGTTAACGACGCAGTCGCCAAAACAAACCAATCAGTCGCCACCAGCTCCGAAGAAGAAAAGCAGTTAATTAGCCATGTTGAAGCAACGATGGACACAATCATACACAAGTTCAAAGACATGGCAGATGACATTACCGGCAATCAACAGCGGCTAGAACATGAGGCTCAGAGCGTCAGTGTGTCAATTGAACAAATGATGGTGGATTTGCAGTACCAAGATCGAATTTCACAAGTGCTAGCGCAAGTAGACCAAAGTCAAACAGAGTTAGCACAACTGATTGAACAAAAGAACGAGTATGCATGGCAAACATTTGACTGCGCTAGCTGGCTAGAACAAATGCGCCAACGCTACACCATGGTTGAACAACACGCCACACATGACGGGCGCGCAGTTTCTAAACCAGCGGCTGAAGAAATCACTTTTTTTTAGGAAGGGCCTAGTATGCAAAAAACTATTTTAATCGTCGACGACTCTGCTTCGGTTAGGCAGGTAGTCAGCATTGCATTGACCGGTGCCGGCTATCAAGTGGTGGAAGCCTGCGATGGTAAAGATGCCCTAGTGAAGCTTGATAAAAACCGAGTGAACTTGATCATCAGTGACGTCAACATGCCAAATATGGACGGCATCACCATGCTAAAAGAGGTTAAAAAGCGCCCCGATACCAAGTTTACTCCAGTCATTATGCTCACCACGGAATCTGAGCAAAGTAAAAAAGAGCAAGGTAGAGCCGCAGGCGCCAAAGCTTGGGTTGTTAAACCATTTCAACCGCAACAAATGCTTGCCGCAGTAAGCAAACTTGTGCGTTAGGAGGCAACATGCTGGCCATATCAGAAGCAGGAGACAAGCGTACGGTAGCGTTACAAAGCGATCTGACCATTTATCAAATAAAAGACGTGTCAGATGCACTATTACCGCAACTATCACCAGACTACGACTTAGAAATTAACTTGTCGGAGGTGAACGAGCTCGACTGCAGTGGCGTGCAATTACTTATGCTCATGCGCCAGCAATCCCGCCAACAAGCCACCAAACTCACCATAGTTGAGCATAGCCAAGCCGTGCTTGAAGTATTCGACCAACTAGACCTAGTGCGCTGGTTTGAAGACCCAATTGTATTGACCGGAGGTGCGCAATGAGTATGGAAGCCGCCCTACAAACCTACTTCAGCGAAGCCAATGAGTTAATTGATGAAATGGAGAACGACCTGCTGGCGCTAGAGCAAGATGCGTCCGATGAGCTGCTCAACTCTATCTTTCGAGCTGCTCATACCATCAAAGGCTCCGCTGGTATCTTTGGGTTAGATGATATCGTTGAGTTTACCCATGTTGTTGAAAACGTATTGGATAAACTTCGAGACCATGAACTAAACGTTTCAAGTGCACTGGTTAGCCTACTCTTTCGCTGCCGCGATCACATACAAAGCCTGTTGCAGGCAGAACAAGAGGAAGCCCATCAAGCCGACCACGAACTGGGGAAGTCGCTGCTTAAGGAACTTAACGCCTATCTGGGGGCTACAACTGAAGCCCCGCCGTCAGCGTCAATTGAAGAGGAAGTGCAAGCCAGTACTAGCTTGGCTTCCAATGCGATGCAGCGCTATGTGCAACATCTAACGGAAGAAGATGAAGCCCGTGCCAATGTAGAGCGCATGGCCGATCAGGATGTCAAAAACGACCTTTGGCATATCTCCCTAAGGTTTGGCATTAACTCGTTTCGTGACGGCATGGACCCACTATCCTTTATCAGCTACCTAAGTAAGTTGGGGAAAATCAAACAAATTCGCACCTTAGCGGACCACTTCCCTACCCTTGATAACTATGATGCCGAATCCTGCTACCTAGGCTTCGAAATTCGCCTAGACTCGCAAGCCGCCAAACAAGAAATAGAAGACGTATTCGAGTTTGTACAAGAAGATAGCGACATCACCATTATTCCGCCACACAGCACGTTGTCGCAGTATATTGAGTTAATCAACTCCATGCCGGATGTCGACTTGAAGATTGGAGAAATCTTGCTTGAGTGTGGCGCATTAACCAAGCGCGAACTAGCTGCCGCACTGCAGCAACAAGCACAACACGCTAATACATCAAGTGATAATCAACAAGCCGTGCCAATAGGCGATATTATTACTGAAAGCAGCACCCAGCTCAGTCCGGTTTTAGAAGCGGCTGTGCGCAAGCAGTCGCAGGTGCGTGAAAGCATAGCGCGCGAACAAAAAAGCCTACGAGTTGATGCCGACAAACTCGATTTATTGATTAACTATGTTGGTGAACTGGTCACAGCGGGGGCCGGTGCCGCGCTGCATGCGCAAGCACTCAATGATCCAGGCATGTTGGAGTCAATCGCGGCCGTTAACTCGCTGCTTGAAGAAGTGCGTGATGCGGCTCTTAACTTGCGCATGGTAGCAATCGGTGCCACCTTTACGCGCTTCCAACGCGTGGTACGCGATGTTAGCAAAGACCTAGGCAAAAATGTGGAACTCAGCATTATGGGAGCAGAAACCGAGCTGGATAAGTCGGTTGTAGAAAAGATTGCCGACCCATTAATGCACCTCGTGCGCAATGCCATGGACCATGGCTTAGAAACACCAGAAAAACGCTTGGCTGCTGGTAAGTCTGAACATGGCGAACTGCTATTAAATGCCTACCACGACTCAGGCAATATTGTTATTGAAGTATGCGATGACGGTGCCGGCATTGATGTGGATAAACTAAGAGCCAAAGCGGTGAGTAAAGGGCTAATCGCCGAAGAGGCGGTGTTAGAAAAACACGAGCTGCTGCAACTAATTTTTGAGCCAGGCTTGTCCACAGCTCAAGCCGTTTCAAACTTGTCTGGCCGTGGTGTTGGCATGGACGTTGTTCGACGCAACATTACAGAGCTGCGCGGTCGTATTGAAGTCGACAGTGACCTGGGCAAAGGCACAACAGTGCGCATCATACTGCCGCTCACACTCGCAATTATCGATGGTTTCTTAATTGGCGTTGCCGACCAAAGTTTTGTTATTCCACTGGATACCGTAAGCGAGTGCGTTGAGTTGGATATTAATGAAAATCACCCCGAGTACATAGACTTACGCGGGCAGGTTTTACCACTTGTTGATCTGCGCACTACCTTTGATCTCAGCGGCAACCTGCCAAAACGCCAGAGCGTTGTAGTCGTGCAGTCTGGGCATCAAAGTGCGGGCATTATTGTCGACCGCCTAATGGGTGAGTTACAAACCGTGATTAAGCCCTTGGGTCAAATCTTTGGCCAATCTGAAACACTTGCCGGCTCAACCATTTTGGGTAGTGGTGCGGTAGCACTTATTTTAGATGTGCAGGGCTTAATCGAGCATGCCTCGAAGCCTGTTAACAAACTGGCGACCCACTGAGGGACTTATTATGTTCAAGGACTTATCAGTTAAACTTAAGCTCAGTATTTTGGTTGGTTTGTTAAGCACGCTAATCGTCGCCATTGGTGCAGTTGGCTTAACTGGCATGCAAGCTACGACGCAAGGATTGGAAACGGTATATAAAGACCGCGTCATTCCACTGCGAGGGCTAAAGGTGATAGCCGATGCCTACGCGGTCAATATTATCGACACGGCCAACAAGGCTAATATTGGCATGATTGATCGGCAAACCGCACTGAACAACGTTGCCGCTGCCGAACAAGAAATACGTCAAGAATGGCAAGCTTACGAAGCCACTGAGTTAACTGCGGAAGAAGCACGCATGGTCAGTGAGGCAGAAGTTTTATTTGCCGCAGCCGATGCCGACATTGCTCGCCTACGAAACTTCCTGCAGTCACAAACTGGGAGCGTGGAAGGCAAGTTAGATGCCTTCAACGGGCCGCTATACCTCACCATCGATCCGATCAGCGACCATATTTCGAACCTCATTGCACTACAACTAGACGTAGCAAGGCAAGAATACGAAATGGCCTCAGCAGGCTTCCAGCGCAACCGCAGCATTGCTATAGGGGCGATTGTAATAGGGCTAGTGATGGCGTTGATCCTTTCGGTGATCATTGTGCGCGGTATTACTGGTCCGCTTAAACAAGCTGTGCAGCTGGCAAAACGCTTAAGTGAAGGTGATTTAACGAGCCAATTGACCACAACGAACAACGATGAGCTTGGTCGCCTACTACACGCCATGCAAACCATGGTCGACAAGCTTTCGCAAATAGTGGCATCGGTAAACGGCGCCTCCGATGCACTGGCCTCGGCTTCGGAAGAAGTCTCGGCTACAGCACAAAATCTAAGCCAGGGTGCGAGCGAACAAGCCAGCAATGTTGAACAAACAACGACTGCTGTAGAGCAAATGTCGGCGGCCATTGAACAAACCACCGACAACGCAACGGTAACCAATACTATGGCCAGCAAAGCATCCAATGAAGCTGCTGAAGGGGGTGAGGCTGTTGCCCAAACAGCCACTGCGATGCGCACCATTGCTGAAAAAATCAGTATTATTGACGATATTGCCTACCAAACAAATTTGTTGGCATTGAACGCCGCAATCGAAGCCGCTAGAGCCGGTGAACATGGCAAAGGCTTTGCTGTCGTTGCTGCAGAAGTGCGAAAACTGGCTGAGCGCAGCCAAATCGCATCGCAAGAAATTGGTACAGTTGCCCAAAGCAGTGTTGAACTAGCCGAACGGGCAGGAAAGCTACTTAACGAGATTGTCCCTTCTATTCAAAAAACATCCGACTTAGTGCAAGAGATTACTGCCTCGTCAAAAGAACAAAGCACGGGTGTGGCACAAATTGGCTCGGCGATGCAGCAACTCAATGCCACAACCCAACAGAGCGCATCCGCATCCGAAGAACTGGCCTCCACATCTGAAGAAATGAGTGGCCAAGCGCAGCAACTACAGCAGCTGATGGCGTTCTTCCGCTTATCGCGCCAGCAGTCCAAAGCAACCAATACCGCTATACCGGCAGCCTACACACCGACAAGTTCAGTCAATGATGAGTTGAGTGAAAAGGCTGACAAAGACCAATATGTCAAATTCTAGGAGGTAGATATGGCTGAGGCACTTCTTAATCACGAAAACAACCCAGAGCAAGCGCAGTATTTAACGTTTTTGTTAAACAATGAAATGTATGCCCTGGCGATCTTAAATGTAAAAGAAATCCTCGAGTATGGCTCACTGACACCCGTACCCATGATGCCCGAGTTTATTCAAGGCGTTATCAACCTACGAGGCGAAGTGGTGCCTGTTATTAACTTGGCAAAACGATTTCGTCTAAAAGCCAAACCAGCCGATAAACGCACCTGTGTGATCATTGTAGAAGTTGCTTACAACGATTTACGCCAAGATATTGGTGTTATGGTGGATAGTGTTTCAGAGGTGTTGGACATCTCGAACAAAGACATCCGACCCGCACCAGGGTTTGGCGCCAATATCCGTACCGACTTCATTAAGGGCATGGTGCAGCTCAGCCAAGGGTCATTTGTGATTGTGCTAGATGAAGATAGAGTTCTGTCTATCCAAGAGTTGGCAATGATCAATGAAATGGTGGATCGCCAGGAAGCCACTGCATGACAGACGTAGAGTTGTCGGAGCGTGAGTTTGGTCTTTTTCGCGACTTTATCTATCACTACGCTGGCGTAAAGTTGCATGATGGTAAAAGCGCACTAGTGAGTAGCCGCTTGCATAAGCGTGTACGTCATTACAACCTGTCTAGCTATTCAGACTATTACCAGCTGATTGCTGGCAAAGACCCTGACGCTGTGGAGCAACAACTCGCCATTGATTTACTAACAACCAATGAAACCTACTTCTACCGTGAGCCCAAGCACTTCGACTTTTTACAGTCACTAGCGATGACGCACACAGGCAGTATGCGCGTTTGGAGCGCAGCTAGCTCAACTGGCGAAGAGGCATACAGCATTGCCATGCTACTAGCAGTACACAAGCGCATTAATTGGGAAGTTGTTGGCACTGACATCAGCCAAACGGTGCTAACCCAAGCCAGGCGCGGTGTTTACCCTATCCAAGCAAGTGACCAGATTCCGCAAGCACTGCTGAAAAAGTACTGTTTAAAAGGGGTTGGCAATGCCGCCGGTACGTTAAGAATTGATGCCGACGTGCGCCAGCATGTCAGTTTTCAACACGCCAACCTTAAATCACCGCAAAATGGGCTTGGTCAGTTCGATGTCGCTTTTTTGCGCAATGTTATGATCTATTTTGATCAAGGCACTAAACAGCAAGTACTAAACAATGTAGTAAGCCAAGTAAAAAAAGGCGGCTATCTGTTTATCGGGCATGCTGAATCACTCAATGGACTGCAGCATCAGCTTACCCTTGTTCAACCAGCTGTCTATCAGGTTTGCTAATGCGTACGCAAGCGGATGTTGTTCTTCATCCCGGCGACCTCTATTTTGGCAGGTCTCCCGATGTAGCCTACACATTGCTGGGTTCTTGCGTGGCGGTCACAGTATGGCACCCAAGCACCAAGTTTGGCGGCATGTGCCACTATTTATTGGCCCACCGCCAACCACAACCCAATGTTCGCTCTCTACCACCTGGTTATTTTGCCAACGACGCCTTTAAGTTTTTTGACCATAAAATCAAACAATATCAACTGCCCATCGAAGAGCTGCAATTTAAAATGTTTGGTGGCGGCAATATGTTTAACCAGTCACTTAGCTCTTCGATCAATGTCGCTGTGGCTAATGTTAATTGTGGTAAACAACTAATAGAACAAAGAGGCTGGCAATTAGTATCGTCATCCGTTGGTGGTAGCCGCTATCGTAAACTATTTTTCGATTTGGATAGCGGTGATGTATGGCTGTCATACGGCAATCAAGAGGCTAGCTAAGGAGCGGTTATGGGAAAAATAAAAGTATTAATTGTTGATGACTCGGCTGTTGTCCGCCAAGTACTAACGGAGCAATTGCAAAGAGACCCGGCCATTGAAGTACTAGGCGCTGCTGCCGACCCAATTTTCGCCCAGAAGCGCATGCAAATTCAGTGGCCCGATGTCATTGTTCTGGATATTGAAATGCCTCGTATGGATGGCATTACCTTCCTAAAGCAAATCATGGCCCAACGCCCAACGCCAGTCGTGATTTGCTCAACACTCACTGAAAAGGGCGCGGAAACTACATTTTCAGCCATGCAAGCTGGTGCGGTGTCTATCATCACTAAACCAAAAGCGGGTTTGAAAGACTTTCTGCAAGACAGCGGCAATGATGTTGCTTCGGCAGTCAAAGCGGCTGCCAAAGCAAAACTACACAATAGCCGGCGAGCACCCGTTTGCGAGCAGGTTAGCGCACCAAGAACCCTTAAACAAACCACCCAAAAGCTTATCGCGATCGGCACCTCTACTGGTGGCACTCAAGCGCTTGAAGCAGTGCTGACCGCCTTACCAAGTGTTAGCCCTGCCATCGTGATTGTGCAGCATATGCCAGAAAAATTTACCTCTATGTTTGCCCAGCGCCTGGATCAACTTTGCAATATTCAAGTGAAAGAGGCACAGCATGGCGATCGGGTCATGCCTGGCTTAGCGCTCATTGCACCTGGTGGCAAACATATGAGTTTGCATCGCAACGGTGCACAATACATAGTGCATGTTAAAGACGGGCCCTTGGTTAATCGCCATAAACCGTCTGTGGATGTTTTGTTTAAATCGGTTGCCGAGCAAGCTGGCAGTAATGCCGTTGGCTTTATTCTGACCGGCATGGGCGACGATGGTGCGCGTGGGCTTAAGCTAATGCGCAATGCCGGTGCCTTAACCTTTGCCCAAGATGAAGCCAGTTGTGTGGTGTTTGGCATGCCAAAAGAGGCCATCGCACTGGATGGCGCAGATCATGTTATTCCGCTGAAAAAGGTCCCCAATGCCATCATGCAATCGGTGGAAGCGCTACATATTTAATAACTGAACTGCGAATGACCAAACTGTGAGCCATTCACGTTAGTTTGCAAAATCTCAGGTACACTGGTCGCCATTAGTGTATTTGGAGTGTTGTATGAAAAGAGTAGTGACCCTCGCCCTTACCCTAGCTGCTAGCGGTGCTGTGCTTGCCCAACCAGCACCAATCGTTGGCAGCTGGTTGTGTGAAACCGAGCTAAATAATCGTGGCAATACCTTCGTTATTGAGCGACGTGAAACCTATAACGCCAGTGGTGAGCACTTGAGTGTTGCTCGCAGTTATGCTTTCCCAGCAGGGGAACCCGAGCAACGCATCATGGATTTACAAGTCACCACGGTCGGTTCATGGGAGCTAAATGACGGTATGCTCACCACCTCGATTAATGAAGCAAATGTTGTAGACCTAGTAAACCCGGACTCGCGAGAAGCGAGCAGCTTATCCGAGTTTTTGCTTGCACAAGACCCTGATAGTGTAGGTATCACAGTTACTGAAAACCGCCTTGTACTTAGTTACCCAGCCAGTGGTCAATCGCTAGAGTGCTCGCCTGCGGCTAACGGCTCGTAATAGCAATGGCACTGCCGGCGGCAATAAACAAGCTGCCGGTGGAGCGGTTGAACCACTTCATTCGCCGCGTGCTGGCCAACAGTGGCTGGATGCGGGTGCCCAACAGGGCATAGCTAAACAGTACTACCCCATCAACGGCCGTCCAAGTTAACGATAATACCAAAAATTGGCTCCATTGCGTTGCATTGGTATCGATAAAGCTAGGAAATAAGGCAGCAAAGAACAGTAAGTCTTTTGGGTTGGCAATGCCCACCGCAAACCCCTTACGAAACAACTGCCACATACTCGCATCCTGTTGCGGCGCAACTGTTTCAGCCTGAAAGCTGGCTTCTTTTGAACGCCAGGCTTGCACACCCAAATAAACGAGATACGCAGCACCGGCGAGCTTAACCAGGGTAAACAACTGTTCGGACGCAGCCAATAAAGCACCCAAGCCTAACGACGACAGCGCCATCAAACAAAGCGCTGCCAACATGCCACCTAGCACCGTTGCAACCGAGTTGCGTTTACCATGCTTCAGACCATGTGTCATACATATGAGCGCAACAGGGCCCGGCATAACGATCAAGGTGACAATCACCCCCAAATAAACCAGCCACGTTGAAAATTCCATGCTCACCCCCGAATAATTTGGCAGTGAGCATATAGAGATAGGCTTTATTTGCTACTCAACATAGGAAAGCAAACCATGGTGACTGCGTAAGAAATAATTTCCATCACCAAGAAAACTGTAAACCTTTTACCTTGCGTTTGGTTCAGTCGTATTTAAACTGAGATACCAACTGCTTTTGCTCGTTGGCGAGTGATTGCACCTGCTCGCTACCATGCATGCCATCGTCTGCTCGGCTAGCTGACCGGTCAGCTAGTTCAGCCACCTGTACCACATTATGACTAATTTCTTGTACCGCTAGCGTCTGCTGATTCGCCGCTTCAGCAATTTGATGGCTCATATTTTCCACCTGCCCAACAGCGTTACTAATTTTTTCAATAGCACCCTGTGTCTCTTCTGTTTGCGCGACACACTGTTGCATTTGTTCACTGGCAACATCCATGATTTTGGACACTTGTTGCGACGAGTCCACCAGCTTGTCGATCATGGTTTTAATTTCTACCGTCGACTGACGTGTTTTGTCTGCAAGTGATCGTACTTCGTCAGCCACTACAGCAAACCCGCGGCCAGACTCGCCAGCTCGAGCTGCTTCAATAGCGGCGTTGAGTGCCAATAGGTTGGTTTGCTCTGCAATAGCACTAATCACATCTAACACCGAAGTAATTTGTTGACTATGCCCTGTTAGCTCTTCCATTACCTTGTTCGCTGAAGCGACTTGTTCGTCTAACTCACCAATGGTTCTTGCATTGGCAGACATTGAGCGCTGACCTTCCCCTGCAAATTCGCCCATTGTTGTAACCAAAGTTCGAGCTTCATTTGAGGCATTGGCAATTTCGGCAACAGTAGACTCTAGTTCATTAATCGCTGTTGCAATGCTTTGTGCTTGCAGCTTTTGCTCATGCGTATCGGTTTTGGTCTCGTCAGCCATACGCAAGCTTTGCTGAGCTGAACGCTGTAGGGTTTCGGCAACCTCTGCGACCTTGGCAATCGAGCGTGCAAGCTTTTCTGTTAATCCATTTACTACCATGCCAAGTTTGGCAAACTCATCCTTCCTGCTGGTATCGACGCTGACGGTAAAATTGCCCTCGGCAATTTTTTCTAACACGGTACTTGTCGCTTCGGTAGAACGTCTGATAGAGCGAACCAAACCAAAGCCAATTAAGCTCGCGAACAGCACCGCCGCAATCATCATGGTCACAATTAAGGTGTTGGCACCCACCACCAGCTGACTTGCTGAACTCTGCTCGGTTTCCGTAAAGCGCTGAACGGCTAACACAACCTCATCTAAGCGCTCACTTATCTCTTGAGTAATGCTTTCATAGTCAGCTTCAGCGGCTTGAAGTTGTTCTGTTACCGTTGCACGCTGGTTAAGCATGTCTAATAAACTGCCACCACCTTCCATGTAGCTGCGTAAACGATCACGATAAGAACCCACCGCGGTTGCAGCACGCTCGTCGTCTTCTTTAATTTGTTCAACCAAACCATCCATGGTAGTAAGCGCGTTCTGTAAGTTGGCTAGGGCGCGTTCGAATGTTTCCCGATCTATAGCCGCAATCGCCTCATCAAATAGCTCCAGAACTGGTGCACCTGCTCGGTCAAAGGCTCTAATTCTGCGCGCGACACCGCGGTCAGCATTTTGCTGCAAGCGCAGCATGTCAACAGAAAGGCTACCCCAAACACGGTAGAAGGTGGTGCGTGTTAACAGGATGCTCTCGTCTAATAGCCTCGCCTCGTCAGCAAAATCAGTCAGCCGTGTCGAGGCTTCCTGAGCCGCAACAAGCTGGTTATTCAATTCAGAAAAATCGATCACCGAGCGCCCAAGTGCTTGTTGTAAATCTTGCTCTAGCTGGCTAACTAATTGCTGTGCGGCTTGCGCTTGCTCATCACGCGCTACTTTAAGTGCTTCAAGCTGGTCGGCATCGTTTAACAATAAATAGTCTTCTGTGAGCCCCTGTAAGCTATTTAGTTGTGCCGGTACCTCTTGAGTGGCAAGCAACAAGGGCATTAACTCAGTATACGATTGTGACAACTTCGCTGAAATAGATGCCAATCGGTTGTAGGCCGAACCGCCTAGCACAACAATCGCGATCAACAACGCGGTAAAGCCTAACAGCACTCGCTGCACGATACTAAGACGCATCATAGGGAACTCCAAAATCGTTTAACAAAAGCTTAGCCGACACAACCGTAATCTTCCTCATTGGTTTTACATGTCTACACTTAAGCGTGAGGCTTAATAGGGATTTTCCATGGAAGACACTATTTCACTGTCACCACAACGTAAGTATGTTTTCGACCGTGCCAGCGCGATCTTTATTCTAACATCGTTCATTTTTGCCTTGCAGGCGTTATATCAGCAAGACTTGCCGAGAGCCATAGTGTTGGCGCTAATAACTGCCATAGCCATACCTCTATACCAGTTTCGAGCCCAGTTTGGTTACTCACACATATTGCACCTTATTATTGCTACCGGATTTATTTCGATTTACAGCGGGGTATTAGCACAAGGGTCTATCACAGTCGGCACCATTGTTTGGTTAGCAATATTACCGGTCCTCGCTATTCACTTATTGCCATTTAAAGGAGCGATTATCTGGTTAGCGATTGTTGTGGTAAGTGTTTTGGGGCTGGCGGGCGCTGAACTCGCAGGCATGACGCAAGCTAAATCATTGCCGATGCGCACAGACGTCATACTATTTACTGTGTCTAGTTGCGGTAGCTTCATCTCGCTATTTTTTATTTCTAACACATTCCACCGAGCGATCGTTCGCGCTAACGAAACGCTTGCGGCGCAGCAAATAGAGACAGAGCGAAATAACCAAGTACTACGGGTTTTATCCAATGCTCAGTCACTGTTTATTCGTCGCAGTACTGAACGAATGAATTATCAACCCTTAGTGACCGACATTGCACAGTTGCTTGCACTTCCTGCTGCGGCGTTGGTCATAAAACATCAAAGTGGGCAACTGGAAACAATTGCCAGCTACAGTGAATCCTCGGCTAGTGCATGGCGGGCGCTTTGCTTCGAGCTGATCAATCGAGATGAGATTGAGCCAGCTGTTAGCTCCCAACAAGCCCTCCACTTGCAGAACTTACAGCACTGGCACAGCAAGTTTGGTTTTAATATCGAGAGCATTCAGGTACAGCCGTTTTTCGATTGTGGCGAGTTTACCGGTGCGCTGTTGCTGTTAAACGCAGACCAAGAGGTGCAATCACAACAAGAGTTCACTGCTATCTGGCAGCTTACCTCTCAGTTACTCGCGACGGAAAATTTGGAAGCGAAAGCGCGCACGAACGCTGAACAGGCTCAGCGAGAGAAACGTCGCTTTGAACACCTCATTGAAAGCAACCAGCTTGGCGTTTGGGAATGGCAGGTTAAACAAGACCAGCTTGTCCTGTCACCACTTTGGCCAATGCTAAGCAAGTTTCGCGCAGCAAATGACAACGTTATTAGCTTCCAAGAATGGCAAGCGAGCATCCACCCCGACGATGTGAATGACACCTTGCCTGTCGTGCGTGATCACCTAAATGGTTTGTCGGAACGCTATCTTATCGAGTTCCGCATGTTAACGGCCGACAATCAATGGAACTGGTTGCAAGTTCAAGGTGCGACCATAGAACGATTCACTAACAACGAACCAAAACTGGTGGCTGGCACCATTATCGATATTCAACCGCGTAAAGAATCTGAAGCCAAGCAGCAGCAAAACCAGCAGTTACTAAAACTAACGGGTCAAATGGCAAAGATTGGCGGCTGGAAGTGGTTCGCCGATACCGAGCGCTTGGAAGTAAGCAGTATGTTCCGCCGAATTCTAGCACTGCCATCAGATAAAGCTCTGTTTACTCATGACTTGAATGAGTTGATGCCCAATGTGAATCAAGAAGAAGTTCGGCAAGCATTCGAGAACTGCTTGGCAACCGGCAAGGAGTTTGAGCTAGTTTTGCCTCTTGAAACACTTAGTAAGCAGCAGATTTGGGCCAAAATCTCGGCAACGCCATTAAGTGAACATGGCAGAACCATAGGCTTACAAGGTGCTTTACAAGATATTACTAGTCTAAAACAGCGTGAGGAAGAGGCGCTAGAGGCAAGCAAAGCAAAAACCGAGTTTTTAGCCAATATGAGCCACGAAATTCGCACGCCAATGAATGGTGTGATTGGCATGCTCAGCTTACTTGAAACAACAGAGTTAACTGGCGAGCAACGGGAGCACATCACCATTGCTAAACAAAGTGGCGACTCCCTACTATCTCTGATTAATGACATTCTGGATGTATCAAAAATTGAAGCTGGCAAGCTTACACTTGAAGCAATCGAAGTGGATTTAAACCAGTTATTGGAGCAGGTTGTTAATAGCATGCGCTACAAGGCGCAAGACAAGTCCATCACGCTCGAATTAGATTCACAACTAGGCAATGCGTTTACCGTGATTGCCGATCCGGTTCGCCTACGTCAAATTTTGGTAAACCTAGTTGGCAATGCAGTGAAGTTTACTCATCAAGGCAGCGTCACGCTCACTGCATCAACCAAGGCAAAAGAAAACAATGAGCAACTGGTCTCGATTGCTGTCATTGATACCGGCATTGGAATTAAAGAAAACGATTTAGACAGGCTTTTTCAAAGCTTCTCACAGGTCAACAGCTCTACCACTCGCAAGTTTGGCGGCACGGGGCTTGGGCTAGCAATTAGTCAACAATTGGTAGAGTTGATGGGTGGGGAAATCACGGTGCAATCAACTTATGGGCAAGGCAGTCGATTCACAGTGAATGTGCCAATGCAGCTTGTAAGTAATCGTGCCAAAACAATTACGCAACCTCAGATAAGCTTCCCTACTGCGATAACGCCAGCACGCATTCTGTTGGTTGAGGACAATCAAATTAATCAACATGTCGCCTGTAAACTGCTAGAGCAACTGTCACTAACCTGTGACATTGCCGAAAATGGCAAGCAAGCACTAGAAATGATAGATCAAGCCAACCCTGCTTACGATCTAATACTAATGGACTGCCAGATGCCAGTTATGGATGGTTACCAAACAACCCAAAGCATTCGTTCACAGAGCAATGATTATTGCCGGTCAGTCCCCATCGTTGCCTTGACTGCAAATGCGATGGCAGACGATCGCGCTAAGTGCTTAGATGCTGGCATGTCTGACTACTTAAGTAAGCCGATAGATCCAGAAAAACTTGCGACCACGCTTGCAAAATGGCTACCTAATGACAATAAGCAATATTCAGCTATCGACACAAGTGTTTGGCAGTACAAAGACCTCATGGAGCATTTCACTGGCGATATTGTACTGATTGAAAAACTAGTGAAGCTGTTTATTGACGATACCAAGCAGCAGATAGAGGTCTTGCAATCCACTATCGATATCAGTGAGCGCATTAACATCCTGAACGCCCTAAAAGGGGCAACGGCAAGCCTTAAGCTGCCAAAGCTACAATGGTTATGTCAGCAATATCTGGCTGCATTATCTAGCGAACAGGAACAAGCAGCACTTGAACGCTTAATTACTGGCTTTAATGAAACTAAAACACAGTTATCAAGCTGGCTTACAGAGTTTACCGATGATTAATTAATCTCGACAGGTTTCAAAGGCATGAAAAATGCGCCAAACTAGGGCAAGTGTGTTAGGAATCAGACATGGCGCAAAAACAACACAAATTATCCGATCTGATACAGACAAATTACAGAGAAGCGTTGACACTTGCGCGGCAACAGCGCGCCACGCAAAAAGCTGGCAGCACAGAAGCTATACAGCTTAGCCTGCTAGAAGCCGAAGCACACTTTCTCTCTGGCTCGCCGCGCCAAGCCTTAACTATTTTGCAAACACCTATTGACCCTAAGTTTGAACAAGCAGATTTGTTTACTCGCCAGCAGTTACTCGCCTGTCGAGTGTTAACCGAACTCGGTGAGTTTGAACAAGCCAGCTTATGCCTAGAAAAAATTGTTAAAGTTCGCGCTGAATGCGCCAAGCGCGCTTTGGTGTTTGCCCAAGCTAGGCTGCATTTAGTCACAGGTCAGCTAGAAGATGCCCGTTCACTGCTGGCGTTGTCGGAACGAAGCAGCAGTATTGCAGAAAACGCTGAGTTAGAACTATTGTTAGGGTTGTCTTTGCGTGATTGGAAGCTAGCCGATGCCGTCAACCACCTAGAAACCTCTGTTGCGCTTTCTACATCTAATGCATTAGTACAAACGGAAGCGCTACTCGCCCTGGCAGACTGCCATTTAAGACTCGACAATATTGATGCAGCCCAACAGGTAGCTAGCACATTAGAGGCCTGCCCAGTACCAGAACTGCGTGATTCAGATGTGCTTCGCTTACGGGCAAAACTTGCTGTAGCAAGCGGCGAGAACACCGCCGGCGTTAACACTTACCAACTTGCAATTGCGCAAGCAGAGGCGCATGAACGTTTCGAGTTTGCTAGGGTGCTTTACTTGGAGCTTGCCAACATATTGGAAGAGGCTGGCCAACATGTCGAAGCACTCGATGCAATGAAGACCGCGCAACATATGAGTGAGCGGCAGGTTGCGCAGTCAATTCGTACCCGCGAGATATTAAGTCAGAATAGTCACAGTGTTGAGCAGCTACGGCAAGCCTTCAATGCCGAGAAGCAAGCGCATGATGAGTTAAAAAGTGCACATGCAAGGCTTAACGCAGTGCTAGGTTTGGCGCGTGGCCTCACTGGCACGCTAGACACACAAACCTTGTTGCGCCATAGCTATCAAGCCATTTCTCCTTATATGGCGGCTGACGCGTTTTTTATTGCGCTACATAATGAAGCGCAAGCGCAGCTGGATATTTTATTTGCCATGGATTTTGGCCAGCTACTACCGGAGCAAGCGGTTCCTTTGAGCAAGCGCGATTCTTATGCGGTAGATTGTTTTACCAACCAACAAACCATTATTGAAGACGACGCCATTGGCCAAGGCAAAGAAAGCTTCTTTGGCACCAACACCATTGGACTGCCACGATCCATGTTATTCGTGCCGCTTATTAACCGTGAGGAATGCTTAGGGGTCATCTCAATTCAATCGGCTGATGCTAATGCGTATCTCACCGAAGATGTAGAATTGGTAGAAGCCCTTGCAGGGTTTATTGCTGCAGCACTAGCCAATGCCTTGCGCCATGAATCAATTCAGCAACTTAACCGTGCCCTAGAAGCAGAGAAAACGGCCTTAGACCGCGCACATCAGCGCATTGAACACTTAGCGCTTCACGATCAGTTAACTGGGCTACCCAACCGACGATTGTTGCAACGCCAAGTTGATCAAATGATCGATGATAACTTGTTGTTTAGCATTGGCTACATTGACCTAAATGACTTTAAACCTATAAATGATCAGTTTGGCCATGAAGCAGGCGACTTACTGTTAAATGTTTTAGCAGCAAGAATGCGTCAAGTGGCGAAAGAGAAAGACCTCTTAGTTGCCCGTATCGGCGGTGATGAGTTCATTTTACTGGCACCTAAGTGCTCGGCAGAGCAAACCAAGCTGTTATTGTCTGGTCTGCTGGATCGCATTTCGCAACCCATTGAGCTGCCACAATCCGTTGTGTCGGTATCGGCATGCGTTGGCGTGGCTGAATTTGGAAACCATGGCAAATCGTTGCAGCGCTTGATGTCGGCTGCCGACCAAGCCTTGTACCAGGCAAAAAATAGTGATGATCGAGTGATTATTGCAACAGCGCAGGGTTAATCTGACCTCCATCAATTAATTGGCTTCATTCAATTGATACCCGTCAGTATAAGAAAACTGGGCTAAATTAATATAGATCTTGTCTTGAGCAGCAGTGTCTGCCCACCGAGATTGCCCTCCTTCCCTCGGTTCACTCTATTCAAGACTGCGATAAACCCTTTAGCTTGGCACTCCTTCTGCCCTGAACGCCAAGCTCATTGGTTGCAATGCTCTGACTCTTAGCCCGCATGCCCTGCGGGCTTTTTCTTGTCTAGCGTTTCACTTCTGCCATGCGCAGTTTATGCGCCAGCTTATCGAGCACACCATTTACATAACGATGCGCTTCATTGGCACCAAACTTCTTAGATAGATCAACGCCTTCATTGATAATGACCTTATAAGGCACATCAATGCGATGCATAAACTCGTAAGCACCCATTCGCAAAATGGCAAGTTCAATCGGCGTGAGTTGCTCAAGCGGGCGGTCGAGTACTTCCGTGATGTGACCATCTAACTCTTCAATCTTCGCCGGCACGCCGCGAAGTACTTCCGAGAAGTACTCACGATCAATTTTGCTAAAGTCATTGTCGGCAACAAACTCAGCCTCAATTTGACTGGCTGGTTTTTTGGTCATTTGCCACTGATACAAGGCTTGTAAAGCAAACTTACGTGACTGTCGGCGTTGCTGCGGGGTTGGTCCACTCGTTACTTTACGAATCATGCAAGCTCTCGCATCACAGAAACCATTTCCAATGCAGCCAAAGCAGCTTCACCACCTTTGTTGCCCATTTTAGTACCAGAACGTTCGATGGCTTGTTCAATGCTTTCAACGGTTAATACACCATTGGCTACCACTAAACCGTGCTCCATTTGCACTTGCGCTAGGGCTTTTGTGCACTCACCTGCTACGTATTCAAAGTGTGGCGTACCGCCGCGAATCACTGCTCCTAATGCAATAACCGCATCAAACTCTTTCTTTTGCGCTAAACGCTGAACAACCAGTGGGATCTCCCATGCACCCGGCGCTTTGACAACGGTGATTTGCTCCGGTCTTACCCCATGGCGGGTTAACTCATCAATCGCACCTTCGGCAAGGTGGTCAACGACGAAGCTGTTAAAGCGGCCTACAACAATGGCAAACCGCGCATCTTTGGCGCAAAAGTCACCTTCAATCTTCTTTACTTGCATGTCTATTTTCCTAATTAATCTGTTGTTGGGTGGGCCTGGTTTTCAACCACTTCCAAACCAAAACCTGATAAGCCAGCAAACCTAAGTGGTGAGCTTAACAGCTTCATTTTGCCTACACCCAAGTCGCGCAGCATCTGTGCGCCGGTACCAATCTGAGTATATGACCCATGGGTCGCGGTATTTTTAGCTCGTTGTTTTTCGCCAAAAATCGCGTTCAACTCACTCTGTAAGTCCAATGGCTGATCGGCATCGAGTAGTAACAACACGCCCGCTTCGTCATTGGCGATATTTTCTAGCGCTTGCTGCAGTGGCCAACTCGCTTGCTGGCCTGGGTTAATGTGCAGCAAGTCTCTCAGTGTCTTCGCTACATGAACCCGCACTGTGGTTGGCTTGTCTGGCGTTGGTTCACCCTTAACGAGCGCAATGTGAGTGCCATTACGCACTGAGTCGCGGTATACATTGAGCTGCATGTCACCAAATGCGGTTTGCACCATGCCCTGCTCTTCGCGGGCAACGGTGTGCTCATTATTCATCCGGTATTCAATAAGGTCGGCAATAGTACCGATTTTTAACTGATGTTGCTCGGCAAACTTTTCTAAATCTGGACGTCGCGCCATGGTGCCGTCTTCATTCATGATTTCAACGATGACTGCCGCTGGCAAACAGCCTGCCATCATTGCGATATCACAACCCGCCTCGGTGTGGCCGGCACGTGCTAGCACACCACCAGGTTGGGCGCGCAATGGGAACACGTGACCTGGTTGAACAATATCGCTTGGTTTGCTTTTTGGGTCGATGGCCGTGCGCACGGTATGAGCACGATCGGCAGCCGAAATACCCGTGGTGACTCCTTCTGCCGCTTCGATCGACACAGTAAAAGCCGTTTCATATACCGTGTTGTTAGCCGCGGTCATCATTGGCAAACCAAGATAGTCGCAGCGTTCGGCTGTCATTGGCATGCAAATAAGTCCACGCGCTTCTTTGGCCATAAAATTTATCGCTTCTGGCGTGGCAAACTGGGCTGCCATGACAAGGTCGCCTTCGTTTTCGCGATCTTCGTCATCCATCAGGATTACCATTTTACCCTGCTGAATGTCGGCGATGAGCTCTTCGATACTATTTAAATCCACCTTGCACCCTTATTTCCAGTAGCCATGTTTAGCCAAAAAGTCTGATGAAAGCATAGACGCTTTCTCTTGTTGTTGACCGAGCATTAGTTTTTCTAAGTAACGTGCGATAACGTCTACTTCAACGTGTACTTTATCGCCCACTTTGTAAGTCATGATGATGGTTTCTTGCGCGGTATGTGGTACCACGTTAAGCGATACAATCTGCCCAGTTACTTCGTTAGCCGTTAAACTAACGCCATCAACGGTAATACTGCCTTTACTCGCTAGGTAGCGTTGCAACGCCTTTGGCACTTGCAAATCGATACGCCAACTACGCGCATCGGCAATGATGGCAACAACCGTTGCTTGGGCATCAACGTGTCCCGTCACAATATGGCCACCAAAGCGGTCGCCCATTGCCATCGCTTTTTCTAAGTTTACCTGTTGTCCGCTCGATATGTGGGCAAATCCTGAATGGGCAACGGTCTCATTCGAAACATCTGCCCAAAATGACTGTGCATCAAACTTGACGACAGTTAAGCATACGCCATTAACAGCGATTGAGTCCCCTAAGCGAACGTCGTCCATCGACATCGAGCCGACTTCTATGTGCAAAAGCAGATCACCTGCTGGCGTGCGCTGTGCACTTTTGATGGTACCAACCGATTCAATTATTCCGGTAAACATAGGGTCTCATTTCTTAATAGTACACTCGAGCTTCAAATCATCACCCACTTGCGTGATTTGCTGCCAATTAAGTTCAATTGCGTCTTTTAGCTCAACGATTGGCAACTGGAACAACTGCCGAGCATCACTACCCAGTAATTTTGGTGCCACATATAGCACCAGCCGGTCAACCAGACCCGCCGCTAACAAACTACCGGCCAGCGTGGCACCTGCTTCTACCCAAACATCGTTAATTTCTTGCCGGCCAAGCTCGTCGAGCAGTAAATTTAAATCAATTTGACCATCGAGCCCGCCACAAATAAAACGGTTAGCAACACCTGCTGGACTGTCTACGTTCGGAGCGCTAACCGCTTGCCAAACGTCGCCAGCAGTAGCAAATATTTTTTCGCTGCCGGTTAATTTACCTTGGCTATCTAGCACCACTTTCACTGGATAAACCCAAGGCGCCTCGGGTGTTGTTAAGCCTGCTTGCTCGGGGCGAAAGTCCATACTGGGCTGATCTGCCACAACAGTAGCCGATGTCGTAAGAATGGCGCCTGCCTCGCCACGTTCACGCTGCACATCAGCTCGCGCACTTGCTCCGGTAATCCACTGGCTCTCACCACTGGCCATGGCGGTTTTGCCATCTAACGAAGCGCCAAGTTTTAGTGTGACCCTAGGCTGGCCTGTTTGCATGCGTTGGAAAAAACCCGGATTGAGCGCCCAAGCATCTTGTTCACAAACACCAACGACACACTCAATACCAGCTGCTTCTAATTTCGCTTTGCCATTGCCAGCCACCTGAGGGTTTGGGTCGAGCATTGCCATGACCACTCGCGCAACACCAGCTTCAATTAGGCCATCGGCACAAGGAGGGGTGCGACCATGGTGCGAGCAGGGCTCGAGCGTTACATAGGCCGTAGCACCACGAGCGCGTTCACCAGCTTCCGCTAGCGCATGTCGCTCGGCATGCAGGGTGCCAGCTTGCAAATGCGCCCCTTTGCCAACCAACTCACCATTGCGCACAATTACCGAGCCGACTCTAGGGTTTGGTTTGGTGGTATAGCGGCCCCGTTTTGCTTCGGCAATGGCCAGCGCCATCCATTGTTGATCATTCATTGCGCGCGCTGCTCTCTAGTCGGTCAATTTCTGCTTTGAACTCGGATACGTCTTCAAAGCTTCGGTAGACCGAAGCAAACCGCACAAATGCCACTTTATCGAGTTGACTAAGCGCCTTCATGACCAACTCACCAAGAAAATGCGAGTCTACTTCACGCTCTCCGGTCGCGCGAATTTGCGCTTTAATACGGTCGATCGACGCTTCCACATCATCCACACTTACTGGCCGTTTTTCTAGGGCGCGCTGCATGCCGGCTCTGAGTTTATGTTCATCAAAGGGCTGGCGAGTGCCGTTTTGTTTAATGACCTTTGGCATCACAAGTTCGGCAGTTTCGAAGGTTGTGTAGCGCTCACCACAAGCCAAGCACTCACGGCGGCGACGTATTTGTGCACCATCAGCGACTAACCGCGAGTCTATGACTTTGGTTTCAGGTGCATGGCAAAACGGACAATGCATATGGGTATCCCTTGAACTGTGCAAATATTCTACCTGTTTTTAAGCCGGTTTGCGCGCTTGGTCAGCAAATAACCGAAACCGTCTTGGTAGTTGATTTTACTCGCTCTGGCACACTTATCCACAACACTACACACATAGTTGCCAACCAATACATTGGATAACCTTGTCTATTGCCATACACTAGCGTCGCCTGACCCAAAAGGACTAAAGCCATGCAAACAGAAATTTGCCGTCGCACAGTACCCAACTGCCCACCGATCGCATTTGAGGAAGTGAAAAACAGACTAGAAAATGGCGACCTGCTGTTGACCCGCAAGAAAGGACTAGTGGCTAGGCTGACGGGGTGGGGAATGAATAGTATTTGGACACATGTTGGGGTAGTGGTTCGCCTGCCTCAGATAGAAAGGGTGATGGTATTAGAAGGTGCGCTAGGCGGTGTTCGCTTGGTGCCATTGCGCCATTATGTTGGCCACTACTGTGGGCAAGCTGGCAAGCATTACCCCGGCACAGTCTGTGTGATTCGAAGTAAAACCCAGCTCGCCGACAATCATTCGCAGGTACTGGCCAACGCCCTGGACAAGCTTGGTGCGCCATATGACTGGCAAGAGATTAAGCGCATTATTGGGCGCTGGGCCAAGCGTGGTTTAGGCCTGAAGGTACGTACCCACTACAAAGCCGACCATAAATACATATGTTCTGAGTTTGCCCGCGACATGCTCAGTGATTATGGCATTAAGGTTCCGCTCAACACGAACGGAACCATAGTACCGGGCGATTTCGCCGACTCAAATAAGTTCAACTTAATCGCCGTTGTGCAGGTGCTAGCAGAGCACCCCTCTGCTAGCCTGGCCTAACTTACTGAACAAAACCATCCAGTAGTTTTAACGCGACCGCCGAGTCACCATCATCACGCGCGATGGCTGTGTAGACATTGTTGTTCGACAACGATATTTGCACAGGGCCAATCGCAGCAGTTTTGCTGCCAGCTGGTGTTACGGTAAGCGTGTAGTTGCCACCGGCAACCGGCAAGTAGCCGCTATCTGCCTTGAATGGCACATCGCTCAGCACCGGCGCATCGTCAGAAATGTCTTGGTCATCAGCAGCAGTCAGGTAAACATCAACGCCAGCGGCGTTGGTCGCACCATGTACTACACGCAGTTTGGCGTGTGTTGCCACCGTGCGTTGATCATCTTCTAGCACAAGCGGTTCAATGTTCGCCAAGCGACCAACGGCTACCACAGAATACTCTGCTCCAGTCGCGAGCGTTAGATCGGCATTGATCGCCGCACCTTCAGCGCTATCGAAGCCTGCTGCACCCACTTGCACGTTGTAGGTTGCGCCTGGCACGGTTAAGTAGCCTGCATCTTCAGTGAAGCCTAAGCCTGAAACAAGCGGCGCACTGTAGTTACCATTGGCCACCACGTCTACAGCTGGCGTATCAACTGAGTTATGCACTACTCGCAAGTCGGCGCCAGCAGAGGTATCAAAGAGGTCAATTTCATTGCCTTGATCAAACGCGACCAACTGCACTGGGCTGTCACCTGAGCGCACGTTATCAAGTGCACCAACCAGCAGATCAGCACCAGCAGGTAGTGCCACTGCGCCAGAATTATAGACAACAGCATCTACATTGCCGGCAGCTGTGATACGGATTTGATATTCACCAGCAGGCACTTCAACGGCGTCTAGCGCTTGCTTGAACGGCAATGGGTTGTTGTTTAGCGGCGTTGATGTGGCAAGGTCAGCGTCTGGTGCAGTGACATACACATCAACTTCTGGTGCGCCAGCGGCTAGGTGGGCAACACGAACACGAACATTATTGGCATCGGTCAAGTTGCCAGAGTCAGCCAGCACAACAGGCTCTAACGTGCCATTCGCCACACTACCCACAGCAATGATGTCGTAGCGGGTATTACCTTCTAGCGGTAGCGAATCGACGCTAATCACCGCACCCGTTTCACCGCCAGCACTAAGGCCAGTTACGTTAACCGGGTACGCCGTTGCTGGCACCGAGATGTAATTTGAAGAGTCGGCGTAGTCAAGGTTCGCTACATCAGCACTATTATCAATCATGCTGAGATAGGCATTGACCGCAGGGGCATCGGCAGAAGCGTGGATAACACGGACTTCTGCTAACAAGGCGCCGGTGTCGTCAACTGTGTCGACTGTCATGTTACAGGCTGCCAAGGTGGTTGCTGCTGCAACGGCAAGAGCGATTTTAGACTTAAGCATCTTTGTTCTCCTTCGTGGTTATTATTGAGAGATGCTTTGGCCGTTACGAGCTGCCGGATTGCTAAGATTTGATGAAAAAAACCGTAATGAATGTTTTATAGGCTGATGTCGCAAGCGTACAAAATTGAGTTAAACCAGGTTTAAAAAGCTACCGTAGCAGCCGATCACTGAACGAAAAGGCCGTTATGCGATATACATAGCGGCCCTCTGATGTGATGTGGCGCAGTTGTACTAGTTGTTAAACAAGTTCAACCCATGGTGATCATCATAAATAACAATTAACGTATCCCCGTTCACCAAGTTGACTGTGGCAGAGGCAAGCGCTTGCTTGTTCGCTAGATTATTTGGCAACTCTGCTTGCTGATCACGAAGGTTACCTGTTACCCGCCGCTGCTGGCGAATGACCCGCACTTCGACTTCGCCAACCAAGGATTGCAAGGCTGAGTTCATAACAGTGAAGTCAACACTGGTTGGCGATAGTGAGTCGGAGGCAAACAGCACCTGAAACTCGCCGGCTACCTGCTTACCAAACACCAGTTGCACACCCTTAGGAGACGTGTTCAACACTCGAATTGCTGGTGGGTGTGCCAGGCCCGGCTCACTACTAAACACCACCCAACCAGTTTCGCCACCTGCGCTTGCGTTACCATCGACTGCACCAACTGAGCGCTGGATACGAGGCAACTGGTAGAGTGCGCTAAATGTATCGGCATAAAAGCTTTGTTCACGCTGAGGCGTAGTGGAAGCGCCGAAGTCACTATACCAAGGGCCCGCTAGCGCCCCTTGCTCTGTATTAAACTCAGTCCATAGTGCATCAGCGCTAAAGACCGAGAACAACTCAGCAGTCTGCCCTGGCTGAAGGTTTTGCGCGATCTGGGTGCTATCTGTCGACTGGTAACCACTACCGATATAAACATTCAATGAATCAGCCCCTGACGCCAAGCCATTCCAGAACACCGCTTTCGCGTGACCACATTGCGCAATGCGCTGCCATCCGGTTTGCGCTCCACTTGGATCGGTTAACCTTGGAGCCTGCACTGAGGTTGTGTCGATCAACTCAAACAACACACCTTGCGCGGCTCGCACACGATCCCCTTGCTGATACATCTGGCTTGCTACATATTCAGGCGCTGTTTGGCAGGTCTGCTGCGTATCTGGCACTGAACAATAGCCAATACCCTGCCATGCTAGTTCGGCATCAGCATTACCTTGGCGAGGTACATAGGTATCATTGCCACAAAGATGGCCATCAATACAGGCATAGACTCGGCCACTGAGCACAACTTCATCATTCAGCTCATAGTTTGTACCCGGCTGATAAAGGGGCGCCGAACACTCGGATAAACGCGACAAACGATAAGACCAAGCATCTAATGGGTCTGTCCCATCAGCAACTTCCTCACCATCCGAGACGCCGTCTTCGTCGGTATCAAACTTGCGAGGGTTAGTACCATAATCTTGCGTCTCGCTAAGATTACCTAAGCCATCTGCGTCCGTGTCGTTGTTTGGGTTCGCATCTTCGCGATCGAACTCATCACTCACCCCATCATTATCGGCATCAGCAACACTAGACTCCAAAGCATCAACTTTACCGTCGCCATCGCTGTCATCATTACCATCCGCTGAATCGGTAACCGAGTCGCCATCGGTGTCTGAGTTTAATGGGTCCGTTCCAATTGTTGACTCATACAGATCAGTCCAGCCATCACCATCGGAGTCAGAGTTTGAATCAGTTGGGTCTGCATCACCACCATCATTAACCCCATCGCCATCGGAATCTGGTTCCAGAGGATCAGTTCCTAGATCTACTTCCTCACCATCTGATAGACCATCACCGTCGGTGTCTGGAAGACTAGGGTCTGTGCCGATGTCACCTTCCTCGCCATCCGTTAGCCCATCACCATCTGAGTCGACTGGTGTAGGGGTAGGGCTTGGCTCTGCCGTTGCACTCGGTACTGCAGTGGCACTCGGTACTGCAGTGGCACTTGGTACAGTTGTGACACTTGGCTCTGCAGTGACACTTGGCTCTGCAGTGGTACTTGGTACCGCCGTAGCACTCGGCTCTGCCGTAGTGCTTGGTAATGCTGTGGTACTTGGTAATGCTGTGGCACTTGGCTCTGCCGTTATACTCGGTACTGCTGTAGCACTCGGCTCTGCTGTGGTACTTGGCTCTGCAGTGGCACTCGGTTCTGCCGTGGTACTTGGAATTGCTGTGGTACTCGGCACTGCTGTAGTACTTGGTACCGCCGTGGCACTTGGCTCTGTCGTAGCACTAGGTACTGTTGTGGCGCTTGGCTCTGTCGTAGCACTCGGCTCCGCAGTTGTACTTGGTACTGCTGTGGTACTTGGCTCTGTAGTGGCACTTGGTAATGCTGTGGTACTTGGTAATGCTGTGGCACTCGGTTCTGCCGTAGTGCTTGGTAATGCTGTGGTACTTGGTACTGCCGTAGTGCTTGGTAATGCTGTGGTACTTGGTGCCGCCGTAGTGCTTGGTAATGCTGTGGCACTCGGTTCTGCCGTAGTGCTTGGTAATGCTGTGGCACTCGGTTCTGCCGTTGTATTTGGGGTTACTGTGGCACTTGGCTCTGCAGTATCTGTTGGCGATACAGATGGGCTTGGCGATACGCTTCCGTTGGGCTGTTGCGTAACGATTAGAGCATTGTCGGTTTGATTGGCAAAACTGGCCGACGTTGTCGTTGAACCATTGTCCGAGCATGCAGTAACCGTTGCCGCTGATACCGCTAATGCTATCCATTTAAGCTGATATTTCATTACACCCTACTCCCATCATTTGCCTTCCCATTTGCTGGCACCTCGGCCACAACCGCTGTTTGGCATTACATTTTATTACCTTTGCAAGAAGACTTCATCTTTTTTGACGTTTTGTGACCTGAACCGCGTTAAATTTTTGTATTTTTTAGATTACAGACATTTTTTTGGCAGGAAGCACCATAGTTTTTATTTCGCTTTTCATAAAGCAATTAACAAGCCAACCCTCTTACACTGTTCCAATACACCTCTAAAACACCATCTTTGACTAAAAAACCAAGCACTTGCGTATACCTATCGGCAACAGGTTATCGACAACAGGTTCGGGTTCTACATGGTATTCACTTGCGCATTAGTCGCCGCAGGTTTATGGCATGGCTGAAGCTCATGGGGTGGGACGTAAGTTGAACGTTATTTGGTTCAAACGCGATTTTAGGGTTAATGACCACAAAGCACTTCAACAGGCTTGTATGGATGCAAACAAGCGTGGCATTGCGGTGGTTGCACTGTATGCCATTGAGGAGGCTTACTGGCAGCTGCCTGATACCAGCACTCGCCAATGGGGGTTTATCGTCGAGTCGCTTAAGGCGTTGCACGCAGAGCTAGCCAATTTGAATATTGCGTTACATATAGGCTGCGGCAAGGCTGATGATCTGTTATCCATCATCCACCAGCAAACTAAGATTACCGCCTTATATAGCCACGAAGAAACGGGTAACGAATGGACATTTCAACGTGATATAGATGTAAGCAAATGGTGTAAACGGCATGGAATTACTTGGCATGAGTACCGGCAATTTGGCGTTAAAAGGCGACTTAGCAATCGCGATGATTGGTTGAAGCACTATCAGGCCATTATCGACACACCTATTGCAACGCCCGCATCGGCGCAAAAAACTTTGCGTGACCTGCAGCTACCTACTAGCAAAATAAATATAGCCCGAGGCTATGACCATACACCGGCACCACAGCGCCAACACGGCGGCCGGGGAGCTGGCGACGCTTTATTGAACAAGTTTATTAGCCAAAATTTGCCAAGCTATTTAAAAACCATTGGCTCCCCTGCTAAAGCCGCTGAATTTTCTAGCCGCCTTAGCCCTTACTTGGCTTATGGCTGCATTAGTATGAAAGAAGTGATTCGCCGACTTGAAGCAGTAGATCAGCATAAAAGGCAGCGTAACGCCTTTCGCTCGCGACTCTATTGGCATTGCCACTTTATTCAAAAGTTAGAGGATGAGCCTAGCCTTGCTCGCCAAGCCATGCACCCACAACTAGATGACGCATTAAAAAGGCGCTTTGATGATGCAGTATTTCAGAAATGGGCAACGGGCAATACTGGCGTGCCTTGGGTCGACGCCTGCATGCGCTCGCTTATTGCCATGGGCTGGCTGAACTTTCGTATGCGCGCCATGTTAACGTCATTTGCAACCTATCACTTATGGCTACCTTGGCAGCCAGTGGGAGAGCATCTTGCTCGTCTATTCGTCGACTACGAGCCAGGCATTCACTGGTCACAAATTCAAATGCAATCAGGGGTCACCGGTATTAATCCAAACCGCATGTACAACCCAGTGCAACAAGGTCAAAAATATGACCCCGCCGCACACTTTATTAAACGCTGGATTCCAGAACTCGCCCACCTACCGGCAGTTATTTGCCACCAACCTTGGCTAGGTGGACACTATATAACACCTGTTATCGATCCAGTAATCGGCGCGCGCCAAGCACGTGCGAAACTAAAAGCCGCCGAAGTAGATCGCAGCATTAGCCGCCGTGTTTATCAAAAACATGGTAGTCGGCGACGCCAGCCCAAGCGTAAATCCTCGAATACCAAGCAACCGGACTTGTTTAGCGAATGAGCACAAAAAAGTTAACGCTAATTTTGGGCGATCAGCTTTCTTTAGCCAATAAAGCGCTATCGAATACCACCACCCAAGACATCATTGTAATGGCCGAAGTGCATGACGAAGCGTCATACGTGCGCCATCACAAGCATAAGGTAGCCATGATATTTTCTGCGATGCGCCACTTCGCCGAGCATTTAATAACCCTTGGTTATCAGGTCCGTTATTTCAAAATTGGTGACAACATCCGCAGCATTGAACAAGCGGTTGCGCAGGCCATTGCTGAGCACGACCATAACATCGACAGCATTCAAGTATGTCACTGTGGCGAATACCGCTTCGAGCAGTCATTAGCAGCGCTCAACAAGCTAAAGCCGGTGACTTTTTTCCCAGTGGTCAATGCGATTAGTTCACAAGAAACATTTAACGAGTGGGCAAAGGGCAAAAAGCAACTACGCATGGAGTATTTTTATCGCCAACTGCGCCGCCAAACTGGGGTTTTGATGGAAGGAGAAGAACCCGTTGGTGGCAAGTGGAACTATGATGCCAACAACCGCAAGCGCTGGCATGGCGAGCCACAAGTGCCAGCCCCAGTTGAATTTGAGCCTGATCAAATCACCCAGCAAGTGATTAGTGACGTGAATGAAAAGTTTGCGCACCATCCTGGGCGGCTCGACAAATTTGCTTGGCCGGTTACCAAAGCGCAAGCAGAGCAATTAGCTGAGCACTTCTTTACTCACCTTTTACCAAACTTTGGTGATTTCCAAGATGCGATGGACGACAGCGAGCAATGGTTGTTCCATGGTCGCCTGTCTGCGGCCATCAATATGGGCCTACTCGATCCACTCGTGCTTTGCCAACAAGCAGAATTGGCCTACCAACAAAATAAGGCACCATTAAATGCCGTAGAGGGTTTTATCCGCCAAATTTTAGGCTGGCGCGAGTACGTGCGGGGTCTGTATTGGTTGCATATGCCAAGCTACAAAAACCGCAATGCGCTTGCAGCAGACAACCCGTTACCGGAGTTTTTTTGGCACGCCAACACCAAAATGAACTGCCTCAAGCATGCCATTGGCGACACACTAGAACATGGTTATGCCCATCATATTCAACGCCTAATGGTGATTGGCAATTTTTCATTGCTAGCTGGTTTGAGCACGCAGGAAGTGACCGACTGGTATCTTGCAATTTATGTTGATGCATATGAGTGGGTAGAGCTGCCTAATACCCTAGGCATGGCGTTATGGGGTGATGGCGGCATTATGGCTAGCAAGCCTTACTGCGCTAGTGGCAACTATATCAACAAGATGTCGAACTACTGCAAAAGCTGCCAGTTTAACGTCAAAAAAACGGCCGAAGCAGACGCCTGCCCTTTTAATGCGTTGTATTGGCACTTCTTAGACAAACATCGCGCTAAGTTCACTAACAACCCACGCATGGCACTTAGCCTAAAGAACCTTGATCGCAAAAGCCCAGAGGAGTTAGCTGACATCCATCAACGAGTAGAGGAAATTTCACGCGACCTTATTTACCCAACTATGCAACAATAGCGCTCAGCAAGGCATCACCTAGCGTGTCATACTTGCAAGGAATGATTAGCCACCTAGTTGAAGGAGTTACCCATGTTTCACCCAAAACACACTCATTTAATCGTCTCGGTTTTCATGTCGTGTTTTATGGCGTTATTTATGACGCTCATTATCACCATGCTCAATACCGGCATTGATAACCAACTATTGATGCGCTGGTTAGTTGCTTGGATTATTGCTTGGCCGCTGGCGTTGTTCGCCATGCTAGTGTTTCGCCCCGTCGCAATGAAAATAGCCAAAGCACTCGTGCGCCAAATTGATCAAGAAGCATCCAACTAAGATAAATACTCGTAAGTATTATTGCGCGTCACGGAGTGACGAGTCATCTGTCAGTTGCACGCAACTTCGGTTGCGTGCTTTTTTTTGTGTTTTACAAGCAAAGTCCTACCCTAATCAGCCCAGTTTTGCTACCTTGCGAGAAAATTTTCATCATTGAGGAATATCATGCTCTTAGCTATTGCCGCCGTTATTGTTGGGCTTGTCATACTCGTTTGGAGTGCCGATAAATTTGTTGAAGGGGCGGCAGCGGTAGCCAAGCATTTGGGCATGCCTATTTTGCTGATTGGCGTGATCATCGTAGGTTTTGGCACCTCGGCGCCAGAGCTTGCGGTATCAGCTAATGCTGCCCTGAATGGTAGCCCAGGCATGGCATTAGGTAATGCTTTTGGCTCTAACATTGCCAACCTAACGCTCATTTTAGGTGCCGCGGCCGTGTTATCCCCACTATTAGTGGCAAGTGGCGTGATACGCCGCGAAATTCCACTATTATTGGCAGCCACTGCGGTGGCAACAGGCTTGCTTTACGATGGTGAAGTGAGCCGGATCGATGCGGTCATTATGTTAGTAGTCTTTGCAGCCACGATGGGCTGGTCAATTTATGCCGGCATTCGTGATGCTGGAACCGGCGATGTGGTGGAAGCAGAGTACTCTGATGAAATCCCAGATATGACACTTGGCAAAGCGTGGTTTTGGCTCGCTTCTGGCTTGGTGCTCCTAGTCGGCAGTTCCCATGTTTTAGTATGGGGTGCAGAGTTTATCGCCTTGTCATTTGGCGTGAGTGAACTAGTCATAGGCCTTACCATTTTAGCGGTTGGTACTTCTTTGCCAGAACTGGCAGCCAGCATTGCCGCGGTTCGCAAAGGCGAGCACGATATGATTATTGGCAACGTTATTGGCTCCAACCTATTTAATACCCTGGCAGTAGTCGGCCTCGCCGCTGTCATTACCCCAATTGGCGCCACCGAGCCAGAGTTCGTTAGCCGAGACTTACCAGTAAATGTTGGTATCACCCTAGCAGTGCTCGTAATGGCCGTCGGCCTAAAAGGCAAAGGTCGAATCAACCGATTTGAAGGCGGTTTGCTACTAGTAACCTTCGCAGGCTACATGACCTGGGTTGGCTTAACTTCTATGTAAATCCTGCTCTACTCGGTCAAACAAGGTGCGGCAACCCGCAACTTGTTTGACCTAGGTAGCGACTCTTTGGCAATTTTTCAGTACAATCTGTTGCAAAATTACGAGATAGAGCCGACTGACATCAATGCTTTGGCAATCTTCTTTTGCTTTAGTATGGAACTTGTAGTTTTATTACTTCCAAGCATTGTTCAGCACCGACTCATTACCTGAGGTATCCCATGGTTAAGAAAATTGGCATTCTTACAAGTGGCGGCGACGCGCCTGGTATGAACGCAGCGGTACGCGCAATTGGCCGCTACGCCCTACTAAACGACATTGAAATTTACGGCATTTATGAAGGCTTCTACGGCCTAGTGCACGATCAAATCGAAAAGTTAGAGCGCCGCTCAGTGTCGGACATCATTAACCGTGGTGGCACCAAACTTAAATCTGCTCGCTTCCCTGAATTTGCCGACAAAGAAGTGCAAAAAAAGGGTGTAGAAAACCTAAAGAAACATGGCATTGATGCGCTAGTCGTTATTGGCGGTGATGGCTCATATATGGGTGCAAAAGCAGTCACTGAGCAAGGCTTCCCTTGTATCGGTCTGCCAGGCACAATTGATAATGATATCGCTGGTACCGACTACACCATTGGTTATATCACTGCTCTAGACACTGTTCTGGAGGCAATCGACCGTTTGCGTGATACCTGTTCATCTCACCGACGCATCTCGGTAGTAGAAATTATGGGCCGCCATTGTGGCGATCTGACGGTGGCCGCGGCAATCGGCTCAGGCGCCGAATACTGCGTCGTGCCTGAAAAGCCATTTGATGAAGACGAACTTGTTAATACCATCAAAGAAGACATGGCCGAAGGCAAAGGGCACGCAATCATCACCATTACTGAACTAATGTGTGATGTGAATGCACTCGCTAAGCGCATTGAAGCGGCGACGGGCGTTGAAACCCGCGCCACAGTACTTGGCCATATTCAGCGCGGTGGTGTACCAAGTGCGTTCGACCGTGTACTTGCTTCTCGCATGGGCGCCTATGCCGTTGAGCTGCTAATGGAAGGCCACGGCGGCCGCTGTGTTGGCATTCAAAATGGTGAGCTAGTACACCACGATATCATCGAAGCCATTACTAAAATGCGCCGTCCTTTCGATGAATATTCGTACAAGCTAGCACACGATCTAGCCTAACCATTAACCGAATAAACCAAGGCGCTTCGAGTATCACTATGATGAGTTGATACTCGAAGCGCTTTTTTTTGTTGAGAGTTTTTATGCTTAAACATCTTCAAATTGCCGTCACCCCGTTCCAACAAAATTGCTCTATTGTATATTGCGATCAAACAAAAGACGCTGCACTAGTAGACCCTGGCGGTGATACCCAGGTGCTAAAACAAGTGTTAGCCGAACAAGGCCTAACGCTGAAAGCCATTTGGTTAACCCATGGTCACCTAGATCACGTAGGAGGTAGTGCTGAACTGGCAAACGAGTTCGCTGTTGAGATCATTGGCCCTGGCGTCGGCGACGCATTCTGGCTAGAAGGCTTAGATCAACAAGCGCAGATGTTTGGCTTGCCGCAAGTAGACAAGTTTGTCCCGCACAAGTGGTTTGAGCATGGTGATGTTCTTGAACTGGCTGGAGAAAAACTAACGGTTCGCTTTACACCTGGCCATACACCTGGGCACATGGTGTTTTACCATGCAGATACTGGCGTTGTATTTGTTGGTGACGTGCTATTTGCTGGCGGTGTGGGCCGCTCTGACTTCCCGCAAGGCAACCATGAGCAATTGATGCAATCGATTCAACAGCAGCTATTAACGCTACCGGATGAAACGACCGTGGTAAGCGGCCATGGCCCAACAACAACCATAGGAAAAGAGCGCCGCAGTAACCCGTTTATTTTGCAGGCAGGCTTATCTTAAGTCCCGCCTAATAAATAGATTCGGGATTGCAACTGGTACCAATTTGCACTGGCTCACATTTCATAACTAAAAATTCTATCGATATATTATTTTTACAGTTTGATACGATTAGTTGGTTTGGTTTTTGTTAATATCGCGCAAAATTCGAACAGCGAACAAAAACAATGACCACTGCGAATTATGTGCTTCATTCAGATGCGTTAAGCGAACTTCCGTCTAGTTTGCTTAGCTCGCCAAACCATGCGCTACATCCAAGTCAGTGTACTTGGAATGACTATCAATGCCGCGACCAACGTGACGTCGCACAATTGAATCAGTTTTATACCTCAGCTGAGATAGATAAACGGGCTAGTGGTTGCTTCGAATTATTCGATCAAAGCTTCGAGTACGGTTTGGCAAAACACTTTCAAGAGCAAGGCTCTCATATCCTGCTACTGCCAAATAAAGCAGCCTTTCCAGAGTTGTATCAGCATCAACAGTCGGCTTTGCTTAATATTAAATCAGCTAAAAACGACTATTTACGCCAGCAAGGTATAAAAGCAGCACAAGTGCGCGCAGTGTCTCACCCGAGCGGTACCGCATTCGCCGGCTTATCGGTACTGCAAACCCTAGTTGACCAGTTATTAAGCAAAACCAAACCAGCGCAGCCCACTGCAACCCCATTGGGAAAGATGTGCGCTGGCGCGCGCAACTTCTCTATTGCACATAGCAAGCAACTGAGCAAAACCGTTGGTCGAGCCATCAAACTACCTGCTTTTAAAAAACCAGCATTTGTTGTGGTGGAACAAAGCAATAACCAGCAATCCTTGGTGTGGCAGGGAAATGAGTTAGGTGAAGCATACGACTGGGTAAAAACAGAACTTAGCAAGCAGACACTGTTAATGCCCTACGTTCAAAGATCCTGTTTTCACAACAGTGAAATAGAACTAAATGATGCCGTTGCACCCTATTGCAGCGAACGGGCAATCGAGTACTACACTTCGCAACCAAGTTTGAGTGCCATGCTGATGTTTGGCAAACAGGTCACCAATATAGGATGGGTTCAACTTGCTTAGTATCACGCCCAATCAAAGCCAGCCAATACAAAATGCTGCTTGGCTACACAAACGAGTAGTGGTGATCAAAGACTTCGATCTCAGTACCCCACTACTTGGCAAGGTCACTCGCTATGATAACGATGCCCCTTGGCAAGTTTTAATCGAGCTCGACACTGGTGAATGCCTAAATCAATTCCAATGCTGTTTTAAACTTGCAACCGAGGCTGATGGCTAATTATGCAAATCGTATCAATCAATCCTTTTGAAGCGCTTTTAGGCGGTATTTTGCTTGGCATTTCCACAACTGTGTTGCTGCTTTTACGCGGTGATGTTGCTGGTATCAATGGCATGATCACCGGTATTTTAAGTTGGAAAAAACGCGAAGTGGACTGGCGAGTCAGTTTTATTATTGGCTTGATGCTGGGTTTGGGTGCTTATGTGCTCTTTTTTGGCACAGAATCATTGAATGTTGCCCCCCTAACCAATGAACCCATGGTCATGCTAGCGGGTTTACTCGTGGGCATAGGCGCCACAATTGGCAATGGCTGTACCAGTGGCCATGGTATTTGTGGCATAGCACGATTTTCTACCCGTTCAATCGTTGCCACCCTGACCTTCATGGGCACTGCCGCCCTAACTGTATATTTTTATTACTAAACGGAGCTAAAAGTGAAAAATTTAATTGCACTTATTGCAGGCGTTATTTTTGGCTTCGGCTTGGCTGTGTCAAAAATGCTAGAGCCACAAAAAGTGATCGGCTTTTTAGATGTGACTGGGCAGTGGGACCCAACCCTTGGCTTAGTAATGGTAGGCGCTCTGATCGTAATGACCATTGCCCATCAGTTGTCGAAAGACATGCGCAAGCCACTCTATGGCGAATATTTTCGTTTCCCAACCAAACAAAAAATTGATGCGCCACTCATCGCAGGCGCAGCAATCTTTGGCATTGGCTGGGGTATTGGTGGTTTTTGCCCAGGCCCTGCCATTACTGCAGCCCCGCTAGGTAATTTGCCATTATTATTAGGCCTAATGGCTTATCTGCTAGGCGTCATGCTAACCATGCTAACTAAGCAAATGCTTAAGCCAACTGCAGCGGCATGACAAATGTCAGGGTAAAAGGCTGATCAAGAACACTAGTGATTAGCCACTGTTTCCCCAATACTGCATACTTGCACTTCGTTTTGGGGATCTTATTGTGCAGCGCAATCGAAGCAAGCAGCTGCTTGCCAAACTGTTGAGAATAAAACTCTTACCCGACAACCACTTTATGTTGTGGGATGCCTTGGCTTGGGCATTCCTCATTTACATTTTGCTGTTCTGGTTTGCTGGCTACTTTATTGACTCGTCTTGGTCGGCACTATTGTTTCGCACCGCACTTTGCCTAGTTTACATCCCACTCTATATTGGCTCGTTTTGGCTGCTTGATAGCCGCTATGGCACCTTGGGCTATTGGTTGATGATTGCCATAGGCTTGCTTGGGCATCTGGACTACTGGGGCGCCATTGCTTTTCAGCTACCGGCCGTTGCTTTTATGGTATGGGCGCAAAGCACCAGCAAAGCCATTATTAACCTCGCCATCGTTACCGTGCTCACAATAATAGTGGCCTGGTGGACTAAGATGCCTATGGTGTACATATTACTTATCGCGCCAATGGTATTGATTGGTGGCATGGGCGAGCACTTTTTCTTTCGTAAAATGCGCGCCGAAAATGAGCTATTGCATGCGCAGGCGGCGTTGGCATCGCAAGCAACACAGCTTGAGCGCGAGCGCATCGCCCGCGATTTACATGATGTAATGGGTCACTCGCTTAGTGCTATTGCGATTAAATCTGAACTTGCCAATAAACTGATCGAGGCTGATCCTCAGCGAGCCAAACAAGAAATGGCAGACGTTGAACATCCCTATAGGTCAACATAGTTTTCACATAAACCTGTGCAGAGAGAACTATGAACCGATACGCACCAGAACGTAAAGAAGCCATCCTCAAAAAATTGGCACCACCGAACAATATGTCCGTCGC
>NZ_QPEP01000020.1 GCF_003577475.1 Salinibius halmophilus
AGAACCGACTAGAAAAGGCTGAATATACAGAGACATCAGATATCGTGATTCGCTCCTTGCAGAGCATGATTATCGAGCTTGAACAGGCCATCCAGGACTTAACGCGAGACATTGATGACCATATTGATGGCCACCCGCATCTAAAGAGAGATCGCCAACTACTTGGGTCGATTCCAGGCGTTGGCGACGTGGTAGCGCGCATCATGCTGTGTATTTTACATGCCAAAGGCTTCAGAAGTGCAAAGCAACTAGCTGCCTACTTGGGGCTCATACCAAGGATGAGGGAGTCGGGTAACTTTGTGGGTAAAACTATGATTACCAGAGCAGGCCCTGCGCGGTTTAGAGCCAAGTTGTATAGGGCGGCAGTGAGTGCACTTAAGTACAACCCCGACGTTAGCGCGCTTACAAAGCGGCTAGAAGCTAGGTCATTAAAAGGAAAGCAAAGCGTCTGTGCGGCAATGCGTAAGCTTGTACAGATTTGCTACGGCGTGGTGAAGAGCAAGACACCATACCAAGCAGCCGCAGCTTAATACGGCTGCAAGGCAACAAGGTGGTCGCGAATAACATGGGCGAAGTAGGCAAGCACTGAGCCCAGGGACGTGGCATGCCTCAAAAGCAGACCGTTATCTGCCATGGATGGGTGAAGACCGGTCGCGTAGCGATGAAATGCATGGCATTTCAAGGTCTGAACGACAGGCCAAGGATGGCCTGGCTGGAAGCCCCCGCAGGGAAGCATTGGGCATGTATACTATTAAGATGTGACGCGGCCTAGGCGCAACCCATGTGCTATTTAGCCCATGTTTTCGCGCCCCGCCCTGATGATCGAGCAGCACCGATCAACCGTGTCTGCAAACCTCCGCTACGCGGAGGATTTACAGACCTACAAAATGTGTTGCAATGCTTCGGAGAGATGGTATCTACAGAGCGACGGATACCATCACGCCGCCTGGCAACGCCCCAATCGCTCAAAAAACAACCAACAACCTTGCAATTGGGTAATAATTCCACTAGCCTTCGCGGCGATTTTCCCCCTCTCTCAAGATTAAACAAAGGCGAACAGAATTATGTTGCTATCGTCCACCAAGCAAGACTGGCTTGGTAACGTAAAAGGCGATGTACTGGCAGGTATTGTCGTTGCATTGGCCCTCATCCCAGAAGCGATTGCTTTCTCTATTTTGGCAGGCGTGGACCCTAAAGTGGGTTTGTATGCCTCATTTACCATTGCCGTGATTATCGCCTTTGTTGGTGGTCGCCCAGGTATGATTTCTGCCGCAACTGGGGCGATGGCCATTTTGGTGATCGACTTGGTTAAAAACCATGGCCTTGAGTACCTATTAGTCGCCACGGTGCTGACCGGTATTTTGCAGATGATTGCTGGTTATTTACAGCTAGGCAACCTGATGCGCTTTGTGTCGAAGTCGGTGATGACCGGCTTTGTTAACGCCTTGGCCATTATTATCTTTATGGCACAGTTACCTGAGCTGATCGACGTAACCTGGCACGTGTATGCCATGGTTGCGTTTGGCTTGGGCATTATTTATCTACTGCCGCTGGTCACCACAGCCGTGCCATCGCCACTGGTCACCATTGTTGTTTGTACGCTAATTGCCTACTTCTTTGGCCTAGATATCCGCACCGTGGGTGATATGGGTGAGCTGCCGGATACCCTGCCGGTATTCTTATTCCCAGATGTGCCATGGAACTTAGAAACACTTGGCATTGTTTTGCCATATGCTGTTTCACTGACCATTGTTGGTTTGATGGAGTCGTTGATGACGGCGCAGATTGTTGATGACCTAACCGATACTAAGTCGGATAAAAACCGTGAGTGTAAAGGCCAGGGTATTGCCAACATTATCACTGGTTTCTTTGGTGGTATGGCTGGTTGCGCCATGATTGGTCAGTCGGTCATTAACGTGAAATCTGGTGGCCGTGGTCGCTTGTCTACATTGATTGCCGGTTTGCTACTGATTGTTCTAGTTGTATTCCTTAACGACTACGTAGCCATTATTCCAATGGCAGCATTGGTTGCAGTGATGATCATGGTATCTGTGGGTACCTTCAGCTGGACGTCAATTACTGATATGAAGCAACACCCTATCTCTACCAGCGCGGTTATGCTTACCACTGTGTTTGTGACACTTTATTTCCACAACCTTGCGTACGGTGTGTTGGCGGGTGTGCTGCTGGCGGCATTATTCTTTGCTAGCAAAATTGCTCACTTCATGTACGTTAAGTCAGAGGCAAATGAAGATGAGACCGAGCGCACCTATACTGTAGTAGGGCAGGTGTTTTTTACGTCGGCCGAGAAGTTCATTAACTCGTTCGACTATAAAGAAGCGCTCGATACTGTCACGATAGACTTAAAGCGTGCACACTTTTGGGACATCACTGGGGTTTCCGCTTTAGATAAGGTGGTAATCAAGTTCCGCCGCGAGGGCACTGAAGTGAAAGTTATAGGCCTGAATGAAGCGAGCGAAACCATTGTTGACCGATTTGGCGTGTACGATAAACCAGAAGAACTCGACAAGGTGCTAGGAGGCCATTAATGGCTGAACAACAACAAGAATTCGTACTAGCGTGTATCGACCAGTCGACCATTGCCGAGGCAGTGGTTGATTACGCCAGCTGGATAAGCCAAAGAACCGGCGCACCTTTGCGCCTGCAGCACAATGTTGAACACCCCATCACACCAGATTCAGCAAACTTCTCTGGTGCGTTGGGCTTGGGTGAGCAAACTCAGCTACTGCAAGACTTAGCCGATGTAGAAGCCAAGCGTAACAAGCTGCAAGTAGAGCAAGGCAAAACGCTTTTGGCCGCTGCCAAAGAGCGTGCAGAAAATGCTGGCGCTAATGCGGTGATCAGCAAGCAGCGCCACGGCGACTTAACCGAGGCGGTGATTGCGCTAGAAGACCGCATCCGCGTTATGGTGATGGGCATTCGTGGTGAGCAGCATGAAGCAAACGGCAAGCTTGGGGCACATTTAGAAGCCGTGGGCCGGGCACTTCACAAGCCTATTTTGGTGGTCAATCAGCCATTCACCCAGCCGAAAAAGTTCTTGTTGTATGTTGATGACTCCGACGCCTGCCAGCGCGCACTTGAGTTTGTTACCAAGAGCCCACTATACACTGGCCTGCAATGTGTTTTGGCCTATGAAGAAGACTGTAAATGCCACGAAGACGCTCGCATTGCCATCGACCGCGCTGGCATAGATGTTCAGGAACACAAGGTAAGCAGCGACGACACAGTTGCTAGCATCACCTCACTCATGGCATCTGAGCAATTGGATATTATGGTTATGGGCGCGTTCCGCCACACCAAAATCCACGATATCTTCTTCGGCAGCTTTACCGCCAAAGTGCTTAAAGCCACCAACAAGCCAGTATTGTTGCTGCGGTAACTCAGCAACCCTTGCGTTCCTAAGAGAGGTTGTCTAACTGGCAACCTCTTTTTTTTGCCCAATCTTCTAAACTGGTATCAAGCCAATTATTGAGGCAAGGACTATGCAAGCTTTTTCAAATATTCTCTATATTGCCCAGCACAGCGAGCAACAAGGTAGTGCACTAAAACAGGCCGTTAACATGGCCAAGCTCACTGGCGCTAGCTTACATGTGGTAGACATATTGCCACCAATGAAGAACAACGCTGAAGAGCGACAACTGCAGCAAACTTATAGTGAAAAGCGCGCTAGCGAGCTTGCTGACATGGTAAGCAAGTATCAAAACCAGCTCACCGTCACCTCGGCTGTGCTCTCTGGCAGAACCTTTCATACGGCAATACAACTGGTGCTAAAAAACCAGCATGACCTGCTAATTAAGTCGCCGGAAAACCTGAGTTATTTGCACAAGTTGTTTAGCAGCGACGACATGCACATTCTACGTAAATGCCCTTGCCCAGTATGGATAGCGCAACCACAAAAGCAGCCACGCTATCGCGATATTTTGGCGGCAGTCGATTTTGATTTTGATGATGATGGCCAACCTTTAGCAAACCGATTGAATGAAAAAATTCTTAGCTTGGCGGATCAGCTAGCCGAACAATCTGGCGCAACCCTGCATGTTTTACACGTATGGGATGCACCGGCTGAGATCATGATTCGCTCGTGGGCAGACCACGCTGAAGATGCTGGAGACACTTACGTAGAAAAAATTCGCAGCCAACACCAAAAAGCCTTCAAGCAACTGCAACAAGGCCTAGCGGGGCATAACAACATTCAATTTCACTTGTTAAAGGGCATACCGTCAAAAGTCATTCCAGAAGCTTGCCAACATCTAGACATTGATCTATTGGTGATGGGCACCATTGCGCGAACTGGCATTCCGGGATTCTTTATTGGCAACACCGCAGAGACGGTACTAGAGCAGCTCACATGCTCTGTTGTGGCGGTGAAACCCGATGAGTTTATCTCACCCGTTACACTAGATTAGGGTTTCGGTTGATTACTCCACCAGCCATAACAATACACACAGAAGGGCACACAGTAGGTTAATAGCAGTGGGATCACTCGCAGCGATGCATCACCAAAGAGTGCATCCCATTGGTTGATAAGGGTAAGCAACGTACCTACTACCAATGCGGTGTTAAACGCTTTTTTTAGCACGGAAGCAGGCATTTTGGGCGGTCCTCTAAAGCGTTTGTTCAAGCTCAAAAAATAGGTCAGTTAGCTCGCTATATTTGCTGGCTACTGCCAACTGGGCATCGCTAACCCCTTTATTGTAGTAGAAGGCGCCTAACTCTTTACCTATAAAGTCCAAAAGAAACTCGGCTTCAAAACCGCCAATGTCTTGGTCGAGCTCATCTTCAAAGTAGCGCTTAAGCTTGGCAACCAACTGCTCTTTTTGCTCTCTCGAAAGATCTACATCTATCACATTTACCTCTTTCTAACTTCGTTTTAAGTTTATTTAAATCAGCATGCACTCAGATTACAGCGTGTAACATTGAGAAACTCTAAGTGTTAAGGACATGCAATTGAAAATGATAAGGAAGCTCATCGCAACCGCTGTGATTAGTATTTCATCGATCAGTTATGGTGCACCACCCGTTGCGTTATCCACTAACCCAGCAAAGTTTTTACTGAACGACTTTGACCTACAAGTCACAACCAAAGTATCAAAGCAGCTATCAGTTGGGTCATACATCGCCATTGAACAGCCTGTTACCTTGTCGATATTCAACCGTTTCGCAGACAGCTCAACTAGCAAATTTGGCGCGTTCGCTCGTTTCCATTTCAACGAAGCTATGCGTACTGGAAGCTTTATCGGCTTTAAAGCGACGCGCGATCAGGTAACTTTCGAGAGCATGCGTGCTTCAAACGGGGCAAACGTTGCCAACAGCTGCCACTTATCCGCTGTAGGTTATGCGCTAGACAGCACACTTGGATATGGCGTTTATAGCGCCAACTCTTTTCACAGTGAATTCGCCATTGGCTACCGATACGCCAGCTTATCCGATGAGCGGTTTTGGTGCCCAGACACAGAAGATGACACTAACCTTGGCATCCCAAGTACGGGGTTCATCGCCGATCTTCGCATTGGCCTAACTTTCTAAGGATAGATTCATGAAGCAACTCATCTTAGCCGCAATGGTTACCTTGCTAGCTGGCACAGCACAAGCAGAACGCATCAATATTACCACTAACCTGGCTACGCCCATGAACATAGCCGTTAGTGCACGCATAACGCCGCGCATTGCATTGGGTGGCGAATATACTAGCCAACGCTCATCCAGTTCTAGCAGCTGGGATGGCGGTGAAACAACCGTCGAGGTAAAGGGCCATCGCCGAAACATTTCCGCCTTTGCCATTCTAAGCCCAAACCAAGCCCTGCAAACAGGCCCGTTCGTAAAGCTTGGCACCAGCACGATCAATCATCAGTTCGAGACGCAAGAAGGCACACTGAGTGCATTCACTGGTAATTATTTTATCTGCTCTCATGCCACCAGCGCAGTTAGCTCAACGCTTATGCTGGGTTTCCAATGGTTTAGCAAAAGTGGCTTCAATGCGTCGTTGTCCAGCGGCTACCGCCACAACTGGCAACAAGAAGCTACCAGCGATTGCAGCAACCAAGATGCCTACACCGAATCCTACTATGAAGAAAAAAACAAAGTAGAGGGTGCCGCTCAGCTAGCCGCCACGATTGGTTTTGCGTTTTAAACGGTGGTGGGTTTGGTTAGAGGATGCGTACTAAACTTTTGCATTAGAGCCAAACAAACAGCACTTTTGGTTATGTTTTGAACTGGTGCTAACGACAGTTTTATAGTAGCTTTTTTACAAAACGTAACCAGAATGCACAGTTTTACGGCAATTTTGGTTGAAGGTAGTAGAACACCTAGCACAATCAGAGTGTTACTGACTGAGTGACCTTTTTTGCAGAAACCTGTGTTTGGCAAGAGTGTGCATGCACTATATATCAGCAGTTAAGTTTTAGAGGAAAGAATGAGCTCTGACTTAGATTTTTTGATTTCACCATTCGAGAGAGCGGAATATTTGCAAAGCATGTTGCTTTCTCATAGCACTGGTGGTGTCGCTAGTAATGATGATTATCAGGTTGTGAGGCAAGAGCTGATATCAAATCCTAACTATAGTGAATTAGTACCTAGGTGGCTAAAAACAACAAGAAATCTCGATCAGTTTTGGCAATTCATAAAAAACAAATTTTCTACATACGCTGAACGAAGGCAGTTTTTGTATGATGAATTAAACCCTCTATTAGAGTTCTTAGAAACTAAGCAAACTCTACCCGCCGCAAAAAGTATCGATGAAATTTTAAGTAAATTTGATTCAGATGGTATTCACTTTGCGTGGCAGAAAGCACTAGAAAGAAAAACACAAGACCCCGCAGGCGCAATTACAATATCTAGGTCAATCTTAGAATCAGTTTGTAAGAATATTTTGCATGGTCTAAATGTTGATTTTAACGAAACAAATATAGAACTTTCAGAGCTTTACAAATTAACTGCAAACGAACTCAATCTTTCACCAGACCAGCATACAGAGAAGGTATTTAAACAAATTCTTGGTGGTTGCTCCGGCATAGTTAATGGTTTGGGCACGTTGCGAAACAAGCATGGAGATGCACATGGGGCAGGCCCATCATCATATAAAGCAAAACCAAGGCACGCAGAGCTTGCTGTAAATTTAGCGGGTACAATGGCAATTTTTCTAATACAAACTTATGAAGCAACTAAAACTTAACAAGACCAGCCATGTCGCTGCGCTGGACTCGCAACAAGTTGCTCGCCCATGCTGGCGGCGTTATACGCCCATCGAGTATTGAGTGATTTTTAGATCTGGGATTTTATGTCAATAAAAAATATACAAAAATTAAAACGGTTCGGTATCTTTCATAATCACACGAACACCAATGCCACGGATTTTGGAAAATACAACCTGTTTTACGGTTGGAACGGCAGCGGAAAGTCCACGCTATCAGGTATATTTAGGTGCATCGAAAATAAATCTAATTCAGAAAAATTTCCTTCTTCCGAGTTTATAGTAGGTATCGACCCCTATAGGTCAACATAGTTTTCACATAAACCTGTGCAGAGAGAACTATGAACCGATACGCACCAGAACGTAAAGAAGCCATCCTCAAAAAATTGGCACCACCGAACAATATGTCCGTCG
>NZ_QPEP01000021.1 GCF_003577475.1 Salinibius halmophilus
CTGAAAGGTGGTCGGGTAATGCGGCAGTCTTCGTACCAGACAACGAAGTTCACTTGAACCCTGATCGAAAAGTAGCAACTGATTAAAATTTAAGCGTGAAAACTATGTTGACAGATTCCGAAGCTGGTGAATTACATTGCCTTCTAGATCTTCTTCTATTCCTCCAATCGTCGCCACAGGTCTTCCCTTGTGGTCCTGCAGTGTCTTCGTAAATAAATATGTCAATGGGTGATTTTTTGCCAGATCCAAGACCTGCTGTTCTACTTGATCTTTCTTCGGAATAAATTGCGCTGCAATTCTCCTAAGTGTTTTATGAAGCCCACCTTTCGTCATTGAAGCTAGATATGCTTCTAATTTTTCCTTGGGAATCTCCATACTATTAGAGAATTCTTGCATACTCTCTACGACACCTGGCCCTACCTCAGAGATCTTCTTCGAAACGCGTTCTGCGTTTTCGATCATGTTGAAGCTTATATAAATGTCGTGCACATGTTGGAGCCAAGAAGAGACCTGAATTGGAGCCAAGCCATCACACGCATCTTCAAAACAATTTCCAACAACTTCAATCACTCGAGTGACATCGTCGTTCATTGCCTTGCTACGATAATAAGTCGCTAAAGGGATAGCCGCCGATTCACACACCCATGGTGAATGCCCTTTGGAGACACGTATTAATCGGGACTCGAGATCATCCACAAGCTTCTGCTCTTGTACCTCAGACAAATTCTTATATTTACCTAAAACAAAAAGCTCAAAGCAAAATCCCCAAAGGCCTGCCTTATCATCTTCTGCAATTCTGTCTTCTAATTTAATCGCGCTTTCAACACACCTTTCTTCCAATTCTCTGTTATTCAGTGCGCACGCAACTTTGAATGCCCTAGTGATTTTCGTTATTGCTTCGGTTGGGTGTTCGCATAGATCGTTATCAGTCACATCAAGAAGTGCATTTACATAATCAATAGCAATCCTATAGTCGGGCTTTTCGTCCACGGCAGCTTCAGAGAGATCCCAAACAAGCCCAGCATAGCGAGCTCTCATCAATGGATTATTGGTTTCTTGTGACCTGTTTTTCCAGTGCTCAATAATTTCTTTGGTTACCAATGCAATGCTGGGACTTTCATACGCTTTACCGTCATCCCCTACCCAAACCATCATAGGCCCAAAATATGTACCCCAGCCATTGGGCTTATCCAAATATTCTTCACAAAATCCAAATGCAATCCGTTCGGCTACGGCCTTTGGACTTTGATCATTTTCGGTAGCACGATCTATTTTTGACGAAATAGAATGTTCGCTAGCTATCTCCTTAGAATGATCTAACTCTTCCATTAATCTAACTAGCTCTTCATTCATGATAGCTCCTCGTTGAAATTGCCTAACGCCCGGCTAACCGCGCAAATGTTTGATGGCGGCATTTTTGCGTCTCTTTGCAAAAAAGGTGACAGCAAATATTTGTCCGGTTGAGCCGTTTGTTACACGCCTATTCTTTCTCGACACTGGTTTCCCATCCGTCATATCTCCCACCTAAATCTTCGGCCATTCTGTTAGATTTTATTGTATGGCTAGTAATATCACCAAGGTTCATCGAACCCACGTGACTGTATTTTGAGAGGTAATAAGAGCCATCTTCAACCTTGCCACTAAAATGTACCGTGTAATTTTCAGATTTAACCCAACCTGTAAATTTATTGCATGATGATTCATTTGGAAAATATGCCCAATGCATGACTTCTCTTTTTATGTCTTTGATATCACCGTTCTCAGCCAACGAATCCAAGACTTTTAAATCTTGAATTACCTGCCAATCATCATTTGTAGGGTAAAGTTCATTCCAATAGAATTTCTTCTCTGCGTCATGTTCAAATATATACTGCATTTTATATGAAGAACTAACAGAAACATTTTCAATAATTTTTGCAGCCTTTTTTTCTTCGATATCTACGTAGAAATAGAAAAAACGGTTACCACTTACAGTAACACGGCCGACATAAACCGCGCCTAAATCTGAAAATCGTTTATCAAGTGTTTCATCTATTGCAGATAACTGAGGAAACTCTTCATTTGTCGGCATTCCGTAGTCAGTTGGATTTTTAAACGGAAGCTTAATTCTCAAAACATTGTGACGAGGATCTGCTTCTGCAACTTCTGCGTAGCCATGATTATAAGTTATCCAAGCTTGGTCTTCGCCCATTGTCGCTGGAAATGTATACCAAATATCTAGCACGATCTCTCCTTGTGAGTGTAACGCCTTGCTCACCGGAAAATTAGGAGCGTAGCGAGTAATTTTTCCGAGTGCAGCAACTTGTTAAGCGCTTTCTAACTCATTAAGGATATGATCTATCATGTTACTATTAGCGTTTTCATCATAATGCTCAGATTTCAATCGATCGCAGAGCGCCCTAGTTTTAGCTGCAACTCTACCATCCTCTTGCTCTTTCCATATATCAACCTGCTCGAGAACCTTATGAAAGAGCTCATCTGGCAACCGGTTACCCATCTGAATCCCCATCACTGACGGAAATATGGTTTTATAAGATTCTCGAATATCTCTGACGCTTGGCGATAACGAAAAGAAGCTAAGCAAAAATTCCGGCCTCATTATGAATTTAGCTCCATTTTTCTTCACAATTTCGGAGGTATGTTTTTGAACTCTAGACTCTTGAGTTAACCACCACGTTTGATAGCCATATTCAGGAAAAGTAGAATACTCCTTATTGGCTATACGCTGCCCATACACTGAATTAATAGTTAGAGAAACTGCATCAGCTAGTGATTTATTCCCTTTTTTCAGATCAATTATTTCGTTTGACAATGTTTTCACATCTTTAGGCGATGTTTTTTCTTGTAGTTCTTCAGATGAAATATATTCCATTCCAAACTGTTGTGTTATGTAGGTCTTAAATTCCTCTCTCCCTGGCGCATTATGGAGTTGACTATAGGTAATAAACTCACTAACGAAACCTGGCCAAGATTTTGTATAGCCTTCTATTTTTGCATGATAGTAAGTCCTAATAAGAATCTGAGAAGATTCACGAATCAAATCGACTGTAAGGTACGACTCTCTTGGTTGAATGTGATTTTTATACTCATTATCAGTAACAATCAGGTGTTTTATGACTCCATCTAGTGCAGGCTCAGTTAGATAGAGAGTAATTCCAGCAGCGTTTGCTATTTTGAATAAGTTTCGAGTCATCTGATTTTCTTCAGACAAAAACCTCTCAGATATCGCCCTTATTATTAAGTCAGTCCCTACAAGAAGCCTAAAATTGGCGGTAGCTTTTTGAAAATATTCAACAACCCTTGGCTCAGCCTGAAGCGTAAAAAGCAAAACATAGGTTCTAGAAAATTTCGTGAGTAAGGCTCTTTGGGAGATAGTGCTTTGATAAAACATTTTTCTAACTATCTCACAAATTATGGGGCAGAATCTATCTCTCTCTCCTTCAGACTCTACAAGCTCATTCAAAGCATCTGAGGTCCTGTCATAAACAGTATTTTCAATAAAGCTATCTTTCTCGGACTCCTTGCCATTTAGAAATGACGAACAATTCAAACCTTCTTTTTCAAAAAATAATTGCGCAGTTCTTATAGAAACCTTTGCAACTAATTTTTTATCTTCCGGTTCAAAATCAGCCAACGTTTCCATGGAACAAATTTCATCAATGACATCTATTTGTACACTTTCATCTTCACCTTTTTCATTGGCAATGATCACTCTAGTTTCATAAGGTAAGCAGTATTTATCACCTTTTTTATGGTAATTTACCTTTTTACCACCAATTCCTCCTTTGCTTACCAACGCTTTCAGCCGAGAACTTAACATTCCACCAACTATATTTTTTGCCCAAGGAATATTATTTCTAATAGATTCCATAATGTCAGTTTGTGTCATAAACCGATTTTCATCAGGGTCTGTATCATTTAGAGCCCATAGAATTAAGCTGTCAGCGACTGTCTTTACTAGATTCTTGTCTTTTTCCCTGTTCTCAACCTGTTGCTGTAAAAACACATAAACTGATGGGTGTGAAATATTCGCACTTAGCTTGACGTTATTGCCCTTATTTAAATCATTCAGGAAGTCTGTATACCTTTCCAAATGGGTGTAATATGCTTTTTTTGTTGCTTCGCTATGATTTAAATTAGAAAGAATCCATTTCCCATCTCGAATTCTGATAAAGACATTGTATTTATCCGTTAAAAACTCTTCTTCTCTGTCATACGTGCCTATAGTTTGAGAGGTAACATATATAAGCCTTTTAGGCTCTCTTCCAAACTCAATCAATCTATCTATAGTTTTCTTCACTTTGCTTCTATGGTTTTGCTCGATAGACATCTGGTAAAACACATCTTTCTTATCTGAGCCATAGAGGCCTCGCTCATGAACACCATCGGCTCCTCCGTCAGACGTACCACCAACAGGAATAAAATCAGTGCCTTCAATAGGGCACCTCTAAAAACCTCCGAAAAAACAGGTTAAAATATACGCCGAGTAAAATTGACCTCGTGACTGGATATCATGCAACAATCTAGCTTGTTTTTCCAAGACAAAACCGCACTTAAGC
>NZ_QPEP01000022.1 GCF_003577475.1 Salinibius halmophilus
GACTCGAACACTTACGTGGCACAGCTCTGGGCTTTAGGAATGTAACCAACTACATAGCTCGGTGCCTGTTGGAGTCAGGAGGTTTTAAAACTCAGCTACACCCTTAAATGCGAAGAGCCTTCAAACCACTATTTTTAAGGAGAACGGCATATTCCTCTGTAAGCCCTACACCTGTAGTTGCAACCAAGGGCATCATACCTAGATTTTTAATCAGTCTTATAGTTTCAACAAAGTCCTTGTGCAGTAGAGGGTCTCCGCCTGCAAGCCCTACGCCAAATACTCCTCCCTTCCTAAGTTCGGTAATCGTCTTCTTAATCTGTGGCCATTCCATTTCTTGTTTGTTTAGAAGCCCTGATTGAACAAAATAGCAGTGAGAACATGAAAGCTGGCACTTTAATGTTGTATACAGAGTAACAAATTTTGGAAGCTCAAATACATTAGACACTACTTGATATCCTTTTTGGTGAGCTGGCTCTTAAGAAATATATGAGTATTGCTAAAGAAATTAGAATATATGCGATGCTGGTGACTGAAAGTGTAAAGCCTAAGGAATAACTCTCTGCACAGAGTCCGAAAACGATCATTGTGATTGATGAAAATATGCTTTTTGTGAACTGAGATATGGATAATATAGTTGTTCTGCTATTGTCAGAGTTGATATTTTCGTTTATCGAAGTATTGGAGAAAGGAGATTCGAATCCCCTTAGTAGTTGTTGGGATATTAATATTGTAGTGATTGATATAACCATTATGTAATTGTTGTGTGCGAATAAGGGTAAGGCTGAGATTATTAGTGCAGATAATGAAATCGGAATGAATAGTGATTTGGATTTTAATCTGCTAAGTTTAGCGCCAAATGATGCTATTAGATTCATGACGGAGAATGCTATACCAAAGTATATGACCGGTATATCAAGCATTTCAAATACAGGTTGATAGAGGTTGTAGCTAGCTCTAAGGAAAGAGAATGTAATGGCAGAAAATATTATAAATACTAGAAGTTTTTTGTTTGTTGATATGTTTATTATTCCATCTTTTAGTATTTTTATTCCACTAGGTGGATTTCTGGTTTCAGTCTGTGATGATTTGTACTTTCTAGTGAAGAAAAGAAATACAATAAGTGAGGTGGACATTAGAATTGTTTCTGCGATTAAGGGATAAGTTATATCTATATGTCCAAGTAGGCCTCCCAAGAGAGATAATATTGAGGCGGACCACAAAGAAAATGTAGCTGATTTTGAAAATATTTCACCAGCCTTTTTTTCGTGATTACAACTCTTTAGCATGGAGTATATTATTGCAGGGGTATTGCCGCTTGATAATGCTATTGATATTCCGAATAGAATGGAAACATATATTATTAAGTCCTTGTCTAGAAATAGTACAAGAATCATGGATGAGATGTAGCCAATTCTTCCAGCTGCAAATACTTCTCTACGCCCTAGCCAATCAGATAATATTCCACTCGGTATTTCGAAAATTAGTGTAGAAATTGATACCAATGCGAAGAAGAAACCGACTTCGAGCAAATTAAATCCAACATGATTCGTGTAGAATAGAATTGCTATCGGGGCAAATATATTCTCAAAACCAATTATTGAATTTATGTAGCAAAGGCGTTTAGTATCAGCCAGAGTGTCTTCTTTATTAATCACTTATAATAATCTCATTTTGGTTTTCTTTTAGGAAGCAAGGTGACTTGTGCACACCATGGAAGCTTCTAATTCCCTTGGCAGACGCTTCTTTTTCTAGTCCTCGCCATTTTCTAAATACTGGGTCGTTATTCCATAAATCGGGAAGTTTTTTTGGATTCTCTATTGTTTCTTTTGTTCTATCGCTTTCAGTAAGCATGTCACAAGCTGAAATAGTAAAATCACTATTAATGATGGCCGAATATGTGCCTGCCCCACATCCAAAAGTACAGTCTTTGTCACAGTTTGAAGTGCGTGAAAAATATCCTGTGATTATCGGTGTGGTGTGGCTTTTTTTGTGCTCATCTACCAGAAATTTTAGATTTGTTTCCTGATCAATACTTAACGAAAGATCTTTAATGCTTTGACCAGATCCAATTGGTAAAAACGGAGTAATTTTTAGGTTTTTTACGTTTAAATCTCGGGATAGTTTGATGATTGATTGTATTCTTTCGAAGCTTTTTTTATTAACTACATGACAAATTGAAACAGTGCCACCAAGATTGTTAATTGTTCTTATTGCATCTAGTGCCAAACTATGTGATCCGTGTCCTCTGATATCGTCATGGATGGATGAAAGATCACTGTCTAGGCTAATTTGGAAATTCTTACATCCTGCGGAAATTAACTTGGTGCATGAATCTTTGGTGATTAAAGATCCATTGGTCGCTATGGAGCAAGTAATTCCATTGGAAGATATTCTCTCTACTATTTTATACAAGTCCTTCCTAATTAGTGGTTCTCCGCCGATTAAATTTATGTTTCTAACATTGTTTTCAGAAAGGAAATCGATTATGGACAGGCAGGTTTCTAAACTAGGATTATCTTTGTAACTTTCAAGATAGCAATGCTTACATCTTAAATTGCACTTGCTAGTGATATACCACTTTATGTCTAATGGGAAGTCAAACCAGGCTATTTTGTCATCGTTATTCGTATTAATATAAGTCATATGATTTTTGCCTAAGTGTGTGAGGCTTAAGCCTCACACACTGTTAATACTAGTCTAGAACTGGTGAGTTCATAGAGGCCATGCAGCCTTCTACGCTAATAGTTTCAACAGTTGGAGTTTCAGCTAGTTCAATTTGAACATTATGTTCCATTGTGACGTTCCTTATGATTTATATTCGCCGTTATTGGCGTTAGTTATGTTTAAACATGACGCTTAAAAAATAAATATATTTCTCGTAATCTCTATATATTTGTTGACATGTATCATTGGTCGAGGGCGATCAAAATCTTTATAGACTAGAAAAATAATTCTTTTCGTCAGTGTTCTCTTTAAATAGTGATTGCTAATAAAAGTCGATATGTCGAGTAACCACTACCTTTTAGTGCAAGGTAGTTGGAGGATGGGAGTAATTCTGTTGATGTTGAGGGATGTCAATATAAGCCAGTGTGTAATCCCCCCCCCC
>NZ_QPEP01000023.1 GCF_003577475.1 Salinibius halmophilus
AAGGCATTTTGCCCATTGCCATGGCGGCACAAGCGCAAAACCATCATCTATTAGTTGCCAAAGATAACGCCGAAGAAGCGAGCCTAGCCAAACAAGCGGCGGTGTTTTATGCCAAAACACTTGTCGAAGTGGTGGCAAGCATCAATCAAGCACAAGCGCTTCCCAAAGCTGTACCCGGTGAAGACACACCCCTGCCCACTTATTTAGATTTAGCCGATGTAAAAGGCCAGCCGATGGCCCGCTTAGCACTGGAGGTTGCCGCCAGCGCTCGCCATAATTTACTGTTGTTTGGTCCGCCAGGTACCGGCAAGAGTATGCTAGCGCATCGTCTTGTAGGATTATTGCCACCATTAACTGAGCAGGAGGCCCTGCAAGTGGCAGCCCTTTATTCATTGGCCGGTAAGCAACGTCCTACCTGGGGAGAGCGGCCCGTGCGTTCACCGCATCATACAGCTTCAGGCGTAGCACTAGTTGGTGGAGGCTGTTGGAAATCACAATCACTGCGACAAGTTACAATACAGTGCGACAAAGTAAGATGGTATGGAAGCGTCGATGAAGAAATGTCTGAAAGAACTAGAAGACAAAAATTGGCGTTTTGAAAAAAAGAAGTACGCCGAAGAGCGCATTAAAGCCGAAATTCGTATTGAGGCGCTTGTGGGTAGGCTCTAAGGCCAATGCAGCGAAAGCAAATGGCAAGACCCTTGGTGAAGAAGCGACGCTTTGCATGGGACTGGCAGCTATTTGCCTTTGGAAGAGTGAAAGCTGCAATTTCTATTAGCCAATAGCTTTCCTCGGGAAAACTATATATCCCAAACTAGCAGATCCGCTAAAACACAACACGCAGGCGCTGGGAGTTCAAGCCCTTATATTTTTATTTACGCAGCGTAAAGGGTTACAAGTGGAACCACAAACGTGTGTATCTCATTTACTAAGGTCTTTAACTGAACCTTCGCATCAAACATAAGCTCCGCATCAAGCGAGATAAACCAGATGCGCTAAGTATTCCGTGCGAAATCAATAAAATTTGGTCGATGGATTTTATGTCTGACAATCTAGTAGATGGAAGAAGCACTCGAAAATTCAACATAATAGAAGACTACAACCGCGAAAGCTTAGCGAGGGGTGTTGATCTGTCTCTAGCATCCAAGCGAATGATTCTCTCACTTGAACAGGTGATAGATTGGCCAGGCAAGCCGAACGCTATGCGATGTGACAATAGCCCATTTCCGAGGAACTAAAGCATTGGGCAGAGAAATAAGAAATCAGCTTACTCTATACTCAGCTAGGCAAGCCTACTCAGAATGCTTACATCAAGCGATTGAACCAAACGGTGCGCCATCACTGGCTGAAGACACACACTTTGAATCGGTGGAGCAAGCGCCACAGAGAGGCAATAGCAGTAAAACAATGAAAGGCCAAACTCAGCAATTGGCGGCGCTCCGCCTAAGCATTTCTTGGTAGCTTAAAACCTTTAAGCCTAATACTGCTGTTAATAAAGGGGGGGGGG
>NZ_QPEP01000024.1 GCF_003577475.1 Salinibius halmophilus
AGGGCACCTCTAAAAACCTCCGAAAAAACAGGTTAAAATATACGCCGAGTAAAATTGACCTCGTGACTGGATATCATGCAACAATCTAGCTTGTTTTTCCAAGACAAAACCGCACTTAAGCTTGATCAGCTTAACGACCCTCTCGCTAAGCTCAATGAAATCGTTGATTGGGAAGACTTCCGTGCTGACCTATCTGAAGTCAGAAAGTCACATGATCCGCGCAAAGGTGGCCGCCCGCCCCAAGACCTGGTTGTCATGTTTAAAGCTATTTTCTTGCGCCACTATTACGGCTTATCGCATGACCAGGTTGAGTTTCAAGTCACTGATCGCTTGTCGTTCCGGCGCTTTTTAGGACTTGGTATCGATCAGAACGTTCCCGATGCCAAAACAGTATGGCACTACGAAGACTGCTTCTCGAAGACGAAACTACTAGACCGCGTGTTCGATAAGTTGCTCGCACAAATTGAGCAGGCAGGCTACTACGCCAGAGGTGGCACAATCGTCGATGCAAGCATCATCGAAACACCCAAGCGATCATCGGAGGAGCGCTTAAAAAAGCGCCACGGCGTTGAAGAGGACGCCGAGTTACCAAGCAAGGTTCGCCAGCAACATGACCCTGATAGCCGCTGGACCAAAAAGCACAATAAAAGCTATTACGGGTACAAGAATCACATTGCAATTGATAACGAGCACAAGATCATTCGCAGCCAGTTAACGACGCCTGCCAACAAACATGATGGACATGAACTGGATGAGCTAGTCGACGCCAACAATAGTAACGGGAAAGTGTATGCCGACAGTGCCTATCAAAGCCAAGCAAATGAAGAGATGCTCGCGAGGCGAGGGTTTAAAAGCGAAATCCACAAACGTAACCGTAAAACCAAAGAAGGCAAAAACGATAGGCGAATAGAGGCGGGAAATCACACCAAATCAAAAACCAGAGTGCGAGTTGAGCACGTCTTTGGCGATATCAAGCGTCATGGTAGCAAGTTTGGCATTCGCTCGGTAGGCATTGCTCGGGCAACGCTCGCCATCACGATGAGCAACCTGGTGTACAACGTGCGCAGGTTTGGCCATTTACTCAAACATAAAACGCCGATTCATCGGGGTAAGTGCGCCTAAAATTAGGCGAGCTGCTCTGAAATGAGCAGAAAAAAGCCAGAAATGGCTAAGAAAGTACTGGTTCGAGCATCGGATCAGCTCATTTTTTGGATTTTTAGCAATTCATATTCGATATGCGTTGATTTGTGGGTCTTTTTAGAGGTTCCC
>NZ_QPEP01000025.1 GCF_003577475.1 Salinibius halmophilus
TCAGATAATACGTTGTGAGTGCTTGCGTCGATATCGTTTAAGGAGGTGATCCAGCCCCAGGTTCCCCTAGGGCTACCTTGTTACGACTTCACCCCAGTCATCGACCACACCGTGGTAAGCGCCCTCCAAAGGTTAGGCTACCTACTTCTGGTGCAATCAACTCCCGTGGTGTGACGGGCGGTGTGTACAAGGCCCGGGAACGTATTCACCGCGACATTCTGATTCGCGATTACTAGCGATTCCGACTTCATGGAGTCGAGTTGCAGACTCCAATCCGGACTACGACAAGGTTTCTGGGATTGGCTTACTCTCGCGAGTTCGCTGCCCTCTGTCCTTGCCATTGTAGCACGTGTGTAGCCCTAGCCGTAAGGGCCATGATGACTTGACGTCGTCCCCGCCTTCCTCCGGTTTGTCACCGGCAGTCTCTCTAGAGTCCCCACCCGAAGTGCTGGCAACTAAAGATAAGGGTTGCGCTCGTTACGGGACTTAACCCAACATTTCACAACACGAGCTGACGACAGCCATGCAGCACCTGTCACAGAGTTCCCGAAGGCACTAAGGTATCTCTACCAAATTCTCTGGATGTCAAGGCTAGGTAAGGTTCTTCGCGTTGCATCGAATTAAACCACATGCTCCACCGCTTGTGCGGGCCCCCGTCAATTCATTTGAGTTTTAATCTTGCGACCGTACTCCCCAGGCGGTCTACTTAATGCGTTAGCTGCGTCACTAAGTCCATAAAGGTCCCAACAACTAGTAGACATCGTTTACGGCGTGGACTACCAGGGTATCTAATCCTGTTTGCTACCCACGCTTTCGTACCTCAGCGTCAATGTTATGCCAGCAAGTCGCCTTCGCCACTGGTGTTCTTTCCAATCTCTACGCATTTCACCGCTACACTGGAAATTCCACTTGCCTCTCACACATTCTAGTTACTCAGTTCCAAATGCAGTTCCCAGGTTGAGCCCGGGGCTTTCACATCTGGCTTAAGTAACAGCCTACGTACGCTTTACGCCCAGTAATTCCGATTAACGCTCGCACCCTCCGTATTACCGCGGCTGCTGGCACGGAGTTAGCCGGTGCTTCTTCTGTAGGTAACGTCACGGCTGATGGGTATTAACCA
>NZ_QPEP01000026.1 GCF_003577475.1 Salinibius halmophilus
CGCGAACAAGGTCAAATCATGCCCAACCAAACCGACAACCCTGAAAACTGGTCCGACGAAGATAAGTTCCGCGTCGTCATGGAAACTGCCGCCATGTCGCAGGCAGAGCGCTCGGAATACTGTCGGAAGCACGGTCTGCACCCTGAACAAGTTGAGCAATGGAAGCAGGCCTGCATGAGCGGTTTTGGGAAATCAAAAAACCAACTCAAGGCCGAAAAGAAAGAAGAAAACAAACAGCGCAATAAGATTAAGCGTTTGGAGCGCGAGCTCAACAGAAAAGACAAAGCACTAGCCGAGACCGCTGCGCTGCTGACCCTCTCAAAAAAGGTGCGGGCGATCTGGGAGCAAGAAGACGAGGACGAATGACCTCGCTTCCAGATCGCCAAAATATCGTGATCATGATCGATGAGGCTCGTGCAGCAGGGGCAGCCCTCAAGCCTGCCTGTGAGATCGTGGGAATACAACCGCGAACTTACTACAACTGGTTGCACTCAGGAGAAGTCGTTGCTGACTTAAGACCAACCGCAGAGCGACCTGAACCGGCTAGAAAGCTCACGCCTGAAGAAAAAGCGGAGATACTGCATTGGGTTAACCAACCTCAGTATCAGTCACAAACACCGGCATTTATTGTGGCAGATTTAATGGATAAGGAAGGCTTGTATATTGCCTCAGAAAGCAGTTTTTACCGTGTGATGCGTGAGGCCAATCAGATGCAGCGTAGAGGTCGACAGGCAGCACCAAAATCAGTTAAGCCGCCAACCAGCCATACTGCAACGGGGCCAAACCAAGTGTGGACTTGGGACATCAGTTGGTTGCCCGGCCCTGCTAAAGGCACTTGGTATTACCTATACCTCGTGCTCGACATCTACGATCGGAGCATTGTGCACGCCGACGTATACGAGACGGAAAATGCTAATACAGCCAAACACTTTATTCAGCAAGCGTGCTGGAGGGAGCACAAGGTCAAAGACACTCCGATCGT
>NZ_QPEP01000027.1 GCF_003577475.1 Salinibius halmophilus
TATGACCTGAAGCTTAGAAGATTTTCCTGGAAGCAGGGCATCAACGACTTCGGGTTCCGTAGAACCACCGTCATCACGTCTCAGTCTTAGGGATCCGGATTTGCCTAAATCCCCAACCTACTCGCTTAAACCGGGACAACCATCGCCCGGATCGCTTAGCCTTCTCCGTCTCTCCATCGCAGTCATACTTGGTACAGGAATATTAACCTGTTTTCCATCGGTTACGCTCTTCAGCCTCACCTTAGGGGCCGACTCACCCTGCCCCGATTAACGTTGGACAGGAAACCTTGGTCTTCCGGCGAACGGGTTTTTCACCCGTTTTATCGTTACTCATGTCAGCATTCGCACTTCTGATACCTCCAGCATGCCTCTCGGCTTTACCTTCATCGGCTTACAGAACGCTCCCCTACCCAGCATGTAAACATGCTGCCGCAGCTTCGGTGGCTAGTTTGAGCCCCGTTACATCTTACGCGCAGGCCGACTCGACTAGTGAGCTATTACGCGTTCTTTAAAGGATGGCTGCTTCTAAGCCAACCTCCTAGCTGTCTAAGCCTTCCCACATCGTTTCCCACTTAACTAGCACTTTGGGACCTTAGCTGGCGGTCTGGGTTGTTTCCCTCTCCACTACGGACGTTAGCACCCGCAGTGTGTCTCCCGGATAGTACTCACTGGTATTCGGAGTTTGCATCGGGTTGGTAAGTCGGGATGACCCCCTAGCCGAAACAGTGCTCTACCCCCAGTGGTATTCGTCCGAGGCGCTACCTAAATAGCTTTCGGGGAGAACCAGCTATCTCCCGGTTTGATTAGCCTTTCACTCCGATCCACAGGTCATCCGCTAACTTTTCAACGGTAGTCGGTTCGGTCCTCCAGTTGATGTTACTCAACCTTCAACCTGCCCATGGATAGATCACCGGGTTTCGGGTCTATACCCAGAGACT
>NZ_QPEP01000028.1 GCF_003577475.1 Salinibius halmophilus
CCCTCAGCATGGTCAATCATACCTTTTCTACCCCAGACCTTTCCAGCTTTTGCCAACTAAATAAACTCGGTCTTGAGGCGACTGGGCAGCATCTCGATAAAAAACGCACCATCATTGAATGTCGCTTCACCAAAGCTCCAGAGTCCTGCACCAAATGCGGTGATTTCGGTTTATCTCGTGGTTCTGTTTCACGCCGCCTAGCTCATGTTCCTTTTGGGCATCGCCCGACGACTTTACTGCTGCGCATACGGCGATGGCGCTGCGCTAACTGTAAGCACTTCTGGTTAGAAGACAGCACTTGTGCTGCACCGCCACGTTCAAAGCTCTCACACGGTGCCATACAGTGGGCATTGGCAGCGATTGTTGTCGATCATCTTTCTGTGTCACGAGTGGCTGATCACCTAAATGTCTCTTGGCATACCGCAAATAGCGCCATTATTAATGAAGGGCAACGCTTGCTGTTTAATGATCCTGCGCGCTTTGACGGTGTAACAGTCTTGGGCGTAGATGAGCATGTATGGCGGCACACTCGTTATGGTGATAAGTACGTCACGGTTGTGATTGACCTGACACCTGTGCGCAATAGGACTGGCAGCGCACGCTTGCTTGACGTGCTGGAAGGCCGGTCTAAACAGGCTTTTAAGCAGTGGCTACAAGACCGTCCTAAGTCGTGGCGCGACGGTATTGAAATCGTTGCAATGGATGGCTTCTCTGGCTTTAAATCGGCGTCGGATGAGACATTGGAAAATGCACAAACAGTGCTTGATCCCTTTCATGTTGTTCGCTGGGCAGGCAATGCGTTAGATAATTGCCGCAGGCGTGTCCAACAAGATACCTTAGGTCGCAGAGGCCACAAAGAAGACCCGCTGTTTAAGCA
>NZ_QPEP01000029.1 GCF_003577475.1 Salinibius halmophilus
CATGGAGCCATCCTTGAAATACCACCCTGGTACATTTGAGGTTCTAACTCAGTTCCCTAATCGGGATCGAGGACATTGTGTGGTGGGTAGTTTGACTGGGGCGGTCTCCTCCCAAAGCGTAACGGAGGAGCACGAAGGTTGGCTAATCCTGGTCGGAAATCAGGAGGTTAGTGTAATGGCACAAGCCAGCTTGACTGCGAGACAGACACGTCGAGCAGGTACGAAAGTAGGTCATAGTGATCCGGTGGTTCTGTATGGAAGGGCCATCGCTCAACGGATAAAAGGTACTCCGGGGATAACAGGCTGATACCGCCCAAGAGTTCACATCGACGGCGGTGTTTGGCACCTCGATGTCGGCTCATCACATCCTGGGGCTGAAGCCGGTCCCAAGGGTATGGCTGTTCGCCATTTAAAGTGGTACGCGAGCTGGGTTTAGAACGTCGTGAGACAGTTCGGTCCCTATCTGCCGTGGACGTTGGAAATTTGAGAAGAGCTGCTCCTAGTACGAGAGGACCGGAGTGGACGAACCCCTGGTGTTCGGGTTGTGTCGCCAGACGCATTGCCCGGTAGCTACGTTCGGACAGGATAACCGCTGAAAGCATCTAAGCGGGAAGCCCCCTTCAAGATAAGATTTCCCTGGAACTTCGAGTTCCCTGTAGGGCCCTTAAAGACGATGAGGTTGATAGGTTGGATGTGTAAGCGTTGTGAGGCGTTGAGCTAACCAATACTAATTGCCCGTGCGGCTTGACCATATAACGCCTGAAGCGTTTTGTATCAGTAGCAATGACACTACTGCTTGGAACAACGAA
>NZ_QPEP01000003.1 GCF_003577475.1 Salinibius halmophilus
CTTCAGACCCTGCCGTTGGCCAGCAACGCCCTTGCCAGTCGGATTATCTTCCCCTTGGTCGGGGTGATTCAGGTGTCTTGCAACCTGACGGGTTTGCCAGCTTCGCTGGGCAAACAAAAAAGCCCCAAAAAAGGGGCTATTTTTTATTCATAAAAACGAATTTTTTACGAGTTTTTACGCAACTTTACAGCATTTTTTCAACTTTTTACCAGACCCACATGGACAAGGGTCGTTGCGACCTACTTTCTGTTGGCTGCGGGTAAATGGTTGGTTGGCTTGTAAGCGTTGTGGCCCAACAAATGACCACCAGTCGCGCAGCGCTTGGTTTAGGCGGTCTAGGTCGTTGCCTGCATCCAGTGCGGCATCCAGTTCGGCAAAAGCAGCGGTATCGAGCATGGTCCATAATTTTTGACCGCGGCGAAAACCAAAAATCCAGTTCGCTAATGCTGGCTCACCATCACTGTCGTATTCAACGTTGGCTTCGAAGTTACCACCACGTAGTGCTTCTACCACTGCATTGTGAATGCTGACGATACTGCGATACACCTCTACTACTTCAGCTTGGTCTTTAAACTGTGGCTCCCAACGCTTGTCAGCCCAAATATGGGCTAACCAAAACTGTGGGTCAATTGGGCGGGCCGCCAGTTCCATTGCCGTGCAAAAGCCATCAAGCTGAGCAATCCCCTTTAAGCCTGTGCTGCTGCCATAGTGCTCAAGAATATTCTCAACTTTATTGACCAAGGCCATTTGCTCGTCTTGCGAGGCATGGCCATCGACTTTTTGGGCAGCCAATGCTTTTTCTAGCTCGCCCATCAACTGCTCATAAAGCTTGTTAAGCTCGGTCGCTTTGTCGTCGTACTTACCACGATAGCTTTCTAACTGCTCAATCACTGGGTCTGGGTATTTTGGCAACTGCGAAGCCAACGCAATTAACGCCAAACGACGCGCCGGCTCTTTACGGCGCTTATCCACCATATACTGGCCAAAGGGCACAATCGCAGGCTCACCAATGGCATCTACCACGGTTGGCAAGCGTTTCTGGGCAGTTGGGCTCTCGGCGAAGGCTTTTAAGCGCTTTATTAGCTCAGGAACTAGGGCTTCATCGGCCAAGTGCGCTAGGGCTAGCCAAGCGCCGTCTAGTATTTCGGAGTTTGCCCGCTCAACTACCGCCAGCAATGCTGGCACATCTTGCGATGAAATGGATAGCGCAGCAACGTCCTCCACTGACGTTACATTGGCTAATGAAGATAGATCTGACATACCTACATCCAATGACTATAAAATCAGCGCGCGATTATGCCACACCCCAGCCTAAAACTTAATTCTTGGTGAACATCTGATTACAATTTTATCCCGTAATGCGATATTCGTCCGGCAATCGGCTCACCCCCATACCGGCAGAACGGGATACGGGCAGCTGCACACTAATGCGCTCTTTTAGGGCATCGATATGGCTGATAATGCCGATTAACTTGCCACTGGCTTGCAAGCCAGCTAAAGCATCCACGGCCACATCAAGCGTGGCACTATCGAGCGTGCCAAACCCTTCGTCGAGAAACAGTGAGTCTATTTGCACTCGGTCACTGACTAAATCGGATAAGCCAAGCGCTAACGCCAAGCTGGCTAAGAATTTCTCGCCGCCACTAAGGGAGCTAACATCGCGCACTTCATCGGCCTGCCAAGTATCTTGCACGGCCAAGCCAAGCTGTTCGGTGCAAATTAATTGATAACGGCCAAATAGCTGCTGCAGTTGCACGTTTGCCAAGTTTACCAGCTGTGCCAAGGTCAGTGACTGGACAAAGGTGCGATATTTATCGCCTTTGGCCGAGCCAATTAAGCCATCGAGCTGCGCCCATATCGCTACTTCTTGCTCCTGTTCGGCCAGTTGTTTGGCGTATTCAGCTAGCTTTGCCCGTGCTGTCGCATCGTCATCTCGTTGCTGCTTAAGTGAGCCTAGCTGTTGCCAAAGCTCAGTTAGGGTTTGACTAATGGCTTCTAGCTCTAAGGTCAGCGTTGCTTGGTCTACGTTTGGCTCGCTTGGCAATTGCGTTTCTTGCACGCTAGTCAGCTTTTCTTTTGCCAGCACCAAGCTGCGCTCAGCGGCTTCAATGCGCTCGGCTAATGATTGCAAGCTCGCATCATCTAAAACTGCTGCCAAAAATTGCGTTTCGTCATCAAAGTTCGACTGCGCCAGTGCCAGCTGCCAGGCCTGATCTGCCTGTACTTTTTCGTCTTCGGCTTGTGCGACCTGCTCGCTTAGCAAGGTCATCTGGCTAACTACCTGCCCCCATTGTTCATACAAAGGTTGCCACTGAGCTCGCTGATCCACTGCTGACCAGTCGTTATTGGCTGGCTGCCACTTCATCGCTGTCTGCTCGCTCTGCAACTGTTCAATGCGCTGGCTTAAACTTGCAAGGTCGTGCGTTTGCTGCTGTAGGCGTTGGCGTTCATGGCTCACTTGTTCAGCGAGCACCTCTTGCTGCGCTAAATAGTGCTGCCACGCTTCGTTTTGCCCTGTCATCTTAGTCAGCGTCTGACTCAATTCATTTTGCTTTACTTGCAATGCTTGCTGGGCGTCTGCTGCACTTTTTTGTTGGGCTTGTAGTGATTCAAGCTGTGTTGCAAGCGCCTGCTTACGACTAGAAGCAGCCGATAAATCAACAGCGAGCGCCTGCTGCCTAGTTTGTTGCTTGGCTAATTCGCTTTGCAATGGTGTAAGCGCTTGCTGACGTAGGCGCAACGCTTCAAGTTCTGCGCTGAGCTCGGCAATATTGGGTAACTCGCCTAATTGTTTGCTCAACTGCTGGCACTGATCTTGTGCATGTGCCAGTTGCTCGCCAAGTTGCTGTTGCTGTAAAAGCAGTTGCTGCTCATTTTTGACGAGCTGATCAAGCTCGCCTTGGGCCACTTGATAGGCTTGCTTGGCATTACTTGGCTGTACATTATTGTATTGCGCCACTTTCGGATGCTCGGTGCTGCCACACACAGGGCAAGGGCTATCTGGCTGTAGCTGCTCACGCACTTGTTGCAGGTCGGCAATGGTTTGCGCTTGCTCAAATATGGTGAGCTTGTCGGCGAGCTGGGCTTTGCTTTGCGCTATGTTTGGTGCTAGTTCAGTGAGCTTGCTTTTCACATCTCTCAGCGCCTGCTGCGCTGTTTGCTGCTTGCTTTGCCACTGCACCAGCTGAGCCTGCCAATCTTGTTGATTACGCTCAGCTTGCTGCACCTGCCCGGCTAGGGTTTGCACCTGGCTGGCGAGCGTGGCATCTGGGTCCAGTTGAGTAATGTCGCTTTGTAATGCTTGTACTTGCGCATCTATTTTGGCTTTTCGCTCACTCAAACGAGCCAGGCCAATTCCAGCCAGCTGCTCGCGTGTGCCCACCACGCTTTGATCTAGCTGTGCCTGTTGTTCACGCTGCTCACCAAGCTGTACCGTTACTAGCCGGTATTGCTCAAGGTACTGGCGCAGCTGGTTTAATTGATCAGTTGTTAAGGGGCTTTGCTGGCTTAACCATAGTGCTAGCTGAGCTTTTTCATCATTAAGGCGGTGCTGCTGACTGGTTAACTGCGCCAGCGTGTCGCTAAGCCAAGCCCTACTCTGGCCCACAACCGAATCTAGCTGCTGGGCAAGGCTGTGTTTTTGCTCGTCTGCTTGTTGCTGTCGCTGCGCTAATTGTGAGAGGCGCTGCTGGGCAAGCTTGGCTTGGTCATATAATGGTTTAATTTTAGTAGCGGGTTTGGCGCTGGCAAGCAGGGCGCGCTCGGGCGCTAAACTTTGCCACGTTTGATTCGCTTGCTGCCAAGCTACTTGGCTATCGGCTAATAGCTGTTTATGCTCGCCCAAGCGCTGCCATATTTTTAGCTGGTCTTGCTTCGCTGCCTGTTTACTTTGCTGGCCGGCAATGTTTTGCTCTAACTCAGCAATACGCTGATGCAGTGCTGCTAACCCTTCTTCGTCGAGTACCTCGGTCGCATCAAGGCGTTGTTTGTCTTGTGCAAGCTGGCTTGCTAGCGATTTATGGCGCTCATATACCGCAATGGAGATATCGCCATATAACTCGCTACCGGTTAGCTCCTCTAACAACTCGGCCCGCTCATTCACGGGCGCATCCATAAATGCCGAAAAGCCACCTTGGGCTAATAGAATCGATTTGGTAAAGCGCGAGAAATCTAAGCCGGTAATGGCCTCTACTCTTTTGAGTTTGTCGCGCAGCTTGTCTTCTACCTGTTTATCCTCGGTCATATCTGCAAGGTAGGCTTGCGGTGGCTGCAGTTTGCCATCGGCTTTGCTACGCGCACGCTTTTGCTGCCAACCGGCTTTCCAGCGTTTGCCTTGGGCGATAAATTCAACCTCCGCCCAGCACTCCCCAGTTTGACGGCTCATAATCTCGTTTTGACTGGCCGATACCTGATTCGCCCGCGGTGTTTGATGGTATAGGGCTAGGCAGATGGCATCGAGAATCGTAGTTTTACCCGCCCCGGTTGGGCCGGTGATTAAAAAAAGCCCCGCATCATCAAAAGGCGCTTGGTCTAGGTTAATTTGCCACTGGCCTTGCAGGCTATTGAGGTTGGCAAAACGTACCGTGCAAAGTTTCATTGTTCGCCCTCCTGAACCTGAGTAACCACCTGCTGGTAGCGCTCGGTTAGTGCATGCTGCTGCTCGTCGCTCAGCTCGATGCCTTGCAGTCGTTGCTCAAATACCTGCATAGGGGTGAGCTCATCAATCGATGCCTGTCGCTGCTGCCAAGCTAGGGTTGGGCTGAGCTGTTGGCGCTGAACTTTTAAAACTTGCACGGGGTAATCAGCTAGCATCTGGTGTACTTTTTTAGTTAGGTCGCTGCGCGTTTCATTAAAACTTAGGCTTAACCAAAGGCTGTTTTGCGTCAGTGCTCGATCCACTTCCCGAGCTAACGTATCGAGCGTGAGGTTTTCCAGGTAGGCCATTGGCTGCCAAGTTGGCAGCTCAATCAGCTCGGGTTGGTCAAGTTGTTCGGTATCGAGTAGCACCATGGATTTTTGTTGGCTCGCCTCACTAAAACTTAAGGCAATCGGTGAGCCGCTATAGCGCCAATGGGCTTTGCCAGCAATCTGTTGTGGGCGGTGAATGTGGCCCATGGCAAGGTAATCAAATTCAGGGAGCGCGCTACTTGGCAACGCCTCAAGCGTGCCAATATAAATATCGCGCTCCGAGTCACTGGTGCTGGCACCAATGAGCGTTAAGTGCCCCGTGCCAATGACTGGCAGGCCATGCTGTTGGGCTTGTTGAAAGCGCTCGTGATAGTGCTCGCTAATGCGCTGCCCTAATGCTTGCTGGCTGCCAGACAGTGCAGCATTGAGCACATCGCGCGGGCGAATAAAGGGCACGGGTACGAGTGTTGCGCATGCCTCTCCTCGCTGGTTTTTCAATAGCTGCGGGTGCGAATGCTCAGTGGTGGTCACAACATGGGTGTTTAAACACTGCAATACGCTCTGCGACTCTTGCAGTACAGCGACCGAATCGTGGTTACCCGCCATCAACCACAATTGGCAGTTACAAGCATGCAGCTTGGCGATCAATTGGCTAAGCAATTGGCGAGCATAACTGGCTGGGGCGCCAGTATCATAAAGATCACCGGCAATCAGTACGGCATCAATCTGTTTGTTTTGCACTACCTCAACGAGCCAATCGATGAGCTGTTGGTGCTCGAATTGGCGCGATAAGCCAAAAAAGTTTTGTCCTAGGTGCCAATCGGAGGTGTGCAAAATGCGCATAGTTAAGACTCCCTTAATTTGATGCCAAGCATGATACCATGTTGCTCGCGGCGATAAATTTATCGGCGCCGTTTGTATCACCTGCTCTTGGAGCCCCGCTTGGAAGTCACTCTGGTTTTATTATTAATTTTGTTTTGTGTGGCGGTATTAGCCGGCTGGATCGACACGCTCGCCGGTGGTGGTGGGCTAATTGTTCTGCCGGTGCTACTGTTTGTTGGCATGCCACCCTTAGCGGCATTGGCCACCAATAAAAGCCAAGGTTGTGTGGGCACGTTCACCGCTACCTTTAGCTTGTTTCGCCAAGGGTATTTGCGCGATCGGTCACTGATAAAACTAGTACTTTATGCCGCCATGGGCGCAGCGCTGGGCACACTGCTGATTCAGCACATTAATACCGACTTTTTGAACTGGGCCATCCCAGCTTTACTTATTAGCGTGGCGATTTATTTTGCTTTTGGTAATTTAACGCCTAAGGCCAAAAAGCGCCGCTTTGGTGATGCGTCGGTGGCGGCTGTGGGGTTCTATGATGGCGCCGTTGGCCCAGGCACTGGCTCGTTTTTTGCCGCATCTGGCGTGGCCTGGCGGGCGCGTTCGCTAGTCAATGCCACCATAGAAGCCAAGCTATTTAACTTCACCACCAATATCGCCTCGCTTGTGCTCTTCGCTGCTGGTGGCCAGGTGGTGTGGAGCATTGGCCTCACCATGATGTTAGGGCAAGCGATTGGTGCATGGTTTGCTAGTCACAACATCGTCACGCTGGGCAGTAAAATCATTCGGCCACTGGTCATTCTTATGTGTTTGCTGCTTTCAGCCCAGCAAATTTGGCAACTGTTTTAATCGCTCGGTTTGGCATAAGTTTTTTTCCACTTTCTAGCAGTAAATGGGCCTGTCTGTACTACGCTTATCCTTATCAGAGCGTAGAAGGCAGATAGTGTGGATTGGCTGATAGAAGACGATATTGCAGCATCCGAAGATGAGTTAGCAACCTACAAGGTGCTGATTGTTGATGACGAAGTGGATGTTCATACCGCTACGAAGATGGCGCTTGGTAACTTTCGCTTCGAAAACCGCAAGTTAGAGTTTTTAAGCGCCTATACCGGCCAAGAAGCCAAAGCCCTGTTAAAAGAACACAAGGACGTTGCCGTTATTTTGTTAGACGTAGTGATGGAGTCTGACGACGCTGGTCTGAGGGTAGCAAAATACCTTCGCAATGTATTAGGAAACCGCTACAGCCGAGTGATTCTGCGCACAGGCCAACCTGGCATGGCACCAGAGTCCTCGGTGATTCGTGAATACGATATCGACGGTTATCGCAATAAAGCCGAACTGCGCAAAGCCGATTTAGAAGCTGTTTTTTATACATCGCTGCGTGCTTATCGTGATGTATTGGCCTTGCAGCATTATCGCAACTCGCTGGAAGTAGTCATTAATGCCATCACTCGCACAAGCCAAATTTCGGACTTATTTAAGTTTGCCAATACAGTACTTGAGCAGCTAAAAAACGTTACCCACGCTGTTGATTCTAACTTGCTGATTCACACACCAGAGGCGCTAGCGATCTCTTACCTAGACGATCAGCCGCATTTTATGATGGCCGAGCGCAATAATATTCAGCTGCTAGAGCAGCACCAGCAGCCTAAATTATCGGAAGAAATGCTAGCGCTACATGCCAACGCGTTATACGAGAAAAAAGGCCGCATTCTCTACCCTTATTATGTGTACTACCATCAATCGGATGAAGGCAACGAAACAGTATTTATTCTTAAAGTTGCCTCGCGCCTTGATAACGAAGCCAAGCGCATGGTGGAGTTGTACTTACAAAACGTTATCATCACCTACGAAAACTTGTTGCTGTCTAATGTTTTGCGCTCAACCCAAGAGACCATTATTGGTTTGCTGGGCAGTGCGATGGAAACCCGCTCCCGCGAAACCTCAAACCATGTTCGCCGAGTGGGCGATGCAGCAGCCCTGCTCGCTCAGCTTTGCGATCAACCCAAACATTATTACCAACGCCTACGCCTTGCCGCACAACTACACGACGTTGGCAAAGTAGAAGTGCCAGACCATATTCTGAACAAAAAAGGCGAACTGACCGAAGAAGAGTGGGCAATCATGCGCCAACATCCAGAAGCAGGTTATCGAATGCTGGGCACAACTAAGAACGGCATTATTGATATGGCAGCCCGAGTGGCCTACGAGCATCACGAACACTGGAATGGTGGTGGTTATCCGCGTGGACTCAAAGGCAAAGAAATCTCTCTGGAAGGCCGAATTGTTGGGTTAATTGATGTATTCGATACGCTCTGCAGTCAACGCATGCACAAAGAAGCCTGGGACCCACAAGAAGTGCGAGAAGAGATTCGCCACCTAGCGGGCATTCAGTTCGATCCAGAACTGGTTAAACTATTCGACAGTCAGTTCAGTAACTTCGTGACCATATTCGAACAAGGTAAAGACGAGCTACTTGCGCGAGACGAGGACGAGCCCGGCAATCAATAGGCAGGCACCTATGACTCGGTTCCAGTTGATCTCAGCCTTTGGATAGCCTAATAAGCCGTATTGATCGTAAACCAACGACGTCAGCATTTGCCCTACCACTATGGTCGCGGCCAGTACCAAAGCACCAAGCTTAGGCGCTAAAAAAATGGACATGCCAATGTTAAACGCGCCCAATGCACCACCCAGCCATGCCCACCAAGGAATACTCACCAGCGGCTGGGTAAAAAAGGTGCGATCTGCTTGCCAAGCCATCACACCCAAAATAACCGTGCCAATCACAAATGAAACAAATGCCGCATGAATCGGCGTCGCCATTGCCGTGCGCAACTGGGCGTTGACCCCGGCTTGTGAGGTTAAACCAAAGCCAACGGCCAAGCCCAACAATAACAACCACACCCAACTGGTTTGCGACATATCAAATCCCAATTAAATCAATGCTAGCGGTACGCACCTTAGGTGATTTTAGCCCATAAAAAAAGCCCGCCGAAGCGGGCTTAGATTAAAGCAGCTCATTACCACCCTTGGTTGGTATCATTCTGCCGAACATTAGAAGATATCGTGTCACAATTACTATCAGTTCGATTAGGAAGGAGGTTTGCACCAGCTTCGGTTAAATAGACCGATGCGGTACTTGTCACATCTCTCAATAGCTCAAATGATTCGTCTTCTGCTAAATCACTGGTGAAACGGATTTGCTGCATTCTTTGCCCTTTATATTCACCGCCAGCATCGGCATCGTTTGCATCAAATGCTTTCACTTTCATTTGGCCACTGAACTCTTGTCCTTCATAGTTCACGATAAATGAAACCTGACCTTTAGATAGTTCTGACCAAGATCCACCAAAATATGTGCCGTCTAAATCAGGGACTTCATCACCTAAATCATCTTTAGTAATGCCAGTACAAATTCCAATAGAGCCTGAGGTTTCTTCTCCAGTACCAAAGAAATAGAAGGCAAGGAAGTCGCCATCATTCAAATCTTCTATGGTGTCTTGATCTGGGCGTAATAAGAACCAGCTACCAGCCCACTCAACTTCACTCGCTAGTTTGTTATCATTTACAGCTGTTGCAGGGTCGCCACCGTCTTTGATTGCTTTACTCACCGAGGTGATATCTATTTGTTCGTTATCACCAAGCGCGCCTTGAACGCTATTCACAACACTGCCTATTCTATCGTCACCAACATCCCCTAGGGCTGCAACCGTTTCACCATCTGCTTCTTGTTTAACTAGCTGAGATACCACTTCAATGGCTTTGATGCGTTTTTTCACATCTTCAGCCGACCCAGTGGTTGCCACTAAAGAAATCGCTTGGTTCACCGAGCGCAAACGCTCGGAAACATTTGTGCGCTTCTCAGTTGGCACGCCAGCAGATTCTAGTACCTCAGTTAAATCACCTGTTTCTAGCGAGGTAACATCGCCTATACTCGCAATTTTCTCTGCTAGTTTGCCTAATGCTGCAAGCTGCTTGGTGCTATCTGATTCACCAGCAGAAAACGCCACATCAAGAATGGTTTGAACAGCTAGTGCTTTGGCATAAAAAGCACGGTCGGCTTCACTCTCAGCGCTTGAGAAGTCACGTCGAAGATCTGCATCGCTCGTAATACCAAGTGCGTTCCTCATATTCTGCTTCTCATTAGCAGGTACACTCTGCAGAAGAGTTGTTAGAGGTGAAAGAACCTGGGGCGTATCCGACTTCGCCTCAGAGGCGGAAATCGTTGTATCCATCGCCATTATACCCTTCAGCTTTTCACCAGTATCGAGATCAATACCACCACGAATGCGGATTACAACGTTGTCGGATGAACTACCATAACGTAAGCAATGTTTCAGTTGATCTTCTGCAGTGGCTGCGCAGTAATCAGTGTCAGTTTGAGGATTGTAGCTGTAATAACCTTGCGCATCTGTCCAAGCAAATGGCTCAAAATCGTCAATCGCACCATCGTTATCACGATCGGCCCATACTTTACCGTTTGCTACACGCCCATCAACAACTAGACCATTCATGCCAGATAGTGTTGGATCAGAACCATCTTGAATACCTGCATCACAACCTGCGAAAGCAACCGCTGCAACCAATACTGAAAGAGTTTTTAACTTATACATGATTGCTCTCCTTAGAAAGAAATGTCGAAACCGGCAGATACTGATGCGCCGCGCACCGCCCCTGCCATTTCAGATTCGTCACCAGATAGCACGTTACCTAGGTTGGCGGCTAAGCTGGCATCAATTTGCACAACACGGAAGAGTGATAACCCCATGCTGTAGTTGGTGTAGTTGATGTCGGCTAGGTTTTTCTGCAAGCCAAAACGCAAGCTTGGAATCGCAAAGAAGTTAGGCTGAAGTAGCAATGCACCAGACACCAACTGCTTAGGACGACCAAACAGGTCGTTGATTTCCCATAGGTCGGCCGAGGCTGCAAGTGCTACCTGATTGCGGAAGAACTGCACGCCACCGTCAACCGTTAGTAATGGGTTAACGCGGTGAACTTCTGCTAGCGAGATATCACCTATAGAAGCGAAGAACTCAGCGTGGTAACACTCTGTTTGTTTGAGTTCAGTGTCGAGCGCAGCACAATCGCCACCCAAGGCATTGAACTCGTATTTTGGCGCATTGAGGTTGTAGGCGGTAAAGCCAAGGTGACCACGTTCGTTCATCACCATCACACCCAAGTCGAGGGCAAAGTTGTAGTTGAATGCATCTAGGGTCGATAGGCCATCGTCTTGCAGTTTGGCAATCACTTCGTCTACATCGCCATCTTCACTCGCCACAGCTGCAACAAAATCTTTTACTGGGTATAGGTGTTTGGTTAGCGAGTTGGCAACCAGAGTGCCTCGGCCACCCACCACAACTTGGCTGTTGAAACGGTCGATTTCATAAACTGGTCGAGAATAACCTAAGCCAACGTTAAACAACTGGCCGGCTTTGGCATATACAGATGAGGTAGTGCGAAGGAAATCTAGTGGATCAATATCACCACCGTCGGCTAGGTCGGCAACGTCGATATCTAGAACCGCTTCATCATGCAGCACATCTAATTTGGCTGCAGTATAAGACGATACCGACACGCTAAATGCACCCAAACGCTGGCTGCGCAACTGCAAAGGCAAAAACGGTAGCGATAGGCTAACACCCGGTTGCACGTAAAAGTTATTGCCAATGGCTTCCAGCTGAGTATTAAGCGATTCTTCAAAATCACTCACTGCGCCAAGCGTGGCGCCAGCATCTAAGTTTTCAGCATCTAGTTGCGTTTGCACCGCTTCTAGTCGCTCTTGCAACTCAATACCAGCGTCGTAAAGCTCTTGCCCACCGCCTAGTTCAAGGCCTACACCAGCGTTGAACAGACTGAATCGCGCTCGATTCGTTGAAAAATATGTCGCAGCTGGGTTGTAAGAAGAAGCGGTACCTAGTTTCGCATTTGAAGCCGAACCGGCAGTTACGCCAGTGCCACTTGGCATGTACAGTCCGTTGGTCGCGGTTGCGGAAGCCGCGGCCAGCGACACACCTAATCCAATCAGAAGACGTCGCATGATAAATCCCCTTTCGATATGAGTACGGGATCACTCATCGCCAGAGTAATGTGATCCCTTTCACACTCTATCCTAGGGGGTTAGCGCAAAACTGCCTCTCGGGTTAACATTTTTGCACTGATCTACGGCAAACTGCTAATTATCGAACAACAGTGCGTCAATTAAACGACGGTCAAATTATTGACACGCCTATTTATCGGCTTTGTAGCTGCCATAATTGCGCATATTTGCCATTTTTTGACAATAATTGCGCATGGGTACCCTGCTCAACCAATCTGCCTTCGTCGAGTACCAAAATATTGTCAGCATCGGCAATTGTGCTTAATCGGTGCGCCACAATAACGGCTGTTCGCCCTTCGGTAACCTTATGCATGGCATCAACAATGAGCTTTTCAGAGTGGCTATCAAGTGCAGAGGTTGCTTCGTCGAAGATTAAAATTCGCGGGCGTTTTAGGATGGCTCGGGCAATAGCAACCCGCTGCTTTTCGCCGCCGGATAACTTGAGGCCACGCTCACCAACCATGGTTTGTAGCCCTTCTGGCAGCTTTTCTACGAGTTCGGCTAAGTTCGCCATGGCGATGGCTTGCGCCATCTCGTCCTCTGTCGCGTTAACGCTTCCGTAGCGTATATTAGCGGCTAGGGTATCGTTAAATAACACGGTATCTTGCGGCACCACCGCAATTTGTTGGCGCAAATCTTCTTGTTTTATTGCGCGAATATCTGTGCCATCTAGCGTGATTGACCCGCTCTGCACGTCGTAAAAGCGGAACAGCAGGCGCGCAATAGTAGACTTGCCAGCACCACTGCCGCCTACCAAAGCCACGCGTTGCCCTGCTTGAATCGTCAGGTTAAGTTTGTGCAGAATTTGACGGTCAGCATGGTAGGCAAAGTCCACATTATGAAACTGAATGTCTCCTTTCACCTGCGTTAATGTTTGGGCGTCGTCGGCGTCTTGAATCTGACCGCTGATGCGCAATAAACCGAAGTACTTGTCTAGGTCGGTAAATGAGCGGCGAATTTCGCGGTACACCGTGCCTAAAAAACCAAGCGGAATAAACAATTGCAACAAATAGGCATTGATCATGGTGAGGTCGCCGACGGTAATGCGACCACTGGCAACATCATGCCCGGCCATCCACAACATGATGGTGGCGGCAATGGATATGATGAGCGCTTGCCCGCCGTTTAAAATCGCCAGTGAGCTACGGGTTTTTAATCTTGCGGTTTCCCAGCTTGCTAGCGCTGCATCTAGGCGCGTCGATTCGTACTGTTCGGCGTTAAAGTACTTCACTGTTTCATAGTTAATCAAACTATCTACCGCTCGCGCCGAAGCATCCGAGTCGAGTTGATTGGCTTGACGGACATAGCGCGTGCGCCACTCGGTTACTATGGCAGTAAACAATACATAACTGAGTACACCTAAGCCCGTTACCGCACCATAACGCCAGTCGAATGCCGCAATGAGAATACACACCACAAGCACGAGTTCGATTAGGGTTGGGGCAATACTAAAGGTAAAAAATCGCACCAAGGAAGAAAGCGCCGAAGCCCCTCGATCCATATCTCGTGCCAGGGCACCGGTTTGGCGGCTAAGATGAAAGCCTAGGTCGAGTTTGTGTAGGTGATCGAACACTTGTAGCGATGACTGGCGCATCGCTTGCTCGGTTACTCGGGCAAACAAGGTATCCCGTATCTCATTAAACGCGGTCATGGCAAAGCGCAAGCCGCCATATAAGAGAATAAACACCACGGGTACAATCAATATATCCACGCCTTGTGGTGCTAGGCCATCAACAATATGTTTTAGCGCCCAAGGCATGGCTACACTCGCAAGCTTCGCTGCAACCATAAATAAGGTGGCAACAAGCAAACGATAACGCCAACGCCACAATAACTGGCGAATGGATTGAAAGACGAAAGAAAATTTAGATTCAGCCATACGCTACCCTACCAAACGGGTAAGTAGGGTATCGGCTAGGGTTTGGATTACAATATATTTTTAACCGAAGAAGCGGCGGCGCTGGCGGCGCGATCGGCTGTAGGTAGAGCGGTTTTCGCTCAGCAGTTTAATACCAATTGCAATAGACGATAGTGCCAAAACAATGGCAAAAAATGACAACATCATTAGCCCTCCTTTTATTTGGCTGCATTGATTCCATGTTGCAAATGCGTTACTAAAACACACCTAAGTACTTGCAAGTACCTGATGTACAACAAGTTTACCCCATTGACTGTGAATGAATGATGACTGGACAGCGTAAGACATGCAGCACCAACTAACCGCCAAAAGGCAGATGTGTCAGCACTGCCAGCGCCCATTAGCCATTTGCTGCTGCGATGTTGTGATGCCTTTTAGGTGCCAAACCAATATCACCACCTTGCAAGACCAAAGAGAAACCAATAATAAGAAAAACACGCTGTTACTTGTCAAACAGTGCTTGCCGAGTATGCAGGTTTTGCATAGCGTTCCAACTAATCTGTTGAATACTGGACTAGTATTTCCAACGCCACATAGCCAGCCAATCGAGTCGACTGAAGAGCTACCCAAGCAATGGCTGCTGCTCGATGGCAGCTGGAAACAGTGTAACGCCTGGTACCTCGCCAACCCAAGCTTGCAGGCCTTGCCTAGCTTTCATTTTAGCCAGGCACCGGCTAGTCAGTACCACATTCGCAAACGCCCTAAAGCTGATGGATTGGCCAGCATAGAGGCCATTGCCTACTTGTTATCTGTGGTCGAGCCAGACTGCGATTGGCCGCGACTAAATAAAGTGATGGCAACCTTTAATGATCGTTGGCTAGCGCAAATACCCAAGGAGTTGCATCATAGATATCGTCGTTAAGCATCTGCCAGCAGAGCAACTACCATTGGCACGCAAGTTTTACCAGCAACATAATAAAAGCATGCGACCACGTGGCAGTGATCAAGTCTGGGTCGCTGTGGCTAATAACCAAGTCGTGGGGGCTGTGCGCCAGCGCTATATTGGCCCGCATGCCCTGTTGACTGGTTTGTTCGTTGCGCCCACCTGGCGTGGTAAGGGCATTGGTGGCATGCTGTGCCAAGCACTCAGTGCGCAACAAACCGGCCCCCTGTTTTTATTTTGTCAGCCTAGTCTTATTCCCTATTATCAGCCGTTAGGGTTCGACATTGAGCCAACCCCACCAGCGGAAGTCGCTGATAAACTGCAGCGACTAAATAAAGGATTGCAGTGTATGCGCAAGCCTTTAAAGGCTCGCCAATAAGCTTGGCAGTTCTGCTAGGTCGCTGATGGCAAGTTTGGCTGGTTGATCGTGTGGCCACTGATGAAAGCCTTCCACCCAAATTGGCGTTAACCCGGCGTTTTTGGCACCTTGATAGTCGTTAACCGGATGATCCCCAACATAAACCACTTGCTCTGCTTGCCAACCAAGGTCATTTAAGGCGCTAGCAAAGGCGCCAGCATTGGGTTTATGAATGCCAATGCGCCCAGTGGCATATACCGGCATAGTCAGATTTAAGCCTTGGGCGCTCTTTAAACGGCTATTCTCTGGGCCGTTCGACAGCACTGCTAAGTCATACTGATCGGCTAGCGTTGCCAAAGTTGTGGCCATGTTTGGCATAGGCTGCGCGCAGGTGGTGAAAACTTCCTGCCAGTAGTCGCCAATGCGTTCATCACCAACATCACTCAACTGAGGAAAAGCACGAATCATCAGCCGACCCACCTGCTCTCTTAAGCTATCGAAGCCCAAGTTTGGGTCGAGATAGCCACCATTATCTGCTTCGAGCAAGGCTGCCTCGATGGCAGCGATTGGTTCATCGCCAAGCAACTCGCGAAAGTAGTTTTGCAGCACCGGCGCAAACGCCCGCACAGTATTTTCACGGTGCATGAGGGTGTTATCTAGGTCGAACAGAACAGCAGAGATGGTCATAATAATTGATAATCTTTTAAAACTTGCGTGAGTGCTTCGGTGCCAACCACTTGCTCAGCGTGTAAACCAAGTTGTTTGGCGGTGTTTATGTTGGCTAGGGTGTCATCCACTAGCAACACTTCACTGGCTTTACAGCCCATATCTCGAAGAGCGCGAGTGTACATGGCTGCATCGGGCTTGGCATGACCAATTCGGTGCGAAGCAAAGTAATAGTCAAACTTACCAGCTAGGCCTAACTGCATGGTTGGCGCCCAATGCGAGTCGTTAATGTTGGAGAATACGGCTTTTTTCGCCTGTGGGTTTACCTTGGCGACAATTTCTAGGGCGTTGGGCAATAGTTGGTCTGGCCAGTGGCGAAAATGCTGCATAAAGGCTTCATGCGAAACCGCTAAGCCAAGCACAGAGTGCATGGTATTAATAAACCCTGATTCCGATACCTGACCGCAGTGATAGGCATGCAAGCATGGTTCAGCCATAAACACCTGCATACTAGCTTCTGGGTCTGCTACCCAGTCTGGTTGAAACGGATACCCATTTAATCGCACCAGTACTCGCCCTAAATCAAACAAAACAGCCTTGATCATTGCCCACCTATTGACGCTCACTACAAAGGCGCCTAGCGTAACACATCAAAGGTGGCACTTTGATGCTCACCTACACATGTGAAGATTTATAATCATTAAGGCAATGCCATCAGGGTTGATATGTCGAGTAACTTTTTTGCTACCTTGGATCGTTTGCGCTGGATTCAACGCTGGGGGCTCAAGCGCAATGTGAGTCCAGAAAATGTAATGGAGCATAGCTGGCAGGTAACTACCATTGCCCATGCACTGGCTGAGCTAGCAGTACTGAATGGCAAGGCGGTAGATGTTAACGAAGTGATCAAAGCATCACTTTATCACGATGTCTCGGAAATCATTACAGGCGACCTGCCAACGCCAGTGAAGTATCACTCGGATACCATTCGCGATGCTTATAAAGCCATCGAAAAAGAAGCCGAGCAGGAGTTATTGGAAAAGCTGCCGAGTAAGTTGCAACCAGCGTACCGTAATTATTTGCTTAGCGAGCAAATTCCTGAAGACGTTGAGCAGCTAGTGAAAGCGGCTGATTTAATTAGCGCGCTGATTAAGTGTAATTACGAAGTGAGAGCGGGCAACAAAGCAGAGTTTGGTGACGCCCAGCGCTCAATTGAGGCGCGCCTAGCGTCACTTAAGTTGCCCGAGGTCGATGAGTTTCTTGCCCAATTTATGGACGGTTATGTGCTCACACTCGATCAGTTGCTTGCACACCACGACCCCTCACTAGATAAAGGGTGACGACGTCGGCGCTGGCGGGCGGTACTGCCTGCCTAGTTTTATTAGTGTCCGGCGGTAATTGGTAGACAAGTAACCCTGCTGAATCATTTGCTGCTGAATGTGATCAATCGCTTTTGGCCAGTCTGGCGAGTCAACCAATTTTGTTACCAACACCCCATCATGCTTGGCTTGCTCACAAATAACACGCCATACCGTTTCTGGATTTGGCTTATTTAACCGGCGCGCAAAGCGATTCTGCGGTTTTCGCCAAATCTGCCACCACAATACCCCCCCCAACAATAGCAAGCCAACACCAAGGCCATAAACCATTGGCCATAACCATACCGGCGGCCCAACAATTGCCACAGGCGCTTTCACATTAAAGGTTGGCAACGGAGCTTTGGCGACCAGGTTGTCTAACCGATTGGCGTACACCGACTCAAACCGTTGATTGCGCGGATGAAAAAAACTCAACGACATGGTTGGCAGCGACAGCCGGCCGGCTTCATCCACTAGTAGGCTATACTCAGTCGTTAAACTGGCTAACCAGCCATTACCGTGGCGGGTTTCACTGCGTGCATTATTAACCTCATAAATCGTGTATCCCTCATATTTGCCCTCTAAATCCAGTGCCGTTAGGTATTCTTTAGCCGCACCAAGGGCATATTGCGTGACGGTAAAACTCAGGCTGTCACCAACGGTCAAGCGCTCTGGCATGTTGTTTACTTGCACATCTAACCAAGCGCTGTCGACCACCAAAGCACCACTAGGGGCGGTTGATTGCACCACTTGGTATTGCCGCGGCGCCACATTTAGCGTTACCGAGCGTAACCAGCCGCTTTGATCAATTAGGTTACCCGACAGGGACGGCCATTGAATGGTCAACGTGCCCGTATTAGTTGGCTCTAGCTCAAAGTTAAGGCTGTAATTCTGAAAGGTTTTGCCAGCTATGGTCACATCACCTTTGCGCTCATCTGTTGGGCGAAAGCTGCGACCATTAACTACCGCTGAGCGAGCCCGAAAATCAGGTGTGCCGACCACATACACCTCGGCAGAGTATCGGTGCAGTTCATTAACGCGCGCTTGCGAGGCCATGCGCGATGGCCGCATCCAGATATCGGTCCCTGCAAGGCTTGAAATACTGACACTCGCCTCGTTACTCACCTCGCCTTCATAACTCAGTGCAGGTAATACTAATTGCGTGGTTTCGCCATCAGGAATTTCAACCAAGGGTTCCAGCCATAGATGGTAATCGCTACCCGCAGGCTGTTGCTGATGCCAGCGTGGCACTATTTGAGTTTTCTGCACGTTAAAGTCGAGCAACCAAGGGGTTAGGTCAACTTTTGTCCAGTCTATGTGCTTATCTTCCACGCTCATTACCACATGCAAACGCTCACCTTGCACAAGTGTTGGCTCTAGTACTTGCAACGAAAGCGCTGGCGACCAAGTTGACAACATCAGCAAAAAAAGCCAAACAAACTTGCGCATCAATTGTCTCCTGTTGCTTGGTTGAACCGGAAGCGTATCAAGCGTGCTGGGTCGGGTGGTTCAAGCGACATCATGCGAGCACTGTCAATGTCTTCGCCGCCCCCTTCAACCACAGGCCCCATAGGCTGCTCTGGCAGTTCATCCGGCAGGCCTTCTTGTGGAATATCATTGTTTTCACCAGCTTGTAGGCTGCCACCATCTGAGTTTTGTTGCTGGCTTGATTCATCTGGCGATTGCTGGGATTGCTCATTGCCATTGCCCGAAGATGTTTCATCGGATGGTTCTTGGTTTTGTTCGCTTTGTTGATCTTGGCTGTTTTGCTCACCCTGCTGGTTTTGCTGGGCCTGCTGATTTTGCAAATCTTCCAGTGCAGCCAAGTTCTCAGCTGCTTGCACATGATCCGGGTCTTCTTGCAAGATCGCTTCAAATGCTGCAGCCGCGGCATCATAATTTTGCAAACGGGCGTATGCCACCCCTTGGTTAAACACACTGTCTATACCAGGTTGCTGCCGCCAAGCTTCAATGGCTTGTTCATATTTTCCTTGCTGGTACAGCGCCATCCCTCTGGTCATTACATCCTCGGTAAGGTTAAGTGCTTGCTCATATTGCTCTTGCGCTAATGCCGATTGTGCTTGTTGTTCACGGTTGTCAAACCAACTGGCTTGTGCAGGCTGCGGCGCGAGCAGTACTAGGCCAAAAGGCAACAAAACAACAATTTGGCGCTGACCAATGAGCAGCAACAATGGCAACATGGCCGCGACAACAAACCAAATGCCACTATCATGGCGCAGGACAAAGTTTTCTTGCAGCACCACAGCGTCATCGACTACGTTGCGGCTAGTCACTTGATCCAACCCGCTGCGGGTCACTGCCACGCCCGAAAAACGGCTTGCCAATGCTTGCCACGCGCTATCTGTCACTGGGCGAATGCCAGAGCTGGTGCCAACTTTCACCACATCTAAGTTGACATCTATACCTGGGTTCCAGGCACCAGCAGCATTTAGCGCCGCTTGCGGTAAGTGATCGGCAACCACAACAACTTGGCCTCGCTGAACGTCTGCACGCTCAAACACTCTTTTGGCTTGGTTTAACGCACCCGCTAAGTTGTCGCCGTGCTCACGTGGAATCTCATACGTGAGCTGGGGAAGCATGCTATTAATTAGCTGGAAATCTGGCGTGGCTGGTATCATAAGCGCTGCATTTTGGCTATAAGCTACTAACGCCACTTGGCTGCCAGACCACTGATCCAGTAAATCTTTGATAATAAAGTGAGCCTGATTCATCCGGCTCGGCGCAACATCTGTGCTAGCCATGCTGTCATTGATGCTCATGATCACCACGCGCACTTCCCGTGCTTGCTGCGCGGGTACCGAGCGCTCGCTAAAGCTAGGCCCTGCCAATGCAATGACTAGCAGCACCAAAGCTGTCAGCGCCATAAGCGCGTGCCACCATGTATGCGATGGTTTGCTACTGGTGTCCGACAACAGTTTTTTTGCTAGGTGCTCAGGTAATAGTGATTGCCAGCCATCGCTGCGCTGTGTTTTAAACCAAACCCATACCACGGCAATGGCTAGGGGCAAAAGCAATAACCATTCTGGTCGAATAAACGTCATAACAATCGACCTCGCCAAACAAATAATGTCATCAATAACAATACCGCAATCGACAGCGGCCAATAATAAAGCGGTTCGTTAATGCGCACCGGATCTGTTTGCCGCTCAACCGGCTCTAAACGGTCGATTTCGCGGTAAATTTCTACCAGCTCAACGGCATCGCGAGCGCTGAAAAATCTCGCGCCAGTTAGGTTCGCGACCTGGCGCAAGGTTGCGTTATCAGCACCACCAAAGAATCCCGAGATCCCAACGGTGTACACTTTCACGCCTTGATCCAGCGCCCAACTCGCAGCCTCCATTGGGCTGACCTCACCAGCGGTGTTCGCGCCATCGGATAACAGAATGACAACCTTATCCTTGGCATCCAAATCTCTCACCTGGCGAACACCCAGTGCAATCCCTTCCCCTATAGCTGTGTTGGAGCCAATCATATGAGGAGCAGTTTCTGTCAACCATTGCTGGATACTCTCAAGGTCGCGCGTGACGGGAGCTTGCACATAAGCACTATCGGCGAAAAACACCAAGCCCATGCGATCCCCATCGCGGCCATCAATAAAACCATTTAACACCTGTTTAACAACATCAATGCGCCGGTATAGTGAAGCCCCATAGCGCATATCTCGATCTCCCATCGACCCAGACAAGTCAACTACTAGCACCATATCGCGCTGTGAGTCAGACACTTCAATTGGATCCCCCACTCGCTCAGGTTGCGCCATGGCAATCACTAGCGCCGCTAATGCCAAGATAACGAGCAGTCGCGACCACCAATCTTTCGCAGCTTTACGGTGTTGTAATTGAGCATTGGCTACCCACAAGGCCGTTTGTGGCTGTTTGGCTGGAATCAGCAAAATGAGTGGCAGCAATAACAATAGCCCAAATACCTGAGGCAATACCCACTGAATCATCGTCTGCCTCCCCGCTTTTTATAGACTTTTAGCCAAGCAATTAACGCTCGTTGCAAGGTTTGGCAGCTTTGCGCGTCGTGGCCGTCGTAAAATAAGCGCTGCCAGCGCTCAGCTTCAGTACTGAGTAGGGTTTGGCCTATTAGGTTGTCTAAATAATTTAACCAAGCTTTGCCAGCAAGTTGGGCGACCTCGTCGCGCCCGTGTCGGTTTATTAGCAGGCGCTTAAGTGATTCACTCATTTGTTTGATGGTGGCAAAATCTGGTGTTGGCTGGCGTTTAGCTTGCAGGCGCCATTGCTTGTAAAGCTGGCGCACTGCTTTATTGCGCAAGCGCAAGCGAATCAGCCACCAAACTATGAGCACCAGACACGGCACGGTTAGTGCAATGACCAACCACCAACCAATGGCAAGCGGCCACACTGGTGGTGGCGCAAGGGATACAACATCATGCGGTAACATGGGCACCCCCTAACCAGTCATTGGTAAAGACAGTTTGCTGAGTGACCATGGCAGACTGCAGCCACTGTTGTTGCTTGGCAAGTTGGCGCTGCATTTGTTCGTTATAAGCTTTATTTCGACGACGATTAAATACGGCGGTCATCACTCCTGCATCAGACTTAAACGCCAGAGACAATCGCTTGTTTGGGGCTTTTAGCTCTAATGGGTCCAGTATTTGCCAAGCCACCACATCATTGTGGCGGCTTAATTGGCGCAGAAGTGGCACGCTGGCCTCATTGAGCCAATGGAAGTCTGAAATCAAATGCACGCGCCCCCCAGTTTTAACTGCCCGGTTGAGCTGTGCTAGCGCCTGCAAAGCCTGCCCAGCATCTTGTTGCCAATGCATGCTAGGTTCGGCGAGTAGGTGCAAGTAGCGCATCAAAGCTGCGCGCCCTCTGCCTGTTCGACAGTCACGAATGCGATCGCCAAAAACCATGCCGCCTACGGCATCACTACGTTGAATGGCTGCCCAGCCTAAGCAGGCAGCAAGGTGAGCAGCTTGCACCGACTTAAGTAACTTCACCGAACCAAACCACATAGGAGCCGACAGATCCGTCCATAACCAAGTTGGCCGATCGCGCTCTTCATGAAACTGCTTGCTGTAGGCATCACCCGTGCGCGCTAGCAACCGCCAATCCAAGTGGCGTACTTCATCACCCGGCTGATAAGCCCTAGATTCACTGTACTCCATGCCCCGGCCATGAAATACGCTGCGCCGAGTTGACTGCTGCTGGCGTTTCGCCATTAAGCGTTTTTCCGGCTGTTGCGCTTGTCGCGCGAGCGCCATTAAGTCGGGTAGCAGTATTTCGGTACCATCACTGACCCAAGTTGTCATTAGCCACTCACCGCCACTTTATTTAACAACTGGCTAATCACGATGTCTGGCGTTAAACCATCGGCTTCGGCTTCGTAAGACAGCAAAATGCGGTGGCGCAACACCGGTTTGGCTAACCACTGAATGTCTTCGGGGTATACGGAACGGCGTCCGTGCAAAAATGCCCGCGCTTGGGCACACCTTGCCAGCGCAATGGTTGCACGAGGTGACGCTCCCCATTCAATGTACTTGGCCAAATCTGCGCTAAGTGCTTCCGGCTGGCGGGTGGCTTGCACTAGATGCACGATATACTGCTCCATCGACGATGAAATTTCTGTGGCCAGTACTTCTCTACGCCAACCTAGCACTTCATCGATGGCTATATTGAGTGGTTGTGGTTTGGCGACATTAGCGGCTTCTTGCAAATTCAACCGTAAAATTTCGTGCTCTACATCCACCGATGGGTAATTAACATCGATTTTCATTAAAAAGCGATCGAGCTGTGCTTCTGGCAGCGGATAGGTGCCTTCTTGCTCAATTGGGTTTTGCGTTGCCATCACCATAAACAACGCCGGCAACTTGCGGGTTACCTTACCCACAGTCACTTGCCGCTCAGCCATTGCCTCTAATAAGGCCGATTGCACTTTTGCTGGCGCTCGGTTGATTTCATCGGCCAAGACAAACTCATTCAATAGTGGCCCAGCTTCAAAAACAAAATCACCCGTTTGTGGTCGAAAGATCTCGGTGCCTGTTAAGTCGGCTGGCAGCAAGTCAGGCGTAAACTGGATTCGCTTAAATTGGCTGTCGATTTGGCTAGCAAGTGCATTAATCGCTCGAGTTTTGGCAATACCTGGCGGGCCTTCAACCAAAAGGTGGCCATCGGCTAGTAAGGTAACGAGCATTTGCTCTAGTAACTGCCCTTGCCCAATGACATCGTGAGCAAGGTGCTTCTGCAGGGTTTGCAGACGGGAAAGCATTTGTTGACGTTGCAAGATATTTTGCGACGCAGCGGATACATCAGTCATAATTATTTCCCTTAATAAATTGGCGCAATGGGCTCTAGGCTACGAACTTGCCACGCAACTGTAAACCAATCTCTGCGCGCAATACGGCTTATGTTAAACTTGCCGCGGGCAAACCTAACCATATCGGTCAACGATGCCTTCAATTTGGCCCCAACGCATTTTAATAAAACTGAATTTTGCAAAGAAGATACGACTTATCCATGAAAACGTTCACAGATGTAGTAATCATTGGCGGCGGTGCTGCTGGCCTGATGTGTGCCTATCAAGCAGCTGAGCGAGGCTTATCTGTGGTCGTCATCGAGCAGGCCAAAAAAGTAGGTCGAAAAATTTTGATGAGCGGCGGTGGCAAGTGCAACTTTACCAACATGGAAATTGCGCCCAACAAGTATCTGTCGCAAAACCCACATTTTTGCAAATCGGCCTTGGCGCGCTACACCCAATGGGACTTTATTAGCCTAGTCAGTGAACAAGGCATTGAGTGGGAAGAGCGAGAGCTGGGCAAGCTGTTTTGCTGCCACAGTAGCAAAGACATTGTTGACTTGCTGCTGCACCACTGTCGCAGAACGTCTGTAGACATTCGCTGTCAACACAAAGTAAAACGGGTGCAAACAATAGACAATGGCTTCACTATTCACCTAGATGGGTTACCCGAGCTGTATGCCAAGCAGGTAGTTGTTGCCAGTGGCGGGCTGTCCATTCCGTCTATGGGGGCGTCGGGCATTGGTTATCAAATTGCTGAGCAGCATGGTCACAGCATTATTCCAACGCGTGCAGCCTTAGTACCACTTACCTGGCAAAACAGCGAAAAACCTCTGTTTAGCGAGCTGTCCGGCATTGCCACGCCCATGACGGCTACCAGCGAAAATCAGCAAAGCTTTAGTGAACCGGTACTGATAACCCACCGTGGTTTATCAGGCCCAGCAATTTTGCAAATTTCCAGTTATTGGCAACCCGGCGAGGCACTCAAGCTTGATTGGTTGCCAAGTGAGGATGTTGCGGCACTAGTAGAACAATGGCGTCAATCGCACCCTGCCACTCAGGTGAGCACCTTGCTTGCTGAATACTTTCCCAAACGCCTAGCACGCTTGCTGTGTGACCTAACTGGCTGCGGTGACAGCCGAGTCGGTGATTTGAACAAAGCGCAACTGGCCAAGCTCGCCCTACTTAATAATTGGCCGTGGCAACCAAATGGCAGCGAAGGGTATAAAACAGCCGAAGTCACCCTAGGTGGCGTGAACACAGATGAAGTGTCATCAAAAACCTTCGAAAGTAAAAAACAGCCGGGCCTTTATTTTATTGGCGAAGTGCTCGATGTAACTGGCTGGCTTGGTGGTTATAACTTCCAATGGGCGTGGGCGAGCGCCTGGTGCTGCGCTCAAGCGCTTAAGTCATAGCCATTCGCGCCGAACAACCCACGGGGAACTCAAGCGTAGGTTTTACGAGCCGAAGGCTCGGGAAACAAACAACACGTTGCCCGGCCAAAAAACGGCCGTGCAACCTACGGGTGAGTTGTTGCGGGTGTCGCATTGAATGCAAAATCAGGCGTAGGTTTTACGAGCCGAAGGCTCGGGAAACAAACACCATCGCAGGTTTTAGCAACCGCGAGCAAGTTTATGCCACGCGGTCTACACTAACAAAAGAAAGAAAGCAGGAATACGAATGCACAGAACCATTTTTCAAACCCCGGTGCTCAAGCAGATTTTTTATGCGATTGGCTGGATTATTTTAAAAGTTAGCGGTTGGAAAACCGAGGGGCATCTTCCTGCTGCGCCAAAAGCCATTATTATCGGTGCGCCACATACTTCTAACTGGGACTTCCCACTGGCCATGGCGGCTATATTTACGCGTGGTTGGCCGATGTACTGGGTAGGCAAACATACACTTTTTAAGGCACCTTACGGCTGGTTTATGCGCTGGTTGGGTGGCATTGCACTAAATCGCAGTCAAGCTAGTAATACCGTGAATGCCTACATCGACTTATTTAATAAAAATGAGTCGCTGTACATTACCCTCGCCCCCGAGGGCACACGGTCTTTGGTGACGCGCTGGAAGTCGGGTTTTTATCATATTGCGGTGGGCGCCGAGATCCCAATCGTTTTAGGCTTCATTGATAAAAAGACTAAAACCATAGGTCTTGGCCCGGCAATCACTGTTACCGGTGACTTGGAAAAAGACATGGAGGCCATAGGATCATTCTATGCTACGAAAGAAGGCATTAAGCCTGAGCTATTTGCTCTGCCTGACCTCGACGCTATGCGCCGCTGACCTGTCGCTACTGTTAGGCAAAGACAGTGAAGAAAAAGGGCAATGGCTGCGTGATTACCAAATAGCCGTCCCGGCTAGCAGCGCTGAGCAGTATGCAAAAAGCGCATCACTAGACTATCGCCGCGGCGAAATACAGCTTACCGCAAGGCAAGTGCAAGGCCAGTATTTCGCCGATAGCCAATTCCGTTTAGGCGACCGTCATTGGTACAACAACCAAGCTTATCGCGACTGGGCACTTGTTGGTGGTTATCGACTCGGCAGCCCAGATTTTACCAGTTACACCAAACTAGGCGGTCTGTGGCGCTGGCACCAACAAGATAATATAGGCGCACTCACGAGTCACAACCAAGTAGACCATTATTGGTATAAACCCTATGACCACCTCAAAATAACGAACCAACTCGAGTTTGACGCATTTTTGCCAAATCAATGGCAGCTAGTGACCAACCTCGCGCTCACAAGCCATTGGCAGTACCCCAACACTTGGCAACGAGCTTGGCAGTTTAATGTGCTCGCCGAGGCAGGCCTTGCCTGGCAGCAATGGCAACTATCCATTGAACGCAATGAGCGCCTTGCCTACGAAAACTACGCCCTAGCCTATTTCACCAAACTAACTTGGCAGTCTAATCAGTTGGCCGCCAACCTGCGCTATGGTGAGGTGTATCAAGCTGACATGATGGTTCAGTGGGTACTAGCACCAGACCTTATTACCTTTATCGAAGTTGAGTGGGAAAATGACGAACTACTTTGGACAAATGAAGCCATTACTTTGGCTGCTGGTCTGCGTTTGCTCAGTCGCTAATGGGCAATGGCAGGTAAGCATACTAAATGGTGAAGCGACCACCATTCAATACGGAGACGATCGCGCCATCCGCCAAGGCGAGTTACTCAGCCCAGGCATGTTAATCAACCTAAACGCTGGCACCATGATGATCCAAAATGGTGAACAGCAAGTATTGTTGATCGCTCCCAGCAAAATATCGGTCGCTTCTTTAGCACCTCTACAATTCGATCTAAACCATGGGCACATGATTGGTAACACCACATTAGCGGTTGATTCGCCTGTTGGTTTGCTAAATTTGCCCAACTCAACCTGGCGAGTTTATGGCGAAGCGGAACAACTGTATTTACTTTCCTATCATGAAACTACGCAATGGCAGCGCCGCGACTTGCGCAACAACGGATTTTTCTTAGCGGCAAATACGCCTTGGGCATTGTTCAATAATGGCGCTAATCAGCGGCTATCCCGCATGCCACCTAGTATTGATCGACAATTGTCACTGGCAATTGGTATCTCTGGAGATCGCCTTCAACACGATGATGCACTCGATCAAGCTCCACTACCTTGGTGACTTGTATTTTATGCTTGGCTGAATGCCTATGGCTTACGTCATGGCGAGGGGTTAGCAATTGCGGTATGGTTGCGCCAGTTAAATTGGATTGTTCAACTTAGGAATGCACCATGAGTGAAAGACCCTCTTCTTTTGATAAAGAACAGCTATTAGAGTGCGGTTATGGCCGTATGTTCGGTGAGGGCAACGCGCAATTGCCAGTTGGCAACATGCTAATGCTTGACCGTATTGCCCATATTTCTACCGAAGGTGGTGCTTACGGCAAGGGCGAAATTCGCGCTGAGTTAGATATCAACCCAGATCTATGGTTCTTTGAATGCCATTTCCCTGGCGACCCTGTGATGCCAGGTTGTTTAGGCCTAGATGCGCTTTGGCAATTGGTTGGTTTTTTCCTAGGCTGGAAAGGCAACCCTGGTAAAGGTCGCGCCCTTGGGGTTGGTGAGCTAAAGTTCACGGGACAGGTATTGCCAACGGCGAAAAAAGTTGAGTACCGTTTGAACATCAAACGAGTGATCGAGCGCAAGTTGGTGATGGGCATCGCTGATGGTGAACTACTTTGCGACGGTGAAGTGATTTATACGGCAAAAGATTTACGAGTAGGTTTGTTCCAAGCCGGCCAAATGGGAGGCTAAACGCGTATGCGTAGAGTGGTAATTACTGGCATGGGCATCGTGAGTGCCCTAGGAAACAGCGCCAGTGCTGTAGCAGATTCATTGCGCAACATGCGCAGTGGCATCAAAGCAAACGAAACATATAAAGAAGTGGGGATGCGCAGCCATGTGAGCGCATCACCAGAAATCGACCTGAAAGAAGAAATTGATCGTAAAGCACTACGCTTTATGGGCGCGGCCGCGGGTTACGCCTATGTCGCCATGCGTGATGCCATCAAGGATTCAGGCTTAACCGACGAGCAAGTGTCAAACTTCCGCACCGGTATTATCGCTGGTTCTGGTGGCGCAGCGTCCTCATCACAAGTCGAAGCAGCGGATATTTTACGCGAGCGTGGTATCAAGCGTGTAGGCCCTTACCGGGTAACACAAACCATGGGATCGACCGTTTCGGCTTGTTTGGCCACCGAGTTTAAAATCAAGGGTGTCAACTACTCCATCTCGTCTGCTTGTTCTACAAGTGCTCACTGTATTGGTAATGCCGTTGAGCAAATTCAACTAGGCAAGCAAGATATCGTGTTTGCGGGTGGCGGTGAAGAAGAGCATTACACCCTAAGCTCATTGTTTGATGCTATGGGTGCATTGTCGACTAAGTACAATGACACACCAGAGAAAGCGTCACGCGCTTACGACGCGGATCGTGATGGTTTTGTGATCGCCGGTGGTGGTGGCATGTTAGTGCTTGAAGATTACGAGCACGCCAAAGCACGCGGTGCGAAAATCTACGCCGAAGTCGTTGGCTATGGTGCCACATCGGATGGCTACAACATGGTAGCGCCAAGTGGTGAAGGTGCCGTGCGTTGTATGCAACAAGCGCTACAAGGCTTTGATGGCACCGATTACTCAAGCAAAGTGGACTACATCAACGCGCACGGTACGTCTACGCCAGCTGGTGACATCACCGAGCTAAACGCGGTGAAAGAAGTGTTTGGCGATGCCATGCCATTAATGGGCTCTACCAAGTCACTATCTGGTCACAGCCTAGGCGCTGCTGGCGTGCAAGAAGCGATTTACTCGCTGCTGATGATGGAGCAAGGGTTTGTTGCTGGCTCAGCTAACGTTGACAACCTCGACCCAGAAGCGGGTAATGCCAACATTATTACTGCTACCAAAGACTTACCCGTTGCTGTTGCCATGTCGAACAGCTTTGGCTTTGGTGGTACTAACGCAAGCTTAGTGATGGCAAAACTCGCCGACTAAGCCTTGCTCTCCCTTGAATGATTTCTGATAGACTAGCGAAGCATTCAAGGGAGAAACCTATGATTGAGCACATTTCTAAAACGCTAGGTACAGGCACTAATCAAGCTGTCGTTATTTGGCTGCACGGGTTAGGGGCTAGTTGCCATGACTTTTTTGGCGTGCCCGAGCACTTAAGGTTACGCTCAGACTTGCGCGTAAACTTTATCTTCCCGCAAGCCCCTACCCGAGCCATTACCATCAACAATGGCTATCAAATGCCAGGCTGGTACGACATTCTATCGCTGGGGCTAGACAGAGAAACCAATGTTGAACATTTACGTGAATCTGCCGCTGCAATCCACCAATTAATCGACCAACAAGTAGCCCAAGGAGTTGCCCCAGAGCGCATTGCACTGATCGGCTTTAGCCAAGGTGGTGCTGTTTGTTATGAAACGGCGTTCCAAAGTGATCGGCCACTTGCAGGCATGATCGCACTGTCGACGTATCTGGCCAACGACTTACCAAACACGGTGCGGCCTTTGCCGGTAGAAATTCACCACGGCCAGCAAGACGATGTAGTGCCTTTTGAACTATCGCTGCGCGCCAAAGAAGCATTAAGCCAGCAGCACATACCAGTCACACACAAAACTTTTCAAGCCACCCATACCGTTGTGCCCGAGCAGTTAGAGGACATTAGCCAGTGGTTAAACACGCATTTGGCGCGCTAGCAACGCTTGCCAGCCTAGTTATATTGATTGCTTCGCTTTGGCCTGCCAGCGGCCCTGCTACGGGCAATGACAAAATTGATCACTTACTCGCTTACGGGGCATTAATGCTGTTGTGGTACCTGTACTTTCGCAGCCACACCCTAACCAAGTTAGCCATAATTTGGCTCGGCGTCGTGGCGTATGGCGGGATAATTGAATTTTTACAGGGGCTGACCAGCTATAGATTTGCTAGTATTGCCGATATGATTGCCAACAGCGCAGGCGCTGGATTAATGCTGTTATTAATTCTTGGCTGGCTGCGCATAAGGAAACCTCAATGAATAAAAATGTTGCCTTAGTTGCACATGACAACAAAAAAGAAGAGCTCTGCTTGTGGGCGAAAAAGCATGAAGACAAGTTCAGCAAGCTAGGTATTTTTGCAACCGGCACGACGGGTCGTTTGTTGGAAAAAAGATTGGGCCGTCCAATTAATCGTCTGTTATCGGGCCCGCTAGGCGGCGATCAACAAATTGGTGCAAAGATTGCCGAAGGCGAAATTCACATGCTGATTTTCTTTTGGGACCCACTAGAGCCACAACCACACGACCCAGACATCAAAGCCTTGTTGCGCATTGCAGCACTTTGGAACGTACCCGTTGCCTGTAATATCGCGTCGGCGGATTACATGATCGAATCACCACTGCTGCTAGACGACAATTATCAACCAACCGAACCCGACTTCAGCATTTACACTAATCGTGTAACCCCTGCAGAGGGCAACTAATTCGCCAATGCCACTCACTGAGTGGCACCGTTCCCCTTTTCTTTTCGTACAGAGCTCAGCGTAAGACGATTTGGGCAACTACACTGCAAACAAAATGTAGATCTGCCCGTCAAAGCTGAACGTACAGCGCTGTATTGAATAAAAGGAAAGGCCCCGTGAAAAAAATTCTTCGATTCGTTATACCCGTTGTAATTCTTGGTGTTGGCGCCCTGGCAGTTTTTTGGTCGGTTAGCGACGATGACAGCGACTCACCCGTTGCCGAAGTTGTGCCGGAAAACTTTGCGTTGGTCACCAGCACCGCTCCTGAAATCCAGTCGCTATCTCCACAACTACTTAGTTGGGGAGAGATTACTGCCCCTAACTCAGCGCAGCTTAGCGCCAGCGTTGGCTCGGCGCGCATTGAACAGGTGTTGGTCAACCTAGGGGATCGAGTTAACGCAGGGCAACCACTAATTGAACTAGATACCAGCGATTTAGCTCTGCAAGCCGAACAACTACAGGCGCAAATAGACGAGCTTGCGGCCCAGCAGCAAGCCGTGCGCAACAAGTTAGCCATCGACGAACAAGCCTTAGAGCTCGAGCAAGCCCAGTTATCTGTGGCTGAAACCGAGGTGCGCCGCCTAACTCGCCTAGCCCAACAAGGCTTGGCGTCCGATAGCCAGCTTGAGCAAGCACAAAATCAACTGCGTGCCAGCCAAATTGCGGTTAACAATCGCCAGCTAGCAGTGAACAACGCCGAAACCGACTTGTTACGCTTTCGGGCGCAAAGTCGCAGGCTAAACTCTCAAGCACAAGGTATTGCTGAAGATATTGCTGACAGCACTATCACCGCCCCATTCGAGGGCCGAGTAGCGAGCTTAAATGCGAAAGTTGGTGAACGTGCCGGCACGGCAGCGCTGGCGCAAGTGGTTGGAGACGATCGCAAACTGAGCACCTGGATCCCAGCCAAATATGCCAATAGTGATTTGGAAGGCATGATTTGGTTAGATGGCGAATCATTCGTGGCCTCACGGGTAAACAAAGGGGTTGCCGCCAACGCAGGTTCAATCGAAACAGAGCTAGTACTTGCCGGCAATGACAGCCTAACACCTGGGCGCTACGCGCAAGCGGTGCTGTCTTTACCAGCCGTGGACGCCGTTGCCTTACCCGCTGCTGCGATCTACGGTAGCGGCTTGGTCTATCAAATCAGTGAAGGACAGCTTTACCCATCGGAAGTAAACATTATTGGCCGTAGAATGAATGATGGCGATGAGTGGGTACTGATCGATCCACTGGGCATTAAGTTCGAGGACCGCGTTCTCGTAACCCGCTTAGATGAAGCAGCCCCAGGCTTGCGGGTGAAGGAGGTTCAATAATGGAAGCCATTATTCGAAGTTTTGCCCAACACCGGATTGCTGCCAATGCCGTGATGGCGTTGGTAATCATTGCAGGCTTGATTGCCCTAGACCGCATCAACGCAACGTTCTTTCCACGCTTTGACTTAGATATTGTCAACGTATCCGCCAACTGGCCTGGCGCGTCGGCAGAAGACGTGCAAGAGGGCTACGCGATTCCGCTGGAAGAAGAGGTATTCGCTCTTACCGAAGTCGCTGATGTAGATACCATTAGTTATGATGATGGCTTGCGCCTAACGGTCACGCTCGAAGACAATGTCGACAAAGATGACGCCCTCACGACCATTCGTGATGCCGTCAACCGGGTACCACGCCCAGATGGCGCCGAAGACCCAGAAGTTGAGTTTTTTGAAATTCCAGAGTCGGTTGCCAATGTCGTGATTTTTGGCGACGCCGACCTCACAGTAATGCGCCAATGGGCACAAACGGCAGAGCGCACACTCGCGCAAGCAGGCTTGAGCCGAGTAGAAGTGATTGGCTTACCCGATGAAAGCTATGTGGGTCGCGTAAGCGCTGCCGACTTGCTGGAACGTGGTTTAACACCTCAGGCACTGGCTAACCAAATTGGCAGTGACAACATCTCAACGCCGGCCGGTAGCATTGGTGACCTTGGCATCGACCGCCAACTTCGTATTGCCAATGAAGAAACAAACTTGTTGTCGCTGAGTAATCAGTCACTGTCTGATGAGCGCAACACGCGCATTGAAGACCTGGTTAACCTACGTGCTGAATATGACGACAGCCAAACACGCGTGCGCTATCAAGGTGTTACAGCCATTGAATTAGTGATCACTCGTGGCGAGCAAGATGACACCCTAGACATGGCTAATCGATTGCAGGCTTGGCAAGTCGAGTTTGAAGAAAGTTTACCGGCAGGTCTTGAGCTGGCGGTATACAACGAGACATGGAAGTTTGTACAAAGCCGTATCAACATTATTTTGGAGAACGGCCTTGGCGGCTTACTGTTGGTGCTCATTGTACTATTCGTATTCTTAAATCACCGGATTGCATTTTGGGTGGCAGCAGGCATTCCAGTTGCTTTCTTGGGCACGCTCTTCTTCTTAGATTTGAATGGCGAAACTATTAACCAAATCAGCCTGTTTGGTTTCTTAATCGCGCTAGGTATCGTCGTCGACGACGCCATTGTTGTGGCCGAAGATGCTTGGGCCCACGTTGAAGCGGGTGAGGAGCCTACCAATGCTGCCGTGGGTGCTGCCGTGCGCATGTTCCCAGCGGTACTGGCATCAAGTTTAACGACGATTGCCGCCTTTTTGCCGCTGTTGCTCGTAACAGGCCCGGGCGGTGCGTTCTCGAAGCCTATTCCTATTGTAGTGATGATGGCCATTGCCGCGTCACTCATTGAGTGCTTCTTGATTTTGCCCGGCCACTTGGCCCACAGCTTGAAAAAGCGCAAGCAACGCAAACCTAATATCGTTCGCGTTAAAATTGAAAACTTTGTTAACTGGCTTCGTAACGGCCCAGTTCGCCGCGCGGCGGAGTACTCAGTCAACAATCGCATGGTGACCTATACCACGGCGATCGCACTGCTGGCGTTTTCCATCAGCTTGTTAGTAGGTGGCAAACTAAAGTTTGTTTTCCTACCGGCAATTGATGCACCCCAGCTAACCCTAGCAGCTGAGTTTGCTGACGGCACCAGTCCCGCCAAAATTGAGGACTTTATGGCCGACGCATTAGATGGCTTACGTGCAGTAGAGGCATCGGCACCGCGTCCGTTTATTAACGAGATCGTTACCTTTTTAAATGATGGCTCGCCGTATTCGGCGCGGTTGGTCATTGAGCTTGATTCAAGCGCTGAGCGGCCGCTGTCGAACGACGAGATTGCTGCGCAGTGGCGTGAGCGAGTTCAGCGCCCAGATGGATTATTAAGCTATGAGTTGCGCTCGGCACAAATTGGCCCAGGCTCTACCGAGCTGGCCATCCAAATAGCTGTCGATGACTTAGAGCAGCTGCGTGAAGCCAGTAATTGGCTGCAAAACGAGCTAGCGCTTGATGGTCGATTAATTGAAATTGACGACGATTTGCCAACCGGCTCAGATCAATGGTCGGTTACCCTTAAGCCAGATGCCAAGGCGCTGGGCTTGACCAACACCGACCTAGCAGGACAGCTGCGCAACCTAACTAATGGTGTCACCGCTCAAACCCTGCGCATTGATGGCCAAACACAAGGTGTAACGGTACAACTCAATGGCGAAGAAACCAGCACTTGGCTAGCCGTGTCGGCCATGCCGATCCTGCTACCTAATGGTGAGTATCGACCTTTGGGCGCTGTCGCAGACCTCAGTGCAGAAAGCCGTATTGCTCGCTTAAATCGCAAAGATGGACAACTGACTGCAGTAGTAACAGCTAACATCGCCAACGACACACTGTCACTGAGTGAGATTGGCGAGGAGCTAAAGCAAACCTTGCTACCAGAACTGGAAGCCCGTTTTGGCGTGGAAAGCAAACTAGGTGGCGACCAGGAACAACAAGCAGACTTTGTACGCGACGTGCAAATTGGCACGGTGGTTGGTCTCCTGTTGATCTTCGGCATCCTAGCCTGGGTATTTGAGTCGTGGAGCTGGCCGCTAGCGGTCATGTCGGTCATTCCATTTGCGCTAACCGGTGCATTATTAGGCCATTGGCTGCTCGGTTTAGATTTCTCGATTCTATCGGTATACGGCATCTTTGGTTTATCGGGGATTATTATCAATGACTCCATTGTATTGATAAGGTTCTATAAAGAGCTGCGAGAAAAAGGCTGGCACGTGCATGAGGCAATTATTGAAGCCACCACCATGCGCTTCCGCCCTGTAATCATTACCTCGCTCACAACGGTTAGTGGTTTGATTCCGCTGCTATTCGAATCATCATTCGATGCTCAGTTCCTAATTCCACTTGCCGCTGGTTTGGCCTTCGGTTTGCTGTATGGCGTATTCCTGATCTTATTCATGGTCCCAGCCCTGCTTACCACCATCGAACGCTGGCGCGGCCAGCACGGCAAAACCCTAGAAACCGCATAATGCAAAAGCGCCCGACAACGGGCGCTTTTTTTGGGCCAGTCATCCCCGAGTGGGTTTATCGGGGATCCAGTTTGCAAAACATGACACTGGCAACTAGATTCCCGCCTGCGCGGGAATGACCCATACAGTCATCCCCGAGTGGGTTTATCGGGGATCCAGTTTGCAGAACATGACTGTTTCAGGAACGTGGTTCCCAGCGCAAACACAAACGCCTTGCAACCTACGATGACATTAACTGTTGAAAGTCGGTGCCACTTGGCGACTGGTAAATAGCCAGATCGAAATGATCAAGCGAGGCATAAAGCTCATCAAAAATATCGGCTTGAATACCTTCATAGATAATCCAATCGGTAATGGCACTAAAACAATAAATCTCTAGTGGAATGCCCTGTGCCGTTTGCTGAAGCTGGCGCACCATCAGTGTTAAATCACTGCGCACTTTTTCATTCTGCCTTAGTTTTTCGGCAATATAAAAACGCACAGCGCCTAGATTCGTTGGTGCCTTGCTAGCAGCCAAATAGTCCGCCACACCAGGTAGATTGGCAATGCGTTGTTTTAGTTCATCATCAACAAACCTAACCGAGCGCACATCAATGGTGACCGAGCGTTTAATGCGCCGAGCGCCGGTTTTTTGCATACCTTGCCAGTTGACGAAGGCATCGGAAATCATTGCGTAGGTAGGGATAGTTGTAATGGTTTTATCCCAGTTTTGGACTTTTACAGTAGTTAGAGTGATGTCAATCACCTCACCATTGGCTTTGTATTGCGGCATTTCAACCCAGTCGCCTGGGGCAACCATACGGTTCGCCGACAACTGAATACCAGCGACCAAGCCAAGAATTGGGTCTTTAAATACCAGCAACAAGATGGCCGTCATGGCACCCAAGCCGCTAAGCAGAATAAGCGGCGACTGGCCAATTAGTATCGAAACAATGAGCAGAAGGGCCATCACGGCTAGCGCCAACTTCACCCCTTGAAACAGTCCTCGCAGCGGAAGCTCCCTTCCTGCTCGGCTGGTCATAGAGAAATCTAGCACCACGTCCAGCAAAGAGAACAGCGACAGCATTACATAGAGCACGATTAGCGACTCTAAAATAATGCTGCTAACTGGCAGCAGCACAAAGCCATCCGGCAACCAAAGCTGTATTTGCCAGCTAAGTATGACTAGCTGCACAACAACCATGCTGCGTGAAAACAATTTGCGACCAAACAATGCTCGATGCCAAATACGCTGAGATTTTTGTGCAGCGCTATCTAAAAATCGCAAAACGATTCGATGCAGTACCCAATAACTCACCCAAGCAATCAAAACAATTACTAGCAGCACTGCACCCAACGCAGCCCATTCAGCCATTGGTACCTGCCAATCCAGCATTTGTTGCAATACTCTCTGATACATAGCCATTCCTTATCTAGTTACCGCAATAAACCATAGCGAAAGCAATATACGTCCTAGTATGAAGGCTTCGAGTCACAAAAAGAAGTCAGGGCAGCAACGCGTATCAAGTCGGCACTGGTTATGGCATACAAGCTGCGTCAGCGGTGGGCTCAGAGCAAGGAATTGGTGGAATGGCCGTCATTGGTAAATAAAAAAGCCACCTGTAAAGGCAGCTCATTTCTCTAACGCTCGCAGACTAAACGTATAAATCACAAAAAACGACGCCGAGGCTAGCTGTCCTCTTTGAACCTAGGGTCGTCAAACACACGTTGAACCGCTTCGGCTTCAGGAACACCCTCGGCAACAAGTTTTTCAATGGCTGCTACCACTGCTTTTTGGCGCTCCAGTGGCGGCAGGTTTACAGGTAAGCCATCGTCTGTAGCTTCGGGTACGTTAAAATCCATGGTGATACTCCAACAATAGAATTAGCTGAAGTTTACCATTAATTTTGCACGACCTCATCGCGGTTCAATCCGTACTTACGCATTTTTTCAACCAGCGTTGTACGTCGAATACGGAGCTTTTCTGCCGCTCTCGCTACCACGCCATTGCAATCGTCTAGTGCTTGGCGTATTAGGCTGCTTTCCATCTGCGCTAAATGATCTTTAAGGTCTAACCCATTTACCGGCAGCAATGCTGGATCTTGCGATTCTACAGGTGCGGCGACTGGCTGCTCAATTTCAAACTCTGGTAGCGCTTCTTCGTTTTCATCAACGTGGCGATATTTTTTAGGTAGCTCGCCCGAACCAATAACGCCAAATGGGAACATAATTGCTAAGCGTTCAACCAGGTTGGCAAGCTCTCGCACGTTGCCCGGCCATGGATGGCGAATCAATGACATTAAGGCGCTGTTATTAAAGCGAATCGAGCCTCGCTTCTCTTTTTCCATACGAACGGTTAGTTCGTTGAGTAGCACTGGGATATCTTCTTGGCGCTCGCGTAGTGCTGGCATTTCAATTGGAAAGACATTTAAGCGGTAGTATAAGTCTTCGCGGAAGCGATCATCAGTGATCATATCTTCTAAGTTGCGGTGCGTTGCAGCAATAATTCGAACATCAGTACGAATAGTTTTATTGCCCCCTACGCGCTCGTACGTGTGCTCCTGCAAGACCCTAAGCAACTTGACCTGCATAGGCAAAGGCATGTCACCGATTTCATCAAGAAATAAGGTCCCACCCTCTGCTAGCTCAAAGCGGCCAGCGCGTGCCGAGATAGCGCCGGTAAAAGCACCCTTCTCATGGCCAAATAACTCACTCTCTAGCAGCTCGCTTGGAATGGCACCACAGTTCACAGGAATAAAAGGCTTGTCGCGACGCGTTGAGTGGTAATGTAAATTGCGTGCAACCACTTCTTTGCCAGTACCAGATTCGCCGGTAATCAACACGGTTACGTCTTTATCAGCAACCTGAGACATCAACTCTCGCACACCTTGAATCGCACGACTGCTACCAACTAAGCTGCGGAAAAGCTTCGGAGCGCGGCCAGAGCCTGAGTTCATCAAGTCGATCTGCTCACGATATAACTGAGCTCGATGCAGGTTATCTAACAACCTAGCATGGCTAATTGGCCACAACAGTTGGTCAATACAGGCACGCCGTACTTGATCATCTACCTGCTCTGGCAACGCCTGATTAAGCAACAAAAATGGAATACCTGGGTCGAGTTCGAGCAGCTGTTTTATCAAGCGATCTACAGGCCCAGAAACTTGGCCAATCACAACTGCTGCTAACTGGTTAGCAGACTCTACACTATCCTCTAATACCGACTTCCAGCTGTCAGAAGTGGCAAATAAAGCGTGTTCATCGATGAACTGCATGATAACACCAAAGTCGTTTACTCTTTGGGCAACATCATCGATGACAAAAATATGTTCGCGCCTCATTATGTCAAATTCCTAGACTACGTTGTGTGATTGTTACTCAGTAAAGTGGTGAATTACCCAATCGTCAATTATTCGGCGAAAAAATTAATAATTTCGAATACTCACCGACGGGGTAGTTCCGATAATCACAGAAAAGCGCCAATAATTCATCAATTTTTTGAAATATGTCACACTATCAGTGTTAGGTCGCGCACAATATTGCGCGACCCACTTACAAAGGAGGGGAAACCTAGCGGGCAACCTGCTGCATTGGTTGAGTGGCGATGGCTTGTTCGCGAATCGCATCCCAAGCTTCTTTGATTTGTGAGAGCAGCCCGTGTACTTCGTCAATTCTAGCGACATCGTTTTTGGCGTTCGCCTCGAACAAACGGAATATCATATATTCATACAGGTTATCTAGATTGCCAGCTAGATCACCTGCATCAAGGTTCAAACTCTCGCGCAAACCATTAACGATATCGATGGCACTGTTGAGCGCTCTGTTCTTTTCTTCAAAATTTTTGCGTTCAATGGCACCGCGCGCTACCGCCATTTTGGCAAGCGCACCATTAAACAACAGCTGAATCAAACGGTGAGGATCGGCATCCATCACACTTGTCTGAGTGCTTACGCGCTGATACTGAGCAATACCTTGATTCGTCATGCGACCCCTCCGATAACGATTACTGCATACACCCAAGTTAAACGGCAGTGATGGCAGAATCTTTAGAGGAAATTTCAACCTAGCTGCAAAAAAATTGGCATACATCTCGCTAGGAGCCTACCAGAGCAAAATTATGCCGCATGCTGACGGCAATGAATTGCCACAGTATGCATCGGGAGGCAAATAATGACCGCGCAACGAAAAATACAAAGCACGCCACAAGGGCATGAAGCGCTACAAGTCGTAGAGCTAGCATATAGCCGCACAAGGCAGCCACTGGGTTTTGTTGAGCTGCAAAAAGCACGCGAGCAGGTAATTGAGCACGCCAATGCACTAAGTTCTCCAGCCTGGCGCGACTACTGGGTGGGGCGCATCGCACTCGATTCAGCCGAGAACCCCATGGCGAAAGCTTTGCTAGAGCGTGCGGCTCAAACGCTTGTGAATGCGCCAGAGGTCTACTTTCAACTTGGCCACGCCTATCTTGCCAACAAAGAATTCAAAGCAGCCCTAGACGCCTTCGCTAATGCGGTTAATCTTAATAGCACAGCAACGCGCGCCGATTTTGGTATGGGCTTTACCCTAATGCAAATGGGTCGCATGGTCGAAGCCTTTGGCATTATGCGCCGCGTTATTCGCCGTTTTCCCGATGACGGTGCTGTGCGTGCGACACTATTTAAGCTACTGCGGTTTATTAGACCAGACCATGATGACACAGGCCTAGCTTCGGACGCACTCTGGTGGTTAAACTTTAACGATGCGCCTTTTGATGATTTGGGCAACTTCATTGGTGCTTTATTATTGCATCGCTATAAGTCGCGCCCACTCGTGAACGTGATGGCAACAGATAGTTTACTGCTGACTGCATTGGCAAAGACTCACTTTGCCTCGGGCGAGTTGGAACTGTTACTACGCCAAACACGGCGCACGATATTTGTTTCGGCCCTTGCCGACAATCATATTAGCGAAGAGGGGCTTAAACTTGCTTTGGCGCTGTTCCAGCAAAGCCGCCTCAATGAGGGCGTTTGGTCTTACAGTGACGATGAAGCCACACTACTCAATAACTTAGAACACCTGATAACCCAGGCTCATCAAGCTGGCATGATGAAGGGCGATGTGTGCCCGCTAATCGTATTGTTTGGCATGTATAAGCCAGCATTAGCCAGTAAGCTGGTGCCACAATTGGCACAATTAGAAGGTAGCTGGCCTAGCTGGGCGCACCGTGTAATGGAACAAATTACCGATGAGGCGCAACATCTAATTAGAAGCCAACAATCGATCGCGCCTAACGATGTGCTTGGCGACATCACCTGCCGAGTGCAGCAGCAGTACGAAAAATGGCCTTATCCTCGCTGGCAGCACTTAGATTGGTCTGAACAAATTCCATTTGCCGAAGCCATTAAACGAACATTCAAGTTGGCGGAAATTCCAAGCTGCTTATCGCTAAGCCCAATGCCAGTACTGATTGCGGGCTGCGGAACAGGTAGGCATGCACTGCACGTCGCCAAAGGGTTCAGCGACACCCAAGTCACGGCCATCGATATCTCTCGTGCAAGCCTTGGTTGGGCGAAAATGAAAGCCGAGCAGTATGAGCTGAATAATGTAGAGTTTAAGCAGCTTGATATCATGCAACTAGAGCAACTGGATCAACAGTTTGCACTCGTCGAATGCTCTGGGGTTTTACACCACATGGCAAGTGCTGAAGCAGGGTTAGCGAAGCTGCGCGACAAACTATTGCCGCAGGGTATGCTAAAAGTTGCCGTTTATTCACGCGAAGCACGCAAGCAGATTATCGCTTTGCGTGAGCAATTAAGCTTTATTAATTGCTCGGCCGAAGCGATTCGCCAGCAGCGCGACGATATCCTAAGCGAGCAAACCGAAGAAAAATGGGCCGGCATTGCCGACTCACGCGACTTCTACTCGCTAAGTGGCACCAAGGATTTACTGTTCAACGAACACGAAGTTCAGTTCACCGTAGCTGAACTAATCGACATGGTAAAGCGCCATGATTTGCAGCCAATTGGTTTGGTACTTGATACCACCATGCAGCGCAACTGGCTGAATCACTTTGGTACCCTACCCGACCCAACAGACTTCGAACGCTGGGCCGAGCTAGAGCAGGCAATACCAAACACGTTTAACAACATGATCCAGCTTTATTGCCAAGCGAGCGACTAGCGCTCGCTACATGCCAGGCTCAAATGGCGCATTGGGTACTCGCTCAAGGCGAATGGTTACCCGACGGTTTAACGCCTGATCACGACTCACTGGGTATCGTTCACCATGATAGCGAGTCAGGATTAATTCAGCAGGCACCCCTGCGGCAATGAGTGCATTGGTCACCATTGACGCCCGATCCTCAGATAAGCGTCGATTATAAAAACGCGTACCACTTTCATCAGCATGCCCATCAACAAACAGCCCCGTAATGGCTGGGTCGGCATTCACATAGGTGGCAATGTTATTAATCAACGTCTCAGCCTCGTCACCATACTCAGCTTGGTTAAACTCAAAATACACTGCTGAACGTTCAATTTGGTCAAAGTTGACCGGCAGCAACATGCCCTGACAGGCATGAAATTGCCCCATGCTGTCGGTAAAACCATTGGGTGCGGTGCGCACATGCACAGTATCGGCTCCATGCAAAGCCATGCCTGTTACCGCGGGCGCCATGCCCTGCTCTAACTCGGCAAGTAGACGATAAGTGCGCTCGGGTTCTACCCGAACAGGTTCTGGCGGTTGCGCTAAGCTCACCATGCCTAACGCACTGGTTAGTGCACTAGAGCGATAACTTGGCGCTTCAATGGTTAACGAGCCATTAGTCTGAGCAAACAACATTCTTGACGACTCAAGTAAAAACACCGGCTCCTCACCGGCTCGGTGCTCAAACACAGCCAAACCAAAATTGGGAATGGGTTGGTATAACCGACAGCCAAAAATATTACCGTCATTTAACCATTGCGATTGTTCTATCGACGGCTCATAACTGGCCGCCAAAACCGAGGCACTGGGTAGCAGTGCCAAGGCAATTAAATTCGCTTTTAGCGAGGGCAGGAAAGACTTGATCATGTTAGACTAGCGCCTCACGTTTGTTAGTTAGGATGTCAGTTGTGCCCGATCAGGCAAAACCAAAAACCAAAATGGCTCGCCGTTTTCGCGGATACCTACCTGTTATAGTCGACGTTGAGACCGCAGGCTTTAATGCTAAAACCGATGCTTTGTTAGAAATTGCTGCCGTCACCGTCACGTTTAACGAACAAGGCCTACTGGTTCCACACCAAAGTATTGATCGTGCTGTCATACCATTTGAAGGCGCCAACCTAGAGCAATCGGCGCTTGAATTTACTGGCATTGACCCGCACGACCCAGAGCGCGAGGCACATGATGAACGCAACGCAATGGGCGAAGTATTAAAGCTAATTCGCCAAGCAGTCAAAGCCGAAGGCTGTACGCGCGCCGTCTTAGTAGGCCACAATGCGCACTTCGACCACGCCTTCGTCACGGCCGCCACAGAGCGCTGCAGCATTAAACGCAACCCATTTCATCCGTTTTCAAACTTCGACACCGCCACATTGTCCGGATTAGCCTATGGGCAAACCGTGCTGGCAAAAACTTGTGCCGCAGCCGGGATTGAGTTCAGCAACTCAGAGGCACATAGCGCTTTATACGATGCTCAAAAAACCGCCGAACTGTTTTGCAACATTGTAAATAAATGGAAAGACCTAGGTGGCTGGCAAGACGAGCCAGAAGAGCCCGAACCTGAAATATACAACCCATTCGGTGATTCGTAGGTTGTACGCCTAGGCAAATAGACTCCCGCTCAGGCGGGAGTCTATTTGCCAGATTCAAACCTATTAAGCTGGATCCCCGATAAAATCACTCGGGGATGACGAGCCCGATAAAATCACTCGGGTTGACCGGCCTACCACCCCATAAAGGTTTTGATAAATGGCACGGTTAATTTGCGTTGCTGTGCCAAAGAAGCCTCATCGAGCATATCCAATACTGTCATTAGCTCACCAATTTCACGGCCACTACGTAACACAATAAAATGCGCTGCTTCTGGAGCTAGCTCAAGGCCGCGAGCTTTAGCGCCTTCTATCAACGCCTCTTCTTTGCCTTTGTCATCAAGCTCTTCAATTTGCAGCGCTAACCCCCATGCGAGACGGCTGCGAAGGTCTGGTAGGTTTACCGCTTCTTTAAACGGGTGATGATGGGAACCAATAATGAGCTTTCGGCCACTGTCACGTAAACGATTGAACAAGTGGAACAGTGCCACTTCCCATTCGTCATTGCCTAAAGCGGCATCTAGATCATCGAGTGCGACTAACTCAACATCGTCGAGTTCGCCAAGCAGCGAGGTAGGATAATCAATGGCTTCGGCAAGCGACAAGTATGCACTGACTACGCCGCTATCGTGCGCTGCATCGACCACGCCGGTTAATAAGTGGCTCACGCCACAGCCTTTTTTACCCCAAAGGTACAGGTACTGCTCACCGCCACCACGAGCAAACTCGCGGAGCAAATCTAGTACACCTTTATGCTGGTCGGCATAAAAGTTATCTAATGATGGTGGCTCATTTAACCCAATGGCGAGTGCCAACTGCTTGGGTTGTGAAATCATTCGCTTGGCTCCGATTTGCCCCCGTACAGGCGGCTTTCTTTATAGTTTGCATGCATATGGCGAAGTAACACCATTATGACGGCAGCCACAGGCAATGCCAAGAGCACCCCAGTAAAGCCAAACAGTTGGCCACCTGCGAGCACGGCAAAAATAACGGCTACCGGATGCAATCCTATGCGATCTCCAACTAACAAAGGCGTAAGAACCGAGCCTTCCAACACTTGCCCAACAATAAAAACGGCCGCCACACCAACAATAGGCCAAATGCTATCAAACTGAAAAAATGCTGCGATCAATGCCAAACCAACGCCAATAATGGTCCCCAAATACGGCACTAAGGACCCTACACCAGCAATTAAACCAATAACCAACCCAAGCTTTAATCCAAGCAAACTCAAGCCTGTGGAGTAAATTAAGCCTAGGGCAGCCATTACAATTAACTGACCGCGGATAAATGCACCCAGTACCGAGTGACACTCGCGCGCTAGCGTTGAAGAGGTTTCGATATATTGACGCGGAATCAACAAGCCAATGCGCTCAATTAGCACATCCCAATCACGCAGCAGATAGAAGGTTACAACAGGAATAAGCAATAAGTTGGCACCAAAACCTATCAGAGCCAACGACGAGCTGGTAATGCTATCCACAATAGAACGAGCGATACCACCCGTAGACGCCCAGTCAATCTCTTCACTAATGGCCGAGAGGTTCCATGTTTCTAATGTTAAGCCAGTGCGTTCATTAATATAGGGCAGTGCAGTCGTGCGCACCCAAGCGCTAATTTCTGGCAAAAGTGCGCTCAACACTTTAATTTGATTCACCAGCATCGGCGCCACAATCAAGATGATAATGGCAAACACCAGAGTTAATACGGCAAAGCATACCGAAACCGCTGCCGTGCGCGACAGCCCCCACTTCTCCAGTTTGTCGGCGATAGGATCACCCAGATACGCCAACACTGCCGACACCAAAAACGGCGTTAAAATAGGCGACAACGTATAAAGTAGAGCGGCACACAGCACCAGCCCAACAAGAAAAAACCATTTTTGCGATTCTGATATCATGGCATCAATCCTTTTCGCCGCGGCTTAGCGGCGCCAGTTGAATAAGCGATTCGAACGCAGCGACTCTTGCTGGAAGCTAGTATCGGCTTCTTGCAGGCGCCCTTCTAAGCTCAGCTGTGACCACAATCTTGCTTCATCGACCGCGCTATCAATTTGCAGTGTAATGAGATCGGCATCTACCGCAGCAACCTGTACCGACAGTATCGCAACTTTATTAGTTAAATAAGTCAGCAACGCGTGGTACTTGTCATAACTATTAATACCAGATACCTGCCATACCAGTTGCGCCTGGGCATAGCCAGTTGATGACAATGAAAATTGAGCGGCCTGCCAGTCGGCCACTTGCTGTAGGGCCAGCTCAAGTACTTCGGCAGGTGATTCACCGCGCACATCAAAGCGCTCTTGGCCAGTATTGATCACCAGCCCTGTGCCCTGCCAACCCGACACCGATTGCTGAATTTTAATCGCAACATTCCAGTCGGCTTCGTAGCGTTGGCTGGCAAGAATAATGTCTTCGCTAAACAAGCCCCACAGCGAGCTTTGCGGCAGGGCAAACTGATCTTGGGTGTCCCACAATGGTAAACTAGTGGATAGACCTCGCGCCGTTTTAACGTTATTGATGGCAGCCACCAGGTCATCATTATCCGATTCACTTACGGTGCGCTTGCGACCGTCGTCTACCATGACCCACAACAGCGTGTCTGGGCGCACATTCGGCCAAAACCCCCAGTTATTGTCGTTAGCTAAACGCTGCAGGCTAATAGGGTCGAAGTCGACTTGTAGACGCTGGGTTGGCACCTCATCGCCTAAGCGGTTAGTCAGCACTTCATCACTAGCAAGGTAACCGAAACCACTAATATAGCTGTCTGGGTTGCGTGGCATTTGCTCAAGTTGCAGGTCGGTTCGCCCGGTGGCGCGAATCATCACTTCTAACATGGCTTGGCGCGTTGCTTCACGCTCTTCTTGCGCACCGGCATTCACTCGCAGCACTTGTGAGGCCTGATAAATATCTAGTTCTGTCGCCGCCCACCCAAGGGTAGATAACGATAAAAGCAACACACTGATGAGGTAGCGCATTACCCTCTCCTTTGTAAATTTGTTGTTCGCTTGCACAACTTGCATAACAATTATTCCGCTCGTCTCTAGGCTAGCAAGGCACATGTCGCTATAATACATGCCCAAATTTCAATTGCAGCAATTCAAACCTGAGGCCTTCATGACAAAACCTTCTCTCAGCTATAAAGACGCCGGCGTAGACATCGATGCTGGTAACGCTCTGGTTGACCGAATTAAAGGTGTTGCCCGCCGTACTAGCCGCCCTGAAGTAATGGGAGGTCTTGGAGGCTTTGGCGCCTTAACGCGCCTACCGCAAAAGTACAAAAACCCTGTACTAGTATCAGGCACCGACGGTGTTGGCACCAAGCTAAAACTAGCGATGGACCTAAATATTCACGATAGCATCGGTATCGACCTAGTGGCGATGTGTGTAAACGATTTAGTCGTTGCTGGCGCCGAGCCATTATTGTTCCTTGATTACTATGCCACAGGCAAACTGAATGTCGACGTTGCTGCCGATGTCGTAACGGGTATTGGCAAAGGCTGTGAACTGGCTGGTGCTGCCCTTGTGGGTGGTGAAACCGCTGAAATGCCGGGCATGTACCATGGCGACGACTACGACCTAGCTGGTTTCTGCGTGGGCGTAGTGGAAGAAGACGGCGTTATTGATGGCAGCAAAGTGGCTGCTGGCGATGCCCTTATTGCCCTAGCATCAAGTGGCCCACACTCAAATGGCTACTCGCTGATTCGTAAAATCATCGAAGTTTCTGGCGCCGACCTATCTCAAGCCTTTGGCGACAGCACATTGGGTGAAACCCTGCTTGAGCCAACTCGCATTTACGTTAAGCCTGTCTTGGCGGCAATTGAAAAATTTGATGTTCGCGCGCTGTCGCACATTACCGGTGGTGGTTTATTAGAAAACCTTCCACGTGTGATGCCAGACAACACGACTGCCAAGATTGATGCGTCAACTTGGGCGATGCCAGAAGTATTCCAGTGGTTGCAAGAAAACGGCAACGTAGATGCAACGGAAATGTATCGTACATTCAACTGTGGTGTTGGCATGGTGCTCGTCGTACCAGCAGAGCAAGCAGCAGATGCGATCAACTTCTTTAACGAGCAAGGCGAGCAAGCATTCCAAATTGGTGAAATTACCGCTGGCCGTGACGGTGAAGCTGTTATTGTAGAAGGTGAGCACCAGTAATGAGCCAGCGTTGCCGAGTTGTTGTATTAATCTCGGGCAGCGGTAGCAATTTACAAGCCATTCTCGACCACCCCAACACTGACTACGAGGTCGTTGGGGTACTATCGAATAAGGCCGATGCGTTCGGCCTTATTCGTGCACAGAAAGCAGGTATTGCCACCGCCGTCATTAGCCACAAAGACTTCACTGACCGCTTAAGTTTCGATCAAGCGATGATCGAACGAATCGATGCTTGGCAACCAGACTTGGTTGTACTGGCGGGATTTATGCGTATTTTAACTGAACAGTTTGTTGATCATTACCTGGGTAAGCTGATTAACATTCACCCTAGCTTGCTGCCTAAATACCCTGGGTTAGACACGCACGCTCGAGCTATTGCGGCAGGGGAAACTGAGCACGGTGCGACCGTACATTTTGTTACCCCAGAACTCGATGCCGGACCTAGTATTATGCAAGCCGTGGTACCTATTGCAGCGGACGATGACACGGACACCCTGCAAGCTAAGGTTCATCGTGGTGAACATAAGATTTACCCATTAGCCGTGCAATGGATCGCGCAAGGCCGGGTGGTCATGCAAGATAGCCAAACAACCTTGTTAGACAACCTGCCTATCTCTCGCGAACAGTTGCGCCAAAACTACGATTAGAGGTGACGATGCGACTGCTTGGCCTGCTACTAGTGTTAACTGCTCATTCCATGGCGTTAGCCATGCCACTCTCCCCGTTTACGCTTGACATGCAGGCCATTCAGTACGGTTTTATCGATGTAAAAGCCAATGGCCAATTGACCCTTCAAGAAACAGGCAATCAGTGGACAGCGAGACTAGATGCCCGAGCAGCCATTGGCAAACAGCAAGAACAGGCCATATTCAACTGGCAGAATAATCAAATCACCCCCCTGCGCTATGACGCGCTGACTCAGCTAACCTTTATCAAAGAAGAAAAAAGCTACCAATTTAGTGAGCAGTGGATTGAGGGCACAGTGAATGGCGATGCCTTTCGCACCGCCAACCGCAATACCCTAGACCCACTCACTAGCATGCTACATATGGGGCAGCAACTTAGGTTAGGTAAAACCGAATGGCAGCAACAGCGCATCACTTGGAATAGCTCGAAAGCCGAGGCTTATCGTGTAGCACGGGCTGGCTTAATGAATACCAAAGTAGGCAAACTTAGCGTTACCCTAGTGGAGCAAACACAGGGTAATCGCGGCAACGAAAAAAATTACTACTGGTTCGCCAACGACTACGGGTATATACCCGTTCGCTGGCGACGCGAAGTTGATAATAAAATCACATACGAAGTACTGCTGCAGTCAGGCAACTATGCTGGCGAGCCAATTGTTGGCGCAACTGCTGATCAGTAACAAAGGAGCATAATCATGAAGGTTGCAGTATTTTCTGCGAAACCATACGACCAAACCTACCTAGGTGAAATTAACCAAGGTCAACATGAGTTGGAGTTTTTTGAACCACACCTAGATAGCCAAACTGTACCCTTGACCAAAGGGTTTGACGTGGTTTGCTGCTTTGTTAACGATACTCTTGATCGCGATACGCTGGTTGCACTGAAAGATAATGGCATCAAACTTGTTGCCATGCGTTGTGCTGGCTTTAACAATGTTGATTTACCAACTGCCGAGCAACTAGAGCTACCCATTGTTCGCGTGCCAGAGTACAGCCCCTACGCCGTTGCCGAGCACGCTGCGGCACTGGCCTTGAGCTTAAACCGCAACCTGCACCGTGCCCATAACCGAGTACGTGAAAACGACTACTCGCTCGATGGTCTACTAGGTTTTGACTTCAACGGCAAAACAGTTGGCGTGATCGGCACCGGTAAAATTGGCGTGTGCTTTGGCAAAATCATGCAGGGGTTTGGCTGCAAAGTAGTGGCCTACGACCCCTACCCAAGCAATGAAGCACAAAAGCTAGGTTTTGAGTTTTTAGACCTAGATACCTTGCTCAACCGTTGTGATGTCATCTCATTGCACTGCCCATTAATGAGCCAGACGTACCACATTATTAATGCCTACACGATCAGCAAAATGAAGCGTGGCGTTATGCTGCTCAACACCAGCCGTGGTGGCCTCATTGATACACCAGCCGTGATTGAAGGGCTTAAATCAGGCCAAATCGGACACGTAGGGTTAGATGTTTACGAAGAAGAAGAAGACCTATTCTTCGAAGACTACTCCAATAACGTATTGCAAGACGACACCTTCGCCCGCTTGCAAACCTTCCCTAACGTGATTATCACTGGTCACCAAGCATTCTTTACCAAAGAAGCACTCACCGCCATCGCCAAAGTAACATTCAGCAACTTGAATGCCTTTGCCGAAGGCCGCTTTGAAGACATGCACCAGGTCACTACAGGTAAATAAACCCCTTCGTCACACCCGAGTGCTTTTATCGGGTGTCTAGTCTAATAGGCGTCACACCCGAGTGCTTTTATCGGGTGTCTAGCTTGCAGTGCGTAAACCATACAACTAGATTCCCGCCTGCGCGGGAATGACCGCCTGCGCCGTACAACCTACCGGGAACTCGGCAAAAACCAATAACGCTCATCGGTTGGGTTGGCGGTGCTAGGTAATGTTGGGTTATCGATTGATATCCAATTTATCCGTTGCCATTGCGACAGTGGGAACAAATGTTTGGTGGCTTCGTGGTTGCGCATCAATGCCTCAAAGCTGCCATCATCGATGGCCATTTCTAGGCCTTGCTCAATTCGCTCAGCTAACTCAGGGTTATCATTGGCGGTGAAAAAGTACATTGGGAACGGGTAGTAAACGCCAGTGTCTGGGTAGATAACTAAATTATTGTACTCTTCTTTGCGCACGTCTATTTCAGCAAAGATTTCGTGCACACCACGAGGAAAATACTGACAACGCTTGCGTTCAAGCATCCCCCACATGAGCTCATATGCGGCAACGCGATAAACTGCAATACCAGCCGACTCCAATATATCTGAGTCTGGCCAATGCGTGCCTTGGCAGGCGTTCAGCGGCTTTAGCTCATCTAAAGATTCAATTCGGTCGAAGAGCGCTCGGCTTTCCTCTTTAATGGCAAATAAGCGCATGCCTAACATGCCCTTAACAAGAGGAATGCGAATGGGGTTGATCTCTTGCTCGCGCTCAATGCTAGTGCCAGCCCAATACACATTAATAGTACCGTTGTTTTTTAAATCTTGAATGGCACGGCCTTGTTCAAACCGGTTACTGAAACTAATTTGATAATCGCCATGTGTGGGCTGGGTTTTGCTTAATGCCAACTCAAGCAAAGCAATGAAGTAACCGTGACTCGCATCAAACTCCGACTGCGGAGGGATAGTAGTCACTGTCGTGGCCGCAACATTTGCTGACAACAAAATAGCAATAAGAAAAATGCGCATACAATACTCCTAGCTGCATTGGAGTATAGTCAAACACAGTTACAAATCACGTTTTGCTTTGGTAGGTTGCACGGCGCGTGTTTTTTGCGCCGGGCAACAGTAGACGCGTAACAGTCACTCCCGCGCAGGCGGGAGTCTAGTCGCCAGATTCAAACCTATTAAGCTGGATCCCCGATAAAATCACTCGGGGATGACTGGCCCGGTAACAGTCACTCCCGCGCAGGAGGGAGTCTAATCGCCAGATTCAAACCTATTAAGCTGGATCCCCGATAAAATCACTCGGGGATGACTGGCCCGGTAACAGTCACTCCCGCGCAGGCGGGAGTCTAGTCGCCAGATTCAAACCTATTAAGCTGGATCCCCGATAAAATCACTCGGGGATGACTGGCCCGTAAAGGCACTCGGGGATGACGAATGGGTTTGTTTCCCAAACCTCTGGTTTGTAAAACCTACAACGAACGCACCTGCACGACTCGTTTGACAAGCTGCTGGGCGTTTTCAACCTGCATTTTTTGGAAAACGCGTGAGCGGTGGATTTCAACGGTACGTGGGCTTACATCTAATTTTCGGGCAATGAGTTTGTTAGACAAGCCTTCTACTAGGCATTGCATCACTTCTTTTTCGCGTGGGGTTAACTCGGCCATCTGTTGTTGAATTTCGCTAATTTCGGCCTGTGTTTGGGTGTGTTGAGCACAGGTTAGTTTGGCTCGCTCTACTAGGTCGAGTAAGGCTTGATCATTAAATGGCTTTTCTAGGAAGTCGAGCGCGCCGCGTTGCACTGCTTTAACCGCCATAGGAATGTCGCCATGACCCGACATAAAAATAATTGGCAGCAAGCAACCTTGATCAATGAGTGCCTCTTGCACGGCCAATCCACTTTTACCAGGCATGCGCACGTCTAAAATAATGCAGCCACTGCCCTGGCCGCTAAATTGTTCGAGAAAACTTTGGCCATTCTCGTAGCAGATAACGGTATAACCCATAGACTTCAATAGTAGCTGCACGGCGCCACGCACATCGGGCTCGTCGTCTACCACATGAACTGTGTAATCACTCATGCTGTGTACTCCTTTTTTGCCCCTTGCGCACTTACTGGCTCTGCCGTTAATTGAATGGTAAATACGGCCCCATGCTTGCTGCCAGCATATTCGAGTTTGCCGTCAAAGCTTTCAATAATACTTTGGCTAAGGTTTAAACCAAGCCCCATACCATTGGCTTTTGAGCTAACGAATGGATCGAATAAAGTGCTAATTAAATGCTCTGGCACACCAGGGCCATTATCACTAATGACAATCGTCACCTTACCAAGCTTGTAGCTGATTTTAATTCTAACTTCTGGGCGCTGGTGCTCTGCCAGCGCTTCCAGTGAGTTCTGCAACAAGTTAACTAGTACTTGGTGAAACGATACTTCTGCCACATATACCTGCACTGGCTCGGCAATATCAACCAAAATAGGAACGTGCTGGCGCTTCGCTTCAAAACTGATTAAGCGCACGGCGTCGTTTACTAAGGTCGTTACGTTATGCCACTCGGCGTTTGGTACTTCATTGCGCACAAAAGCGCGCATTTGTTTAATAATATCGCTAGCACGCTGCGCATTCGCTACCACTCGCTGCATAGCAGCCTGCACGTCTGGGTCGTTATTGTGTTGGGCAACCAAGCGCTGGGCGGCTTGCGAAAAGGTCATAATCGCGGTGAGTGGTTGGTTTAACTCATGGGCAAGACCAGCTGCAAGCTGCCCCATATCGTTAATACGGCTGGAACGCGCCAAGGCTTCTTGATTGGCTCGCAGGCGCTGCTGAGTTTTTTGCCGCTCAACCATGGCCCCACTTAGCATGAGTGCGGTAATACTAACGAGCGCTAAATGGCCATGCAATGCTAGCGCGCTCTCACTTGCACTAGTTAGTACAAACGGCCCCATACTAAGGCGTGTGCCAAGAATACCCGCTGCACCGTTAAGCAATAGAAGTAGCGCCAACCATGGGTTGTTTAGGCGAAACGACGCCCAAATAATCAGCGGGAAAATAGTATAAGTGAGTGGCAAGCTCATGGCCCAGCCATAAGGTAAAACATCGCCATAAACCAGCCATGCATTGACCACGACGGCTAGGGTAATCAAAATTAGCTCATGCCAATTTTTTACTTTCATCTGCTGACATGTCGTTAGCACCGGCAGCAGCAAAATGATGCCCATGGCCTCGGCAAGCCAGCAAGCCCACCAAACCTTGCTGACCTCTTGCCAAGTACTCCAACTGCCAAGAATATCGAGTGTGGCCGTAAGCAAAGAACTTAACGCGGTCGCGGCAATAGTAACGGCAAAAAACTTAAGTGCATCCCCAGCTCGCTGAAATGCTAAGTCAACCCGCCATTGCCGCAATGCCCATAAGGCAATGGCACCCGTACTGACAATGGCAAAGGCCGACGTGACAACGGTTAACACTGCCTTGTCCTGATAAATGCTATAGACAACAGAGGCCAATGCGATGGGTAGTGCTGCACGATAGCCAAAGCGCCAAAACAGGAACACAGCCAAGCCACTCGCTGGCCACACCAAGGCCAGTGGTGCTGAGTACATGCGCAACCAATTAGAGGACCATAGTGCTGCTAATACCAGCAGCACTAAAGCAGAAAATAGAGCAATCTTTCGTATCATTTAACGGCCATTGTTAAGCGCTTGTTTTGCCACCATACCCACAGTTGATCGAGCGATAGCAGCCCACCACCACGCACTGCTGCGATTAACAGCATCAGTGCCCACAACTGGTGGTCTAGCCCAGCAATCGGGCGCTCGTTTAACACATGAGCATAACTAATATAGGCAACTAAGTTGACTAAAAACAGCGATGCGGCGCTAAATCGGCTAGCAAGGCCAGCAATTAACAAAAGTGGCAATACCATTTCAGCTGCCGTACCAAAGTACATGGCCAGTTGCCATGGTAGCAGTGGCACTTGGTACTCATACTCAAACAAATACTCGGTTGTGCGCCAATTCTGCAGTTTAAGCCAGCCTGATGTTAAAAACACCATGGCAACGGTATAGCGGTTTATTAACTCAACCAGCGCCACCATTATGTTGGTAACCAACTGACCAGAGTGGGTTATCTTATTTTGTAGTAGGTGATTCATCGTAATCTCCGGTAGTGATTGGGCTAGGCAGTTCTCGGCTCGCCAATTAAGTTGGCTTGCCACAGCGCCGGTAATCTTGAATTGGCTGGGAAATCGGGCGTTGTTTCAAGTACCTGAGTGAGCGCAGCCATTAACCCCAGCTTGGGCATACTGGTCAGCAAAGCAAAGTCTGCAGCACTTAATGGATATTGCGCTATCCTGTTGCCCTCTCGGCGCAGGGCCAAATAGGTTTTTGCCTTGTGCCAGTTGTTTAGTGGGTTGTACTCCAGAGCCACTAAAGCAGCCAGTGTGGTCACTTTGTTGAAGTGTTCGGGCATAGGCGCTTGGCGAGCCGACGGTTGATGCAGTGCTTGCTGGCAGGCTAAATCGAATCGCGCGCGCGCCAGCCAATCACTGCTAATATCTTGCTCGGTTAACCAAGCGACAAACTTTTCTGGCAGCTCAGTAAGCTGAGCAACCGGCTGAGCGGCTATAAACAGATGCCACCAATGCACAGCTTGTTCATGTTTGGCAAAGCTTGGGAAATCCGTTTGTAGGGCCAGCGTTAGGGTATGCCACATATGGCGGCTATGAATTTGCAGCCGCCCGTCAATACCACAGGCTTTTATGTGGGGGTTGTTGTTACCCTGCAGTATATCTTGCGCTATTTGATACGCATCATTCGGCCATTGCATCAGTATGCTCCAAGCTATGCTGGTCAATTATTTGCTTTCCAGTAGCGACTTCAGCAAGCAATGCTTCCAACTTGGGAATATTGCCATCGCGCTCTAGCAGACTAGGCATTGCGCCATGCTTATCAATCACGCGTTCAAATAATCGCCACACCGCAGGGCTCACACTCGCCGCATGAGAGTCTATCGCCACGCTTTGGCCTTGGATTACCTCAGTTTGATAACCCGCCACATGCAACTCTTGCACCGAAGGCCAATAAATATTGTTTAAGTAGGTGGCTGCACTTAAGCCATGATTGAGCTCGTTCACCCGCAAATTATTGAGGTCTAGCAGTAGCCCGCAGTCGGTTCGCTGGGCAAGCTCATTGAGCAACTCAGGCTCGCTTAGCTCTTGCTCGATAAACTCTAAATACGTAGAAGGGTTTTCGATGAGTATCTGACACCCTAGCTTTTGTTGCACATGGTCCACTCGCGCTACCATATGATTGAGCGTGCTGCGCAGCAGGGGTGCAGGCAGTAGGTCATTAAAGGTTCTACCACCGGCTAGCGACCAAGCAAAATGCTCACTAATGGCAGCCGGCTTAACTTTTTCGATTAGCCCGGCCGTTTGAGCCAGTAACTTGTCGTCTAGCGGGTCGGGACCCGCCAACGACATTGCCACGCCATGTAAGCTTATTGGCCGATACTGCGCTAGCGTAAGCAAAACATCCTGCGCGTAACTTGGGCGCAAATAGTTTTCGGTATGCGCTTCCCAAAAACCAACCGCTGTTGGGTTAGCTAAGGCTTGCGCATGTAGCGGCGCACGCAAGCCTAAACCCATTTGACGTGGCAGCTTCATTGTTAAGCCATTGGCTCAGTGCTGCCGCCAACCAAGCGGTCGCAAGTACCTTCTGGTACCATCAAAAATGCATCGCCCTGGCCATCAGCTGTTGACGTACCAGCGCATGAGCTCGTGGCTGTGGCGCAGTCGTTCTGGCCAGCTTCAGCAACGCCGTAGCACTTTTCCATTTTGTCTTTGGCTAGTGCTGGGCTAGTTGCGCCTAATGCGATCATACCGGCAAGTGTTGTAGCGGCAAGTTTGGCTGAATGTTTCATAATTTTCTCTCCAACATTGTTAAATAATCAACAGGCTTTAAGTTCTTGGTTCGACTACTGGTCACTCCCGCGACGGCGGGAGTCTAGTTGCCAGAGTAAAATCTCTATGAAGCCTGTGTCGTTTCGACACTAATAAAGTTAGAGCAAGGCCATGGATGCGGACATTCGCACGAACGCGGGGTTATATGAGGAGAAATACTTACCACGGTAGTGATAGGCGAAAACATTGATGCATTTTTATCCAATATTCATTTGTAAAAGCCAAAAGCTAGTGTATGCTGCTAAAAGCTTAAGTCGCTTTGTTGGCCTTTGAACTGCATTACGAGCACCATGTTCCAGTGCACACCAACTGCCGCGTTGCAATTTGGGCTGGAAAGAAATAATTTTTTTAGGACGTAAAGTAATGTCAGATCAAGTAACCGGAACTGTTAAGTTCTTCAACGAATCTAAAGGCTTTGGTTTCATCCAACAAGAGAACGGCCCTGACGTATTCGTACACTTCAGCGCTATTCAATCGGATGGCTTCAAGACTTTGAAAGAAGGCCAACAGGTTCGGTTCAAAATCACTCAAGGCCAAAAAGGCCCACAAGCTGAAGAAGTTGTAGAAGCTTAATTTTAAGCACTACAGTTCAGCCCAAAACGCCGCATTCGCGGCGTTTTTGTTTTTTGGGCCACTTGTTTCCCAAACCTTCGCCCGGATGCATCAAATCCCCCGTAGGTTGTACGGCGCATTTTTTTGCGCCGGGCAACGTGCATCGCTACCGATCAATGTTTCCCAAACCTTTGGTTTGTGAAACCTACTCTAAATCCATATCTATTGCCTTGATTTCAATTTCACTGTCGCCATAAAACTTGCGATATGAACTATACGGCCACTGGCTAACACGCTCACAATATCCATGTTTGACGGGATTATAATGGATGTAATCAACATGCATCTGCCAATCATGATCGTCCCGTAAAACATGCTCAAAAAACCGTCGCTGCCATATGTTTCGCCCCACAGAGCGGGTTACATGCTTCTTGATGAGCTGCCAACGCAATGGGAAATTTGCGTCATCTTCGGGTAACTTCCAGATCATGTGCAAATGATCCGGCAAGATAACCGATGCCTCTATATCGAAAGGGTGTTTTTCTTTTGCGTAACGCAATCCATTGCGAATGGCATCAATGTTATCAATAAAAACAGGCGCACGGTGATTGCTTGCCACAGTAAAGAAATAGTGACCACCTTTGATAAATACCCGGCGATATTTCATAAACATCCTTGTTTAGATCGTATGGTGTTTTTTCGGTTGGTGTTTCCCAAACCTTCGGTTTGTAAAACCTTGTATCTACGCTTTATCCTGAATGTCTGTTGCTTGTACTTGTTTCCCAAACCTTTGGTTTGTGAAACCTACGAATGATCATCGTAGGTTGTACGGCGCGTTTTTTTTGCGCCGGGCAACGTGTATCGCTACCGATCAATGTTTCCCAAACCTTTGGTTTGTGAAACCTACGCTTTATCCTGAATGCCTGTTGCTTGTACTTGTTTCCCAAACCTTCGGTTTGTGAAACCTACTTGGCGCTGGCTGCGGCGGCCATGGCTTCGAATTGTTGTTTGAGGAAATCTTCCGTGGTTTTTAGGCGGCTGATGATTTTATCGTTAAACAAGAACTGCGACTTGTAGCGTTCTTCCACTTGCAGCATGCGTGCATCAAGGTCAGCTCGCTCCTGTTCGATATCGGCTTTTTCGTTTTCGAGCGCTTCGGTTCGTTTAGTGATAAAACCGGTTCTTGAAAGCATGTCTTGCAATAGGGTTTCTAGGTCTTCGGCGATACCTTGAACAAAGTTAACCGAACCGCGCTCGCCAAGGCTACCGCCTGTAACGCGAACTTTAATGTCTTTTGCTGGGCTTTCTTCACCCACGGCGTCTTTACCATTTACCCCAGCGGTAGTAGTGGTAAAACCAAATAACGCCGTACCGCCACTGGTGATTTCGTCCACTTTTACTGTTGACTGCTCACCTTTACTCACCGAAAAAATGCCAAAAATACCTGTGTTTTCGTCGAACTGAACATCAACAGATTTATTGGCAGCACTCAAGGCAGAGTCGCCGTTAATCGCTGTTTTTAGCGCGTCGGCTAAGGAATTCCCCGACGCATAGGCACCCTCGGGAACGGTAATTTCGCCACTTTGTGTGCCATCAATGGTTAGCTTGAGTGTATTGTTACTGCTGGTTACCAGTGCCGAGCCGGAGTCAAAATCCCAACCTGCACCACCCAATAAATAACCATTGGTTGCGGCTTCGTTGCCTGCAGCCCCTGTGAGTACCTGACCATCGCCAATGGCTTCCACACCACCAATTGTGCCTTCAACATCTTCGCCTGTGGCTTGCGCGCTGGTAGAAACTGCCTCAGCACTCAAACCAAGTTGCGAGATAGCCGTTAACGTTGGGTTACTAATGCTTACTGTGGTCTGGTTGTCGAACAAAATATTGAAGCCACCAGTGGCTGAGCCATCTTGCACATAGCTCACCGTAGCAGCACCATCAAAACCTTGATACGAGCCACTAGATAGCCCTAGCGCGTCTTTGCCATCGGCATAATTAGCCGCTACGAGGCCTAGGTCGGTATTGCTACCCGAGGTATCGGCACTAACAATTTCTATGGCAGCGTCAGCACCAAAGGTATCAAGTGTTTGCTCACCATTTTTGGCGACCGACTCAAAATAAACTTGGTTTGAAGCATCGAGCTTGGCAACAATATCGCCAGCGGCAAAGGTGTCGCCAGTTTCCGCTAGCAACGCTTCATCAATCGCCGACTGAATCGCAGCGAGCCTGGTTTGCGCATCGGTACCGGCGGTCGCGCCGTCTACCGTTACTTCAAACTCTTGCCCAGCCATGCCTAGGGTGAACACTGCGTTGTTGGTAGAAAAATCAATATCGGTTGATAAGTCGAGCGAACCCGCTGCTGTACGCGCGCCTCGCCCGTCACTAACAACCGCTAACGACTCTGTTGCACCCGTAGCAATGGTATTTAGCACCAAAGCGCCATTTGCTTCTAATGTTGCTTCAACCCCTTGTGCATTTAACTGGGCATTTAAATCGGCCAACGGATCAGAGCCATCGCCTGTGGTAAAACTGAAGGTTTGCTCGCTGCCATTAATATTGAGCACAATTTCGGCTGGGTCGTCGGTAAAGTTAACCGCCGACAAGTCGCGCGAGCCCGCCTCGGTTGTTGCACCGGCTGCCGAGCCGGCAATGGCTGGGTCGGCATTGATGGCCGCTTGAATGGCAGCGGCCAGTTCATCGCCTGTTTGATATGTACCGTCTGGAATTGTAATGGTGCCAGACGACGTGTCGCCTAAACGGTTGCTAATGGCAATTTCAAACTCTGTACCAGGGTCTACCACTTTGCCACTTGTGGCCGTTTGGTTCTGCAACCCAAGCACATCTGCACCCGTGGTAGCCACATTCGACAACGTAATCGTTTGGCTATTGGCTGCCGCATCGGTTCTAAAGGTTAAGCGGTTAAACTTGTCGAACTCAGCCGTAACATTGGTCATGCCTTGTGAGTTCAGTTCCGACTGAATATATAACAGAGCGTCATCACGGTTGCGATCGGTTGTGACATTGCCGTTCAAATCCACAATATCCGACCAATCTTCATCCAACACAATGCTTGCGCTGTTCACAACACCATTGTCGTCGACCGAAATATCAAAGCTAACCGTATTGTTAGCGAAGTCGATACCGTTTTCTGGCTGCACTTCTTTAATGCCACCGGTTGTGGTGGCAGCAAACGCGGCTTCGTTTAACGTAGCGTACTGGGCGCCAGCAATTTCACCTTGGCCAGATGGAGATAACCCGAAGGTATTAGCCACCGAAGGATCGGCAGAGACAAATTCAATTTCTGACTTGCTACCAAACTTATTAGAGGTAACGCTGAACCTGTCTTGGGCGTCGTCGAAGTTGACGGTTACCCCTTTTCCAGCCGGTGCCGACTGATTGATTGCATTTTGCAACGCCAGTGCTAAGTCTTCGCCCGTAGCGTAACTACCCTGCTCTAAATTAACGGTAAACTCGCTGTTATCCACCGACATGCGAAACGAATCATTCGAGCCATCTACTACCACCGGCGATGTAAATGCTAAAGCAGCCGTTGTTTGCCCAACTAAAGTAGCTTGCGTGGCAAGTTTACTTACCGTGATATCGTATTCACCTGGCACGGTATCGGCCGAGCGAGTAATGTAGCGAATAGAGCTGTCGGTTGTTTGCACATCTGTGGCGAGCAAACCGGCCACGTCTTTAGCATTGTTACTGAGTGCGGCAGTAAACTTGGCGCTGTCGAACGCTAGCTTGTAGCCATCGGTGGAATCGGTAAACACGCCGATATCTGCCAACGAACGTACAGATGCATCGCCTAAACCATCCACAATGCCTGTCATCAAAGACCGCACCTGGTTATTCACTCGTCGAATGGTGGAATCACCATTTAACAAACCACCCACATTTTCGTTCTGGTCGTACTTGGTGACCTCTGAATACACGGTGCGGTACTCGTTGTAGGCCTCCACAAACTCTTCTACTTTGGTGGCCATGCCTTGTGTGTCGCGGCTTAAGTCGAGCGAAATAGAGCTGCCTGTTGTTTCTTTTAAATTAAGGGTAACGCCCTTAATCACATCTGCCACAAGGTTGTTTTTTGAGGTAATGGCTAAGCCATTAACCGAGATATTGGCATTGGTACCCTGCTGGGTTTCGTCCATATTGGCGGTTGGGTCTTGTTGAGTCTCGTTGTACGCCAATTGGCGCAAACCGGCATCACCGGTTGCTTCAATGCGCATGGCATATTCTTTACCGGTTTGTTTAGACGACAACAACAAACGAAACCCCTGGCCGTCGTTCACTAACGACGCTTGCACGCCACCATCAGCGTTATTAATCGCATCCCGAATGCCTTGCAGGGTGTTGTTGCTCGAATCGATTTCAATATCAAAACCAGCGACCTCTTCGTTTTGACTAAAGGTATCTATGGTGCCATCTGGGTTGTAGGTGTACTCGCCTAACTGAATGCTTAGCGTGCCGGTGCCGACGGCGTCGTCGAGCCCTTCAAACCGTGTAGATGCCAGCGAATGTGCTTGAGCTAGCTGGTCGATGGCAATTCGATAATTGCCTTCCTCGGCCAAACTTGAGGTGGTGACCGACAGGGCATCGTCGTTACTAATGTTGGCATTTACTTTTAGTATCGATTTGCTGTCGGCCAAAGCTTCTGCTTTCTGCTGCAGCTTAGACAGCGTAGTGGTGTAGGTGCCATAAGCAGAGATTTGCGCTTCTACTTTTGCCGTTTTGGTATCTAGGCGCAACTCTGCTGGTTTACGCTCAGCATTCACTAGCTGATCTACCAGTTCATTGGTTAGCAATCCTGAGCCAATACCTAAACTTTCAATGCTCGCCATGGTTCACCTCGTGCAATGCCTAGCCAAACCACCAGACAACAAAAAACAGGTGTAAGAATAGTCGGCTTAACTGCCTTATTCTTAACACCTGTTTGGTTAAGTTGCTCGCCATTTTTGTAGCGAGCAATTTACAAAGCCATTAAACCTGGGCTGAGAACAACCCGAATGGCTCGTTGTCTTTCAAATTTCGCGCCAACTCTAGCGCTTCCTCGTTGGGAATTTGCCGAATCAGCTCGTCGGTTTCTTTATCAAACACCTGGACAATGGTACGGCCACTGTCTTCATCCATTTGAAAGTTGAGCTTGCGTTCAATGTTTTGAACATGGTCATTGAGTTTTGCCACCACGTCCTGCATTGCTTCTGGGTTAGTTGTCTGCTGTGCTTGGGCGTCTTCATTCGCTTTATCAGCTTTTGCTTCGGCTTTAGCAACCAGTGCAGGTTCAACCTCTTGCGTTGCAAGATCGGCCTTTTTTGTAGGCTCCGGCGGCAATTTTTTGCCGCCAGCATCTACTGCTGGGCGTGTGGTGTTGAGATTAATCTCACTCATATCACACCTCCTGACCTATTAGAACCAAGGGGCGCTAGGCGCCCCACCCGGTCGGACTAGCCGACGATTAACCCAGTAGCGACAGTACCTGCTGTGGTCGCTGATTCGCCTGCGCCAAGATCGAAATACCGGCCTGTTGTAGCACCTGGGTTCGACTTAGCTCCGCCGTTTCGGCAGCGAAGTCGGCATCTCGAATACGAGAGTTCGCAGCCGTTAGGTTCTCAGACGTAATCGTGAGGTTACTAATGGTCGATTCAAAGCGGTTTTGAATCGCACCCAAGTCTGCACGAGTACTGGCTACCGTATCCAGAGCGTTATCTACCGCGGTAATTGCCGCCTGCGCCCCTTCAAAGGTTGAGATGTCGATGTCTTTTAAGAACTGACCATCTTCACCGCCGCCGAAGGTGCCAACACTTAAACCTAACGCCTCAACTTCATCAGCACCATTGGTGCCCACTGACACTTCAAAAGTCCCTGCACTTTCAAGCTTCACTTGGCTGTATGTTGTCTCGTAGGTCTGCGCTTCGGCGCTTGATTTAGCATTAGTGCCATTTTCACTGGCACCGAATGTACTCTCACCAATGCCATCAACAGCCTTATCAAGACCAAACAACTTACCAATTGAATCCGAGTTTCCTGAGCGATCATCGATCGCTACTGATATATTGCGTCCATCGCTAGCGGTGAGAGTCAAAGACTCACCATTGTCGACAGCCATAACACCAGTTTTCTCGGAATTTTGATTGATGAGGTTCAGCGCATCAGCACGAGCGCGGTCTAGATCAATTGTCACGCCATCCCCTTCAGCCTGCAGCGTAACAGTACCGACACTTACACCATTCAAGTAAATACCAGCCTCATCTCCCACAGAAAAGTCTTGAGCATCGGCAGCTTCGGCTCCTTCACCACCAACTACTTCTGTAGCCAGTACAGTGGCAGTCACACCGGTTTCCTCTGACACTTCATTAATGGCAGCTGCAACGGCGATACCAGACAATGATTTTTCAGAACTTTGAATTTTAAAGCCATCTGACGAGAGTACAGCCGAAGCAGTATCTTCGCCCACTTTAGCGGAACCTATCGATACACCATTTATTAATAGATCACCATCCTGTAGGCCGTTAATACCATCGTAGGTACCAGAGCCACTAGAGCCTGTGAACAGTTTGCCTGTCGCCTCTGGATCTGACATAGAGACAGTAACGTCCTCGCCAGTATCAGATTGAAACGCAACCTTGCCACCAACTGAAACAGCTTCGGTGCTAATTTGAGTAGACCCACTGGATAAGCCCCTACCTTGACTATTTGTAGAGTTTATCTGAACATTGTTGCTACTATAATTATTAATATTTAGCGTGAAGCTATTTCCATCGGCCGCTAATTCGGCGGAGACCTGCAAATCTTCAGTTGCAAAGTCCGCATTATTAAAATCATCGACAATTGACGCTAACGTCACATTACCCGCAGAGTTTGATGTGATTGTAAATGAAGCGCCACTACTCCCGCCAGTCAAGGTAAGTTGATCACCCGCCTCTAGGTTTTGAGCAGTGAAAGTAACAGAAATTTCTTCCCAGGCACTCACGCCGTCTTCAGCATCAATTTGAGCTGCGATGTCTGAAACATTACTCCCAGCAGCAATAGTAATAGGACTTAAATCTTGAGTACCCACTTTAATGTTTATGTCTACTTCAGACTCAGTACTAATACCTGTTGGTTCAGTACCATAACTATTGAGCGACTTTACTACCCCATTTGTTGTAAAGAAATCAGTAGCGCCAGTGCCATTAGAGAACGTTAACTCAACATCATTAGCATTATCTGACACAAAGACTAGGTTACCTTGCATCTCATTAGTGGACGCACCAACAGCAAAATCAGCGTCACTCGCACCGCCATTCATCACAACACCAATGTCTGCGGTGCCATCAGTACCGAAAGCTAAAGAGGAGCTACCTGCGTTGAGTATAGAAACATTTACAGACAACTTATCTGCCGATAAACTAGCAACGACATAGCCGCCGTCTGACGAAGCAACCCCTGTGAACGTTGCATTGTTAATACTATCAACTAAATTCTCAGCATAAGCTTGTTGCTCAGATGCATCATTTAAACTAGTCGATGCTTCTGCTGGTATGCTAAAGACTTGATTGTCAATGGTAAATGAGCCTGCAGCTGTGTCAGAATTACCAAATTCAGCAATGTTTAGAGTTAAGTCTATTTTCTCAAAAGCTGTAACACCTGCAACTCGACCCGTAATGCCCGCAGATCCATTAGCCATAGCCGCTACAACATCTGCAGCGACAATAGTCCCTGTGCCGGTCGCACCCAAGGACACAACCAAATCATTCGTTATAGCAACAGCTGTAGTAAAAGTGTTTACGGCTGTACCAGCCGCATCACCAACAGCAGTAAAGTTTGCCGCTGTTTTTGTTAACGTGCCTTCAATTGATCCACCACCAATTGACGCAGCACTTTCTGCACCGGTTTTTACTTCACTAACATTCACTGCCGTCGCGCGGTCATATGTGCCAGCCACAAGGCCGGCATTGTCGATATCACCTTTACCAGTACCATTGCCGCCTTCAATCTCAATGGATTTAACGTCGCCCTCGGCAATTAAAGTATAGCCACCTGTGTAAACCTGTGCGTCCGAAGCCAAACCAGTTGCCGCAGCAGTTAAAGTTCCCGAAAAATCAAGGTCAAGCTCTATATTTCTCCCATCCTCGGCTATAAGAGTCACCCCTTCCGCATCCGACTCTCCGGCGATAGCCCGAACGCCTGTTTGGTTAGCAACCGAGTTAATCGCCTCTTCAACCGCTGCTCGTGTTTGCGACGTATTAGTGGTAGTTGACAATTCAATTTCGACGCCATTGAGCTTGAGCGTACCAGAGGTTACCGACCCGGACATCTCACTACCAGCAGCAACGTTCTCATTAGCAAAAGCCTTCACACCCGTTTGATCTGTGAAGCGATTTATTGCCGCAGCTTTTGCAATTGCTGATGCGGCGGATTCCGCGGTTGAAGCTGTATCATCCTCAGCTTTTGATGCAGCGATGGCTACACCATTAATAGTCAAATCACCATTTTCAATTGCACTGTTAGAACCAACTGCCGTGACGCCCACTTGATCGGACGCCCCTAACTTAGCAGCAGTCAACTCACCAATTTCGATGTCAACGGTTTGGCCTGCATTTGCACCAATCTGGAACGTGCCATTAAAGTCACCATCAAACAGTTTACGGCCGTTAAAGGTGGTTTCTTCGGAGGTACGGGTAATTTCCGACACTAACTGTTTTACCTCGGCTTGCAGTGCCAAGCGGTCATCGTCTGAGTTAGTGGCGTTCGATGACTGAACCGCTAGCTCTCGAATACGCTGTAGGCCGTCCGTCATTGACTGCAGTGCACCCTCGGCAGTTTGTGAGAGCGAGATGCCGTCACCTGCGTTACGAATGGCCACTGCCAAACCTTTGGTTTGTGATTCGAACCGAGTCGAAATTGCCAGACCTGCCGCATCGTCTTTGGCGCTGTTGATGCGTAGGCCGGATGACAGGCGGTTCAGCGCTGTTTCATTAGCAGACTGTGAGCGATCCAAGTTACGCTGGGCCGTCAAAGACGCAATGTTAGTATTGATAATTTGAGGCATGATTGTTTCCCCCTAGCCTTCCGGCCATCTCAGGTTCCTAGGGCTATTCAGCCAACCTTGAGTGGTCGGTGTTAACGTTACGGCTATGAGTATCGGCGGCATTTTAACCAACTTTAGACTTTTTTTACATCTCACCAAAAAATCAAAGCGCTCGAGAAGCAGATAGACAGCTAGCGGAAAAACAACTGCCAGTCAGGTTCAGGGTCATTGATGGTGAGGCCGAGCCTAGGATCATCATTAGACAAGTCAGAGAGAAAGAATTCTGCATGGGTAGACCATTGCGTACATAGCTTTTCTAAGGACTTTTTCCACTCATCCACCAGACACTCGATATCTAGTTCATCAACACTCTTTATAGAGCCGTAAAGCGCTAACGAATACCACCACAGCACCCCCCGAATGAGGAAGAACGGTTGTTGCCGAGCTCGCTCAGCTGTCTGAGGCAATATGGTGTGAAACTTTACAATGGCCTCATAAACGGACTCTTCGGTTGCAGTCACATTTCTAACAACGGACAATATTTTATTTGAGCTTTCTCTAATAAAATCGATTATCTGGTTTTCGTAGCTAGAAATGATGGATCCGTCAAACTCTTCGAAACTTGACAACACAGATTTAACATCAACATCATTCACCGTCGCCTCAGACATAACCTCCTCCAGAAGCCCCAAATCGACAAATCTTGCATTTTTTATCGTTAAGCCTTTGGAAAAATTAAGTACAACATTAGGCCTATAATGCGCAACAGCCTGCTCTAAACGCTGTTTTGCTGAGTCAAATACCGTTGTTGTATAAATGCGGCCATGAACATTTTCTTCTTTGAAGTATGACTTTTCTTCAATCCCTCTTGCTACCTTATTTAAGTTTTCGTTTGCGGATCCGTCATAATAAAATGACTTTTTAGAATGGTGTCGATCACCCTCAACGTAGCCATAATCCAAGCCGGTTAGTATTAGTTTTTTAAAACCAAGAGTGCATGTTACTGAAAATGCAGAGTTCGTAGCAGTTGGTCGGTCACCATGAACAATATCTAGCTCACCATTCAACAAACTAAGGAACGATGTTTCCGACCCTAGATAACACGCGGAATGGTTAAACAACTCAAATGTACCTGGGTGAATTTGAAGCGCACCCACAAATGGCACATCCCGAATTTTGTCCGCTGGCATTAGCTTGAATGCAGACAAGGTCGAATAGTCAGATTCTAATGAAACTGCCAAATCGGGCTTTATGCCGTGGTTTACTAGCGTATGAAGCGCACTGCATGCTGCAACTACAAACAACTTGTCCCTATTCGATCTGATGAACTCAGCAGCATCATCCAATGATGGTCCATTGCCGCATATTATGGCCCACCGATCCGTAGGCTTAACAGCGTTAGCTCTTAAGATCCGTGGAGACTGTCGGGCATTGTGGAAAAACTGATTAATCTGATTTATATCATCGTCATAATACCCCCAAGAAGTCACGTGAGCAATCAGCTTATCTTTTACTGATTGCAAAATCCCTTTATAGAAATCAGTTGACAACCCCGAAAAAACAGAAAATGTCATCAAAGGATAGATAGGAACTCTAAAATATAGCTGATTCCAAAGGTCATTATGCAAAATATTTTGAACATTACTCTCAGAAACCCTTGAATCACCACCAAAAATTATAAAACTTATCGCTTTATTTCTTACATTCAAAAACTTTCCACAAATCTTACCCCAATCAACAAACATCAAACTATAGTAGAAAAGCTCAGGATCTTTTTCTACAAATACAATCTGATCGACTTCTCTATGATTCAATATTTCATCAACATGCAACCCCGACTCCACACCAAAAAAAACAAGCAAAGGTATCCGACTTCCTACTAAATACCTATTTCTTACTTTGTCACTTGGATTAATTTTATCCATATAACGGTGCAAATGCCCATAAAAAAACCTATTTGGATTAAAGTCATTTTTGGTTGGCAAAGCAAACGTACGAACAACACTTTTTTCAGAAACTTCTGATAAAAAATCTCTAGCGCTCTCTTTGTAATGCTGTTCCATTCCAAAATTATAAACAGCTACACCATCCAATAGTAAATTAAAGTCATCAGAAGTTGGATCATAGTGCAACTTGTACTTTTTCGGGCTATACCCTGAATACATCTGAAACAATTGAGGATATTTTTTTTCAAAAAATTTTAAATTCTTCGCTAGATTATCAGACAAAAAGTTTATATCACGCACATTCTACCCCTAGTTAACAACCACAACTCTAAAACCAAGACCAAGTAACGGTGTACTGTCCAATCACTTCTAATTGAAAAAACAATGCAAATACCAGACCAACTAACAATAAATCACACATTCTCTTGTTTGCCTCAAGAACCAAGGACCCAACGACAGAGTGGCAACAGATTTCCGACAAACTTTTGACTCTGGAGTAAAACTGGCATGATGTGTCAACTGTTTGACAGATTTCCTTAAATAAGCACTGAAACCCAATACTTTTTTTGGCACGACTCCTGCTTTAAATTGGATTGATTCGCAAGCAATGGGTAGTCAAGCTTTTGAAATCCATAAAATCACTACATTGATGAGTACAGTGAACGAATAATGATCCCTTACGGCAAACAAGACATTGAACAGCACGACATTGATGCAGTCGTTGAAGTATTAAAATCTGATTTTTTAACTCAAGGACCATACGTTCCTAAGCTAGAGAAGCTAATTGCGAGCAATGTCAATGCGGCTGAAGCGGTTGCAACGAACAGCGCAACGTCAGCGCTACATGTTGCGTGCTTGTCTCTCGGTCTTAGTAAAGGAGATTACATTTGGACAAGCCCGATATCATTTGTCGCTTCTGCTAACTGTGGACTTTACTGCGGCGCTTGTGTTGATTTCATCGACATCGACAGCGAAACTTACAACATTTGCCCACATGCGTTAGCTAAAAAGCTGGAGAGTGCGAAGTTAGATAACCGGCTGCCGAAAATCCTTGTGGCCGTCCATCTCACAGGACAATCGTGCAACATGGAACAAATAAGAAGACTCTGCAACATCTACGGGGTTCGAATTATTGAAGACGCTTCTCACGCTATCGGAGGTAGGTACCAAGACTATCCTATAGGCTGCTGTAGATATTGTGATATCACTGTCTTCAGTTTTCATCCAGTTAAAATCATAACTACTGGAGAAGGAGGCATGGCTACAACAAACAACTTGGAGCTTGCAAATAGAATGCGGTTGCTTCGTAGCCATGGCATTACTCGCCGAAATGAAGACCTAACAAACGAGCGTGATGGACCGTGGTATTACGAGCAGCAAGAGCTCGGCTATAACTATCGTATGACCGATATACACGCAGCTTTAGGGATCAGTCAATTGAAACGGCTACAAGAGTTTGTTTCTCGTAGAAACGAACTAGCCCTAAGATACGACAAATTATTATCAGACCTGCCAGTTTTAACGCCATGGCAACATCCAGATTGTTATTCAGCTAGGCACTTGTACATTGTTCGAATCCCCAATGACAGCTCAAAAATAAGTCGCGACGAAGTCTTTCTAGAGATGATAAACCAAGGAATCTCAGTAAATGTTCACTACATTCCAATCCACACCCAGCCATTCTACAAGAAAATGGGATTCCAGGAGAATGATTTTCCAAACTCTATCAAGTATTACCAAGAGGCTATAACTCTTCCTTTATTTCCAAGCCTGACTGAGAAAGAGCAAAACTATATAGTTAGCAGTTTAAAAAGAGCTCTCAATCAATGAAACTAGCATTAGGAACCGCGCAATTCGGGTTGAAGTATGGTATTTCCAATATATCGGGAAGAGTCCCTTTAAAAGAAGTATCAGATATTGTTAGCTACAGCAGAGAGGTAGGAATTAATTATATTGATACAGCATCACTATATGGGTGTAGCGAAGAAGTACTAGGTGGTATAAACACCAGTTCCTTTAATATTGTAACCAAATTCCCAGCAATGCCGCTCTGCGACACCTTACCGAGTGATTTTATTCAGGATAGTTTGACCTCATCATTAGCAAAGCTCAGGCAAGAAAGTATCTATGGCGCGCTCCTTCACCGCCCAATGCAACTTTTAGAGAGCTATGGACCACAGCTATATAGTGAGTTAGTTAGGCAAAAAAGACTAGGATTCATAAAAAATATAGGTATCTCAATCTACTCGCCTGCTGAACTTGACTTGCTCACCAAGTTTGATTTCGACCTAGTTCAGACCCCTATGAATATACTAGATAAAAGACTGGCAAGCTCTCATTGGCTCACAAAACTTAAAGAAAAAGGTATTGAGGTTCATGTTCGATCTTGTTTTCTGCAAGGGCTTCTGTTGATGCCCAAGAGGAGTAGACCAAACTACTTTACCAGATGGAGCCCATTATTTGATGTGTATGATAATTGGTTAGCGGAAGAAGGCATTTCACCAATTCAAGCATGCCTTGGATTCCTTAAAAGCTTTCCTGAGATTGACAAAATTGTTGTGGGCGTCGAGTCCCTTTCTCAGCTTAAGCAGCTAATATCAGCATACAAAGGCGAGACTATAAACATCCCAGCCGAACTAAACTCAAATGACATTGATTTAATTGAACCATCTCGGTGGAAATTGTAAACATGAAACTAGGCATAATCGGAATCTCTGAGGGCAATGGTCATCCATATTCATGGAGCGCCATATTCAACGGATATTCTAAAAAACACATGGAATCTTGTGGATTTCCAGTTATCCCAAGGTATCTAGAACACGAAAGATGGCCGAACTGCCAAATATCAGGCGCTACAGTAACGACAGTTTGGACGCAAGATATCAAAACTTCAACAAAGATATCAAAAGCATCAAACATACCAATCATTTCAGAACATCCTGAAGACATGATCGGCACTATTGACGCCTTACTTCTTGCCCGCGATGATGCGGAAAACCACTTTGACATAGCCAAGCCATTTCTTGATGCGGGATTACCTATATATATTGATAAACCTATCGCCTTATCTCTGGAATCACTTCGAAAAATATATCGTAATGAAAGATACCCAGGCCAGGTGTTCACTTGCTCAGCATTGCGTTACAGTCAACAGCTTCAGATTTCTTATCACGATCGACAAGAACTAGGTGACATAAGAGAGATAGTTGCAACTACTCCTAAATGCTGGAGTAAGTATTCAGTGCATATAATTGAGCCTGTGTTGAAGATGCTCCCTACAGGAGATCGACTACTTTCTTACGAAAAAGAAAAAGACAATAACCACGCCGAATCTAGCACTTTAATTGTACGTTGGAAAAGTGGAATCCAAACCAAGTTCATTGCATTAGGGGATACTCAAGCTGAAATATCGATTAAGGTAATAGGTGCAAAAAGCACCAAACTACTTACGTTTTCAGATACATTCTCAGCATTCAAGGCTGCACTCTCTGATTTCATCAGCGGCATTAGAAGCAACACTATCAAATCACCCAAACGTTTTAATGAGCAAGTCGTGGACTTGATTGAGAAAGGAATGCCATGAATAAGACAATATTAATCACAGGTGGCACAGGAAAACTCGGACAGAAGTTCGTAGAGCACTTTTCAGAAAAGAAGTGGACCGTAATATTTACCACAACCAAGCAGAAAAAAGGCGCCGATCTGCTAGACAAATTGAACTGCTCGGATAACACCTCGTACAGAGTAGTCGACCTACTTGCAAAAAATTCCATTTCTGATCTCCTAAACGGGCTTAGGAGTGAAGGAATAACTGTAAATCATTTAGTCAACAATGCAAGAAATCTCGACTTTCTTAAGACAGATAGCGCAGGATATTCATCTCGCGACAACTTCATGAATGAATATCTTTTAGATGTAGTAATACCATATGAGCTGTCTATCAGACTAAGCGAAATACAACCAGAAGCGCTAGAGTCAATCACTAACATCGGCTCACAGTACGGCATTGTAGCCTCGAATCCAAACTTGTATGACAACCATACTCAGTCCCCAATCCAATACAATGTTGCAAAAGCTGCATTGAATCATCTAACACGAGAATTAGCAGTGCGCCTTTCTGAACACAAGATAAGGGTAAACTGTATTGCGTATGGAGGAGTGGAAGGGCGAGCAAGGTCAGACTTTAAAGACCGATATGCATCACTTTCACCTAATGGCCGAATGCTTGAGGAGAGCGAAGTTGCAGGTCCGCTCGATTTTTTAACGTCTACTGGTAGCAGCGCAGTAACAGGGCATACACTTATTGCAGATGGAGGCTGGACTATATGGTAAAAAAAAGAATTGCAATAATTCCCGCTCGTGGAGGCTCTAAGCGAATTCCGCTAAAGAATATTGCTACATTTTGCAACAAGCCGATGATTGCTTGGACGATCGAAGCTGCTAACCGGTCAGGGCTATTTGATCGTGTACTCGTATCAACAGACAGTGAAGAGATTGCTACAGTGGCTAAAGAATGGGGAGCAGAAACACCTTTTCACCGAAACAACTATGCAGACAGTCATTCACCCGTTAGCCTAGCAACAATTGCTGCACTACAGCAGGCGATGGAGTACTGGGAGGAAGACTACGACTCAGTGACCCAGTTGATGCCCAACTGTCCTCTTAGAGACGCAAATAGTATAATTGCCGCCGTCGAGAGTTTTGAGCAGTTTGATAGGGAGTTCCAAATAAGTTGCTTCAAGTACGGCTGGATGAACCCATGGTGGGCAGCAAAACTTGATGAAAATCAAAGGCCTGAAAAGCTCTTTCCTGAAGCGGTAACGAAAAGATCACAGGACTTGCCAGAGCTATTTTGCCCTACTGGGGCAATTTGGATTGCTAAAACCAAGCCTCTCTTCTCCGAACAAACGTTTTATGGCGCTAATCATGTTTTTGAACCACTCTCTTGGGAAGCGGCGGTCGACATTGACGATTACGACGATTTATTTTTTGCAGAAGTTGTAAAAAAAATGAAATCACAAAAGAAAATGAGCAGTTAAATGCATTTTCTACTCACCGAGGATATTGATAAGATCATTCCCAGCAAAGCATTAAAAAAATCACACTACTCGTCTAGTCAATATGTGATTGATATGCAACCCAGTCATACCATCAAACAGGCGCCGTAAAGCTCGTTTTACTTTGCCAAATCATCCCAGGATACTCTTTGAAAGAGCTTCACATCTTTTATCAAACGACTGCCTATCACTTCATCTATATATTTAGGCGCCAATCCAAATCCAGGCCTAACACTTCTCACGTCATCTTTAGCTACTAATTCCCCCGCACGAATATTCCTTACAAAGTATAGTGAACGGCGAAATTTCACATTACCTTGCTCACTCGCTTTACGCCCATAGTCCACTTTACCAAGCGCCTGCCAAGCCGTTTTCGCATCACGGCACAAGGCTTTCAGCTCACTTGGTTCGAGAGAAAAACTATCATCCGGACCGCCGCCGGTACGGTCTAAAGTAAAGTGCTTTTCAATGATTGACGCGCCTAAAGCGACACTGGTAATAGCAGTGGTGTTATCCAGCGTGTGATCGGACAAACCAGTTATTAAGCCAAAGCGGTCGATCATATCAGGGATGGTGCGCAGGTTATAATCCGCAGCGGGTGCTGGATAGCCACTGACACAGTGCAAAATCGCTAATTGCCTACAGCCTGCTTCTTTTGCGGTTGTAATCGCTTCTTCAATTTCTTCAACATTGGCCATGCCGGTCGAAATAATCATTGGCTTGCCGGTGCTGGCAACATAGCGAATTAAAGGTAGATCAACGGCTTCAAAGGAAGCAATTTTATAAGCCGGTGTATTCAGGTCTTCTAATAAGTCCACCGCTGTTGAATCAAAGGGGGAACTAAAGATTGTGATGCCAACCTTTCGAGCATGTTCAAACAATGGTTTGTGCCACTCCCATGGTGTATGCGCCTCCTCATACAACTCATAGAGAGCCTTTCCAGCCCACAGACCTCTTTCTATCATGAAATCAGGCTGGTCAGATTTCAGTGTTATGGTGTCGGGCGTATACGTTTGTAGTTTTACTGCATCGGCACCTGCTCTTTTAGCCGATTCTATTATTTGAAATGCTGTCTCGATTTTACCATTGTGATTAGCAGACATTTCAGCAATGATATAGGGCTTACAGGCCTTACCGATCGAACGGCCCGAAATTGCGAAGTCATTCATCATCATGTTTCTCTATTGATATTTTGTACTTATGCCCGTCCAATTCAAACCAAGCAGGATAACGACCAGGATCACAGAGGCGCATTAAGTTAAACTGATCCATTATTGATTTACTTGGATCAATCTTACTATCTAAAGGGGTTCTTTTTCGATAGTACGTTAATGAATCTGCATTTTCTTGTATGAATGGTCTAACTTGCGCATGCTGTTTCAGAGCTTCCTGCATTAGGCCTATTTCCGCTCGAAACAACGCATCATTAATTTCGTACCAAAGCATTGTTTTTGCAATTTGGATCTTTCGTTTAAACCAGATTTTACCTGAGTCAACTTTATCTTCGGCTTCCAAAAGGCAGAGGGTAATCGACGTTTTTCCGTTTACAAGATCCCAAATATGAGGGCTCCAACCTCGTCCATTAGGGAGGTCGCTTGCATGTAATATTAGAGAGTGACGATATTTACTAAGATATGAAATGGGCACTATTTCTGAGCATGAAACAAGAAATAAGAAGTCACCATGGGTTAGATCTTTTGTTGAGCTTACTAGATTAACATCATGTTCATTGCTTATTTCTGATATCCAGCGATCTAGGTACATTTTAACTGGATGATCAAAATTACTACAAATAATGGTAATATTCACGAGATGCATTCCTCCATCACGGAAGCAACTCGCATTCTACCTAATCCATCACATATATCACGAGACCGCCTTGATAGCCCTTTCAACACTCTAGTCGATAAATTAATTTTTGATACTGACTCTATCAATTCTTCAGTAATATGGTCACGATCAATGCAGATTGCAGCACCTCTATCACTCACGGCCTTCGCAAGTGGTTGCTGATTCGCGGCAAGTACAATCAGCAAAGTGGGCAAACCTACGCAACATCGTTCCCAAGTCGTGCTACCTGCGGCACCTACTGAAAGGTCTGCTAGGTACATTCGCTCAGCCATATTCGTTGCATTTATTTCGACGGAGGCCTTGTAGGGTAAATGCTGTACCTGCTGGCGAACAGCACTCAAGTATGGTGAGTTCGCACCCATGACGATGTCCACTTCAGAATTCTTCGGCAACTCTGACAGGGCTAATGCACTTAGCACTCGGCCTGTCATATTGTTTTGATCAACCCCTCCAAGCGAAACAAGTATACGTTTTAGCTTAGGGCTTGAACGTCGCTTAAGGCTATCATTGCGTTGCAGGGCGAATTCTGGTCGTAACAAAGCGTAGCTGGGGCCAATCAAGCACTTTGTATTACCCTTTAACAGATCACTGTAATCGTTTGCTAACCTCCCAAGATTTTGGTCAAGCAAAATGTCGCAATAGTGTGGCCTGTTAGCTAAATCATCAATTGCAACAATACTACCCACGAAAGGGGCTACGCTCCCCTCCCACTGTGCATCCAGCGCATAATGATCAACGACTAACCAGTCATAATGACCGTCTTTTAACGAAGTAATTGTCTGCTCGGCATCTACTGACCAAGGCACGCTAAGCCAGGAATCGTAGTCATTGCTCGCTTTACTAGTTACAGGATTGCCACCTGGTAAAAGTGTTAACGAGTATCCTTTTGCTTCAATGTAGTCTCCCAAATGACCGTCATGGGCTCGGCAAATAAACAGGCACTCATGCCCTTTGCAAGCTAGTTCATCGGCGAGCGTTAAACATCGCATGACATGGCCGGTACCTATCGATATTGATGCATCAACTCGGAAAGCAACTCTCATTGGCTTCTCACGAAACTGCACTATTCAAAATGGTAATTTCATCAATTGAAAGAAAGCGGTTATTGGTGCCTGAGTCATAGCAAAATCCCTGCTCTACATAGTTTCCTGACTCCCCTAACCTATTGGTCAAATAGTCCACATCGGTGTCTAGGAACTTAATGGCTGGACTGATGACGTAATGATCAGAGAATTCCACAGTGCGGTAAGAATCATCACGCGGTACCATTTTTTCGTGTAGTTTTTCACCAGGGCGAATGCCGATTATTTTGTGCGGTAAATTAGGAGCGATCGCTTTAGCGAGATCAACAATGCGAATGGAAGGGATTTTTGGGACAAAAATTTCGCCACCATACATGCGCTCAAAACCTTTCATCACTAGCTCCACCCCTTGATCAAGAGTAATCCAGAACCTCGTCATTTTTTCGTCAGTAATCGGTATTTCTTTAGCGCCCTCTCGCACCAACTTTTGAAAAAACGGTACCACGGAGCCACGAGATCCAACAACATTGCCATAGCGCACTACTGAGAACCTAGGTTGAGCACCACCGACCATATTGTTAGCAGCTACAAACAGCTTGTCAGAAGCTAGCTTTGTTGCACCGTAAAGATTGATTGGGTTCGCTGCTTTATCGGTTGATAGCGCAATGACTCGCTTTACGTTATTGGCAATCGCGCCAGCAATGACGTTTTCAGCACCGTTAATATTTGTGCGAATGCACTCTGTGGGGTTGTACTCGGCTGCAGGCACCTGTTTCAGTGCGGCAGCATGTATCACATAGTCTATGCCACGCATCGCCTGAACCATCCGGTCTTTGTCGCGAACATCGCCAATAAAGTAACGCATACAAGGGTCGTTATACACCTGCTGCATTTCGAACTGTTTAAGCTCATCGCGTGACAATACAACCAACCTTTTGGGTTTGTACTGCTTCAAAATACGCTCAATGAAGCGTTTACCGAATGACCCAGTGCCACCGGTGATTAAGATTGATTGATTGTCGAACATGCAGCCCCCTTCCACGCCACACTGACGTTAAATTGACAGTTATGTAACTAAGCGTAGCAAAGAAAATGCCAACAGTAGAAAAAACACGATGAAAGCCAGCGTTGCTTAACAGCTAACAACTGATTCAGTTCCGACCTCGTGTTAACGCTCCATGGCATGTGGCAATCGAAAATCACTAATCGGCAATTATTTGACACCGCTAGTAGAATCTAAAACTTTCAGAGGCAAAATTTTGGCGAGGTAAAATAGCCCGAGCAGTAATCAAAAATCGCTGTTTTCTGAAGTAAATGTGCAGTTTGATTGGGCTGCCCAACGCACCACTGTTTTGCCCGAAGTGCTCAACAAAGCCGAATAACCCGCACGATTCATTTTTTAAGCAAGCAAAAGCAGTTGCTGGCTCGGCAGTTTATGCAGTATTACTTGCCAGAAAGCTTGGTTAGGCAGTTGAACCTAAACTCGCTCAGGCTTCTCAACACTAGTTATATCAATAAACAGTTAAAAAGTGTTTTTAGTAATGTGGTGTTCGGCTGCGAGCTTGCAGGTAGGCCAGCCACTATTAGTTTGCTGATAGAACACCAGTCAACGCCGGACAAGTTCATGCCTGCACGGGTGGGGCACTACATGTTTAGCCTCTTTAGTCGGCAGTTGCGCGAATTAGAAGGTGATTTACTTCCTGCTGCATATTGTATGGTGTTTTATCACGGCGACCCGTACCCTTATTCCATGCACTTGGCCGACTGCTTTAACGACCCACTAGGGCTAATGCAGAACCTGTTCGGTGAGCCCATTCCGTTAATCGATGTGAACGAATTACCCGAGGAGCAACTGCGGCAACAGCAGCAAATTGGCATGCTCGCCCAGTTGATGAAACACATTCGTGATGCCGACATAAGCCCAATCTTAATAGAGTTGTTGAGCTGTTTCGAAGGCGTTAGCGCCACAGATCAAGTAAAGTTGGATTTTCTTCGCTCATTGCTAGAATATGCCTTGGCGGCAGGCCAAACAAACGATGCGCATTTAGATAGCGTATTGGAACAGGTAAACGAATCCGCTACTCACTTTGGAGACAAAAATACGGCCACTATTGCAGAATTGTTGCGTCAGCGCGGGTTGAAAGAAGGTATCGAGAGAGGTAGACAAGAAGGGCTCGTAGCCGGAAAGCTCGAAACAGCAAAAGCAATGATGGAAAAAGGTTTTGATACCGCTCAAATCGCAAAAATTACCGGGCTAACTATTGACCAAGTTGAATCTTTGAAGCATTGGTTTGCGGCGATACACGTTGCCCGACAAGTCGTGCAACCGACGGTTAGCGTTATGTTCGTGGCGGGGCGTAGGTTTTACAAACCGAAGGCTTGGGAAACAATGTGTGGTAAAGATTGATGTTGTTCGGTACGGCGGAGTAACCAACAGGGGTAATGATGAAAAAGCTTCCAATAGCGGTAAGTAGTTTTGAAGTAATGCGTTCTACCGATTATCTATACGTCGACAAAACGCACATGCTCGAAGCTTTAACTAGTCAAGGTCGGTACTTCTTCCTCTCGCGCCCGCGCCGCTTTGGTAAGTCTTTATTACTCGATACCATGCACCAGTTGTTTGAAGGCAAACGAGAGCTGTTTCGAGGTTTGCATATCGAGCCTAATTGGGATTGGTCGGTTTGCTACCCAGTTATTCGTCTCGACTTCGGCAGTGGCACGTTAAAATCGCCAGAAGAGCTTAAAGAGAAGATTGGCGAGATGCTCCGTCACAATGTCAACCGTTTGCAGATTCGCACAACAGCACAAACTTCATCGGGCGTGTTAGCTGAACTGATTGAAGGCAGTGTTAAGCAATACGGTCAAAAGGCAGTTGTACTCATCGACGAGTATGACAAACCAATTTTGGATAACATTGAAAACGATCCCGTCGCACAAGCCATGCGCGATGGGCTCAAAAACCTGTATTCGGTGTTAAAAACTCAAGATGCGCACCTGCGCTTTGTGTTCATGACCGGGGTGAGTAAGTTCAGTAAGGTAAGCTTATTTAGTGGCTTGAATCAGCTAGAAGATATTAGTTTAGATGAGCGATTTGCGACCATTTGTGGTTATACGCACCATGACTTGCAAACGCTATTCGCCGATCATTTAGCGGGCGTTGATTGGGCCAAGTTAAAGCAATGGTACAACGGCTATAATTTTTTGGGTGAGCCAGTCTATAACCCTTACGATATTCTGCTGTTTATTAGTAAAGGGCACTCCTACCGCAACTATTGGTTTGAAACGGGCAGCCCTAGCTTTTTGATGAAGCTGTTTAAACAGCAACAGTATTTTTTGCCTGAACTCAGTGACATTGAGGTAGGCGAAGAGATTCTCGACAACTTTGATGTTGAGCACATCGATCCAGTCACTCTGTTATATCAAAGTGGCTATCTCACCATTAAAGAAACACGCAGGCGGATGAACGATCAGCTGTTTTTTGTGTTGACGGTGCCCAACCAAGAAGTGCAGCAAGCTTTGAATACTCACCTAGCTGGCGGTTACGCGCAGCATGGCTCGCCAACACGGGCGTCTTTGCAGTTTAAGCTGTTTGATGCGTTGAATGAGGGTGATATTGCTGGTTTAGAACAGCATATCAAGGCGCTTTTTGCCGGCATTCCATGGCGTAACTACACCTATAATGAACTCGCCGATAGCGAAGGGTTTTATGCCAGCGTGTTGTATGCGTTTTTCGCCAGTTTAAATGCAAGCATTCGAGCTGAAGACATTAGCAACCATGGCCAAACGGATCTGACCATTGAGCTGGGTGACTTTGTGTATGTGATGGAAATTAAGCGTGATACCTCACCAGATTATGTTGCCGGTGAGGTAAACCCAGCGCTTGAGCAAATTCAGCAACGTGGTTATTCGGCCAAGTATGTGGGGCAAGGTAAAACCGTGTTCGAGGTGGGTATGGTGTTTAATACCCATCAGCGTAATTTGGTGCAGTTTAGTAGTAAGCAGGCGTAGGTTTTACAAACCGCAGGTTTGGGAAACAATGTGTGGTGCACCATAATCGTGGAAACATTGGTTTTTGGTGATACACGTTGCCCGACCGCGAACGGTCGTACAACCTACGCCTCTATAACCTGCCAAATATCGAAGCCTTCTGCTGCTAACAAGTTAACATGGCTACCGGTGGCCTGGGCGTTTACTTCTATGGCTTCGGGTGAGTATGGGTGAGGGAAATAATGTGGTTCTATGTCGAATGCGGTCATGGCGTCTTGTTTGTCTAGCAAATGCTCAGAAATATCCACTCGCCATAGCTGGCCTTGCATATGTAATACTTGTGCAATGGTGCACACTGGGTGCAGGGCCATTTCGGCAGCGCTTAACAATAATCGCGAGGCGTGTGAGCGGCTGTTGGTTGGCGGTAGAATTAGGCGTTGTGGTTGTAGGTCGGTCAGTAGGTTTTGAATGGCGCTTGCCATGCTATTTGGCGTTACGTCGTCGACTTGCTGGTCAAGTACGTGCAAGTTTTCCGGGTTAACACCCAGTACTTTTACCGCACGTTTGCTTTGCGCGAGCAGCTGCAAGCTTTCGTTTTGGGCCTTGCTTTCACCTAGGCTGTAGTAGGCAATGTGAATATCTGCACCCTGTGCCGCCCATTTTGCTAGGCTACCCCCTAGGTAGCGAATATCTTCTCCGGGTTGTGCGGCCAGTACAACAATTTTCATAATAGGCTCCCTAAGGTGCTCAATGTCAGATTTACAAGATCAGTTAAAAGATTGGTTAGCGCGAACTCAGCAAAATATAGACCAACTCAATAGTGGAGAGTTTAGCCAAGATTTGGCCAATATGATTGAAGAACGCGATGCCGCGTTGAAAGCCTTGCTCGATCCCATTCCAGAAATGCCGTCTGAGTCGGAAACGGCGTTAGTAGGTGCTTTGTTTGATGCCATCGGCGTTGAACGAGAAGCCCTGCAGCGTATACAAGCAGGCATTGCCGATGAGTTAAATAAGGCCAAACACAGTAAAACCGCGTTAAAAGCGTATGGCAAAAAGTAGGTTTCACAAACCGCTGGTTTGGGAAACAATAGGTGGTGCCGTAATCGTGAAAACATTGATTTGTGGCGATACACGTTGCCCAACGCAAAAATACGCGTCGTACAACCTACAAATAATTAAACAAACTTAACCCGGCGACTTTGGCAAAGGTTTGTTGGCTGGCTTGCAGTACAAAGGTTTCCATTGAAAACCTGGTAATGGCCTCGGCGTAGTCGAGGTCTATCAGCTCTGAGCGCACAGCGGTGGCGCTAAGCTTGAGGTCTTCGAGGGTGTTTTTCGTGGTTTCTAGCACGTTTAGCCTCGCCCCCACTTGGGCGCGTACTTCGGTTACACGATCTAGGCCGTTTTCTAAGTTATCTAGGCTGTTGGCAATCAAGTTGTTTAAAGCTTCCGATTGTTCAGCACTGTCGTCTAAGGTTTCTAGGCCGTGTGCCAATCGATCAACACTTGCCAATAACGGCTGTTTATTACTGGTTTCTACCACAAAGGTATCGCCGGCGCTCGGTTCACCAATAATTTGCACTTGCAGGCCGCCAAATGGAATTTCCCTTGCTTGCGCGAATGGTACGTTTACCTGGCCATCAATTGGCTTTTTGGTGGTTTTGTTGACCACGGTATAGTTTGGTGATGGCGGGTCGATGTCTTGCGGGTTGTTAAACACAATAATGGCGTCGTCTGGGTATAGCTCACTTTGAAACTTATCCTGATCAATCACCACACCTTCCAAAATGCGCCCGTCACCGCGGTTAATTGGGTTAGCACGGGTTAAGAAGCTGGGTTCGGCGGCGGGGACATCAACGAATAACCGTTTGCCGCTATCGCTAGTCGCTACCTTGGTCGTGGTGGCAATTTGCAGAAAGCGCTGGCCTTCATCACCATTCCACTGCACACCACCGCCAGATAGGCGCTCGAATGGCTCGGTATTGCCAGAAAAACCAGAAAACATGTAGTCGCCGTTCGAGTCACGACTGTTCATCAGCGCGAGTATTTCGTCGGAGCGCTGGCGGATTTCGGCGGCAATAGCTTGCCGCTCGGTGATGGTTAATGAGCCGTTCCCTGCTCGGGTTGCCAATTCGCGCACCCGCATGACCGACTCTTCAATGGCGTCTAATTTGGTTTCTTCTTGCTCTAAGCGTGAACGCGCAGCGTCGTTGTTGGTATTAAACTGGGTGCTTTGGGCAATGGTGGCATCTAGCTCTAGCACACGGCTAGCGGCCACTGGGTCGTCGGCTGGGGTCACTACTTTGCGGCCCGAGCTAATTTGCTCTTGCACCTTGTCTATGCGCGAGTTGAGTCGCTGCAGGTCACTTAACCCGCTGGAAAACACCTGATATGTCGAAACCCTATCTACCATGGGTTACTCCTAGAATGATTGTAATAAGGTGTTAAACATTTCGCGTGCCACCTTGATAACTTGCGCGTTCGCTTGGTAGGCATTTTGAAATTCAATTAACCGCGAGGCTTCTTCGTCCAAGTTCACCCCAGAGATTGCCTCACGCCGTTTCGACGCTTGTTCTAGCACCCCCTCGGCGGCTTCGGTGCTAATTTGTAGCTGTGCCGTGCGCGTACCGATGCGCTCGACCATTACGCCATAGGCTTCGTTGAACGTAAGGCCACCATTGTTGGAAGCCAAGGTGTCCTCTAGTTGCAAACCGGCCATGGCCAAGGCATTGCGGTTGTCGTTCGATGGGTCTTCGTTCCAATCAATCGTAAAGCTGTCGCCCGGTTCAGGGCGGCCATTTAGTTGGAACTGCACGCCAAAATCGATTACTTGTGGATTCGTGTTGCGGTCAAAGCGGTTGCCATAGGGTGGCAAGGTTTCCATTGTCACATTTGGGTCTAGTTCTACATCTACTTGGCCACCAATGGTTAGCTTGGCGGAGTCGTTATTGGAGTAGCCGCCCATTTTGGTAAGCAGCCTAAATTGCAACTCACCCGTTGGAGACACTTCTATTTCGCTACGCCCCGGGCCAGTAAGCTGAGCATTAATTTGGCGCTCTACCTCATCCATCCAATCGTCGGCTGTGTCGAACTTTTGCCCCATCACCACTTCGCCGGTGGTACCGTCGGGTAGGTTAAAGTTCCATACGTATGGGCCTTCGGTGGCGAAGTCAAAACCACGCTTATCACTTAACAAGCCTTTTAAATCACCTTGCACAATTGGCAGCTGGTAGCGCTCACCATTAGAAACCTCAAAAGTATCGCCCGGCTCGGAAACGGCTGGGTCTTCTTTATCACCGCGCATTTCAATTTGCACGTCGTCGCCTTGTGTGTCCACAATGCGCAAAGTAGAGCCGTCTGATGTTGCGTATACCCCCTGCCCTTGCAGCTCTAAGCTGTTATTAATACGGTTGGCAATAAAGTCAGCGGTAATATCACTTGGCAGTTCACGAATAACGTCATCGCCCCACTGGGTAGATTGGCTACCCACTAGGTCTTCAGTGAGGTTCACACCATTAATGGTTATTTCTAACGGGTTGGGTGGTGCATACGGTGGGTTGCCATTTTTAAAGTTGGTCAACTCTACCGTTGTATAAGCGCGAGCGGTTACCCCATTTAACGAACTGAGTGTGGTGGCCACTTCTGATGCCGGAGCATTGGCAGGGAAGTCGATGGTGCGCTGCATCGTGCTGTCGGTTTCAGCGTCGTAAATATCAAACTTTAACCGCTCAGGGTTAAAGCCGTTGCCCGGCGTTAAGTCTGTAGCGCTAGCAAGTTGTTTAAACGGCTGAAACGGTACCTGGCCGCGCTGGCTGCGCACAAGGCTTAAGCCTTCGGTGTCGGGCAGCAAGTTGTTCGACGTGCCCGGAATATAAGGCAAGTGCTCAAGAGGCGGTGTTAACGCTTTCGGGTTTAGCGGGTCGCTATTGTCGTAGATGCTATAGCGGTTACCAGGTTCGAACATAATCAATAGCGGCGGGTCTAGCTTGTTGTCTTGCGCTAAAAACTTGCTATTGCGGTTGAGAATTTCACCTTGATTTACTTCACCACTGCCCATGTTGCCAAATGCAGTTTGGGCTTTCACTGGCGATGCCAAGGCCAGCTCATCGGGCTGGGTAACGGCTAGCTTTACATCTTTGGCAGCAAAGCGTGTTGGCGACACCAAAAAGCGGTCACCGGCTTGGAAGGTGCCCGAGAACAACTCTATGTCCATGCCCTGAAACTCAATGGTTTCGGGGAAGTTAAACTCAACCGAGCCATCTTTAAGAATGGTGTTACTACCTACTTCGCGAATTTGATAGTTGTACGGGCGCGGGCCGGGAAATTCTAGATAGAACTCCTTACCGGTTAATGCACTGGTGTCGGTGATGCTTACCGACATAACGCGATCGTTTGGTGGTGCATTGGTTTGCGCCGGTTCAATGCGGCGGTTTTTCGCTTCTTGGGTGTTAAAATCTTGGAAGAAGTTCTGCCCCCACTCACCTGCAAGCGTTAAACCATTTTTGTGCGCATGGTTAATTTGGTCGGCAAAGCCAACCGCCAAGCGGCCAAGTTGCTGCATGCTTGGGTCGAGTGATTCTTTGCGAAAGTTTAATATCCCCGCTAACTGCCCACCTTGGTTAAGCGAGTCAGTTAAGAATACGGTTTCAACGTCGGATACAAATTTAATCTCTTGGCGGTCAGGGTCAAAACGCCCATCTACCACTTCAATGCTGTTAGCGGTGTAGCGCTGCACCAAGGCTTGGCCTGTGCCCAAGAAGATATCATAAGCCCCATCAATTTCGGTGACTTCCACGCGCGTCAGCTCGTTTAGTTGGCGTACCATTTCATCACGTTTATCAAATAGGTCGTTTGGTGGCGCTGTGGTTTGGTCGCCTTGATAGGTCACAATATCTTCGTTGATCTCAGCAATACCTTCGGCCAGCGCATTTATGTTGGCAGAAATCGCGCGCATTTGGCCGTTTAGGGTATCGTTTTGCTCTTCAAAGCGGCTTTGAATTAGGTGAAAGCGCTCTACCAAGCCACCGGCTTCGGCAATGAGCACCTCACGAACCGGCACATTAGACGGGTTACTCGCAGCGTTTTGAATGGCGCTGAAGAACTTATCCATCGACGGCGCTAAGCCGGTGCGCTCATCGGCTAACAAGCGGTTGATTTGCTCAATATTAGAGCGATTGGCATCCATATCATGAAATACGGCGGTATCGCTGCGCACTTGCTCGGTTAGAAACTGGTCGTGTAGGCGGCGAACACCTTCCAAGTTGGCACCATTGCCCACATAACCAAATCCTTTGTACTGTGCCAAGTTCGTGCCGATGACGACCTCTTGGCGTGAATAGCCGGGGGTTGAAGCGTTGGCAATGTTATGGCCAGTTGTAGATAGTGCAGTTTTAAACGCACTAAGGCCAGATATGGCAGTGTTTAGAGCATTCGGCATGGCTTAGCCCTCCGCCATTGCCACTTGCAAGCGGCTGCTTTCAGCAAGTGAGATAATTTTTTGGGCGTAATTTGGGTCGGTGGCATAACCGGCTTGCTGCAAGCCTTCAACATAACCACGGCTGTTTCCTGCTTGCGCTTGCGCAATGGCAGGCTGGTAGCGAGGGTGACCGTTAACGAAGTCGACGTAGTCGTTGAGTGACTCGTCGTAGCTGTTGTAAGCGCGGAACAGGTCTTTCATATCTAAGCGCACACCATCACGATATTCGTGTGTCATGGTTTCGGCACTGTTGCCTTGCCAGTCGCGATGCGCCTTAATGCCAAACAAGTTGTGGCTGTTGTTGCCCGCGCTATCGCGAATCACTTTTTGCCCCCAGCCGGTTTCTAAGGCGGCTTGGGCAATAAGGTATTTAGGGTCGATGCCTAGTTTTTCGGCGGCCTGCTCTGCGCCTGCGCGAATTTTATTAACGAAGTTGGCGATTTTTTCTGCCACTGGGTCCGTTTGACTGCCGTCTAGTTTGCTAGTGATTGGGTGAGCGTTTACTTCTTGGTAAATACTTTGCACGGGTTCGGCACTGCCCGGTTGGCGTGGCGTGCTGTCAAAGCGTGGCGGTAAAATGGTGCGATTGCTTTCATCAAGCGGCAATACTTGCGGTGATTTATTGCCGTTGCCAATTACTTGGTCGTGTAGTTGGTCGTATAACTGATCGGCGAGCCCCAAACCACCATCAGCCGACATAGACAGCGCCATTTGTTCGTCGCTCATTTGCCGCCAAGTTTGGTAGGCATGGCTATTGAACATGCTGTCGTCGTTGAGCAGTTTCTCGGTTTCGCGCGCTGTTTTGAGCATCATTTGGATGAACATCGACTCAAACTGCTGAGCTACCGTGCGTAATGCAGCCGAATCATCGGTACGCGCTTGCTGGCGTAGCGAGTCGAGTCCGCTCATGTCGGTATATACAAAGCTGGCATCTACTTGAGTCATGCGTGCTCCAATTAAAGTTTGGCTCTAATTAGGAGAATGCAATAAGTGTGCCGGAGTTAAGAAGCGTCACCCCCGAGTGCTTTTATCGGGGGTCCAGTTGACGGATGTGTGATCCCTAGGTGACTAGATTCCCGCCTTCGCGGGAATGACTGGGTGTATCGCGGGAATGACTGAATGAATCAATTATTCAAACAATCCTTCGGCGCTGTCGATGTCGCCGATGCGAAAATCAATTGAGCGAACACGGTCTAGCTGACTGTTGCTGATTTCCGGCATGTTGTTTTCTACGATGGTTGGGCGAATAAACAACATTAGGTTGGTTTTGCGCGACTCTTCATAGGTTGAGCGGAACAAGGCACCAATCACTGGCAGGTCACCCAATACCGGAACTTTTACCACGCCCGTGCTGCTGGCTTCACGAATCAAGCCTCCCAGTGGTGCGACCAAGCCGTCTTTTACGAATACGGTGTTGGTAATCGCTCGTTTTGATGTGGTCACGCCACCTGAGGTCGCCGTACCTTTTGAGTCTTCCACGGTTAGGTTTACTTCTAAGCGCACGGTGCCATCATTCTGGATTTGTGGTTTTACCTTCAGCTCAGTACCAATATCTTTCTGCTCAAAAGTGGTAAACGGGTTGTCGTTGTCACCATCAGTACGCGTTGGTACAGGTACGGTTTCACCAACCGACAGCACAGCTTCCATATTGTTCACTGTCATCGTACTTGGCGTCGACAATAGGTTGCTGCTGGTTTCCGAGGCCAACGCCTGCAGGAAGGTGCCCCACACGCCAATTTGATCACCATCAAATGACAGCTCGCCACCTACAACACCTGAAATACCAGATGGAATCACTTCCGTTGCACTCAAAGGGTTTGTACCAATAGCATTAACAAGCGGCGCAATGCCTACCTGACCACTTTGCGATACTTGCTGAACCAAAGCCGGCACCGAGATACCACCCGATACATCCGTTGGAATCATCCCCCACTGCACACCCAAGCGGTTGTCGTCGCTAATAGTGAACTCAACAATGGCAGCTTCAATCATTACCTGTGAGCGTTTAATGTCTAACTGATTAATAATGCTGCGCACTTCTTCAATAACCGCCGGCTCACCGCGCACAATTAAAGCGTTCAAGTCGGTGTCTGCCAGAATGGTTACGTCACTTACCGTTGGCGCACCATCAGCAGCGTTTTCTTCTGCTACCTGTCCGGCAATGCCACTAAGTGTTTCGGCCATGGCTTCGGCGTTGGCATGATTAAGGAAAATCACCTGAGAAGAAGACAAGCTAGGCGCTGGTTTGTCTAGCTCGGCAATCATTTCTTTTACTCGTTCGATGGCAGTGGTTTCGCCTTTTAGGATAATACGGTTGCCACGCTCATCGGCTACCAAGCGGATGTTGCCAACCCCCTGGCGTGTACCTGTTTGAACTTCTTCAGGGTTTAGCTGCTCTAGAAGCTGGATAACATTACCAACCCAGGCTTCTTTTAACTCAACCACGGCAATTTCTTGGTCACCGGTGAGGTCAATGGCTTCAATAATTTCAACCAAGCGGTCTACGTTGTCTCTGTGATCATGAATAATTAGCGAGTTTGTGTTTTGAATCACCGATAAGTGACCATAGCGCGCAACAAATGGGCGCAGCACCGCCACTAGTTCATTGGCGGCGGTGTTCTTAATTTCAACAATGCGCGTGACCACTTCACCACGGGGGCCGTCATCTAGGCCAATACCACGGTTATCCTCTACGGCGCTGTCGAGCATTTTGGCATCGGCCGACACGGTAATGCGGGTAATGCCATTGCCGTCATCAATGGCAGTGAAGCCGTTGATTTGCAACACAGCAAGAAACATTTCGTAAATTTCGTCAGGCGTTTTCATTTCGTCTGACAAAATGGTCGCGCGACCATTAACTTTTTGATCAACAATAAAAGTTTTACCGGTAATCTCTCGAACCTGATCGATCAAAACACGGATCTCTTGGTCACGGAATGTCCAGTTATAAGTTGGTTCTTCTGCCTTCGCCAGCGCAGGAAAACTGACGCTAACCATTACAGCCAGTGCGATTAAAATTCGTTTCACGCGTTATCTCCCATTAAAACAGCGAAGGAATTCGATACTTTATTATAACATTTCGGCCATCGCGGATAACATCCACCTGCAGTGAAGTCTTGGCCATAACAGATTGCAAGCGACGGGCATCAATTGCTGGGTCACCAACGGGTACACCATCAACCGCGACTACTACATCACCAGGGCGCAGCGATGCGGCCATCAGTAAACGAGCATTGCCCGTTACCATGTAGCCGTTGTCTACCACACGCAAACCATAGCGCGCTAGCACTCGCTCTGGGTCTTGCTGGGCACCCTGTATAATGCTTTGCGCCATGTTTCGGGCTTCTTCTGTTGTCGAAGGTGCACCCGGTGGGATGGCATCTGCAGACGGGCCACGATTAGAACTCACGGCATTCTGACTACCGCGCTGAGTACTGCGGTTAGTGAAAGTAGTTGTCGTACCAGTAGATTCGTTCACCCGGTAAACCGGTGCCTGCCCCACTGAAACCGACGCCATACCAGTGTTTGACGTTTGAGTTAACCCTGTGCCATCGCCAATCAACTGTTCGTCGTTAAAGGCTAATGTCTCTTCTGTGCCATTGCGATCAAAAATCACTCCACCAGGGTAAATCGATTTAATCGTCGCTTGCCCATAAACAGTGTCACCAACGCGGAACAACTCACCACGCTGACCAGCGGATCTAGCGATACTCGCCGTACCTGTGCCGTTAGGGCCAGCCATTACACCTTGCAACTCAAAGGTCAGTGGTGTGCGAGGCGGTGGTGGCGCTGGTGTTGGAACGGGTGTTGGTTGTGGCGCTTGTGGCGCTCGGTACTCACCAAACAGATTGGCTTGCGCTACTTCAAGGGCTTGCATAGCAACCGACGCACCAGAAGATAGCTGCTCTGGTTGCACGGCTGGTACAACAATTTCTCGTTCGGTTGTCGCTGCTGTCCAAATGATTTGCGACACCACATAACCCGCCAACGTCACGCAGACAAAAACGGCGAGCGAGAGTCCAAACTTACTTGCTTTGATTGCGTTCATTTACATCCCCAACGCAGGCATCGCGATTTGATTTTCAATATATATATCAGCAGGATTGCCTGAACCCATGCCAAATAAACTAGGTAGCGCATTATATACTTTGTATTGTGCCAACCCTTCCGCTACTTCAGCATCACCAAGTAGTAGGCCGTCTTGAGTGAGCAGTCGCGCATTAATGCGGCGATCGTCACTGGCTTCGATCAGAGCGATCATTGGCGGCACGTTAACGTTTACGTCGCTGAAAAGATTATAGGTTGCTAAACCACCATCATAGCTGATGGTGCCTTCTGCAAATGTGAGCTGGCCGTTGTTTATATGAGCACTAACGCCTGCAAGGTCGATCTCACCCGGAGCGTCTAGGTAGATGCCGCCTAGGTAGGGCTCAATCTGATTTAATAGCCAACCGGCCTTCACGGCACCGGTTAAGTTGTTGAGTTGGGTGGATAACGGAGCGAGTGAGCCAACTAGCTCACCACTTTCAGTATTACCAACCGTTAACTGCCATGAAAGTGGGAACTGATATTGCCATTCGGCATCCAATGCTACTTGATTCACTGATACTGCACCCTTGCCTTGCCAAATGGTTCCCTGCGCTTGTTGTAATGGCACAGGCATACCCAATTGGCGCTCAGCAATGGATGCGATCACCGATACTGGCGCCCAAATGACCAGCGACAGTATCAAGCTAACGACAAAAACCGCTACAGACGCTCGCAAACCCATAATATTGTCATTCTTCCTATTCATTTAGCCGAACATGTAACCACAAAAGCAAAACAATTTGAAACGCCTATCAGTGCTTTTGCGATATTTGCCTCAGTTCGCTTGCGGCTGGGGTTCAGGTTAGCTGATATCGAAGGTATGGGAAACAAACCCATTCGTCACACCCGAGTGCTTTTGTCAGGTGGCTAGTTTGCTAACCTATTCGTCACACCCGAGCGCTTTTATCGGGTGTCTAGTTTGCTGTTTTTAAACGTGGTGGCTAGATTCCCGCCTGCGCGGGAATGACTGTTGCCCGGCCAAAAACGCAAAAACCCTCAATGCAGAGCATTGAGGGTTTTAGAGAGTTGATTGCTTTATGTTGACTTGCTGGCCTCGAATGTTGGCAAACTAGATTCCCGCCTGCGCGGGAATGACGGGATCAGCAAGCTTTTAAGCAATCTAGGCGGATCACATCATGCCGCCCATGCCACCCATGCCGCCCATATCTGGGCCTGCCGCTGGTTTCTCTTCAGGGATCTCAGCTACCATAGCTTCTGTAGTGATCATTAGAGACGCAACAGATGCTGCCGCCTGCAGTGCAGAGCGCGTTACTTTAGCTGGGTCTAGAATACCGAACTCAACCATGTCGCCGTAAACGCCTGTTGCAGCGTTGTAGCCGTAGTTTGAATCGGTAGACGCTTTCACATTTGAAAGTACAACAGACGCCTCATCACCAGCGTTGGTAACAATCTGACGTAGTGGCGCTTCCATTGCACGCAGTGCAAGGGTGATACCAGCGTTTTGGTCTTCGTTGTCGCCTGTTAGCTCACCAAGCTTGCTTAGTGCACGAACTAGTGCAACACCACCGCCAGGTACAACACCTTCTTCAACCGCTGCGCGAGTCGCGTGTAGCGCGTCGTCAACGCGGTCTTTTTTCTCTTTCATTTCTACTTCAGTGGCCGCACCTACTTTGATCACTGCAACACCGCCAGCTAGTTTAGCCATGCGCTCTTGTAGCTTCTCTTTGTCGTAGTCTGAAGAGCTGTTAGCAATTTCTGCTTTAATTTGCTCAACACGTGCGCTGATAGCGTCGTTATCACCGGCACCGTCTACAACCTGAGTGCTTTCTTTGGTTAGGTTAACTTTTTTCGCCGAACCAAGGTGCTCAAGTGTTGTCGTGTCGAGTGATAGACCCACTTCTTCAGAGATGACTGTACCGCCTGTTAGAATAGCGATATCTTGCAACATAGCTTTACGACGATCACCAAAACCAGGGGCTTTCGCAGCGGCTACTTTTACGGTGCCACGCATGTTGTTAACAACCAGTGTTGCCAACGCTTCGCCTTCAATGTCTTCAGCGATGATCATTAGCGGGCGACCTGATTTAGAAACTGCTTCTAGTACTGGCACTAGGTCACGAATCGCAGAGATCTTCTTGTCTACTAGCAGAACGTATGGGTTCTCTAGTTCAGCCGTCATGTTTTCGTGGTTAGTTACGAAGTATGGCGATAGGTAACCGCGGTCAAACTCCATACCTTCTACTACTTCTAGCTCATCAGCGAAGCCTGAACCTTCTTCTACTGTGATTACACCTGAAGTACCTACTTTGTCCATTGCATCAGCAATTAGCTGGCCAATGGTGGCATCAGAGTTAGCAGAAATAGTGCCTACTTGAGCAATGGCTTTGCTATCTTCACAAGGCTTGGCAATCTTCTTCAACTCTTCCACAACGGCGGCAGTGGCTTTGTCGATACCACGCTTGAGATCCATTGGGTTCATGCCAGCAGCAACAGCTTTAACACCTTCATTTACAAACGCTTGCGCTAGTACTGTTGCAGTCGTTGTACCGTCACCAGCATTGTCGTTGGCTTGTGAGGCAACGTCTTTTACCATTTGCGCGCCCATGTTTTCAAAGCGATCTTTTAGTTCGATCTCTTTGGCAACCGATACACCGTCTTTCGTGATCGATGGCGCACCAAATGACTTCTCAAGTACCACGTTACGGCCTTTAGGGCCAAGGGTAACTTTAACCGCATCGGCTAGTAGGTTTACGCCAGCAACCATGCGGGTGCGAGCTGAATCACCAAATAAAACTTCTTTTGCAGACATACTCAGAATTCCTCAATCAAGTAAACGTAAATTAGGCTTCAACTACCGCTAGGATGCTTGCTTCTTTAACAATCAGCAGCTCTTCGCCTTCAATTTTGTGTGTGCTAGCAGCGTATTCTTCAAATACAACTGTGTCGCCCACTTTTACAGCCAACTCACGTACTGAACCGTTTTCTAGTACTTGGCCAGCACCTACCGCAATCACTTCACCTTGCGATGGCTTTTCCTTCGCTGAACCCGGCAGAACGATGCCACCAGCAGTGGTTTCTTCTTGCTCTTTGCGACGTACAACTACGCGATCGTGTAATGGACGCAGTTTCATGTACTGATCTCCTGAAAAATAATGAATAGTCAACGTTTCTTGTTTGTCTGCGGCTTTTCACCGCTTGCCTCCCCTATCTAAGGTCGGCAAAGTTAAACTCAAGGGGGTAAGCTAAATTTTTTTAGTCTTCCCGCTCATACTCGCCTTCCAATGTATGACCCTGGCGCGGGCGCTGCGGTGCGTCATCTGGGCGCTGCGAACCTGGTTCACCCATTGGCGGCTCATCGTAAATAGGGCCACTCGAATTAACTTTCAAGAGGCTACCTCGCGCCCACATTACCAATCCGATAATATCGGTTAAAAAGCCGGGCAAAGTCAGCAACAAGCCGCCAATTACAGGAAACAACCGTGAGTTGCTAGCCGCTTTTACCCCTAAGCGCTGCACATCTTGCAACCATGTTTCCGGCGCACGCGCTGCTTCTCGGCGCAACAAAGCGCCACCTAAAAAGCTTGAACCAAAAAACAATACAGCTGTGCCTAAGAAGCCAAACCAGCTTGCCATAGCAAACAACAAAAATATCTCTATCAAGAAGTAGAGCATCACAGGTACCATCAACACTGGCATAATCGCCTCCAACGGCAATGCAAAAAAGGTCTTGAATAGAGTGATATCTGGTCGATCCGATAAAAATCAACCCGTTATACATATAATTGGCGCCGGCGCCTTGGGTGCTAATGTTTACCAGCAACTTAAAAACCTTGTGCAGCCGGTACTGGTAGGGCGCCATGCGGGTCGCCGGTTAATTGAAGGCCAAGCCATTGAGGTGCTGAGTTGGCAACAAGTGGAACAGATAGACACAGCCATTATTTGCTGCAAGGTGTATCAACTAGCGGACATCATTGCCCCGCTAGCCGAGCGATTATCAGCAAAAAGCCAGGTTATTAGCCTATGCAACGGCATGGGTTACGACCAGTTATTGAATCAGTTACCGGGAACTTTTTTACCAGGGGTTACCACTGCTGCAGCCTGGCGTGAGGATGATCAAGTTCATCTTATAAGCCCTGGCACCACAACAATTGGCGGTGCCGCACAAGCCCCCCTTTGGCTGAGCAAAACAAGTTGGCAATGGCAGCCAGATATGCAGGCTCAGCGCTGGACAAAACTAGTGGTCAATGCGGTGATTAACCCAATGACGGTGCTTTATAATGTGCGCAATGGTGCACTACTACAGCCACCTTGGTATGAGCAAGCCTGCACGCTAAGCCAAGAGTTGAACACCTTGGTTGCACAACTCAGCCTTGATATACCGGATGTGAGTGCTACCGTGAAGGCAGTCTGTGAGGCAACTGCGGATAATTTTTCATCTAGTAATCAAGACGCTAATGCTGGGCGGCCAACCGAGCTGCCTTGGATATCTGGTTACATTCTGCAACAAGCTGCCGCACAACAAGTTGCCATGCCCACCTACACTAAGGTGTGTGAACAGTTAAAAGAAGAGGGATATGCTTCGCAACTGGTATAGCCGACTGGCCATTCGCCATAAGGTCACTGTATTAACCGGCACAGTATTGGGGCTAATGCTGCTCCTGCATGCCAGCATGATTGCCCTAAGTGGCACGGCAACCCAACTGCAATGGTGGCTATTTGGCATCGCGGCTACCTTAGCGGTGCTCTCTATCTTTCTGGTTTGGCGGGTCATCAAGGTTACCGTTAACCGCCCTGTTACTCACCTCAGCCGCATTGCTCGCTTGGTTGGCGAACACGACAGCCATAATGCTCGCGCTCAGCCTATGTACGATGATGAAGTCGGCCAGCTGGTGCGCTCGTTTAACCAAATGCTCGACCAAATTAGCAGCCGCGAAACGGCGTTAGAACAGCAAAAACTCATTGCCGAGCAATCGATTTTGGCAGTTCGCCAAAGCAACGAGCTGCTAGAGCAAGAAAACCGAGTGCGCATTGAAGTTGAGCAACGCTTAACCGAAGTGCAAACCGACCTAGATGCAATGATTCGCTACATGCCATCGATTATGATTGGCCTAGACGATCATCAAGTGGTGACCTGGTGGAACAACGAAGCCAAGCGTATTACCGGGGTACCCGCAGCCAAGGCTGTTGGAAGCCGCTTAGCCAACAGTTTTAACCTACCTGTAAAAGCCTTTGCGGCCATTGAAGAAGCCTTGCACCAGTTAGAGGTAACTCACTTCGACAATGTTGAATACAGCATTGATGGCCACGACTACATTCTGAACTTGATGATTTACCCAGTTGACCGCGGTGGCCGCACTGGTGTGGTGCTAAGGGTTGATGACATTACCGAGCGCCACAAAATGAGCGAGGTAATGATTCAAACCGAAAAAATGATGTCGGTGGGAGGCCTAGCGGCTGGCATGGCTCACGAAATCAACAATCCGTTGAGTGCCATCACACAGGGAGCGCAAAATATTCGCCGCCGGCTATCCACTGAATTGCCAAAAAACAAAGCCGTTGCCGAGCAGCTCAACTTTGATCTAGAGCGCATGCAGCAATACTTGCACCAGCGTGAAATTCTTAACTTTTTAAACCTGATTCAGCAATCAAGCCAACGCGCCAGCAATATCGTCACTAACATGCTGCAGTTCGCCCGTCGCAGCGATGCCTCACTAGTAGAGGTTTCGGTATACAGTGTCATTGAGCAATCATTAAAGCTGCTAGAGTCGGACAAAGACCTCACCCAAGCACAAAGCAATAACGACATAAAAATTCGTTTTGAAGTCGCACAAGCAGACATCTACGCGCCTGTTGTGGCAGTGGAATTGGAGCAAGTGCTCGTTAATATTCTGCGCAATGCGCATTATGCAGTTCGTAAAAGCAGCCGTTTTGAGCAACATGATGGCTGTATCAATATTCGCTTGTGGCAAACTGAGCGCCACGTTCATATTGATATTAGCGACAACGGCATTGGCATGAGTGATGCCGTGCGCCGGCGCGTGTTTGAGCCTTTTTATACCACCAAATCAGTCGGAGAAGGCAGTGGCCTTGGTTTGTCGGTTTCCTATTTTATTATTACTAACCATCACCATGGCACTATGACTGTGAGCTCGGAACCTGAAGTTGGCACAACATTTTCAATTAAGTTACCAAAAGCTGAACGGATCAACTAGATAGGAAACTAACCACTGGTGATCTGAGTGACGCACACTAAAATACGCTCATCTTACAAAGCCAGCCATTTCAAGGAAGACCCAATGAAACGTCTAACTTTAGCCATTGCTGCGATGGTTGCAGCAACCCCAGCACTAGCGGATTACCAACTGCGAACCGAGCGCGCCCGAGTGATATGTGGCGATGAAGTCAGCCAAGCCTACTGCCAAAACATTGCCAACCGTATCGACCCATTGCTTGAGCAAGCGGAGACCTTACTGAATCACCAAGTAGATCACCTTAACATTGTGGTCGGCGATGTGTCCGACGACGCGAATGGCACAGCACAAGTATTGCCGAGTAATATTGTCCATTTGTATACCTCATACCCGCGTGAAGGTAGTCTTTTAAACCTTGATGATTGGCTCGATAGCGTGATCTTCCACGAGCTGATTCATATTGTTCACATGTCACAGTCTTCTGGCTTTGCTAAGGCTATTGATTCGATATTTGGTCGCAGTTTTTTTACCCTCCCTAACGGGTTAGTACCGCGTTGGATGAGCGAAGGGATTGCCGTATGGGGTGAGTCTTCACCCACTACTGGCCGGGCAACAGCGCCTTATTACAGCGGCAAGTTGCGTACCGTGGTGCAAGCAGGTTTGCCCGACATCGAAGACTTTACCGTTAGTGCTCGCGTGCCAGTGGTGGGCGATCAGTACTTAATTGGCTCGGCATTTATTCGCTTTATTACCGAAAAATACGGCCAAGATGCAGCAGCTCGCTGGATTCGCGCCAATGGTGCCAAACCTTTCGCGGGTTTTGTTGATGGTGCTTACTATGATGCATTCGGCACCAAAATCACGCACGACTGGCAGCAGTTTTCAGCTTGGTTAAGCCAGCAAGTTGAAGCACAACTGGCGGCCATTGGCACGCCGGTTCAAGGCCAAGCCCTAGCGACTGGGCGCATCGGTGCACCTGTGGTCGGACCAAACGGTGAAATCTGGTATTTTCAAGGTGCTGTCGAAGCACCTGCGGTGTTTACCAACGGTGAAGATGAGTTTGAACTGCCAGCAGGCACCTTCGACATTCAGTTCCGCAACGGTACCTGGCAGGCCTTGCGTGGCCGAGAGTGTGATGGGCGCAGCAGCTCAGAGTTAATTGAACTCGTTGATGAGCGCTGGCGTGTTGTGAGCCAGTGTGATGGTTGGGTCGCCTTGGTGCCTGGTGGTAATGAGTATCATATTTTATTTGATGGCAGTGAGTATCAGTTAGCCAACCAACAAGGCGAGTTAATCGAAACACCGGAGCGAGTGCTCTCGGCGGTGCAAGTCAATGACCAGCTTGTGGTACTCACTGCGAATGGCGCCAATCGCGACATTTACACCGGCTTGCCTGGTGATTGGCAGGCAATCGGTTTAGCAGATTTTGCACCGATTGCGATTGCCGCGAACCAGGACGAGATTTATTTCGTTAGTGGTATAAATGGTACTCAGAATGCGTTTCGCGCGTCTGACCAGCAGCCAGTGACCAATGTTACCGGTGGCGTGACCGATATAGTCGCCACTAACAATGGCCTAGTACTACGCCAAATGCATCCAGAGTTTTATCAGGTTAACTCGCTCTCCAACCCAATGCCGGTTGCCACAATGCCAGTGCCAGAACCCGTGCAGTCGAGTGCCAATTTGCAATTCGCTTCTTCAAATAACAATACCTACGAGACAAGTAACTACTTACCAACCCTAGCATTGCGCCCAATTAACTGGCTGCCAACATTTGGTGGCACGGCAGATAAACCAGCTTATGGCGCTGGTATCAACTTTGCCGATGCTACGGGTGATCATACGGCCAGCCTTGTTGGCCAAACGGATTTTGACAATGTGCAAGTCGACCTTGCTTACGCATGGCCGAACTGGCAGCTGGCTACGCGCGTTGGTCAAGTAGCGGGTAGCACAGATGAGTCAACCGATTGGCGCGCTCAGCTGTCGTTTAGTCAAGGGCATGAACTTGGCCTTGGTTTAATGTTTGGCTACAACCTTGCTGGACAGGTTGATGACGATGCGTATCGCGTTGGTGCGGGGCTTGGACTCGGCAAATTACGTTACGCCACCTATGGCATACAGCCACGTAAAGGCAGCACCATCGCGGCATTTGCTAGCTGGGGGGACGACACCGGCGGCCGTGCGCAAAGTGAGCTAGCTTGGTATCGCCAACTTGGCGGCCTGTATTATGTGGCTGGCGGCTCAGTCATTTGGGACGAAGGACAGAGCGCTGAACTGGTCAACTCAACGTCTATTGATGGCGCAACACCCGGCCTTACTCAGATTGGGTTATCGCACCCGGGTGTGCTTGATTTGGGCACCAGTGATATCGCTTGGCAGCAGCGCAACAAGCTATATTGGGGCAGCGCTTATCAGCCGCGAGGCGTGCTTGGGTTATCACCTATTGGTTACACTCGCTTTGGCGCTACCGCTGGCACACTAGTATCTGGTGTTGATCAGCAAGTGGCAGCCAGTATTACCACCGGTGTTTATCTAGATTGGATACTTGGTTATGGCATCATACCTGTTCGCAGCGAGCTAGCCTCTGTGTTTGGTGTAGAAAACGCTGAATGGTCTTTGGCGCTTAATTTTGAGACAGCGCTATAAGGCGATAGAAGTGAGACTTTATTTGCTTTTATGCGTAGAGTCTCACTAAATCTAGCAAGGCAATAACTTATGGGAAATCGACTCAGTAAAATCTACACACGCACCGGCGACAAAGGTGAAACTGGTTTAGGGACTAATGACCGCGTAAGCAAGGCAGACTTGCGCATCGAAGCCATTGGCACCCTAGATGAGCTCAACAGTGCTATCGGCTTAGTGCGAGCGTATATGGATGAGCAAGACGCGCTGCAAACTGTACTAGCACGCATCCAGCATGATTTATTCGATTTAGGCGGTGAGCTGGCGATGCCGGGTTTTGAGCTGCTACGCCCCGAGCCCATTGCCGAGCTAGAAGCGCACATCGACACGCTCAATGCCGACTTACCTGCCCTAAAAGACTTTATATTACCCGGTGGTGACAAGGTAACCGCCCACATGCATATGGCACGCACCATTTGCCGCCGCGGTGAGCGCGTATTGGTTGCTATGGCAAGCGATGGCAACGAACATAAGATTGCGATGCAGTATTTGAACCGTTTATCGGACTTATTGTTCGTAATGGGCCGCGTAACCGGCCGCCGCGAAGGCGGGCAAGAGATTCTGTGGGACAGCCGCCTGAAAGAAAAAGGCGCTTAAAAACTCTCGAGAGGCCCTACCAAGTAGGGCCAAGTTCAGGGGCTAGTCGTCATCGCCCATGCATTGGTCTTGATAGCTTTCACTATCCATTAAGTCATCTAACTCGCTTGGGTCATCTAACTTAATTTTTACCAACCAACCATCTTCGTAGCAGTCTTCATTGATTAGCTGTGGTGCTTCATCAACGCGCTCGTTAATTTCAATGACGGTACCGGCAGCTGGGGCAAAAATGTCAGAAGCGGCTTTGACCGATTCCACCACTGCCATTTCTTCGCCTGCCTGAAGCTTGCGACCAACGTCTGGTAGTTCAACATAAACCACATCACCCAACTCTTCTTGGGCGTAGTCGGTAATACCAATGGTAATAACGTCGCCGGCTTCCAAACGAGACCATTCGTGGGTATCAGCGTATTTCAAATCAGCAGGAATATTGCTCATGATTGCCTTATCTCTCTGTTATTCGCCGCTACTCTATCATTGAGCGGTTAAAAAACCAGTCTAAAGTTTGAGGTTTACCACACAGGCCTAAAGCTTGAGTGGGTTCTGGTCGATAAAACAAAAGCTAGATGAGGATTTATCGATGCGCAACTGTTTGATCGTGACACTTTTTTGTTTTTGGGTATTGCCGCTGCGCGCCGATGTCAGCATGGACTATCGCCTGTATGATTTGCCGTTAACCGTTGAGCTGGTTAAAAACTACAATGACTGGTCGCAGTCCGATATGACCGGCTATTACCGCGTGTACCTAGTTCAAAGCGAGCGTCCTCCCGTTTCTCATAGCATGTATATTCAATGGGTGTGCCATTGTGATGCCGGCCGCCTAGCACTGAAAGGCATTAGTGAGTTTAATGGCATGGAGCGCTTCCATTTAACCGAACCGACGTTCCGCCGCGCACAGGCCACCGACATGCTCGAGTTCGAAGCAACCAATGTTTATACCCGTGAACGAATGCAGGTGCAGTTGCAGTTATTAGGGATTGGCAACTATCGTATTGCGACGAAGACCATGACCAGTGATATCGACGAGCGGTATCAGGAGTAATTGGGGCGGCGAACGGATTTGTTTCCCAAACCTTCGGTTTGTAAAACCTACGCCCGAACTCATCAAAGCACCTGTAGGTTGTACGGCGCGCATGCGCCGGGCAACGTGTATCGCCAGCGATCAATGTTTCCCAAACCTGCGGTTTTGAAAACCTACGCCCGCTTTTACTTGCCTTGCGCAACGGGTAAGATTGCAGCGCTTAATATTAGGAGACAAGCATGGCTGCAATCGGTATTTTCGACTCGGGCGTCGGTGGGCTATCGGTATTTCAGGCAATTCGCCACCAACTACCTAGTGAGTCGTTAGTGTATTTAGGTGATTCAGCCCGCGTACCCTATGGCACCAAATCCGCCCAGTCGGTGCGCCGCTACGCCCTACAAGCCACTAAAAAACTAGTTGAGCGCGACATTAAAGCCTTAGTGGTTGCCTGCAACACAGCCTCGGCGGTTGCCCTACCGGCGCTGCAGGAGGCGTATCCAAATATACCAGTCATTGGCGTTATTGAGCCTGGTGCGCAGGCAGCAGTTGGCGCTAGCAAAAACCAGCACATTGCGGTCATTGGCACAGAAGGCACTATTAACGGCAAAGCCTATGAACATGCTATTCAAGCGCTTAACCAATCGGCGCAAGTCGACGCCCTAGCCACACAAATGTTGGTATCCATGGCCGAAGAAGGCTGGACACAGAATAAGCTTGCCCAGCTTGCAGTAGATGAGTACTTGCGTGGATTGTTCTTTGTCGAAAATGCGCCCGACACACTAATGCTTGGCTGCACGCACTTTCCGGTGTTTCGCCCTGTTATAGAGGCCTTTGTTGGGCCAACGGTTACCGTTGTTGATTCTGCCAGCACGACCGCAATAGCGATTGAAGCGCTATTGGCAAAACACCAACTATTTGAGCGCCATGGCCCGGCCCGCGAGCACTTTATGGTGACCGACGGACCTGAGCGGTTTGCCCGTGTTGCACGCGTATTTTTAGACGAGCCGATTGCGCCGACGCAAGTCGAGTTAGTCGACCTTTAGAGGCTCCCTTTAGGGGGCCTGGCGCAGGTTTGCTTCACCCTTATCAACATAAAGTTCAGCATCTACCATGGCTTGCATTTCTTCGGGTTGATGACTTACCACCAAGGTGGTGAGGCCAAACTCGTCATGCATTTCTTTGACTAATGCCTGCATGGTCAAACGCGTCGTTTTATCTAGGGCGCTAAACGGCTCGTCTAATAGCAAAAGTGGACGCTGCATCAGCAATGCGCGCCCAAGAGCGACGCGCTGCTGCTGACCACCACTTAACATGGTGCAGCGTTTGTTTAGTTGATCGGTGATCTGTAGGCGCTCAGCAATAGCGGTCACACGCGCTTGTTGCTCGGGGCGTAGTTTGCGTGAGCCACTAATGCCCAGCGCCAGATTTTGCGCCACACTCAGGTGTTCAAACACATTATTTTGCTGAAACAACATCGATACTGGGCGCTGAGCTGGCTCTAAGCCAAGCAAAGACTGACCTTGCCAGCTTATTTCACCACCACGAATGGCGGTAAACCCTGCTAGCGCATCGAGCAAGGTGGACTTGCCTGCACCACTTGCACCACTTATTAGCAACATCTGGCCAGCGGTGAGTTGAAAGTTAAACCGGCATTGCCAGTTGTCGCGCTCTATCACTACATTGTCGACGCTAAGCATGGTACCTCCTGGCTAACCAAGCCAATAAGCGCTGAATCATAACCCCGATGAACACTAACCATGCCCCCACCCACAATGCTTGCTCCAACTGGCGCGCACCAATTAAGCGGTAGAGTCTTAGCGGCAAAGTGTTTAAATCGTGGCTAGACAGCATCAGTGCCGCCCCTAGGTCACCGGCGGCTAACATAAATGCCAACCCTAGGGCACCGGCAATGGCGGTGGCCATTTTGGGCCAATAAATCCAGCGCCAGCGTTGCCATTGGCTTAAGCCCAGCATGGTCATTTGCCGCCCATAGCGAGCTTGAGCAGCATTTTTTGCTGGTCGCAGTAGTTTGATGGCAAATGGCACAATCATTAGTGCATTGAGCAGGGCAATGGCGGCGAGGCGCTGCCATAATGCATCGCCGTAGCGCCATAGAATAATAAATGCGCCAGTCGCAAGCATCATCGATGGCACCAGCATAACGGTATAGCCAACAAACATGGCAAACCGCCCTCGCCCGGCTTGCAAACCAATAGCGAGCATAACACCAAGCATGGCACTTGCCGTGGCGATCATCAGCGTTTGCCCGGTTGCTTGCCAAAGCTTAGCGGAACTCATTGCGTCAAGTAGTGGCTGCCATCCGGCTTTCACTAACAAGCCTAGAATGGGTGCCAGCCAATAGGCTAAACACACCAGAATAACCAAGCCATCAAAGTACCGCGTGCTCGTTAATTCAGGGCGACTGCGTTGCACATTAATGGGCCCTGCGCCCCATGAATCAAGCAAGTGGCGCAATATAAGCAACGCCAGCAGCACGCCAATAGCGAGTTGAATGACCGCTAGCCAAGTTGCTAAATAAAAATCGAACTCGTAATGCAGGGCTTGGTAGATCGCTATTTCAAGCGTGGTTGAACCAGGCCCGCCTCCTAGACTGACGACAACGGGGAAGCTGGTCATGCATATTAAAAACACCAAGCCAGCGACAGGGAAAATAGCGGCGCGAATCGCCGGCCAATCCAACAAGCGCCACATTTGCCAGTCCGTTAACCCCAATTGCTGCGCTTGTTTAATATGCGCCTCTGGAATACGTTGCATTTGCTGCATCACCACTCGGGCAATGAGCGGTGTTTCAAAAAACCAGTGCGCCAGCAAAATGGCAGGCAGACCATAAAACTTCCAATCAAGGAACTGACCCACCGCACCCGTTGGGCTCCAAGTCAATAAAATGGCTAGCACAATCAGCAAACCTGGCATCACAAAACAAGCATCGAGCCATGCAATTAACCAATTGCGGCCAATGAAGCTGCGCCTAGCAAGCGTGCGACCGATAACAATACCCAAGAGCACAGAGCCTAGCGTCGACAAGCTGGCTTGCAGCAGGGTGAATTGAATAATGTTGCCGATCCAGCGCCAAGGCATAGGCTCGGCGCTGGCTTGCCAAAACATCGATAATACGGCAGAAATGGGTAGCACCAAGGCGGCAACTACCCAAGCAGTTGCCAACCACGATGGCTGAAGGGTTAGCTGGCGGCGTTGAGCCATTCACGCACCCAGTTGCTACGTTCGTTAGCAACGTCATCTTCATCGAACATTAGAATGTCGGCAGGGGTAATCAATTGCTCGAACGACGCCGGTAACTCAGCTTCAGGATGTACAGGGAACATCCAGTTGGTTGTTGGAATAATCGATTGCGCTTCTGGCGACACCAGATACTGCAAAAAGTCGTTGGCTAGTTCGGCTTGCTGCGAGGCGTGCGTAACGAATGCCACCTCAATTTGCTGATAATGCCCTTCCGAGAACGGCATGGCTTTAAAGCGTGTCTCATCTTCATACTCAATGTGGTACGCCGGAGACGTTACATAGCTAAGCACCGCATCGGCACCACCTTCCATAAAGATGCCATAATATGCATCACTCCAACCTTGCGTTACCGTGGTGGTGTTATCAGCTAGCGCTGCCCACTTGTCACCCGCTTGCTCGCCAAATACCGACTTCATCCAATACAGCAGGCCAGCACCCACGGTTGAAGTGCGTGGATCCATGTACACAACGGATAGATCCGAGTCGATTAGTTCGGCTAATGAAGTGGGTGGATTGCTTACTCTTTCGCTGTCGTAAACAAACGCAAACTGACCATAGTCGAAAGGCACAAAGTCGTTATGCGCCCAACCACCTGGAACAACTAGTTCACTGGTATCCACAGTGTGCTCAGCTACTTGACCAGTTTTTCTTGCATCTGCAAGCAGGGCGTTGTCGATGCCTAGCACGATATCGGCTTTGGTATCATCGCCTTCAATACGCAAACGATTAAGCAGGCTTACACCGTCAGCAAGCGCGACAAACTCAACGTCACAACCACATTTTTGTTCGAAATTAGCTTCTATTTGTGGGCCAGGGCCCCACTCGGCAACAAACGAGTCATAGGTATAAATGGTCAGTGGGTTGGCAACAGCTGTACCAGCAACCAGTGCTATTGAGGCAAGAAGTTGTTTTTGCATGGGCGTCTCCAAAACAGGCGCTCATACATAGGCAGGTAACGGCATGCTCGTTTCCTACGCCAGTATGAACTGGATCAGGTGAAGTACGGGTGTGTTCTCAGCACCGAAGTGCACCCCGACGAGATTCGGGCGCCATTATGCCTAAGGGCAGTAGAACTAGCAAACCAAGCTTGATTACCGAATTTGAAGATAACCTGAACAGGCTAACAATATTGTTAACTAACTTTCACGCTTTGACCTTACACTGAACAACAGACCCAATGGGAAAGGAACCCAGCATGCAAACCTATCAGCGCATAGAAAGCCTAGACCTTATACGCGGCATCGCCGTGCTGGGCATTCTGTATATGAATATCATGTCGATTGTTGCACCAATCGAAGCCTACTCCATTATCGACTGGGCGTGGTTTACCAACTCACTCGACCAAACCATTTATATTATTCAATCCCTGTTTATTGAATCACGCTTTATGAGCATGTTTAGCCTGCTGTTTGGCATTGGACTCACTTTGCAGTGGCAGCGCTTAGAGATGAAATCGCTAGCACCCAAACCCTGGCTGCGCCGGCGCTTATTTTGGCTGCTGATTTTTGGTTTAATCCATGGTTTTGTTTTTTGGGCGGGCGATATTTTATCCACGTACGCCATTGCTGGCTTCTTTCTGCTCTTCATGATGAATTGGAGTGTGCGCCGCAAGATGATCGTCGCCGTGGTGTTCATGGTCATTGCTCAGTTAGCCATGGGCTTTTTGCTACTTGGCACATTTTTCGCCGATATTGGCATGTTTGACTACGCTGCAATGCCATTTAGCGCCGAGTACCTGGCTGAGGAGCGTGCTAAGTTGGGTACAAGCGCCATGTTCGTCAATAACGCGAGCGATTATTTGCAGTTGATTTTCGCTGGCCCCATTGCTACCTGGTGGGAAATTATGGCCACTATGTTAATTGGCTCAGTGCTTTTTGAAACTAACTACTTTAGCAAGTTGCGCAAACGCTCAATTGCCTTTTTAATCATTGGCTTTATCTGGGGCGCTATTGTCACTCGCTTACGCTTGCACTGGGGCACCGACACCGATCAGACGCAAGCCACCATTATGCTAATGATGCCAGCTGGCCTGCTAATGGCCATTGGCTATGCCAATATCATTGCCTTGTTTGCTAATCGCCAAGGCCTGCTGACCACAGCGTTGAAAAATACCGGTAAGACTGCATTTACCGTTTATCTGGCTCAATCGGTCATTCTTGTCATTGTTTTCCAGTGGTTAGCACCACAGTGGTGGGGCGTGATGACGCGCGGGCAAGCCTGGTTGTTTATTTCAGCCTACTTGGCGCTGTTAGTCATTGCCGCCCACTGGTGGCAATCAAACCATGGCCAAGGCCCGATGGAAAAACTATGGCGAACATTGGCCTATCGTAAACTTGAGCGGGCTCAGAGTTAATTGACTATGCTGAGTGGAGAAACCGAATAAGGAGCTGCCCATGCGAGCCACTATCTTAGATGAAGTGCTAACCCGCAACGATGGCCATTCGCCAAACAGTGAAGAGCCAATTGGCAAACACTATAAAATGGCGAGCAATCCTTTTCGGTTTTTCCGCGGCTCAGCACCGCTATTTTACTACGACCTAGCCAGTCAAATTGTATTGCCCAAGCCGTTTTTTGACGTCGTGCCGCATACAGCCATTATGGGTGATTGCCATGTAGCAAACTTTGGCTTTTTTACTGAAGAGGGCTCGCACGGCAACCAGGTGATCTTTGCCCCAAATGACTTTGATGATGCCTGCTTTGGCCCGGCGGTTTGGGATTTACTGCGTTTTGCTACAAGCTTATTGCTCAGTGGCGACTACGCGCGTGGATTATTAGAGGGGCGCTACGATAACGTTGACGGCGTTAAACTCGATGGCAAAGTTGCCAGCGACCAAGCTGAAGACATTGCCGCTGCGACGGCATTTATTGAGCAATATGCCAACGCGCTAGCGCTCATCATTGGCGATGATCGTCGCCGAGACGAAACTGTGTATGGATTTGATAAACCACATGTATTGCGCAAGCCAGAAAAAAAAGCGCTAGCTCGTGCACCCGGTGGTAAAGATTTCGCCCGCAAAAGCACGCTCGCCAAACTGACAGAACATGCGCCAACAGGTCATCTCCAGTTTGCCGATCTACCCGATAAATTTGTCCATCTAGAAAGCGAAGAACGGCGTGCGATTGAGGCAGCGTTTCGCCCGTACGTAGACGACGAGATTATCGATATAGTCAGCCGAGTTGGTGCTGGTACTGGGTCTTTGGAGCTAAGCCGCTATTATTTATTAGTAGGGCCAAAGCATTTACGCACCCAAGAAGATATTTTTCTTTGCCATGTGGTTGAGGTAAAACAACAACGGCCTGCTGCGCCGCTGGCCTATTTTAATCAGATCAATCCACGCAACCAGCTTAACCCTGCGCACCTAACGGCTAGCTGCCAAGGCTTAATGCAGCACAAACCCGACCTCATTCTTGATGAAGTGTATTGGCAAAATCAGCATTGGTTGATTCGCTCACGCCACCATGCTCGCGTGGGCATCGACCCTGATAACATTGCATTGCGCAAAAAAAATCCCGGCGAAGCCATGGTGCAATATGCGCGCACGACGGCAAATGCACTCGCACTGGCCCATTCACGCGGCGACCGACGGTCACTCAATTTTGAAGTTGAAATCGTTAGAGCACTCACCCACAACGATGACGCCATCATAGAAGCAGCACAGCAGTATTATCAGCAAGTATTGTTCGACCACAATTGGCTAGCAAGCACGGTACACAAGAACGACTAGGCTAGTGTTATTCACCGCCGAATAAGCCAGATAGTGCCGATTTTTCATCGGCACTGACTTCGTTGATGCGCCCGCGGTCTTCCCCTCTGCCACAGCTTACTTGGTTTCTGCCACTACGCTTGGCTCGATACAGTTGCTCATCAACACGGGCAATGAGGTCTTGGCGGGTATCGTTGTCGGCCGCAAACAACACATCGGCCCCGACACTGCAAGTAATATTCAAATCGCCAGCTTCTGTATGATAGGGTGTTTCTTCACAGACTCGGCGTAGGCGTTCGGCAATGGTTTTAACTTGCCGCATGCCAGTAGTGGGGCAAATTACGGCAAATTCTTCACCACCATAGCGGCAAGCAATATCTAGTTTGCGAACGGTTTCTTTTATGCGGCGACTCCATTCTTGCAATACTTCATTGCCAACGGGATGGCCATACTCATCATTAACACGCTTAAAGTGGTCAAGGTCTAACATGATCAATGACATAGCAGAACCGGTACGGCGGGTTCGCTCCATTTCATGGGCAAGATGCTGCTCAAATGCGCGATGGTTAAACAACTGTGTCAGTTCATCCGTTGAAGCCATCTTTTCAAGCTCGGACACTCTGCTCGTCAGGTGATCGAGTTGTTGGCGATATGCTTCGCAAGACTCGCACGCCTCAACTTGAGCGAACTGTTTATTGTTCAACCGTTCCATCTAACCGCCTTGTTACCATTATCACACTCACTGCCAATACCCTATTTCTGTACCAGCATACCGTATTAAACTAAGCATAAGCCATACCACTTTTTTTGGCTTATTTTATCAAAATAACGACAGACTTTCGCCGCCTAGGGTACCTTGTTGCCTTAAACCATTTTGATACTTAGTTCTCTGCCGTTTTATGTTACCGTCTGCTTATAAATAGAAAAATAATTAGCAGTAGGTTGACTTATGAACTCTGACGCCATTTTTGCCAAAACTGACCAAGGCCGCGCTGCCATTACCGATAGAAGCATCCCCCTATCACCAAAACAACGCCAGCTACTAATTATGATCGACGGAAAAAAGCGTGTGAAAGATATCTTTCCAAGCATCGACGATACTGCCATCGCACGCGTTCAGTCTTTACTGCAAGAAGGCTTAATCGCTGGCGATCAACCTGCTACAGCAAAACCAGCAGCCAAACCAACTAGCTCAACCGGTAACACACTGCAAGTCACTAGCCTTCCCGCTAGCGCTTCGTTAAATAGAATTCGAGGCATTCTTGCCATGTGTAGCCAGCAATATTTATCCGACGAGCTAGATACCATGCTCACCGATGTGTTTGATCACCTGCAGGATGCCTCTGAGCTGCAGTTTTGTTTGGATCAATGGTTAAAGCGTATGACCGACCGAGTTCCTGCATCGGCAACTAATCTGTACATCCAACAGGTCAAAAGCTTGCTATAACTAGGCCTTCAACTGATCTACGGCAACCTGACCAATTTGGTAAGATGTCAGCATAATTGAGCTAATTCCAACAAGATGCCACATAAAGTGGCATTTTTTGTGCAAATTGATGAGGCAAATTCAATGACTGTGCATGAAATAAACCATCCTTTGGTAAAACATAAAATCAGCCTTATGCGAGCTGCAGATATCAGCACTCGCAGCTTTCGCGAGCTCGCAGGCGAAGTAGGCAACCTCATTACTTACGAAGCCACCAAGGATTTAGAACTCGAAACGTTTGAGCTTGAAGGCTGGAACGGCCCCATTGAAGCACAGCAAATTAAGGGCAAAAAGATTACCGTGGTGCCCATTCTTCGGGCCGGGCTCGGCATGCTAGATGGCGTTCTGCAAATGGTGCCAAGTGCCAAAATTAGTGTGGTAGGTATATATCGAGATGAAGAAACCCTGCAACCAGTGAGCTATTTCGACAAGCTTGCGGGCGACATTGACCAGCGCATGGCACTAGTTGTTGACCCTATGCTTGCAACCGGTGGTTCGATGAACGCAACCATTGAGCTGCTGAAAAAGAGCGGCTGCGACAGCATTCGAGCCTTAGTGTTGGTTGCTGCACCAGAGGGCATTAAGGCCGTACAAGATGCACACCCAGATGTTGAAATCTACACGGCGGCTATCGATAGTCATTTGAATGAAAACGGCTACATCATTCCAGGTTTGGGTGATGCAGGCGACAAGATTTTTGGCACCAAATAAGGACTTCCCATGACCACAAATGTAAACAGCAACGAGGTGTCTGGCTGGAAGCTACCTTTGGTCGGCTTACAAATGCTTTTTGTAGCATTCGGGGCCTTGGTCCTCATGCCACTGATCACCGGTTTAGATCCAAGCGTTGCGCTCTTCACAGCTGGTGCGGGAACCTTGTTATTCCAGTTGGTGACCAAGCGCTCTATCCCTGTTTTTCTCGCCTCGTCTTTTGTATTCATCGCACCGATCAGCATTAGTATTGAGCAATATGGCCAAGCCGCGACGATGGGCGCACTAATGGCTGCTGGTGGTGTTTATATGATCCTAGCTGGCCTCGTTGCTTGGCGCGGGCCAGACATCATCCACCGTTTGCTCCCGCCCGTGGTAACTGGGCCTGTCATTATGATTATTGGCTTAAATCTAGCGCCTGTTGCCGTTGGCAATGCGATGGGCATGGCAGGCGACACACGCGTGTTCCCATATCTAGATTCCATGATTGTTGCCACGATAGCGCTTGCCACCACTGTGGCTGTATCGGTATTCGCCGGTGGTATTTTTAGGCTAGTCCCTATTCTCGCTGGTGTTGTAGTAGGATATATCGCAGCGCTTATTTTTGGCATGGTCGATTTCTCGCCAGTGGCAGAACAAGCACTATTTGCTGTGCCGAATTTCACCGCCCCAGAGTTTAATATGGCTGCCATATTGTTTATGTTGCCCGTTGCCATTGCCCCAGCAATTGAACACGTTGGCGACGTGTTGGCCATTAGCAATGTTACTGGTAAAAATTACCTGAAGAAGCCAGGTTTGCATCGCACCTTATTTGGCGATGGCATCGCTACGGCATTGGCAGCTGCGTTTGGCGGCCCACCCAACACAACCTACTCAGAGGTCACTGGTGCCGTCACGCTAACCCGCGCTTTCAACCCTGTAGTAATGACTTGGGCAGCAGTATTCGCCATCGCCCTAGCCTTTATCGCCAAGTTTGGCATTTTACTGCAAACCATACCGGTGCCGGTTATGGGCGGCATAATGATCTTGTTATTTGGCTCAATCGCCTCGGTTGGGATGAATATTTTGATCAAAAACAATGTTGATTTAAGCCATCAGCGCAATCTAGTGATTGTTGCGACCACACTCGTGCTTGGCTTGGGCGGCATGGTAGTCGGCAACGATAGCTTCTCACTTCAAGGCATTAGCCTATGTGGTATTGTGGCAATTATTCTGAACCTGATTCTACCTGCGGCGCCAAAAACTGATGCGCCAGCGCCATAAGCGATTGGCTTAATAAGCTGCGATAATCGGTTTGTGCAGCAGGCAACCCCGCCTGCTGCAACGCTTGTTGCTGCAATGGCGACATGACCAGTAATGGATACATGCCACTAATCATCGGTAACTGCGCAAATAAGAAGCCTTCCACCTGCTTGGCATTTGGAAACCAAGCTGACAAAAGCCTTGTTAGCTGTTGGTGCTCACTTGCTAGCCCCCGCTTAAAAGCAAACAAGGCCTCAGGCGTCGCATGGTGTTCAAGCATCTGATACAACAACGAGAATAGTTTCATTAAACGAGGTTGGTTTAGTGCAGCAGTCAGCCACTGCTGGCAGAAAGTCGCTAGATCGGGTGGTGGCGGCAGCTGCGTTAATGCTTGACGGAACACACCGATATCCTTCAGCAAAAGATGGAGAAAAATTTCTTCTTTGCTATCAAAATATCGGTAAACGTTTGAGCGGGTAAAATTAATGCGCTTACCAATCATCACCAACGAGATGTCTTCAAACCTGTGGCTTTCAAACAGCTCTGCGGCGGCGGTGATAATGGAATTTACTCGGTCTTCTATTTGCTCGGCACTGCGTGCTCGATGCCAACTCATATAAGGCTCTCAATCACTATCTAGGTACTGCATTACGCGGGTACCTAAGATAACGATCATCAGCACTTATAGCCAGAAGTACCAAGCCGACAGAGCAAATCCAGCAGAAATAAGCGGAAATGCAACGACGCCAATGCGACGCTCCATAGTGCATTTAGATGCACACAAGATTTCAGTAGCAGCTTTCATGACATGCCTCAATAGGTGTTAATGGCGCTGCATGTTAAAGCATGTTCACCTTATTACGATTACCAAACTGTTAGATAAGCCTACTGAAAGTACTACGCCTGCAACTCGGCTAGCTGGCCATTGGCGAGCTGAAGCAGATCGCTAGGTGCGAGTTCAATCTCTAACCCTCGTTTTCCGGCGCTCACATAAACAGTGGCAAACCCCTGCGCCGAGGTATCTACGAAGAGTGGTAACGCTTGCTTTTGCCCCAACGGGCTTACGCCACCGAGTACATAGCCTGTAGCACGTTGCACTTTTTGTTTATCGGCCATGGCTGCCTTCTTACCCCCTGCGGCTTTCGCGAGCGCCTTTAAACTTAGTTGGCTAACAACCGGAATAACTGCCACAACCAGCTTGCCGTCTACATCAGCTACCAAAGTTTTAAATACTCTCGGCGGCTCTACCGACAACTTTTCAGCCGCTTCCAAGCCATACGACTGACTTTTTGGGTCGTGTTCATATTGATGTAAAAAATAGTTAATCTTTTTAGCTTTCGCTAATGCAACGGCGGGTGTCAAATCAATATCTCCATCTAGCGTGTTCCAAAAGATAATTGAAAATTTTACTTAACTTGCATAATTTTGAAAAAAATTTGCAGCAATTTAGGCGTAGTGTGTGCTTTGAGTTAGGTAACTGCCATGCTTGACTCGCAGTGACTACCCTCTGAGACATATAGACTGCCTGTCTCTTTCTTAACGGGTGCTTTCCCCTAAAGCACCCTATTTTTTTGTTTATATTACATATATTTATACTTTAGGTTAGTTTTTCTCACACTGATAAATTTCTTTTGACTAACCTTAATGACCACCTTTATAGTGTTCAAACGGATTAATAACAACACTAAACAAAAGGAATCAGCATGTACTTAGGGATATCATGCACAGGCCACGATAATGCATTGGCGTTAGTGGATAAAAATGGCAAGGTGCTCTATGCCCAAGCAGCAGAGCGCGATACACAGAGCAAACAAGGATTCAGCCTAGCGCCGGACCAGCCACACAAGCTGGCTAAGCTACTAAAACGCTATGCGCCAGATATCACAGAACTTACCATTTGTAAGTCTTGGCCAGCCGATACCGAAGCGCGTATGCGGGCACAGATTGAACGCATTACACCAGTCGCGCAACCTGGCCCAGAACAAGCCATCACGCAGAACTTTATCACCATTCAAACCATGAACATGGAACAGGTATTTTTACCTAATATCCAGATGGCTGGTGGCGGCGCTGCGCGTACGGCTTTTAATTTAGAGATTCCGAGCACCATCAAGCACTTCGACCATCATAGCACACATGCTGCTTTTGCATGTTACTCCTCGCCATTCGAAGAGGCCGCATGTTTGGTAATGGATGGCTATGCCGAAGATTCAGCGCAGTCTGTTTATATCTATAAAGATAATAAGCTAGAAAAACTAGATATGCCGGAATACGACGGCGAGCTGAACCGCATTGCCGCAAGTTTAGGGATATACTACGGCTATACCATATGTAAAGTATGCGGCTTTGCACCTGATTCTGGTGAAGAATGGAAAATTATGGGCCTTGCCCCTTATGGCAAGTTAAATGAAGCATTCTTGCAAGTATTGCGCGAACATATTGGTGTTAAAGATGGCTATATTACCCTGCCAAAAGGGTCAGTTATGGCTGTTGCAAAAATGCGTGAACATGCCCGCCCATATCATATGTTCCCAGAAGAATGTGCAGATTTAGCGTATACCGCACAATATCACTTCAGTGAACTAATGGATCAGGTGCTCACCGACATTCACCGTATTACCGGCATGGACAATATTGTTATTACCGGCGGCTGTGGTCTGAACTCGTCTTATAACGGCCGTGTTACTAAGAACACGCCATTTAAAAACATCTTCGTACCCAATGCACCAGGGGATGATGGCAATGCAGTAGGTGCTGCCTTGCTGGCTGCCAAAGCAGACAACCCAGATTTAGTTATTCGCAATGCTTTCCAAACGCCGTATTTAGGTGACGACATCGACGAACAGGAAGTGGCCAGCTTCATTGCCAAAGGTGGCATCACTAATGTAGAGAAGCTTGAATGGCGTGAGCTTTATCAAGCAGTAGCCGATGAGTTAGAAGCTGGTAAGGTCGTCGCCTGGGTGCAAGGCCGCGCTGAGTTTGGCCCACGAGCGCTGGGCAATCGCTCAATTTTAGCCGACCCTCGCAGTGAAAAAATGAAAGCTAAGATTAATGCGGCGGTGAAGTACCGCGAACCGTTCCGACCGTTTGCACCCATGGTGCTAGACGAGTTTGGTGAGCAGTACTTTGAAGACTACAGCGACACGCCATATATGGAAAAGGTTCTTACCTTTAAACCAGAAGTACGCGGCAAAGTACAGGCGGTGTGCCATGCCGATCATACCGGCCGCCTGCAGTCGGTAACGAAAGCGCGCAACGAGCATATTCACGGTTTGATGACCGCGTTCTATGAGCGAACCGGCGTGCCTGTGTTGTTAAACACAAGCTTAAATGTGATGGGCAAACCTATTGTTGGCTGCCTCAATGATGCCGTGATGACGTTTTACACTTCCGACATAGAAGTATTAGTGGTTGGCCGCTACGTGTTTCGCAAGCAAGCCATTAAACAAGGCAACGAAGAGGTGCATCAAACTACCGCCACGGTATGACCAGTCTGATTACTTTGCCGTTTAAATGTAAACCCCGAGCTTGCTCGGGGTTTTTCTTTTGCGCTACCTTAACGACTGACTCGCTAGACATATTTCCTGATGGCCAAATGATTGTTTTATCGTCAAACTAAGATGACAAAACAATGAAGGAGGCCACCATGGATGCTGGCATTATACTTTTAGCCTTATGGGTGATTATTGGCCCAACTGCCATTGCGATCTGGGCCATTGCCTCGGTACAAAAACTTAAACAACGCGTGCGGGTATTAGAACGCAAAGCGGCGTTTAAAGAGGCAAATGAGTCTATCCCCGACAATACAGCCAGGGACGAGGAAAGCGATAGCGCACTGGAAGCGCCAGTTGAAACACCTGCCGAACCAGAAACAACGCCCGTGCCAGCTGAGCCAATAAGCCAGCCAACAAAAGTTTATGACTTGCCTGCATCGAAACCGCCTTTGAGTTCAACCTGGACATCCAAGGTATGGCAAAGCTTCAAAGCTAACTGGCTGGTTTGGATTGGCGGCCTTGCCCTGCTGATCGGCATGGGCTACCTAGTTCAGGTAATAGGCAGCAACTTCAGCATTCCGCCGCTTGCCAGAATTAGCTTAGCCAGCATCATTTCACTCGCGGTCATCATGCTTGGCGAATACCTGCACAAGCACCGAAAGGATGGCTTGCACTTCGCCTATATTCCCGCAGCCGTTACCGCCGCGGGCAAGAGTGGCCTTTATGGCACAGTTTTATTTGCTTATTTGGATTACCAATTATTAGGGCCAAGCAGCGCCATGTTAATGCTTGCGGTCGTTGCTTGGGTAAGCATTGCCCTCACCCAGCGCCAAGGCCCGTTAATGGCGGCTTTGGGTATGCTAGCAGGCTTTGCTGCACCACTGTTTATTGACAGCCAGCAGCCCAACCTATGGTTATTATCGGCGTACCTGTTTTCTATTGTTGTGGCTGGGCAGTTGGTAAGCCAGCGGGTAAAACGAGCTTGGTTAGGTTACTTTAATTGGCCATTTATGGCCGTTTGGCTGTTGTTATTAGCCAGCCAATCAACTTTGATTGCTAGCATCGCGCTACCCGTTGCTTACTATTTGTTAGTTCTAGTGCCTCGCCAAGGCTGGAGGCTGAAAACCAATCATTCACCCGCATTTTGGCAGCACCCAAACCTTACCATTAGTGCGTTGTTAGCGGCTAGTGCCTTAGTAGTTTCTATTTATAACAACGAGCAAATGTTATGGATGAGCTGGGCACTGCTGGCCTGTGTATGGTTGCCTGTGTTGGTGACAGGGCGCAGCCATCAGCTTATTACATGGGACACGCTCGTGTTCGCCATTGTTTGGTTGCTACTGGTTCTCGTATATAGCGACGTAAGCTGGCAGCTGCTGGCCGTTCCAGCTTTAGTATGGGCGCGACTCATGCTGCAAGGGCGCGAACCATTAGATGTGATTAGCCACTGGTTTAGCATTTTTTGGCTACCCGCAAGTTTAACCGCCTTGCATTTAAGCGACATGTTAGTTGGCGATTGGCGCCTGATTATTCTCACCGCCCTAGCCGCAAGTGTTTTGGCTGCCAACCAGTTAAGTGCTCAACGCCAAGCCATGTTTTGCTCGGCCCACATTCTGCTGGCCTTATTAAGCTACTTTGCCCTGCCCGGTGGCTATTTTGTTGCCGCTATTGCTGCGCAAGTGGCGCTGCTCGCATGGCTAGCCAACCAGCAAAACTGGCAACCATCAACCTGGTTAATCAAAGCGGCGTTGCTGGCTATTTCTTTGCTATTTACCGCAGCACCCTTTGTTGGCGATTGGCAACTCGCTAACCTGCTGCCCTATGGTTTACTAGGTGGCGCGGTGTTGGCACTACTATTACTCGGTAGGCACCTGCTGACAGGCCATGCCCTACTGCCTTGGTATAACGGTGGCATTCTGCATGTGTTTGCAGTTTGGCTGCTGGTATTGGGGCAGCTGTGGCTGGATGTGACAAACGGCAATGAGTTTGCCCGCCTGTGTTTGGCCTCAGCGCAAACATTTAGCCTTTCGGCGCTATATTGGTGGCGCAGTGGCACTAGCTCGCATAAGTTGTATCAGTATTACGCACAAGCGCTGCTAGCACTTGGCGCAGTTGTTATGTTGCTGCTGCTAACCGTGCAACTACCTTACTTGTCATACTATGAGTCATACTACGAGGCAAGTGCCGGATGGCGTGTGCTCAACTGGATGCTTGTGGGTTATTTGGTGCCCGCGGTACTCTTTGCTTGGCAAGCCAAGCAAAACCTATTGGTGAAGCCGATTAGTGGTAAAGTTTACGTCGTTGCGGCAGCGGCTTTGGCAACACTCTGGATCAACCTTGCTATTCGAAATATTTGGCAAGGCGGCCAGATGGCCATTGATTATGGCCTAAGCAACTCAGAGCTATATAGCTATTCGGTGGTATGGCTAGTACTGGGCATAACCATGACCATTTTTGCGGCAGCTAAACGACAGACTGTTGTGCAAACCATCGGCTTAGGCTTGCTGGCGCTAGTGTCTTGTAAGGTGTTTCTGATTGATGCCAGCGAGTTAGATGGCGTGCTGCGAGCAGCAAGCTTTATTGGCTTAGGCGCAGCACTGGTGGCATTAGGCTGGATCTTCCAGCGCCTGCAGAGCAAGAAGCACGCAACATAATGACGCTTTACGCGACAAGTCTAAATTTTTGCTGTTACGTATCAACGACCCAGTAAATGAGTTTTGTTATGATTCACCGCAAATAAACGAATAGCTGAGTCGCACGTGACAATTAAGGTAGGCATTATTGGTGGCGGGGTTGCTGGGTCAACCATCGCCATGTTCCTAGCCGAGCAAGGGCTAGGCATTGAGTTGTTTGAAAAAGGGCCAAGCTTGGTGAATGGCCCGCCGGTTTGCCATCTGCATGCTGGTGGTAATTTTTATCGCGAGATTTCCGATCAACAATGCCGCGACTTGCTGCGCCAGTCTTTGCAAACCATGCAAATTTACCCGCAGGCAATTAACAAGCGCCCTACCGTCGTGGTCACACCTAAATCAGACCCAAGCGACCCCAATGATTTATTGCCGCGCTTGCACATGCTTACCGAGTATTATCGCGAGCTGGTCGAAAATGATGCCAACCAAGCTCTATTGGGCTCACCAGACGATTACTTTCGTGTGCTAGACCAGCAACAAATGCAAACACTCGCTCAGCGCCCACTTCCTGCGAGCATAGAACAGCCAGAAGACTGGCTAGTGCCCGTGGCTCGCAATATCAACTTGGACGACATCAAGTACCCTGTGGTGTTAGTGCAAGAATATGGGCTCAGTATATTCCGCGTTGCCGCCACAGCTCAATTAACCTTAGCTGAGCTCAACAACGTCAACCTGCACCTCAACCAGCCTGTTGATTCGGTGGAAAAACGGGAAGATGGTTGGCAAATATGCGCCGCAGATCAGTGCGTGCAGGTGGACTACCTAGTGAATAGTGCAGGGTTTCGAACCGGTGAGATCGATGATTTACTTGGCGAAAACAAACGCCGATTGGTTGAGTTTAAAGCCGCTTATATTACCCGCTGGGCAGAATGTGAAGGCATTTGGCCCGAGGTTATCTTCCATGGCCCGCGTGGCGCCGACAACGGCATGGCACAGCTCACCCCCTACCCAGACAAAGTATTTCAACTGCATGGCATGACGCCAGAAATTACCTTGTTTGACCGTGGTTTGGTGGCTAGCAACGAGCAATCGGCGCAACCAAAGCTAGCCGAGCATTTTATTGAAAAAATTGATCAAGGCTGGCAAGCAGAAGAAGTTGAACTTCGCACTGCTCGCGCCATCACCCATATGGCGCGCCACGTCCCTAGCTTTATTTCGGCTCAGGTAGCAGGCAAACCCCTCTATGGTGCCCAGCAAATTCCAGGTGACGAGCCAAGCCTTAGGGCATCAGAGGTGAGCTTTGGCGAGCGTTACGCCAGAGCTGAAATTGTTAAATCCTGCACGGCCATTGCCATTGCCGAAGATATTTATCAAAACCTGATCGACCTAGGCCTCACCCAAAAAGCGGCCGTGCCATTGCGGCGCTCTGCAAAGTGGGCGGTTTCAGCCGTGGAAAACAAAGCCCTAATGCTTAGCCAAGCGCGCCAATACATACCGGAGCTTGCCGTTAAGCCTCGTTAACTGACCTGGCAACGATTCAGTCACTCCCGCGCAGGCGGGAGCCTAGCCACCACATATGAAAGCAGTCGTAGGTTGCACGGCCGTTTTTTTGGCCGGGCAACAATCAAGTCACTCCCGCGCAGGCGGGAGCCTAGCCACCACATATGAAAACTAGACACCCGATAAAAGCTCTCGGGTGTGACGAGTGGGTTTGTTTCCCAAACCTGTGGTTTGGAAAACCTACGACTTTTTACCGCGCCAATATAATTGGTATAAATCGGGGCGGCGGTCTTTGCTGTTGGTCACGGCGCCCTCGTGCCGCAACTGATACAACTTGTCTAAATCCAAGTCGGCGATCACGGCCATTTCAGTATTGGGCGTGCTTTCAGCAATGATGGCATCGTGCGGGAAGGCAAAGTCGGAAGGAGTGTAAACTGCCGACTGAGCATACTGGATATCAACGTTTTCAACTTGTGGTAAGTTGCCAACACTGCCACCAATTGCGACATAACATTCGTTCTCAATGGCCCGAGCTTGAGCGCAGCGCTGCACTCGTAAAAATCCGTTTTTGGTATCCACCCAGAAGGGCACAAACAATATGTCCATTTCCTGCATGCTTTGAATGCGCGCCAACTCGGGAAACTCCACGTCGTAGCAAATCAATACCCCAATTCGCCCACAGTCAGTGTCGAACACTTTTAGTTCATCACCCCCTTCAATAACCCAGTCGCGGCGCTCGTGTGGCGTGATATGAATTTTCTGCTGACGATCAACCGAGCCATCACGCCGGCATAGGTAAGCATTGTTGTACAAGGTATCGCCGTCTAATTCAGGGATACTGCCGGCAATAATATTGACGTTATACACCACTGCGAAGTTGGAAATGGCTTCAATGGTGCGCTCAGCATACTGCGCCAAATAACGAATCGCGTCATATTGGTTATGCTGATTTTCATCGATGCCCATCAAGGGCACATTGAAAAATTCGGGAAACAAAACAAAGTCGGCTTGATAATCGGAGAGCGTATCTACAAAAAACTCTACTTGTTTGAGCCAAGCATCAAACGAATCAACCATTCGCATTTGCCATTGCATGATCCCCACTCGCACCACAGATTTGCGCATTTCACTAATCGGGGTGTCGTCCGGCTCGAACAAGATATTGCTCCACTCAAGTAGAGTTGCCCAGCCTTGCGACTGCTCGTCTTCTGGCAGATAACCACGCAATAAGCGCTTCACTTCAAAATCATTGGCGAGCTGAAAGCTCAAAATCGGGTCATGAATTTCGCGCTGTCTAACGGCTTCAATATACTGTGTTGGTCGAAGGTCGTCGGCATGCTTGTGATAATTAACAATACGACCACCGGCAAGTATGGCGCGCAAGTTTAAGTTTCGGCAGACGTCTTTGCGCACGTCGTAAAGGCGCCGGCCAAGGCGCAGGCCTCGGTAGTCCTTATCGACAAACACATCCATGCCATACATAGCGTCGCCTTTTGGGTCGTGTTTAAGAGAGTCGCGCCGGCCAACCAGGTCATCGTAAGTATGGTGGGCGGTAAAGCGGTCGTATGAGCATTTTACCGTTAACGCCACGGCTACCACTCGGCCGCTGTCTTCAATGGCTATTTGCCCTTCAGGGAAGTCGTTAATTAATTTAGCAATCGACTCTTCAGACCAAGCGCCCCCTAAATCTGGGTATACCTGCTCCATGATATGAGCCACGTCTTGATAATCGTCGGCTTGCAAGTTTCGAGTAACGAGTTGCAAGTCTTGCGGTTGATTCGCCACAGCTGCTCCAAAATTGGGTGCATTCACTTTATATACGCAGTATAGTAACGGCTCTTATCCAATCACTCTAGGAGACTGTTTATGACTAAATTTGATGATGTCAGCTTGGCAGGCTCCTTAGTAGCCAGCTAAAACGCCTCGCTACCTGCGAGCCTGCCAATTCAATTAGCTCACTTGCACTGCCACCCAGGCGGTGATTACTTTTTGATATTGAATTGGAACTTACAATGTATTCATTAACAGAACTTGGCTGGCGCCCCTTCTTTCAACAGCAGCTTAGCCTAGAAGACTATGATCATGGGTTTGCTCAACGCGTTCTGGCGGTGCACCGCCAACACATTGATGTAATCAGCGAAGCGGGCACAGCAAGAATTGCGATGCCTCACCATTGGCTAAAGCTTGCCGAAGACGAGCGACCAACCGTAGGAGATTGGTTGTGGGGCGAACGTTTGCTCGAACGTCTTAGTCTATTGCAGCGCATTGCTGCCGGCACTGAACCCAAACCACAGCTGCTTGCGGCAAATGTTGATACCTTGCTGATTATGATGTCTTGTAATCACGATTTTAACATTGCTCGCTTGCGCCGTTACCTGGTGCTGGCTAACGACGCCGGTGTCATGCCTGTCATTGTGCTGAGCAAAGCTGACTTAGTAGCAAACGCTGACGACTATGTCAGCCAAGCGCAAATTGCCGCCCCTAACGTGCCGGTTGTGGCGTTAAATGGCTTAGCGAGCGACGCCTCTTCTGCGCTAAATGATTGGCTTACACCAGGGCAAACACTCGCTATGTTAGGCTCATCTGGCGTGGGGAAATCAACCCTATTAAATACCCTGTTGGGTAATGCGGTTCAGGAAACCGGCGGTATTAGAGAAGATGACAGCAAAGGTCGCCATACCACCACAAGCCGCCTTATGCAGCCCCTACAAAATGGCAGCTGGATGATCGACACACCAGGCATGCGAGAACTGCGCCTTGGGTCAGTTGATGTAACCGTTGGCTTCGAGGAAATTGCCCAACTTATGCAGCAATGCCAGTTTAACAATTGCCATCACGACGGGGACAAAGGTTGTGCCGTAGAGGCAGCCATTGCAGATGGCCGACTATCTAGTCATGACTGGCAGCAGTTCCGCAAGTTAGAACGCGAAGCCATGTATGCGCAAGAAACGGAGTGGGAAAAACGCGCGCGCTTTAAAAAGTTTAGCCATGTCGTTCAAGAGGCAGTCGCCCAACGAAAAGAGAAGCTAGGAAAATAGTTTTTCGGGCAAAATCAAATACCACTATTGCATATAAAACTTTGTTTTTTACGCCTTATGGATATTAAAAACCACCCAAAACCATCCAAAAGGACATATTTACTAGAAAAGCAATAAAGAAAGGACTCTTTATAACAGACCATTATTTGTTACCTTTAGTGACGTCAGGATACGGTGAAAGGGTTGAAGCGCACTTCAACACTCTCTCTCAAGCCCGAATGGCACACACACTCTCTCCACGTGCCGCTAGGGCTAACTAAAAGGAAAACAATAAAATGAATAATAGAAACCTTGCCTTGGATGGGCTTCGGGGCTTTTTCTTGGTCATTATGGCCGTCAATCACTTGTTTGGCGCCTTCGTGCGAAACTTTACCGCTGAACCCCTAGGGCCGGTTTCCGCCGCCGAAGGGTTTGTATTATTGAGTGGTATTGTGTTTGCCATGGTTTATGGCGCCCGCGATAACATCTTTGCTGTCACTGGCAAACGACTCTGGTTGGTTTATCGCTGGCAAATCACCGGGGTTATCGCCTTGGTTGCTGGCTGCTTTGCCGTGCCGGCCTTGTATGAGCAAGTATGGGCACCATTTTTTGGCCTAGCAGATGTAAAAGATCATTTTTGGCAAACAAGCATCGCAATGATGACCCTCACCTATGTGCCTGGTTTTCATGATGTACTAGTGATCTATTTAGTCTCGCTCGCACTGGCACCTATAGGCCTAGTGCTGCTGCGCAAAGGCTTAGGGTTAATATGGTTACTGGCTTCTGGTGCCTTATGGCTAGCCGCGAAGTGGCTTAATGCCGACATGCTCAACCCAGTATTTGCGCAAGTATTGCCAGATATTGCTTTTACACCAGGGTATTTTGACGTGCTCGCTTGGCAATTCTTGTTTCAAATTGGCTTGGTGCTCGGTTTTTATGCCAAGCATCGCAATCTAGACTTCATGGTGGCCAACAAGGTATTTAACACACTGGTCGTGGTTAGCATCCTAGCCATCACCATTGTTTGGCAACTCAATAAACTAGGCCTAATGCCGTTGGCAGTGTTTAGCGTGTTAAATGGCGACCAGCCATTACAGTCAGCCCTTGGCAATGACACGCCAGCCCTTGGCCTGATGCGCATTGCTTACACCTTGTTAGTTGCCTATGGCGCCATGCTGCTTGTACGGTATGTTCCAAAGCTACTCAGCCTGCGCTATTTCACCTTCTTAGGTCAGCACTCGATTCAAGTATTTGTCTTCCACGCAGTCGCCTTATACTGGATTGCGCCGTTCGCTTACCCCTACAACATAGAATTGTGGTGGGCCGACCTACTCATTTCATTAGCCTTTGCGCTATCGCTATTGCTACCAGCGTATTTGCACTCGTTGTGGCAAAACATGCGTAAAAAGCAACTAAGCGCTGCGTAACCGCCCAACAGATTATAAAGGCCGCTAACTCGCGGCCTTTTTTATTTTGGCAACGCAACGTGATATAAAAAACAGCGTGTCACGTAAGAAATCGAGTCAGTCGTCAATAATGAGGTTCCTATGAGTGTCGCCGAACTGAGGCAGCAACAGAAAAGTTATTTTCATCAGCAGTCGACCAAGCCATATGAGTTTCGCATTCGCATGCTAGACACCTTGCGAGCGGCGATTCAGGCGTATGAACCTCGTTTAATGCAAGCATTGGCCGACGATTTAGATAAGTCTGAGTTTGAAGCCTTCAGCAATGAAATTGGGCTGCTTTATAGTGAAATTAGTCACAGCAAAAAGTCGCTGAAAAAATGGATGAAAGCCAAGCGCGTCACACCTGATTTGGCGCTGATGCCATCAAAAGCATGGATTCAACCTGAGCCCTATGGTTCTGTGCTGATTATTGGCCCGTGGAACTACCCAATTCAGTTATTGCTGATGCCCCTCATAGGCGCCGTGGCAGCTGGCAATACTGCCGTGATCAAACCCTCTGAACTTGCACCCCATTGTGCCGAGGTTGTTCAGGCAATGATTGATGAGTATTTTGACCAGCAGTACATTGCCGTGGTGCAAGGGGAAGCCGACGTTACACAGGCGCTCATTAGAGAAAACTTTGATCACATATTCTTTACCGGCAGCACGCCAGTGGGCAAAAAAATTATGGCCGCTGCCAGTGAGTTTTTAACCCCAGTCACCCTAGAACTGGGTGGCAAAAGCCCAGCCATTGTAGATGAAACTGCCAACCTTGGTGTGGCTGCGCGCCGCATAGCTTTTGGTAAATGGAACAATGCTGGCCAAACTTGCGTGGCGCCAGACTATGTGCTGGTACATGAAAGCGTGGCTGAACCCTTTGTTGCAGCCCTTAAAGAGGCCACGCAAGCGTTTTACGGGCATGCCAACCAAAGCAAAGAATACGGGAAAATTATCACTGAGCGCCATCATCAGCGCTTGCAAAGCCTGCTACCAGAGCCGCAGCGCATTGTACTTGGTGGTGATTATGATCAGGAGAGCCGCTACTTTGCGCCTACCATCACCTACCCTGCTCAGTGGCAAGATGCCGCGATGGAAGATGAGATATTTGGCCCAATTTTGCCTGTGTTGGTGTACCAAGACTTGCAGGCAACCATTAATACCCTGCAAAAGAGAGATAAACCCCTAGCCTTGTACTGTTTTAGTCAGTCACAAAGTGTGCAAGAGCAAGTCACGCAAGAGCTTAGTTTTGGCGGTGGCATGATTAATGGCGCACTATTGCATGTTGCCAGTCATCAGTTGCCCTTTGGCGGCGTAGGGCCCAGTGGTATGGGAAGCTACCATGGCAAAGCAAGTTTCGATTGTTTTAGTCACCACAAGAGCTTGGTGAAGCAACCAAGCAACTTTGAGCTATCGCTGATGTATCCACACAAGCGTATTGCCACAAAGTGGTTGAAGAAGGTAATGAGGTAGGTTGCACGGCGCGGTAGCGCCGGGCAACGTGTATCGCCGATCGGCCGGCGATTACAGGTAAATGCAGTAATAAGCAGTATCTACCGGTACTTGCAGTTGGAATTTGCTGTCACCTGGTACGTTGAACTCGGTACCCGACTTGAACGACTGCCATTCATCAGAGCCTGGTAGCTTAACAATCAGCTCACCGGCGATGACTTGCATTAACTCAGGGGCCGCCGTGCCAAACTCGTATTCGCCTTTGCTCATCACACCAACAGTGGCTGGCTTGTCATGGCCTTCAACAGACAAAGATTGAACGGCGCCATCAAAATAAGCATTGTGTTTCATAATTTGATCCTCTTTTTGATGGCGCTGAGTGTACTGCATTTTTTACGCATGAACAGCGTTTTTTATTGTGGCCACACTTGGCCATTTACCTTGGTTTCGCCTGTAGCAACGTTCACCGAAATATAGCTGCCATTAGCGCCTTCAATGTAGTAGGTACCCGATTGAGTAAGCTGTCCATCCACGAAATCTACCGCTACCATTGGTTTGGTGTACATGTTCACCGTGCCAGAAGCTTCAGGCGATTCGTAGGCAATTTTTGCCGTCATAGTGGTAGTAGACTCTACATTTGTACCACTGGTCTGCATGTTCATATTCAGATTGTACTGACTCAGTTCAGTGGTCACTGGTTCAAACTGATGCGTTGCCGTCACCCCACCCGACATAGCAATAGAAATATTGCCGTTTGCTTCATTGCCCGATGCAACCAGCACCGTATTAAGACTGCCCAATAGCGACCAATTGCCGTCTTCATTACAGTTTAAAAACTCTGCCTTACTGGTTAAACCGTCCGCAGTTTCACTACTAGCCGTTTTAATAGTGCCAGAAACACGACATTCGATGGTCGTGCTAGCCCCAGTGCCTATGCGCGGCGCAACAGCCGTTTGCTCGCGCTGAGTCTGCTCGCGCGTAGTAGTCTGCATCGCAATCAATGCCGATGCATTCTGCTGTGTAATTTCAAGCGTTGGCGGCGACAACTGCACTTGGTCTGTAACGCCACCAATATCACTTGTGCAAGCTGCTAACGAGGTGGCGGTTGCCGCCACTAACATCAACTTTTTCATCTTCATGATTCCATCTTCCATTTTCTTTCACTATAACGACTTGAGCAAAATAAAAAGCCAAACCAACTACATTTCTAACTTTTTATTAACACAATACAGTCGTTTTCAGCGCTAGTTTTGCCAAGCCGAAAGGTCTTTCTGCATGATTGGTCGCAGGCACCACCAGAGCACCAATAACTGCACTGCAAAAATTCCAGCCACGGTAGCGAGCACGGTCTTTAACCCCGCCTCTAGGGTTAACCATTTCGCGACTTCCGGGAACAACTGATAAAATACAGAACCTGCGATGGCGCCGCCGACAATAAGGGCTAGCGCACTAAGCATGCCGACTCTGACTATAATTTGTTGCCGTGCTTTCGCCGGTGGCTGTCCTTGGGCGATATTGAGCCAATACCAAGGCTGCATACGGTTAACCAGATAACGAGTATTGAGCGCCAAAGTAAGCAACAAGGAAACACCCGCCAATAACGACAGCCCCATGACTAGGTTTAACCGAGCTTGTGCTAGGGGTTGGCTTTCCGCCATATACTCTGACCAAGTTTTAGTAAAATAGCGTTTTGGCGGCTCCCAGTAGTCGTAAGTAATCTCGTTTAACTGGTCGATATCGAACTCTGGCGAGACAAACATGGTGCCATAACATTCAGGTCCTCGACTGACACTGAGTACATAAGGCACTTGGTAGCGCTTAGGTAAATTAAACGCCTCTACTATCCCCTGTACACGTGTATTACCTCGCAAACGCAAACTGCCGTCAGCGGCCGTATCCGGCACACTGGCTAAACGAACTTCCTCAAAATCGCGTGTATCGTTAGCAAGACCCAATAAACTGGCCGCTGGCTGGCTTAGGAAAACACCTCGGGCAGTCGCTTGCTCAACCCCAAGCACCTGGGTAAAAAACGAAAGCGTAGCTTGCCCAGAATACAAAGACACAATTGCTGATGAATCGCCAGACAGCTGCCAATTTTGCGTGCTGGTTTCCCAACCCACACATGCCGCTGCAACGTCATCGGGATAAGTCCGCAGCAGATTAGACAAACTTGCATTCCAACCAAAGCTGAAGCCATTGGCGTCATAGTCTTCATACTCACTATGCACAACAAGAAAGTCTGTTTTAGAGAGCAGATCATTAGGGGTTAACTGGGCGCGATAGGCCAGTGACAGCAGCAACATAATTAGCATCACCACGCCAATTAGTGCTGAATACACTACATGCGTGAGCTGCAAAGCGAAAAACTTGTTAGCAATATTATGGCGAATGGTGTTAAGGCCCTGATAAACAAGATGTGCCTGCTGTAGTTTTCGGTTTGCTAGCAATATAAACATCAGCAGCAGCCCAACAAATAGCAAAGCCAATGCAGCAACCAAAAGATTGACCTGATTGCCCTTTACAAAGCCAAGTAGCAAGGCATAAGTGTTGAGCGGCCAATAGATAAGACCAGCGACCACTAGGGTAAATAATAGAAAGAGTGATGCTTCAATAAGCAATTGTTTGGTTAAGCGTTTCGGTGGTGCGCCCATGGCTACCTTAATGAGCATTTCACTTTGCCGTACTAGCGGCAAGCGCTGCGCGATGGCGAGTGAGAACAGCAATACAATGGCGCCCATGGCAAGCGTTACGATCGACAATAAGTTGAACGATTCCGACAGCATGGCATAGGTACTGGTTTGAGTCCTGGCGCCAGGCAATACCTTGATGTTCGATATATCTCGTTGCTGGGACACGCATGGCGCTGGCTGATTAAAGATTTGCTGGTTGACTGACTGTTGTAGTGCGCTTGCCGAGTCATACTTGCTTGCAATCACTTGCATGCGAGCGGCCTTGTCCCAGCTGGTAGGCAGGTCATCTTCAGCAAGTGATGGTGGCTCAAGCTCAAAAACACCGTTTATGCCAACAAACTGCCAGCTAGCTAAGCCGATACTGGTGATGAATTTAACCTCTTGGCCGTCCATCCAAGGGTTGAAATCGCTAGGTAGCACACCCGCGATTGGCGTAGCGAGTGTGCCTTTTACCTTTTGATCACCAAACTCATCTTCAACATAAAGCTCTAGGGCAGGATAACCCTGATGCTCAGAGATTAAATGCTGGTTCTCCTGAAACCATTCGTCAAACACATACACCCAGCGTTCTGGGAATAGCTGATTGGCATCAAAAAACGTCTCGACTGGTTGCAAGCCGTAGAAGTCGACAAAACTTGGCTCGGTCATGGTAAAGGTATATGCCTCGTAGGCATCACTGCCAGAATCGTGCAGCAATTCCACGGCTCGATGGCTGCGCATACCCATGTACACTTGGCTTGCATCAATGCCATCAAGTTGGCGGACTTGATCGATCATGCATTGATCCAACTCGCCCATTGCATCAATTTCATCCGAACCGAGCGTAAAATACTGCTTCGCCGCTGCACCAGAAGGCACTGCTGCCTGATAGGCCGAATAGCTATGCCAATACATTTGACTCAAGGCCAAAAAGGCTGCCATTAAAATCGACAAAAAGAACAATAAACCACGAATGGGCCGCAGAAACCGCCACGATAGCGAGAGTTCGGGAAGCATATCTATCCTTGCATACAGTTTTATTAGGCTGGGTGCCTTTATATCACCGGATATCAAAAAATGGCAGTATTTAGCAAAACATATACAAGGGGTGATGACTTAGTTATTCAGATTTCCAGCGCCAGGCAATAAAACGACTAACCTTTTGGCCAATGCCCATATCGACAATATCGTATTTGGCACCCAGTTTTTTTAACTGACGCTCAATTGGGCGTAACGATTTTTGCCGAGAGACTAGCGAAGTGAAGCAATCAACTTGGCGGAAATAGCGCTTACTTTCGTTGATCATGCCAATAATGAACTGAATTTCACCACCTTCACACCAGAGCTCGTGGTGCTTTCCACCAAAGTTAAGCCCCGCTTGTGTGCCTAGGTTACGCGTTTTGCGTGCATTGGCTTGTGCGGCCTCCTGCTCAGAGCGGAAGAATGGCGGGTTACAAAGGGTAAAATCATAGTGCTCCCCTTTGCGGATAATGCTTTCAAAGTATTTGCTAGCATCACTTTGCTGGCGAAGCTTGATCATGCCTGCATATTTTGGGTTGACGGATAATATCTTTTTCACATTAGCGAGCGAACGTTTTGATATATCGCTTGCGACCATATTGCAATCAAATAAAGACACTGCCAATAAAGGGTATATTGCGCTAGCGCCCGTGCCAATATCTATACCTGACTTACCTTTAAGGCCAGCCAAATAATCGTCTACATAATGTAAATAATCAGCCCGCCCCGGCACAGGTGGGCACAGGGCGCTTGCCGGTAATTGCCAGCCATTTACGCCATAAACACTAGCAAGCAGGGCTTGGTTTAACAGGCGCACGGCTTGTGGGTCCCCGAAGTCGATACTGGTTTTGCCCGTTGGGGTTTGACTCAGCTTCGCCTCTAACTCAGGTAGCGCTTGGCAAAGTTGCTTAAAGTCATAGCCATTACGATGTTGGTTGTTCGGGTGCACAGCAGCCTGCTCATTGTTAAGTTACCGGCCACTATTATGCCTACATTTTTGGCTCACCACTAATCAAAGGGCTCCGCTAAACGCTTACGGAAATAATCATCGGGCAAAGGTTGCTCCCAAGCAATCGGCTGGCGGTCGTCTGCTACGTCGTCGACGGCCGATGGGGTGCCAATGAACAGATGGTTATTGCCTTGGAATGTTTGACTAAACACCAAGTTAATCGCACTCCAATCGTCGTGGTCAGAGTATGTGCCTGTACCGATACTAACCGATGGTTCTTGATCATTACCGTTACAGTTAAAATCGACTGGGCCCGAGCCAGTGCGTCGAAGACCCAAACGCTCGTCAACACTGGCTAAGTTAATATCCACACTCGAGCCATCTGAAAAGTCGATGACATAGGTATCACTAAAAAGTGAGTTCGTCATGTTAGCCATCCCAACATCACAGTTGCCGTTGCCAGCAAAGTTCCGATTGTAATACCTATCGCCCTCATTATTGCCAATCGTTGGCAAGCCTAGGCTGTACAGGTAGTTCATAACACTCACATAGTTGGGAATGTAATTCAGGTCGGAGTTACCGCCGTGGCGCAACCCTAGGTTATGCCCAAGCTCGTGCATAAAGGTCATCGCTTGGTAGTTAACCGCTTGATTGGTTTGCACTGTGCTCGCCAAACTAAACCCATTCTCGCCTAACGTAACAATCATATCGTTACCCGATAACTCAGCTAACCCAGACGAGCCATTGTCTGCATTCTGACGATTGGCAAAAATTGCATAGTGGAAAACAGGCAGGCGCTCGATATCAAAATACGCCGCTTTATATTCATACACAGATGCCTCGTTAGCACCCGGATTGAAATTGATATATTGGGAAAACGGCACCTGCTGACCGCCCCCTAGGTCGTAATCGCTTGGATCGGTGCCTGGGGCTTGGTCGAATAAATCCCCCACATCCAGATGCAATGCATAACCACGTCTCGCAAAGGCCGCAACGGCGTTATCGAGTGCTTGGCGCAATGGCGTGATACCAAGATCTGCAGTTTGTTGGCCAGCATTGGTGGCATCCATATAGTCGATCTCGATAAAGATGTCTGGCTGCCCAGTGCGCGCTCCCCAATCGTACAACGGTAAGCCAGCAAAGGTAGTATTGGGCTGCTCGGCACAGTCAGGTATACCGTCGTTGTCGGTATCACTGCTGCAGGCCACATCGTTCGGGCCACCAGGGGTCGACCAATTTACCAATGTCCAGTCGCCACTTGAGTTGGTATCAACATTACCGCGCACCAGGCTTCGGGCAAAGGATTCGCTGCTGTATGTGAACGCAGCAACGGCAGCACCGCTCCAAGCCGCAGTTGTAGTGGGCGTAAAACTGTTGCCAAACGTTAGGAAGTCGATGGTTGAGCCGCTTTTTACCAACTCAACATAAGCGTTTGTATTCCAGAACGGCACTAGGTTGCCATCTTCAATAAAGAAGTAGTTATCGCCGTTAATACTCGTGAAAGCATTTGGCGCTCGCAGTACCACATAACCACCAGCGGGGATGCTATAACTTGGCAGCGAAAAACTATAGTAAGTAGTTATCGCACCAGTACCCGTATTATATGCCGGTGCGCGTAATTGATAGTTTGATAGTTGCTGAGTTGCACTAGTGCCGTTGTAAATCTCTACCCAGCGCGCCGTGTTTGAGTAGAAGGATTCGCTGACTTCGGTGATGAGCAGATCGCTAGCGGCGGTATAAAAGCTTTGCACCACCTCAGCGGCGAGCGAGATACCTGTTTGGTTACGCCAACCAGATACCTTAATTTGATACTCAGTGCTGGCTTCTAGTGCTTGTGCAAACGAAACTTGCCACACTTTATTGAGCTGATCGGTACTGGTAACCGACAATCCCACGCAGTTAACAAAACCATCGGACGACAGCTGAATATCTCCAGAGCAAACACCATTGTTGGCTTGTACAGTAGGAGCTTCCATTGGGTCATCACTAGTGATGGTCGCCGTTGTGCTCAACGAGACATTCTGTGCATCGGCTAGCGGACTAATGCTTAACGCTGGTGCGGTTGTGTCGGAAAAACTTAAGCTAATCACCGCCACATCGCTGCCTACGGTTAGGGTAAATTGGTCGCCATTAAATGCACTCGCACTCGTTGGTAGATAGCGCATTTGGTTGTTGGCCAACAAGGCAACAGACCCATATTGCGGTTCAGGGTTTATCGTAACTGAGCTCAATATCTCTTGGGCATCCAAAGTAAACAAGTGCTCACTTTCTAGCTCACCTAGGGCAAAGCTCTGATCTTCAATAACAGGTGTTGGTGTCGCTGTTGGTGTCGCTGTTGGTGTCGCTGTTGGCGTCGCAGTTGGCGTCGCAGTTGGCGTCGCCGTTGGAGTCGCCGTTGGCGTCGCTGTTGGAGTCGCTATTGGTGTCGCTGTTGGTGTTGGCGTTGGTGTCGCTATTGGTGTCGCTATTGGTGTCGCTGTTGGTGTTGGCGTCACTGTTGGCGTCACTGTTGGTTCTTCTGTAATCACAGCCGTTGGGGTTGCAGATATAACAGGCAAGGTAAATAAAGTTGGGCTAACAGTTGGCATGAATGTGGGCGTGCTTGACGGTGCGGGTGTAACCGCTACTGTGGCAGTTGCAGTGGGAGTCGGCTCGGCATCGTCTGAGACATCAATGTCCACATCTATATCGGCCTGGCAAGCAGATAGCGTGGCGAACGATAACAGAATAAACGATAGAGTAACCCACCGAGGCAACGAACGTGCTCGGAAAACTTTTTGCAAACCCATGCCAACCACTCCAACACAGCCAAGCCGCTATGAAACCATTACGGAAACATTGGCATAAGGGGTAGTTTTTAGCGAAGTGAGTTAACAGATCAAAACAAGGTGACGATTCGAGCACTAAAAATACTATAAGCCGTCAACAAAACAACACCTAGCAAGTCATTCTATTGACAATCACTCAAAATTAAAAAAGCCCATGCAAGTAAACATAGGCTTTTGGTTTATTGATAGGGTTTTTAGAGGCTCTCTTAAGGCGCACCACAACCCGAGCCAGACACCTCATCCAGTTTCAGCAGCACTGTATCGCCGCCTTGGCCCATGTTGTACTTAAACGTTTCGCTGCTTACATGATCCGCCATGATCACACCAAACAACAACATCATGGCCAGCACCAGGTTGCGCTTATTATAAATAACGTCGGTCATCACTCCCCCTTTAGTTCGGCAGGCCAAACATTGGTCGAACTTTAATCCCCAAATAAGAGCCAGCAAAAGCAAAAGCGAACCATACCCAGGCGTGTAAACTTGCACTCGCTACACCAGAGAACAAGGCGCCAATATTGCAGCCAAACCCTACTCGACCACCATAGCCCATCAACAGGCCACCAATAATAGCCGCCGCCACGCTTTTCCAAGCTAGGTTAGGTGGGCAGGCCTTTTTGAAGCGGTTCGCTAAGCCCGTTGCTAACATAGCACCAAGCAAAACACCTATCGCCATCACCGAGTTAACGTTGACTAGCACGCTGTCGCTTAGCGCCATTGAGGCAAAGTTTGTTGACCAATAAGCATTGGCAGCCACGTCAATGCCAACGGCTTGTGCTACTTTCGCACCCCACAAAGCGTAGGCAAAGGTAATGCCCCAAGGTGAACCACTGATAATCACAGTTAACATGTTGCCAACTGCCAGAACCAGTGCCGCCCATAGCAGTGGCCAAGGGCCTGAAATAATGCGGCGAATGCCAGTAACATCCGACTTAGCCGTTAAACCCCAACCAGTGCTGCCGGTCATCTTTTTCTCGCGGCGGCCAAAGAACCACCACAAGAAGGCAATGACTGCTAGCTGCACAATTATTGCCAACCACGGGCCAAGACTTTGGTGCAGAATCACAGCTGGCGCAGCAGGAAGGTTCATCCACCACATATGATGCATAGAGCCAATAAAAGCGCCCAAAATGAAAAACATTAGGGTGATGACCATGCGTGTATTGCCAGAGCCCGCGGTAAACAGAGTTCCCGAACCACAGGCGCCGCCAAGTTGCATACCAAAACCAAAGATAAACGAGCCCACTACCAGCGAAACACCCAATGGTGCACTAGTACCACTTGCACCTACGTCGATTACACCACTAACCAGAGGCACAATTAACACGGTTGCCACAGCAAGCATTAACAGCTGTGCGCGCATACCTGTGGCTTTACCTGTTAGCACAAAGTTGCGCCAAGCGCCGGTGAACCCAAGCGAGCCATGAAATAGGGCAATGCCCATTACTGTGCCAATAACGAACAACGCTAATAAAAACGGCGCAGTTTCAATATAGATTAACCAGCCCAACACTAGCAGCATTAGCGCTGCAGTAGTGGTAACAAACCGGTCGATAGGCCAAGCAAGCTTGGCCGTAGAGTGAGTTGTTGCTGTCATAATTAGCCACCAAATATGCCAAAGATTTTACCAAGGCCTTTTTTCGCCGTTTGCACTGGGCGATCTTCGTCAGCCGTCCACTCTGTCATTGAGCCATCAAACAAAGCGGTATTCGGCAGTTCTAATAGCTCAGACAAGACAAACCAGTTGGTTGAACCTAGGTGACCTGTATTACAAAACGTAGCTGATTGGCTAGCACTCATATCCACACCAGCGCTGCTAGCAACTTCTTTTAGCTTGGCCACATCAGCAAAATAAACGACATCACCAGAGGTAAACGCACTTGCATGCAGCAAATTTACCGAGCCCGGCACCGTGCCTGCTACACGCGCTGCAGTGAACTTTTCTTCGCCATCAAAATACGATTTTGGTCGCGCATCTACCGTTTGCCATTGGTCGAGGTCGCTTGCCAGTGTGGCGGCATCAACCAGGAACGCATCATTAAAGTTTGCTGTGAAATCACCTTTTTCTGCCTCGACTAGATCGTTCGCTACTTCTAAATTTGCTGCCGACCAACCCGCAAAACCACCATCTAACAAGCTGACTTCTTCATGCCCTAATGTTTTAAGCGTCCAATAAACCCGAGCAGCCGGTGCATAGTCGCCAGCGGATTTTCCATCAGTAACAATCACCACATGCTCATCGGCATCCACACCAAGTTGTGCGATTTTTTGCTCCATTACAGCAACGTGTGGCAACTGGCCTGGTACATCGTTCATCGTTGCGCGCCAGCCTTCTGCATAAGGTGTACTGACAGCACCTGGTACATGACCATTGAGGTAGGCATCAATCGTTCGAATATCCAGCACTACGGCATCCGGGTTGTCAGCCAACCATTCGGCAGAAACTAGGGGCTCGGCGGCAAAAGTTGTGGCAACCGTTCCAAATACTGCTAAACCTACAAGTGTCTTCTTCATTTCTCGCACCTCAATCATTGATGTTGCTGCCATAATTGGCTAACTCATTTGAATATAACGTTAGAACTTTTTTATATACCTAACTTAGATCAACAAAAAAGCCGACCTTGACATTTCGATGCAAGATCGGCTTAAAGATTGATGCGAATCAATGGGTGCTGTTTTATTCGCTTGGCAAGGGGATAAACGACTGGAAATCGGGCTCAACAATATAGGGTTGCTTATCATCCCCTATTTGATCAGTCGCCGTGGCGCAGGCCTAGGTTGTGGCCTAGCTCGTGCATTAGCGTGAGCGCTTGGAAGTTTTGTCGATACAAACGATTAGCATCTGTAGAGGTACTAAGCCCGTTTTCACCAACGGTAACAATTAGGTCGTTGCCATTAATTTCAGCCACACCAGAGGAGCGGGTTTGACTGTTGCGTTGGTTGGCGAACAAGGCGTAGTGAAAAATATATAACCTTCGAATGTCGAAGTAACTTGCCTTGTAGTCATAAAAATTTGCTTGCTCTGAGCTCAGGTTCGATAGACCAACATAGCGCTCAAATGGCACCTGTTGCCCACCCCCCAAATCAAAATTGCTTGGGTTAACACCCGGCGACTGATCATACAGGTCACCCACATCGATATGTACGGCAATTCCCTTTTTGGCAAAGGCATCAACGACCATTTGCAGTGCCTCTTTACTTGGCACCAAACCCAAGTCTTCCGCTTGCTGGCCACCATTAGTGGCATCCATGTAATCGACCTCGATAAAAATATCGGGTTGGCCCACTCTAGCGGCCCAATCATAGAGTGGCAGTCCAGCAAAGCTGCTACCTGGCTGCTCAGAACAATCGGGAATACCATCACTGTCAGTATCGGCACTACACGACACATCGTTGACTGCACTTGGGGTGGTGTAGTTGACCAACTGCCAGTCATCTGCCGTATTGGTGTCACCAGCTAAGCGAGCTAAGCCTCGCATGTACGAAATATCACCATAGACAAATGCCGCAGCCGGGTCGCCCAACCAAGCGCCAGCCGTGGTGGGCGTATAATTCGCCCCAAAGCTGACAAAGTCTTCGGTTTTCCCTTCACGTAACAACTCCACAAACCCCTGTGTATACCAGTTCGGAACTAGGTTGGCATCGGACACATATACATAGGTGCTGCCATTGTTAATATCTTTATATTCTTCTGGGGCGCGCAACATCACATAGCCACCAGGCGGCAAATAATAGTCTGGCAGGGCAAATAAATGACTACTTGCATAAGTGTTCGTAGCACTATTGCGCGCCGGTGCTCGCAATTGATAGTCGGCAAGTTGAATACCGGTGGCGGTTGGGTTGTGCAGCTCAACCCATCGCGAAATATTATTGTAATAGGACTCACTCACCTCATTAATCAACAGCGATTGCTGGCTCGTGGTAAATGACTGCTCAGTACTGTCAATCGTTGCCCCTGCTTGAGTCGTCGCATTTAGCACACGAACTTGATACATGCGGCCCAGCTGCAAGTCTTCGACCGGCAACCAGCTTTGCTCGCCGGTTGCTTGCAAACCAATACAGGTCGCAAAACTATTAGCCGACAATTGTAAGTTGCCAGCGCAGGTACCACTGGTTGCTTGTACCGTTAGTTCGGCGAGTGGCTGGTCGCTGCTTACACTTAGCGTTGGGCGCCTACCAATGTTAGAGGCTCCGTCTAAGGGCTGTATTGTTAAATTGGCAGCCGGCGTTACCGTCGGCGATGTAGAAACCAAGGGTGAGGCTGTTGGCGTTGCAGTTGGCGTAACGGTTGGAGTCGCGGTTGGTGTTGGTGTCGCGATTGGTGTAACGGATGGTGTCGTCAACGGGATAGTTGTTGGCAGAATGGTAACCGAGGCGGAGGCAAGCGGTGTCGCCTGCACTGGCGTTGGCGAACTCACAGGATTGTCTACCGGCACAACGTTAACAGGGCTACAAGCCACTAAAATTAGACAAGAAGCTACCATTAACCAAGGTTTCATCATTCGAATCACTTTACTGCAGTTGTTTCGCCAACTATGCCATAAACCGCTAAAGACAAGCGCGATCAAATAAAGAATCTAAACACAGTTAGAACAAATTATAGCGGTGATGGCTGCCTGCCAGTGTTAAACCTTTTCCATCGATTTGCGCGATATCGCTAGCACAGCTTTACGCGGCAATAGCGGTAGCACCCAGTTGATTAGAAACCGAAACGCCGGTTGGTTGATCGCAACAAGCTGGCCTTTAAGCATGGCGTTGTAACCAAACTCAGCAACCGACTCCGGTGACTTGGCATCTTTTAAGCCCAGCACATTCTCAAGGTTGGCAGTGGTCATAAAGTCGGTGGCAACAGGCCCAGGACAAAGGGCTGTTACCGTTACGCCGTATTCGGCGACTTCTTGAGCCGTGGCTTGACTAAACGAGGTAACAAACGCTTTCGTTGCATAATAAACCGCCTGCAGCGGGCCAGGTAAGAACGACGCGATAGAGGATACGTTTAATACCTTACCGCGTTTTTTTGCCACCATATCTGTTAGGCATAAATGACTGAGCTCGGTTAATGCGGCAATGTTCAGCTGAATCATTTGCATGCTGGTACTGAGGTCCTGCTCGATAAATTCACCATGGCCACCAAACCCAGCATTGTTAATTAGCACATCAATATCACTGACCTGTTGGTATACCGCTGCAGCCGCACCAGGTTTCGTGAGATCTGCCACAACAACTTGTACTTCAACGCCGTATTCTTTACGAATATCTGCCGCGACTTGCTCTAGTTTATTTTGCGAACGAGCAACCAAAGCTAAATCGCCGCCGTGGCGCGCGTGAATTCGAGCGAGCGCCAACCCAATACCTGTAGATGCGCCGGTAATTAATGCTTTGTTCGCCATATTGGTCTCACCATGTTTGCCTAATTAAGTTGACTGATCACTCCCCTCAATACGTGAGATTTAACGAATCTAGTCAAGTTTATTTCACCCACACCATATCGACTTGCTGGGACACAAAGCCAACTTTTTTGCAGTTTTCAGCACTAGTAGATTCAGGCATTACATCACTGAGGATCGTTGTGCACCCTAACGCAATGGCATCTTGAATGCGTGCATGCAGCAGGGCGGTATGACAACCCTTGTTGCGCGCTAGCGGTTGGGTAAAGGCATTGGCAAGAATGGCGGTATGACTGTCGTCGATAAAACTAGTCGCCCATGCCACAGGCTGATCTTCGATATAGGCTACAAAACAGCGAAATTGCTCTGTGCAATACATAACACGCTTCTGCTGCCAGATATCATCGGCACACTGCACACCAGATGTTTTGAGCAAAGCACGAAAATCATCTACCTGAGCAGATTGCCAACGCTCAACTCGTATCGATGTTTGCTCACCAGCTTGATAGTCGCTGGCGAGCAGCACTAGCCAATCAATGTCGTACATATAGTGAAAATCACTATTGCTAAGAAAACTGCCCAACTTGAGCGCTTGCGCACTGGGTGCGATACGCACTTCTGGATAGAAACTGTTTTGATACAAAACTAACGCTTCCACCACTTCTTCGTTATCGCAAGCGTCGTGGATGATCACTTGATTATCGAATTGGCGAGTTGGATCTACTAGGGCAGTGATATGATCGAACTGATGGATGGCTAACTGGCTTGGCTCGCCCGTAGTCAGGGTGCGCGCGTTGTTGAATTTGAAATAATTAAGCAGAGCGGAATGCATAGTGGCTTGGGTCTTTCTTGTGAAGCAAACCACTATGCTAGCAGGGTTTTGCGGGTAGGTCTTGCTGCCTGAACCGCACTTAATACATTGCCTGGGCTATAAATCACTGCACGGACAGGATACCGCTGGCATATATGGCAGCTGTTCTGCCTGAAAACGTTTAAAGCCGTCGCTTAAAAATGCAGTTAGCCATGCGTCTGTTATGCCATCAGTAGTTATTTGCTCTGACTCAAATAACCAACCACCACAGCCAAAACCCACTAGTGGCAAATCGCTCGCTTCAATAGCCGGGTCATCGGCAATTTCGAGTACCAGCTTGTCTTTTGCCTTCACGGCACGCCAACTAAATACCCCTACCTTACCCTGCGCGATAGCTTTTGAATTGCCTTGCACAAGGCACTCGCCACTGACCGAATAAATGGGAATTTTAATTTCCAAAGTAGACCTTTTAATAAATATTTATTTACAAATCTAATTGCCAACTAATTTGGCAACACAGACCAAGTTCGAAGAGCCTTCCTGCAGCGTCTGCTTCCTCCAATTCTGATAACAGTTAATGACGCTAGACCCGCCTATCATACTTGTTTGTAAAAAACTTGTACTACCCTTTGGCGCATAGGGCGAAGCGTGCGACAATGCGCGCCGTTTTACACTCTCCCACCTTTAAGGGTATTTCTAGTGCTTTCTACCGCGAACATCACCATGCAGTTTGGCGCTAAGCCGCTTTTCGAAAACATTTCAGTTAAATTTGGCGATGGCAATCGTTATGGTTTGATTGGGGCCAACGGCTGTGGCAAATCGACCTTTATGAAGATTTTAAGCGGTGAGCTCACCCCTACCTCGGGCAATGTGTCTTACGACCCTAACGAGCGCATCGCTAAGCTGAACCAGGACCAGTTTGGCTACGAAGAGTTTACCGTTGTCGATACTGTGATCATGGGCCATCAGCGTCTGTGGGAAGTCAAGCAAGAGCGTGATCGCATCTACTCATTGGCTGAGATGAGCGAAGAAGACGGCATGAAAGTGGCGGAGCTAGAGGTTGAGTTTGCTGAGCTTGACGGTTATTCAGCCGAAGCAAAAGCAGGCGAGTTACTACTAGGTGTAGGCATTCCAACCGAGCAGCACTTTGGCCCAATGAGCGAAGTGGCACCAGGTTGGAAGCTACGTGTGCTATTGGCGCAGGTACTATTCGCCGACCCTGATATCATGCTGCTCGACGAGCCAACCAACAACTTGGACATCCATACCATTAAGTGGTTAGAAGACGTTTTAAACGAGCGCAAGTGCACCATGATCATCATCTCGCACGACCGCCACTTCTTGAACTCTGTGTGTACCCACATGGCCGACATTGACTATGGTGAGCTGCGCTTGTACCCGGGTAACTACGACGAGTACATGATTGCCGCCACGCAAGCACGCGAGCGCATGTTAGCCGACAACGCGAAGAAAAAAGCCCAAATTGCCGAGCTAAAAACCTTCGTAGCGCGCTTCTCGGCCAACGCATCAAAAGCCAAACAAGCGACCTCTCGTGCCAAGCAGATCGACAAGATTCAGCTAGAAGATGTGAAACCATCCAGCCGTCAGAACCCGTTTATCCGCTTTGAGCAAGAGAAAAAACTGTTCCGTAATGCTCTAGAAATGGAAGGCATGTACCAAGGCTACGACGACAATGTGCTGATCAAAGACTTGGATCTAATGATCGAAGTAGGCGAAAAAATTGCCATCATCGGTGAAAACGGCGTCGGTAAAACAACCCTACTGCACACCCTAGCCGAGCGCATGCCATTAAAAGGCGGCGAAATGAAATGGTCTGAGAACGCCAACATTGGTTATTACGCTCAGGACCATGCCGATGAATTCGCAGGCGGCGAAAACCTCTACGACTGGATGGCACAGTGGAAAGAAGAAAAAGACGACGAGCAAGTGGTACGTGGCTACCTTGGTCGTTTGTTGTTCTCACAGCACGAGATTGAAAAATCAGTAAGCGTGATCTCTGGTGGTGAACAAGGCCGCATGTTGCTTGGCAAAATCATGATGCAGAAACCAAACATTCTGTTGATGGACGAGCCAACCAACCACATGGACATGGAATCGATCGAATCACTTAACTACGCCTTGGAAATCTATGAAGGCACGCTAGTGTTCGTATCCCACGATCGCCAGTTCGTATCATCACTCGCCAACCGCATCTTGGCATTTAAAGACGGCAAACTAATCGACTTTAAAGGCACCTACGACGAGTACTTGGCTAAGTACGAGGCGTAAGCGACTAATACGTCATGCCCGAGCGCCTTTGTCGGGCATCTAGCCTCCCAACATTCAAGCCTTGCGACTAGACTCCCGCCTTCGCGGGAGTGACGATGACTGTGACCATTGTTTCCCAAACCTTCGGTTTGTAAAACCTACCGTAGGTTGTACGGCGCGGCACTTTTGCGCCGGGCAACGTGTGTCGCCAGCGATCAATGTTGCACGAAACCTACGAAATAGGCAGTGCCTCGTTACCGCCCCACTCGGCCCAAGAGCCATCGTAAAGAGAGGTGTCGGTGTAACCGGCAATATGCGCAGCCAGCATAATGATGCAGGCGGTAATGCCTGAGCCGCAGGAGAACACCAACTTGCCACCCGTTGGCACTAGCTCAGCGAACAAGGTTTTTAGGTCCGCTTCGGATTTAAATTTGTGACCATCGAGCACTTGCGCAAATGGCAGGTTTAATGAACTTGGAATATGGCCACTGCGCATACCTGATCTTGGCTCAGCCACTTCACCACGAAAACGCTCGCCGGCTCGGGCATCTATGATGGCAACCGACTCGTCGTTTGTGCAGCCAAGCACATAGGCCGCATCGCATACCAACTGTTGCTCAAAATTAGGCTGTATCGAGGATTTCGCCGGCGCGCTAGCGTGCATATCACTGGTCTTGTAACCGTCAGCGATCCACTGTGGTAGGCCGCCATCCAAAACTTTCACCCGTTTAAAGCCCATGGCATAAAATATCCACCAAGCGCGCGGGCTGCTATATAAGCCTTGGTTGTCGTAAATAACCACTTGGCTGTCTGCTTCAATGCCCAGATTACTGGCGACCTCGGCAAACTGCACAGGGGTTGGGAAAGCATTCACCATATCGGCATGCGGATCGACTAGCTCGTTTTCCAAGTCAAGCTTGAGGCTACCGGGAATGTAAGTTGGCTGGTCGTATTCTATCGGCGTTTTGCCCACAACCTTACTCATGCTGGCATCGAGCAATATAACGTCGCCTAAATTGTTGGCTAACCAATGTGTTGATACAAGCATAGCGCTCCCTAGCGGTTGCTTCGGTGGAAAAAATCTCTTCTACCTTAACGGTACGAGATATTAAATGCGTGGTTCAGTCAGCGCTTTTAATCACATATCAGCCCGTCCTAGGATTTGGCGCACGACTCTCAGCCTTTTGTCTTCGAGAACCGTAAAGCACTACCCGAGTTAAAATTTACTTGCCCAATTAGCTCAAACCCTTGGTTCAGGTAAAAACTATGTGACTGATGACTGTGTATGTCGGTATCAAGTTGAATACGTTGGCCAGGCGACAGCTTTTCTTCCAAGAACTTTATCACCGCAGAGCCGGCACCCATGCGCTGATTAGACGGGTCAACGAACAAGCGCAATAGGTGAATGCCATAAGGGGTTGCTTGATAATAAAAGCCTGCTGCTATCTGCCCGATACGCTCAACTGCAAAGTAGTGGTATCGGCCCATTGCTTCAACTTGATGGTCAGTATCGTCGAACCCCGGCGGTCCATCAAATCCAAAAGCAGATGCACTCACTTTGACGAGCTGAATGGCATCTTGTGGCTCTGCTGGGCGAACTTGAATTGTCATGGTGCTAAACGAAAGCGTAATTGTTCACCTTGCCGCTCACCTTCAGTACCAGCAATAGTCTGGGCCACCCTTGCTGACGCAATATTGTCGGCATCACAAACCACCAAAGCTGGTGAGGTGAGTTGATGATCAACAATGTATTGCAGTAAGTGCTTGGCAATGCCTCTGCCCTGTTCCTTTGGCCGAACTTCGTAACCAATATGGCCAATCTCATTTTGGATAAAGTGGCCATCACCCCGACGCAGGCGGATGGCTCCTAAAAGGCGCTGATTTTTAACTGCAAAATAAGTCTCTTGTGGGCACCAGCCATCGGGTAGGTTCTTGCCTTGGGCAATATCGATGTTGCGCCGTAAGCTAGCTTCAGGGTCTTTTAAGGCATCGGTGTAATGCTCAATGCCAGCATCAACACATTCTTGTAGGTAGGCAGGAAAGTCTGGCAGCAAATCCAAACTGATTGGCACAATTTTCATTTTGATTCCTTGTGGGTTGTTCCTTCATTGCCCATAAACGAAAAAAGCCGATACGGTTTAATGTATCGGCTTTTGGAATTGTTAGCTGTCGATCAATGTTTCCCAAAGCTTCGCTTTGTAAAACCTACGAAACCACAAGCAACGTGTATCGCCACCGATTAATCAATCAGACCGTACTCTTCTTTTAGCACCTTGATGATTTCAGCTTTTGGATTGTCTGACAGTACCAGTTTTTGACCAGTTACTTTTTCAGCAATACCAACGTAGGTGTCAGACACCTGTTGTAGCACTTCGATTGGCAGCTCGTTGTCACGCGCAAGTGCAACACGCTCGTCAAAACGGTCTTTGTTTAACAAAATGTCTGGATCAGGGAAGTGATTCAGTAGCATCTGGCGGAAGCCCTCTTTCGAGTTTTCGACAATTTCGCCAGCGCGGTACTTTTCACCATCCCAAATACGCGACGAGTCAGGTGTGCCGACTTCATCCATATAAATTAGCTTTTCATTGCCAGCTTTGTCGGTGACAAAACCAAACTCAAATTTGGTATCAACAAATACTTGGTCAATGTCGGCCAAGGCTTTGCTGATCACTTCAAAACCTTCGCTCAGCAAACGCTCGTATTCAGCAATGTCTTCTTTGCTGCGCAGGTTAAACGCTGCAAAGTTGTTTTCGATGTCGCTGCGCGTGATGTTCACATCGTCGACTTCAGGCACACCAGGAATACCTTTTAGAATGCCCTTGGTAGATGGCGTCATTAGCAGCTCAGGTAACTTCTGATCTTTTTTCAGACCATCTGGCAGTTGAATACCACAGAACTCGCGCTCACCCTTTTCGTAAGAGCGCCACATTGAGCCAGTGATATATTGGCGGCAAATCGCTTCAATCATTACAGGCTTGGCTTTTTGCACGATCCAAACGAATGGGTGTGGAATATCCAGAATATGGCTATCGGCTAAACCCTGCTCTTTGAATAGTTTGAACCAGTGGTTTGAGATCGCATTGAGCGCCGCGCCCTTGCCAGGTACACCACGCACATCGCCTTCGCCACGCCAAATGCAGTCGAATGCTGAGATACGATCTGAAATCACCATGATCGCCAACGGCGCATCACTTGCAACATCATAACCCTTCTCTTCGATCAAGCGGCGGCTGTCTTCTTCAGTTAACCAATAAACCGAGCGCACCTTGCCACTATGTACCGGCAAGTTGGTGCGAATAGGAAGATCGTCGTTAACGGCCAAAACAGAATTGGCTAGGCTCATGGGCAGTTTCCTGAGTGGTTAGCTTAATGGCGCGGATTATACGTGAAGCTTGGCGCCTGCCCAATGGTTTTATTATAGGTAGAACGACTGTTCTAGGGATGAAGCTTGGCTATAACTGGTATCTGAGACATCAATTTCAATGCTTCGGTTTAACTTCGGCAATTTGGGCTTCAGTCAGACCAGTAAACTTCATTACCTGAGAAACCTCAAAACCATCTGCTAACAATGCAGCAGCTGTTTCAAGCTTACCCTGAATCAAACCCTGCTCTATGCCCTGTTCAATGCCTTGCTCGATGCCTTGCTCGATGCCTTGCTCTAGCCCCTTTTCCAGGCCTTCGGCGCGTAAAATGTCTGCAATTCTCATAACACCCTCTCCAAGTTGACTAGGCGTTGGCTTGACATGTTCAATCACATTCATCAGATGTTCTTTGTCAGCATTACCTACACTCATGGCATATTGTAGCAAGCTGTTGATGAATGCCAACAAGGCATTATTAACCTCTGATTCTTCAACGTACCGATCGAACAGTTCAATCACTAACTCACTAATATCGGCATCACGAATGTGTTTAAGTGTTTGCGCTAAAGCGCCAATTAACTCTTGCTGCCTTAGCTGATCATCAGGTAGTTGGCTTACGTCTACAAGTGGAACCGGCTGACTGAATAGATCTTTCATAATGCCCAAAGGGTCTTCAAAGCAGTCTGCCAAACTCAGTGAATATGGGTACTTATTGCCATGATAAAAAACAATGCAGTATGCCGGAGCGACCAGGCCTTTCGCACCATCTTTGATATGTCGCATGAACAGGCTGAACATGTAATAGCCAACCCGAATAGGCATAAACTTATCTGGCCGAGATTGATGTTCGACCAATAAGCTAATGGTCGCAGATTGCCCGGCTAAATCGCAGCTAAACACTACATCACTAAATGCACTATCTAGCTGGTCATTAATGTAGGTTGCATCCAACATCACCAAAGACTCTAAATCCAGCTCGTCACGTAGGTGTGAAGGTAAGTAGTGCTGCATGAACTGCTTCGCGACAAAGGGCCTCTGCATACTTTGCTTAAATATTGCGTCGTGAGGGTTATTGATCGGCTTCATATCCGCTCCTGCACTTTTTCTTGCGTTCAAGCCTAAGTGCCAGACACCAAAAACACCTCAATAAAACTGTTTTTATTTACAACTGTATGTAAAACACCTAACCAATCATAAACTCTCTAAGCTCTGCAATCAGTTCCGCTCTCTCAGATTGAGGTATGCGCTCTTGTTTGGCACCCCACATGCTGTCGCCGGCTTTTCGCCCTTTTACATGCATATGAAAATGCCAAACATCCTGCCAGCCAGCAGGTTCGTTGTTTTGCATTAGAGTGATGCCATCTAACTGCCACAGCTGCTTCATTGCTATGGCAACTTGTTGCGATAGTTCGACGACAGCACTCAGTGTGGCCGGTTCAATAACGTAGATATTTTCGGCAGCAACTTTGGGAATAACCAAAGCGCTTGGAGGGCAGTTTTGGTAGCGATGCAGCCCCAAACATACAAAAGCCTGTTCATTCTGATAGATAATTTCAGCCGCCGATTCTTTAGGGCAACTTAGAATGCGCGTGAACGGGCTTACGTAGTCCTTTGGTTTGTGTGAAATCATCCTTTATCCCCTACACCAAAAAGCGTTTAGGCAAACTTTGCTAGTGCTTGACGAATGGCTTGTCCAAAACCTATACCGCCATGGCCAGCTTCTTCTAATATGCAAAGCTCACTGGCGGGCCAAACGTTGTGAAGTTGGTAGGCAGTATCTAACGGCCCAGAGATATCCCACTTGCCATGAATCAAAACCGCAGGAATATCAGCAATTTTTTCGATGTTTTGTATCAGCTGATTCGGCGCTAAAAAGCAATCGTTCGACCAATAGTGGGTGACTAGCCTAGCGAAGATTAAGCTTAACTCTGGATCTTGAAAGCGAGCGGAAGGCTGCCAGCCTGGCATTAACGAGACATGAGTGTCTTCCCATTTGCACCAAGCTTTAGCTGCTGGCTGGTGAACAGCCGGATCGCTGCTTTGTAATAACTTGGCATAAGCTGCACAGATGTCGCCTGTGTCGTCTTCTGTATAGCTGCACTCTCTTTGCTCTTCTGGCAGATACTCAACAAAACTCTGCCATTCACGCGGAAAGATGCGGCCCATATCACGGGTAATCCAATCAATCTCCTGGCGAGTACCAAGTGTAACCGAGCCCAGTACCATGGCTTTGACGCGCTGTGGAAACGCTTGTGCATAGGCTAGTGCCAACGTGACACCCCAAGAACCTGCTACTAATACCCAGCGTTCAATACCCAAATGGCGACGCAAACTCTCAATATCATCAATTTGCTGAGCGGTGTTGTTATTTGAAAAGTCATAATCCGGCTCAGATGCCAATGGTTTGCTGCGCCCACAACCACGCTGATCAAACAACACTGCATGGTATTTCTCTGGATCAAAGTAGCGTCGCGTTCCAGGTCCACAACTGCCGCCAGGGCCGCCATGCAGATATAGAGCTGGTTGGCCGCTGGGATTGCCAACTTGCTCAAAATAGAGTTTAGAGCCATCACTTACCGGTAACTCGGCAGCATGGAATGGCTCTATCGGTGGGAAGGCTTGATTCGTCGATTGACTCCTAGACACTGCCTTGAGTCTCAACTACCAATACCCGAGCTTCACCCTGTGGGTGTGCCACGTGCTCTGTGCCAACCGAGGCGTAGAAAATATCACCAACATTAAGCAGTACTGACTTTTCTTCACCGGCTTCACGATACAGCATGTTCACTACACCATCGAGCACAACAAACACCTCTTCACCATCATTGACGTGCCATTTATATGGCTGATTAGTCCAGTGCAGGCGCGTGGTAATACCATTCATATTGGCAATATCCAACGCACCCCATGCTCGCTCGGCAGTGAACGATTTACCCTTTATGATTTTCATAGTGCCTCCGTAGAATAACGGCCAATTGCAAGCCGCAATTGCTAAATATTACCGCTTATTATCGGCCTGCCTAAACATAAACAAGCTGCTAAGTCTGCAAAAAACCTTGCTTTTGGCTCTTGCCTAACTTGTTGCGGCATTGTGTTTATAGAGCCCAGCAAGGTTTAATACTTGCTCAAGGTCAGAGAAGTCGGGCACATTTACGGGGTGCGCTACTCGGTCTCCTACCAACACCAAATCCCAATTTAACTGGGCACAGGCTTTCACATCCCATTCGGCATCACCAAAGTAGGTAACCCTTACATTGGTATCAGCACCAGTTTTAGCCAAGGCCGATTTCATAATCTCAATTCGATGCGAGTGGTCGTTGGCAGAAGCCAGCACGATATTAGTAATGTCGATGCCGGCACTAGCCAGTTTTAACCGTGCCGTTTCACCCCAGCCACCTGTCGCGATAGAGATCTTAATATCCGAGCGCTGTTTAAGATAAGCGATCAATTCAACCGCGCCAGCAATAGGCTTGGCGGGGTTTTGCGCTAAGTACTGTTTGATATTGTCGATAAACACTTGCTTCACTTTTGCTTGCAGCACCTCTTTTTGTGCTAGTAAGCCAGAGCGTTCAAAATGCGTTGCAAGAATGCCGGAGTCCGTCACATGAGGATAAGACGCCCAATCTCGATCAATACGATGATTGAGTACAGTCTCCACTGCAGCAACAAAACATTGCTCATCAAACTTAAATGACTGCACTAGGGTTTGGTCGACATCAAACATCAAATGATGCATTAAGAGTTCCTTATTGAATCTCAACTTGCCCAGCAATCAAGCGCTGCACATAGTCAAAAAGAACGGATTGGATTTTTGGGTAGGTTAATTGATCGGGCATGGAGGCAAAGCTCTTAACCTCTGCAATTTCGTGTTCAAGCGAACCCGAAAATTGGCTAATTTGAGCCAAAAACAAACCACCATAGGTTGTTTGCTCATTGACCGTCACCGAATACACACCGATTGGTTCAATAGAAAAATCGGTTGCGCCAGTTTCTTCAGCCAGCTCACGCTTGGCTGCTGCCAATGCCGTTTCACCCGCTTCAATATGACCGCCCGGAATCTCCCACGTGTTGCACTGATGATGGCGCACTAATACATAACCACATTGATCTTTTGCAACAATAACCGAATATTTAAGTGGCAGGTCTTCACGCCAAGGCAATGCAGCAATATTCATTCTTTCTTGTCTCCGGCCAATTGGGCATCTGGTTTTGTATCAGGCATCACGTCAGCGAACTGCTCAAAGCTTTTGAGTACGTGCTCAGCAAGTGCTTTTTTACCCGTCGAGAGCGCCATGAAGTAGCAAGTCAGCGCTGTCATGCCGTTGCAAGTTTTGAGTAAGGCCTCGATCAGCTGCGCTGGGTAGCCCATCGCGTGCCGGTTTACCGCGTGAATTCCCCCGTGCACATAAGAACTTAAGTGCGGCCAGTGGTGCTTTTTTATTTCAAGTAACGGCTCAACCATTTTTTCCGGCGCTGTGTTTTGCAGGTGTTTTAGCATTTCGCTAAGCATGGGGATATTGCTCGCTTTTTTAGCGCTATGGTCATCTAGCTGGGTGCTCAATTTTTCTACTTGGGCGTCGGTTGCAGCAAACTGTATCCATTTCGCGCGCACCAGCGCTTCAAACTGCAACCTCACTAAGGTAACAGCAGAGGTAAAATTACCTGCACCGCATAATATTTTCACACTTTGCGCATGTTCGAGCGATACACAGCAAAGCACGTGCGTGACTCGATTTCGAATCGTATCGGCATACATAGGTTGGTGAATCACCAGACCAATTATTTGCTCATACTCATTGGTTCTTGCCAAAAGCTTGTTTAGGTCACTCATGTGCTTGGATGTCTGCCTCGTTGGGCACTTATTCAGCATATTACCAGCAATTAAGAAGATGCCGCCATCGTACACTCCATTGTGCAGCTAGCAAGCAGCTTAAAGCTCGACGTAGTAGCAGAGGGCGTAGAAGATGGCGACACCATCAACTATTTAAGTAAGCTTGGCGTTACTTATGTGCAGGGTTATCACCTAGCCAAGCCCATGCCGTGTGCCGATTTTTCTAAATGGCTGGATCATTATAAGTGAGTTAAATAGCTATATATCGCTATGTATTTTTACCACCAAAACCCTACCCAAACTGCCAGCACCTACGAATAATTCAAGTAATAAAATTACCAGATCAGTATTTCTGATCAATTTAATTTGCACGTCACATTAATTATGCGGTAAATGTTACCTGTGGTAGCAAATAAATATTCCAATAAGTAACACTTTGCTAACACTGCCTTCTCTCTCAAAAAGGTGACATCAATGGAATTAGAATACGACCGCAAGGAAGGCCGGCGCAATATTATCATTGCCGCTGCCTCCACCGCTGCGCTCACTGTTAGTGGCGGTGCACTGTATTGGTTCTTGCAACCTGAAATCCCCGAGGTTCGCTATATCGAACCGACCTTTGGCGACTACCGCATGGTCATTCAGGGTACGGGTGAGCTAGAGCCGAATAAAATCATAACCCTATCCAATCAGCAGTCAGGCTTACTTGATAAAGTATTGAATCGCGATGGCGATATGCTCAAGTTAGGCGAACAAGTACTGCAACTGAAAAACCCAGAACTTGAACTGAAAGTCACCGAGCTAACCGCTGAGTTAGCCGGCATGCAAGATGACCTTGCGCTTACCGAAGTCAGTCAGCAGGTCGCCCTACTCGACCTAGAGCAAACCCAAGCGCGTCAGCAGCGCGAACTAGATTCCGCCCAAGATGAGCTAAGGCGTAACCAAACGCTCGCCGACAGCGGCAATGCCAGTAGCGTGACGGTGATGCGCTCGCAAATAGCCGTTGAGGCCGCCCAGCAGGCATTGGCCTCCACGCAGCGCCGCCTTGCGCTTACCGAGCAAGAACAAACCATTCGCAACCGCATTGCACAGAACAAGATCGCGCAACTGCGTGATGAAATCGGTCGCACGCAGGCGCAACTAGCACAGCTGACCGTTGCCACAGATCGCCCAGGGCGGTTGCGCTTTACCCAAGACTGGCAAGAAGGCGCTTATGTCGGCCAATACAGCAAAATTGCGCAAGTGGTTGTGAACAACGAAATGGTGGCCACGGCGAGTGTGTCGATTAGTCGCCAGCCCTACCTAGCCGAGGGGTTAACCTGCTCGTTTGACGTACAAGGCAAGACCTTTGATGGGGAAGTCGCACCGCTTGAGAGTGTTAACAACGAAGGCTTTTATGAGCAAAAGTTCTTGTTGTACCAGCAAAGTGAAGACTGGACCGAAGGCTTACCTGCCAGTTACGTCTGCGTTTATGAAAGCGAGGCACCGGCTTATAAAATTACCCTAGACGACAGCATTCCTCGTGTATGGCGCGTTTGGCGTGTACGCGACGGTGAACTATCGTCGGTGCGCCTTGACGTGCTGCATTTAACCGGTGATGAGTACCGTATCGATGGCGACGTACAGGAAGGCGATAAATTAATCATTGAAGATGAATTGGCAGAGAAATTTACCATTGAAGGAGAGCTCTATGAGCGCATTAATTAAGTTAACAGGCGCCAGTAAATTTTTTGGTTCGGGCCAGCAGAAAGTCGCCGCGCTCAACAATGTGGACCTAGAAATTGAACAAGGCAAGTATGTCAGCATCCAAGGCCCATCTGGTAGTGGTAAATCAAGCCTGCTAAACGTGGTTGGACTACTGTCGCCACTTTCTGAAGGGGAATATACGCTAGCCGGTGAAAACATGGTGGGGTTAAGTGCCAACCAGTTAGCCCAGGTACGCAACCGCCACCTAGGGATGATATTCCAAAACTTCAACCTAGTGGCCGACCTAACCATTGAGCAAAACATTATGCTGCCACTGGTGTACAGCCAGCATGATCGCAAAACTTGGAAAGATCGCATTCACAAGGTGCTCAGCCAGGTCGACCTGCCCGACTACGGCAAACGCTTGCCAGGGCAACTATCAGGCGGCCAACAGCAGCGCATAGCCGTTGCCCGTGCCTTGGTCACCGAACCAGATATCCTTATTGCCGATGAACCTACCGGTAACCTAGATACCAAAACCGGTCGTGCCATTATGGACCTGTTTAACGAGCTACACGATGCGGGTAACACCATCATGATGGTGACGCACAACCCGGAGCACGCAGCCCTTGCCGTTGAGCAATACCTGCTCGACTCCGGTGAAATATTTAACTATGAAGCAGCCATGCAAAAACAAGCCTAAATAACACAACAAAAAAGGGCCTCTAATTACCTTGCATACCAAAGGTTTTTAGAGCGAGCCCAACCTGGGCCAACTAACGAATAAGGGCTAACGATGCTACCTGAACTCTCTCTCTCGTGGCGCTTTGTTAAACCGCTGCGTGCACTTTTAGCATTTTTAATCATTCTACTGGCTAGCTTTATGGCCATTGCTTTAATGTATTGGCAAACCGCACAAGATTATCGGCAAAACGTTCCCTCTGGGGTGGTGGAAAAGAACTATTTCACCGTTGGTTTTGATGCCATATCTGAGCTTGGCCGAATTGATGAATGTACGGTTGATCAAATCAACGACATAGATGGCATTACCAGTTCTATGGTTGAGCTGGAGATGCTGTATGACGACCAGAGCACCATTATTGGCGATACCCGTACACTAGCTTTAGTCGATGACCAAATCCAAACTGTGGCGCCTAACTTTCTCGACTTCTTTGGCATTGAACCAACCGAACGTTTTTTTGATCATCGCCAGCTTTATCAAGAACGCTGGGTATATGTTAACGAAACATGGTGGCAGCAAAATCAGCATTTAGCGAAAGAGCGCAACGGCTACTTATCGCTCGAAGTTGCCATATCGTTTATGGGAAACGGTGAAGAGTTGGTCGATACGCAAGTGCTGCCGATAGCAGGTATATTGCCAGGCGACTTTCACCCGTATCAAAGCCAACAGCAACCGGCAATCATTGCCAGTAATGGGTTATCCTACTGGCATCCAGAAGAGCAATACAACGGCTTCGTATTCGAGCCGCCACGCGCCCCAGGTTCGCGCTCATATTGGTGGGCACGCCTGCTGATTAGTGCCGATAACAACACTTCCCTAGCCGAGCTTGAAACTCGTATCAACCAAACGCTTTTAGAGTCCCCTGCGCCCTGTGTAAGATATCTTTATGCATTTCGCAACATGAAGCTCCTGCCCGGTAGCCGAATGGACCTGGCTGAATACGAGAAGCAAGGCGAGTCAGTCAGCTTACTGACCTTGGTGGTGATTGCACTGGGTATTATTGTGTGCCTCTACACGCTTGCCTTGGCTCAGCGCCTACAAAGCGTGCGCCAGCAAGAGTTCTTACTGAAAATCGCCATGGGAGGCAGCCCAAAGCGCATTGCCATGCAGATACTGGCAGAAACCTCGATGTTCGCCGTATTGGCACTAGTCTTGGCGGTGGTGGTTTATTTACCATTGAATCACTTTGCTGATGCTATTGGCTTTGTTAGCACCTCAGAGTTGCAATTAACACCCTGGCTAATACTGCTTGGTGTAGTCTTTGCCATTGGCTTCTATCTTGTAATGGCCAGCCGCAAAGTGGCCGACCCAGAATATGTTTATCAAGGGTTAACCAACCTGCGCCATAAAATACAACACAAGTTCTGGTGGCTGCAGTTAAACCACGCCATCTACTTGGTTGTTCTCGCGGTTGCCGTGCTAATTATGGGATTAATCAGTACTGCCTATTGGCGCCAACTCATGCCTAATGATGTAATGAGCAAAACCGATTACCAAGTGGTTGTGCAAGACTGGCAAATGACCAATGGTGAAGTGGAAACCCTATCCGAGTTTTATCCCAGCGAAGCCGACGTACTAGCACTGCTGCGCGATAACCGAGACCGTGTCGCCCTGCAATGTGGCAACTATGATGTGCAAGGTATGCAGCTTAAAGGCGCAAACGAGCCACCAGTGAACATTGTTAATAGCGTTGCTAGCGACTCGTTTTTTGAACATGTTTTAGATTTAGGCCCAATTGAAGGCCGCCAAGCCTTTATTACGCCAGATGCCGCCAAGGCTCTGAATATCTCAAGCGATATGCGGGATCTCGCCGACGTTCGTATCGCTAATGTTCCCGGTGTGAATGCAGAAGGTCGAGTCGTCCTGCGCGGCAGCCAAGGCATTCAACGAGTGCTGCCAGAAATGAATATGCCTAATTTGGCCAGCGCCCCAATTATGTATAAGCCCTTATCTGTACCGACAGGAACCAGCTGTTTTTCAGGGGTGCTTTGGGTAGCGCCAGATTTCGACAAACAACTGATTGATAACCTAGAAATGAGCCTTAGTTATGCAGGTAAAGACCTTGGCTATCGACTGCTCAGCTGGCAGGAGTATATGGCGCTAGAGCAAGAAGTGGCGGTACAGCGACTGCGCTTAGTACTGGTGTTATCTGCTTTGGCTATGGTGTCGTTGTTTGCCATTGTGCTGCTCAATACCAGTTATTTGTTCAAACACATGCAGCCTTGGTATTGGTTAAACATTGCCCAAGGCATGCCACCACGGGTGGCAAAAATACAAACCCAGCTTCGTATTGGTGTGCTTAGCGCCATAGCACTGGTGACAGCCTTGGTCATTGCGGTGTTTGGCTTCTACGAGTTTTTCCCGCTGGTTTCACAATGGCTACCAAGGCGCGATGCGCTGAACCTAGCCGTGATTGCCACCGTGCTGATTTTAGTCGTACAGCAAGTTAGCCTTTGGTGGTGTGCGCGCACGCTAAACAACAAGGACTTGAGTGTTTGGCAGAGCTAACAAGGGCGTACTGGGCCTGTGAGCGATCCTCACAGGCCCAGTACCTGTTTAAACAAGGATGCAAAATATGCTACCTGAACTCTCTCTCTCGTGGTGCTTTGTTAAACCGCTGCGCTCACTATTAGCATTTTTAATTATTCTACTGGCTAGCTTTATGGCCATTGGTTTAATGTATTGGCAAACCCTGCAGGACTATCAGCAGAATGTACCGGCCGGTGCGGCACCCAATCATTATTTTTCCGTTGGGTATAACAACCTCTCTCATCTAGGTGACTTACAAAGCTGCACCATCTACCAATTTAGCCAAACGCTAGACACGGCCGTGAGCGCGCCGCTGCTTGGGTTTGATAATGGCGAATTGGTTGGACCAGAGCGCACGGTGAAGATCACGAGCGAGCAGATTCAGACGGCTTCGCAGAATTTTTTATCTTTTTTTGGTGTTGAGCCAGTCGAGCGCTTTTTTGATCACCAGCAACGCTTTCAAGAGCGTTGGGTGTATTTAAACGAAGCATGGTGGCTAGCCAACCAAGAGATGTTAATTGAGCACAATGGCTTGCCAGCCATTGCGTTACGCCAACAAAAGGATATTAACGGCAAAATAATTAGTGATCGTCAGGTGTTTCCAGTCGCTGGTATTCTGCCTGCTAACTTTCACCCGTATCAAGACAGCGCCAAGCCTAACATAATTGTTAGCAATGGCATGTTCCATTGGTACATCGAACAGAACCGCGACCAAAGCCATGCTTTTCAACCGCCCCTAGCCACTAGCGAACCCTGGATAGGCGAGCTGTTTGTTACCACCAAAACAAGCACGACGGCAAAGCGATTAGAACGGCAGTTAAATCGGATATTATTAGATCAACCCGCCGCGTGCGCTGGTTACGACTCCAGCTTTAGGCAAATTAGCGTGCTTCCCGGCACCCGAACCGACCTGGCTGCATATCAAACGCTAGGCGAGTCAGTCAGTTTATTAAGCCTTATCATGATTGGGTTGGGTTTGATTGTAGGGCTGTATACACTCGCATTCGCCCAGCGCTTACAGCAGATACGGCAACCAGAATTCCTGCTAAAAATTGCCATGGGAGCCAGCCCTAACCGCATTGGCAAACAAGTGCTTGTTGAGACTGCATTGTTTTCACTCCTTGCGCTGGTATTTGCCGTAGTGCTTTACCTGCCGCTTAATGTATTTGCCGATACCATAGGTTTTGTGAGCGCAAGGCAGTTCACCATATGGCCTTGGCTAGTATTGCTGATGGTTATTTTCGCCATTGGCTTATATTTGGTGTTGAGCAGCCGTAAAGTGGCCGACCCTGAGTATGTGTATCAAGGTCTCAACAACCTTAGGCACAACATCGTTCATAATTTTTGGTGGATGCAGCTTAATCATGCTGCCTATCTTGTCATTCTGGCCATTGCTGTATTGATTATAGGGTTAGTAAGTACTTCTTACTGGCGCCAACTAGCACCGAATGACGCCCTAAGTAAAACCGACTACAAAGTTTTGATCGCCGACATTGAAAAAGCTGATGGCAGTATTCGAACATATAGTGAATTTAACGCCACCTATGGCCCTGAATGGCAAGCCGTATTGCGAAACCACCCAGACGATTTAGCCATGCAATGCGGTTTAACCGACTTCCCAACTCAGTCGGATGCGAAAAGCATGACCGTCCATGGTAGCCAAGCCGACCCGGTCACCATTATTAACTCGCAAGCCAGTCATGCTTTTTTTAAGCAGGTACTAGACATGGGCTCGGTTCAAGGCCGCAACGCCTTAATTAGCGCGAGTGCGGCGAAATCATTAAACATTTCCACCGATACCCGTGACTTGGCAGATATTCAACTATCGTCAGCACCAGTCATTGATGCCAGTGGCAAGTTAACGTTTATTGGCCGCCAAAACATTCAAGGGGTGCTACCGGCCATTAATATGCCCAACCTCGCCAATGTGCCGATACTGTATAGCCCCAAGCGCGTGCCAAGCAATTGTTTGGGGATTATCTGGGTAGCGCCACAGTTTGACCTAAACACCTTGCCCAATGATCGCGGGCAGCGCTATCGCCTGCTCAGCTGGCATGAGTATATGGCGCTAGAGCAGGAAGTAGCAGTGCAGCGACTGCGCTTAGTACTGGTGTTATCTACTTTGGCTATGGTGTCGTTATTTGCCATTGTGCTGCTCAATACCAGTTATTTGTTCAAACACATGCAGCCTTGGTATTGGTTAAACATTGCCCAAGGCATGCCTCCGCGGGTGGCAAAAATGCAAACCCAGCTTCGTATTGGTGTGCTTAGCGCCATAGCACTGGTGACAGCCTTGGTCATTGCGGTGTTTGGCTTCTATGAATTCTTCCCACTGGTTTCACAATGGCTACCCAAACGCGATGCGCTGAACCTAGCCGTGATTGCAACCGTGCTGATTTTAGTCGTACAGCAAGTTAGCCTTTGGTGGTGTGCGCGCACGCTAAACAACAAGGACTTGAGTGTTTGGCAGGGATAAAAAAAGCCTGCCAACCGGCAGGCTTAGTTTCATATACCATTATGAACTAGCGGCTATAGCTTACGCCTAGCTTGTCTAGTACTAAGAAGAAGTTTTTGCGGCGGTCGTCCATACCATCCACTGGGCCACTAATTGGGCAAGTGGAGTCTGGACACCCACGGTTTACGATGCCTGAAATATCATCGATAAAGCCAGTGCCAACTAACCCACCGTCTACGTAGGCACGTAGCTCAGTTAGGTAGTTCCAATCGGCATAGGCGCCAGTGCCAACATAGCCCTGCACGTCGTTCATCCAGTAGAACAAACCAGCAATCCACTTAAGTTCTGGATGCTCTTTTGAGGTACAGATGAACTGTGGGTTCGAGCAGAAGTCGAGGTTAGCATATAGTGGTGCCTCGGGTGCTGGCCGCACTTCCACGCCTTCTAGTGTTTGCCCAACGGTGTCTGGGTTCACGTGCGAGCGACCAAGGAAGTGGTTCAAGGTACCAAAGTTTTGGCGGCCAGTGGTTTGAATCACACCACGGCCCCACCAGCCACAGCCTTCAACCGACTTGCCAGCCGAGCCATTGTGAACGAACTGACCGGCTTTTTGGCCAACGTACACTTTACACTCTTCGCGCTCCCAGGCTTGCTTGCTGGTATCAATCGAGGTTGGAATTTCCGCGCACCAACCGCCACCGAAGTTCCAGTAGCCAACGTTGCCATTGACCAAAATACCCGCCTCTTCTAGCACAGCGTCTGGGGCTGCAAATAGTGGCGCTGGCGCACCATACCAACCTGCATGCGTGGTGGCCGTTACTTCCATTTTCGGCGCCCGAGGGCAAGAGTATGGGTGGTCATTGCCGGTAACTGGGTTCACCCCGTAGCTTGCATAGTCTTGCTGCAACTGCCCACACGATGAGCTGAGTGGGTAGTTCACAGGGTCACCAGTGTTAATTGACCAGTTGTTTTCGTCGCAAGCATTGTAGCGGATGGTCTCTTTCATCGACTGAGCGAGGAAGGCTGCAATGGCAACTTTGGCATAAAGCGAGTTGGTTGCATCGTCTTTGCCTTCGTCGTAGAGCCATAGCTGCTCGCCAGCAATACCCACATTGTGCATAGAGCTTAACGCTGCTAAGAAGTCATTCCACTTGTACACAGTTGAAGGAATGTAGCTCCCTTGTGATACTTCATATAAGAAGGCTTCGTTATTCATTGTTTGCTCGGCGGCAATAAGTTGCGCGTTGAGCGAAGCAATGGAGGTTAGCGCTAGGCCATCATCAATGGCACTTGAACCCTGGCTATATAGTGGGATTGTTGATGTCATGTAGTCGTTGATTTTGCTATCAAGGCTGGCATTGTCAGCGTCGAACAGCACTGCGAACACGTTGTGGTAAGCCGCGTGGCGCAATTTGCGCTCGCCTGGCGTTACGCCAAGGAAGTAGCTTCCTGCTTGTTCAGCCGGAATCGACGATAGCATCGCTGGCGCTTTAACAAAGTCGGATACTTGCTTCACAAAGCGCAAGGCGTTGTCCCACTTGTCTGCATCCAGTGCTGGTGTAGCGCCCGACTTGCTAAACGTTACGATATCCGCTGCATTGCTGCCGCTATATAAACCAAACGCATATAGAGTGTCGGCCGCATATTTTGATGCCGCATTCCAAACCGAACGATAGCCAGTATGGTAGTTCTGGGCAAACTCACCAATCTCCAGCTCCCAACCAAACACCGCATTTGGCGCTAGCTGAGTCATGATGAGGTTATGCGCTTGCGTCCAACCGCGTGCATTATTCTCTAGCGCATCAATACCAGTTAGCGTTACACCCGTTGCACCCGCGGCAGCATTTAATGCTTCGGTCACCGAAATGGCGCCAAGCGAAGCACCTTTATCGAATATAGCGCTGTCGAGCACATCAGACCTAAGTACGAGTGTTGATGTACCGGCACTGGTGGCAGCAAAGATGGCATTCTCAAACCCTGCTTGCAGGCCTGCCACGCTGTTTACATCGGCAAGGCTAGCAAGATTAACCACCGAGACTTCTGGCGCGCTATCTTGAGGTGTTGCCGCAACAATATAGTTTGGCCAGCCTGGCACCTCTAAGTGCAGAGGATCTTCTGGATTTGGCATCGACAGGCTAACTGGCGCCGGTGTGACACTTGGTGTAACGGATGGTGATGTAGACACCCCAATCGTTGGACTAATGCCGGTGCCATCACAATCAACTTGTGTCCAGAACCACCCCTCTTTTGGTGTTTCCCATGGGCCAGGGTTATTTTGCGCCCGCCAGCAGGCACCACCATAGCTATAAACTTGGCCGTTGGTGGCATTGGTTTGACCCGGCACAAATTCTGGGTAGAGGTTTGGGTCACCCGTAGGCGTGATAGTTGGTGTAGTAGTCGGCGTGACCGTTGGCGACGTTGTAATGGTTGGTGACGTAGTAACAGTTGGTGTAGTAGTAGGCGTGATCGTTGGTGTGACAACCGTATCACCACAACTTACTTCGCTCCAGAACCACCCTTCGCGAGGGGTTTCCCATGGCCCTGGATTATTTTTGGCCTGCCAGCAGCTGCCACCGTAGCGATAAATGTCGCCATTCGATGCTCGGGTACTGCCAGGTATAAATTCTGGGTAGTTATTCGGGTCGCCAACGTCTGTTGGTGTTGGGCTAATAACCGGGGTTGGGCTAATAACCGGGGTTGGGGTAATGACTGGGGTTACATCAGGGTCGTTTACCTTCATCCAAGCGTCGGTCCAGGCGAATCCGATGCCGGGCTCATATGCACTTAGGCCGCACCAGCCCTCGTAAGGGAATGGTTTACACTCATATATTGCATTAGCGCTAGTTACTTGATCACCACCGCTGTACGCCGTGCCTTGCTGCCACGCGGGTGCTGCATAAGAAGTTGAAGCAACCGCCAGCGCGATAGCAGACAACATGTAATTCTTCATTTAATGCCTCCAATTTTTGTTGTTATCCCTCGGTACAACAGAGGTATCTAAAAGGTAGACAACAAACTTGGAATAAATTTCATCGCCAAGAAACATCTGTGATAGACATCACATTTAAATGAAAAGCTTACATTGTTAGATTTTATCGGCACTTTTTAATAAGCAAGTTAACAAGCAAATTGACAGGCAAAAAAAACCCAGCCACTAAGGGCTGGGTTACTAGCGCAGGGGGCGCTACATAGTTATTGCGGATCTAAACCTAGCGTGCGCAACACCAAATCGAAATGTTCACGACGTTCTTCTAGCGCGTGCACGTGGCCACTCACTGGGCAAGTTTCAGCAGGACAGCCACGGTTAACAATGCCCGACACGTCATCGATAAACTTGGTACCTTGCAAGCCACCATCTACGTAAGCTTTCAACTCGTTGTAGTAGTTCCAGCCTTCAAATGGGCCGCCTGGGTTCTCGTAACCTTGCACCGAGGTCATCCAGAAGAACAGGCCAGCAATCCATTTAATTTCTGGGTGCTCTTGCGACGTACAAATTAGCTGCGGATTCGAACACAGGTCTAAGTTGGCATACAGTGGATCACTTGGCGGCTCTGCCACGAACTGGCCATCTACTACAGTACCTATGGTTGCTGGGTCGACATGCGAGCGGCCAAGGAAGTGGTTAAGCGTACCGAAGTTTTGGCGGCCCGTTGTTTGAATCACTCCACGGCCCCACCAGCCACAGCCTTCAACTGACTTCTCGGCACTACCATCCCAAACAAAACTACCGGCTTTCTGGTTTGGATACACCTGGCAGGTTTCGCGCTCCCAAGCTTGTTTGGTGTCATCGATTACTGATACTTGTACATCTGATGAGCACCACTGACCAGAGTGGTCCCAGCGGCCAACACTGCCATTCACCAACAATCCAGCCTCGGCTAACACGGCGTCTGGCGCGGCAAAAATTGGCGCCGGCGCACCGTACCATTCAGCATGAGTTGTTGCAGTCACTTCCATTTTTGGGTTGCGCGCACAAGAGTACGGATGGTCGCGGCCGGTTACTGGGTCTTGACCATAATCGGCATATTTTTGTCCAAGTTGGCCACAAGAAGAGCTCATAGGGTAATCAGCTTTCGCCACCCCATATTTCCTCATGTCCCAGTTGTTTTCGTCACACGCATTATAGCGAATGGTTTCCTGCATCGACTGAGCGAGAAACGCTGCAATGGCTACTTTGGCATACTTCTCGTTGGTGGCATCGTCGGCATTTTCATCAACTAACCAGAACTTTTTGCCTGCCACACCGACGTTGTGCATTGAGTTCAAGCCGGTTAAGAAATCTTCCCATTTATAAATGGTTGATGGCACCCAGCCGTTATTTGGCGTTTCATACAAAAACGCTTCGTTGTTCATCTTGCTCGCCGCACCTTCAAGCGAAGCGTTCAATGCAGCCACACTGGTTAGCTGTGCTGCACTGCCGGCGCCGCCACTTGTGCTATACAAAGGAATGCTGTGGTTCATGTAGTCGCCAATTTTGCTTTCTAAACCACTGTTAGCGGCATCAAACAAAACGGCAAATACATTGTGATAAGCTGCATGGCGAAGCTTACGTTCGGCCGATGTGGCACCAAGGAAGTAGTCACCGGCTTGTGCAGTTGGCACAGATGACAACATTGCTGGTGCATCAACAAAGTCTGTTACTTGCTTAACAAATCTTAGCGCGTTGTCCCACTGATCAGCATTAAGCGACGACGTTGAAGCCGACTTAGTAAACGCAACAAAATCAGCTGCATTGGCACCCTGATATAAACCAAAGTTGTCTAGCAGATCTGCCGTTGATTTAGACGCTGCATTCCACACTGAGCGGTAACCCGAGTGATTCTGGTGCGCAAAATCACCAATGCTCAACTCCCAACCGAACACAGTATTCGGTGCTAGCTGCGCCATAATAAGATTATTTGCTTGCGCCCAGCCCCTGGCGTTGTTTGGCAAGTTGGCAACGCCTGACAGCGTAACCCCTAACGCGCTTGCAGCATTGTTCAATGCTTGCTGAACCGTCACCGTGCCAAGTGTCGTTCCTTTGTCAGACACTATGCTATCTAGCACATTACTGCGCAAAATAATGGTGGTATTACCGGCACTTTGCGCTTGGCGAATAAGGGTCTCAAACCCCGCCTGTAGCACTGATGAATTGGCTAGCTCAGCTGCTGTATTCAGATTGACCACAGTTGTTGACGGTTGATTCGAGCTCGGCGTGGCCGCCACAACATAGTTTGGCCAGCCCGCCACTTTTAAACTCACTGGGTCTTTTGGGTTTGGCATCGACAGTTTTGCCGGCTCACCCTTGGCAGTGCCGTCACAGTTTAGGTGGTGCTCCCAAGTGTCATCGCTACCAGGAATGCTAGTTGTGTAGTACTTCGCGGCATAGGCAATGTTGTCGTACACCATGATATCGCCAGTGTTAGCATAGCCGTCTTGCGTCCAGTTTGGATACACATTGAACTCGCCGCACAAGCCATCCGGCTGCTCAACTGGTGGCACAGTAGGCGCCGCTGTTGGTTGTGCAGTTGGCTGAGTTGTGGGCTGTGCAGTCACAACAGTCGTAGCGGTAATGCCTGCTGTTGGGTTTGCTGTTGGAGTAGCTGTTGGCTGGCTAGTCGGCTGTATTGAAGGCTCTACAGTTGGGTTCGCTGTTGCGCCATCACAACTTACCTTTTTCCAGAACCAACCTTCTTTTGGCGACTCCCAAACACCAGGATTATTGCTCGCTTCCCAACATTCCCCTGCGTACTGATAAACCTGACCATTTTCCGCTTTAGTAGCACCCGGCACAAACTCCGGATAAACAACGGATGCCGTTGGTGCTGCCGTAGCAGTAGGCGCAGCAGTTGCCGTTGGTACTGCCGTTGACGTTGGCGCTGAGGTCGCCGTTGGCACTGGTGTAGCAGTCGACACCCCAGTTGGTGCTGCAGTCGGCTCTGGCGTCACGCTCGAAGTTGGCGTTACGTTTGGCTCAGTCACATTCGGCAATGTCACCGAAATCGGCTCACTACAACCAGCCAATACAATAGCAGAAGCCAAAAGAGAGAAAGAAAGGTTTTTGCGAGACATAAACAAACCGCTAGCTGAAAAAGTTGAGCGGAGTTTACAGACACGAGTGCACGTCACAATAGCAGAACGCTAAGCGTGCGGATTGATTCACATATTTTCCTCATGGATATTATGCCTAATCCCTTTGAAACTGGTACCAAACTAAATCATTTATGAGAAACCCATCACACATATACAGCCATTTTTTCACACAAAAACACACTAAGACCAACTTGTGGCAAAACTAGTGACGTCAAAACGTCAACTTTCTGGCTAAACGACCTAATAGTTTGGATTTTGGTTATGAGAGCCGCTGAAAACGCATAAATTGCATTTGAAGAGATAATTGATTGGCCATTTTTTGAATCAGGACAGCCACTGATTATTTAGCTGAGACCATTTTTGCCACCAGCCAAGCAGCTGCAAGACAGTCAAAACGCCCTATTTGAATCGAGCGTTTGCGATTATTTCTGTAAAAGATGATTAATTACTAAGGTGAAAGCAACAGAGTGGTGGTAGCGCACGCACGGACGCGCCTCGATTTTAAGCCGATTTAAAGATTTTTATTTTGGTGGCGGGATTAGCTAACCAAATAGCTGCACAACAATGTCTGTACGGGGTCGTCGCTTACAGCCTCTGCTTTGGTGAAAGTGTTCAACTTGATTCGGCGCCCCGATTGCACCATGAGTTACCTTGCCAAGGCTAGTGCACAGTATTTGCCATTGATTTTGGCTGAAGGCTAGTTGTTGCAGCAGTGGCGGCTGCTCAATGGAGACAACGCCTTTTTTGTCTGCTCTAACAACCCTGCTCGACCAATCCAATAGCTCGAAATATTGCGCTTGAGTGCATGGCAAACAGGCTTCGCTGAGGTTGCTATCTGTGCTGATAAAACTCATTAGCGGCTTCTTGCTTGCGCCAGTACTATCTTCACAAGGCTTGCCATGAATGCGCTCATAGGCACTGGTGAATTCACTTTCGGGAATGCTCTTGCACATTTCAGCGCGAATCGGGTTCAGGTCGACGTAGACCATGGCTGCAAGCAGCGCTTTCTCATCCAAAAGCGGTTGTGATTTGAACCGGCCTTCCCAAAACCTGCCGGTGCAGTTGTCCTCAGCATTGGCGCGGCGAGCGATGTTTTCATTTAAACAGCGCATAAACCAAGAGATATCAAACAACTGTGCCCGCCATTTCGCGAGTGTCGCTTGCGCTAGTTCAGCAACGCCTTCTTCACCAGCTAAATATCGATCGACGACCTTACTGCCCTTAAACAACACCTGCCAGCGCTCAGCCACCTCGCGATCAGACAGCGCTTGTGCCGCGGCATGATTCACATGCAAAATTAGATGGTAGTGGTTAGACATAATGGCATAGCCCGCCACGTCGATGGTGAACACGCTGGCCAGTAGGTGAATGCGTTCAATTAGCCAAGCACGGCGATGCTCGAAGGATTGCTGGCTTACCTGGTCAACACCGCACAAAAAAGCACGGCGAACACAGCGCGACACGCAATGATAAAAAAGCGTTTCGGCCAACTGAATGATTTGGGAACGTGCAATGGTCACGGCGACTACCTCCTAGTGATTACAAGGTAGTCGACCGGATGGTGCTGGTCAAATAAACAGCAACCATCCTAGTAAAGGGTGGGTGTCCACGTTCAAAATGGGCACAATTTGGGCACAGGCTGGGTTTTGTGCCCATTTTAAGTAATTATTTGGTTATCTGATGGTATTTTTTAGTTTGCTCTACAGAGAGCTGAGCGGTAGTTACTGAGTTCAGAAAGGTATATATCAGAATAGCGAAGAGCGCGTAGTTACTGGCTTTGAGCCTTGCAACTAGATTCCCGCTAAGCGCGCGCGGGAATGACAGGCGAAAAAAAACCAGCTATTTCTAGCTGCTTTCTTAAAACTGGTTGCGGGGGCAGGATTTGAACCTACGACCTTCGGGTTATGAGCCCGACGAGCTACCAGACTGCTCCACCCCGCGACAACGTGTGGCGTACTATACTGATTAATTCGGCTGATGCAAGCTAAGTTTTTGATTTTATTTATTTTTTTTCTGGACAGGCCGTCCCACACTGCCAGCAGAAGTCAAACGAGCCTACGTTTTCGTCGCCACAGTTAGTGCACAGCCAAGTTTCGTCAGCGCCATTTTCGGCATTGGCCAGAATCGATTTTGCTAGCTGCTCATGGGCATCGTTTTTCACCCACAGTTCTGGCCAAGCATCTATCGGGCTCAGCTCGCCTGCAGCGGAACCAGCGAAAACATTTTGCATTTCACAGGCGATGCCTTGCTGATCTAGCAAGTTTCTAGCGTTGCCAACGATCAGTGACGATGGATGGGTAAAAACGAGTTTCATACATTAAGAAGCGGCTGGTTTAAACCAGCCGAATCGCTCCTGTTTCTCGAACTCTGGGTTCGTAAAGCCTGCAGGGGGTACCTATTTATTAATCGCGGAAGTTATTAAACTGAAGTGGCAAGTCAATCTCTTCACTTTGGCGCAGTACCGCCATACAGGCTTGCAAGTCGTCGCGCTTTTTACCGGTTACGCGTACTTTGTCGCCCTGTATTGCTGCTTGTACTTTCAGTTTTTCTGCTTTGATCAGCTTAACAATCTTTTTCGCAACTAACTGATCAATGCCTTCACGGAAGGTCATATTTAGCGAGAAAGTTTTACCCACATGGATTGGCTTCTCATCTACTTCTGCCGCAGCGGCGTCCACGTTTCGTTTTGCACACTGGGTTCTAAATAGGTCTTCAAGCTGTCGAACTTGGAAGTCGGATTCAGTTTTTAGCGTTACTACTAAATCTTTCTGTTCTATGGATGATTCAACACCACGAAAATCGAATCGATTTTCTAACTCTCGCTTGGCGTTGGCAACGGCATTTCCTAGTTCAACTTTATCTACTTCTGAGACGATATCGAAAGACGGCACAGTCCATTTCCCCATTGATGAATCATGTCACTAGTGTTACGAAAAACAGCCTACTTGCCAAGCATTGCTTCTGAGCAACACCCTTCAATGCTGATAGGTATCACCTTTTACTTCCCATTCCATTTTCTGTGGACTGACCATACCCATACCAATCTAACACCATTCAGCATCTTGTCGCTTTTATTTTGTGACCTAGATATCATTTTTTAACAATGATCAGAAAAAATCAACATCCATTTAATTTTTTTACTTATATAAATAACATATATATTAATTTTTATTCAATTTAAATAATATTTTATTATTTTTTATAATTTATATATATTAATTTGTGGTAACGTTCCCATTCATTTAGATTTAATACAGAACACAAGCAAACTGCGGCTCATGCCGCGGGTAAACTAGGTAGGCCATTTATGACCGCAAATTTTGCCAAGCCAACTCAACACCATCTTTCTGCCAGAAACATAGCAGTGCAACACCCTACTTATTGGCAACCAGACCGTGCCTACCCTAGTGGCACGGTGGTGCGTTTTAATGGTCAGTATTGGCAAGCTCGATTATGGAACATAAACAACGAACCCAACGAGCACCCACAGTCGCTTTGGACTGTTGTCACCAAAAACTAAACGCCACCGTTCTTACCTAGGTGAGGCTATAAATGATACACCGCAATGGGCTTATCGTTGATTTGTTGAATTTGCATTGGCAGGTCGTATAAGTCGAGCATCACTGGCTCGGTGATCATTTCCTCAGGCGTGCCTTGGTAGGCTACTTGGCCATCCTTCATGGCAATAATCTGGTCGGCATACACCGAGGCAAAGTTGATATCGTGCAGCACAATAATGATCTTCTTATGCATGTCGCGCGCGGCTTGCTGCATAAGCTTCATAATGCTCACCGCATGCTTCATATCTAGGTTATTGAGCGGCTCGTCGAGCAAAATATACTCGGTGTCTTGGGCTAAAATCATGGCAATAAAAGCGCGTTGGCGCTGCCCGCCTGATAGCTCGTCGAGGTAGCGGTCTTGCAAAGGTTGCAAGTCTAGATAGTCGATCGCTTGCGCCACTTTTTGCAGGTCTTCGTCGGTTAACCTGCCACCACTATGGGGGTAGCGGCCAAAGCAGACCAGGTCATAAACCGACAGCCTGGCTTCCATATGGTTATCTTGGCGTAAAATGGCTAGGTGTTTGGCCAGTGTTTGATTGCCGACTACCGGCTCCCCATCAAGCAATACGGTGCCGCTATCTGGTTTTACAAGCCGTGCAATCGCCGACAGCAAGGTAGACTTACCCGCCCCGTTTGGGCCAATAAGCGCCGTAATCCCTGGCTTGCCTAGGGTTAGCGTGATCTGCTTGAGCACGGGCTGCTGGTCGTAGCTTAGTGTTAGGTCACAACATTCAATCATCGTTTGCCTCGTTGCAAAATCAGCAAAATAAAAACTAGGCCACCCAGAAATTCGATAATAATGGCCAGCGCACTGCCGTAGTTGAAAACATGTTCCAGCACGGCTTGCCCACCCACTAAAAAGGTGACGGATATCGCGACGGCCATGGGCATGACATAGGCATGTTTATGGGTACCAGAAAATTGATAAGCCAGGTTGGCAACTAGCAAGCCAAAAAAGGTGATGGGCCCAACGAGCGCGGTTGGCACGGCAACCAATATGGCAATACATATGAGGGTTTTGGTCACTTGCCGGTTGTAGTCAACGCCAAGGTTTATAGCCTGATCGCGCCCTAATAACATGGCATCGAAGCGATGGCGCCAGCGCCACAAGGCCAGCATTGGCACAATACAGATGACCATTGAGGCCAATAGCAGGTCTTTATTCACTTGATTGAAACTTGCAAATGAGGCATCAAGCACGGCGGCGTACTCAACTGGGTCGAGTATGCGCATAATCAAATCTGTGGCGCTGCGAAATAAGATGCCAAAAATGATGCCAATTAAAATCATTAAAAATAGGTCGCGTCGCTTACCGCCAAACAGCCAGCGAAACAGCAGTGTCACCATAGCCACCATCAGCAGAATCTCGCCTGCCCATTTGAGGTAGGGGTTCATATCGCTCAGCGCTACACTGCCAAGTAAAGCCACCACCAATGCTTGCAGCAACATATAAAGCGCATCAAACCCCATCACGCTTGGGGTAAGAATGCGATTAAACGTAATGGTTTGAAACGCCACGGTCGACATAGCAATGCACGGGGCAACCACTAGCATGGTTAGCAATTTATCACTGCGAAACTGCCAAGTAAGCGACCAACCCACCACACGATTCATCGCCAAAAAGGCAACCGCGCCGGCAATGGCCAGCAAACAGGCCAGCATTAGGCGATTAATGGGATAACTCATGCGCGCACCCCCTTTTTGCGGGGTGGGTTAAGTAGCAGGTATATAAATAATACAGAGCCAATCACGCCAACCACTGTGGCAATTGGAATTTCATAGGGGTATCGCAGCAAGCGCGCAATCACATCACAGGCCAATACAAATAAGGCGCCAAGTAAGGCAACCCAAGGCATACTTAAGCGCAGGTTATCGCCGCGCATACGTGAGACGATATTCGGCACAATCAAACCAAGAAACGGCACCACACCGGCAATAACCAGAGTAACAGCGGCAATCATGCTAACTAGGGAAAACCCAGCGGCCATCACCCACTTGTAATTTAGCCCAAGGTTACTGGCAAAATCGCGCCCCATGCCCACCACGGTAAAGCGGTCTGCTAGCCAGTAGGCTAATCCACATAACACAGCCACTAGCCAGATTAGTTCGTAGCGCCCTTTTAATACGGCGGAAAAATCGCCATTCATCCAAATACCTAGCGATTGCACTAAGTCGAGACGGTAGGCAAAAAACATCACCCCCGAGCCGACAATGCCCCCAAACATAATGCCAACCAATGGCACCATTACTGGCGAGCGCAGCGGTAGCCGATGAATCAAGGTGATAAAGATGAAGGTGCCAGCCAACGCAAACACCGACGCCACAAGCATTTTGCTCATCATGCTAAAGCCTGGGAAAAAAACCGTTACAATAAAAAGGCCCAGCATGGCCGACTCAGTCGTGCCAGTGGTTGAAGGCTCAACAAAGCGGTTGCGTGCCAGCATTTGCATTAATACACCGGCTATTGCCAACGACGTGCCGGTGAGCATCACTGTAATGGTTCGTGGAATACGGCTGGTAAGCAGAATATTTTGCGCCTGAGCGCCACCTAGGTCGCCTACCCCCACTAAAATGCTCGCGAGGGCAAGCGCGACCAAGGCCAATAACATGGTCGCGCGAATCATTATTCAAGTGCCGAATGAATCTCGTCTACCATTTGCTCAACAGCGCCTAGTCCATTCATCACAATGTACCAGTTAGTCGAGTTCAGATAGACAATATTGCCGTTTTGGTAGGCTTTGGTCGCTTTAATCAGGTCGTTGTCTAAGGTCGCTTTGGCAGCGGCGTTGTCTGGGTTAATCGCACCATCGCGGTCTAGTACAAACAAGTAGTCAGGGTTGTGCTCAAGAATGAACTCAAACGAAATCGGATCACCGTGCGAAGCCGCTTCCACATCTTCAATCACTGGTTTTACGTTTAGTTCATCATGAATCCAACCAAAACGAGAGCCAGGACCGTACGCATTGACCTTGCCACCATTGGTTAACACAATCAAAGCATTGCCAGCATCATCGGCAAGTGCTCGTGTTGCTTCAACCTTGCTTTGAATCACTTCAAGCTGTTGGTCAACTGCGGCTTCTTTACCAACGGCTTGGCCCAGAGCGCGGCTCATTTTACCGAACTGACCAAGAAATGATGGATTTTCTTCGTCTACCCATACGGTCAAATCAATGGCTGGGGCAATTTTTGCCAAGTCGTCGTGAACACGCAACGAGCGGTTTGCCGTAATGATTAAGTCTGGCTGAAGGCTGGCAACCACCTCATAGTTTGGCTCAAATAACGACCCAACACTGGTGTATTCGTCGCCCTCGTAGTGCGACAAATGCGATGGCACAAAATCTTGTGGCAAACCAACCACTTGCACACCCAGAAAATCAAGTGTGTCGAGCGAAGCAATGTCGAATGTCACAATTTTTTCCGGCACTTGCGCTAGGGTAGTCGTGCCTTTGTAATGCTCAACTGTGATATCGGCATTGGCAAACGCCGCCGTTAATAGGGCGGCACCGGCAATAATTGAACGCATGCTATTTCCTTTCTGTTTGTTAATGATTCTCAATTGTGCGCAATCATACCCAAACAGATTTTATTAGCAATAGTTATCATTTGTTTTATCACTACCGATGTAATATCCATGTAACAGTAATAGAACAGTGATCAATTTTGCCTTTGCTGTTTTACATTTTGCTAATTGCTCGCATAATTTAGTTACATCTAAGAATTGAGTTGCAAATGATCACGATCAAACAGGTTTCTGAGCTTTCTGGGGTTTCTAAATCAACCGTCTCTCGTGTTATTACTGGTAAAGGGTCTGTCTCTGCTGCCTCGCGTAAACGAGTTGAGCAAGCAATCGAACAACTTGGTTATCGCCCAAATCAAGTGGCTCAAAGTCTTAAGCGTCAGCAGTCGGATATGATTGGTTTGTTAGTCGTACACTTAGGCAGCCCGTTTTATGCCGAATTGATGGGCGGTGTACAAGAAGCGCTGCGCGAACTAGGAAAGGACCTCATTGTTGCCAGTGGTTATGGCACCATTGAAGGCGAAAAGCGCGCTGTCGAAACTCTGCGTTCTCGTGGGTGTGATGGGTTAATATGCTTTTTTGAGGGCGAGCACCCACCCGAGTATTTGCGCTTACTATCGAATCAAATGCCGATCGTTGTGCTCAACCGTCGCGACCTTGAGGAAATGTTCAGCTGCATTAGCATTGATAACTACCATGGTAGCTGCTTAGCCACTCAGCACCTCATCGACAACGGCCACCGCGACATTGTTTATTTTTCTGGGCCGAACAGCCTTTATGATGCCAACCAACGTTTGTCTGGATTTGTTGATACCATGCGCAAAAACGGCCTTACCGTTGATGAAGGAAGCATTGTCACTGGCCAGTATTCGCCCGATTCCGGCTATGAGCGGTTATTGCAGTTAAGCAAACACCGCCAACAGCTACCGAGTGCTATTTATGCCGCCGATGATGACATCGCCGCTGGTGTGTACCGCGCGGCGCGCGAACTAGGAGTCGACATTCCAGGTGACCTATCCATTATTGGCTACGATAACGCTGACTTCTCTCAGCATATGTACCCTGGGCTCACTACCATTAAACAGCCCCTCAAAGACTTGGGTAAGCAATCGGTAATTCTGATGCAAAGTCTATTGCAGCAGGAGCACGTAGATTCAGAGACCATCAAACCGGAAGTGATTGAACGCAAATCGGTGAAACTAAATAATGGCTAGACTCGTTTTTCATCTTGCCAATGTGCCCGAAGATGAGGCAATGCAGGTTCGACAAGCGTTAACCGAGGCTGAGGTGGAGTTCTTTGAAACCGAAGCCGGACGGTGGCGAATTGGCGTGGCGGCCATTTGGGTTCACACCGACGACGATGTACCAGCTGCGCGGCAAGCCATAGAGGCAGTTCAAGCTGAGCTGCCACGTGCAGCACCACTACCATTTTGGCATCATGTGGCACTTAACCCAGTACGCGTGCTCAGCATGTTAGTGCTGATTGCTGCCATTATTGCAATTACGCTCATTCCGGTGTGGATGTTAATCAACTGAGGACAAGCACATGTGGCAAACCATCAAAGAGTTAATGAACAAAAGCCAGCCAGAAGAGGCCGACACCTCGGTTGAACTCGCCACTGCAGCGCTTCTATGTGAAGTTGCCCATGCCGACAGAGAAGTCACTGAAGCAGAGCATCAAGCGCTTAAACTGATGCTACAAAAGATACTTGGCCTTACCGGGATGCAAGCCGAAGACCTATACTTTGAAGCCATGCAGGCAATGAACCAGTCGGTCTCGCTTTATGATTTTACAGGCCAGTTACGCCAGCTCACCCAAGACGAGCGCTTCAACTTGGTGGCTGCAATGTGGGAAGTGGCGAATGCGGATGGCAGCATTGACCCGTATGAAGAGTCGATCATTCGCCAAGTGGCCGACCTGATTCACTTACCGCACAGTGAATTTATCCGGGCGAAAAAACTCGCTCAGTAAAGCTAGCAAAACAATTAATTGCTCACAGTTGCATACATTCGCCTGCTCACCCCTTAAAAAGCATTGCTAGCCAGCGTACACTGCGCTTTTTTAGCTTACGGGGTGTTCATGTTACAGGCCATTAGACTTCCAGCGCTGTTTGCATTGTTATGGCTCACTGGCATGTACTTACGTTTGCCTATGCTGGCAGCCCCACCCCTTGCAAGCGATATGGCCCTTGCTTTACGCCTCAACGCTCTACAGCAAGGCATGCTCACAACGCTGCCGCTCATTATGCTTGCCATTGGCGCCGTGCCCGGTTCGGTATTAATTCAAAAGCTTGGCGCCCGTCCAGCACTGGTCATCAGCCTAGTCTTTATTGCTTTGTTTAGTGCCGCCAGGGGGCTAGCACCCAATGGTGCATTGCTACTGCTGGCGACAGCCGGAATGGGGTTTGGCGTGGCCATGATGCAGCCTGCCCTACCTGCCCTACTGCCGGCTTGGTTGAATAGCAAACATCTGGCAATGGGCACGGCAATTTACATGAATGGCATGTTGATTGGCGAGTTTACTGGCGCAGGGCTCACCATACCGCTGTTGATGCCACTGCTAGAGCAAAGTTGGCGTGCCACAATAGTGGTTTGGAGCCTGCCAGCCATCCTTATTGCGTTGTTACTCTTATTACCCAAAGGCCAACCTAAGCCTGTTAACACAAGTAGTTGGATGCCCAACTGGCGCTCGCCGCTTATTTGGCAAATGGGCTTTCTAATGAGTACCAGCAGTACATTATTCTTTGGTGCCAACGCCTATATGGCGCCTGTGCTAGAAGCCCGTGGCGAAGCAGACTGGTTAGCGGCTAGCTTATTCTGGTTTAACCTGTTTCAGGTAGTGGCCTCGGTTCTACTGATTCGCATGGCAAAACGCTGGGTGGGCTTGCGAGCACCGCTTATCTTCGCTGCCGTACTTGGCTTAAGTGGCATGATTGTATTCATTCAAGCCGCTGGGCTAACAGCTCTATTTGGGCTGCTAATGGTGAGCTTCGCTAGTGCCTTTTTGCTAATTTTATTAGTCGCCCTGCCGCCTATGATTTCGCGAGAGCAAGCCGGTGCCATTTCCGCCGGTGCCTTTACCATTGGTTATGCAATGTCGTTTTTTGTGCCGCTTATTGGCGGCTGGATCGCCCAAACCAGTGGCAGTATCAACCTCGCCATTTGGACATTAATTGCCTACGCCACCATTGCCGTGCCACTGGCAGTGAAAATGCCAAAAAACCAATAATTCACAAGCATAAAAAAACCGAGCACTCAGGCTCGGTTTTTTTCTTTCGCTCACTTATTTCAGTGGGCTGCGGCCTTTGCCTGCAGCAATGCGCAAACGCAGCGCGTTTAGCTTAATAAAGCCTTCGGCGTCTTTCTGGTTGTACGCACCACCGTCATCGTCAAATGTTGCGATGCTCTCATCGAACAAAGAATCGTCAGACTTGCGGCCAACAACGATCACATTGCCTTTGTATAGCTTGATGCGCACCACACCATTTACTGGCTCTTGTGACTTATCAATCAGCTCTTGCATCATGATACGTTCTGGGCTCCACCAATAACCGTTGTAGATGGTCTCAGCGTACTTAGGCATGATCTCATCTTTAAGGTGTGCTGCATCACGGTCTAGTGTAATGCTCTCAATTGCACGGTGGGCTCTAAGCATGATTGTGCCACCAGGCGTTTCGTAACAACCACGAGACTTCATGCCCACGTAACGGTTTTCTACGATATCCAAACGACCAACACCGTTAGCACCACCAAGCTTGTTCAGCTTTTCTAGCACTTCGTGTGGTTTTAGTGCTTCACCGTCGATTGCAACGATGTCACCTTTCTCGAACGTTAGGTCGATGTAAGTGGCTTCGTTTGGCGCGTTCTCAGGGCTTACAGACCAACGCCACATGTCCTCTTCACACTCGGTCCACGGGTCCTCTAGCACGCCACCTTCATATGAGATGTGCAATAGGTTGGCGTCCATAGAGTATGGCGACTTCTTACCTTGTTTTTTGAAGTCAACTGGGATGTTGTGCTCTTCGCAATAAGCCATGAGCTTGTCGCGTGAGTTCAAATCCCACTCACGCCATGGTGCGATCACTTTCACACCTGGCTTGAGCGCATAAGCGCCTAGCTCAAAACGAACCTGGTCGTTGCCTTTACCAGTTGCACCGTGCGAGATCGCATCGGCACCCGTTTCGTTAGCGATTTCAATCAAACGCTTAGCGATAAGTGGACGGGCAATCGACGTACCCAGAAGGTACTCACCTTCGTAGATGGCGTTGGCACGGAACATTGGGAAAACGTAGTCGCGGACAAATTCTTCGCGTAGGTCTTCGATGTAGATTTCTTTGATGCCTAGTGCTTCAGCTTTAGCGCGCGCTGGCTCTACTTCTTCACCTTGGCCAAGATCCGCAGTAAACGTTACAACTTCACAGTTATACGTTTCTTGGATCCATTTTGCGATTACAGAGGTGTCTAGGCCGCCTGAGTAGGCCAGTACTACCTTTTTGATGTCCGACATAATGATCTCCGCTATATCCGTGGCGAGCAGAACGCCTACCACCGGGAAAAAAATTGCGCCGTATTGTACCGTTTGTTTTACGCTATTGAAATGCTTTTAAGGTAAGCGGTGGCGATCAATGTTTCCCAAACCTGCGGTTTGTAAAACCTCGAATGGCCCACCGTAGGTTGCACGGCCGTTTTTTTGGCCGGGCAACAGTCATTCCCGCGCAGGCGGGAATCTAGACACCACATTTGAAAACACCAAACTAGACACCCGATAAAGGCACTCGGGTGTGACGTATAGGCTAGTAAACTAGACACCCGATAAAAGCACTCGGGTGTGACGAATAGGCTAGTAAACTAGACACCCGATAAAGGCACTCGGGTGTGACGTATAGGCTAGTAAACTAGACACCCGATAAAAGCACTCGGGTGTGACGAATAGGCTAGTAAACTAGACACCCGATAAAAGCACTCGGGTGTGACGAATAGGTTTGAAAAACCTACGGCTGCAATCGATCGACTTGCCAGGTGCCATCAACCAAGCGGTACATAAAGCGGTCATGTAAGCGGCTTTCGCGGCCCTGCCAAAACTCTATGGCTGTGGGTTTGACCTTGTAGCCACCCCAGAAGTCTGGCACGGGGATTTCGCCATCGGCGAATTTGCGCTTGGCTTGCTCGAATGCTTGCTCAAGCAATTTGCGTGAACCAATCTTTTGGCTTTGATGTGATGCCCAAGCCCCTAGGCGCGATGAAGTCGGTCGACTCATAAAATACTTACTGATCTGCTTCATCGATAGCTTCTCAGCTTCACCATAAACGATCACCTGACGTTCTAGCTGCAGCCAGCCAAAGTGCAAACTAACCTTGCTGTTGTTTGCCATATCCTGGGCTTTACGCGAGCCGAAGTTGGTATAAAAGGTAAAGCCTTCATCATCCAGTTCTTTCAACAGCACGACGCGCTGACTTGGCTGACCATCATTGTTCACGGTCGCCAGTGTCATCGCGGTTGGGTCACTATTAAGATTGGCATCAACGGCCATGCGCAGCCATTGCTCAAACTGATCAATTGGGTGGTCAGCGAGGTCTTCACGATTTAACCCAGCTTGGGTGTATTCGCGGCGAATATCATCGAGCTTCATAGTTATTCCTTATCTTTTGCGCAAGGATACGCAGGCAATGACAAAATGTCTTTGATTACCGCCGCTTGCAATCGAGCCAAATACCATCTTTGAACAAACGTGCGCCCTGCTCTAATAATTCGAATTGGTAGCGCTCACCCTGGTAGCGAATACCATTATCGCCAATGGTTGGCGTGAGCAACTCAATTTGGCCTTGCCCGGTTTGGCTTTGCACATAGAGCGTTGGCTGTCCAGTTTGCGCGGTATAGCGCACAGCGACACCTTGGCAGTCAAAATGGCGTATGGCGGCGTCTTCGGTAGACAACACTTCGTCTAAGCGAATGCTGGTGTCGCTTAGTGGCTGGGCACTAGAGCGGTACCTAACATTGCCCTGCTGGTCTCGAATTTCGCCAATTAAGCGAATATCACTGCTCGCCACTGGCACATTTAATGAATAATAAGCGGGCAAAAAAGAGATCATCTGAGTTTGGTTGGCCACCAGCATATCGCCACTGCGGGCACTAACCGAAAGCTGCATGGGCGCATTGAGCGGTGCGCCTGAGTTAAGCACCGCACTGCCTTGCAGCATTTGTTGGTCGGGCAGGCTAGCGCAACCGGTAAGCACTAACACTGCGAGTATCAGTAGGTTTCTCATCATCATGGCCATAGTCTTTTTGGCCATGATAACAAAGATTACTGAACTGTCTCTTGCTCACCAAACTGACCAGCAAACAATGGCGAAGTTAGATAGCGCTCGGCCGAGTCTGGTAGTACCACAACAATGGTTTTACCAGCATTCTCAGGGCGCTTCGCTTCGCGCACAGCCGCCTCAACGGCCGCACCACAAGAGATGCCGCACAGAATGCCTTCTTCTTTCATCAAGCGATGCGTCATGGCCATGGCGTCTTCACTCGATACCGCTTCGGCGTGGTCAATCACGCTTAAATCTAGGTTGCCTGGAATAAAGTTAGCCCCAATACCCTGGATTTTATGCGGCGCTGGTGTGATGTCTTCGCCTTTTAGTGCTTGTGCAATAATGGCACTTTCTGCAGGCTCTACGGCTACCGAGCGAATCGCCTTACCTTGCGTTCTTTTGATATAGCGACTGACACCAGACACCGTACCGCCGGTACCCACGCCTGCAACAAACACATCAATGCTACCATCGGTATCGTTCCAGATTTCTGGGCCTGTCGTTTTTTCGTGAATTTCCGGGTTGGCAGGGTTATCAAACTGTTGCAACAGCAAATAACCTTTTTCATCGGCAAGCTCTTTGGCTTTTTCAACCGCACCTTTCATACCTTTTGCGGGCTCAGTAAGTACCAGCTCAGCACCTAGTGCTTTTAGCACCTTACGACGCTCCAAGCTCATAGATGCAGGCATAGTAAGTACCAACTTATAACCACGCGCTGCCGCCACATACGCCAGTGCAATACCAGTATTACCAGACGTTGGCTCGACAATGGTGGTATTTGGGGTGAGCTTGCCCGACTTCTCGGCATCCCAGATCATGTTGGCGCCAATTCGACACTTCACCGAGTAAGCCGGGTTGCGGCCTTCAATTTTAGCCAAAATCGTGGTGCCCTCTGGCGCAACTCGGTTGAGCTTAACCAAGGGGGTGTTGCCAATTGCCAATGAATTGTCGTCGTAAACGCGCATGGTCTGAAACTCCTTTATCGGTTCAGTTATAAAAACATGCGCCTATATTCCGTTTTTTATTTCTTGAGAACAAATACTGATTAATTATATGAATGTAATGAAACAGTTTGGGTTCAGGAAATTTCGCTGCGCAGCAGACTATACACAGCTAGGTCGCGTGGTTGTTGGTCGCGCACTATTTTGCCACGAATCACGCCATCCAACTGAAACCCCAAACGCTCTGCCACATTGCGACTTGCTAGGTTATCTTCTTCGGCGTCGATGCGAATGACGTGCAGATCATATAGATCAAATGCTAGGGGTAGCATTGCAGCGAGGGCTTTTGTTACCACGCCTTGGCCTTGAAATCGACTCGCGAGCCAGTAGCCAACCTCGGCTGAGCGGTGATCGCGGTTGATGTTGTGTAAGTCAGTCATCCCCGCTAGTTCACCGTTCACCACTATAGCTAGTGGCCATACTTTTTGGCGGGCATAGGCTTCTAATTGGCGTTGAATAAACTGCTCACTATCGGCCACTTCTTTAGTGAACGCAGGCCAAGGAAACCATTCCGCTAGCATATCGAAGTTTTGCTGGATCAGCTCAAACAGCGGCTCAGCGAAATCGTGGGTTAAAAAATGCAGCTCAATTTGCTCATTCACTTGGTAGGCAAACATGGGTTAGTCCTTTAAGTTTTTTAGAAAGGCGAGCTTGGTCTTATGTTTCCCAAACCTTCGGTTTTTAAAACCCACACGTGGGTTGCACGGCGTGAGCCGGGCAACGTGTTGTGCCACGGTCCATGTTTCCCAAACCTGCGGTTTGTAAACCTACGCCGCAACCATGCTGAAAACTAAAACGGTTACATGCGCTCTAGTACTTTTATGCCTAACAGATCCAAGCCAATTTTCATGGTTTTGGCTGTGAGGGCAGCAAGTTGCAAGCGGCTAGCTTTTAACGCGTCATCTTCGCTTTTTAATATTGGGCAGGCTTCGTAGAAGCTTGAGAAAGCGCCAGCTACATCATATAAGTAGGCACACAGTACATGCGGTGTCCCCTCTTTAGCAACTGCTTGAATCGCTTCTTCGAACTGCAGCAAAGTTGTCGCCAGAATCTTCTCTTGCTCTGCTTCAACGATTACATCACCACATACCGCCGCTGGTGCAACGCCAGCTTTAGCAAATACCGAGCGTACACGCGTGTAGGCGTATTGCAGGTAAGGCGCGGTATTGCCTTCAAAGCTCAGCATGTTGTCCCAGTCAAAGATGTAGTCTGTGGTGCGGTTCTTTGATAAGTCTGCGTACTTAACTGCGCCCATCGCCACAGCTTCGGCAATTTCTGCTCTTTGCTCATCGCTAAAGTCGTTATCACGCTCAGCCAATAAATTGGTTGCACGCTCTAGCGCTTCGTCAAGTAGGTCCACCAAACGCACGGTGCCGCCGGTTCGAGTTTTAAATGGTTTGCCGTCTTTGCCTAGCATCATGCCGAAGGCGTGGTGCTCAAGTGATACGGTTTCGGGCACGTACTGAGCCTTGGCACAAATGGTCCACACTTGTTGCAAATGCTGAGCTTGGCGCGAGTCGATAAAGTACAACACACGGTCAGCCCCTAACACTTCATAACGATACTTGGCACAAGCAATGTCGGTTGTGGTGTACAAGAAGCCGCCGTCACGTTTTTGGATGATCACACCCATTGGCTCGCCATCTTTGTTCTTAAACTCATCTAAGAACACGACCTGAGCGCCGTCGTCTTCTACGGCCAAGCCTTTCTCTTTCAGGTCAGCCACAATGGGTGCTAGGTATTCGTTGTAAAGGCTCTCACCCATAATGTGTTCGTTGGTTAACGATACATTTAGGCGATCATATACCGCCTGGTTGCTGGCCATGGTGATATCGACAAGCTTGCGCCACATAGCCAAACAATAGTCGTCACCACCTTGCAGTTTCACCACGTAGCTGCGAGCACGCTCAGCAAAGGCTTCATCTTCGTCATAGAGTTTTTTCGACTCGCGGTAAAAGCCTTCTAGGTCACTTAGCTCCATTGACGCCTGGCTACCACCTTCTTTCTCAACGCGCTCAAGGTTGGCAATCAGCATGCCAAACTGTGTCCCCCAGTCGCCAATGTGGTTGGCACGCACAACGTCATCCCCCATAAATTCTAGGGTACGTACCAGTGCATCACCAATAATGGTTGAACGCAGGTGGCCCACGTGCATTTCTTTGGCAACGTTAGGGGCTGAGTAGTCAATCACCACTTTTTGCGGCTGCGATATCTTGGCAATACCAGCGCGTTCATCTTTTACGGCAAGCGCCACATGCTCAGCTAAAAACTCAGGTGCCAAATGAATATTGATAAACCCAGGGCCAGCAACTTCAACCTTACTGGCAATGCCATCAAGGTCGAGCGCTTCAACAACCTTGGCCGCTAGTTCACGCGGGTTGGTTTTAAGCTGCTTTGCTGCGCCCATTACGCCATTGGCTTGGTAATCACCGAACTGGCGCTTAGCTGATCGTCGAACATGTGCATCGCTGCCCGCTGGTGCGCCTGCTGCAACCAGAGCTTGGGTGACTTTGTCTGCCAGTAATGCTTGAATGTTCACGATCTAACTCCCGATAGATTTATCAATGGTCTCCATATTAGCCCAAGATTCGGGCTGATATGGCAGAAATAAGGCCGCGTATAATACCGTTTCGCAGCCCTTCACACCAGAGAATTAGCGCGCCATTGATATCTTGAGAGCCAACAACAGCGTGCGGCCCAGCTAACCATGAACCGGCTGTGCAGATTTTTTCATCAACCGAGGTTTTGCCTTCGCTGGCTTCAACCACTTAAGGCAAGCGGCTACCTGATACTCAGGCCCTAGAGCAGCTAAGCCTTTAGCACCAAATTGCCAAGCAGGGGCATGGTAGTGGCCATCGATTTGTTTGATTAAAGCGCCACAGGCTTGTTTTTGCTTAAGCAAAAAATAGGCGCTTGCTAAGTAGTTCAGTACAGTGAATTTATGTGCCTCGCCTAACTTGCCTTTCATCGATGCCATGCATTTATTAACCATGGCAAGCTGCAACTGGTTGCGGTGCAACTGCCAAACAACGGGCAACACATATACTTGTGGCGCGCTATTGGCTTTTGCTAAAAACTGCTGGATAAGCTTTTTCGCCGTGTCTTGATCATCGATAAAACTTAAGCGCTCTAATACAAGTAACATTGCAGGCAAGTTATAAGGTGCTATTTGGTGAAGTGCTTTGTAAGCAGCTAGAATTTTATCGCTACGGTGCGCACAAGTTCGCAGCCCCAACATAGCGGCCTCATAAGGGTGAAGCTCTACCTGCGATAAGCGCTTTTTATAGCGCATCAGTTGGCGCTTCAGATCATTGTTACCAGCATCTAATAACAACTGTCTTCCTAATAGGTGGCAAAGCGCCAGGGCTGCCATACTCTGTTTTTTGTCAACCGCCAGCCATTCGGCTAAATCTTCTTCTTTGATCCGATTTTCGTTTAGTGCTACCTGTAAAAAACTTTGCCGACCCGCCAGCCCAAAACGATTAACCAACGCCGAAGCACGACTAAAATCTTGCGCTTGTACCGCTGCCACTAACCGCTCAACCAAAACATGCTGGCCTTTGCTGGCCATGTCGACTTTTGCTGGCATGACTTTTTGTGCCACTGGATACAAATAAGCACTATAGTGTTTTACTAGCTGGCTGAGCAAGAAGCTGGCCTTAGCTTGCGGTCTGCCCGGCAATGCTTGCCAAGCCTGCCAAAGGGTTAACATAAACTGCCAACGGTAGGCCGCCATCGCAAGCATGGCAATTAGCGCACCTAAGAAAAAAGCCAGACCAAAACCAGCACCGAATATCATCAACACAATTGGCGCACCTAACAATGCTGCCGCCACAGCATGCCAATGAACCTGTAACCAAGCAGCACACAATAGCGTCAATGAACCCATGATGGTAATCAGCAGTAGCATAAATAATAGGTACATGAATTGGACTCCCGTGTTTAGGCAACGAAGGTAGGCAGCCAAGTTAGGCGGCGTGGTTAGGCAAGCAATATTACCAACATCGCCGTTTGAATCTGCGAGCCGGTACGCCCTACTACATGCCGTAAGCCGTGGGTGAACGAATTATAAACAACCAGCTAACAGCGTTCTAATTTACATTGAAATCAGTACCAAACTACCTTTTGGTGGCAAACTAGTAGACTTCGCGCACAATAATCGAACTCAGTTCACCATAGAATTCCCTAGACGAATGAAGCAACAATGCGTATTTTTTAGCGATGGAACTCACATGTATTGCAATGTATGCCTCACCCATTAGGACGCCGTAAGAAGTTAATTGCATGATAAAACAACTGCCAATTATCGTTTCATTAATGTGCATAGCGGTTTATGCCTCGGCTGAACCTAAGGGTGCGAGCTATTTTAATGGCGGCATTTCTCTGGGTGGCGTTGTGCTAAATACGCCTGAGTTTGATGCGCTAATCCAAGACATTCCAGGCTATAGAGTAGACTTGTATTCTTCAGGCTTAGCACGCGGAGAGTTTGGCGTTTCGGTTCACCCATTTAAATATTTACATCTAAACGGTGGTTTAGCTTTTAGCACCTTTAACCAAACCTATCGCTACCAAACGGCCGATGGCGAGATCATCGATAATACTTATGAAGCGAGTCACTTCGGCTTACACCTGTTTCCTAGCATCGACTTCACCTATTTTTCCGTGGGTTACGGCGTGGAAGCGCTCGTTGGCACCTATGGTAAATCTGGGCAAACGCGCTATTTCTTCGGCCTTCCTTCTGGGTTTGTCGATGCCAAAATTCAGCTACCTGGCTTATTAGGCAACCGGTCTGTCGTTCACGTTGGCTATCGCCGCCAAACCCATCAAATTCAAACCTACGCCGAGCCGGCGCAAGCCGAATACTTATACATTGGCCTGCAATGGCTAACCGAGCCACGCGGTGGTAGCAATAACGCTTATGGTGATTGGGGCGACTTCAACTACGACGATTACCCAGATTATCCTTATTAACCTTTGAGCTGGCACAAAAACCCTATTGCAGCCATTTTTGCCAAGCTGATGTTAAGCTTGATTGCAGCCACGGCTTAACTTGAACCGTGGCAAGTTCACCCGCTAATGCTTGTTTGATTAGGGCAACCGCTTCGTTGTTGCTGTTGAAGCGATAGCTGTCTGGATATTGTTCAACGTAACATAAATCATTGGGCACCACAGGAATACACCCTGCACTCACGGCTTCCAGCACCGCCAAGCCTTGAAACTCGTGCTTTGCCGTACTTATCACCACCTGAGCTTCGCCTAATAACTGCTGATACTGCGCGCGACTGACCCGCCCATCAGCAATGATGTGATTGGCAAAGCGCTGTCGAATTAACTCTAATGCAGGGACTGGACGCTTTCCTCGCGCGCCTAATAACGCAAGCTGAAAGGGCACGTCTTCGGTCGCCAATAAGGTTAATATCTCAACCAAACGCTCTGGATTTTTGTCATATTCCCAACGGTGTGGCCAAACAATTAACGGCCGTTTTGGCCGCGCTTCAATTGGTAGCACTGGCACGGGCAATACACGCGCTTTGTCCAATATTCGCTGGCCAACACTGGTTGGCACATGATCTGGCATCTTGGCCAACAAGGCTTCAACACCCGCTACAAAAGAATCGAGATTAAACTGCGAATTAAACGCTAGCTCATCGGCGGCCAGAGCGCTGTATAACTGCACCATTTGTGGATCGATGGAGCTGTGTTGTTGGTTCGATACTGGGTAAGCAAATTGATTCTCATGGAAGTATAAGCAAGACCTTACCCCATTGAGCTGCGGCATAATGCCTTTTAGGGTGGCAAGGTCTACCATGGAGGTCGCCAACAGCATTTCTGGAGGTTTTGCTGGCAATACGTCTAACCAACTTAATGGGTTACCACGAATGCGCCAGCGAAAATGTCGCCCTGGCAGAGTAAACACTTGCCAATCGGCTACAACATTCTGACTAAGCCAACGCACCCAAGCTTGGTGGCTGTCGGCTTGATAGGCGGACAAAAGCCAAGTGTTTGCCATCATTGCTGTGGCATCGCTTCGGCTGCTTGTTTTAACTGATTGACTTGCAACGCCAATAGTTCAAACCCTGGTTGACCGGCACTACCAGCGCGCAAATCACTGATAATCTCAGCGAGCTGATTGACTAGGATATTCACCTCAAACAGATCATCACTGGTGCGGATGTCGCTCACAATTGGCGTGATTTTACCGGCTTCCTGCGCAATAGCCTGCGCCGTTTGTACCGCTAACGATGCATAGTTCGACATGTCAAAGCTAATGGCCGGTTGCTGAGCGATATAACTTAACCGGGTCACCAATGCCGGCATTAAATAGACCAGCCCGTCACCATTACCCGGCCCGCGCCCGCCCGTAAACTGCGGGTCGATTGCATGCGCCATGTCTTCAACGTGTTTTTTCTTGTCGCTGAGGGTCGTTGCAATTTGCGCTTGCTCAATGGCTTGCTCAGCTAGCGCGAGTTCTTCTTGCGCACTCACAATCAAGCCATCCTGTTGTTTGGTAAACCGTGACGACTCGGTAATCTGATTTAATTGCCCAAGCACCGCCGGTGATAAAGGCGGCAATAAAGCCGCATTAAGCAATCCAACAATCATGGTGCACGTAAGCAACAGCAACAACCGCGGCATGTGATCCCCTTTATTCACAACTACCCATATTGTGACGTCATGGACGGCCGATTACCAATTTTGTCGGCGCACATTGGGCATTTGGTAAACAGTGTGTTCAGCCTCTTCGCTAATGTTATAAAAAATTTGACTAACCGACTCAGGCTTTTTCCTTGTTTGGAATAAGAGGAATCACGATAATACCCGCCATTGAGTATGGAGGTGAGCAAATGAGCGACTATGCAATCATGCTGGTCAGTACCATTTTGGTAAACAATTTCGTCCTAGTGCAATTTTTGGGACTGTGTCCATTCATGGGTGTTTCAAATAAATTGGAAACCGCGATGGGCATGTCGCTGGCGACGACTTTTGTACTCACGCTGTCTTCCGTATCGAGTTATCTAGTGTACGAGTGGATCTTATTGCCACTTGATCTGGCTTTTCTTCGCACCATTAGCTTCATTCTAGTGATTGCCGTGGTGGTGCAGTTCACCGAGATGGTGGTTCGCAAAACTAGCCCGCTGCTTTATCGCGTGCTTGGTGTGTTCCTGCCACTGATTACAACCAACTGTGCGGTACTAGGCGTGGCATTGCTGAACATCAACAAGTCGCACGGTTTTGTTGAGAGCCTTTTTTATGGTTTTGGTGCAGCCGTTGGTTTCTCGCTGGTGATGGTATTTTTCGCCGCCATGCGCGAGCGCATCAACTTAAGTGACGTGCCAAAGCCCTTCCAAGGGGCGGCAATCGGCATGGTCACAGCCGGTTTCATGTCTTTAGCCTTTATGGGTTTTGCAGGCTTGGTGTAAGGAGACATAAATGATTACGATTTTAGTCGCAATTGCTGCCCTAGGGATTTTGTCCCTATTGTTTGGCGCCTTGCTGGGTTTTGCATCGGTTAAATTCCGCCCCGAAGGCAACCCAATTGTTGAACAAATTGATGCCATCTTGCCACAAACACAGTGCGGCCAGTGTGGTTATCCTGGCTGTCGCCCATATGCCGAGGCCATTGCCAATGGCGACGACATTAATAAGTGCCCTCCCGGGGGTGAAAGCACCATTTTGGCACTGGCCGATTTATTAGATGTAGAACCACAGCCACTGGATGCCGAGCATGGTACCGAAAAACCTAAGCAAGTAGCGATTATTCGCGAAGACGAATGCATTGGCTGCACCAAATGTATTCAAGCTTGCCCAGTCGATGCCATTGTTGGCGCCGCCAAACAGATGCATACCGTGATTGCCGATGAGTGCACCGGCTGCGACCTGTGTGTTGACCCGTGCCCAGTAGATTGCATTGATATGGTGCCAGTAGAAACAACGCTCAACACTTGGTACTGGAACAAGCCAGATGCCAACATAATTGCTACCGATGGAGGCCGCCAGTGAACGCGATTGCGAAACAAGTTTGGGCATTACCTGGCGGTATTCATCCACCAGAAAACAAACATCAATCAACGGCCAGTGCAATTGCTGAACCCTTTATCCCAACTGAGTTGGTATTGCCGTTGTCACAGCATATTGGCAGCCCATCAAAGGTGGTGGTTGCAGTAGGCGATGCCGTATTAAAAGGCCAGCTACTAGCCGAATGCCAAGGCAATGTAAGCGCTGCCGTGCACGCACCGACTTCTGGTGTGATTAGCGCTATTGAAAACAGAGCCATTCCTCATGCATCGGGCATGTCGGCAATGGCAATTGTGCTAAAACCAGATGGCAAGGATCAATGGCGTGAGCGTCAGCCTTGGCAAAACTGGCGCGACATGCCTCGCGACGACATCTTTGCTCGCATCGCAGCTGCTGGTGTCATTGGCCTAGGTGGCGCGGGTTTCCCAACAGCAACCAAACTTGGCTTTGATCCTGAGCGCATCAATACATTGGTGCTTAACGGTACCGAGTGTGAGCCTTATATAACTGCTGATGACATGATTATGCGCGAGCGGGCCGATGAAATCATCGCTGGCGCGCAAATTATGGCCGACCTATTACAGGTTGAACGGGTGCTAATTGGTATTGAAGACAATAAACCCGAAGCCATCGCGGCAATGCAAGCTGCGATACCAGACTCCTTGGCTGCACGCTTTATCATCAAAACTTTTGCCACCAAGTACCCAAGCGGTGGCGAAAAGCAATTGATCTGGATTTTAACCGGTCAAGAAGTACCAAGTGGGCGTATTCCAGCCGACTTAGGCATTGTCTGCCAGAACGTTGGTACCGCTGCTGCACTGTACCGGGCCGTAGTGCAAGATGAGCCACTAATCAGCCGCATCACAACCGTAACCGGCGATGCCGTTGGCCAACTTGGCAACCGCGAGGTGCTCATTGGCACCCCCATGAATGAGTTGCTCGAGGCCCATAATGTCGATTGGCAAAAGGCCGACCGCTTGGTAATGGGCGGCCCTATGATGGGTGTGGCCTTAGCCGATGCCAAGGTACCGGTGATCAAAACAACCAACTGTTTGCTGTTGCCCACGCGCAAAGAGTTACCATTAGCTGGCCCTGAAATGCCGTGTATTCGCTGCGGTCATTGTGAACAAGCATGTCCAGCTGGCTTACTGCCGCAGCAAATGCTGTTCTATGCAAAAAATAAAGAGCTCGAACGCCTTGAGCAACAGAACTTGTTCGACTGCATTGAGTGCGGTGCCTGTGCTTATGTTTGCCCAAGTGATATCCCACTGGTGCAGTATTACCGCTTTGGCAAAGGCGAAATTCGCCGTGAACAAGCAGAGCATGAAAAATCGGAACGCGCCAAAGCTCGATTCGAGGCTCGCCAAGCACGCTTAGAAGCCGAAAAAGCGGAAAAAGAAGCCAAGCGCCAAGCCCGTGCCGAAGCTGCTCGCAAAGCCGCTGAAGCGAAGAAAAAAGAAGGTAGCGCAGCACCAGCGGCCATTGCCAAAGCCACCAGCAAGGTAGCAGCGCAGTCTGGACCAATCGATATTGCAGCCTTAGAAAAAGCCGTTGCCAGCGCCCAGGCAAAAGTTGATCAGGCCATTGTTAAGCTCAATGAGGCCAAAGAAACCGACCCAGGTAATTTACCGGCTTATGAGCGTGCTTTAGGTAAGTTTGAAGAAAAGTTAGCAAAAGCAAAAACAGCGCTAACGGAAGGCAAAGCCAAAGCAGATGATCCCGTTGAGCGCGCCAAGCGCCAGGCTGCCGCCAAGGCCGCAGGGGTTGGCCCGTCGGTAGCAGACTTGGAAAAAAAGGTTGCCACACAGCGCCAGCGCTTACAAAAGATTGCCGAGAAGCTGAAAGCCGCGCAAGACAATGGCGACGATACCAGCGCTATTGAAAAGGGCATGCAAGCAACGCAAGCAAGGCTTAACAAAGCACAAGCCGAGCTGGATAAGGCCAAAGCCGAGCAAGCACCGGCAGATGATGTGGGGGCGAAAGCCATTGCGGCAGCAAAAGAAGCAGCTGCCAAACGTGCCGCGGGCATAGGACCTAGCGCCGATGAACTGCGCGGCAAAGTTGCCAAGCAGCAAGAGCGGCTGGCAAAAATAGAGCAGAAACTGGCCGACGCACAAGCCGCCGGTGAGGATGTATCTGCGATTGAAAAAGGTCGCGATGCTACCGCAAAACGACTTGAAAAAATGCAAGCTGAACTAGCACAGCTGGAGGAATAATGCCGCTCATCACCCTATCTTCACCTCATAGTGCCAAACCAACGAAAATTAGCACTGTTATGGGTACCGTGTTGTTGTGCATGATTCCTGGCTTCATTGCATTAACAGTGTTTTTTAGCTACGGCTATCTTATCAACCTCGCCCTAGCAGTAGTCACAGCACTACTGCTGGAAGCAGGCTCACTGGCGCTGCGCAAACGACCAATTAAGTTCTTTATTACCGACTTAAGTGTGGTGGTCACGGCAGCGCTACTGGCTGCCTCGCTACCGCCGTTTGCACCCTGGTGGATTACTGTCGTTGGCACCGCTACAGCGGTATTATTTGGCAAGCATATTTTTGGTGGCATGGGGCAAAACCCGTTTAATCCAGCCATGCTTGCTTACGCCCTACTGCTGGTGTCGTTTCCAGTTCAAATGACCACTAATTGGCCTGTCGTGGACGTCTACGTCAGCATAGGCGATACCTTACGAGCCATTTTTGCTGGCAATGTGGTAGATGGCTGGGTAGGTGCCACCCCACTAGATTATTATAAGTTGAATCTGGCGACCCAAACGGCGGACGAAATACTCGCCAGCAGCCTATTTAACGGCTGGCTACCCGCTGGTTGGGTGTGGGTTAGCCTTGCTTGGCTTGCCGGTGGCTTGGTGCTGATTTGGCGGCGCATCATTACTTGGCATCTGCCAGTGAGCATGATTGCCACCCTCGCCTTGTTATCACTGGTATTTGGTATTGATAGCGACAGTTTCACCCCAGCAAGCATTCACCTGCTGGCCGGTGCAACCATGCTGGGTGCTTTCTTTATTATTACCGACCCTGTTAGTTGTGCCACCAGTAATCGCGGCAAGCTCGTATTCGGGGCTGGCGTTGGCGTGCTCACCTATGTGATTCGCACCTGGGGCAACTATCCAGATGCGATTGCTTTCGCCACCCTTTTGATGAATTTCGCCGCACCATTCATTGACCACTACACCAAACCGCGCACCTATGGGCATACCAAGGCGCACAAAGGTCACAAATAGGAGCGCAACGAATGGAACTTAAACAAAATATAATTCGCAATGCCATTGGCCTCAGCTTGTTTGCCTTGTTAACGGCAGGGTTAATTGCCGCCACACAGCAAAGCACCAAAACACAAATTGCTGATAACCAAGCCGAATTCGCCGCGCGCCAGCTCGTTGACTTGCTACCCGAAGCATTTAAGCAGCAAGACATTCTCAACCAGCAGGTCGCGCTGTCTAACAACGAGTTATCGCTTATTGGCAAAGCCACGACTGATAACGGCTGGCAAGTGCTAGACAGTGAGGGCAACATCGCTGGCATTATTCTGCCGGTGAGCGCACCGAATGCCTACACCGAGACCATTGAGTTGCTAGTGGGTATCGCGGCCGATGGCGAGTTATGGGGTGTGCGCGTGGCGCATCACAAAGAAACGCCAGGCTTGGGCGATCAAATTGAAATAAAGAAATCTGACTGGATTCTACAGTTCGACGGCAAGTCTTTAACAATGCCAATGCCAGAGCTATGGGCGGTTAAAAAAGATGGCGGCGAATTCGATCAGCTAACGGGCGCAACCATTACGCCAAGAGCCATCGTTAATGCCGTGCGCAACAGCTTGCAGTACTTTCAAGCTAACCAGCAAGGATTACTAATTCGAGGAGGTCAATCATGACAGAGTTTAATAAGATCGCCTTCGATGGCCTGTGGAAAAACAACCCAGCCTTGGTTCAACTACTTGGCCTGTGTCCGCTGCTTGCAGTAACTGGCTCGGTTGTTAATGCACTCGGTCTAGGCCTGGCCACCACCTTGGTATTAGTAGGCTCAAACGCTGCCGTATCGCTGATTCGCAACCACGTTAGTGACGCCGTGCGCTTGCCAGCCTTTGTGATGATTATTGCAAGCTTAGTGACCTGTGCAGAGCTGCTCATGCAGGCATTTACCTACGAGCTGTATCAAGTACTCGGCATTTTCATTCCATTGATCGTGACCAACTGTGCCATTCTCGGTCGAGCCGATGGCTTTGCCCGCAAAAACAGCCTACTGCCAGCCACCTTTGATGGCTTGATGATGGGCGTTGGTTTTTCAGCCGTACTCGTGCTTTTGGGTGCCATGCGCGAAGTACTCGGCACAGGCACCTTGTTTGGCAACATGGAGCTACTATTCGGTGCCAGCGCCTCATCATGGGAACTGCATTTATTTGGGGAGCAGTACCCAGACTTTCTGTTTGCGGTATTACCACCTGGGGCCTTTGTGCTGATGGGTTTAATTATTGCCGTAAAAAACATAATTGATGCCAAAATTGAAGCAGCTGCAAAAGCCAAGGCCGCCCCAGTGCAAGCCGGTAGCAAGCGAGTACGGGTAACAAGCTAGTCGAAGAATGCTATTAACTTGCGCAAAGATGGTGCTAGCGGAGTTTGATTATAAACACGCCGGCACCACCTGTAGGGCTTCTCAAGTGAATGGCATAGGCTAGTCAAGTGAATCGATAGCCTGTTAGCATGCTTCGCTCAGGCTATTTTCAGGGCATATTTGTGAATAAACAGAAAAGAACCGAGATTTTCACCCGCTTTCGTGAAAATAATCCCAAACCACAAACCGAGCTTGAATGGCAAACGCCCTTCGAGCTTTTGGTAGCTGTCACTTTATCGGCGCAAGCAACCGATGTTGGTGTTAATAAAGCGACGCGCAAATTATTCCCAGTTGCCAACACGCCAGAAGCGATTTATGACTTGGGCGTGGAAGGCTTAAAGCAGTACATCAAAACCATCGGCTTGTTTAATAGCAAAGCCGAGAATGTGATTAAAGCCTGTAAAATTCTCATTGAGCAACACAACAGCCAGGTACCAGAAAGCCGCGAAGCGCTAGAAGCCCTGCCAGGCGTGGGCCGAAAGACCGCCAACGTGGTGTTAAACACAGCCTTTGGCTGGCCTGTTATGGCCGTGGATACGCATATTTTTCGGGTTGCCAATCGAACCAACATCGCCAAAGGCAAAGATGTAAGAGAGGTTGAAGACCGCTTGGTGCGCTTGGTACCAAAAGAATTTTTATTAGATGCACATCACTGGCTCATTCTGCATGGCCGTTATGTATGCAAAGCACGTAAGCCTCAATGCGGTAGTTGCCTAATTGAAGATTTGTGCGAATACAAAATGAAAACCGACTGATACCAAACTACCCATTTGTTTACATTTTGCTGGGATATAGTTTCTATTGCCGTGAACGGAACCGTCACTGGAGGACTTATATCATGGCCGTAGACATTTTGATTTTGCTTATTGCGCTAGTAGTCGGCTTTGCGATTGGCGTTATCGCCAACTGCCAATTAGTGATTGGGTTAATATTTTCCGTCACTGGCTACCGACCCTTGTCGGAAACTCTGGCATGCAAGGATACCTTCTTGCGCCACATGCTCCCACTTTGGTTAGCGCTGTCGTTAATAACTGGTTTGATTGTTTGGCAATTTGGTGTCAGCGTAGGTGCCGTGTTACTGGCGGGGTTTATCCTTGGCAGTATCTATGCGGCACTTAGCACCCTTTTTGACTCAGCGACTGAAGGACAGTAGCAACGACATCTGATGGGTGCCGTGCGCCGTGAGGCGCCAGCGCCCATCACTATTCTCCATTAGGTTTAGCGTGTAACCCCAAGCGCGCACTTTATCGAAGTCTTCACTCACCACCTTGAGCTGCAAAAATGCATGCGCATCCGGGAAACGCACCTTCAACTGATTTAGCAGACGTTCTAATAGACGTTCGCAAAAGCCAACATATATATGGGCATCGGTTGCTGGTGTGGCCATGGCAGGCGCAAGTGTAGTGAGCAGCTGCTCGCCAGTCACCGTTACCGTTTCGCGTATGGTCGATACATTGCCGTCTTGGTATTTTTTTACCGAAAAATTAAGCACTTGCGTGCTAGACATCACGTCTTCGTCTAACCAAGCTTCAAAGCTTTTCGCCGTCATGGCCTGCAAATCACGGCGCAACTTGTCTATTTCTAACCGCTGGCGTTCAACTTCTTGCGATAACTCACTAGCATTGGTGGCTCCAACGGGTTGCCAGCCGCGCGCCGGTGCCTGACTGAGCATGCGCTCAACTGCTCGTGATGCAGCTTCGCGGTAAGTTTGCACATCGGCATAATATTCATGTGGTTGGCGTTGCAACTGAGCCAAAAAATTTTTCGCTCGCATGGCATCAACAGGATCTGTTGCGTCTTCTTGCGAGTCCATTTTAATTAAACTCACCACAGGCTTATTCAGGGCAATAGCCTGACTAAACAGTCTATGAACATGCCCAACACCTGTTTCAGTGATCGCGCCATAGCTGCCACCCATCAACACAATTACATAATCAGCATCTCGCAGTTGCTGACTATTGAGCACCCACAGTTGTTCGTCTGCATCGGCAGGCACACTTAGCCCGGTCGCCACGCAGCGACGCTCAGCTAGAATTTCACGAAGGTCGTGACGTGCTTGTGATAAGCCAACCTGATTGCTACAAATCAGAACTTGATAAACTTTTGATGATTCCATTGCCAACTTCTCGTAGCTAGAACGTGCAGTCTACTGGCTTGATAGTTCTCTAGGCAAGCGGATTTGACGGGTTTTTAGCATAAATAGTGACAATATTTGGCGCTGACCGACAAATATTTACCGCTGTACAGTTTTTTAAGCCCGCACCTGCTCGCGCAGGCCATGTAATACAAACGCCGTCAGCCCCCATATTCTATGTGATTGCAGCCGCCACTCAGGGCCTTGAATCGCATGCGTAATCGGTTGCCATTTGGGCTCGCGGGCTAACCAATCGGTAACCGGCCAATGCAGCACTTCAGCTACTTCATCGGCACTGGGTGCCAGCTCTGGTTTGCTCGGCAAATATGCTAGCCAAGGTTGAACCGAGGTGCCACGGCGCGATCGCACTGCTGGCAGCGCACCAAGTAGGCATGGCAGTGCTTGAATGCCCAGTTCTTCTTGGGTTTCACGCAGTGCAGCCATCGCACTATCACCCTGATCTTGCGGCTCGATCATACCGCCGGCAAATGATATTTCCCCAGCGTGACTGCGCAGCGTTAGTGCTCGTTTGGTTAGCAGCAAATGCCACTGCTGCTGGTGTTGATACAACAACACAAGAACGCCAGCCACGGCCGTATCGCTAGGCGGCATTGTGGCAATACATTGCAATTTCTCAATCCACGCATCCATAGCCAATCCTCTTTAGCGGTGGTACCCTGCAAGCACTTTGTCTGAGCTCATGAGTGATAGGATGATCAAATTTTGCCCGCAGTGCGGCGGCAAAGCAGAGTATATAGTGCCAGAGGGAGACCACAACCCTCGTGCCGTATGCACCCAATGCCACCATATTGAATACGAAAACCCTCGTTTAATCGTTGGCACCTTGCCGGTATGGCAAGACAAGGTACTGCTGTGTAAGCGTGGAATTGAGCCACAGCACGGCATGTGGACATTGCCCGGTGGCTTTATGGAAAATGGCGAATCGACCATTGAAGGCGCACTGCGTGAAACGGCAGAGGAGTCGCACGCACCGGTAACCAACTTGCGGTTGCTTAGCTGCTTGAGCTTACCGTTTTGCAATCAGGTACATACTTTCTACCTTGCCGACCTCATTGAACCAACTTGGCAAACCACGCCAGAATCAACCGAAATAGCACTGTTTAGTGAACAAGATGTGCCTTGGCATGAAATTGCATTCCGATCGGTAGAATGGACCCTTAAGCACTATTTCAGTTGCCGAGCGAAAAACGAATTTAGCTTAATTGACAAAACCGTTACCAAACCAAATTGGTAATATTTTTACAAAACCTTTCTTGCAAAACCCATTAATCTAAATGAGCATTACCTGCGTATTGATCAGCGTTAGATATATCAGGGTGCGCTCGCTATGATGACAGTTTTTTACGACGGACAATGCCCATTGTGTGCTTCCGAAGTATCTTGGTTACAAAAGAAGGTTTCACCAGGGCGAATGCTCTTCCAAGATATTAGTGTGCCTGTATTCAACCCCTCGGTGTATGGCAAAACCATGCCCGCGATGATGGCAGAGCTCCATGTGCTGGACGACAATGGCCAATGGCACACGGCAATGGATGCGACTCGCCTTATTTATCGCGAAATTGGTCTCGGCTGGCTAGTGGCACCAACCAAACTACCTGGTCTTAAACAGCTTTTTGACTGGGCCTATGCAACCTTTGCACGTTTTCGCCCACGCTTACAAAAAAATCACGGCCAATGCGAAGTACAGCCTGTGCGAATTCACGCTAAAAACATCGTGCAATTTCCAAGAAGACGATAATTTATAACCACGAGCTCCCTATACTACCTTCGGTAGGTCCGTAAATCATTCGCACCGCGAATGTTTGCGGACATGGATGTCCGTAAGGGCGAATCGCAGGAGCATGATTCGCTTGCGGACATGGATGTCCGTAAGGGCGAATCGCAGGAGCATGATTCGCTTGCGGACATGGATGTCCTAGCAGGAGTGCCATCCATGGCTTGGCGTTCGGCCCTACAAATGCACCTCGTGCATTTGTTCGCGCTGCGCGCGACCGGGCCTCACCCACCAACCTGTTTGGCGGGGATGTCGGCTTTTTTTAGTTCGTCTAATACGGCGTCGAGCACGTTGCCTTGGATTTCGATGTGGCCTTCTTTTTTTACAGTGCCGCCTGTGCCGCAGCGCTTTTTCAGGCGCTTGCATAGCGCTGCTTTTTCACTTTTATCCAGCGCTAAGTTGCCAATCGTCACCACTGTTTTGCCACCGCGCGCTTTGGTTTCTCGACGCACGTGGGCTGGGCCTTCTATCAGACCCTCCTCCACTTCTTCGTCTTTACGTACGTCGCCGCCAAATTCAGATGACCAAACGAGTTTATTGCCCACGTTCTTTCTCCTTAGCGTCGTTCCACCAGTGATCTAGTTCATCTAGGGTGTAATGCGTTAATGGTTTTTCAGCTTGCGATTCAATATGGCGAAAGCGGCGTTCAAACTTCTGGTTAGCATGGCGCATCGCCATATCCGGGTCGATACCTTGTTTGCGCAGCAGGTTCACCAACGAAAACAGCACATCACCACCTTCATCAAGCAAACGCTCAGGTGTTGTTTCTTGTGCTAGTTCATCTATTTCTTCTTTTAGCTTGGCTAATGCCCCATCCGTGTCGGGCCAATCAAAGCCTTGTTTGGCAGCCTTTTTTTGCAGTTTATAGGCGCGTTGCAACGACGGCAGGGCACGCGGCACCTGATCACAGATACTGTCCGGCTTGGGTTTTTCACTGGCTTTAATGGCATCCCAATTAGCATTCACCATTAACTCATCAGGATTGTCATCTGGCTGGCGCTGGCTGTTTAAGGTGCCATCTGGAAACACATGTGGATGGCGGCGCAGCAGCTTTTCAGTTACACGATGAATAACACCAGATAGATCAAAGCGATTTTCTTCGCTAGCAATTTGCGCATAAAAAACCACTTGGAATAACAAGTCACCTAGTTCTTCTTCTAGATTGTCGTAGTCATGGTTCTCTATTGCTTCAACCACCTCATACACCTCTTCAAGCGTGTGCGGCACTATGCTGGCGTAGGTTTGTTTAATGTCCCAAGGGCAACCGGTTGTTGCATCACGCAAGCGTGTCATCAGGGTGCGCAAGTCGTCAATTTGGTAAGTCACTGCTGCACTCGCTTACGCTGCACCGATATGATGTTGGGCAGCGAGTTTAATCGGTGAATTAGGGTATTGAGTCGCTCTAAACGATCCACATCCACTTCAATCAACATGTTCGCGATACCACTTACCTTATTGGTATTGGTGTTTACACTCACCACATCTACTTCAAGCTCGGCGGCTTCGGAAAATACATCGCGCAACAAGCCGGTGCGGTTCCAGGCAATTAACTCCATATGCGCACTAAATGATGTCGACTTGACCTGGCCCCAATATAAGGCAATGTGATTGTGAATTCTGTGCTCGTGCCCAACCGACGATAATAGCTGCGCACAGTCTGCGCGGTGCACTTTTACTGTCTGTTGATCTGGTGACAACTCACCCAAAATTTCATCATGTTCAGTTGGCCGGCAACAGTCTGCTAACTGCACATCACGACCACCGGCGCCAATAATGCCAAGCTCGCCTTCGCCAGAAAACTCAACATCGTGCGCGCCAAGCATTTGCTGAACTTTACGCACCATGGTGGCGCTGGCAATATCACCACGCCCCAGCGCCATCAAAAATTCTTCACGCCGGTCATGGTTAAACGCTCGTGCTAGTTCATCAAGGTCAGGTTGTGGCAAACCATGTAGGTAGAGCTCACGATGCAGGGCCAAGCGGCCCTCGGCAAGCTGTTGGTCGCGGGCTTGATCTTTAAACCACTGGCCAATTTTCGACTTTGCCGAGCTGGTTTTGACATAGCCTAAATCTGGATTGAGCCAGTCACGACTTGGACGCGCTTCTTTGCTGGCAACAATTTCGACTTGATCACCATTGCGCAAAGGCCGGTTTAGTGGTGAAAAATGGCCATTAATTTTAACGGCGCGGCACGAATGCCCTACCTCGGTGTGAATTTTATAGGCAAAATCCAGCGGCCTTGCGTCCATTGGCAAGTCAACCACATGCCCCTCTGGTGTGAGCACATAGATGCGGTCGCTTTGAATGGTATCGCCTAAGTCAATCGGGCCAACGCCGGTGCCAACTTCTTCATGCCATTCAAGAACTTGTCGCAGCCAAGCAATCTTTTCTTCATAACTTTGGCTACGCCCTTCTTCATCACTGCCTTTGTAACGCCAATGTGCCGCCACCCCGAGCTCGGCCTCTTCATGCATAGCATGCGTGCGAATTTGAATTTCGACGACTTTACCTTCTGGACCAATGACAGCTGCATGCAATGAGCGATAACCATTTGGTTTAGGGTTAGCAATGTAATCATCGAAGGCACTAGGGATTTGGCGCCAGAGATTTTGCACAAGCCCAAGCACTCGATAACAGTCGGCAACGTTATCAACCAGTATGCGCACAGCGCGTACATCATAAACCTGCGAAAACGGTAGGTTTTTGCGGTGCATTTTGCGCCAAATGGAGTAAATATGCTTAACCCGCCCCTTCACCTTATAATTTTGCAGCTGAATATCTTCGAGCTGCTGCTTGATAAAAGCCACCATGTTGCGAATAAAGTCTTCGCGTTGTAGGCGCTTTTCATTAATGCGGCGGGCAATTTTTTTGTATTCGTTTGGCTCAATGTAGCGAAACGAGAGGTCTTCTAGCTCCCATTTGAGTGTACCTAACCCCAACCGGTGCGCTAGGGGCGCATAAATATCGAAAACCTCGCGCGCCACACGGTATTTTTTACTGGCGGGCGCATTTTTGACTGCCCTGATCGCACAGGTCCGCTCAGCAATTTTGATTAATGCCACTCGCACATCATCAATCATGTTGACCAGCATTTTGCGCACATTGTCCGACTGATTTGTGCGCTGGCCAAGGACTGCCTTGCGCGTTTGCTTATGCTTATAGTGGATTGCGGCCATGTTTTGCACGCCTGCAATGAGGCGGGCCACTTCAGGGCCGAACTGATCTTGAACAGTCGACAGCTCCAACTTACCCTCACGCACCGTGCGATAGAGCATGGCCGCCACCAAGGATTCTTCATCCAAGTGCAGTTCGGCGAGGATCTCGCACATTTCTAGGCCAGTCAGAAAGCTTGAATTGCCTTCCGCCCAAATATGTTCGGCGGCAATGGCTTCTTGTTCAGCGATTTTGGCAATCTCGGCGGCACGGCTTAAGCGCTCCGGATCGATAATTGCCACATGTTTTTGCAGGCGGTTCAGCCAAGCGTCTAGGTTGAGCGAGCCATCCCGTTCAATGGGCTGCTCCTCACGTACCTTAACCATGCTTACTCCAGTCTCATTCCGCCGCGAACAGCGCCATGGCTTCAATATGGCGTGTTTGCGGGAACATATCCATCATTGCGAGTTGTTGCAAAGCAAATCCTTTGCTGGTCAATAGCTTAGCATCTCGCGCCAGGGTTGCTGGGTCGCAAGATACATAAATAATTCTCTCATTGCCTTGCCAAGGGTAGTGGTCGACGGCTTGCTGTGCGCCAGCTCTAGGCGGATCTAGCACAACAATGTCAGCGGCAGTGCTTGCCCAGGTATTGCTTGGTTCAAACAAGTTATCAACCAAAAACTGGCAGTTGCTTAGCTGATTCAACTGGGCATTAACTTGCGCTTGTTGAATGCTATGTTCACTGCCTTCCACCCCAACAACAGCTTTCACGTGCGGGGCAAACGACAAGGCAAAGTTGCCAATACCACAAAATAAATCCAAAACGGTTTCTTTGGCTTTAGGTGCAGCCCAAGCGAGCGCTTGGCGAACCATTTGTTCGTTTATCGCCGCATTCACTTGCGAGAAATGGCTCGCATTATACTGAAAGGTCACCGAATCAATCTGATACGCTAACTCGCCAGCAGGCCCTGCTAGCAACTTACCCTTATGCCATAGTGAAAGTTGCTTTTGCTCACAGTAGGCCGCTAGCTCTGGCGATACAACAAGTGGCTGCTTTGCTAATACATCAACCACTAAAGGCTCATTAGCAATAACTTCTAGCCCGGTCGCCCCTTTTAACATGGGCAGTAGCCGCTTAATGTCGGGTAAATGCTGGTTAATCCGCTGATCGGCAATTAGGCAGGTTTTGATGTCGACAATTTTATTACTGCCGCGGCCATTAAAGCCAAGCGTCTCTCCTTTTATTGAAAAACGCACACGCCGGCGTGTATGCCAAGGTTCACTGACTAAGGATTCACTCAACTGAATATCGTTGAGTTGTGCCAAGCGCTGAAACTGACCAACGAGCACATCCTCTTTGAGCGAGCGCTGCAGTGCAATGTCGGCATGCTGTAACTGACAGCCGCCGCACTGCTGATAATAGCGACATTCAGGTTGCACTCGCTGCGGGTGCGGCACGTCAATGTCTGCTAGGCTCGCTTCAATTAATCGACGATTTTCTTTGCTGATCTCAACCGATACGGTTTCACCAGGCAAGGCGCCTTCAACAAAACAGGTTTTGCCAAAGCGCTTGCCTTTGTCTTGCACGCGGCCTATGCCACGACCATCATGGCTAAAGGTATCTATTTGTAGTTGCATTAGCGATTAAACAGCCCAGTGGATAAGTATCGGTCACCACGATCACATATAATGGCAACTATGGTGGCGTTCTCTACTTGCTCCGCTACACGTAGTGCCCCAACAACCGAACCACCTGAACTGACGCCACAAAAAATGCCCTCTTCACGGGCTAAGCGCAGCGCCATCGCTTCGGCATCGGCTTGTGCGATATCCAATACTTGGTCGACGCGCTCACCGTCATAGATACCTGGAAGGTATTCAACCGGCCAGCGGCGAATACCTGGAATTTGGCTACCCTCTGCCGGTTGCAGACCAACGATCTGAACATCTGGGTTTTGCTCTTTTAGGTAGCCAGCGGTACCCATAATGGTGCCTGTTGTCCCCATAGATGAAACAAAATGGGTAACCTGGCCTTGGGTTTGTTGCCAAATCTCAGGCCCGGTACCGGTGTAATGCGCCATCGGGTTGTCTGGATTATTAAACTGGTCTAACACCTTGCCTTCGCCGTTTTGCTGCATGGTCTGGGCAAGGTCACGCGCCCCCTCCATACTCTGCTCTTTGGGTACCAAAATGAGCTCGGCGCCATAAGCAGCCATGGCCGCCTTGCGCTCTTCGGTCATATTGTCGGGCATAATCAACACCATTCTATACCCTTTAATGGCAGCGGCCATGGCCAAGGCAATGCCGGTGTTGCCACTCGTGGCCTCGATCAGAGTATCACCAGGCTGAATGTCGCCACGTGCTTCTGCTCGTTGAATCATCGACAGCGCAGGCCGGTCTTTCACCGATCCGGCAGGGTTATTACCCTCTAACTTCAACAGGATAGTATTCGACGTGTGCTGCCCAATTCGCTGCAAGCGAACCAGTGGCGTTTGACCAATTAATGACTCTATGGTGGCGTATTGCATGGCGACCCCCCGATAATTTGGGGCGTATGATACGCCAGCGCGACTGAATTGTGTATGAGAGATTGCCAATGCAATTTGTGGTTTTTATCTGTGCAAGTGGGTGTGTTAATCTGCTAGCAGTGAAGGAGAAATTGCATGAAACTTGCCCTGCATAGCCGACTAGCGCTGATAACGCTAGCGCCCGCGTTTATCATTATCGTTCTGATAACGACTATTTTAACCAGTCAACAAGTGGCAGACACTGGCAAGGAAGTGCAAGCCGAAGCAGCTCGCTACACCCAACAATTTGCCAAATTGCTGCAATATGCTGGGCAGCAGCAATATGCTGGCGAACCGTTCAGTTGGCAAACCGACAACCAGAGTTTTTTCGATTTACTGCACTCTTTTTATGCCAATGACCGGGCACGATCGATCGTGTTATACCAACCCAATGGAGACATTGCCCGCCGCTTGGGCAACACAGGTGATGGCAATATTCTACCGCCACTCGATCAGCTACAAGCGAACCAGCAATCATTAATCGACAACCAGTTCGCTGCCCGCTATAGAATTACCCTTGAGCCAGGGGAAGTTCATGCAGGCTGGGTAGAGATCACTTTCGATTTTTCTGACACCCGCATTGATGCCTACAGCACCATTATGATTAACAGTGGCTTCACCATCGTCGCGTTGATCATTCTGTACTTTTTGGTCATTGCAGTGGCTCGCAGTGCGGCGGAACCGATTCGGCGAATTGTTGAAGCCACACAGTACATTCGCGAGGGCGAGTACGATACACGCCTCGAGACCACTAGCTCATCCAATGAACTGCGTGACTTAGAATATACCATTAACCATCTGGTCGCAGAGCTGCAAGCTGCGCGCGATGAAATGCAGCAGAGCATCGACGTCGCCACGCAAGATTTAAAAACATCACTAGAAGGGTTTGAACGCCAAAACATCAAACTAGAACAATCGCTAAAAGAGGCTGAAAATGGCGCCAAGCTGAAAACCCGCTTCCTCGCCAATATGAGCCATGAAATGCGCACGCCACTGAATGCCATTCATGGCTTAACTCAGCTAATGGTTAAGTCGAACTTGCCTAAGAAAGAGCAAGAGCGCATGCAAACCGTTTTGGCATCGGCCGACTGGCTACTGACGCTAATTAACGACTTGCTCGACTTTTCGAAAATTGAAGCGCGCAAACTTGAGCTTGAAAAGCGCGAGTTTGTGCTGCGCGATGCGCTTGAGTCGGTGATGTCGATGCTAGCACCGCAGGCCCATCAAAAACGTATCGACCTAGCCCTAATGGTGTTTGAGGAAGTTCCGCATCATATTGTTGGTGACGAAGTACGCCTTAAACAGGTAGTTACCAATTTGGTTAGCAATGCTATTAAGTTTACCGAGAAGGGCTCAGTGGTGGTGCGTGTGATGCTCGAAGAGGAGCTTGAAGATATTTGGCGCCTAATGGTTAGTGTTACCGACACGGGCAAGGGTATGAGCAAGGAGCAGTGCAAAAAGCTGTTCTCCTCCTACGAGCAAGGCGCAAGCGATGTGACTCGCCTGCACGGTGGCACTGGCTTGGGGTTGAGTATTAGTCGCAAGCTCGTTGAGTTAATGGGCGGCGATGTGAGTGTTGAATCAGAAATTGGCCGCGGCTCGGTTTTTAAACTGACCATTCAAGCAGGCAAAACTGGCACGCTAGTGGAAAACACCGTGCTGCGTGATGCTTGGGTATGCGAAAGCAATGAGTTGCGCGATAACGCCCTAGTCAATGTGCTGCGCTATAGTGGTTTTGCCGTCAATCGAGCTGCTACCTGCGCCGAAACACCAGAGGGTGAACCACTATTTTTAGGGGTCGATAATCCCAATGAGCTGCCTTGGCAGCGTCTCATTCATTTAAGCCAAACGCGCCAACTAACTGTGGTACTACCTTGGCACCACGAATCAGCCGTTGAGCAATTAATTAATCAAGGCATTAATACCCTAGTGCATCCTGTGATGAGCCGAGACCTGTTAACGCGCCGCACTGAATCGAAAAAACCACAACTAGAGCAAGTGCCAACCGTACTGGCTGTAGATGACCACCCAGCTAACTTATTCTTGCTTAAAGAGTTACTGGCTGAAGCACCAATACGAATGCTAACCGCCAACAGTGGCCATGCCGCCATCGACTTAGTCACGCGCGAACCAGTTGATATGATTTTAATGGATATTCGCATGCCGGAAATGGATGGGGTAGAAACCATGCAGCGCATTCGCCAAATGCCACAGTATGCCAAGATTCCAATTATTGCAGTCACCGCCCATGCTATGGCGGATGAGCGGCGTCGGTTATTGGATCAAGGTATGGACGACTATATTTCCAAGCCAATTAATATCAACAACCTTGAGCAAGTACTACAGAGCCGGCTTGAAATGAAAGAGCTACCGGAGGACAGTGTGGTCGAGCAACAGGCAGGCAGCAATCAAACAGAACTAGATTTTGATGCCACACTTGCCGTGCGTCGATCGGGTGGCAAAGCACATTTAGCCGAGCATATGATGGATGACTTTTTGGCGGCACTACCAGATATGATTAGCCAAATAGAAACCAGTGCACCCGCTAGCGAGGACAGGCTAGATGCTGTACACAAGTTGCATGGGGCCAGTAAATTATGTGGTTTACCTCGCCTAAGTAAGGCACTGCAACAGTGTGAAGAGGCATTAAAGTCCGGTGTTGACGAACTCGATAGTTTGGCCGACGTAATGGCTGCCATCGAGGCCGTCAGCCAGATTAATAAGTCAGATTGGCAAGCGCATCTTATTGCTGCAGCAACACGGTAGCGGTAACGAACTGTGCCGACACACAGTAGCTCACTAACCACTGACCACCACCGTGGCGCTGATACCGCACGTCAGCGCCACCTTCTAGGCATACTGAAACCGGTTCCGTTAATTCGACAGAAATATCCCGGTAACTTACGCCTTGACCAATTTTGGTATGAAGGGCTTTGGCTAGTCCTTCTTTGATCGCTTGCATCGTCGCTAAATAGACAACCGGATGACGGTGAGTTTGCCAAATATTAAGTTCCTGTGGCGTGAGCATTCGGCGCACTAGGCTTTCGCCATTACGATCAAACGCGCTTTGCACAACAGACAACTCTTCTAAGTGCACCCCCATACCTTGAATCATCGCTTCATCAGCTCCTTAATATCGGTAACCGCTTGGGCTAAGCCACTAAATACAGCACGGCCTATAATCGCATGGCCGATATTTAGCTCATTTAACTCGGCAATTTGCACAATTGGCGCTAGATTGTGGTAGCCCAAACCATGACCGGCGTTAACAATTAAGCCAAGCGCATGAGCGTGGGTCGCTGCTTGCTGTAATGCAACCAGTTCATGCTCGCGTTCTTGCTCAGACTCGGCATCTGCATAACGACCTGTATGCAGCTCAATGGCCGGTGCACCCGCGGCTTTGGCGGCATCAATTTGGGCGATATCAGGGTCGATAAACAAAGAAACTTCACTGCCAACACCTGTCAGCGCCTCACAAGCCTTGGTAATGCGCGCTAGGTTGCCAAGCACATCCAAGCCACCTTCGGTGGTCACCTCTTCACGCTTTTCTGGTACCAGGCAGATATTGGCTGGCTTCACCTTGCTGGCGATCGCGATCATCTCATCGGTGACCGCCATTTCTAAATTCATACGGGTCTGTAAGGTTTGCGCCAGCAAATAGACATCACGATCCGTAATATGGCGGCGGTCTTCACGCAAATGCACTGTAATACTGTCAGCACCGGCTTGCTCGGCAATAAACGCCGCTTGCACAGGGTCTGGATACTGGGTACCACGGGCGTTACGCACTGTGGCGACATGGTCAATATTAACGCCTAAAAGTAGCGGTTTCACTGCATTGACTCCAAGATATTTCGTTGTTTTTCAATAAATGGGCGCACCGCAACGGGCAAACTAGCAATAAAGGTTTGCTGCCAGTTACTCGACTCCGCCGTTCCGAGTGCGAGCGCTTGCTGATATAGCTGTTGTTCAAATGGATGCCACAATTCCTGCCACGGCTGGTGCTGCATGGCGACGAGCAGCTCACCATAACTGGCTGCCAAGTTACTCGGCTCACCCTCAGCTAATAATAGCCGTAAACAATCATTGCAGTACTGGGCAAACAGCATGTTGGCCGACACCGGCCACAGTGTTGCACCACTGGCACGCACATTTATTAACTGCTCACCTTGAAACTGCAAAGAAAAAGGCTGAAAGGGCAGCACTGACTGCAACAAAGATGGCCAGCTAAATAAGCGAATAACGCCAAAATCATTGGTTAGCCAAGCACTCTGCATGCGTTCTGCTGCCACAGTGCGCTTAGCTAACAACCAGCCTGCTTGATTAGTCGGCGTCGTAGCCGAGCGAGCGTAAGGCACGCTCATCGTCGGACCAACCTCGTTTCGTTTTCACCCATAAGTTGAGCATCACCTTGTGACCAAAAAGCCTTTCCATGTCTTTACGGGCTTCACTGCCAATCAGCTTGATACGACTACCTTTATCGCCGATTACGATGCGTTTCTGACCATCGCGCTCTACAAGAATTAGGGCATGAATATGAAGGATATCGTTTTCGACGGCAAACCGTTCAATTTCCACTGCCACCGAATACGGCACTTCATCACCGAGTTGGCGCATGATTTTCTCACGCACAATTTCGGCTGACAAAAAGCGCTCACTGCGGTCAGTTAACTGATCTTCTGGAAACCAAAATGGTCCTTCTGGCATGGCACCAGTTATTTCCTCGGCCAACTCATCGCGGTTGTGCCCATGTAGGGCGGAAACCGGCAAAATCTTGGCAAATTCAAACTTACTGGTAAGACTCTCGATATGTGGCAGCAGCTCGGTTTTATCTTTTACTTTATCGATCTTGTTGATCACTAACCAAATCGGCCGATTTACTTTTTTAAGCTTATCCAACACTGCTTCGTCGTCGGGTGTCCACGCAAGGCTGTCGACCATGAACAAGATGACATCAACATCACGCACGGCACTTTCTGCCGCCTTATTCATGTATCGATTGATCGCCTTCTCTTGGTTTTGGTGCATACCCGGTGTGTCAACAAAAATGACCTGTCGCGCCCCTTCGGTTAACACACCCATTACCTGGTGTCGTGTTGTTTGTGGGCGGCGCGAGGTAATCGAGATTTTTTCGCCAATTAGGTGGTTCATCAATGTTGACTTACCAACATTGGGGCGGCCTACCAAGGCAACGATGCCTGCATACGTTTCAGTCATCAATAATTCCTAGCTGCTCTAACAGCGCTAACGCAGATTTTTGCTCTGCCAATTTTCTTGAACTTCCTACTGCAATGCTCTCACTGCCATCTTCTAACCGACATTGCACAGTAAACTCCTGACAATGTGGCTCACCAGTGATGCTAATCACCTCATATTCTGGCAATGCTAAGCGCTTACCCTGCAAATATTCCTGTAAGCGGGTTTTATTATCTTTGCGAACATCTTCAAGCGTTAGTTCACGCAGGCGGCTTTCATACCATTCTAATGTTTTAGCCTCAGCGACGACCAAGTCGGCATCTAGACTAATGGCGCCAATAATTGCCTCGACGGCATCGGCAAGGATCGACTCACGACGAAAGCCACCGCTCTTAAGCTCACCACTGCCTAAACGTAAATAATCACCAAGCTCAAACTCACGAGCGATCTCTGCCAATGTTTTGCCTTTTACCATAGATGCACGCAAGCGAGACATTTGCCCCTCACGTGCTTTTGGAAAACGCTGGTAGAGATCTCTCGCAACCGCCATGTTTAGAATGGCGTCGCCCAAAAATTCTAGGCGCTCATTGTTTTTTGCCCCAACGCTTCGGTGCGTTAGGGCTTGCTCAAGAAATTCGGGATTTTGGAAGTGATAGTTGATTCGTTTTTGTAGCTGTTTGATGCTGGCCATCAATTAGGATTCCAGTTATAGGTCTTACTAAAACTTACCACGGCATCGATATTGTAAATAATGTGCGTTTGCACTGTGTATTCAACAATGATTTGTTCGCCGTCAAACTTAGTCACGTCTTTTAAGTCGATGTTGTCTAAGTTATTGATCTGCATTCGGCGCTGAATACGGGTAAGCAACTCATTTTTACCAAAGTCTTCAGCATAAGATTCTTCGATCACATCTTCAAAAAAGCCATTCAGGTAAAACTGATCGGCATAGATGGGCATAAACTTAACAAAAAGTAGGCCCGCAAACGACGCCAGAGCAATCCAGAATGCAATGGCATATAGTGAGAATCCGCGCTGTTTAGACATAGTAGTTTCCTTAATTATTCAATCGCGCCAACACGATGGAACTGCGGTAATGAGAAGAACGATGGCCAGTACATCCACTTAAACTCTGCTCGACCAGCAATCATGGTTTCGTCAACAAAACCCCAATAACGCGAATCTAGCGATGCATCACGGTTGTCACCCATGGCAAAGTATTTGCCTTGTGGTACGGTCACACCACGGCTTAGCTGGCGAAGATTGGCATCGAATACAGAAATACCGGTGAAGGCCGACGTTGTACCTGGGTTGATAAAGATATCATGATCTACGTCACCTAACTGCTCGCGATAACGCAGCACATTCGCCGACTGCTCGCGGCCGTCTTCGCGGGTCATCGTGAGCGTTTCACTGCCACCTGGCACGAGTTCACGCACCACGCGCTCGCCATTAACGAACAATTGTTTGCTTTGATAATCGTATCTAACGGTGTCGCCTGGCACAGCCACAACGCGTTTAATGTAGCGCGATGCATCGTGCGGTGGCGTAAAGACAATAACATCCCCACGCTCAGGGTCGGCAATATCGAATAGCTCGTAATTCAGCACTGGCAAGTAGATGCCATAACTAAATCTCGACACAACCAGATAGTCACCTTCAATCAAGGTTGGGCGCATCGATGCTGATGGAATTTTGAACGGTTCAAACACCCATGAGCGAATGAGCAAAACGATAAAGATAATTAGGAAATAATCTCGACCCCAAGACAGCATTTTGCCACCATACTTAGCGGCCTGCTGGATTTGCTCATTACCCGTTGTAGCAGCAAGTTTTGCTCTTGGTTTTGCTAAGACTAAAAAGTCTAACAAACGAACCAAGCCCAAAATAATGGTTGCTACAACGAGCGTCAGTGTTAGGTCGTTGCCCTCTCTAATGCCGGTAAACACGGCCAGTACCAACAATACAATGACCGCCCAACCGATTCCCTCGAGCCATTTTGGTTCTTGCAGTTTTGCCAACGCTTGCTCGTGGCTTTGTTCTCCCGCTAAGGCTAGCGACGCTTTTGTAATTCTTTGCCAAGCAAAAAATAGGGTAGCGCCCAACCAAAAAGCCAATAGTGCTAACAGCACCATTGTGTAAATCACCGAGGGAATACCTAACATTAATTGTCCACCTTGAGTACTGCAAGGAATGCGCTTTGTGGAATTTCCACATTGCCAACTTGCTTCATCCGTTTTTTACCTTCTTTCTGTTTCTGTAAGAGTTTTTTCTTACGAGAAACGTCACCACCATAACATTTCGCCGTTACGTTTTTACGTAACGCCTTAACCGTGGTGCGGGCAATGACTTGATTGCCCATCGCCGCTTGAATGGCGACATCGAACATTTGTCTTGGCACCAGCTCTTTCATCTTTTCACAAACCGCTCGGCCACGACGCATCACATGATCACGGTGCATAATTAATGCTAGCGCATCAACTCGATCACCGTTCACCAAAATATCTAGTCTGGTAAGGTTCGACTTTTCGAAACGCTCAAAGCTAAATTCAAGCGAACCAAACCCCTTCGATGTCGACTTCAAGCGATCAAAGAAGTCCAGTACTACCTCTGCCATAGGGATATCGTACACAAGCTGAACTTGTGAGCCGGTGTACTGCATATCTACCTGCATACCACGCTTTTCAATACACAGGGTAATCACATTACCAAGGAATTCTTGTGGCACTAAAATGCTACAACGAGCAATCGGTTCACGGAACTCTTCAATGTTTTGAGTTGGTGGCAATTTTGATGGGTTTTCCACATAGACCGTCTCGCCATTGGTTTGCACGATCTCATACACTACCGTTGGCGCAGTGGTAATCAGGTCTAGATCGTATTCACGTTCTAGGCGCTCTTGAATGATCTCCATGTGCAGCATGCCAAGGAAACCAATACGGAAACCAAAACCCAATGCATCTGAGGTTTCTGGCTCAAACTGCAATGAGGCATCGTTTAGGCTTAACTTGTCGAGCGCTTCCCGGAAGTCCTCATAGTCATCACTCGAGGTAGGGAACATGCCGGCATACACCTGAGGCTTAACCCGCGTGAAGCCTGGGATACGGTCGACATCAGGGGTTTTTGCATGGGTAATCGTATCACCCACAGGCGCGCCGTGAATGTCTTTAATACCCGCCACAACAAAGCCTACCTCACCAGCGCGCAACACATCTTTCTCGGTGCGTTTTGGTGTAAAGATGCCAATCGAATCAGCATTCCAGGTTTTACCGGTCGACTTGATTAGAATTTTGTCACGCTTGTTCAACACGCCTTCTTTAATGCGAACCAAGGATACCACCCCAAGATATGGGTCGAACCAAGAGTCCATGATCAAGGCTTGCAGGGGCTTGTCGTAATCACCAACCGGTGGCGGTACGCGTTTCACCAGCAGCTCCAGTACATCTTCAACACCTAAGCCGGTTTTCGCAGAGCACGACACCGCTTCACTGGTATCTAAACCAATGATCTCTTCAATCTCTTCTTTTACTTTGTCTGGGTCCGCTTGCGGCAAATCGATCTTGTTCAATACAGGGAGTACTTCAAGATCTTGCTCGATGGCTGTGTAGCAGTTAGCAACCGATTGCGCCTCTACCCCCTGTGCCGCATCGACCACTAGCAATGCACCCTCACAGGCTGCTAGCGAGCGCGATACTTCGTAAGAAAAGTCTACGTGCCCTGGGGTATCAATAAAGTTAAGTTGGTAAGTTTTGCCATCACGGGCGGTGTAGTTTAGCGACACGCTCTGCGCTTTGATGGTAATACCACGCTCACGCTCAATATCCATTGAGTCAAGCACCTGATCGGCCATCTCACGATCGGTAAGCCCCTCACACACCTGAATAAAACGGTCAGCCAAGGTCGACTTACCATGGTCGATATGGGCAATAATTGAAAAATTTCGAATATGAGAAAGATCGCTCACAGAACCACTACTCGTTACCACAAAATGGATCGCGAGTTTAACGAATTCCAAGCCAATTGACTATTGTCGAACACGTGAACAGACAAGATATCGACAAAAATTGCGAAAAGGCAATCATCCACAAGGCGGCGGGCTAGTAGTTACGTTGGTCGCTAGCCCGCCGTGGTAATCGCTATTATGGGCGAATGGCAACAAACATCGCTCGACCTTGGCGCACAACACGCATAGCAAACGGTTTGTCACGATCAATGTCATCCAGCGCCTGCTCTAGCTGGCGTGGCGTCGACACTGATTGACCCGCAACATTGGTAATAATGTCACCGGGCATCACACCGGCTCGACGGGCCTGACCGTCACCAACTTGCGTGACAAGCACACCGTTTTCCCCTTGCAGCTGATCCGACTCTTCATCAGTCAGAGCGCGCACAGCAATAGCAAGACGATTAGATTCTGGTTCTGTGGTGGTTACCGACGCACGCGTCATGTCGGCACGCTCACCCAATACCACATCCAGGCGAATACGCTTACCGTCACGGACAATGCCCACTTCTACTTCATCGCCTGGCTGTTTTAAACCAACGAGTGGCGCTAAGTCTGAGTAGCGACGAATTGGGTTGCCGTCGAATGAAAGAATGACATCACCTTGTTGAATACCAGCCGCTTCGGCAGCCGTACCAGGGTAAACCTTAGCAATCAGCGCACCTTCAGGGCGATCTAGGCCAAGAATCTCAGCCAAAATTGGGCCGTCGCGTGAGTCATTGAGTTTTTCATCCATGGCAACCCCTAGGTAACCACGTTCAACCCCACCATCTTTAAGCTGGGCGACAATGCTTTCAGCCAGGTTACTTGGAATCGCAAATGACAAGCCCATAAAACCGCCATCTCGGGTAAAGATCTGGCTATTGATACCAATCACTTCGCCGTCTAGGTTAAAGAGCGGGCCGCCTGAGTTACCAGGGTTAATGGCAACATCCGTTTGAATAAACGGCACATAGTTGTCGTTTGGCAGGGCTCGACCTTTGGCCGAAACAATACCCGCCGTTACAGAATATTCAAACCCATATGGTGAGCCAATTGCCAACACCCACTCGCCCACTTTTAAGTCCTCTGAATCACCAAATTCTACTGGCTCAGGTAAATCACGCTCTTCAAGCTTTAACAAGGCCAAGTCGGTTTGGGCATCGGTACCCACCACTTCGGCCATTAATTCGCGACCATCGGTGAGGCGCACTGACACCTGATCAGCGCCATCAATCACGTGATTATTGGTTAGTACATAACCGTCGTCGGAGATCAAGAACCCTGAACCGAGTGAGTTACGAGGCTGAGGGGTTGGTGAGCGATATTGTGGAAAACTATCGCCAAAAAAATCGCGAAATATCTGTGGTATTTGTTGCTGAGTGCCTACTTGGGCTTCAGCCGTGGCAGTGATTTTCACCACTGCTGGGGATAGCTCTTCAACCAACTCGGTGAAATCGGGCAAATTAGCTTTTGAAGCAGTGGCCAAAAAGCTAATCACCACAACTACCAGCACTTTCGATAAGCGCATCACTTTCATTGCAATTCTCCTATTCCAATAAACAGTGCAACTACTACTCGATAATACGTGGGTGCATGTCCGATTGACTCAACCATCTTTGCCCTAATTGGCGCACAATTGTTAAGCCCGCAGTCAGGCTCACAATAGCTGCTAGCATTTGCACCAGCTCTGAAGCGCCCAACATGTTCAAACCGCCCACCACAACGAGCAATAACAGCATAGGAATACCGTACATCGTCCAGGCTGAACGCAGCATGGCGGATTCAGGAATTGCGACGGTGACAAAATCGCCAATATTTGGTTTTGGTTCAGCTTGCACAAATATTTGCGTCGCACGTTCTTGACGCTCACCATCGGTCAGCTTTGCCATTGCATGCTGACCACAGCCAGACTTTGCTTTACAAGATTCACAGGCACTGGTACGCAGCGTTTTCAGCCAAACACCATCGCCTTCATGAGCGACGACTTGCGCAGATTCTGTTAACATAATGGTCATCTCCAACTGACTCGTATCAGGATTATCGCCGAGCGCGCTTCAAGATGCTATTCAGCTTCCTATAATACGAGGTTAACTTTGGTTAAGGACTCTCCTCATGCTAGATCAGCAAGTCTATGACGTACTTGTTTTGGGCAGCGGCGCCGCTGGCCTCACTCTTGCTTTAAACCTGCCTGAACATTATCAGGTAGCAGTAGTAACCAAAGACCACCCTGGCGCCGGGGCTTCCGCTTGGGCACAAGGCGGGGTTGCGGCCGTACTCGATGAAGACGACACCGTAGAAGCCCACGTTGACGACACACTCAATGCTGGTGCGGGGTTGTGCAACAAAGAATCCGTGGAGCGAATTGTAACCGCTGGCACAGAGGCCATGCACTGGCTAATAGAACAAGGCGTTCCTTTTACCAAAACCGACGGCACGGCATTTCACCTAACCCGAGAAGGTGGCCATTCAGTTCGCCGGGTGCTACATGCCGCTGACGCAACCGGTGCGGCCATTATTAAAACGCTCATCCAGCGTGTCGCCCAGCGGCAGAACATCAAAATAATCGACCAACACATTGGCGTCGACCTCATTACCACGCGCAAGTTAGGTGAGCGCCACAATCGCTGTATTGGCGCCTATTTGTTAAACCGTGAAACCGAAACCGTATCAGCCATTCGCGCTCGCCAAGTTGTCTTGGCAACCGGTGGTGCCAGTAAAGTTTACCTTTATACCTCCAACCCAGATGGCGCATCTGGCGATGGCATTGCCATGGGCTGGCGAGCCGGCTGTCGAGTCGCCAATATGGAGTTTAATCAGTTTCATCCAACCTGTTTGTATCACCCACTAGCTAAGTCGGCACTGATATCAGAAGCGGTGCGCGGTGAGGGGGGCATTTTAACGCTGCCAAATGGCGAGCGCTTTATGGACAAGTTTGATGATCGCGCCGAACTTGCGCCGCGTGACATTGTTGCTAGAGCCATTGACCACGAAATGAAGCGCTTAGGTGCCGATTGTTTGTATCTAGACATTCGCCACAAGGGCAAAGACTTTATCGAGTCGCACTTCCCTACGATTCGCAACACCTGTTTGCAGTTTGGCATTGACATCACCGAAGCTCCGATTCCAGTCGTACCAGCAGCACACTATACCTGCGGTGGGTTAGTGGTCGACGAACATGGCCAAACCGACATCGACGGCTTGTATGCCATTGGCGAGTGCAGCCACACCGGTTTGCATGGTGCTAACCGGCTAGCTTCCAACTCATTGCTTGAGTGTTTTGTGTATGGCATCAAAGCGGCACGCCATATTGCCAACAACCCACTGGAACATAGTGAAACCCGTATCCCCGAGTGGGATGCTAGCTTAGTGACCAACTCAGATGAAGATGTGGTGATTGCCCACAACTGGGACGAACTTCGCCGCTTTATGTGGGACTACGTTGGCATTGTTCGGTCAACAAAACGTCTTCAGCGGGCCAAACATCGTGTGCAATTACTGAAAGAAGAAATCGATGAGTATTACAGCAACTACCGCATCTCAAATAATCTGCTTGAACTGCGCAACTTGGTCGTTGTAGCAGAGCTGATTATTGAATCGGCGATGCGGCGTAAAGAGTCTCGCGGCTTACACTACTCGATTGACTATCCAGAAAAGCGCCGAACCATCAAAGATACGATCCTACTACCAGAATCACGGTTCTAACACGCCGTGTTTCACCCAAATCGACAGCCTGCGCCATTGCTCTTCGCTCAGGCTGTCGCGCCAATAGCGCCACCAGTAAGGTCGTTTCCCAACTTTCAGGGAAATATAGAGCACACCCCACCGAGAGCGCCTTAAATCAACCGGCTGCCAAGCTTGTTGGCGAAACACATATGTTTGATCTTTGCTGATACGCAGTGGCAGCGGCTTAAACACGGCCTGCCACCCCCACCAAGTAAGCGCCAGCAACCAAAACAGTAGCCGAATGGGCCAGGGCGCAAACCACCCCACCACAAACGCAATCAGCACAACGCCCCCAGCAAACCAGGGTTTTAGCTTTGAAGGTTGCGGCCAGACCTCAAGCGTCATACTTTTTAGCAGTACGCCCGTGCCAAGCACGCACAATATTTAATATATGCAACGCATCCGGGTGTTCTGGGGCGCCTTTGCCTAAAAACCAGTCGAACAGAGTTTGGTCTTCTTCGCGCAGTAGTGTTACGTAAAGCTTCTTGTCGGTGTCCGATAACTCATCGTAGCCACCCTCTTGCAAAAATGGCACTAGAATCAAATCCAGTTCTTGCATACCGCGACGGCTTTGCCAAAAAATGCGGTTGCGAATCTCATTTTCATTCATTACTACACTACCTTAATCAGTCAAACCACTATCGTTGCACAATGTATTACGTCAACACCTTGTGCATGGGGCCTTGTGCCCCCATTGTATAGAAAAACACATAGATTGGGATAGCGACCTTATGTTGATCGACCGCCAACCAAACTGTCGAACACTTCAACTCACTGGCGATGGGGTTGAGGCCTTACTGCATGGACAAACCACTTGCGAAGTTCGCAACCTATCCGAGTCACAAGGCGTAATAGGAGCACTTTGTAATCCTAAAGGGCGCATGATCAGTCAGTTCTTGATTCATAAGCAAGGCGACACTTGGTTCTTAACCATGCACGAAAGCCTTTATGACATCACGCTCGCCCGCCTTAAAAAGTACGGCGTTTTCTATAAGGTCGATTTTGGTGAGTTTGAATCTGGCCACAGCGATATTTACTTCGCGCAACTGGACAACATTGCTCTCCCACCAGGGCAACAATGGCAAATGGCGTCATTAAATGGTCAGGCAGCGATGCAAATTGATCAAGCCGGAAAACTTTGGCGTGTTTTCGGTGCAATCGAGCTTGCTGGTGAAGAAACTAATCTCACAGGTGCCTGGCTAGAAGCTGGCATTGCCCTGTTGACGCTAGAAGAAACAGAAACCTTATTGCCACAAGCGCTGGGTATGGCAGACATTGCCGGCATCGACTTTAAAAAGGGCTGCTACACAGGGCAAGAAATTGTTGCTCGTGTGCACTACAAAGGCAAAGTAAAACACCAGCTGGCACGCTTTAGTGCTGAGCAACCGGTTTTAGAAAACGCCGACATCGTCGATGATCTCGGAAAACAAATAGGCAAGGTATTTCGCAGCGCCACACTACAATCGAAGCATTGGGTGCTAGGCTTAATTGCAGAGACGGATGCAATTTCTTTTTCTGCCGATGCTATCGCGATGACGCGACAGACAGATCGTTTTCATTAAGGCTAACACCATGACCGATTTAGTAAACACTATCCGCCAAGAAATATTTGCGGCCATTGATCGAGATGACTTAACCCTGCCAACGCTGCCAGAGATTGCCCTGCGCGTGCGAGACATTGCTCAAGATGCAGACGCAAGCATCGGTGATTTAACCAAGGTAATCAGTCAAGACGCTGCCCTTTCTGCACGGATTGTGCGGGTGACCAATAGCCCATTACTGCGCGCTGCCACCGAAATCCGCGATCTCAACATGGCGGTATCTCGTTTGGGCATGAACTACACGGCCAATCTAGCCATTGGCCTTGCAATGGAGCAACTATTCCAAGCGACATCATCTGTGATCGATCGTCGTATGCGTGATATTTGGCAAAAAACGTCAAAAGTTGCTGCCGCTGCCAATGCCATAGCTCGCAATTATGATGAGGTAACCCCAGACGAAGCTACATTAGCAGGGTTAATGCACAACATAGGGGCTCTGCCTATCCTCACTTTTGCCGAAGAACGACCTGATTTAATCAGTGATGGCATCTCGTTAAATCGCGCCATTGATGCGTTGCAGGGCGAACTTGGACAAAAAATTCTTCAGCATTGGGAGTTCCCAGAGATTTTATGTCAGGTTCCACTTGGCTATACGGATTTAAATCGCGGCCCGGGAAATCCGATCGCCGATGTTGTACAAGTGGCTTGCTTGATAGTTGATCAGCTCGTGCAAGGGCCAATGATGCAAGCGGACTGGAGCACGGTGAGTGCATTTGAGCGAGTAAACCTAGCGGCCGACGATACCGTAAAGATTACCGAAATATCCGAGTTAGCCGAAAATGGCGAGCAACTGCTAGGTTAGTTGCTCTAACTGGGTGATGATCTCGAGCGCTTGGCGAGTATTATCACCACAAATACTTTCTTCGGCGATAAACTGACTACAAACGGCTGGCCGCTCAGGCTGGCCGAATATTTTGCATAAGTTGTTGTCATCTAGCTGCACACAGCGCATACCGGCTGGTTTACCATTTGGCATGCCTGGAATTGGACTTGAGATTGACGGCGCGATACAGCATGCTCCGCAGCCAGAACGACATTGCATAAGAGAGATTCCAAATGTTACATCACGAAAGTTATGGCAAAGGCCAGCCAGTTGTTATTTTACACGGGTTATTTGGCGCTGGCGAAAACTGGCGTGGTACTGCAAGCAAATTATCAGGCTGGCAAACTCTAGCCCCAGACCTCCCCTCACACGGCCGCTCTGATGCTTTACCCACGTGGAGCCATGATCGAGCCGCTAGCTCGATTTTGAAATGGGCTGACAAACAAGGACTAGACAAGTTTCCATTAGTGGGTCATTCGCTTGGCGGTAAGGTTGCAATGAAGATCGCCGACATCGCAGCTGATCGAATTAGCAACCTAATTATCGCTGATATTGCACCAATCGCTTACCCTCCGCATCACAAACATATTTTCGAGGCCCTAGCAGGCATTGACTTACAGGCTTTAGAAAATCGCCGCCAAGCCGAACAGCAATTAGAACAAGGTGGTGTAACAATGAAAATGGTGCGCCAATTCTTGCTAAAAAGTCTTTACCGAGATGATGAAAACTTCGCTTGGCGATTCGATGTGCCAGGACTAAAAGCCAATCAACAAGCAATTTCGGGTGCACCAAGCCTAACGCAACAGTTTGGCGGCCCTACCACCTTAATTTATGGCGCTGATTCAACTTACATCGATCAGGATGGCTTAAAAGCGCTACACAAATACTATCCGCAAGCTGAGATGGAATGCATTGAAAACGCCGGCCACTGGCTACATGTTGAACAACCCCAAGCCTTCGTAAACACCTTGCTGGCAGCATTAGCGCGAGGTTAAAACTCGCGCTCGGCGTGCGCTTTGAGGGTTTCAAGAATGGCTTCCAACTCTGCACGCCCCGCTTTAGTAAGCAAATAGGGGTTGCGACCAGCGCCTTTCCAATGTTTCGCCTCAATGGCAAGAATTTGCAGGCGCACTTGCTCAAGAAACTCACTATGGTGCACAGCCACCGACAGAAAGCCCGACCACTCAAGGTCGTTTGCCTTGCCAGCGAGCACGCGCTCGATAAACCGCTCAAATGCTTGCTGATCGCGACGGTGCCAAGGCTTAGCAAACTTTGCTAAGCCCACACCCGCACCGAGTACGACGATAATGGTGGCAAGAATTGTTACAATGATACCAGCCATCAAGCACCCATTTCTTTGGCAAGCTTGGCTTGCAAGGCTTTATCGTCGTTATTTAGCTGCCAGCCTTGCAGGTTCAGCTCAATCAAGTCTGCTAATGCATCAATATGACCGTCGGTAGCGTTCAAGGCAGGAATGTAGTGGAATGTCTCACCGCCAGCTTGCTCAAAATATTCCCGGTTTTCGCCTTCAATTTCTTCTAGCGTCTCTAAGCAATCCGCTGCAAAACCTGGGCAGAAGACATCAATAGATTTTACCCCTTGGCCAGGCAAAGCCTTCATTGTGGCATCGGTGTAGGGCTCTAACCATTTGGCTTTACCAAACCGTGATTGGAAGGTGGTCATGACTTGCGCTTTATCGAGCCCTAGGCGCTCAGTTAGCAAACGCGATGTTTTGTAACATTCACAGTGGTAGGGGTCACCAAGCTTTAGGTTACGCTCTGGCAAACCATGGTAAGACAACACCAGCTTCTCGCCTCGACCATGCTGCTGCCAATGCGCTTCAATATGCTTAGCCATTGCCTCAATATAGGGTGGAAAGTCGTGGTAGTGCGAGATAAAACGCATATCTGGCAGCCACCGACGCTTTTGCAAGTCTTGGCTCAGTTTATCGAATACCGTAGCCGTGGTAGCTGCCGAGTATTGTGGATACAAGGGTAGCACTAGTAGCTTTTTGACGCCCTGCGCGAGCATTTGCTCCACGGTATCAGGAATCGACGGATTACCATAACGCATGGCAAGCTTAACGTTCAACTGGCCGAAGCGCTGCTGCAATGCTTGCTGCTGAGCCTTGCTGTAGACCATTAATGGCGAGCCTTCGTCCATCCAAACTTCTTGGTAGTTGGCGGCTGAGCGCTTCGGACGTACACGTAAAATAATGCCATGCAGAATCAACAGCCACAGCAATCGAGGAATCTCCACTACTCGCGGATCCGCCAAAAACTCAGCTAAATAACGGCGAACTGACGGTGTTGTTGGTGCTTCTGGTGTACCTAAATTGACGATCAGCAAACCTATATGGTCATGCTCTCCGTGTTGGTAATTGGTGCGACCCTGATACTTCATTTTATGCCCTTCTTGTCACTTCCATAACAAGTACGTGAACTGGAGAACATAGTTTACCGTGCAATGACCTTTAACTAAACGATATATGGTGCAGGTGGGACCACGGCACGACCTTGAATCATATCAACCGATAACTCGCGACAGATGGGTACTAGCGCTTGGTTTTGCAACTGCGACACCATGACTTTCATGCCAGCATTATGAGCCATACTTACAATGTACCTCAACAACACCGCCTGATCGTCGTGTTTTACCACCTCTTCAATATAGCCAGCGTCCATTTTTACATAGCTAACGTTTAAGTTTTGCCAGTAGCGCAACGACTGCATACTTGAACCAAAGCGATCAATGGCCACACTTACCCCCAAACTAGACACCTGTTCGACAAACTGGCGGGCTTTTTGAGGATGGCGCACAATGACTTCTTCACCAATTTCGAGCACAATTTCGCGCTCAGCTAGTTGCTCAGCAAAGCCTGCCAACCAGGCTACAAACGAATCACTAAGAAGGGTGCGAGCCGAAATATTAATACCAAATGCTGTCGCAAGCGTGAGCTCGCTTAACAACGCGCGTTCAACAACCGCTCGGTCTAGCTGCTCGGATAAATCATACCGATCGGCAAGGGAAAACAGGGCCGCCACATCCACATGTTGTGACAAATTAAAACGAGCGAAAATTTCCGCATACGTAGTGCCTGAGTCTGATAACTCAGCGGCATACTGTACATCCAAACTCACTGATTTAGTCGAAATCAGGTCTTCTATCACCTCTTTCCATGAACTATAGTTCTCATAGATTGGCAAACGTCCTTCAATCATCAGTGGTGCATGGGGCGACACTCGCCTCTCCATTAACCGAGCATCGAGCGCCATCAATATATTTTTACTGGCCATCGACGGCTCACACCGCGCTGCAGCCATAATAAATGTCACTGGCTGAGCACCGGAAATGTTTTGCAGCTGCTGGGTCAACAAATCAATGCTATCTTCATCGATCAATTCGATATTATCTATTGCCACCGCAAACTCGGCACCAGATAGGCGGAACACACTGACGCCGTCAAAATAGTGCTGCAGGCACTGCGCCACCTCGACTAATAACTCGTCGCCTTCTCGGTGACCCAACTCATGATTGACTTTTTCTAATCCGTCGGCTCGGATTAACAAAATCCAATGGCTTGTATAGTGCTCGTGGAAGTTCTGAAAGCTCGCATCAAATGCTTTGCGATTCTTCAAACGCGTTAAATCATCAATAAATAGTGAGTTCTGTAACTGCTCAGCAAAATCCGATTGCTCGTTAATGGTGCGTGTAATCGCATCAATCATATGATTGAGCGCCTTTTGCAACAGCGAAAACTCTTTGGTGAATGAACGGAACTCAAACCGTTGGAAGCGCTTACCAACTATAGCGTTGGCCATGGCAATAACGGAACGCAAGGGTGACAACATTGCATGAGCAATCAACGCAAAGGCAAGCAAAGCAATGAGCAAACACAGCAGGTATATTTGCATCGTAGTGATTAGCAATTCAGTCAATTGCGCAGATGCAACAACAGTCCCTCCAGTAACCGTAATTTGCCAGTTCCCAGATTGAACTGGCACAGCCGCCCTATATTCGGGAGACGGCAGCTGCCAGAACGTGTCCCAAATATTTGCCACATAAGGCTCGCCAACCAAAGCGATCGTTTCATCACCGTTTGCAAGCTCAATTCGATCGATAAAAAAGTTAAGCTGCTCACCCAAGATCACTTGTAACTGATCTAAGCTTGCCTGACTCTGCAACAAGCTTTTAGCCAATCGGCCTGTATTGTTCACTTGAGCACTTTGGTTCTCGATTAGAAAACTGCGCTGCTGTTCAATGTATAAAAACGATACAACCCCAAAGCATAGGGTCACGATCAGCCAAATGGACAGATAGAGTTGAGTTTTAAGAGAAAGTCCTTGCCTTACCAACATGAGATTTTTCCATCATTTAGGTAAGGCAAGTGTAGCAGCTACAAAACAACTTAACGGGGAGAAGTAATAACCAGCGCGTTCACCCTGCTCAGCAAGAGCTTTTAACTTCGATATTCCGCGTTAATACGGATGTACTCATGGCTTAAGTCTGTAGTGTAAACGGTTTCTACCACTTCACCACGCCCTAAACTTACATGAATCGTAAAGCGCTCTTGCGCGACGACCGAGCTACCAGCGGCTTCTTCATAGCTATCACACCGTCCACCTGTATCAACAATTTGCACGTTATCTAGCCAAATATTAACGTTAGCCAGGTCTAAATTCTCTACCCCTGCACGCCCAACACAGGCCAGAATCCTGCCCCAGTTTGCGTCGGATGCGGTCAAGGCGGTTTTAACCAAAGGCGAATGGGCAATGGTGTAAGCAACATCGAGCGCTTCTGGCGTAGTCGCCGCACCACTTACTTTGATCGCAACGAACTTAGTTGCCCCTTCACCGTCTAGCACAATGGCATGGGCTAGGTATGTCATGACTTCATTGAAGGCAGCAAAAAACGCAGCCTGCGAGTCATCATTGATCACGACACCCGAGGCACCGGTCGCCATCGCAATGCAGGCATCGTTGGTCGAGGTATCACCATCAACAGTAATACGGTTGAAGCTTGCTTCATTCGCTTGGCTCAGCATTTGCTGCAAGCGAGGCTGAGCAACCTCAGCATCGGTAGCGATATAGGCCAGCATGGTCGCCATATTAGGCTTAATCATGCCCGACCCTTTCGAAATGCCAGTAATCGTGACCAGCTTGCCGTCAATCTCAATCTGCTTACTGATCCCCTTCGGGCGCGTATCTGTGGTCATAATTGCACTGGCAGCGCGATTCCAGTTGTCCGCGCTAAACGCTAGATTGGCGAACGTCGCTGTGATCTTGGCAACAGGTAATGGCTCACCAATTACACCCGTTGAGAACGGCAATACTTGCTCTGGCGACAAACCTAAAGCCGAAGCAAGCGCTGCACAGCTTTGCTGTGCCGCCTCATGACCTTTTTTACCTGTGCCAGCATTGGCATTTCCGGTATTGATTAGCAGCGCTTGTGGGTTTGCTTCACTCGCATGCGCTTTGGCCACTACAACTGGCGCTGCACAAAACGCATTCGCTGTATAAACCCCTGCTACTGAGGTCGCAGGCGATAAGCGCATGACCGTCACATCATCTTTACCTGGTTTTTTCACCCCAGCTTGGGCAATAGCAATCTCTACGCCAGCTACTGGCAGTAACTGGCTAATTGTTTCTGGTCCGACGGCCATGATAGTTCCTTAACTTAATTTACCGTGGCATTGTTTAAACTTCTTACCCGATCCACACGGACATGGATCGTTGCGTCCTACCTTAGGCATGTCTCGGCGAACCGTCTTTGGCTTTTCCTGCTCGGCTGCCGCGTCATTGGATTCATTGATACCCTTGGCTTGATCGTGCTGGAAGCGCATTTGACGAGCAACTTGTTCACGCTTGCGACGCTCTTCCTCTTGCACCTCTTCGGCTGTACGCACTTTAACTGAGCTCAGTACACGAATGGTATCGTGGCGAATCTGCTGCAGCATCTGCTGGAACAGTTCAAACGCTTCACGCTTATACTCTTGCTTAGGGTTCTTTTGAGCGTAACCACGGAAGTGAATACCTTGGCGCAAGAAGTCCATCGCGTACAAGTGTTCTTTCCAGTGCTGATCAAGTACCTGTAGCGTAATCTGCTTTTCAAATCGACGCAGCGCCTCACTACCAACAACTTCTTCTTTTTGCTGGTAGATCTCTTCTAGCAACTCAGTAATTTTATCGACAAAGCGCTCATGACTATACTGTTTGTCTTCGGCGAACCATTTTTGTGCTTCAACTTGAGTCCCAAGCTTTTCTTGGCATGCTTTTTCAAGCCCTTCCAAGTCCCACTGCTCAAACACCGATTGCTCAGGCACGAATTCGCTCACCACGTCGGTTACCACAGCTCGGCGAATGCTCTTAACAAGGTCCTGAACTTCAGTGGCATCCATAATTTCGTTGCGCTGGGCATATACCACGGTGCGCTGGTCATTCGCCACATCATCATACTCAAGGAGCTGCTTACGAATGTCGAAGTTTCGGTTTTCTACTTTGCGCTGCGCTTTTTCTACCGCCCGCGATACCATCTTGGCTTCAATGGGCTCACCACCAGACTTCATGCCCATAGACTCCATCATGCGGCGAATATTGTCGCCCATGAAGATGCGCATAAGCGGATCGTCTAATGACAGGTAGAATCGGCTCGAGCCTGGGTCACCTTGGCGACCAGCACGGCCACGTAGCTGGTTATCAATACGGCGAGATTCATGGCGCTCGGTGCCAATAATGTGCAAACCACCGGCAGCAATGACCGCATCATGGCGCTCTTGCCATTCTGCCTTTGCCTTTTTGACCTGTTCTTCCGTCGGGTTTGGCCCGAGTGCTTCCAAGTCAGCTTCAAATTTACCACCCAGTACAATATCGGTACCACGACCGGCCATGTTGGTGGCAATGGTAATCGCACCCGCTCGACCAGCTTGCGCGATAACATCCGCTTCGCTGGCGTGCTGCTTCGCGTTCAGTACGTTGTGTTTAATTTTGGCTTTTTTCAGCGCCGACGACAGTCTTTCAGATGCTTCCACCGAGGCCGTACCAACGAGTACTGGGCGCCCTGCCGCCACCATGGCTTTTACATCTTCAATAACGGCTGCGTACTTGTCGTCTTCATTGGCATAAACCAAATCGTTCATATCATTACGCGCGATTGGTTTATTGGTTGGAATAACCACCACGTCTAAACCATAAATTTGGTTCAGCTCATACGCCTCGGTATCCGCCGTACCTGTCATGCCCGACAGTTTGTCGTACAAGCGGAAGTAGTTCTGGAAGGTTGTCGATGCCAACGTCTGGTTCTCGCGCTGTGGCTTTAAACCTTCTTTTACTTCAATGGCCTGGTGCAAACCGTCGCCCCAGCGACGTCCAGGCATAGTACGACCAGTGTGTTCATCAACAATAATGACTTCACTGCCTTTAACCAGATAGTCAACGTTGCGCTGAAACAGTGAGTGGGCGCGAATCGCCGCATTCACATGGTGCAACAACTGCAAGTTACTGCCGGCATATAGGCTTTCTTCATCAGGAAGCAGCTTGGCTTCTCGTAGCAAGCCTTCAACCTTTTCATGACCTGATTCGGTCAACTCAATTGTGCGCTGTTTTTCATCAACAGTGTAGTCACCAGGTACATGCTCAACACCTTCTTGCTCAGGCACTTCCCGAGTAAGGAGAGGCATGAGTTTGTTTACCTGCTCATAAAGCGCTGAACTATCTTCAGCTGGCCCTGAAATAATAAGCGGTGTACGCGCTTCGTCGATTAAGATCGAGTCTACCTCATCAACAATCGCAAAAACGTGCCCGCGCTGCATGCGGTCATCACCATTAAATGCCATGTTGTCGCGCAGGTAATCAAAGCCAAACTCATTGTTGGTGCCATAAGTAATGTCGGACTGATAAGCAGCACGCTTCTCGTCCGCCGGCTGCTGCGACACCACAAACCCAACCGTTAAGCCCAAAAACTCATAAAGAGGCCGCATCCACTCAGCATCGCGCTTCGCCAAGTAATCATTGACCGTTACAACATGCACACCGCCACCACTCAGTGCATTTAAATAGGCAGCAAGTGTTGCAACCAAGGTTTTACCCTCACCTGTTTTCATCTCGGCAATTTTACCGTTATGCAAAACAATGCCACCAATTAGCTGGGTGTCAAAGTGGCGCATGCCCATAACACGCTTAGAGGCTTCGCGACAAATCGCGAACGCTTCTGGCAGCACTTTGTCGAGCGAAGCACCGTCTGCGACCTTTTGCTTTAGCTCAGCGGTTTTTTCGGGGAATTGCGCATCACTCAGTTGGGCGATGTTATCTTCGAGAGAATTAATTTGCTGGACAACGCGACGCAGCTTTTTCACTTCACGATCGTTTTTGCTACCAACAATTGACTTAACTAATTGATTTAACATAGATACCTGCTTTTCCGTCACTGCGCAGAAATTGCCCTTACTATACCGAGAAAAATAGAGGCTGTCTTGATGCGCCAAGCCATAAACGGCTTATATTAACCATTATATTGATGGCTAATTTTTTGATTTCAACCAACAGAAAGCAATTAGTGCAACAGAAATGTGACGCGAATCAGTCTTATCGACTAGCACTGCGTTGAATGTAGGTAAGTGGGTCAACACGCTTACCATTGCGGAGGACTTCAAAATGGACATGCGGGCCAGTTGATCGCCCAGTGCTACCCATCAGTGCAACCGGCTGACCCTTGTGGATGACATCGCCAACGTTGACCAATAGTTCTTTTGAATGGGCGTAGCGAGTGACCACACCATTACCATGGTTTAACTCGACTAACAATCCGTAACCTGAGCGTTCGTCGGCGAATGTGACGATACCCGAGGCAACAGCAATGACATTCGAGCCTTCTTTGCCAGCAAAGTCGATCCCAGAATGCCAAGCAATCTTGCCATTGAATGGATCGGTACGATAACCAAAGCGAGAAGATAACCAGCCAGATTCGATCGGACGACCGGCAACAAAAGTAGCGGCCTCAAAATCTCGATTACGAATTAAGCTTTCTAGCAGTTCTAATTGGGTTTGACGGTCGCGTAAGTCAGCCTCCAGCGAGGACAATACATCTACGAATTGAGGGGCAGTAAATTCAGCTAGCTCTTCGGCTTCTGGCCCACCTACAGCAGGATCCGCGCCGAAATTAAACTCATCCGACTCGATATTACTAACCGCCAATAGATGCTCGCCAAGTGCATCTAAACGAGTAATACGGGCTTGAAGCGAGGCGGTGCGCGCCGTCAGCGCATCTAGCTGCAGCTGAGCATCGTTTGCCGAAGCCTGCAAAACAGCCTGCGACTTATTAAGCTCGTCTTGCCATTGCGCAACTAAGTTTTCTAAATCTGCCTCAGAGTATGCGGGCATTTGCTCGCGCTGATAGTTGATCGCCGACTGCCACAACCAATAACCACCAGCGCTCATTGCAGCTCCTAGCACCAAACCAACCACAAGCAACCACAAGCCAGATATCACTCGTGCTTTTGCGCCATGGTTTCGAACTAGAATTAACTGCATAGTTACTCCACTGTTAGTGCAGGCAAATAACTGATTGGGCTCTTTTCGGCATCATCAAAAGTCACGTATTCCCATGCTTCTGGTTTAGCAAGCAAAGCGCGACACAGCAAATTATTGATACCGTGGCCACTTTTTACCCCATTGAACTTGGCAATTAGGCCACTTCCTAGTAAGTATAGATCGCCAATTGCGTCTAAAACTTTATGGCGCACAAACTCATTTTCGTAACGTAGACCTTCTTCGTTGAGCACACGATGCTCATCTAGAGCGATGGCATTACGCACACTCGCCCCTTGAATAAGGTTTTTCTTGCGAAGATTTTCAAAATCACGCATGAATCCGAAAGTACGGGCCCGCGATACTTCACGCATGTAAGCCGTGCTTGAGAAGTCAAACTCGGCGTGCTGACCACCATCGCGGATTACTGGATGATCAAAGTCGATTTGGAAATCCAATTGATAACCATCATATGGCAACAATTCAGCTAACCGATCACCATCTCGGTAGCTAACTTTCTCTTTTACTCGGATAAAGCGTTTGCTTGCTTCCTGCTCAGCAATACCTGCTGACTGCAACAAGAATACAAACGGTCCAGAACTACCATCCATAATTGGTACCTCTGGCGCACTAACTTCTACGCGGATATTGTCGATACCTAAGCCTGCCAATGCCGACATTAGATGTTCAACTGTATCTACACGCTCACCTTCGAACTCTAACGTGGTTGACAACGTTGTGTCCGTAACATTCGCCGCATGGGCCGGAATTTCCACTGGTTTGTCTAAGTCTGTTCTGACAAACACGATACCCGTGTTTGCTGGAGCAGGTTTCAGAGTTAGATAAACCTTTCTTCCTGAGTGAAGTCCTACACCCGTTGCGCGAATAGAGTTCTTTAATGTCCGTTGTTTAAGCATTAAGCCGTACCGATAACCGAGTCACAAAATTGCGCGGGATCATAACAGATTGAGCATTTGACTGACAAAGCCATAAGTGTTTTTTTACCGTTATGCTCAATCTGCCATTCATCTGGCGTTCTTAATCCGCTTGACGACGCAAAAATGTCGGAATATCCAACACATCCTGGGAAGAGCTGCTTGTAGCCGCTCTACGTGATGGTCGCTCCGCTTGTTGCTGAGGCTCACTCGACTCACTGACTCGTACATCAGGGCGCGCATCTTTTGCAGGTCGCATCGGACGGCTACTCGCCTGAGTTTCCGAGCGAATGGTATCTAGACGCTTACGCGGAGCCTGCACCTCTGGGTTTTCAGCAACTACTTGCGGCGCCTCTGTCAGCTCATCCTCATCGCGCTGACCAATACCCGTTGCAACAACGGTCACGCGCAACTCGTCTTTGAGATCAGGGTCGATTGCCGTACCAATAATCACTTCACCATTATCGTCAGCCACATGGCGCACAAGATCACCAACTTGTGTGAACTCACGAAGACCAAGGTTAGTCCCGGCGGTAACGTTTACTAGCACACCTTTGGCACCACGCAAATCAACGTCTTGCAATAGCGGTGAACGCAATGCTTGCTCGGTCGCACGCTCGGCGCGATCTTCACCAGCAGCCACACCAACGCCCATCATAGATAGACCCATGTTGCGCATGGTGGTTTCTACGTCGGCAAAGTCAACGTTAATTAAGCCTGGGCGAATTATCAGGTCAGAGATACCTTGCACGGCATCTAAAAGCACGTTATCTGCCGCTGCAAAGGCTTCTAGCAGACCAACATCATCGCCAAGTACCTCGAGCAGCTTGTCGTTTTCAATGACGATCAACGAGTCTACACGTTCACTCAACGCTTCCAGACCAGCTTGCGAGATACGCGTTCTTTTTGAGCCTTCAAAACTGAATGGTTTGGTGACCACTGCAACAGTTAGAATGCCTAACTCTCGCGCTAGTTCAGCGACCACTGGTGCGGCTCCCGTACCGGTGCCACCGCCCATGCCAGCAGTAATAAACACCATGTTCGCACCTTCAAGCGACTCCATGATGCGTTCTTTGTCTTCTAGCGCAGCCTGGCGGCCTTTTTCTGGGTTTGCGCCAGCGCCCAATCCACGTGTAATAGCACCACCTAGTTGTAGCGGCAATGCACCTTCTAAATTATTAATTACCTGTGCGTCAGTGTTTGCACAGATAAACTCAACGCCTGGAATTTGGTTACGAACCATGTGCGTAACAGCGTTACCACCGCCGCCGCCAACGCCAATCACCTTAATGACGGCACTGCCAGCAGGTTCTTCGGCAAAGCCAAACGGCCCAGCATCGTTTTTTAAATCGTTGTCATGCATTTGCATGGCCTGCTCCTGTGAAATATCTGAGTTTTTTGGCCCGCGGCCATCCTCTCATTAAAAGTTCTGTTTCACCCATCCTATCAAGCGCTTAAAGCCACCTTCGCTTTGCACGCTTGGCTGGCGACGCCTAGTGGTGGGCGACGCCTGTATAGCCTGTTGCTGTAACGCGTGTAGTAATAGTCCCACACCCGTTGCATAAATTGGATTACTAATTTGATCAGTTAAGCCAGTTACACCAAATGGTCGTGCTAATCGAACCGGAGAGTGAAAAACTTCTTCTGCCAATTCTACCGCACCTTCCATTTTAGAAGTACCGCCAGTTAACACGATACCAGCTGGAATCATCTCCTCATAGCCACTTCGACGTAATTCTGACTGAACGAGAGTAAAAATTTCTTCATACCTTGGTTCAACGACTTCCGCCAACCCTTGACGACTAAGTTGCCTTGGTGGGCGATCACCTACACTTGGTACTTTGATTACTTCTTCTTCATGCGCAAGCTGTGCTAATGCACACGCATATTTTATTTTTATATCTTCCGCATACTGCGATGGCGTGGCGAAACCTTGTGCAATATCGTTGGTCACTTGGTCGCCAGCAATTGGAATGACCGCTGTATGACGAATTGCACCTTCGGTAAACACTGCAATATCGGTTGTGCCACCACCAATATCAACAACACAAACACCTAATTCTTTTTCATCGTCTGTAAGTACAGCATAACTTGAGGCAAGTTGCTCTAAAACTATGGAGTCCATTGCTAAATTACATCGCTGCACACATTTTTCAATATTCTGAATAGCATTATCTGACGCACTAACAATATGAACACGCGCTTCTAAACGAACCCCACTCATACCTAGCGGGTCTTTTATACCGTCTTGGTTGTCTATAACATATTCTTGCGGCAAAACATGCAGCGGGCGCTGATCCGAAGGTAGCGCGATTGCGCGTGCAGCGTCGATTACACGCTCAAGATCCGCTTCAGATACTTCTTTATCTTTTATGGCCACAACACCAATAGAGTTTTGCGACATAATATGACTGCCAGCAATCCCCACATTAACCGAGTGAATTCGACAACCAGACATTAACTCCGCTTCTTCAACAGCGCGCTGAATACTTTGCACGGTTGAATCGATGTTATTTACAACGCCTTTTTTCATGCCTCGCGACGGAGCAGAGCCTAAACCGATAATTTCCAACCCTTTATCAGCTGTTACGGCACCGACAATACACACCACTTTTGATGTGCCAATATCGAGGCCAACGATAATATTTTCCCCTGACGGTGCACTCATTGTTGTTTTCCTTCTTCGTTTTGCGGCGCCATGATAGCTATGCCATTGTCATAGCGCGCATCAATATATTCAATGCTTTTTTCGTTCGCACTTGCCTGCCACCAACGCTTAACTCGTTGCATTCTTGCCGTAGTATTGTTGGCCCCTAGTAAAATAGTGATGCCGTTGTCTAGCTGCACAGTCCAAGCCCCTCGCTTTGCCAGCTCAAGCTGGCGAATACCAACGCTCAGTGGTGCGAACATTTGGCTAAATGTTAAGTACTCAGCCACCACTGTTTCAGCTTGATCTTGGGGCCCCACCAACTTGGGCAAACCAAGATTTTGCTCAACTGGGCCGAACACATCGCCCCGGCTACTGATGAAGTACTGCTCATTCCAGCGCGCCACCGGCTGCTGCTCCACCACGGTCACTTCAATGGTATTGGGCCACAATAGCTGTACCGAGGCCGAATAAATCCATGGATCGGCTTCTAACGCTTCTTTAACCTGCACGAGCGGCAAATCAAATAAACTGCGCCCCTCAAATTGTTGCAGTCGCTTTTGCAGCACGGCCTCGTCACCATACTGCAGGCTTGATAGCAACCTAACCTCAGCTACCTGCCACTGAATTTGGCGAATACTCCACCAGCTGCCACCTAAAACCAACGCAATAATTGTCACCGCTAACAATGCGCGCCCAAGCCACTTAGGTGGCTTGGGTAGCTTTATCTGCATGGGTTCGCGAATGCGAGTGGCGCCATGTTTCATGCAGTTTCCAAGGCCAAGTGGGCAATATGGTCGACCAGCTCAGAGAAAGACTTGCCTTCTGCTTTGGCCGCCATAGGCACCAAACTATGGCTTGTCATGCCTGGCGACGTATTGACCTCCAAAACAAACAGTTCGCCTTGCGCATCAGCCATAACATCCACTCGACACCAACCACGGCAACCTAATGCATGCGCCGCCTGCTCGGCAATACGCTGTGCCTTAACTTCATCAGCTTGGCTTAAGCCGCTAGGGAGCGCATAAGTCGTGTCATCTCGTTCATATTTGGCGGCATAATCGTAAAACTCTGTTGCCGGCTGCAAACCAATCACAGGTAGCGCACGCCCCGCTAAAATGGGTACCGAGTATTCACGTCCGGCAAGAAATGCTTCAACCAATACTTGTTGGTCAAACTCTCGCGCTAGCGACACTGCCTGCACTAGATCTTGCGCCTGATTTACTTTGCTCATACCAACACTAGAGCCTTCGCGAACAGGCTTAACAAATAATGGCAAACCCAACTCGGCAGCAATCTCATGCGGTGCTACCACATCATCAGCATTCAACGTAATGGAAGGCGCTACCGGCACGCCGGCTGCAGCCATCACTACCTTGCTACAGTGCTTATCCATTGCTAGCGCACTCGCCGCAACGCCACTGCCAGTGTAAGGCAGCTTAATGCTTTCCAGCAGGCCTTGAATGACACCGTCTTCGCCACCGCGGCCATGCAGCGCTATAAATGCCAAATCGAAAGATTCATTAAGCAACCTAGAGATAAACGGCGCTTGTGTGTCGATCAACTCAACCTTATGACCGGCCGCCAACAAACCTTCAGCGACGGCTTCGCCACTTTGCAATGACACAGCACGCTCGGCAGACGTTCCGCCATACAACACGGCAATGGACAACTGACTCATTGCTCAAACCCCAACTTCTTGTTCACTAACTCTTTCACCAAAGCACCCACATTACCTGCTCCCTGGGTCACTAGCACGTCACCAGCTTGTAAAACGTTCGGCAGCACAGAGGTCACTTCTTCAATTGTTTCAATAAATACTGGGTTAACCTTACCGCGCTCGCGAATGGCAGCAGCTAGGTGTCGCCCGTCAGCACCTGGGATCGGCTCTTCACCGGCACTGTATACCTCGAGCAGCAGCAGCTTTTCGCACTGCGAAAGCACTTTGGCAAAATCTTCAAATAGGTCTTTGGTGCGACTATAACGGTGTGGCTGGAAGAGCCAAACGATTCTGCGTTCTGGAAACGCACTCTGCAGTGCCTGCCAGGTCACTTCCAACTCTTTTGGGTGATGGCCATAATCATCAATAACAGTAATCTTGCCAACGGGTGTTTCAATATCACCATATTGGTGAAAGCGGCGACCAACCCCTTGAAAGCGCATCAAGCCAGCTTTAATGGCTTCATCACTCACGCCCTCATCTGTTGCCACGGCAATGACAGCCAAAGCATTTTGTACATTGTGCGTACCAGGCATGTTCAAGGTAATGTCTAAGTCAGCGTGCCCTTTGCGCTTGGCAATAAACTGCGTTTGTACACCAAGCTCGGTTACATTAACCGCCCGAATATCGGCATCATTAGACAAACCATAGGTGGTCACTGGACGAGAAATTTTTGGCAGTATTTCACGCACATTCTCATCGTCTATACAGAGTACGGCCAAGCCGTAAAACGGTAAGTTGTGGAGAAAATCAACAAAAGCCTGCTTAACATTTTCAAAATCACCACCATAGGTGCTCATATGATCCGCATCGATGTTGGTCACCACCGACACCATTGGCTGCAAGTGCAAAAACGATGCATCACTTTCGTCTGCTTCAGCCACTAAATAGCGACTGGTGCCCAATTTGGCATTGGTCGCGGCAGCGTTTAACTGGCCGCCGATCACAAACGTTGGATCTAACTTGCCTTCGTGAAACACGGTTGCCATCAAGCTAGTGGTTGTGGTTTTGCCATGTGTTCCCGCGATAGCAATACCATGCCTAAAGCGCATTAACTCAGCTAGCATCTGTGCCCGCGGAATGACTGGGATGCGAGACGCACGAGCTGCTGCCACCTCTGGGTTTTTTTCGTTGATGGCACTGGATACCACCACCACGTGGCAGTTAATAACATTGCTAGCATGGTGACCAATAAACACCTTGGCACCCTGTTGCTCTAAGCGCTTGGTTGCGGCCGATGGGCGAATATCTGACCCGCTAACTTGGTAACCTTGGTTCAGTAGCACCTCGGCAATACCGCACATGCCTACGCCGCCAATACCCACAAAATGGATACGCTGCATTCGGCGCATTTCAGGCACTTCATATACGGTGATTTGCTCGCTCACGCGCATCTCCTATTAATTCTTCACAAATAGCAACCATATCTCTGGCCGCATATGGCTTCGCGGCTGCGCGGGCCAGCATGGCCATGCGCATTAATTCTTTATCGTTTAGCATTGGCATCAAGGTTGCGTGCACCACCTCTTCGGTTAACTCGTGGTCACGAATTAGCTTGGCAGCACCTTGATCAACGAGTTGTTTGGCATTGTGATATTGGTGATCATCCACAGCATGTGGATAGGGTACAAATATTGCTGGGACACCCACCGCCGACACTTCAGAAACGGTTAAGGCACCAGCTCGACAAATGACCACATCTGCCCATTCATATGCCTTGCGCATATTCTCAATGTACGGCACTAGGTGATATCGCCCAGGCAACTCACCTTGATTAGCTTTTACCTGTTCGTAGTTCTTTGCCCCAGCTTGATGCCAAACGTTCACCTGCTCCAGCTTCTTTAGCGCCGTAGGCAATACATCGTTTAGTTGCTTAGCACCTCGGCTACCGCCTAGCACCAACACATTAAAAGGTGGGCGAGTCTTGCTCACCCAGCGGCTTTGTGGCCCTGGACAATGCGTTAACTCAGCCCGAACCGGATTACCGATCTGTAGCGAGTTCGGTAAAGCGCCAGCAAAAGCAGTAAGCGGCTGCCCACCCAAACGCGTCAACCAACGGTTGGTGGTACCCGCGATCGCATTCTGCTCGTGCACCAATAATGGAATGCGCAACAAGCGTGCAGCAATGCCACCTGGGCCAGCGGCAAAACCACCAAAACTAATCACTACATCTGGTTTCAAATGGCGCAAAATAGCCATTGCTTGACCAACTGCCTGCGAAATCATAAACGGCGCTAGTAATTTGCGTTTAATGCCATTGCCACGAATCCCCTTCACCGACAGTGCTGAGATCTCAATGTCGTGCTCCGGCACCAACTCCATCTCCATACCGGTGCGACTACCCAGCCAGGATACGTGCCATTGTTTGGCTTTTAAGGCTTTAGCTATTGCTAGACCGGGATAAATGTGACCACCGGTACCGCCGGCCATAATCAGTGCTCTCATTGCTCACCTCCTGCGTGCAACTCGTGATGCACACGCTGGCAAATAGCCACCATGGCAACGGAAACCAACAAGCTTGAGCCACCCCAACTTAAAAACGGCAAAGTAAGCCCCTTAGTTGGCAACAGCCCAATATTTACACCAACGTTAATAGCCACCTGCAAAGCCATAATCAATGCAAAGCCATAACACAGGTAAGCACCATATTGTTTGCCGGCTTGCTCCGACAACCAACCAATGCGCATCATTCGAGACACCAATAAACCATATAACGCCAAGACGATGACATGCCCAAGCACACCTAGCTCTTCACCTATGATGGCGAAAACAAAATCAGTGTGGGCCTCGGGTAAGAAGGCAAGTTTTTGAATACTATTGCCCAAACCAACACCAAACCAGCCGCCGCGGCCGATGCCAATAAGCGATTGGGTTAACTGATAACTGGTGCCAAACACATGCTCAGGGCTCCACGGGTCTAAAAACGCGGTAAAACGCTGCATGCGGTAAGGCTCTAACCAAAACACTAAAAACAATGCCAACACCGACAGCAGCATGGCTAAGAAGAACCAATAAATTTGCGCCCCAGCCAAGAACAGCACACCACCGGTCATACCCACAATCACCACGGTGGCACCAAAATCCGGCTCGAGCAGCAGCAATACGGCATAGCCGATCATAATGATAATTGGCTTCACAAAACCATAAAAACCCGACCGAACTTCATCGCCGCGGCGCACGAGATACGCTGCTAAATAAGCCACCAAACACATTTTTGCCGCTTCCGAAGACTGGAAGTTCATAAAACCCAAGGGGATCCAGCGCCGGCTGCCATTTACCTCTTTGCCAATACCAGGAATCAACACCGCAACCAGCAGTATTAGTCCTATCGCTAGCAATATCGCTGAGTAGCGGTAAATTAGGTGACTAGGTGTGAGCATGCAGGCAATCGCAACAATGGTTGCCAAACACAGGTAAACGATTTCGCGGCGCACAAAGAACCATGGATCACCAATGCGGGCAGCAAAATCGACCGCACTAGAGGTGATCATCACAACGCCAAAAGTAATCAGCGCCAAGGTTGCTAATAACAACCAGCGATCCAGCCACCAAGTTTGGCGAATAGAGGCTTTTAAATGCGCGATTACTGCGTTCATTAAAGCTCCTTTACCAAGCGCACAAAGGTATCACCACGGTGTTCGAAGCTATCAAACTGATCGAAACTCGCACAGGCTGGCGATAACAGCACCACATCACCAGACACTGCTTGGCCATATGCGTAGGCAACGGCATCCTGCAAGGTTTCGCAGACGTAACGCCTTGGAGCGAGGTTTGCGATACTGGCACCATCGCGCCCAAAGCCAATAACTAGCTTGCAAGCTTGCGCCATCGCTGGGGCAAGCGGGCTAAAGTCTGCACCTTTGCCAACACCACCAACCAATAAAATCAGGTTCGCACCACGGTGCAAGCCATTTATTGCCGCAAGCGTGGCGCCAACATTGGTGCCTTTCGAGTCATTCACCCAGCTTACGCCGTTGATCTGGGCGACGTTCTGACATCGATGTGCTAAACCAGAAAATGAGCGCAAGGCGGATTTGATGGCATCTACTGACACACCGACCGCTGTTGCCAGGGCCGCACTGGCCAGTGCGTTTTCATAGTTCTGCTTGCCAGACATAGCCACGTCAGCTACCGGCATTAGTGGGCGCCTACCTTGATACAACCATTCCTGGTCGTCTAGCATAGACAAACGCCAAGCACTGCTTGGCTCAGCAGAGATGGTGAACTCACTAATAAACTTGGCACCCGAATCTTGTGGACGAGAGTTTTCATCGTTCAAGTTCACCACAACATGCTCTGCACCGGCAAAAATTCGGTGTTTGGCAGCTTTGTACTGCGCCATCGAATCGTAGCGATCCATATGGTCTTCGGATAAATTTAATACCGTCGCTACAGCAGCATTAAGGTTATTGGTGGTCTCTAGTTGAAAACTTGATAACTCGACTACCCATAGCTGCGCGTCAGGCTGGGCGGCGAGTTCATCGAGCACTGGTGTACCCAAGTTGCCGCACACAGCCACATTAATGCCTGCGGCCTTAGCCATAGCGCCAACCAAACTTGTTACCGTGCTTTTCGCATTAGAACCAGTGATTGCCACAATGGGTGCATTGATCGCTTGGCGCCAAAGATCTATGTCACCAATAATCGCTATTCCCTGAGCCTGAGCTTGCTGCAGCACCGGGTGAGACAGCGGCACACCCGGTGAGACAACAATGCAATCCACCGAAGCAAGCACAGAAGCCGGCAAGTCACCGGCGTAAAAATCGTGATTGGGGTATGTTTGTTTTAGGTCACTCAAGGTTGGCAAGTTCGCACGCGTATCCCAAGCAACAAATGCTTGCTCGGTGCGCGCCAAATGGCGCAAAACAGATTGACCTGTTTTACCTAACCCAACAACGAGATAATTCAGCGAATCTGTCATTAGCGCACCTTCAACGTTGCCATGCCAACGAGAACCAGTACAACCGTGATAATCCAAAACCGAACAATGACTTTTGGCTCCGCCCAACCTTTAAGCTCGAAGTGATGATGAATGGGCGCCATTCGGAACACGCGCTTACCAGTGAGTTTGAAACTAGCAACTTGCACGATGACCGATAAGGTTTCTACTACAAAGATGCCACCCATAATAAATAGCACCAGCTCTTGGCGCACCATTACTGCCATGGCCCCTAGCGCGCCACCTAATGCTAGTGCACCCACATCCCCCATAAACACCTGCGCTGGGTAAGTGTTAAACCACAAGAAGCCCATGCCAGCACCGACTAGAGCAGCAGAAAAGATGACCAGTTCGCCGGTACCTAAAATATGAGGAATATGAAGATAGTAGGCAAAATTAGCGTGCCCAGTTAGATACGCCAACACACCTAGGGCACCACCCACTAGCACGGTTGGCAAAATGGCTAAACCATCTAGGCCGTCGGTTAGGTTCACCGCGTTACTAGTACCTACAATGACAAAATAAGTGAAGATAATGAAACCAAAGCCTAAAGGTATCCAGAGGTCTTTAAACAATGGAATCAACAAGCTGGTTTCTTCTGGCGTTTTAGCAATATTGAACAGCACCACGGCAACCGTTAGCCCCACTACCGACTGCCAAAAGTATTTCCACTTAGCAGGCAATCCGCGTGGGTTTTTCTCAACGACCTTGCGGTAATCATCTACCCAGCCAACCGCACCAAAACCAATGGTTACTGCCAATACCAGCCACAAGTAGATATTGGTTAAATCGCCCCAAATGAGCGCCGACACCACAATTGAAAGAATAATTAAGCCACCACCCATGGTTGGCGTACCAGCTTTAGACAAATGACTACGAGGGCCATCATCGCGAACCGCCTGACCAATTTGATAGTGCTTTAGCCAGCTGATGTAACCAGGCCCAATAACCAGCGCCACACCTAGGGCTGTCAACGCCGCAAAAATAGCGCGCAACGTAACGTACTGCAGCGATACAAAGCTAGGATCGAACTGACTTAACCACTGGGACAGCCAATAAATCATGATTTACTCCAAAGCGAGCGGGCAGCATCGGCAACTTGATCCATGGCTGCACCGCGAGACCCCTTAACCAACAACACACTGCCAACCGGTAAATGGCTTACCAGATCAGCTGTGAGATCTGAATTCGAGGCATAGTGTTTTGAACGACCATCGAACTGCTGTTGAGCGAAACGGCTTATATTACCGACCGTCAATAATTCGTCAACGCGGCCACAGGCGTATTGGCCAATTTCTTGATGAATGCGTTCTGATTGTTCACCTAGCTCAGCTAAGTCACCCAGTGCCAAAACCTTATAGCCATTCTGTGCGGCGAGCACATCGATCGCAGCATAAACCGATGCAGGGCTTGCATTGTAGGAATCGTCGATTAACAGCCGATCCTGCAGCTCAACAAACGCCATGCGCCCGGCAAACCCTTCGAACGACTCAGCCAACGCAATCGCTGAACTGGCGTCAACGCCGTGCTCAACGGCTGCGAGTAGTGCGGCAAGAAAGTTGTGAACAAGGTGTTTACCCGGCACAGCAATGCGAGCTGAATAGGTACTGCCATGTATATGCACCGTCAGTTTGGTGTCTCGGGCAGTACAGTGAATATCACTAGCAAAGGCATGCGCTTTTGGGTTGTGCATTGAAAAAGTTAATAATTTGGTGGCTGCCGGCGTGCGAGCTTGCCATTGGGCAAACGCTGGGTCATCTAGGTTTAACACCACCGCCTGGCTAGCCGCGGCAATGATCTCGCCTTTGCCCGTACGAATATTTTCTAGTGAGCCAAACTTGCCAATATGGGCATCGAGGGCATTGAGCAATATCGTTACCTGCGGCATGGCAAGGGGCGCTATGCGGCCAATATCACCCACACGACTAGCACCACATTCGATGACAGCCCATTCGGTTGTAGGTTGCATGCGAAACAGGGTTAGCGGCACACCTATGTCATTGTTTAGGTTGCCTTGCGTGACCACACCTTCGCCAAGGGGTTGCATCATCTGAGCAAGCAGCTCACGCGTGGTGGTCTTACCCGCACTACCGGTGAGCGCGACCACTTTCGCCTTTGTCGCCTGCTGGCGGCAAAACTTACCGAGTTGCTGTAGAGCCACTTGCGTATCCGCAACCACAATTTGAGCTTGTTCAATCGGCAACTGGCGCGACACAACACAGGCACCGGCAGCGCTCGCAGCACAAAAATCATGAGCATCAAAACGCTCACCAATCAGCGCAATAAACAGGTCATCAATATTCGCTTGGCGGGAGTCGGTGCTAAAACCAGTCACGGTCTTATCACTACCCACTAATGTGCCGTCAAGGTACTGGGCAAGTTCAGATAAGCGATAAGCAATCATGCCCACCACTCCTGAATGACTGCCATATCACTAAATGGATAACGCTGGCCTTGCACTTCCTGGTAATCTTCATGGCCTTTACCCGCCACTAACAACACATCGCCGGGCTGCATGGCCATTAATGCTTGTTGAATGGATTGCTCGCGATCGATCACATAACGCGCTTCACTGCGTGGATCGCCTGCTTCCATGTCTTGCAAAATGGCTTTTGGGTTTTCCGAGCGTGGGTTGTCCGAGGTAAACCAACAATAGTCAGCATGCTCAAGTGCCGCTTGCGCCATCAATGGTCGTTTGCCTTTATCGCGATCACCGCCACAGCCTACTACTACCATTAACTTGTTATGGCAATGTGCTCGGGCAGCCTTGAGTGCCTTTTCAAGCGCATCTGGCGTATGGGCATAATCAACAATTGCTAAGCGATCCTGCCAGGTAACCCCCTGCATACGCCCCGCAACTGGGACTAAGTTAGCGGCGCGCTGCACAATGACATCACTATCCACACCAAGTGCGACAGCACTGGCCATCGCCACCAGCAAATTATTGGCATTAAACTCACCCAGCAGAGGCGCAGATACTTGTCTGGCTTCACCATTAAAATGCCAGGTTGCCTGCAACCCCGTTGGCTTGAGGATTAAGTCACTAAACTGATGGTCAGCTTTGTGCTGCAACGACACAGTTACCACATCACGCTCACCGGCAATCTCTTGCCCAAGCGCATCATCAATATTCACCACGGCAGTGGCTTGTGGATATTGGCTGAATAAAGACTTTTTACAGGCCCCATAGTTGTCCATGCTGCCGTGATAATCTAGGTGATCACGCGACAAATTAGTAAATGCCAACACCGAAAACGGTAATGCAGCAATTCGTTGTTGATCAATCGCATGCGAACTGACCTCCATCGCAACGCCTTGGCAGTTGCTGGCCAACTCGGCCAAATTTGCATGTACGGCTAATAAATCCTGGGTGGTATGGCTAGACTCGTTAAGGTTAGGCCACTTGCCATTGCCGATCGTTCCTAAAAAGCCTGCTTCATCAAGCAATTGCGCCACATAGGCGGCAACCGATGTTTTGCCATTTGTTCCCGTAACACCAAATAACCAAGATAAAGGCTTTTGGTAAAACTCAGCGGCTACGGCTGGTAATTTATCAACTAGGTTGTCCACTACCCAAACAGGCACATCAGCCAATACGGGCTGATGACTAATCACTAAACTAGCGCCGTTAGCCACTGCCGCCGTGACAAACTCAGCGCCATCGCGCTCAATACCAGGCAAGGCGACAAACGCATCCCCTGGGCGAACTTGGCGACTGTCCGCTAACAAGCGTTTCACCTCAACTTCTAGTGGGAAACCAAGCATTTCTGCCCACTTCGCCATGTTTATTCTCCTCGCGCCAACTGTGGTTGGTCTTTATTTGGTGTCACGCCCGCCATTGGCATCGCGCGATTCAATATGGCCGAGAACACTGGTGCCGCCACTTCACCACCGTAGTATTCTTCACCTTGGGGCTCATCAATGGTGATCACCACTACCATCTCGGGATTTTCGATCGGCGCCATGCCAACAAAGGTAGAGCGATAGCGATCCGAGTCATAACCATTGGCCCCTACTTTGTGTACCGTACCTGTCTTACCGCCGGCAGTGTAAAGCGTTAACCCAGCACGCCGACCAGTACCATCTTCTACAACGGCGCCTAGCATAGTTCTCACGTCTCTGGCGGTTTTATCAGAAAACACGCGTTTTGGCTGATCGGTTTGCACTCCCTTGACCAAGCGTGCTGGCGGCAATACCCCATCATTCGCGAGCGCACTGTAAGCGCGTGCTAAATGCACAGCCGAGGTAGTAAAACCATAGCCATATGACATTGTGGCGGTTTGGGCGTCACTCCAGCGTGGGCGATTTGTTAGCTGACCATTGGTTTCAGCTGGAAAGCCGAGGTTAAGTGGCTGACCAATACCTGTTTCCCAAAGCGCCGACCAAACATTCTGAGCACCAATGTGCAGAGCAATTTTACTGGCACCAACGTTGCTTGAACGGCGAATAATATCGCTTAGCGAAATTTCGCCATAATTACCGGAGTCACGAATGGTTTGACCAGTAACACGCATAAAACCAGGCGAGGTGTCCACCATGTTCAACGCACCGTACTGCCCACTTTCTAATGCTGCAGCAATGGTGAAAGGCTTAATGACCGAACCTGGCTCAAATGGGTCGATCACTGCCCGGTTACGCAAACCGTTCGGATCAACCGTTGAGCGATCATTTGGGTTAAAGCTTGGCTGATTCGCTAGGGCTAATACATCCCCAGTGCGAGGATCCATAATCACCACGCTGCCACCTTTGGCGTTACGTGCTTGCACGGCAGCTTTTAGCTCGCGGTAGGCTAGGTACTGCAATTGCGTATCTATGGTTAACTGAAGGTTGCCGCCATCGCGTGGGGCTGCCGTCTCTTCAATAACGCGAATAACGCGCCCACGCACATCTTTAACCACATCAACAGCGCCGAGTTCAGGCTGCATAAAACCATCATACGAGCGCTCTAAGCCCTCAATGCCATTGCCATCTACATCGGTAAATCCCAGTACATTGGCCATCACCTCACCGGTTGGATAGAAGCGCTGATATTCAGTTTTGCCATAGATGCCATCATAATTTTTCGCCAACACAGCCTCTGCCTCACTAGGCACCATGCGACGTTCAATGTACATAAACGCTTTATTGCTAAAGCGCTGATAGCGCTCGATCAACTCGCCAGGTGACATGCCCAAATCTGCGGCTAATGCTGGTAACTGTGCTGGGTCCACTTTGCGCGGATCGGCAAAAATAGTGGTCATCGGCGTAGACACTGCCAAGGGCTGGTTATTGCGATCAACAATCATGCCGCGACTTGCAGGCAGCACATCGGTTCTAAGCGTGCGCTGGTCACCTTGCGACGCCAGCATGCTTTGATCTACCAGTTGGATATACACAAGGCGTCCTGCTACGACCGACATTAACGCCGACAGCATCACCGTCATAACAATAATTCGACCTTTGTACATCTTATTCCCTCCAAATAATAATGGCGTCGGCCTCTGGCAGGCCCATGTCCCATTCTTGAACCGCAATGCGCTCAACCCTTCCTAGGTTTTGCAAAGCAGTTTGCTCTAATAACAGTTGCCCATATTGTGACTGCATCTGTTGCGCTTCTTGGCGCAAGGTTTGCAATTGCGCATACAGCTGACGCGTTTCATAACTCGTTTTAACAATGGCAATGGCAGTCGCCGCGCAGGCGAACGACAGCACTGTTGTTAACAACCAGCGATGGCGCATTAAAGTTTCTCCGCCACACGCATAATGGCGCTGCGCGCCCGAACATTTTCTTCTATCTCAATCTGGCTAGCCTTACGTGCTTTACCAATTAGCTTTACTCGCACCCCTTGTGCGTCACCAGTAACAGGCAAACCACGCGGCAGCTCTTTGCCCTTGGCCTCTTTGCGCATGAACTGCTTCACCATGCGGTCTTCTAGCGAGTGGAAGCTAATAATGACTTGCCGACCACCTGGCGAAAGCATTTCTAGCGAATCCGCTAAGATGGTTTCTAACTCGCCTAATTCATTATTCACTCGAATGCGAATCGCTTGGAAAATGCGCGTAGCTGGGTGCTTGTTTTTTTCATGGAACTTGCGAGGAATGGATTGCGCGACCAAGTTAGCCAACTGAAGTGTGTTGCGAAACGGCTCAAGCTGGCGCGCTTCAACAATTTTACCGGCAATTTTGCGGCTAAACTTTTCTTCGCCATAGGTAAAGAACACGTCCACCATTTCTGCTTCGTCCGCTTCATTGACCCACTGCGCGGCCGATATGCCGGCATCAGGATTCATCCGCATATCTAGCGGGCCGTCTTGGCGAAAACTAAAACCACGCGATGCGTCATCTAGCTGAGGTGACGACACACCTAAATCCAGCAACAAGCCATCAATGCTACCGACGCCCTGCTCAGCAAGCGCCTGCTGCAACTCAATAAACCCACAATGACACACGGTCACTCGCGGATCTTCACTAGCTAATGCATTGGCAATGGCAATCGCCTCTGGATCTTTATCAAAAACAAACAAGCGACCCTGCTCGCTAAGCTGTGACAAAATCAGCCGCGAATGACCACCGCGACCAAAGGTGCCGTCAACATAAACGCCATCGGGATTTGTCACCAATAGCTCAACAGCCTCATCGAGCAACACGGTTTTGTGGTTAAACGTACTCATAAAGACAAATCCTGCAGCACTTCACTGCTATCTAGTTGGCCCATCTCATCACGATAAGCATCTTGGGTTTGTTGCCAGGTGGCAGCATCCCAAAGTTCAAATTTATTCCCCAAGCCCATCAGCGTTAGTTGATGCGACAGACGGGCGTGGTCTCTTAGCGCACTGGGTAATAACACACGGCCAGCGGAATCAAGCTTTAGGTCGGCGGCTTGACCCATCAATAACCGCTGCAAGCGTCTAACTTGGGGATTTAAAGAAGGTAAAGACATGAGTTTGGCTTGCACAATTTCCCAATCAGGCTTGGGATAAATCAACAAACATGGCTCGTCCACATCCACTGTTACAACCAGCTCGCTATCACAATAGTCAGCCAATTCGGGGCGCAAGCGGCTAGGCAACGCAAATCGACCTTTATTGTCGAGCGTTGGCGTATGAATACCGCGCAACATGATTGACTGAGTTTGATTGTCCATTTTGACGATTTTTTGTGGCTGAGTCCACAATTCTCCACTTTCTCCCACCATTCACCACTATAGAAACCCACAACAATCAATGCAAGCTGAGAAATGGCCTGATATGTAAGTAAATTGCTGTTAATCGTATCCGTGCGTAACGATCAGAAATTGGCGCGAGGCCACAAGAAATAAGGAGAATGGCGAACAGTGTGGCAAATGTGACGAAAAAGAGACAAACAAACGGTAACAATTACCATTTCGGGAGCTGTAGTGGGGAAAAGTGGGGGAAAAGTGAGTCAGCCGATAAGCCGGGTTCTGTCGTGGACAACCATTCGTCTAGGCCATAGATTGCTCTATGGCTCAAGCAGCCTACCCGGTCTCAGCGCGGGCAACGCCGAATGAGACCCTATTTGGCCTTGCTCCAAGTGAGGTTTACCGTGCCATGAACTGTTACCAGTCACGCGGTGCGCTCTTACCGCACCCTTTCACCCTTACCGGCGATAAATCGCTTAGGCGGTCTACTCTCTGCTGCACTAGCTGTCGGCTTACGCCGCCCTGCCGTTAGCAGGCACCCTGCCCTATGGAGCCCGGACTTTCCTCCCCTAGGTTACCCTAGCAGCGGTTGTCTGGCTGACTCGGGCGGCAATACTACCCGTTGCAGCCCAGTAAGCAAGTAAAATAACGTTTCGAGTGAGAGTGGCGGGCGCGAAAACCATTGGGCTAGGATTCGACATGGGTTTCGGCTTGGCAAGAGGTAACGGCTTGCGGACACGGTGCAAGTACATCCCTGTAACCTCGTCATCTGCCATCCCTGGCAGCTGACGGTCCGCAAACTCGTCACACTCTTGCCACGCCTTGAGTCCACTAGCGATTCACCACCCAATGTACTTCGCGACCCGTTCGACATCGCGGCACATCGTAGTCACGAATCATCGGCACCATCAAAACCGACAACAAAACTCAATTCAAGCTAAGCCAACGCACTTACACAAACAAACAAACAAACAAACAAACAAACAAACAAACAAACGGACATTACAAGGCTCGTCGCCACACACTGCTAGTCTAAATTTATCTGTACAACTTATTGGTGAAGATATGGACGTTAGCAACGCCACAACCGTTTATCGAGCCCCATCGATCAGCAATCAACGCCTGGACTTTAGTAGCAAAAACTTCAGTAGCGAAGAGCGCTCAACGGTAAACCAAATCGCGATATTGCAGGATGAGTCATTCGCCCATACTGCAACCCGGTATCAACTAACCAAGCACGTCGGCATCGAAAAAGGTATCGCCTTTAAGGATGGCATTACTGTTGTCGAAAACATTGGCGACTTTGTCAAAGCGCTTCGAAACAAAGCAGAGCAAATGGGTGGCACAGACCGCTTTGGCGTCAAAGCTGAGCAGTACCACAATATGGGTGTCGCCAAAGGCTATTTTGTCGACGAACGGATTTAATTCTCAATCTGACATTTATCAGCCCTAGTCGCGAAGAACATTGGGCGGAATTACTCACCAGCAAACTACCCCGTTGCAGGCCAAATATTTTCGCGCTAGCTGGCATTGAAGCCAGCCGCGATATTAATCAAGAATCTAGTTTGGCGTACCACTCTCGTTTATTGCCGCCAAATAATTGCGCCATAATTTTTGCTGCTTGTTTAGTTGGCAGCTCACTAAGTGCGGCAATCACTTGTTGCTCTGATAACTGGCCAGCGCCACCTTCTGGGTTACCGGCGACCATGACAACAAACTCGCCTTTCTTTTGCATTGGGTCAGCTTTTAGCTGATCGACTAGCGTTTCGCCGGTTCCAGTTAGTACTGTTTCAAACTTTTTGGTCAACTCGCGGGCGATCACCACTTGTCTGCCCGGCATGGTTTCGCCGATATCCGCCAGCATATCTTCAATGCGATGGGTGCTCTCGTACATAACCGACGTGCCAGTGTTGCTGGCAATTTCTTGCAGGCGTTTTTTGCGGGCACCACTTTTGGCTGGCAAAAATCCTTCGAAGGTGAAGCGATCGGTTGGTAAACCTGAGATCGACAGCGCGGCAATCAATGCACAAGGCCCGGGCACAGCCACCAAGTCATAGCCTGCTTCGCGAAGTAGGTTTACCACAGCATAACCGGGGTCGGAAATCAGTGGTGTGCCCGCATCACTGACCAGCGCTAGGTTCTGGCCAGCATCTAACCAGCTAGCAACTTGCTTAGCACGCTCTACTTCGTTGTGCTCATGCAACGACACCAACTTTTGGTAATGCACACCGGCTAATTGCAAAAGCTGTTTGGTATTGCGGGTATCTTCCGCCAAAATAACGTCTGCATCAGCAAGGGTTTGCTTTGCGCGCTCGCTTAGGTCTGCTAGATTACCGATTGGGGTGGCAACCACCGCTAACTGACCCTGAGCTGTAGATGAATTCATTTGCGCCTCTACAAGTTATGATGCGTGCCATATACTATGGCGATTAATTGACGATTGTGAAACGGATTACCAATGAAGCTTGTGCACAAAATTTTACTGGTTTTATTTGTTGCCATCATTGCTGGCTGTGCGACAACACCGCGAACAACAACGCCAGATTTTAGTGGTGACCCGATTGCACAAGCGCAAAGCTATGTTAACGCAGGGCGCTATCAAGACGCACGTAATGTTTTACTGCAAGAGTCTATCCAATCGCTCAGCATTGCCGACCAAACCGACTATGTTTTACTGCGCGCCGAAATTGCCCAGCAACTCGACAACCCAGCGGAAGTGCTAACCTGGTTGTCGGGTGAGTATGTTTATTTGTTAGATAGCCTGCCACAAGCAGAACTGATTCGTATTTCCGAGCAGCGCATTTGGGCGCACGAACAACTTTTACAATGGTATCAAGCTGCCCGTGAGCGTGTGTTTATTGCACCCCTGTTAGTCGATGCCGACATGCAAGCAGTGCACGATGCGATTTGGCGCAACCTTGCTTCGTTAGAAAGCAGCGACATTGAACAACTAATGATGAATGAAAGCAGCCCCGACCTAACAGGCTGGCTTTCATTGGCGCAGTTATACAAACGCTGGCAGGCCTCACCAGAGCAGCTATCGGCTTCTATCACATTATGGCGCCAGCGCTTTAACAATCACCCTGCGGCTGAACTACTGCCAACCGAGTTAATGCAGATTACCGGTGCTGGGCTTGTGATGGGCGATACGGTTGGTATTGCTTTGCCATTGAGTGGCGCACTAAAAGCTTCAGGTGAGGCAGTATTAAACGGCTTTATGGCTGCTTATTACGAGCATTTGCAAGCCGGCGGCACGGCAATTGAGTTGGTCATTGCTGATACTGAAAAATCGACGATTACCGATATCTACCAGCAGTTTGCTAGCAGTGGCGTGAGCATGATGGTCGGCCCACTTCGTCAAGAAAAGCTACTTGAAGTACTATCACTGCCACAAGACTTACCAATCATTGCCTTAAACCAAACATCCCAGCACCGTCCAGGCCTTTACCAGTTCGCCTTAGCGCCCGAGCATGACTTACCAATCATTCTCGCCGACGCCAAAGCACGTGGTTTTGACAATGGTGCCATCATCTACCCAGCCAATAGTTATGGCGAGCGCATGCGCCGGGCTTTTTATAGCCAATGGCAAACACAAGAATTTGGTATTGTTGGTGATGAGGCCTTTGAACAAACTGATCGCCGCAGCTGGCTGGATAATGTACAAAGTCTATTAGGCGTTGATGCATCTAACCTTAGAGCACGTCGACTAGCAGCCAACTTAGGCACATCGTTAGAAACCACCGCCCGTATTCGCCAAGACTTAGATTTTGTATTGATGGTTGCCTCTCCAGAGGAAGCACAGTTGTTAAAACCACTATTCAACCAGCAGTTCGCTGAAAACATGCCAATTTATGGCTTGTCTACACTAGCAACGGCCAATCGCCAGCTAACCGACCTGCAAGGTATGCGCTTGGCCGCAACACCATGGCAGCTAAACCAATACCCGATTGAAAGCACTCTGGCTCGCACGCATGGCGACTTAGGGGTTTATCAAGGGCTGTATGCCATGGGGGCCGACACCTTCGCCTTGCAGCTTCGCTTAAGCTGGGCACAAGATCCAAGTGCCGTGCGTATTCTTGGCGCAACCGGCTCACTCACCATTGATGAATTTGGTCGCGTACAACGCCAACTAAGCATGGCTGAAATTAATGAGCGCGGTGTACAAGCCTTGCCTACAATACAGCAGAACCCATTCAGCACTAGAGAGTAACTATGCAACACTGGCTCAGAGGACGAGCAGCAGAAAACAAAGCACAACAATGGCTGCAACAGCAAGGACTAACACCCGTAACAAAGAATTTTAACGCGAAGGGTGGTGAGATCGACCTAATCATGATGGATGGCAGCACGCTAGTGTTTGTTGAAGTACGTCATCGCACCCAAGGAACCGATACCGCCCTAGCAAGTGTTGATTGGCGCAAGCAACGCCGTATCATTAAAGCCGCCCAGCAGTATTTGCAGCGCCAAAGTACTTGGCCTGCTTGTCGTTTCGACGTAATTGCCATGGCAACCGATGAATCACCCATATGGATTAAGGCCGCATTTGATGTCTGAGAGCGAGTTAGACCAGCGAATCATTGAACAGTTTGTAAATAGTATTGAATCCGCTCAGCAGACGGTTAGCGAATTGGCACCCAGCATTGAAGAGGCCTGTTCGGCTATGGTTGAAACCCTGTTGGGTGACGGCAAGATAATTACTTGCGGCAATGGTTTAGCAGGCTTGGAAGCGCAACGCCTGTCCACTGTATTATTGAACCGCTTTGAGCGTGACCGCCCAAGTTTACCGGCATTTAATTTAACCACAGATACCATTGCTCACACGGCCATTGCAGCAACCTACCAATTCAATCAAATCTACGCCAAACAGCTCGAAGCGCTTGGCCATGAGAACGATGTATTGGTCATTTTCTCGGTATCTGGCCGCTCTGCTAACCTTGTCAATGCAGTCACCACGGCACATGATCGCGGCATGCGAGTAATTGCCCTAACCGCTCGCGACGGTGGCAATGTGGCTTCTGTATTAACCGATAGCGACATTGAGTTACGAGTCCCCCATGATCGCGCGCCACTTATTCACGAAAGCTTCCATATGTTGGTAAACTGCTTTGCAAGTAACGTTGATCATTTATTATTTGGCTTTGATGAGGAATTCTAGTGCGACGCTATATAGTTATCATGGCGCTTACCAGCACAATTTTGTTTGGCTGCGCCTCAACACCACAGCCGGATACTACGCCGGTAAACAATCCCAATGACCGCACAGTGGAAGGCATTAGCAGCGACACTGAGCTAGAAACACGTATTGAACGTTTGCTCGCGGAAGCAAGCCCTGCTTTTGACAACTTAGAATCATCCGCTCACGTTAACCAAGGCAACGTACTACTAGTAGGGCGTATTGGTGACCCACAAGCCATTGAACTAGCTAATGATTTAGTATTGCCACTGCCAGGCGTTGAGTCTTTGCATAATCACCTTATTGTCGGCGAAAAACTCACCTCTACGATAAAAGCGAACGACACCTGGCTGCGTGTGCGCATCCATGCAGCCATGTTTAATGCCGATGACTTCCCGTCGCGCAAAGTAGAAGTCATTGTTGAAAATGGCGTCGTATACTTAATGGGGAGCCTGACCGAGGACGAAGGCAGACAAGCGGCGCAATTAGCCGCAGGCGTTGAAGGCGTGCAAAAAGTGGTTACCTTGTTCGCCATTTAGCAGGCAAAAAACATTTATCATTTTCATTTTGGCTGACTCGCGTCAAATCGCTTTCGCGTTACCTCTACTAGGCTTGTAAATACGCCTCCAACTAGAGAGAACGACGATGTTTGCAGCACAACACTTATTGGTGGCCATTGATCCGAATGAAGACTATGGCCACCTACTGAAAAAAACGGCCGTTCTGGCCTTGGCAACCAATAGCCGAGTGACGCTGCTGGCACGTGTATTTCACAGTGGCCTCACTACGCGCCTACTCGGTGAAGAAACCGCAGCGCGAGCCAAAGAGTTCGCCATCGAGCAGGCACAAGCCTATCTTGAAAAGCTAGCCAAAACTCTACGAGCACAAGAAATTCAGGTAGCGACCCATGTTGCATGGGACAAACACCTAGTGTCTGCCATCGAGCATTATCGACACGAAGACAACTTCGACATTTTGCTCAAGGCAACGCATTATCAAAATGTTATTCAACGTACCTTCCTTAGTCATACCGACTGGGAATTGATTCGCCACATGCCCGTACCTATTTTGCTTACCAAAGCCGAAGCTTGGGATAGAGACCCTACTGTTGCTGTGTGCGTGGACCCTGTAGACGACGAAGACCCGAAAATATCCGGTCGTGACGACAGTATTATCAATCAAGCGAAAAAGTTTGTTGAGCGTGTTGGTGGCCAAATAGCAGTAATCCATGCATTCGATCCAGGCCCAATTATGGTCCATGCAGAACAGCCTGCCATGGATCACACCGCAGTACTAGAAGAAGTAAGAACGGCACACGAACATCGGATGCAAGATCTTTGTAGCCGCCATGGTATTAAAGACTGTATTTTAGAGATGGGCGCACCAGCACAAGTGATACCAGAAGCGGTGTACACCAATGACCATCAAATTGTGATGTTAGGTGCACACAGTCGCAACGGGTTCGAGCGAATGTTGATCGGCCACACCGCCGAGCGCATACTGGATCGCATCACAGCGGATATTCTTGTTATTCCCGACCGCGATTAGGTCGGGTAGATATGAAGGCTTCCTAAAACCGCTCACCGTAGGTTGTACGGCGCGTTCTTTCGCGCCGGGCAACATGAATCACCATCGGTCAATGTTTCCCAAACCTTCGGTTTGTAAAACCTACACCGATTCACCGTAGGTTGTACGGCCACACTATTTTGTGGCCGGGCAACATGAGTGATTATTCACCAAACTTGCCGTTGATCAAGAACTCGAGCAAGGCTTTTTGTGCGTGCATGCGGTTGCCTGCTTCTTCCCACACTACACTGCGTGGGTCATCCAGCATATCATGTGAAATTTCTTCGCCACGGTGCGCTGGTAAGCAGTGCATAAACAGTGCATCACTCGCTGCTTTATCCATCAAGGCAGGATTGACCTGGTAACCGGCAAACGCTTGCATGCGTTTTTGCGCTTCTTCTTCTTGCCCCATCGACGCCCAAACATCCGTCACCACCAAGCTTGAGCCTTTTACTGACGCTTCAAGGCTTCGTAGAATATTGACTCGACCCTTGTTCTCGTCAAGCAACTTGGCATCTGGCTCATAACCTTCAGGGCAACAAACGTTCAGTTCAAAGTCAAACATGCGCGCGGCGTTAATGTACGAATTGCACATGTTATTGCCATCACCAATCCAAGTAACGGTTTTACCTTTAATGTCACCATTCACTTCAAAATAGGCTTGCATGTCGGCAATCAGCTGACACGGGTGAAAGTCGTCGGTCAGAGCATTAATCACCGGCACCGATGAGTATTTCGCGAAGGTTTCTACCTTTTCATGCTCAAAGGTACGAATCATCACAGCGTCGACCATTTGCGACAACACGCGCGCGCTGTCTTCAATAGGCTCACCACGACCAAGCTGAGTATCGCGTGGAGATAAAAAGATTGCATCACCACCAAGCTGTGCCATGCCCGCTTCAAAAGACACACGCGTACGCGTTGACGACTTTTCGAAAATCATACCCAGCACTCGGCCTTTTAATGTTTCGTGAGGCGTGCGGCTGCGGAATAGCTTTTTTAGCTCATCGGCACGTTGAATTAGGCCGTGTAACTCGTCAGTCGTAAAATCGGTAAGCGTTAAAAAGTGTCTAGTGTTGGCCATGGGGAACTCCTGCAATGGCTCGAATGTCTAAAAATCGAACGCAGAACTTTACCCCGCTTGCTAGCATTGCGCAAATCTATGACGACAAAACCCGAGTAAATTGGTAAACTACTCACCAGTTTATTGACCTACATTTGACAATTGAAAGATCAATCGCGAGAGATAGCTATGACAACAACAGCCGAAGTGATTAAGCAACAAATTGCCGAAAATGACATCCTGCTGTACATGAAAGGATCACCAGAGCAACCAATGTGTGGTTTCTCAGCGAAAGCCGTGCAAGCATTAATGGAATGCGGTCAGCGTTTCGCCTACGTTGATGTTCTATCCAACCCAGATATCCGTGCAGAACTACCAGCCATTGCAAACTGGCCTACGTTTCCACAACTGTGGATCAAAGGCGAGTTAATTGGTGGCTGCGACATCATTGTTGAAATGTTCGAAAACGGCGAGCTTAAACAAGAAGTTGATGCCGCTGTCGGTGCGTAACATTGCAAGGGGTTGCCAAGCTGGCAACCCCTTTTAGCCCAAGCCGCTAAACAGCAAAAATGGCGTCCGCTACTTTTTTGCGAGCTTTGCGCCCTAGCAACATATCAACCAAAGCCAAGCCAAACTCTATTGCCACCCCTGGCCCCCTGCCAGTAAGAATTTTGCCACTACACTCTACGTCATTACCACTTAGCACAACATCTTCGGGAATAATCATGCCAACCAAACTTTCTGGGTAGTACGTAATTCGTCCAGCTTTTACAACTTCATGCTTCACCAACACTGCTGGTGCTGCGCAAATGGCGGCAATAAACTTGTCTGCTTCGGAAAACTCTTTTACCACACGCGCCATCTCGTTGCTGTGTAACAGCTGTTTTACACCAGGCCCGCCAGGAATAAACAAGGCGTCAAACCCCTCTGCATGCTCGCTTTGCAGCAACGCATGCGCGGTGACTTCAGTGCCCTGACTAGCCTCCACTTTGTGCCCTGGCTGCTCGACCGCTGCCAAAACAACCTCAACCCCTGCCCGGCGCAATAAGTTCACCACGGTGATGGCTTCTAACTCTTCAAACCCTTTAATTAACGGTACCAATACTCTCGTCATATTCACTCCTTACTTGCGCGTTAACGAATAGGCCGCGCCAACCATGCAGACAATAAAAAGGGCGTTAATAACGCCCTTTAGCTCACCACAGTATAGGTAAACAATTGTGTTAGTTGCGAATGGTCTCAAACAACTCGAAGTAGTTAGGGAAGGTTTTAGCCGTACAACCCGGATCATTAATGGTCACCTCAGTATCGCTAAGTGCTACAAGCGAGAAGCACATAGCAATACGGTGATCATCATAGGTGTCAATGGCGGCATGGGTCAGCTTAGCTGGCGGTGTGACCTCGATATAGTCCTCACCTTCAACGACCTCGGCACCCACTTTTCGAAGTTCAGTCGCCATGGCCGACAAACGATCGGTTTCTTTCACACGCCAGTTATAAATGTTGCGAATAGCGGTCGTACCTTCAGCAAATAAAGCAGCCGTGGCAATGGTCATTGCTGCATCTGGAATGTGGTTCAAGTCCACATCAACCGCTTTTAATGGTTGATCACAACTCACTTCAATCCAAGTATCCGACCAAGTTACCTTGGCTCCCATTTGCTCAAGTACTTGCGCAAATTTGGCATCGCCCTGCACACTTGCTAGGCCGGTGCCATGCACGCGAACTGGACCACCCGCGACGGCGCCAGCAGCTAGGAAATAAGATGCTGAAGAGGCATCGCCTTCCACCATAATCTCGCCTGGGCTTTGGTATACCTGACCAGACTTCACGACAAATTTCTGGTAATTCTGGTTGTCTACCTGCACATCAAACTTAGCCATCACATCCAGCGTGATGTCGATGTATGGTTTGCTGACCAACTCACCGTCTACCACAATTGTCAGGTCAGCGTCAGCATAAGGGGCAGCCATCAACAGGGCTGTGAGGAACTGGCTTGAAATATTGCCACGAATACTCACCTCACCGCCTTTCAAGCCAGTACCGGTAATTTTTAATGGCGGATAATCTTTATTGCCTAGATATTCGATATCGGCACCAATTTGGCGTAGGGCATCTACTAGGTCGCCTATTGGGCGCTCATACATACGCTCAATACCAGTTAGGGTAAACTCACCCTTGCCCAGACATAGGGCGGCAGTAAGTGGTCGCATAGCCGTGCCAGCATTGCCTAGAAACAGTTCGCAAGCGCCGTCAATGTCAAGCGCTTTGCCCTTACCTGTTACCACACAGCGAGTTTTGCAATCACTTAATTGATATGCAACGCCTAGGGTTGTTAAGGCTTCAAGCATGCGACGGATATCGTCACTGTCGAGCAAGTTGGTTATGGTGGTTTCGCCATCAGCCAATGCCGCTAATAGCAGAATTCGGTTTGATAGGCTCTTTGAGCCAGGTAGCGTGATTTCTCCACTTACCTTGGACTTCGGAGAAAGCGTCAGAGATTCCATGGTAAAACTAGCCTAAGTTGTCAATAGGTAGGCGCATTCTAACTGATGCGCCGCCTGTCAACTACTCTTTATCGCCCGAAATTAGCAGATTTCGAGCCTGCACTGTCTAAAAGGATTATTGATCCGTCAAAGTTACGTCTTCGCTTATCACAAACTTAAACTCATTACTTGGCTCCAAGCGAGCACGAACACAGCGATCATTAGAGCGTTGCAAACATTCAACCGGTACGGTGTTCTCACCCTCTACCGTATTCACAATCCCTTCAACGTCTGCTTCAACAATGACTTTTTCTTCGGTAACACACAACAAATGGTTGGCAATGACCAAACCACGATTGGAGTTTAATGTCATATTGGCCGACAGCACACAGTACTCGGGCAGCTGCTCTACGCCCTGTGCTAGGCTTGGTGAAGCAACACGCGGGCGTAGTAACACAATTGATCGCTCACCTGTTTGCACATCACTGCGGTTGATGGTTTTGACATCGAATTCTGTACCAGCGGTAATTTCAATTTCTATAGCCTTGGCCGATATAGTAGCCATGAGTAAACAAGTCATCGCAAGCAGGCGGGATTTCATAACATACATCCTATTGATTGGTCTTCTTGTATAATAACAGAGAAGCTGGCCATATAAAGCTATCAACCAGACACTGAGGGCCGCATATGCACAAAAAGTTCATCATATTTTTAGTGGTAGTATTTACCATCATCACCATTCTTGTCATTCACGATATGAATCGTGACCCTGTCCAGATGAGTCCGGTTTTCTTTAGCCAATTCCACTTCGACACCGTCACATGGCTGTCAACTTATCGTGCTTAGACTTGTTAACTAGGGTCTGACCCGTGCCAAAGGCAGTGTGACAAATTCTTGGCGAATTATTGGCGTTATCCGCAATAGCCTACTACCTTTTACACAATCAGAAACTCAAATTAACAAGGAATAAAAAAAGCATGTCTGGTGTTCTGTCTATGATCTTGGCTGGCGGGGAAGGAACTCGCCTTGCACCACTCACAAGTTACCGTGCAAAGCCAGCAGTGCCATTTGGCGGCAACTATCGCATTATTGACTTTGTGTTAAACAACTTTGTTAACTCAGATTTGCTACAGATCTTTGTTCTAACACAGTTTAAATCACACTCATTACTGAAGCACATGTCTCGACGCTGGACAGTGTCTGGCTTAACCAACCGCTTTATTGACCCAATACCGGCACAAATGCAAACAGGTAGGCACTGGTACCAAGGCACAGCCGATGCCATTTATCAAAACCTACACGTTATTCGTGGCATGGATCCAGAGGAAGTGTGTGTATTTGGTGGCGACCATATTTACAAAATGGACGTGCGGCAAATGCTTAACTTCCATCGCGATAACAAAGCAGTGTTAACCGTAGCTGCCATTCCTGTTCCGGTTGAAGATGCGCATCATTTTGGCGTAATTGAAGTAGACAAAACCGGTAAAATGATCGGCTTCCAAGAAAAACCGAAAAAAGGTGCCAAAACCATTCCAGGCCGACCTACCCATGTGTTGGCTTCGATGGGCAACTATGTATTTGACTCTAAAACACTAGTTGAGTCACTGGAAGAAGACGCCCAGCTTGTTGATTCTTTACATGACTTTGGCCACGACATCATTCCAAAGCTATTTCCTGGCGGCGACGTTTACGTTTACGACTTTTCTACCAATAGCATTCGCGGTGAATCGGAAACAACACGTGGCTATTGGCGCGATGTGGGTACGCTAGATTCCTACTTCCAAGCCAATATGGACTTGATAGACATTACGCCACCATTCGACCTGTACAACAAGCACTGGCCACTACGCTCGCACCACCCTGCCATTCCACCAGCGAAATTTGTTCACGACAGTAAAAACCGGGTGGGCCACGCAGTTAGCTCTATGGTCAGCGGTGGCTGTATTATCTCGGGTTCTGTCATTCACGAGTCAGTACTGGGTTACAACGTACACGTCCACTCACATACTTACGTAGAAAAGTCGGTCATTATGGGCAACACCGATATTGGCCGCGGTTGTCGCATTCGCAATGCCATCATCGACAAAAACGTAGTGATTGCACCGGGCACTGTTATTGGCGAAGATATCGCCGAAGATAAGCGCCGCTTCCATATGTCACCAGACGGTGTCATCGTGATTCCAAAAGGTGCACGCGTAGGGTTCGAATGAAAATTTTATATCTATCTTCTGAAGTTCAAGGCCTGCTAAAAACAGGCGGCCTTGCAGATGTCAGCCGGGCTCTCCCGGCTGAATTAGTTAACAAAGGCCACGATATTCGCATTGTGATGCCTTGTTACCGCAGTTTATTGGAAAAGGACTTCCCAGTTGTATTGCCAACCTTGATTGTTCCAATGACCCCAACCGAAAACGAGTACTGTACCGTTCGGGTCACAGAGATCTCAGGGGTGACCGTTTATTTGCTGGAGCATCACAAATATTTCAGCCGTCACGGCGTTTATGATGATGGAGTCACTGGCTACATTGATAACGGCCAACGGTTCGCATTTTTAAGTAAAGCTGGGTTAGAACTCGCCAAAGCTATTGGCTTTCAACCAGACATCCTACACACCAGCGATTGGCAAACGGGCTTGGCGGCTTATTACTTGCGCGCGCACTACGGTTACACCGACTATTTTGCTAAGACCGCCAGTGTGCACACAGTACACAACGGCTCCTACCAAGGGCAAACGTCTGGCGCCCTGTGGTACCAGCTTGGGTTAACCGAAGACCTAATGCGCCCAGAGATGCTCGAAGATTATGGCCAGATCAACTTGCTCAAAGCCGGCATTCGATTTGCTGATAAAGTCAACGCCGTGAGCCCTGGCTATCGTGATGAACTACTAGATATCCCAACCAGCCATGGTTTAAACCAGATGTATTACAGCCGCGGCGAGGATTTTGTTGGTTTATTAAATGGTTGCGACTACGGCGAATGGAATCCAGAAACCGACCCTCATATCGCACAAAACTACTCTGCTGATGATCTAGCCGGTAAAGCCGCCTGCAAGATGGCGCTGCAAAAAGAGCTAGGGTTAACCGTTAGCGATCAAATTCCAATGTTTGCCAACATTAGCCGACTAACCAGCCAGAAAGGCTACGACCAGCTTATTCCTGCATTACAGCGCATTGCCCGTGATGGCGTACAAATTGTTCTGCTAGGTTCAGGCGACCCACACTACGCGCATCAGTTAGAAGAACTAGCCCACCAACACCCTGAAACGGTACGTTTTATTTATGGCTACAGCGAGCCCTTGTCGCATAAAATCGAGGCAGCGGCCGACTACTATTTAATGCCTTCGGTATTTGAACCTTGCGGCTTAAATCAAATTTACAGCTTGCGCTATGGGGCGGTACCTATCGTTCGCCGCACAGGTGGGCTTGCCGGTACAGTAGTGCCACTAAATGATGATGAGAGCAACTTGCAGCAAGCGACCGGCTTACACGTGATATCAACCCACCCAGACGAACTCACTCAACTGATAGAGCGAGCCATCTGGATTTGGTACCACAGCAAAGCGTCGTTCTTGGCATTGCAGCAAAATGGCATGGCCGCCAGATTTACCTGGGATCAAGCTGCTAACGACTACTTGGCACTGTATCAGTCGGCGCTCGACGCCCGACGTACCACATAAGTAATGCTAGACCGGCCGCTACGGCGGCCGCCATACCTGCCAAATAAAATGCAGTACTCATTGAAAACCAAACAATTAACTGCCCCGCCAACAAGTTACCAGCAATCAACCCAGCACCGGTGGAACTAGCTTGATAAATTGCCTGCCCGCGTACCTGCTGACTGCGGTGGAAATAAACCCCAATTAAGTAGATAAACGCTGCATGCGCTACGGCATAACTAAATGCATGCAAACTCTGCAAGCCTATTTGCAATGGTAACCATGGCATTACCCAAACGATGGCGCTCCAGCGCAACGAAGTAAGTACCAAGGCAACAATCAACATAGGCAGCACCCCAATGCGATCAAACAGCTTGGCAACCACCATAAACATGGCAACTTCGGCAATTACACCAACAAAGATTGCCACACCACTGCCCCAATCCGGGTAGTTATTTTCCAGTAATAGGCCATCAAAGAATGTATTGTATGCGGCAAACGAAAACTGCCAAAACATTGCCGTTAGTAGCAGAAGAATGATTACCGGTTGTTTCAACGTATGCCAAACCGGCACAACGGGGGTGTCATGGCTATGTTCTATCTCCACTTGCTGTGCTAGCGTCCAAGTAATGAACCACATCAACACAGCAAAAAACAGCATCAACAATACAAACACAAGGTAGCCAAATAGCGCCATCAACTGGCCGACAGTAAGCGCCATAATGGCAAACCCCATCGAACCCCATAGTCGGACTCTGCCATAATCCTGCTGGCGGTCACCTAAATAGTGCAAGGTCGTTGCTTCGAGCTGTGGAAGCGCCGCTGAGATACTCAAACCAAACATCACGCCAGCAAGCAACACAACGGGTTTACTCTCGGGTGCCAACGCAGCCACAGCCATAGCGGCGAGGAGCAAAATAACCGTCCAGCGCATTAGCTGCATACGCTTTCCCGTTACATCGCCAATTTTGGCCAGCGTAAATGGCCCGACAAACTGGGCCGCCATAATTGCAGCGATTAATTGCGCTACATCAGCCGGGTTCCAGCCAAACAGACTAAAAAAACGATTGGTGTAGGGCACAAACACACCAAATACCGAAAAATAGCAAAAGTAGAGCGCCGATAAGCGCCAATAAGGTGTGTTGGTTGTCATATTATTTCCCGACCATTTGCTTTTGTTCCCTGCGCGCCTGCCGGCGACGCTGAAAGAATGCCTGCACCTGCAACTGAGCTTCTTCGGCTAGTACGCCACCGGTCACGTACATGCGATGATTATAGCTAGGATGCAGATGTAAATGCTGAGCCGACTCAATCACCCCAGCTTTTGGCTCGGTGGTGGCGTAAACCAAGCGGGCAACGCGTGCATGTACCATAGCACCAAAGCACATAGTACAAGGTTCCACAGTAACGTAGAGCGTGCTGGCGGGTAAACGATAATTTGCCTTTGCACCCGCTGCATCGCGCAATGCTTTCATTTCGGCATGTGCAGTCGGGTCATGATCACCAATAGGCTGGTTAAATCCCCTGCCTATAATTCTGCCGTCCATTACCAACACCGCCCCAACCGGCACTTCATTCAAAGAATCGGCGATGCTCGCCTGCGCCAGCGCACACTGCATCCAATACTCATCTTCCGCTACACTTATTTTGGGCATTAGGAGAACCACTATGAAGAAATTATTCGTTGCTTGCTTGGCAAGTTTACCACTGCTTGCGCTAAGCGCCGACATCGAAGGTGATTGGCTAAGCGTTGACGATGAAACAGGCGAACAGCGCAGCCGCATCACCATCAGCCAAGCAGAGGATGGCACCTTTGTTGGCAATATTGCCGAAATATACAATCCATCCGCCGACCCAAGCACCTTGCGTTGCAGTGCATGTACCGGTGAACTAAAAGACCAGCCAATGATTGGACTGCCACTGCTTTGGGGGCTCACCGAAAAAAATGGCGAGTATACAGGTGGTCACATCGTCGACCCAGAAAGTGGCAAAGAATATAAATTAAAAGCCAAAATAAATGGCGATGGCAACTTGGAAGTACGCGGCTTTATTGGCTTTTCACTGATTGGCAGAACCCAAGTGTGGCTACCCGCTACACCCTAACCTCGTAATCGAGGTCATTAAGCTCATCGCCTGTCACGCCGCGAAATCCCCAGCAATGGGTTGGCTGCTCGTGAATGGTAATTTCGATATCACAGGCCGCAATACCTAGTTGGGCTTCAATTTGACTAAAAAGCGCCTTAATCAGGCGCTTCTTGGTTTCAACTTTACGCCCCTGCATCATATTGATTTCAATAATGGTGTAGCAGTCACTACGCCCTTCAGGAAAAAAGAACTCACCCGCATCAAGTGGCACAAATCGATGCACCCGCCGATCTTCAGGTAGCCCAAGGGTTGCACCCATACACTGCTGAACGATTTGTGACAACTGCGCTTTGATCGGATTTAGACGATCTTTGATACCATAGATGACAATCATAGCGTCGCCCCAACGTAGCAAGTGATGTAAAGAAACCTAACCATAAGGCAATAAATGCATCCCTGCATCTTTAACTCAGTAATGCTTGCGCCAGCTCAATTGAGCTTATCCAAAAATGATCAAGTAAGTTTTTCTACATTCCTAAATGTATGTCATTTAACTTCATCAAGCTGTCGTTGAGCCGTAATCGAGAAAGCATCAACTTGCCATAGATGGCTGCTGATATAGACCAGCAATTCTTATGAAATCGGTAACATACTATGAAAAAAAACATAATTAGCAGCTCGATTAGCCTTTTATTGGGCGCTTCTCTTTCTGGTATAGCCCAGGCGGAGATTTCCCCTTACTTACAAACCGTTACAGAGCAGTCAATCTGGGTAAACTGGATTTCTGATACTGAGCAATCACCAGCGGTTCGCTTTGGTGCCGACAGCGATGAACTGACCAAGGTTGCAGTAGGCACAACGGAGAAGTTAGGAGATAACTACTATTACCATAGCGTGCAGCTAACAAACCTATTGCCAAGCCAGCACTACTATTATCAAGCCTATTCAGAGACTGATAGCAGCGACGTAGCACGCTTTAAAACGCTGCCAGTGGATGGTGATTCCGATACAACGACTCGCGTATTAGTCATAGGCGACCACCAAATCATCGACGATCCTCGCCATCAGAAGCTTGTCGCCGCCGGTAAGGCGAAAATTGAAACGCAATTTGGCCAGCCAATTGAAGACGTTGTTGACTTAATGGTCAACTTTGGTGATCAAGTGCACTATGGCACGCTTGAGCAATATAAAAAATTAAGCGCTTTGACTAGTAGGCAGCGGCAGGCATAGCTTCACAGCAAATCCCTGCTCTGCCTCAATGACGTCTATCGAACCACCCTGGCGGTTTAATAAGTTAAAGACCACATTCAACCCAAGACCAACGCCACCATTGGCTCTGCGGGTCGTAAAGAACGGGTCAAATATTTCCTCCTTCGACACACCAACAAGGCCTTTGCCGTTATCTGAAAAGACAATACAAACCTTGGTATCGCTTTTATCAGCAGAAATGGTGATGGTACCTGGCCCATAATCAAAGCCGTGTAAAATGGCATTGCGTATCAAACAATCGAGTATTTGGGTGAGATCACAGCTATAGCCCTCGAACTGAAAGTCTTTAGCCACGTCTATTTGCCAGGTAATCGACGATACACCAGGTTGCGAGTGAAAGCTTTTGATTAAGTTTTGAATCAGCGCAGCGAGCTCAATGGTTTCATATTTTTGGTTGTCGTTGCTTGCAGCCAACATTTTAAAGCTCTCCACCATATGGGAAACCGAACTGACATTTTTAACGATCATTTCACTAGCGTGCGCACTGCTTTGTAAGAACTCAGTAAAGTCACTGCGCGTAAGCAGTCCATCGTTTGCCTTCGTTTGAACTTGTTCTATCTCGCTTTGCAGGTGTGTTGCCGTGGTGTAGGTTACACCAACCGGCGTGTTCACTTCATGCGCAAGTCCTGCCACCAAACTGCCTAACGAAGCGAGCTTCATTGCCTCAACCAACTCTTTTTGGGTCGATTGCAACAGCTCTATTTTATGCGTCAGCTCGCTACTGCGCTCTTCAACTAAATCCTCTAGGTGCGCATTAATTGCATGCAGCGCTTGTTGCTGGCGCACGCGAGTAATAGCAGCGGCAAGTGTTTTGCCAAACTGGCCGATAATCTCTCTAAGCCAAGGCTGTAAAGGTTTATGATTGAGTAAATTATCGGCCGCGACCCAACCAATGACCCCATTGCCATCAAGCAAAGCAGCCATCGCGTTCCAACCTCTACCAACGGGTGCTCCGTCGTGCTTGAGTGCCGTGTCGGCACTTACGGCAATATAGTCACTGGCAGCCAATGCTTGCTCAACCCAGGGATCATGAGGTATTGGCCCAATAAAATCATGTTCGTCGTTTAATACACCGTGTTGATCAGTTCCCCAGGTGCCATGCATCATGCCTTGCTGGCTATCGAGCATTAGCACCCCAACTCGGTCGATCGGCAGGTTTTCTAGGGCAAACTGCACTGAAATTCGAATAATGTCATCTTCGTTGTGAACTTCATTTAACTGCAAACTCAGCTCATGCAGCCAATTCATTGCACTGGTAAACTGCATCCATTCCTTATTGGCTTGAGTTGGTTGCTCAAACAGGTAAACAACACCAAATTCCACAGTATGCTGGCTAACAAGATTAAGCTCAAAGTGGCGCGAAATTTTGGCTGGGGTGGCTAACATTTCGATCAGTTCAGCGACCTGATTATCGATTAGACTCACGAGTGCATGCGAGCACCACCGCTCTCCTTGGCGACTCACATAGAGTAAAAGCAACTCAGACTGTTCAATAAACTGTCGCTGCCAAGACATGTCGGCCTCGTTGGTAATTGTTTGTTAAAGCTTAGACGCAAGCAAAGTAGTTCGACAACTATTCAAAAAGCTTTATTAAACTCACCAAATCCTTTCACCCTAGATCTCCAGTTGGTGTCATTTTGTAAAGAAGAATAAGAACTCATTGCACCTGCATATGCAAACCACTATCATTTACCTTATATGAGGAGGTGAGAATAATGTACGTTTGCATTTGCCATGGCGTTAACGACAAACAGATCAAACAGGCAGTATCACAAGGCGCCCAAAGCATGCGAGATCTTGCGAAAACCTTGTGCGTTGGAACAAAGTGTGGAAAGTGCGTCTGCCAAGCGCGTGAGTACTTGCCATCAGCAGACGCCAAGCGCAGCGTTGCTTAAAAAGAGTTGGTTGCTAAGAGTGCGCCCGTTAAGTTAACGACTCTAGCTTCTAAGCCAATCTAGCCCCTTTAGGCTAGCTGGCTTTGAATATAATTCTGCTCACCAATCATTTCAATCTGCTTGAGCTGCTTTTCTAGCCAATATGCATGATCCATTTCAGTATCATCCAACAGCTTCTCGGCAAGTTCACGACTTACATAGTCCTGCGCCGCTTCAAACGCTTTAATCGCATCCACTAGCATCTGGCGATCGTCATACTCAAGCTGCAAATCATTCTGGAGCATTTCGCGCACAGTTTTTCCCACCCGCAAAGGGGTGCGAGTAATCATATCTGGCGTACCTTCCAAAAACAGAATGCGCTCAATGAGCATACCGGCATGCTCTTTTTCGTGCTCTGTCTCGTGCGCCGTGTGTTCATAAAGCTTGGTTAAGCCCCAATCTTCATACATTCTTGAGTGGATGAAGTATTGGTCGATGGCCGTAAGCTCTGCCGACAACAAGTCGTTAAGTAGCTTGATTACCTGCTCATTACCTTGCATTACTCATCCTCCTCTATCTGAGCTTGAATGTAATTTTCAGTGCCCATGTGCTCAATTTGATACTGTTGCGTTTCAATCCAGTCCACATGACTTTCTTCATAACTTAAAATGGATTCAAGCAATTGCCGCGATACATAATCCTGCAGACGTTCGCACTCGGCAACGGCTCGCTTAAGCAAGGCAACTTGATCGTGCTGAAAATCTAGATCGCATTGCAGCATTTCGCCTACGTGCTCGCCAATTCGAAGCCGGCCTAAGTGCTGCAGGTTTGGCAAGCCTTCAAGAAACAAAATACGCTCAATGAGCTCATCAGCTTGCTTCATGTCTTTTATAGACTTTTTGTAATTTTTCTCATTGAGGCGCTCAAGCCCCCAGTCCTTAAACATGCGAGCATGCAAAAAGTACTGATTAATGGATGTTAACTCCGCGGTCAGCACTTCGTTCAGTATGCTAAGTACCTCTTTCTGGCCTTGCATGATCACCTCCATGGGTTGGATGAGATAGTAATATTAGCTACAAATTTGACAGTTATGTGTTTTGAGCACATACCAATTTACGAGAAAAACAAGAAATGAGGCTGCTAGCGCTTGCAAAGGCAATAAAAAACCCCATCCTAAGCGGAAGGGGTTTTCGTTCAGCATGAGCGCAAGCTATGCCGATTCGGTTTGGCGCGTAGCTGGCTCGTTGACGAGGCGTACATTCACTGCGTGAACGCCGCGCTCAGCATTTATAGTGTCGAATTCAACAGGCTGACCAGCTTTCAAGGTCTTATATCCATCCATTTGAATGGATGAATAGTGAACGAAGAGATCCTCGTCCGATCCATCTTCGTTTACAAAACCATAGCCTTTAGCATTGTTGAACCATTTCACTTTCCCTGCAGGCATTACTGCTCTCCTTGGGGCTGATCGAAAAATTAGTGCTTGACGTAATTAACGTTAGAGCACCTTCGACCATGTTGAAACGCATAATTGTTATAGTCAAGTTTTTGATTAGTATTTAATCAAAATGAATGACAGGCGGAGGAAATGATGTCTGGTTCGTACAAAGCGTACCAAATTTGGCTAAGCTCTAAAGAGGATGGAGCCGACGAAGGTGCCGATGGTGGCGTAGCCGTTGAAACAGCTAAGCCCAAGCTTAAACCACCATCAATGTATCGAGTTGTATTATTAAACGATGACTATACGCCAATGGAGTTTGTGGTTGAGATTTTGAAGATTTTTTTCAATATGTCGGCCGAAAAAGCCACAGAAGTTATGTTGGCAGTCCATACTAAAGGTAAAGGGGTCTGCGGTGTATACCCCAAAGACATTGCCGAAACCAAGGCAGCACAGGTCAATCAAACGGCCCGCGACAATCAGCACCCTTTGTTGTGCGAAATTGAAAGGGTTGATTCAGACGACTAGGAGGCGAAGCTCATGCTAAGTAAAGAGCTTGAACACACGCTAAATGAAGCCTTCCGAAAGGCTCGGGAAGCTCGCCATGAATTTATGACCGTCGAGCACCTGTTGCTTGCCCTCTTAGATGAGAGCACAGCAAAAGAGGCACTAGGTGCCTGCTCAGCAGACATAGAGGCACTGCGTAAGGAATTAGAGCAGTACATAGAAGCGCACACACCCATTATTCACCCAGATCGCGGCGATTTAGAAACCGCACCTACCATGGGCTTTCAGCGAGTATTACAGCGCGCCGTATTCCATGTGCAATCATCTGGTAAAAAAGAAGTACAAGGCGCAAACGTTCTAGTGGCTATTTTCTCAGAACAAGAAAGCCGCGCCGTGTATATTTTGCAATCTGCCGACATTCACCGCATTGACGTGGTCAACTTTATTGCTCACGGCATCGCCAAAGACGGTACCGAACAGATTAGTAATGACGAAGATGAATCGGAAGAAATCGAGATGGAAGCGGACTCAGCTTCCAGTGGCCAGCTAAAACAGTTTGCGACTGACCTTAACGCCATGGCGCGTGCTGGTCGTATCGACCCGCTCGTTGGACGTGATAAAGAAGTTGACCGTGTCATTCAAATTTTGGCTCGTCGCCGTAAAAATAACCCGCTGTTAGTGGGGGAATCTGGCGTTGGTAAAACAGCGATTGTAGAAGGCCTAGCCAAGCGTATTGTTGATGGCAAAGTGCCGGATGTGATTGCCGACGCAACCGTATATAGCCTAGATATGGGTGCGCTACTAGCTGGCACTAAATACCGTGGCGACTTTGAGAAGCGTCTAAAGCAGGTACTAGCTGAGCTTAAAAAACTCAAGCATTCTATTCTGTTCATTGACGAGATCCACACCATTATTGGTGCCGGTGCGGCCTCTGGTGGCGTGCTCGATGCATCGAACCTGCTCAAGCCATTGCTTTCTAGCGGTGAGCTGCGCTGCGTGGGCTCAACTACTTTCCAAGAGTTCCGTAGCATCTTCGAAAAAGATGGCGCCCTAACTCGTCGCTTCCAAAAAGTAGACGTGCTCGAACCGTCGGTGGAAGACACTTATCAAATTTTGCGTGGCCTAAAATCGCGTTTTGAAGAGCACCACCAGCTCAAGTACACCGATCCGGCCCTTAAAATGGCAGCCGAGCTGTCGGCTCGCTACATCAACGACCGTCACTTGCCAGACAAGGCGATCGACGTAATTGATGAAGCCGGTGCGGCACAAAAGTTGTTGCCGCCAAGCCGTCGCAAAAAAACCATTGGCGTATCAGACATTGAAAAAGTGGTGTCGAGCATTGCTCGTATACCGGCGCGCCAGATTAGCCGCGACGACAAGTCGAAACTCGAAACACTCGAGCGCGACTTGAAGATGACCGTATTTGGTCAAGACCCAGCTATCGAAGAGCTTGCTGCGGCGATTAAGCTCTCTCGTGCTGGTCTTCGAGGTGGTGACAAGCCAATTGGTTCATTCCTATTCGTTGGCCCAACAGGTGTGGGTAAAACCGAGGTAACCAAACAGCTTGCCAAAGTAATGGGCATTGAGCTGCAGCGCTTTGATATGTCGGAATATATGGAGCGCCATACAGTTTCACGCCTAATCGGTGCGCCGCCAGGCTATGTTGGCTACGACCAAGGCGGATTGTTAACTGATGCCGTTACCAAGCACCCACACTCAGTGGTGTTGCTCGATGAGATCGAAAAAGCGCATCCAGAAGTGTTCAATATTCTGCTACAGGTAATGGACCACGGCACACTAACCGACAACAACGGCCGTAAAGCGGATTTCCGTAACGTGATCCTAGTAATGACGTCGAATGCCGGTGCCGAAGAAGTTACCAAGCGCGGTATGGGCTTTGTGCAGCAAGACAACAGCACAGATGCCATGGAAGCAGTGCGTAGAATGTTTACGCCTGAGTTCCGCAACCGTTTAGACGGTGTGGTGCAATTCCAGCACCTATCACGTGACATCATTCTGGGTGTGGTAGATAAGTTCCTAACCGAGCTGCAAGCACAACTAGACGACAAAAAAGTACACCTTAATGTCGACAAAGAAGCGCGTGACTGGATTGCTGAAAAAGGCTACGACTTCAAAATGGGCGCTCGACCAATGGCAAGAACCATTCAAGAGCACCTCAAACGTGCCTTGGCCGATGAAATTCTGTTCGGTCGCCTTGCTAAGGGCGGTGATGTGAACGTAACGGTTGAAGATGGTGAGCTTGCCTTCGAGTATCAAAGCGAAGAAATGCCAGCCTAAACGTTGATAAATAGAAAAGCCGCGCTTCCCCAAAAGGTAGCGCGGCTTTTTTGTGCGTCACTTCCGCGCAGGCGGAAGTCTAGCCTCATCATCACACATCCAAAGGCTTGTGATCATCGCAATGATCGTGCTCATGCAAGGCCTGTAAAATCTTGCAGTGGGCAATATCCTCGTGGGCACACTGGCTGATCATGCTCTCTAGCTCTTTTGCTAATGACTGTAACTGTTTGATACGCCCCTGCACCAGAGCCAACTGTTCACGAGCTATGTTATCCACCGCAGCACAAGACATCTCACTATGGTTTTCCAAGGTAAGCAGGTCTTTTATGGTGTCGGTCGAAAAGCCAAGCGAGCGGGCATGGCGGATAAACTGCAGGCGATCGACATCTGCCTGTCGATACAACCTCTGGTTCCCCTCAGTTCGGCTGGCAGCAGCAATCAAGCCAATTTGCTCGTAGTAGCGAATAGTTTGCACCTTACAACCACTAGCTTTGGCAATTTTTCCAATAGTGAGCATTTTTTACTTGAACCTCTAGCGACTAGAGCTTTTAGACTATCTTCAACATAAGCAGAAAAGCAAATAGGAGGCCACATGAGTGGAAGCTGCTGTGGTACAGGTAAAAAGTTCGATGGCATGGACCCGCAATACAAAAAAATTCTCTGGATTGTTATCGCAATCAACGCCAGCATGTTCGTTGTGGAAATGCTGGGAGGGGCTTTGGCGGGTTCACAAGCGTTAAAAGCCGACGCGCTCGACTTTCTTGGTGATGCCCTCACCTATGGCATTAGTTTGTGGGCCATCGGTAAATCACTCTCGTTTCGAGCCAATGCAGCACTACTTAAAGGTGCAAGCTTGCTATTAATGGGTGCATGGGTTCTGGCCTCAACGATATACCAATTCTTTATACTACAAGCCCCAGTCGCACCAGTAATGGGTAGCATTGCGGTGATGGCACTATTAGCTAATGTGACCAGCGTGCTCTTGTTGATGCGCTATAAAGATGGTGATGCCAATGTACGCTCTGTGTGGTTATGCAGCCGTAATGACGCGATTAGCAATGTATTGGTTATTGCCGCCTCGGTTGCGGTATTTGTTACCGCCAGCGCTTGGCCAGACTTAATCGTTGCCGTCATTATGGCGTTTATCTTCACCCGGTCAGCCATGCAGATTATTCGCCAAGCCCTAGCAGAGCGGCGCGAAGCAAAAACAACGGTATGTTCGTAAAAGTAGGTCCGTAAATAGCGGCGCAGCCGCTTTTGCGGACACCGAAAACTATTTTCCAACCCCAATGGCTACTGTTTTGTCCAAATTCGGGTATTCAGATCCATTTCTTCAATAACCAGTTTAGTTAACCGCAACGCTTTTACCATCAGGTTTACATCGGTCAGGTTAACGCCAGAGCGAAAGATCGCGGGCTCAAACATTTCTTGGTTAAACTTTACCCCACAGTACATGCGATGCCCTAAAAAAGCATAATAGAACTGGTTGTTGGGCAAGCTTCGTTTGATGTCCACCATAGCTTCCATCATACGGGGCGTTAGTACATAACGTGCTTCAATCTGGTCGAACGACATCACTTCAAAGTGTTCTTCAAACGTGAGATTTTCAAGCTTAACCGGCCGGCACTGAGCACTGGCTTTACGGTGATTGAGTTTATCGAAAAATAAACCACCGTCTGGCACCACATAGGTGGCCGTCGTTAGGTTTTTATTGAAGTCGGCATGCATAAAAAGCCCACGAAAAACGGTCTCGTACTGCACCTGAGTTTTACCATTTGCACGCCGCGCTTCACGCTTGAGTTGGGCATGTATCTCGGAAAACTCAAAGTCGGTTTGGCCAATTTTTCCCGTCACCAAATCGTCACCAATGAAGGTATCCCACGTTTGCGGAAACAAACCGCTGGCAGCGAAGTAATGTGAATCGATATGGCGCGATGGATAATAGCGGTAACTGCTATCCACCGCTTTTACAATTTCACGCACTACTAGGTGTTTGTAGCTGGCAACATAGGCACGCTTATGCATGCGTTGGTAATACCCAACAAGCACCACTGCAACAATACATACCGGCAGCACTATAAAAACATGCTCAATAAAGCGCACCGACACCACAAGGCTAATCATCGCAAGCACTGGCGGCAGCACAGTTAACGCCATAACAGTTTTGCGCTGGGTTTCTAACGCCAACAAGCGCGGTTTAAGCTTCTGCTGATACAACAACGAAATATTCAACTCAGCACTCCTTGAACACCACTAACCGCAATCCTATTTATTGAATAGCTCGCTAACATTTGGGTTTTGCCGTTCCGTTGCCGTGTTTTCGAACATGTTACTGCGCTTAAAGTTAAACAGGTTCGCCACCAACACCGTTGGAAATACTTGAATAGCATTGTTGTAAACCAGCACTGCGCCATTAAAAGCACGACGAGCGGCAGAGATTTGTGATTCCATCTCGGTGATATTGCGCTGCAGGTTCATAAACTGCTCAGATGCCTTTAGCTCTGGGTAGTCTTCTACCGCAACCATAATGCCCGACATCAACTTCGACAGCTCAGAGTCAATCTTCAGCTTGTCGCCCATCGACAAATCACCCTTGATCGCTTGATTGCGCAACGCAGTGACCCGCGTGAGCGTTTCTTGCTCATGTGTGGCATAGTTTTGCACCGTCGCCACCAAGTTAGGAATCATGTCGTAGCGCTTGCGCAACTGAACATCCATGCCAGAAAAGCCATTCTCTACATCATTACGTTTGCGCACCAAGGTGTTGTAAGTAGCAATCACCCACAGCGCAATCACAATCGCAATCACCAACAGAACAAGTAAAAAAGTAACCAAGGTATCCATCGACCCTTTCCTTCTATAAAACCCTTCTCACAGTTTGCACCACCGCCATGGCCGTGGCAATTAGCTAATTTGTAGTGCCAGCTCAACAAAGGCCTGCTGAAACCGGTTAGGTTCACTGCCAGTGCGAGAGCCCAAATGAATGTGCTTCTGAATGCCAACCTCACCCAAGCGCACAGTTTTAATTGGCAATGTTTGCGCATACTGCTCGGCCAACCACTGCGGCAGTGTTGCCACGCCTCGGTTCGAGGCCACCATCTGCAGCATCATCTCAGTCGCCTCGATTACTTTATGTTTTTTCGGGCTGCAGTTAGCAGGCAACAAAAATTGCTGAAAAATATCCAACCTTTCAGTCGCCACTGGATAGGTATAAAGCACTTCATTTGCTAGCTGGCTGGGTTCTATTTGCTCAAATTTAGCGAGTTCACTATCAACATGCACTAACAGTACCTGTTCGTAGGCAAACACCGGTTCAAAGGCAATCCCCTCTTTTACAATAGGGTCTGGGGTTACCAAAATATCGATATCATGATTAAACAGTGCTGCCATGCCACCAAACTGGAACTGCTGCATCACATCAACGTCTACACCCGGCCATTGCGCTAAAAACGGGTTAACCACCTTCAGCAACCACTGATAACAAGGGTGGCACTCCATCCCAATACGCAACGTGCCTTTATCGCCTTCGGCATACTGACTAAGTGTTTCATCAATGCGCTCAAGTTGTGGCAACAGTCGATTGGCCTCTCGAAGCAAGTACTCACCAGCTTGAGTTAATTGCAGGCGCCTGCCTTCTTTTGTCCAAAGTGGTGTACCGCTAAGTAATTCCAACTTTTTAATCGTATGACTCAATGCCGACTGAGTTAGATGCAACGCGGCCGCCGCTGCCGTCAACGACCCTTGTCGATCTACCTCGCGCAATATTTTTAAATGCATCCGCTCAATCATGCCACTCATCCCATGAAATTTATTAATCATTTAATGAGATTAAACCATTATTCATCATGAGTCAGCTTGATTAATCTCTACGCCATCAAATATCTGACAGAGCCCAACGGTGGGTGTCCCGGTTAATGGTGGGTGTCCTAGTTAACGATGGGTGTCCCGATAAGTTCTACAGAAGGATTATTAGCATGGCAGTGACACATAATTTGGGGTTTCCGCGCATTGGCGCGAAGCGCGAGCTGAAGTTTGCCCAAGAATCATTTTGGAAAGGTCAGCAATCAGCCGAAGCCTTGTTGGGCGTTGCGAAAGAGATTTGCGCGCAAAACTGGGCATTGCAAGCTTCGCTTAACTTCGCGCCAGTGGGCGACTTTAGCCTCTACGACCAAGTGCTCGATATGAGTTTCACCCTTGGTCATGTTCCAGAGCGTGTGGCGAATCTAGACGGCGCCGAGCTCGACCAATACTTCCGTGTTGCACGTGGCCGGTCAGCCATCGACACCGATTGCCATTGCGTACACGCCGGTGAAATGACCAAGTGGTTCGACACCAACTACCACTACATTGTGCCAGAGGTCAGCGCGAGCACCGAGTTCAGTCTTAATGCCGAGCGCCTACTAACCCAGCTAAACGAAGCCAAAGGCATCAATGCTAAACCAGTGATCATTGGCCCAGTCACCTACCTTTGGCTGTGCAAAGAAAAAGACCAAAGCAATCGCCTCGACCTATTGGAAAAGCTATTGCCCGTGTACAGCCAGTTGTTAGAGCAACTTGCCGAAGCCGGGGCCGAGTGGGTACAAGTGGATGAGCCAGCACTCGTCACCGAGCTAGACAGCGCTTGGAAGACAGCGTTCGATCATGCCTACCACACCTTAAAAGCTAACCGCCCGAAATTATTAGTGACCACCTATTTCGGTACACTTGGTGATAACCTACAACTGGCCTGCAACCTGCCAGTGGCTGGGTTACATGTGGATGCCGTGCGGGGTGCTAGTGAACTAACGCAAGTGGTCGATTGGCTGCCAAGCCACAAGGTACTATCGGTAGGCATTATTAATGGCCGCAACATTTGGAAAACCGACCTAGCCCAAGCGCTGGATACCCTAGAGCCTATTGCCCACCGCCTTAAAGAAAGACTATGGATTGCACCGTCTTGCTCGCTACTGCATGTGCCGGTGGACTTAGATAGCGAAACCGACTTCGACCCAGAAGTGTTCCAATGGCTCGCGTTCGCCAAACAGAAATTAGCGGAGCTTGCTGTACTTGGGCAGGCACTGAACAACGGGCGGGATAGTGTTAGGGAAGCTCTAGCGAGCAATCAACAAGCGATTACCAGCCGTAAACAGTCTACCCGTGTACACAACCCAGCGGTCAAAGCAGCGTTGGCAGGCATTACCCCAGAGCTTGGCAAGCGCCAGAGCCATTATCCAATCCGAGCAAGTAAACAAGCCAAAACACTTAACTTGCCAGCCTTTCCAACCACTACCATAGGCTCGTTTCCGCAAACACCAGAGATTCGCCAAGCCCGGCTGGCGTATAAAAAACAAACACTGAGCACAGCCGACTACGAAGCAAAAATGAAGGCTGAAATTGAGCGCTCCATTCGCCAACAAGAAGCACTAGGCATAGATGTGCTGGTACACGGCGAGGCTGAGCGCAATGATATGGTGGAGTACTTTGGTGAACAGCTAGAAGGCTACGTATTTAGCAAATTTGGCTGGGTGCAATCTTATGGCTCGCGCTGTGTAAAACCGCCTATCCTCTTTGGCGACATTAGCCGCCCGCACGCTATGACGCTAGACTGGATTAACTATGCCCAATCACTCACCAGCAAACCAATGAAAGGCATGCTCACGGGCCCGGTCACTATTTTGAACTGGTCATTTGTGCGCGATGACCAACCTCGCAAAAACACCTGCTTGCAACTGGCGTTAGCCATTCGCCAAGAGGTGCAAGACCTCGAAACAGCTGGAGTAAACATTATTCAAATTGATGAAGCGGCCCTGCGCGAAGGGTTGCCACTGCGCCAGAGTGAGTGGCAAGCCTACCTAGATTGGGCCGTTGAATGTTTCAGAATCACGGCCAATGGTGTGCGCGATGAAACCCAAATTCACACCCACATGTGCTACTCGGAGTTTAACGACATTATAGAAGCCATTGCTCATATGGATGCCGACGTGATCACCATTGAAACGTCGCGCTCAGACATGGAATTGCTCGATGTATTTGAGCAGTTTGAGTACCCAAATGAAATTGGCCCTGGTGTATACGACATTCACTCGCCAAACATTCCAAGCGAAGCGCAAATACTCACCCTAATGCGCAAAGCAGCTGAGCGCATTCCCGCCGAGCGCTTATGGGTTAACCCAGACTGCGGCCTAAAAACCCGGCAATGGGAAGAAGTGCTGCCAGCACTAGAAAACATGGTGGCGGCCGCCCAAAAACTGCGCCAGCAGCTGGCAAGTTAATGCCTTTGGGCGCCCTACTCTGGGGTGCCCAACAATACTTTTGAAGGCCTAAACGCAGCAAAAAATCCTATGGCAATCAGCAGTGCTATGCCCTCAGCAATGGGCATGGCAATCACGAATGGTACCGCTGGCACAAAAAAGTATAAACCGAGCAAACCGGTGACTGGCAGAATAAGCGAACGGCTAATTGCGATGACCGCCGACGGCCCGGCTTTATGTAGCGCGGTTAAGTAGGAAGTGATAATCATGGTCACGCCATTTACCGCAAACACTGGCCAAATGAGCCAGATGAGCTCGCTAGCAAACTCAGCGATATGCTTCTCTTCCTCTTGTAGGAATGCGAACACCAATAAATCAGTTTGACTTAACAGCGCAGCGATGATGGCAACAGCAATCATCAACGCAATAACTAGCGTGGTTTTTAAATACTGCTCAATGCGCTCGCGGTTTTTGGCACCATAGTTTTGGCTAATAAACACCCCACTGGTATCACCAATGGAAAACACCAGCATCATGCCAATCACCAAAATGTAATTCAGCACAGTAATCGCCGCCACGCCCTCTACGCCATAGCGCGTGATAAATAGCCAGTTCAGCACCAAGGCAATAATAGAACCCGACACCTCGTTGATAAACTCACTTAAGCCATTAAATGCCGACTGAAACAGCTCACGCCAATTCGATTGCTTAGGTGAAAAATGTAAATGGCGCTCTTTGAAAAACAGGTAGCTCAGCAGAATAAACATCGGCAGGGCTTGCGAAATCCCCGTTGCCCAAGCCGCCCCAGCAATACCCCAGCCAAGTAGCGCGATAAACACATAATCGAGCACAATATTTATTAGCGCCCCAATCGCCAAAGCAGCGGCAGCGAGACCAGGGTAGCCATCTACGCGCACAAAGAAGTACAACACCACAGTCATTAACTGGGTCCATACAAATGCCATGGCAATACGCCAATAAGTTTGCATTAGTGGTAACACTTCCTCGTTACCCCCTAATGCTCGCAGCATGAAGCCTTCTGCGAAATAAGCACCAGCGGTTACCAACGCCGCCAGCACCATGACTGCCATCACGGTTTTCGAAAAAATAGCACTTGCCGCAGCAGTATTCCCCTCGCCAATATACTTGCCCGCACGTACCGAGCCACCCATGGTGAGCATAAAGGTGGTACCAAATAACAAGCCAAAAAATGGGATTATTAGGTTCACCGCCGCCAGCGCATTACCACCGACATAGTTACCAATAAAAATGCCATCAACAATATTGGCAGTCGACATCGCCAATAGGCCCAGCAACGAAGGCAGCCAAAAGCGGAAAAAAGTAGGCAAAATTGCGCTTTCTAGCGCATGATTCGTACGAGTTGTCATAATGGGTAGTCCATAGCAAAAGCCGACCTATTGTAGTCGCAAAACATGAACGTAGGGGGGCTTACCTAATAAGATTGAAATCGTTACAGTGTACGCACAAGGATACAAGGAATTTTAAAATGAAAGGAATAGTGGCAGCCACGTTGATTCTGGCATGCAGCGCCTCGAGCGAAGTACTATTTAGCGACAACTTCGACAACACACCCGACTGGACCAGTGGTATGCGCGATGGCGATGACGTTGCCATCCCGCGAGGCTGGAACGATGCCTACGATGGCGCCTCCATGTACCCCGCCAGCGAAGGTGGCCGTGATTCTCTAGAAATACTAGCCGAACATAGTGATAAAGCGCGTGGCAACACGGGTAAATCATTGGTTGCCTACCGCGAGTCATACACTCCTCCCTCTGGCTGGGCACAATTTAATTCCGATGGCATTTTGGCCAAGCATATCGAAGGCAAACCCACCCAGCTTTATGTTGAGTTTTGGCTGCGCTTTGGTGATACCTTTACAATGCCAGGGGGTGGCTATAGCAAGTTGTTTCGTATTAAGCACAGCAGCGACCCAGCCAATCCTTGGCAAAACTTTTTACAGGGGGGCAATGGCCCATCATTGATTTGGATGTACTCAAATGGCGAAGAATATGGTCAGCGTAATATGATTGCGCTGCGTGGCGACCCCGTTCAAGACGATGAAGGGAAATCGTACTACTACCTCAACAGCTCTGACATCCCAGACGCGCATCGCCGCTCACATCGTGGTGACTTCTCTTTTAACTTTGCCAATAATTTAAAAGGCGAAGGCGTGAACAACCAAGATCCACTACTGGTCGACCAATTAAACGGTGGCTTGATTCTTGACGACCCAGACGAAATTGTTACCCACGAACAAGTATTTGGTAAGCGCGGCACTTGGAACAAAATTGCCTTCTTCGTCAAAATGAACTCTGCGCCAGGCGCCACCGACGGCGTGTTAATGCAGTGGCTTAACGATACCCTCATACTGAACATGCAAACCATTCCATGGCACCGCTTTAACGATGAAATTGAAGGCATGCCATACTGGAACAAGGTGCTCTTTGGTGGCAATGACTACTATCAAACCTACCCAAACGAGCAACGCTTCGAAGACTGGTATGCCTTCGACGATGTCGTCATTCGCTCAAGTATTCCAACCCAACCTTTAGCACCGACAAACTTTCAAGTGGAGGCTTTGCAATGATGCTTCGCGTCTTACTGTTATCCCTAATAACTTGCGCAGCCCTTGCAAACCCAAGGCTTGCCTTTACCGACTTAGTACACGGCCCACAATCAGGCCTAAATGACGGCCTTGGAGAGGGCGCAATTGTTACGCTTTGGGGGCACATGCTAGGCGATGAAGTAGGCCAAGTTGAACTCATCACCAGCGACGGTTCAGTGCATACCGCAGCCCACATTTATTATTGGACACGCGCGACTGGTGAGCTGCCAGGTGGGCCAGCTGAGCTTTGGTCATCACACCGGTTATACGAAGTGGCATTTTCACTACCAAGCAGCCTGCCAAATGGCGAAGTAAGTATTCGCTTATTGGATGCCAAGGGAAACAAAAGCGCCAACACCCTTCCCTTCACTGTGCAGCCTGGAAACATTTACCACGTTAAAACTGGCGGTGATAATGAGGGAACCGGCAGCTTTGACGACCCTTGGCAGGTGATTAACGGCCAAACTTATGGCAAAAAAGCTGCCGGCAATGGCGGTAATGGCGGCGTTAAACCTGGTGATATTGTTTATTCACATGGGGTGGTAGAAGTTCAAGAAGAACACCCATTAACGGGGGGCTCATCCGCCGGTGCCGGTTTGTGGCTGGTTAACTTAAAAGGCACAGCAGATAATCAAATTGCATTTGCTAGTTACCCAAATACCCAAGCAGTTGCATCTGGCTGGCGCGTTGGGGTGAAGTTTTACCTAACCGAAGGCGTGGTCATTTCTAAATACAAAGCGCTAGCCGGCAACTTGCCAGAGCCTATGGTGGGCACGCCCTATGTATCACCTAATAGCGCCTCATCCGTTACCATGATTGGTACGAATCGCTGGGGGCGAGCCGTAGGAAATTATCTCGCCGAGCGCGAGGGCATGTGCGCCAATGGTTGGTCTGGTGCCTTTGTAAGCGGTGGCAATTCTGCTGAAGGGTTTCGTGCGCTGGGTAACCATATTGTTGATATTGGCTGTGACCAAACCTCACACTTTCACCACACTACCTACTTTTCTATTCGCGACGAAGCCCACGAAGGCGACCCCATAGACGGCTGGGAGTTTGCTTGGAACCACTTAGCCGACAACAAAGCCAAGTTTGGCATTCACTTTTATGATCAAAACGAGAAAGGCACCTGCCGCAGTTTTAAACCTGGCGCCAAACTTTCTGCTCACAATAACTACATTATTAACCAAAAAGGCTCGGCCATTAACATTCACAACTATGGCAGGGGTACGACAATAAACGGCCAAAAAGTCACCATTCCGTGCTGGCAAGTAGATGTAGAGGTGTACCAGAACATTATTGTTAACTCAGGCTTAGGACCAGTGGCAGAGCTGAACAATGGTGTTTCACCCTACGGCATTACCCTTGGTGGTGCCATGGTGGGGCACTTCGAAGTGTTCAACAACCTTGTTTACCGGGTATCAGAGCCGTCTTCACGCTCATACGATCGTGGTGGGTACATTCAAAACGTTCCCCCAACCCTACTGGCTATGGGGAGCTTTACCCCGGGTGATATTACCTTTGATGCCTTTAACAACCTAATGGTTGCCGATTATCCAATGGAAATGGTGCGCGTAGGTCAGCCCGAGTACACCACCATTGAACACAACCTGTGGTACAACACCACGATGAACGATTGGACCGACGCTGAGCGGGAGGAGTACCTAGCGAACACCCAAAACGGCTTGGTCACCGAACCACAACTAGCCAACAACTTGCCCACCCATTTGTCACCAGTTTGGAACCAAGGGCGCAGTGACCCTAGAGTGCAGTTTGGCTACTTTGGTAATCGCGCTAGCGAACCATATATTGGCCCACTGGCAATACCAGACCAATCGCCCCAAGCACCTAGTAATTTCACTGCTGAGCGCTTGCAGTAGGCATAAAAAAACCCACCAAACGGTGGGTTTTTTAATCTAGCTAAAGCTTGGTCGGTATTTTACGTTCTGCGCTTCTAAGCGGTCGAGCTGATATGGCAAGCGAGCGCGGAAGTCATCCCAGTCTTTGCTATGGCTCCAAGCCGTTTCTGCCTGGGCAAGCAAACGTGGGAACAATAGGTAGTCGATTTGGTCGCCGTTCTCTACCCCTTCACACCACAACTGCGATTGCACACCGCGAATTCGTGCGGCACCTTCAGCGGTCAGCTCACCACTAATTGGCTCGTAGTCGTAACAGGTTTTCAGGTTTAAATAACCAGCCCATAATACACCGAACTCGTCGATGTCATTGCTCCAAGCCAAATCAAAATAGGTATATTGTGCTGGGCACATAATAGCGAAGTAGCCTTTATTTGCCGCTTTTATACCTGCCTCTACCCCACGCCAAGAGCATAGCGTGGCATCTTTGTCGAGCTTGTCACCTTCAATGGCTTCTTCCCAACCAACAAGTTGTTTGCCTTGCTTGCGCAAATGCGCCTGCAAGTGATGCAACAACACACCCTGCAAGTCACGAACCGAATCTAGCCCTTTTTCTTTTGCCATGGCCAAACAAGCTGGTGATTTTTCCCACACGCCAGGTGCTACTTCATCAGCACCAATATGAATAAACGGCCCAGGGAATAGCTCAGCCACTTCATCAAAAATGGTTTCTAGCACGTCATAAGTGGCTGGCAACGCTGGGTTAAGCGTGTTATCGCGGTACTGCTGAATGGATACATAATCAGACGTATCATCAGGCTCCACTAATAAATCTGGCAGTGACTTAATCAACGCGCGGGCATGCCCTGGAATATCAATTTCTGGAATCACCATGATGTTGCGCTCGGCGGCAAAGGCCAATACTTCACGCACATCGTCCTTAGTGAAATAGCCACCATAGCGCTTGTGCCCTGAGTTAAACTGCGACTCCAACACTTCGTCTTCACCACGCCAAGCACCAATGTCGGTAAGCTGTGGATAGGCATCAATTTCTAAGCGCCAGCCTTCGTCATCAGTTAAGTGCCAGTGGAAGCGGTTTAGTTTCAGCCAAGTCATTTGCTCAAGCAATTTTTTGATCGTGTCGACACCATGAAAATGACGTGAGCAGTCCAGCATTTGCCCACGGTAGCCAAACCGTGGCGCGTCGGTAATGGTTTGGCAAGCAAGGGTTTCACTCTGCTGCGCAAGCTGAGCTAGCGACACAAGCGCGTACAGTTCACCTGCTGGCGAGCCTGCCGATACAGTAACCAGAGAGGCGTCGATGTTTAGCACATAAGCTTCATCGGCAAGCGATTCATCGCGAACAAAAACAATATTCGGCTCGCTGCTAACATGTACATCAAAATACTGCTCTAGCCAATTAGTAGCTTGGTTTTTTTCTTGCACTAACCAGGCGACTGGCAGAGTAAAAGTACCGGATTGCAACGCAACCGACTTCGGCGCTGGAACAATACCGACTTGTGCTTCCGCCAGCTCAACAACCAAATCATTTACTGGGTCTTTTTGTGCCGACTCTTGAGTTAGGTTGTGCGCCACACGCGGCACATCAAAAGTTTGCTCACCTTGGCGAATATAGCCGCCGATTGGCATTTCGAGCACATTGAACATGCGAGCAGTTTTGCCATGTAGCTCAAAGCGCCATTGTTCGCCTGGGTAAACAGGTTCATCACGAGTAAAGCGGCAATGAGAGCCAGCTTGGCTTATAAAAGTGGCACCGGTTGCCGAATGCATCTCGCGCGGCAAATCAACAGCAAACACAAAGTCTTGCAGAGTTACCTCCGACAAGTTGCGTACAATGAGCGCAACTTTAAAGTCACCATCCACATTGTTAACGTAATCCAACTCAAGCTCAAAAAGTGCCATATACATTCCTTACTTCGCAGCCAGTGCCTAGTTTTTATAATATGATATGACGCTAAGGTTGCATAACTTGCAAGCGGTTGCAAAGCATAGAAGATTAATAATGCTCAAGTGGCATAACGCTGTGATCAGAATTCACAAAAAAGCCCTCCGAAGAGGGCTTTTGCTCAATGACGCTACTGGTTAAAGAAGCTGTTTCAAAGGTTCATTTGGATCTAAGTAGTTTGGGTCGTTCGGATCCATGTAGTTTGGATCATTTGGATCCACGTAGTTTGGATCATTTGGATCCACAAAGTTTGGATCATTTGGATCCACATAGTTTGGATCATTTGGATCCACGTAGTTTGGATCATTTGGATCCATTGAGTCATTAGGGTCCATTGGGTCTTGGAAGTCTCCGTCCATCCAAGGATCAACCACCGCAGGGAAGGCACAGAAGCGCATTAACCCACTGAATTGAAGGTCTTGTTGCACTTCGAATACCAACTGTTCAGCCGTTTTGTAGCCACGCACAAAGTCACCGAGTTTCCACTCAAGAATCTGGCGATAGCCTTGCTGATATGGCGGGTTCAAGCGTGTATTCAAACCTAGGTTGATTGCCGCTGGGCTTGCCGCTAACTCTTGCTGAATATCCTTCACATTTTGGTTTTCAATTGTAAGGCCGGTGTGCTGCCCAGCTGGTACTTCGCCAACAAAGTTAGCAACCAACTCAGCATACTCAGGCGTTTGCATAAAGGCTAAGAAACGTTCTTGTGCCTCTGCATTTACCCCTCTAACTGGCGCATACCCCCCATCTGACCAACTGACTAACGGCCCGCCTGGCAAACCAGACACCTTAGTTTGAATATCTGGGTTGGTTACGTAGATTGGGCTATTCGGGCCAAGTGACCATGAGCCGTCAATCATTGCCAGCGCTTCGCCATTAGCAAACTTCTCACGCAACGAGTCGTAATAGATCTCGTTTTCGAGCATACCGTCTTGTGAATAGCTTCCCGGTACTAACTTGCCATCCGCGAGCCACTGCTCAACTGTTTGCCACGCTTCTAGCACATCAGCATTGTTGTAGCACAGCTGATTATTGGCCATCGACCGCAGTGTAGACTCTGGCACAAGCCCAGCCATCATCACACTATCGATGATTTGCGCAAGGTACCAATCATGAGTCGCCATAATCATTGGGTCGACGTTGGTGGTATTGCTCAACAAGGCCTCGAAATCAGCGAAGGTTGCTGGCGGTGTACCATTGGTCAGCAAGCCGGTATTCCAAATCAACCCTTGCGCCTGAATGGTATGCGGCAATGCATATGGCAAGCCACCTACACGAAGCGCATCGAGCGAACTACGTGAGAACACAGTTTGGTCGAATGGCAAACGCACACTGCGCAAGAAGAACGACCGGTCGGCTAGCCAATTGCTGGTACGGCTTAGCATAAAGTCTGCTTCCACCGGGCTACCAAGAATCGCCCAAGACAGCTCATCATACTGGCCAGAGTCAGCAATCAATACCGGTTCAATCGTCAAATCTGGAAGGAACTCGCGCTCGTTGATCGCTTGGAACAGATCCAAATCTTGCTTGCGGTAGGTGTAGATCACCAAGGTATTTGGATCATCTTCACGAATAAAGCCTCCGTCGTAGTCGAAGTCTTGCTGCAATAAGCTGAATTGTTCATCAGTTGGCAAACGGTTGTAGCTTAGCGTGGTTGTGCACCCTTCAACCTCAACACTGGCTATTTGTGTTGGGCTAGAGATTACTTTACGCGCATTACTATCAACCGCTACCGTTGCACCACTTTCACTCTGGTAAGTGCCTGTAATTTCACCATCTGCAGACAAGTTCAGTAATGCCGTCATACCCAATGCCGACTCGTCAAGCGGCTCACCCGGTTGCCAGCGAGTAAGCAGCGTATCGCGCTCATCCCAGCAAGTATCACCGTTGCCTTGAACCTCGTAGGTTAGGAACCAAGCACCACCTAGCGGATCTTCGGTGTGTGTTTCTAGTTCGTATTCTACCGGTAGTACGCTTACCGCAGGCGCGTCAACACCCTGCATCATGCAGTCTAGGGTTAGGTGCATGGTTACATTTACCGACGCAACTGAGCTTGGCAGAATGGTTTTAAGCGGGTCCTCAAAGTCATTTTTGCCAAATACCGCAATGTCACCTAATCCAGCTTCATTGGCATCTGTTACCTTAACGTCTACACCGCCTTCGCACATTTCATTGCTAAGCTCACCATCGCCTTGAACAAATAAGGCAAGCACGTCTGCCGCTGAGACATCCAGGGCTGATGCAATGGTATAGGTGAACGCGGTTGTGCCATCGAACGTAGCTGGGAATGGTACCAAGTTGCCGTCTTGATCTTGTGGGTAAGTGTCATCCCACACAACGCTACCAGGCGTTAGTGTGTCAGGTTGGCGGAAGACCGATTCAGGGAACAACTGGCTTAAATTAAACTCTGTGTACTCTGGGTCGTTGGTTAATGAACCACCAGTTGGCAGGTTCTCGGCATTATCGTTTTCCCCTGCTTTCGGTGTGATTTCAGTGATTGGCATTGGCCGGTCATACGCTTCTGGTACGCTAGCGTTGATATCAACATCAGCACCAGTCATACGGAAGTCTTGCCAGCAAATCAGCGTTGTATTGCCATCGCTACCACCCATCGACTGCAAGCTTGGTGATATCTCAATGAGTTCAATAACCCCATTGCCGTTGGCATCGCGGAACTGCCAGTTATCGCTATCTAGATAACAGCCATTGAAGTCGATATCTGCACAAGCAAAGCCAGTTTCTTGATACATCTCATATGGCGACATCATATAGTCTGGTCGAATAAAAGCACCCGACTCGTAATCGGCAAGCGTTGGGCCGTGAACGGTGGCACCACTTATGCCTTTTTCCGCATGACTATAAACACCATCTGTGATCGTCCAACCGTCTTCTTCGATATAGGCAAACACAGTTTTTTCACCAGCAATGGTTGCTTCGAGCATTAGGTACATGCCTGAATCGGCAGGAGACTCTTGCCACTGAATATCATTCCGTGTTTCTTGCATGCCTAGGCCATCGGCTAACGTTGCGGTAACACCGTCTGCCACCACTGGCGTGTCACTAAAGAAGCAAACCGACTCGGTTGCGTTCGTACCACATTCATAGGTTTCACCTTCAGGTGAGGCAGCCGCTATGTCATCGGCACTCATTGCACGACCTTCTACAACCACATCACCCGATTCGGTTTTGCTGTAGTAAAAGCCCGTATGGGCATCCACATGCATACCCTGAACATTCACGTACTCGTTCGATTCACTATCAATAATGAAGTTTTCGACATACTCAGCTTCATAGCCGTTGTCATCCATACGATGCATAAATGGCATGAACGCTTGCGCTTGTTCAATCCAGTTATTGTCATCGCCTGCAATGTTGTCGATGTCTTTTGGTACCAGCGACTGCGATGCTTCATCATAGGTAGTCAACCAGTTTAGCGCACCAATTTCCCAGCTTTGCAGCGTTTCATCCCAGTAGTAGTTGTTGCTCCACATGTACTCGTAAAGTGTATCGAGTGTGGTGCACTGCTCGCCGGCATCGAAGCTAGGGGCAGCTCGATAAGCGGCCACCGCTTGCGACACGTTGGTTTCAAAACCACCGTTCATCCCATCATCGAACTGACCAAAAAATGGGTTTCGAATTTGGCGAATATCATCCGGTAAGTTAGGGGTATCGAAGTACGTTGGCTCAGGTTCACCGTCGTGATCCATACCTGTGTAAGTTTCTATGACTTGAATGAGGGTACCGGCGATTTCATTACCACTTACCGCTACTGCTGGTTTAATAATCCCTGCAGGCACTTTGCCATCTGGGCCTTGCAGGTTTCCATCTACATCCGAAACAGACTCACGCATTAGGCTAGTTTCTAGTACATCGAAACAAGGCAAAAACTCGAATGGCACCGATGCCATTCGCTACAAAAAGAATCATCTAACAAAGTTCAAAGTTTTGTAACAGAAACTTGGATAGACCGAAGTACTTCTTTGCACGTAGGTGCAACCAACAAGTCACTGCGGTACACGGCTTGGCCATCATTCAACACAATAATGCACTGCACCCCGCGTTGTGGGTCTACAAAGCCACCCTGTAATTCAAACTGGGCTTGTTTACCTGTGGGGTAAGTCACCTCAACCCAGCCATTGCCCAAAATAGTTACTTTGTGAAACGGGCGCAGCGTTTGCGAATAACCCGCTACAATAAAAATGAAAGCCACCAGAGGCACTTGCCAAAGTGCTGCACGCATTGAGTGCGCTTTGCCTTTGCGCCAAGCACTAAAGCGGCTTACGTAATGGCTTAATACACCTGCTACCACACCAACCGTGCACCACAAACGAAACTCTGCCCACTGGGCGGCGGGATCTGACAGCTCAATAACAGTGGGTAGCATAGGCGCTAATACTGGGTAGCAATCAGCGTTTTCTGGCGCCCAGGTACCGCACTACACAAAATAAAAATAATAAGACTAATACCAGTATTGACCCACTGAAACACCATCATCCAATCTTCCTCCCGCACATAACTACTATGAGAATAAAAGCCCGAGTTCAAAAACGGGCCAACGAGTAAAATAACGGTAATAGCGGCTGCAATGAGTTGTAGTGGCCACAAAATTGCAATGGGGATGAGTGGCGGCCAACCAATGTTCCTAAAGCGTTGAGCGGCCAGATTGGCTACCAAATAGGTATAACAAATTGCAGCTAATATGCCCAGTATCGAGGTTACCAAGACAAGAAATACCGCTGCGGAATCACTCTGAGTAGACTCCAGTACAAAAAACGAGACCAATGACAGTAAAACAGTTACCACGGTAAGAAGCATGAACGCAACAACACCACACAACACGTAATAGCGCCGACTAATACTGCCATGCCAAGACAGAGGCATTTTACATAGTTGAGCAATATTAGGGCGAGACGTATCAGCCTGCTCTGGCTCAGTATATGACTCAACTGGCACCTCTCCCGGTGCATTGTTAAAGCTGGAAACAAGCCGTTCAAAGGTGGCGCGTTTCGATTTATCAATGATACTGAGTGCAACTTTCACTTGCTTTTCGTTCTGTAGATAAAATATCGCCCTATGCTTTTCAACTTTGGTCGCGCGTACTTCGCTGTACGCCACCAGTCGACGCGAAGCAAGTGGCGCTGGCTTAAATTCAAAATACTTTTCGTCAAATCGAAATACTGGTTTACGCTGCCACAGCGTATTGATACCACCAATTAACATAGCGAGCACGGCAGGGAAGGCAAACCCTGCTGAACTTGAGTTTTCAGAGGTCATAATCATGACCAAAACTAACCCAAAGAGACCAAGCCAAAACGAAATATGGAATATTACACGCTGTGCAATTGGAGTGTAAAAATTCATGGGTGTGATGTGATGCATGGTAAAGTCCTTTCCTGTTTATTAACCCTGAAAATAAACTGCACCCCTGAGTGGTTTTATGGGGGCAGCTTGGTTTTTTAGCCGCCTCGCTCGAACTCGGTAACAAACTCAGCCCGCTTTTTAGCGTCGCAAACCATTCGAGCAAAAACGATTGGCAATAAGCCATAGGGTACAAATGGGATACCGCCAATGATTGCAAACACAAAGCCAGTTTTGTAGCGATAGGTATGCAACAAAAAACCGCCTATGACGTTGATAAAAAGAAATATAGCACCTAAAAAAAGCACCAAATTCACTGCATATGGGCTGTAGAAGCGGTCAGCAAATGCCATAACAATGACCGGATAAAAAGCAATACTTATCCAATACTTAATCATGCTGACGCACCCTTGCGTAACTTTTGCGCTGTGGCGGGTCCATAGTCACAATAAGATTCCCTTCAGTTGTAGAAATAGCGGCTGGCCAGTGTTGGCCATGCCGTGGAAAGAAGATATCAATAGTATACGCGCTGTTCAACACCACTCATCGCGAAGCGGACAATTGCGGACATAGATAGCCCAAATAACCACCAAGTAGGTCCGTAAATCATTCGCGCAGCGAATGTTTGCGGACAGGGATGTCCACGTCACCCCCGAGTGCTTTTATCGGGGTCTAGCCTCGGTTAATAACCACCCCGCGCAACCAATCACTAACCCACACGAAAACCATAACAAAAAACACCCAAAAGCCTGCCCAACCAGTTAGTTTACTACCCCGAAAGCCAGTTGATCCTAATGCAGTTCAAAGACATTATATTCGCTTCGTTCAACAAATATTAAGGGACTAATATGAAGCGACTTCTGTTGCCTACCCTAGCCTGTGTTACCAGCCTCAGCCTCGGTGCCGAATTCACCGTTAACTCCACAATGGATACCATAGACAGCAACCTTGGAGATGGCATTTGCCAAGACGACAACGGCAACTGCACGCTACGTGCCGCTGTAATGGAGGCAAACCAAACGCCTGAACAAGATACAATTATCTTGGGCACTAACGAGTACTTCATTGCACGTGGTGGCACAGAAGAAGACGCTAGTGAATCCGGTGACCTAGATATACTGACCGACATTGTGATTCAAGCGGCAGGTGTGGACGCAACTGCCATTAACGGAAGGAATATTAACCGGCTCATAGACGTTCACACTGGCGCATCGCTATCGTTGTCGGGCGTCACCCTAACCGGTGGCAATGCAAATAACGGTTCGGCAATTCGCTCCCAAGGTAACTTGGTGCTGAGCGACTGCGCGGTACAGAACAATTTAATTGCAGATTCTGGCGCGATTTACGCCGCCAAAGACAGTACGGCTAGCATTAGTAACTGTACTTTTCAGAATAACCTTAACACACCAGAAAATACCGAAGTGTATGCAACCGGTATTCATAGCAGTGAAGCGACCGTCGACTTGGCAAGTGTTGCCTTTATTGGCACTGACTCACCAAGTAAGGGGTATGGTATTTATACCAGCAGTGGTTCATTCCTAACTGCCGACCAACTAAGCTTTACGAATGTAAAACTTAACACAGCGATTTACAGCTACTACTACGAATATAGTGCCAACGCGACGGGCAAGATTTCACTGCAGAACTTCAAAGTGGATAACTCGCAGATAACTAACAATATAGTTCGAGGAACCCGAGTATCTGTTGACAATGCCACGATCAAAAACTCAAGTGGCAGATTCATATATGCACACTATGTGAATGTAACAAACTCAAATATCAGCGACCTTACGGCAGACTACCCACAGTACACTGGTATCTATGCGCATAGTGGTTTAACAGTTGAGAACTCCGTTTTTGACAACTTAACAGCAAGAAATTGCACAGCTATTGAAGCAGACGATCGCACCGTTGCCAGAATTGTAAACACTAGGTTTACCAACAACACCGCCACCGATAACTATGGCATTGTTTGTGTTAACTCTGGCAGTTATGTGGGCAACAGCCACTTTGAAAATAACCAAGCAGTGCATGGTGTTTTACATACTGGCTACGGTGGCGGGTCTACCAACCGGGTAGAAGTTTACGCTACATCTTTCATTGATAATAAAACTACAAAATGGGGTGGCGCGCTGTATCTTGGTACCGACACAGTATTAAACAGCGTTTTATTAGTGAACAACAGCGCAGGTGAAGCTGGCCAAGCTATATATGTTGGTGCAGGCCAGCATGAAGCAAACTTCACTACCATTTATTCACCCAACACAGACCAGCCACTCGTAGCGTTTAACGATGCGACTAAACATAGCATGTCATTTAGCAATAGTGTGCTAGAGGCTGCCACAAATGCCTGTACTGCCGGTATGACATCACTTGGGTACAATGCGCTATTGGACAGCACAACCTGCTCCGCATTCAGTGCCGCGACTGGCGATGTAGCGGCCACAACGGCAATGCAAAATTGGGATGCCAAGCAGGGCATCATGACAGCTACTGAAGGCGCCCAACTACTTAATACAGCCAATAAAACAGCTTGCGCTAATTATCGAGTAGATGCGTTGGGCAATTTACGCGCAGACCAAACAGCCTGTGACCGCGGTGCAATTGAGTTTGGCGCAGCCAAAGCGGCACAAGGAACCATTGCCTTTAAAGCGCCCGAATTTACCATGATTGAAGGGGCTGTGCCTAACGGTGAACTAGTATTACAGCGCCAAGGTGGCAGCGATGGCACGGTAACGTTCACTATTAATGATATTGATGTCGAGAATATTGGAACGCAATTTTACAGCTTTCCAAACAATCAAACCATCACGTGGGAACACGGAGATACTGCGGACAAAGTTATTGAAGTACCTGTAAACGGCGATTCAGTCCGCGAGTATAACCAACAGTCGATCACTTTTGAGATATCTAACATCAAAGGTGGTGCCAATATCCTTCCAGGTGCTTCCACTGCCAAGCTAGTGATTGAAGATGATGAAAGGCAAATAGGCAGCCTTGATTGGGGAAGAACCTATAGACCGATTAACGTAGAAGAGTCGGCTGGCATTTTATCTATTGAAGTTAAGCGAAAAGATGGACGAGACGGTGAGGTGTCTGTTGACTACCAAACAATAGATGGCAGCGCATTGGCAGGTGAAAACTACCAGGCCGTGCAAGGCACGCTAACTTGGAAAGACTTAGAGTACGACAGCAAGTTCATTGAAATACCAATAATAGACAACACCTATTTCGAAGGCGGTTCGTCTAATTTTGAACTTGAACTTCTTAATCCAACAGGTGGCTTAACGGGTGACGGGGTGCAAGAGTTTGCCATTACCGACAATGAAGAGCGACCACAAAACCCGGGTAAAATTAGCATCACTACTACCAGTTCAGAAATGCGCTGGTTCGAAGGCGACCCGATAAAGCACGTAATTGTTGAGCGCTCAGGCGGGTTTGATGAGCAACAACTGGTAAGCTGGCGACTAGATGGCAGTAACCTAGAAGACGATTTCTTGGTAACCGGCGGCACTCTGGTATTTTCTGACCAAGAAACGCAGAAAACCATTAAATTGCAAACTCACGACGACGGCATTTACGAAAAAGATGAAGGCTTCGGCATTCAAATTTTCAACGTAAAAGGCGGTGCAACCTTTGCAACCACCACCAAATCTTTGGTGATTCTAAACGACGACGCCAAACCACAACCAGGTACCTTCTCAATTCGCTCGTTACTATATGGGTTTAACGAGGCAAGCGGAGTGGCGTCGGTGATGATTGAGCGCACCGAAGGCAGCGATGGTATTGTGACCCTTTCACTAAAAGCAGCACCCGAGACACTGCCTGCAGCATATGCCGGTACAGACTTTGAAGCACCTGTAAGCCAAGTGATATTTGCCGATGGCGAAACCGCTAAACAGATTGATATAAAGCTAATTAACGATGACCTAAAAGAGGAAGACGAACTGTTTGAAGTAAGCATTACTAAAGTAGAAAGCAGCAACGCTTTAGTTAGCGCTCAAATAGACCGCAGCGCCAGCAGCGCGACGGTAATGATTATCGACGATGAAACGCATGGTTTGCCAGTTGCTACACCAACCACAGTTGTTACCCCAACTGCAACGCCAGATGTAACGCCAACCGTTACAGCCGTTGTAACACCAACAATTACGCCAACCGTTACACCAACCATTACGACTGTAGTAACGCCAAGAGTAACGCCAAGCGCAACACAGGCGGTTACCCCTGTCGTTACAGCAAAGGTGACACCAACGGTTACGCCAACAAGCGTGGTAACGGCTACAGTAAGCCCAACAACAAACCCAACCACTACACCAACTGCTGTAACAACCGCAACCCCTGCGCCACAGCCAAACCAGCAGGTAGCAGCAAACAACAGTGGTGAGGAGAAGTCGGGTAGTTTTGGTGGCTTATTTGGCTTACTACTCGTAGCTGGCTTAATGGCAAGCCGCAGAAAAACGCATTAAACGTGATTCGGGACATGGATGTCCCGATTAACCACCGGGGATGTCCCGATTAACCACCACGTCACCCCCGAGTGCTTTTATCGGGGTCTAGTCTCGGTTCAAATACCTGTACTCAACTGCCAAACTAGATTCCCGCTAACCCCACGCGGGAATGACGACTCACTACCGCGCAATATTTAACCAAATACCCGTTCGCTGCCACGAGCTAGCAATGCCCATGTCGTAGCCATAGGAAACCATGCTATAAATTTTGTCGCGGCTGGCGGCCTCGCTGCTGTTGCTAATCACATACTGCGCAACGTCGCGGGCATAGCCTTCGGTCATAAACTGCTTTTTGGTGACTACCGCCGATACACTTACCGTGTTAAACGAGGCTTGCTGAGCGAAGTCGTCGGTGGTGCCAAACGACACACTGGCCATGCTGACATCTGGAATATCACTCACCAGCTTTTGCACACGCAGCAACTCACTAAACATCTCGGTTTTAGCAAGCGAACCAGTAAACACCGGCACCAACATGCTCACCACAAAAATGGCTGCCACCGCTAGCCAATGCTTATTGTTAACAGGCGCAGGTTTAAATGGGTTTGCTTTGTTGCGCACCACGTAGGTACGAAGCGCTAGGTCGTGCAACATTTGATGCGTGCGCCTATTCGCCACAAACCAATACACCGAACCCACTGCCAAGCCAAATATAAGTGCCGACACCAACATACCCACCACCGAGAACAACACTGCCGTAGGAATAGGCGCTCCGTTTAGCATCCAAGGGGTGGCAACAATAGCAGCGCGCAACAACGCAACCGGTAACGCCACATAAGCGCCGCTGGCACTGCGCACACTAATGCCAAACATCCACTTGCCTAGTGTTTGGCCCTTTAGCAGGTTGCTATCCAGCACACCAAAATAAGCCACCGCTACCACAAACCCTACCAAGCGAGCATAACCGCCAATGCTTGCTAGCCAGTCGTGCAGTGCCATACCAATTAACAAACCTAAAAGCGCAACAATAAGGCAGTCGACCACAAACGCCGAAAACCTACGCCAAAAGCCGGCGGCATCCGGCAAATACAAAGCCTTTGAAGATTTCATGGGTGTCCTTGCTAGGAGGGAAAACACCATAGTAGCAAAGCACAGGGAAAAAATAGTAAGGCGGCGGTCACAAGTAGCGCCTACTTAAACGCCCGCGACAACAAGGCCACCGCCACCTCGTTAAACTCGGCAATGGCTTTAAGCTGTTTTGCCTTATCTTTATTGCTTAGCCGTGCATCGCGCACAATGTTTCGCATTTCGGCCAGCTTTTCTACATTGATATCTTGCGGTAGTAGCGTGGCGATGTCGTCGGCTAAAATATCACTGGCAGCTTGGTTAAACTCATTGCGCGATTGTTCGCCTGCCGTACGAATGGTGTTTTGCCAAAAATTACTCATGGGGTGGCTCCTTGTTTAAATACATGCCAAAGATTGCTGGAACTAAGAATCGGACTGTAAAAGGTCTTCAATCGCTTCAAGCAGCGCTGCCGTTTCCGACACCGGCTCTAGGCCATCGCCAAGGTGAGTGTTTAACTTGGTTTCTAACGACTGCAAGTTCAGCGCCGTAATGGTACGCCCCTTGGCCGCCTCGATATCGTGAATGGTTTTTAACATGGCCGACAGCTCCTTATTGGCCGCTGCCAGCGCTGCGTAGTCATCGTTTAGGGCACTGCGAAGCGTTTGCTCGGCCACATATAACTGCTCGTGTTTAGCCTGCGCCTGCTGCTGAATGGCCTGCACTTGGTTTTCAATTTCTAATAAATCGGCCGCAGTAAGCGCCGGTGCATTGGGCTGCTGGGCAGCGGCTGAAATAGTGGCAAAAAAGCCCGACAACGCCTTAGCTTGCGCAGCATTCACAGCCGCACGCTTTTGCGAAAAGTAATAATGAGTAAAAGAAAGGTTCGACTGATGAATGGCCTGAATGCCCTCACCCACCTCCTTGTTCAACCGGTAAGCATCGCGCGGCACCGACGCACAGCCAACCAAAAAACCACACACCAGCAGCGCAAACACCACAGCTTTCATCTTTATCATCCTTGATTAAACTTGTAACACTTCTGCAATATAGCTCAAAAAACCAGCAGCACAACTGGCTGAAAGGCTAGCCGCCACCCCGTCATGCCCAGTGCCGTCATCCCCGGGTGCTTTTACCGGGGATCCAGCCACCGAAGAAGAGGACCAAACCATCAAACCCCGTCATGCCCAGTGCACTATCTCGTCATCCCCGGGTGCTTTTACCGGGGATCCAGCCACCGAAGAAGAGGACTAAACCACCAAACCCCGTCATGCCCAGTGCCGTCATCCCCGGGTGCTTTTACCGGGGATCCAGCCACCGAAGAAAAGCACTAAACCACCGAAAGCACCGCATTCAACCATCGCCCATCAACCCCAACTCGGTTATCCCCTGTCACCCAAGTCTCACGAATCTCAAGCCCATCAACCAACCCAATCACCTCGGCCAAGCGCGCTTCATTCAAATCGGTAAACGCGCGGCCATCTTTTACCCGCTCACTATCGCCATACTTAAAACTCACCACAAACATGCCATTGGCAGCCAAAAACTGTTTTAAATGCAAAAACGTGGCGGGTAGCTCAGCAACAGATAAATGTAAAAATTTGTAAAGTGACGCAAAAGGGGCAATCCAGCCCCTAAATCTGCCACATCAATTTTTCACAAGTGACAAAATTTAGCCTCCAAAACGAAGGAGCTAATAAATGAACAAGCGTTTGAATCTATTCATCACTATCTACTTACTACAGCAGTCGATCTCGTACACACTACAGTACATCGCGCATGATGAAGTGGCGATCGGCAACCTACTCGCTGCGGCAATAGCGGGTGGCATTGCTGTTTGGCTTAATTTAAGAAATCGAAGTTTAAAAACTCAGAATTAATCCACCTACACTGGCACTGGAGCAAACACTGTTCCAGCGCCAGTCGAAAAGCCTGAGCCTTTTAAGAATCCACCTCCGCCCCACAAAGCTGTATTTACATACAGTTAAATTACAACTAGGATTAAATAGACTTCAAGCCTACCAGTGGCAAAAATATGCCGTTTATCTCGTATTCGACCTACAACCCTACGCATCATTTAACGTACAATGTACGAATTGTAACTGAAATTCGAACAACGGTACGTTATATTTAACGTACTTTCGAACTAAAGAGGAAGAAGTATGTCAAATTTTGATTCAAGCTATTGTTATAGCTTTCCTGCAGTTCGTGGTTTTCAGGCGGGTCGCCCCTTTTATATTGCCACTTGCCCGCTTCGAACAATTCCAAAAATGTTCGTGTTCGATGAAGACGAAGTTCCGCCTGAACTTAGAGCGCAGCGTACATTAAATCTAAGTCGTATTCCTGAAATCGTTAAGTACCTAGTAGACAACCCTAAGGATTACACATTCTCTGCTATTACCGTTTCAGTGGGCAGTGAGGTTCAATTCGAGGGGTACGAATCAGGTTCTCAGCTTGGTAATTTAAAAGTACCGCTAGACGCGCAGATTCTAATTAACGATGGCCAACACCGCCGTAAAGCCATTGAAGAAGCACTCAAGCAAAACCCAGATTTGGGCTCCGACAATATTCCAGTACTGTTCTTTGTCGATGAAGGTCTCAAGAAAAGCCAGCAGATGTTTGCTGACCTGAACAAGTATGCTGTGAAGCCTAGCCCGTCGCTTTCTACACTTTATGACAAGCGCGACCAATCGAGCGAAGCCGCTCGCATATTAGCCGCAGAAGCAATGCCATTTGTGGGCTTTACCGAAATGGAAAAGTCGAGCATTAGTGCTAAAAGCCCTAAGCTATTTACACTTAGCAGCATTAAACAAGCTACGCGTTCATTGCTTGGTTTATCTACGAAAGCAGCCGCCACAACCGAGCAAACAAATTTGGCTATCGAGTTCTGGCAATCCGTGTACAATGCCACCCCTGAGTGGCAACAAATTCACAAAAAAGAGCTATCGCCTGCTGCATTTAGGCAAGAGTACATTCATGCCCATGGCATTGGCTTACACGCACTTGGTTTTGCGGGTAACGCTCTAATTGAAGCCTACCCAGATAGCTGGCAAGAACTCATTCCGAAGCTAAAAGAAGTTGATTGGCGCAAATCAAATCCTATCTGGCGTAATCGCAGCATGCAGCATAATAAGTTGAGCAAGGCCTCAACCAATATTCAGCTGACTGCCAATATATTAAAACAGACTCTTGGTCTAGAACTTTCCGAGAGTGATATCGAATTAGAAAAGAAGATTGAACAATGAGCCTTTTTAGCGATTCACCACTAGACCGCTGTGCTGATTTTATTGAATCAGAAATCTTAGGTGGAATGCCATTAACCGACAAACTGCAAGAGATTCAGCTAACCTACTTGGCAGACAATCGCCCATGGGTACTAGCATATAGTGGCGGTAAAGACTCAACCGCAGTTGCTATCTTGGTGTACCTAGCACTTTATGGCCTGCCGAGAGAAAAGCTAACTAAACCAGTGTTTGTAATCTCTTCAGATACCTTGGTAGAGACTCCAGTCGTTGTTGATCATATTTCTACTTCACTCAACGACATTTTTTCTGGTGCTCAGCGTGATGGCTTACCAATTACCACGCACCAAGTTGTGCCACCACCAACCGACACATTTTGGACGTGTTTATTAGGTAAAGGCTACCCGGCCCCAACACGCCAATTCCGGTGGTGTACCGAACGTATGAAAATCGACCCTGTGTCTGAGTTCATTAAAGACAAAGTTAGCAAGTACGAAGAAGTCGTTATCTTGCTAGGTGCACGTACCGATGAGAGTGCCTCGCGTGCACAAGTCATTAAAAAGCATAAAATTGATGGCACCAACCTTGGTCGTCATAAAACCCTGTCGAATGCCTTCATCTATACACCAATTGAAACTTGGTCGACCGAAGACGTATGGAAAGTCATCCGAGATCTCGACGACCACCAAGCACCTTGGGGCGCTAGCACCTTTGGTTTATGGATGCTCTACGCTGCATCGGCCGACCAAGGCGAATGCCCACTGGTAATCGATGAAAGCACGCCTTCGTGTGGTAACTCGCGCTTTGGTTGCTGGACTTGTACCGTTGTAACTAACGACCGCGCAATGGAAAGCCTAGTGCGTAATGGCGAAGAGTGGATGAAGCCACTATTAGAGTTTCGCGATTTCTTGTCGATGACTGGAGATGTCGATAAAAAGACTATCTACCGTAATCACAAGCGCCGTACTGGTACCATCATGTACCAACGTGCTAAAGAAGGTGAAGACCTAGAAACAGTGCGCAAGCATATCCCTGGCCCGTATTTTCTTAAGTATCGTAAAGAGTGGTTAAAGCAACTATTGCAAATGCAAAAAGACTTTAACGACTCTGGTCGCGAAATTACTTTGATTACTGAGCCAGAGCTGCACGCTATTCGCCAAGAGTGGCTAATCGACCCTAACGAGCCAGATTGGGCTGACGAACTACCGGACATCTACTTCGATGTGTACGGCGAGCACCTGAATTGGGTACACGACGATAACAATCACTTCGACAAAAAAGATGTCGATGTGCTTCGCAAAGTATGCGCCACGTATGGCGTTGAAGCCGAAATGATCATGAAGCTATTAGACCTAGAAATGAAGTCTGAAGGTTTAAACAAACGCTCTGGCATTTTCAAAAGCATCAGCAGCATTTTGAGTAAAGACTGGGGCACGCTAGAGCAAATTGAAGAAAAAAAACAAGCACTACAATCCAAAGCAGAGTTTGACCTGCAAGAAAAAGTGATCAAAGACTATGAAGAATCCATTGTCTACCTTCGCAAGCAGCTCAAGTCAGACGAGGTAGGTCTATGATTATTCAATCTCTTACGCTTCATAACTACCGAGTATTTGCAGGCACACACAATATCGACCTAACGCCAGACGGCGTAGGTAGAAACCTAGTTCTATTTGGCGGCTTAAATGGTGCGGGCAAGACTAGTATTTTGTCTGCCATCAAGCTTGCCCTGTATGGCCAGCGTGCTTTGGGTAGCAACCTAACTCAAAAGCAATACATCGAAAAGCTTAGCCAGCTAATTCACTTGGGTAACGAGACCTTACACCCAAACGATGCACGCATAGAACTGGCGTTTCAGTACAGCCAAGAAGGGCAAACGTCGACGATTAAAGTGATTCGTAGCTGGCAGCGCGATAGCAAAGACGACTTACATATTTTTGTAAATAAAACCCTGCGCCAAGAGCTGTCATACGACCAGTGCCAAAGCTACCTAGATGGCATTATTCCCGCAGGTGTGGCAGAGCTATTCTTTTTTGATGGTGAAAAAATTGCCGAACTGGCTGAAGATGAGAGTGGCACTATTCTGCGTACCGCGGTTAAACGTTTACTTGGCCTCAATACAGTTGAAAAACTGCAAAGCGACCTAGCCATTCACCTAAAAAAAGAAGGTGTAACCAAAGCCGATGCAAAAACGCGCGAGCAACTAGCCGAATATGCCAAACAGCGTAAACAGCTCGACAGCGAAGCCGAGGTCAAAGAAAACGAACTGACAAAAGTAAATAACCAAGTCGAGTTCGCCAAAAAAGAGATCAGCCTAATTGAACAGCAAATGAGCGAGCAAGGTGGTGCTTGGGCGCAATCTCGCGAAGACGAGCTAAAAAAAGTAGAAGACATCGTTAAAGAAAAGGCCGCTTTAGAGAAACAATTACGCAACCATATCGACGGTTTCTACCCCATCTCGCTGGCGAAGAATGCGACGAAAGCTTTGCTAGAGCAGCTAAGCAAAGAAGCAGAAATTAAAGAGAATCGCGCCTTCGTAAATAAGCTCGACCAACTTGCAGGCAACCAAGTTGGGTTAGACCAAAGCACCATCGCGCATCTTAAGTCCTCGGTTCAATTCGACGACAGCGAGGTTCTACTAGACCTCTCTGACCGCGAATACCACCAGCTGCAGTACCAAATCAATGACCTAGCGGTTAAAGCAGAGCGCGATGTTAAAAAGATTCGCAAGCAAATCAAACAGCTCGACAATCAGTTAGAGCAAGCTCGCGACAACGTGCAGCGCGCTCCACAGCAAGAGCAGTTAGAGAAGCTACTAAACAAGCTACGCACTGCAGAAGATAACAAAACCAAAGCAGCTATCACGCGCGTGAAGCTACTAGAAGAGCTAAAACAAGACTACATGCAGGCGCAAGACATTGCCCGCAAAGAACAGCGTTTACACAACGAACTTGCAGCCCAGCTTGAATACAGCGAGAGCATCGAGAACGCGCAAAATGCACAGCTAGTATTAGCCGACTTTGCTCATGAACTGTCGGCTCTACGTGTAAAACAGCTTGAGCAAGAGTTTATCACTAGCTATCAGCAACTAGCTCGTAAAGAAGACCTAGACATTAGCGCACGTATTAACCCAGAAAGCTTCGACGTTGAGCTAATCGACGAAAACGGCAAAGTGATTAATCGCAAACAACTGTCGGCAGGCGAAAAACAAATCTACGCCATTGCGATTCTAGAGGCACTAGGCAAGGTTTCTGGCCATAAGCTACCAGTGATTATCGACACGCCTCTTGGCCGCTTAGATTCAGCTCACCGCGACAAGCTGATTAAGCATTATTTACCAAATGCCAGCCACCAAGTCGTCGTACTCTCGACCGATACCGAAGTCGACGAGCAATACTACCAATGGCTAGAGCCGCACTTGTCACACAGTTACGAAATTCAGTTTAATGCCACCGCCAAAGCTTCAACCTTGAATGAAGGCTACTTTTGGCAGCAAGCTCAGGAGGCACAATAATGTTACCGAATAGAATGTGCTTAGACCGCGGCACAGAAGAAAAATTAAAGCGTTATAAACAAACGACTGGCATTTCGCCAAATGCTGCTTCGCGATTGGCTTTTTTTCAAAGCATCGAATCTGGGTTTACCTACGAACCAGGGGATACAACAGTTTCCTCGGATGGCCAAATGGTGTTGGATAAGGTTACTTGGTTTGGTAGTTGCCTCCAAACCATAGAACTAATCCTAGTTCAAAAATACCCGAATTTGCCAGGTGAACTACTCGCATCTGCTTGGGCTGCACATGTTAAGAATGGCTTTGGATCTATAGCTAGGTAAATTAAGGGCCTTGAGTAGGCCCTCTTCAAACAGTTATACAAGGTCTTCTTCAAATGAGGCTGCAGAAAGGGCAAACTCCTTCATTTCCCGACCAACTTCTGTTTCAAAAAACTCATTGACGGGTATTAAAGAGAGCATCCTAACCCTATCAAAAAGTAAATCAGTGGTAACTTGATTCCATTCACAAATATTTCTATCTGAATCTCTCATATCAAAGGGAACAAAAAGCGTATTAACTACATTATTATCTATATGTAAAAATGAGTTAATTCTAGACACACTGCCTTGTTTATTTGGCCAGTCTAGGGTTGCCGCACTTTGACCTACAAATACTATTTTCTTATCTTTATTTACATCATTCAAAAAAGGGATCCAAGCAACGATGTCTATCCCACCATCACCATTATCTCTTCTTCTAAATACGTTAGCTTTCTGACTAACTGAATACCCAAGATCATCACCTAGCCTTCGAATCTTATTCTCTAAGTTACCAGTGTACCTATTAGAGTTTCCATTTGACACTCCAAATGGGTATGACTCTGCAAAACCAGGCAAGTACCCTTTCATAGCAAAATAAGATGCATATTCAAAGGCACCTGCCAATCTGCTAGTACCATCAATATACCTAAGCAATGAGCACAACAAAAAGCTAATATATAAATAGTTTTCCTCTATTAATTCTGCCTTTAATACAAGCCGATTATTTTTCCTTTCAAAAGGGTAAAATGTGGCATATGCCTCAACTCGAGAGTTTATTTCAACAAACCAGTCTTCAATCAAAGAAACCCAGTATTCGTTGGAAGCTGCCCCACCTTCTGAACCAATTTCTCCGATCTGTTCATCTTCATAAAACCTATCATATACTTCAGAAACACCAACGCCATCCCCCCCATCTAACAATGCCATAAGCTCTACATAGTCACAATAATAGTGAGTATTTTCCCTACTACATCTCGGAGGCTTGTCTAAGTTCTTAAACTCAATCATCCCAAGAATCTTCCTCTGATGATTCAACAATTGCTTTCATGTTCTTAGCTAAAGTAAATATTTCCTTGAGTTTAGTTTTAATAGTATCTGGGTTCGTATGTCTTTCAACATTATGAATGATATTTTGAGCTCGTTTCAGACCCGAAAGCGCCATCTCAATTTCATGATCAAATGACTCGCTTGATACTGAAACAAGTTGATATGCTTCCAGAATAGAGCCCGTTCCCGATTGGAAGTAGTCCTTAGCTTCGGTGTTGCCTAAAACTTTATCAAGCATCCCCAAATGCTTACTATCACCTTTGAGCCTGGCCTTATTTTGATCATTTTTTTCAAAAAACCATCGAGTCAACTCTTCAAGATGATTACCATTTACATTATCCAACGGGTTCTCTGACTTTATATCTACCCCAATAAAGTCTCTAATATTTTCTCGACTCAAAGAATCTGCGTAATAGTTAAAAAATATTGAGGTCTCATCTAAATCTTTAATTTTATAAAATGCTTCATCTTCGATTTGTTCATATATTTCGTATGCAACCAATAATTTCCTTACATGATCGCTTCTCGAACCAATAGACTTTGCAAGCTCCCTACACATTTTAGAAAATTCAAGATCTTGGTAGTCATTTTTCAACTCAGACAAATATCTTGCTTTCTGAAGGATACCCCACGACTTAACACCCGTTACATGCCGATAACCTAAGTACTTGTTAATTTTCTCTCTAGACGGAAAGACAATACATGGAATTTCTTCTGGCCTTTCAGTAGTTTCTTTAATAACTTGGTCGACCTTTTTACGATGTATCTCCGCTAAATCAGGTTCTTTAAGAAGTATGGTTGATGTCAGCCTTCTGTTCCCTTCAACAACTGTAAATCGCCCATCACTCTCTTCTATCACTAAGAGTGATTCGCCAATAAAGAACCCAGCATTACCTATCGCAAGCATAAGCTCAATAATACTGGCATCTTCTAGCATCCAATTCACTATCGCCTTTTTATCAATATCCCCGCTTCTAAACTTCGACGGCAATCGAGGATTTGACTTATCCAGATTTAGTTTCGATAAAGATATAAACTCAATATTAGACATAAAATCTCACCTACAATTAAATCACTTAAAAACTTCTACTTGATGCCAGAAAAAATATTCCATACTGGGAAGACTTTCAACATCAAAACCATTACCAATAATTCTTCCATTGAAGTTGTCTAATAGTTTTTTTGACTGCATATCACCTATTAACTTCTCAGAAACCTTTAATCTATAATTACTATCAACCGTAAAAGCACCATTATCAAATGCTCAATGATGCAGTGCACATAGAGCTAAGCCATTTTTAACACAGCATGGTCCGTTGAATTTCTTCCACTTAATATGTGCAGCGTCAAGTCCTACGTATATTCCGTTTAGTTTTAACTGATACCCACAAATTGCGCAGCGATAATTGTAAGCTGCTAAAACCTTATCTCGAAAATCGGGATCACGGTTTGCTACCCTCCTAGTTTCCAATCTCACACATAAGTCATTCTCAATTTCAGGTATAAGTGTCTCAGGAAAGCTTTCTGAAAGTATGGTTTCAATAAGATCGAAGCACAGGCGATGGTCAGACTGTAGTGCAGCATATGCTTCATCACTAAACCCGGCACTAACCCCATACCGTATTAACTCGCTTTTTGTTGGGTCTGTATTACTCTTTCGTGAACGACATTTTTCGTCTCCATTAACTTGCCAAAAACCATCGTTCTTCAAACGCCAGAAAGGGTACTCCGGGTGATACGTTTTTCGGCTCGGGCCATAACGCATTAGCAAGTCTTTCATTTCACGATCGAGCGTTTCGTCGTAAGTTAAAAACTGACCATGGCCTTGTAGGTACTTCGAAAGCACATAAACCATCATCAAGGGTTTATTCGGAGCACGCTGGTCACCTTTTGACCAGCGCTTAACATTGAGTACTTTTTCCTTGAGCTCTTCAGGCGTCATTGAGCAACTCCCAAAATGCTTTGTCTTTAATCTTCTTAATCCGCTTATTACCATTCACATACAAGCTATAGTGCTTTTCTAACTGGCGAATTTCGCTCATTAGCCTTTCTTGCTCGTTCTTATCATCAATATTAAATAGGGCTTTAATATCTTGATTTTTTATCTGAGCAACACGGTGAATCACCCAGCTTAGGATGTAAGCAGAGTAATCGTTCTCACCTGTTTTAAAGTGGGTGATATCTTGCGTTGAAAGGATAACCCCTACCCCGTACTCGCGGCCTTCTTTTAGGATTTTGCGCAAGCTAGGGAAGTTTTGAGACATAAAGTTATCTGCCTCATCCACCAAAATCAGTTTGGTCACTTGGCGTAAATCGCCTCGTACTTCTGGCTTACCCTGCTTTTGCATTTGTGAGTAGAAAAGGTCTAGCGTTAGCGCGACAACTAGGTTTTGGATTTCTGATGGGTAACCAGCAAGTTCTACAACGGTAATACCATCTACTAACTCATATAGACTGGTGCACTTTTGATGGTCGTCCTCAAAGATCTCTAGCTCATACAGGCTTTCTAACGCGGCATAGAGAGAGTCTTCAGCAGGTTCACTTTCTTCAAACAACGCCCAAATATCGGCCATTGTTGGTGCTGGTTTCGACCAAGTACTAGGGTCGGACTTTACGATGCCTGCTAGTTCGTAGGCTTCAGCTATGAGCTTACGCAGTTTTAGCTGCTGCTTGGTGCCTAGGTTAAATGCTTTGCCCATAGTTTCTGAAAAACCGCGTGCGGTATGCACTGGCAACATAGGAGTATCACCAAACAAACTAAGCGGGTTGTATGGCAGCTTGTGCAGATTGAATTTTTTACCTGCAGTCGCGTTGATAAATTTGTCATCAACGTAGTCCGATTTGTAGTCAAAAATCAGTATGCCAATTGGTTTGCCATCAACATTTTGGTGCTGGTTGCGATAGAGCTGGGTCACTACAGACTTTGTAGACTGGGTTTTACCAGTACCCATTGTGCCAATAATGCCCGAGTTGGTATTCATAAACTTAGCAGTATTGGTTGGCTCCCAATATACAGGTTCTTGGTGGTTCACCTCGTGCCCAACCAACACCTTTAGCGGCTCATTGGAAGTCTTTTGTTCAACTTCGCCCAGCTCTGGCTTAACAGGCTCTTCTATTGAATCAGCTGTTTCAAATTGACCTAGGTCTTCATGAACTGCTGGCTGCGCAACAGCCAGTTGTTCATTCACTACGCTGGCACTCTGCAATAGGTAACAGCCTTCACCTAACTTGGCTGCAGCCGTCGCGCTGGCATCTTGCCATAGCTCCGTTAATGGCGTTGAAATAGTCGTGCGAATAAAGCTCGCTGGCACTTCGATTTTGAGAATGTCATCGACCACTTCTGACGAGGTACTGAAGCACTTTTCATCTTCGAGATTGGCGACAACAAAGCCTTGGCAATAGTTGGCTAATTGAGCGAGCTTGTAAGCCCCCCTTAGCCAAAGCTCTTTACTGGCTAACAAACCTTCGAAGTAGTCTTGCGGGAATACTGAATAAAGCTTGTACTTGTCGATTTGCATCAGTGCTTGGCGCACAAACAAGCTACGGTAAAGCTGGCTGGCAAGGCCGCCACCTTCTAATACTTCAGTCAAATATCGGCTTAGTTCCTTTGCCTGCTTAACAGCCTTAGTTGCGTCGTATTTAACACCTGTTTTAACTTCGAGTGGCAGTAGGTACATTTGCTGGCCTTTAAAACCAACAAAGAGCACGTCGTCGGAAATAGCACCTGTTTTGTAGCCCTGTAAATGTCGCGAGAACTCCTGTTCATCCATCTTCAGGCCGATGTTACCCGATACACGAACAATTTCGGCTGCAGACATTGGCACCCAAGTGATGTCTGACTTGGCAAGCAGCACACTAACAAGCTTATAGGCAGCAATAATGCCACGGCGTTCTTTACGCACCTTTGGGTTGTCGGTGATCAGCTTTAACAGCCACTCGCCATTGAAGGCATTAAACTCCGAAACCAAGCCACCATCTTCTTTAGCCAATACGTTGTCGTATAGGTCAGTCTGTTTGGTTACAGTGATTGCATCATAACCTGCCGAGCTGGTGTACTGGTCGGAGTAGTGAATCAACAAGGCATCTGTGTCGGTTTCAAAAAAGTCGAGCGTGACTTTTGGATCGATAATTGCCGTCCAAACTGAGCTGTCGTAGCTCTTTTCAAGCTGCGCTTTGAAACGTTCGTTCACAGCCAGTGCAATGGCGCTGTTCTCTCGGTATTCAAATGCCGCTTTGCGTGCTGGTTTGATTAATCGGCTGTAGGTCGCAATAAACTTGAGTAATGGGTTATCACCGGTATCAACATGCGCCAAGCCAAAGCCAGTGATGTAGTTGCCTGACTCGCTTGCTGAAGCTTCACCGGCTATTAAACCACCGGCACTAATGCCCGATAGTTTTTCGGCTGGGTTTACATCAACCACTTCAACCTTTTCGTTGTTGCGGAAGAAGCTTAAATGCGCGTACTCATGTTTTACGACATCACGATGGCGGAACTTGCTGTAACTAATGCGATTGCGCATTAGATCGGCAATCGTGTCGGCGTGGTCCTTCGTTGCGCCCTTGTTGAGGCCATAAGTTTGTTTAATGGTTTCGAAGCTGGCCATATCGGCAAACTTGTCGAACTCGGTGCGATTAAACTCGTCGTCGTAAATATTCACGTGAATATTTACACTGCGATTTTTAACTCGGATTAGGTGTTCAACTATACCTATGAACAACCCGTGGTTGTCGTAGTTGTTGATCGAGTTAATCGTAAGAGTTGGCTTTACTTCACCTGCTGAATCTTGAAAGAGTACAGAGAACGATTCACTAAACTCACGAATTTTCTCTTTTACAAGTTTGGTTACATAGCTGTAATCGGTGTCTTGCTGCGGTACACAGTGTAGCCAGAAGCAGTTGCTATCAACAGCTTGAACGTAAGAGAACTCGTGATGTTCATCATACAGGTATGGCAAAAGACCTTGCGGATTAAGGCGCTTCAATGTCACCTGTGGCAGTGTTAAAAAGCTTGCATCGGCATCAGCTTTTACTTCGCTCACTAGATGCAAATAGTAGTTGAGTACTAGCGGGCTTGCAGGCGTAATCCACTGTTCACCACTATCGCGCCATATACCAAGTTCTACGATTTTCTTGTGCCGATCATCTAGGTACGAGTTTTCCTCGATATTATCTATATAGCTCTGATAACTCGATGTAATACCCTGCACCAACGCTAGGTATACATCATTCCAACCGGCCAAAGATGGCAATGTGTTGTGATCGATTAAGTAGCTAAACCAGTTGTCGTACGCTTCGGCGATATCAGGTGCAAACCCTCGAATATCGTCAGTTTTGGTCTCGAATTCATATTGTTTGGCAATGCAAAAGTCATCGAGCCAAGCTTGCTCTCGCTTCAAAAACTCTTTTTGCTCTGTGCTAGTTTTTAGCTCTTTGTTATCAACATACACACGTTCTTTCGAGGTGTTGTAAGTACCGTTGAACCCAGACTTAAATAGCTTTTTGCCACGGCGCGTATCCAATAGCAGGGGCAGCGCTAGGTCTTCCGTCGCGGCTGCACCTTCGATAAATATTGGCAGAGCCTTATCTTCGTTGTGTAACTCAAAGCTAACCTGGTCTTCTTCGTTTGCTAGGTCTTCAAAATCAATTGATTTAACCAAGCTTGTATCAATAACCTGGTTCGGTGTAGCAAGGCTCACTGTGTCGCCAGTTATTAGTGCTTCACCAACGCCGGTTTCTAAATCTGAATCCTGGGTTTGAAGTACGACACGGCCCTTTTTCGGGTCAACTAAGAGGCTATTTGAAATTGCACTGGTATTGAACCAGCATGATTTCACTACCAGGCATTTAAAGGAAAACTTTTCGGAGCTTTTGGCACGTTTGAGCCTGACTTGGAAGAACAACGGCTGACTAGCAATTTTACCTAGCAAGGTGATATGAGTTTCTTTAGCGCCACCACGCGGGGCTATTGAAGCGGGGTCAATGGCAGTTGTTTTATCCCATAAATCGACTTCTGCCTTGCCAATGGTGTCGCCGGTAAACTCAATATCGATGTCAAAATCTTCTCGGTCTTCATCGACGACAATGAGCATGTGGCGCTCTTTTTGCGCAGCCTTTTTTTCGCTTTTTGTTCTAACAAAAAGCTGCGCACTCGCGGAGCTTTCGGCAACTAGGGTTAGGTTTTGCTGCCTATTTTTGTCTTGTTCTTCGGTGATTTGGTCAAACGTAAGCTGTTTCCATGCTTCAGGGTCTTCACCATCGAAGTGCTTGTCGACAAACTTCTGCCCCATGTCTGGCAAGTGATCTGCTTTGTTATCTGGGTAGTGCTCTAGTGTGCTTGTGATTTCATCGTAAAGCGCTTTGTTTTCATCCAAGCGTTTTTTGACTTGCTTTGGATTGTCTTTCATCTGCAGAATACTTGGGTCTTCTAACAATCCAATTTCATGAAAGCGTATATCGCCGTCGGCAATCGCTTGGTGTAGGGTCTCGAAGCCAAACATGCTGCTGCGATCTTCCATGATCATTTCGTATTGGTAGTCGAGCAGTATTTTGGAAACTTCCTGCCCTTCGAAGCTATCTTTTTCGTCAATAAACTGAGCTAGCGAGTCTTTTATTTTCTCTGGGGCAAAAATACTATGTGGCTTGGTTAGATCTTCAGCGCTGTTAATAATGGTATCGAGCATACTGTTGTGAATTATCAGCAAGCTGGTACCCGAGAACTCTCCAGACTGAGCCGAAACCTCATCACGCAGGTATGAAATAAAGTTCTCGGTATAGCCAGAGCTGCCACCGTCTTTATGCAATACGGGTAACAGTTTTACGCCGTTTATTTCAATGCAAAATAGCTTCTTTCCTTTTGCATCTAAAAAGCAGGTATGGCGATCAATAAACGCAAACTGAAGCTTCACGCTATTAGTGATATCTGGTGACTTAAACTGATACTTGAAACCTGGTTTTATGACTCCATTGGCGTGAGCAAAAAAGTGGTCGACTACAAATTCTTCAAATGGTTTTACGGACATTGATCGCGTCTCCACTGTCACTCATTTTTTCAACGTTACCTACTCGCTCGTAGTACTTAATCAAACCTTTAACACTTTGCTTGTCGAAGCAAATACCACGCTCCTTGAAACCATCCAGCAACTCGAAAAGACTGAGCTTGTCTTTTTCTCCGATTATTAAGTTAGTCATTAGCGCAATGTAGTCTTGGTTGAGGCAAGCAATTTTGCCTATGTTGCCCCGCGCTTTGGCGAACGATGAACAGATTTCGGCTTCGGTCGTGCGCAGGAATTTCTCACCTGCAGCTTGACGCGACTCACCTTTTGCAAACTGTTTGTGAGCGAGCTCTAAGATGGTGGCAAGTGCACTTTCCGAATCCACTTCCAGTTCACTTTCTTGTTCGCCAAATCGGTTTTTTTCAAAGTCTTTAGCGAACAGTTTTAATCTCCCTTTGTCTGCTTCGGTGAGTGACTGCGCAAGCTCCCAAAGGGGTATACGTCTGCCGGAACTAGCATTCGTATGATCTTGCAGCATTTCGGAGATAGCTAAGTACGGGAAGATGTATTCAAAAAAGCGCTTAGCGTTTTGGTAACCGTCGTTTACCAATACCTTTCGCTCGCGACTTGCTCGCTCGTTTTCTAGAATGAAATAAAACGGCTTTGGGCTTGGCGCTGCCGCCCAGCCTCTAATATTAAGTGCCAATTGCGTTGTATATAAAAAGGCATACAAGCGCAGCATGTTTGGGAGCTGCTCCAGTAAATAGTTTGGATGCAGTGACAAAAAGGCAATGTCTGCTTTGAAAGCTTGGCTGAGGTATGGCAAGAAAGGCTTTTCTAAGATACCTTTCGACATAGCTTCTTTTGCACTAATGTCTTCTAATACCTTTGTGCTCGTTAAAACATCGACTAATTTTTGTTCAATGAAGTTATTAGCCGGCGCTTTGGCATCTTGCAGGTAATAGCCGCCCATCATGCTCACAAATAAGTCTGATAATCGGAGCTGGGGTGCGCCCTTTGCAAGCGGCACTAGCTTTAGAAGAGAAGCAGCTGGTGTTAACTTAAGGTACTCGTCATTTTTGAAGTACATACCTTCGAGTACTTGCCAAAACTCTGCTTCATCTAGAGTTGCATCAAACTGACTTTTGCAAAGCAGTTTATATTGTTCAACGGCGTAAGCTAGCTTACAGCCTTTTTTACCATCATAATCTTTTGTTAGTAGTGCGCTGGTCGTTTTTCGATAAAGTGCTCGAATAACGCCCGCTGCTGCGATTTCCCAGTCAAACTCACCTTCCTTCGCTAACGTGGTCCTCGCAGGAAAGTAGCCATTAATGGTGTTGTTGCCAACCGTCAGGTTTTCTTTCAATACACTCATGCGCGATACCCGCCTACTCTAAACTCTTCACCTTCATCAACATTCTTGAGCTTTGCGATTTCTTCACCACTCTTAAAGAACTTCAGAGTGTCGCCGTTGCTAACTTTCTCGACGATTTCGTTCACTAACTCGTCTAGCAGCACAACACTATTCTGCTCATATTTGTTTGGTCTGAAGCCATCAACAACCCTTAACATTAGGTCAAGTAAATTGGCATTCATTGGAATTGGTAGCAGTGGAGTATCGTTAACTTTCAGGTGTAAATTAAATGAGTGAACACTAGGATTTTTTGCCGTGGCGTCGGCAGCGATTTTTTTGTAGTCAACGCTGAGTTCAGCCTCTGCTGCTAACGTGATATCACCATGCTGAGAGGTAAAAAATACGTCTTTACCTAAATACTCAGCATTTCTATTTGCAAAATTAGTAACCGCCTTAAACACAAGGTCGCTGTAAAACCTTCTAAGGGAGGCTTTTTTCTCGGCTTCACCATCGTAAGCCCAATGCGCATTCCAAATCGTGCGATATAGGCTTACCCGCGATTGGCTAAATGCAGGTTCGAATTGCTTTGGATATTGGCTGTTTAGCTCCGCACGATACGTTATGAACATTAATCGGCACAACGATGCAGGAGAAAGCTTGCTTGGTAATACAAGACTGTATTTTTCAGCGCACTCTTCAACGTACTCCGAGAATGCGTGATTTTCGATTTCTAACTGGCGGTGCAAGATAAACTGGTCGAGTTCCTGCGTGCGTATTACCGAAGGGTCAAACTCAGCGATAGATTGCAGCAGCTCGTTTTCGCCACCCAGAAATAAATTATCAAATAATGGGTTAGGCCCGGTTAGCAAGCAATAAATAAAGTCCAGCAGCATTCGAGCTGTGATGAATTGGTCTCGTTTGATGCGAGCGTTTAATAACAGCTCGACAATACACTTTTGCACAGTAGCGTCGCGAAGCAACAAGAAATTGCTAACGAGCAACCTATCCCCTTGGTTCGCGAGCTGTATCTCGCCAATTAAATAGTCGTTGAATCGGTTTCCCTTATCTTCAACAACAACTTGATTAATCAGCTTGCTGAAAAATGGGGCCGATACTTCTTCACGATCGAACCTAAATTTTGGAAAAGCTTCAAAATCTAAAAACTGAATTTTGTCAGTCGGTTGAGGCTTTCCTGTAAGAAAAGTATTAATCGCACTTTTAACTGAATTTAAATGCTCAGATCCTTCTCGGGCGAAGTTGGCTAACATACCGATATTAATACCGACAACGAGGGGCTTCTGGCTACGAGCGTTTTCATCGAACAATCGATTTAGTGCTTCAATTGCCGTTTCGTCTGGATCGAAGCTGTGCGTTGCATCTAGGTGGAAATCGATCCGTTCACCATATTTTTTGCTGTAACGCGTTAAGATTTCTGATTTCCCATCTCCACTACTACCACATAGAAACAGAACTTGATCTGCTCGCAATTCTTTCAACGTGCTTTCAAAGGCTTCTTCAATTTCTGTTTTAACATGCAGATATCTTTTGATTTGAAGAAACTCTTCATCTGCAACAGCGTTCTGGGTTGTTACCGCTAATGCTGAAGACTTTGAAAGTACGCTAAGCACTTCTCTTAGGCGCATAGTGTTATTCCTGATTTAGTAGCAGTTGTAACTATGGAAGCTGCTGCTTCCCTTTCTAGTGCTTGTCGTCGGTTCTTGTTGTTAAGCAGGTTTGGAAAACGCTCTGGCAGGGCCTCAAATATTCTCGTTAAAAATGGTCGGAATTTATTGCGATACACATTGATTCTTATTCTACTAGGAATTGCATAACGTATAGATTTGGAGAGAACACTCAAAACTTGCAGGAGGCGCACAGTTTATCCTTATTTTTACTAAGGCTCTTATCATCCTTGATGGTATCTATTTTGCGACATACTTTGCAATTACAAAATTTACAAAACTATACATAAGGACAGCCAACATAGTTTGCTCTTGAATACGGGAATCAATGTAGAACTAAGCGCAACCAATAGTGGGGCTTGGCCTTTCCACCAAAGACTACTTACTACAAGCTGAAAAAGCTGGGCTGGTGTACTTTGCCAATGAAGTGGCTTACGCCACAGAAAAAGGAATTAGTAAAGGCTGCCAGAATAAAACCGGCCGCTATGGTGACTATATTCTTTGGCCTGAGGTGTTTACCAAACTGCGCCGGAAAGCGGAGCTGGGCGCTTAGCCCAGCCGTTTGTGGCGCGTCTAAGGCTAACCTAGAAATGCCACTTTCCACCAAGGGTGAGAGTTTGCTTGTAGCGCGTGCCTTCCAAGTGCACTTCAGCAGCAAGGTTGTCGGTGAAGTTAACGCCCATTTTGTAGCTAATACCAGCTGCATCAATGAAGCCATAATTGATAAAAAAACCAAGGTCGGCATATAACCACGAGAAGTACTCATCTTTACTACCAAATGCGAGGTATAGGCTCATGCCATTCGCGTCTATTGGTGTGTCTACTAGGTTTAGTGTAATGCCGTCGTACTGCGCACCCGCGCGAAGGTAGAACTCTTGGTCACTCGTTTCGGCGAACGGATGGTTAAATCGCGCGCCAACGTAGCCAAGGCCAATGGTTCGGCTGTAGTCGTTGGAGCTTGCTAGCTCGAACGAGGCACCACCGTAGAATTTGGTGTTTAACTGTGTTTGGCCAGAGGCACGAACAGCTAGCGGCCTTGAGGTGCCTTCTTCGGTAACACCAAACATTGGCCCTACTTCAATGGCTGCGTAATTGTGGTATTTATCGAAGTGCTCTAATGCTTGCGCAGGGCTTGCCATGGCAAGTGTTATGGCTGTGATTGTAATCGCAGATGCTTTCATTACGGTCCTTGTTGTTTGTTTGTGACCGGCGGATATTACCCATTGGCGACTACTTTTTGAACTCACCGCAAGGGTAGTTTTTATCTATTTTTTAGTATCTTTATAATAATTCGTATTTTTATCATTTTTATATGTAATAGTTCGTATTTTAATACCTTTTTTGAATATAAATTCGGTACTCTTTTAGGCACTACAGGCTAGGTTGTTTACCGTGCGCTTGCTCTTTTTTGTATTGGCTGTTGCGTTATCTCAGTTCCTTTTTGAATACATTTCATTACAATGCGCGCTCTTTTAATGGATGTTTTGGAGTGGAGCTATGAAGCGCATGGTTGCGTTCACATTTGGATGTGCATTGAGCACGCTTGCTGCGGCTGGCAGTTGGACGATGGAGGCAAGCTATGCGCCTGCTAACATCAACCCTCAGGTTGCGGCGGCGAATCAGGTGGCGGAAGAAGTTGGTAATGGCTGGGAGTTTGGCGGCTCGTATGGCACTCGCTATTTGCGCGGCCGCGCTAGTGCGGGGTTTTACTCGCCAGAAGATTTTAATGTGTCGTCTATTGTGGTTAGCAATGGTTCGGATACCTACACCATCGATAACGAAGCAGGCTTTTATTCGTTTACTTTAGAGGCGGTGGCCGAGTACAACCATATGCGCTGGGTACACGCGGGTGTGGGTGTTGGCCGTATGTTTTTGTCGGGCCAGCGCTCGTACAGTATGCCCGATGGTGGTTACTGCTCTAACTGCCCAAGCAACGAGGAGTTCGACCTAACCGGTGGCTATTTTGTGCGCCCTACGTTGAGTATTAACTTGTTAAATGGCCATAACCACCCAGACCCAAGTGCTTACTTGTCTTTGCAGGTTGGCTACCAGAAGTTCTTAACCGAGTCGGGCCTGCAAGACAACATTCAAACGGGCATCTCGTTTAAGTTTGTTAACTAAGCAGGCGGTGTAAAACGTTTTAGTTGGCGGGTTGGTGGTTTACAAAACTACCACCCGTGCATTGGTACAACATCGTTGGGGCTGTCTATGCTTGTGTAGAGCTCACCAATTATGGAGTACCAATGAACCTCTCTATTTCGCAACGCCTCATCGCGATGGTTACCTTGCTACTCACAATGTTTGCCGCAACGGCCCTTTACGTTGTTTGGCAAGAGCGGCAAATTACTGCCATTACCGACAATGTTGCCGACGACGATGTGCCAAGCACCATTAGCTACTTGTTGTTAATGGATGAGGTAAAAAAAATCAAAATTGCTCTGCTGGCTCATATTACCTCCTCTAGCAGTGCTACTGAGGAGTATGAACTCGCCAAAACTGCCACTTATGAACAGCTTGCAGTCTTAAAAACCTATGAGCAGCCAGAGCAAACCGATGAAATAGAAGCACTGATTGAGCAGCTTATCGAATCGGTCGAAGTTATTTTCTCAACAAGTCCAGCTTGGCTAAATTATAACTCGGTAAAAGAGGTAGACAGCCAGTTTATCGAACCTCTTGAGTCGCTGTTAGAGGCCGGCTCGCTGGATGAACGGGCCGATACTGAAAGCGCTATGTTGCAAGTGAAGGCTCAGTTAAGCTTGCTCAGTTTGGTCACCTTAGTGCTGGCTGGCGTGTCTGTTATTTTGGCCATTACCGTGCTTTGGTTGGTAGTGAAATCAATTAAATCTGGGCTTGCCGCGCTGTCTTTGCAGGCCTCGGAAATTGCCAGTGGCAACCTTAAGCTGCCGCCGTTAGTGCGCAAAAACCATGATGAAATCCAAGCTGTGGCGCAAGCCATTAATCATATGCAGCAAGCACTGGTCACGCTCCTAAGCCAAATTAAACAAGTTGGTGCCGAGGTAAAAATTAGCACCGAGCAGCTCGCCAACATTCATAAAGATGTTTTCAACGGCGCCCAAGAGCAGGCGCTGCGTTCAGAGCAAATTGCCACCGCGGCCAATCAAATGAGCCTTACCATTAGCGAAGTTGCGCAACAAAGCAGCAACGCCTCTCAAATCACTTCGCAAGCAGGCAACGTGGCCAAAAAGGGGGGCGAAACAGTCAACCAGGTTGTTAGCAATATTCATCAGGCATCTACTACTATTGGTGAACTTTCGGCAACCATTGGCAGTCTTGGCACACGCAGTGAGAAAATTGGCGAGGTGATCAAGGTAATTACTGAAATTGCCGAGCAAACGAATTTATTGGCATTAAACGCTGCCATTGAAGCCGCTCGCGCAGGCGAGCAAGGGCGAGGCTTTGCTGTTGTCGCCGATGAGGTGCGAGGGTTAGCGGAGCGTACCGCGCAAGCTACAAACGAGGTAGACGAGTCTATTAGTGCCATTCAAAACGACACCGAGCAAGCGGTTGTAAGAATGCAGCAAAGCACTCAAATTGTAGAGCAAGGCACTACCATTAGTGGCGATGCAATCGACGCGCTAAAAAGTATTGTTGAGCAAACTCAGCAGGTGAGCAACGTTGTGGAGTCGGTTGCTACCGCCGCTGAGCAGCAGTCGGCTGCTATGCAGGAAATTAACACCGAAATCACTTCGGTTGCCAACATTGCCAACCAAGCGCTGCAATCGTCAAAACTAGCCGACGACACAGGCAAAGCGCTGCAGGCTCGCGTTCGCGATCTAGACGCCATGATTGACAAGTTTAGTGTGCCAACCTAGGGGGAGCCCACTCCCCCCTTTGGCCGCTAGATTCCCGCCTGCGCGGGAATGACCGATGAGCTCGTGCTAACCACCGGCGGGATTAGTCGGTGGATTAGTCGGTTCATTCAACGGTGCTTTGCTCATTAACCCAGTTGTTGGGACACCCACTGGTGCTTTGTTCATGTAATTAGCTGGGACACCCATCGCTAATTAGTCCATTACATGGGTGTCCCGCAACGCACTGGATGTTCCGCAGAATTCCTGGCCTTCTAATTGCTCAGTTCGCGGCGGGCTTGTTTAAACCAGGCAATTACCGTTTGGTGGTAGCCTTCGCCGTATAGTTGCACAAACTGGCGGGTGTGTTCGTCATGGTCGTTTTGCAGGGCTTCCAATCTTGCTTCTACATAGGGTAGCGTTAGCTCTATTTCGCACTCTTTGGTGATGCAATGCTTCCAAGCGTCGTAAGTGGTTGGAATGAAGTTTTCGCTCATGCTTTGGCCTTTTGGGTTATGGGCTGGCGGCTAATTATGGGTGTCCCGGTAGCTATTATGCGGTCTGTACGCCAGATAACTATGGGTGTCCCGGTTACACTACGTTGGTTTATCGATGGGTGTCCCACTTAATTAGTCCAAGTTAGCTACGTGCTGCACTAGCTCGGCCAGTTGCTGTGGGCTTGCTACTGAGCTGTGTATCACTTGGTATTTACCATTCACTCGCACTGCGGGAACGCCACGTATTTGCGCATCTTGCGCTTGCTGCCGTTGTTGTGCTTGCAGTCCTTGTACTACAAAGCTGTTAGCTGCGGCGTCGAACGCTTGTTCATCTACGCCAATGCTTAGAAATATTTGGCGAACGTCGTCGCGTGTTAAGCGGCGCTTGTCATTGTGAATGGCACTAAATATTAGCGGTGCGGTTTGCGATTCTACTTTTAGAATTTTGCCCATTGAACGAGCCCAGGTCATGTCGGCGCCGTTGCTGCCGACAAAATCAACGTGTGTGTGTTCTATGTTGATGGGTGCCTGTTCGTTTCGCAGTTCGGCACTCATTTGCTCATACACTGGGTCGAAGGCGTTGCAAAAGCCGCAGTTGTAACTGAAGAACAAACGAACTTCGTTTTCCGCCGTTCGCGTGTCGCTCACTTTTTGGTAGTGCGTGCCTTCTACGAATTGTGCTTGTGCTGCTGTGCTGGTGTCTGCCACGTCACTTTCAACTGGCTGGCAGGCGGCTAATAAAAATAGCGCAGCAATGGTTAGTAGTATGTGTTTCATCAAGTGTCCTAAAGTCTATTCGTTTATGCTTGGTAGCGGGCCTATTTTTTCTAGTGGGAACAAGTCTGGCACCATGTACAGTTTATCCCCTGGCTGTAATGTAGTTAATGTGCGGTTATATGGCATGCTCGCCTCGTTAACCTTAAATATCGTTTCAACATCTCGATGCATGTAGTCGAAGTCGATAAAATAACCTGACGCATCTTGCACTAGCATTTGCGAATACATGCCAATGCCAACCATGTCTGGGTTTAGGCTTACCCCTACTGTGGTTTGTTTTTCAGTTGCGGTAACGGATGTTAATGTGAATGCCGATGGGGCAAATTGATAGCCATCATTCTCGGCCAGCTCAAGTTGTAGGTAGCTAATAGTTGCATCGTTATCCAACCCAGAGTTGTAGTCGAACAAAACAGCGCTTTCTTGTGGCATTAGGCAGCTGTTATGCAACGCTAAATAAGCGTTACTGGCAACTAAAAAGCCCGCTTGATACCAATAAGTATCGTGCAGTACCGTGCTGTCATTTCCTATGGCTTGCATGTTTAGATTTGGGCAAAGCACTTCGCCGCTGATGTTTTCGAACTCGATAAACGTGCTAGAAACACGATCATCTAACCAGCTGATATAGGCTTTGTGAACCTGTATGCGATTATTATTGTTGATCACCGTTACGGGATACTCTAGTACTTGGCGAGTATACGAGGTTGAACTGCAGTGTTCATTACCGGCTTCCACATAGCTGCCGTATTGGTTTTCGCCTGTTTGCGTAAGGGGCGTAAGCGAGCAAGCACCATTAGTGGTGTTGGGCAATATTTGCACCTGCCCTAGCCTTCCAAACTGCTGGTTAGTGCTTCGTTGTGTGTTTGCTGTGCTGGTAGTTTGCTCGTTTATAGTTTCGGCGCAAGCGCTAAGTAGCAAGGCTGCAAGCAGTGAAAATGATAACTTTTTCATGGCGAAATCCTTATTGCTGAACAAAGCTAGGTTGCGCGCCGCGCAGCTCAATGGGTATAAGGTCCGGGCTAATATATATACGATCACCTTGCGATAATTTGGATAACGCGGAAGAGCTTGCGTAGTAATGCGCTTCGCTTTTTAAATATACCCGTGTTCGTTCGTGATTTGCCGAGATTGACGACGCGACAAAGTACCCATCGGCATTTTGTATCAGAACTCTTGGGTGATTGGATTGGGCAAAGGTTGTATGGTTAAGGCTGAAGTCGACTCTTAACGTGTTGTCGGCAAGGGCAATGCTTGTGAGTTTGTAGTTGGCAGGCTTGTGCGTTGGCGCCTGCCAAAAACTTGGTGTTAGCGTCGCCCGTTCAACAGTCTCTTCGCTTATCACCATCCCACCATGGAATAGCGCACTTTCACCTGGCCCTACACAAACCCAACCGTAATACCAGTAATCGAACGACGCCAGCACTGGCTCAATAGCAAAGCCATCTGCCACAAGCTTGCCCGCGGGGCCGAATAGTTCAATATCGAAGCGTGGGCAGATTGGCGCTTTTGAGGTATTGGTTGTTTCTACAAATACTTCTGCATATTGAAAGTCGGGAGCTTTTGCCACAGTGTAAAAGCGGTCGATGCGCAGGTCTGAGTTGTAGTCAATTCCCTGAGAGTCTTTTGCAAGGGTTGCTGGCAGCTCGCGAACAACAATAGTATTCGCGTTGTTGCATTGGTAATCACTGGTAACTACGTAATGGCCGAACTTGCTAGTTTGTGTATTGCTGTAGTTTGCTTGTGATGTGCACTCAGTTTGTGGCGGGGTGCCAGAACCACTAGCGTTGGTAGGGGATTGGTCTTGGGCACAACCTTGCAGCAAAACGGCCAGCGTAAAAAACCAGGTTAACTTCTTCATGGCGATATCCTTTTGCATGGAAGTGATAAGATACCACGACTGGCAGCACTTTGAGGACACCCATCGATATTAGCCGTTGCACCACACCCACCTTTTATCAGTTAATAATCAGGACACCCATCAATAATAACCAGGACACCCATCAATGATCGCGAAGCCCCAGTTCACCCGGCCACTCAAACACAGTATTGCTCAGCTTCCCGATTACGATGATATTGGCCTTGAGCAAATAGAGGTGGTTACCTGTAGTACTAAGGCAAAAGAGGTGGCGGCACTGCTGATTGCGCAATATGAGGTAGGCTTTGATACCGAGAGCAAGCCGCGTTTTAAGAAGGGCGAACCTGAGGTTGGCCCGCATCTACTTCAGTTTGCTACGGTCGAGCGCGCTTACCTTTTCCCGGCTGCATTGGCTGATGTATTTGAAATAGGGCTAACTATTGTAGCAAGTCAGCAGGTAGTAAAGGTGGGCTTCGGTTTAAAAGACGACAACCGCCAACTTCAGAACCAACATGGGGTGAAGGTTTTGAATAAAGCGGATGTTAGCCGGCAACTGGCTAGGTTTATGGAAGATGAGAAACCTATTGGTGCGCGCCCAGCCGTGGCGATGTTGCTTGGCAAGCAGCTAAGTAAAAGTGCTCAAATGTCGGATTGGAGCCGCTGGCCATTAAACGAGAAGCAAATTTTATATGCCGGCCGCGACGCGCACTCAGCACTAATGGTGTGGCGCGCAGTTGCTGCGTTTGTTGCTGATTAATTAGCGGGACACCCATCGATATTTTTGCGTGATTCGCAGTAGCTGATGTTGATGGGTGCCCTGCTTAATAATGATGGGTGTCCCGGTTAGAAGTAAACTCATCGGTGGGTGTCCCAATAGAACCATCAACAAAACTAGGAGCGAAGATGGCGATGAATCCAAACAAGATTGTGGTTTTGTCTGGTGCGGGGGTAAGTGCCGACAGTGGTATTAATACGTTTCGGGCGGCGGATGGTTTGTGGGAGTCGCACCGAGTGGAGGATGTTGCGAGCCCGGAGGGGTTTGCGGCAAATCATGAGCTGGTTTTGCGCTTTTACAATGAGCGCAGGCGGCAAATTCAGCAGGCCAAACCAAATGCTGCGCATATGGCCATTGCGAGCCTCGAGTCGCATTTTGAGGTAGTTGTCATCACTCAAAACATCGACGATTTACATGAACGTGGTGGCTCGAGCAATGTTTTGCATGTACATGGCGAGATCACTAAAGCTCGCAGTGTTTATGATGACGTGACAGTGTTTAACATTGGCTATGAGGATATCAACCTCGGCGACACCTGTGAGCTAGGCGGACAGCTTCGGCCCCACATTGTTTGGTTTGGCGAAGCCGTTGAGCACATTGATACGGCGCTTGATCACATTAGTGACGCAGGCAAAGTACTTGTTGTAGGTACTTCTTTAAACGTGTTCCCAGTGGCAGGGTTAGTTCGCTATGCCCACCCGAATGCAGAAAAGGTAATTAACGCTCTAGACCTTGAAGCACCACCAGCGAATTATGAATATTTGCAAGGCAAAGCCGCCAAGGTTGTTCCAAGTTTGGTACAGCGCTGGATAGCACAGTAGATATAGTTTTTGTCTTAGCAACCAGCTGGACACCCAGCATTCAATGATCATTTATCCCCAGTATTTAGGCCCCATTCATTGTCTAAGCGTATACTTTAATTTGTATATCGCGCCATTTGGAGCACCATGCGCCTTTATCGGTTTATTCGCCTACTCCTTCGGGCAATTACTCGGCTGTATTTTTTGCATATCGATGCCAAGTTTGCTGACCGAGTACCTACTACTGGCCCAGTCATTCTTGCTGCCAACCACCCCAGCTCTATTCTCGACTCGGTGCTACTATCTACTCAGCTGGATCGCCCAGTAAACTATTTAGCAAAAAGTGAACTCTTCCGGTCACGGATACTGTCTAGGGTCTATCAACAACTTGGCGCTATTGCTATTGAACGCGGGCGTGGTGAGGCGGCCATTGCGCAAGCGTTTGCCAAGGTGATTGAGCGGCTAGAAGCAGGCAAATGTGTTGGCATTTTCCCCGAGGGGCGCAACTCGCCAAGCCTGCAAATTGCTAATTTAAGGTCTGGAACTGCTCGCCTTGCTTTGGAAGCGGAAGCAAAAAACGATTTTTCTTTAGGGCTTGTTATTGTGCCGGTGGGCATTAACTTTGAAAGCCGTGAGCTCTTCATGTCGTCAGCATTGCTCAGATTTGGCCGCTCAGTTCGAGTTGCTGCGTTTAAGGATGAATATAAAAAAGCGCCAGACCAAGCGATAGCAGCACTTACTGGCACCATTGAGAAGGAGCTCAGAAGGCAAGCGAACCATATTGAAGACTTGCGCCTTAGCCACCTGATTAATGATCTGGGCTCTTTATACTATGAGGCAATTGAGGCAAAGGCGTCTAAGTTACCAGGCCCGCCCGCTACTCGCTGGCAGCGGCTTTTGCGCAAGTTTACCACTTGGTTCCGGCCAACGCCTGTGTCAGTAGATGAGCTGTCTGATGTGTTTGAGGGCAAGGCTCGACTGAATCAAACATTGTCACGCGCAAGCATTGCTGAACCCATGGCTGTTGAGTTGCTGCGTAATAGAGTAGAACGATATACGGCCCATTTGCGTCAGGTTAACTTAAAGGTAGACTTCCAGCAGTCATTTAAGCAGCCAGTTCGTGAACGCTTACTTCTTTTAAAAATGACTGTATATACACTTGCTATGGCCCCGTTTGCAGCCTACGGCGCTTTGCATAATTTTCTGCCATGGTTCACTACTCGCTTTTTGGCACGTAGATTCAAAGACGAGGCAATTCGCACGTTCGCCTACTTCGGCTTTGGCGTGATCACCTTCATTATAAGCTATGTTCTGTTCGGCTTGTGGTTATGGCAGTTTACCGATAGAAACCTTACCAACAGTTTCATTTATGTGGCGACGTTTCTACCAACAGGATTAATTGCCCTACACTATCGCGGCAAAATCACTAATTATCGTGACAAAATTCTGGTTCGAACTTTCTTCAAGCGCCATGATACCCTAGTGCGCCAACTCGCTTCTGAGCGCCAAGCCATTGTCAACCGACTCGCGAGGCTCCACGAGCGCTATGGCGATGCCGACACGATATAAACGTGAGCGTTATTAATCGGGACACCTATTAATCGGGACACCCATCGATAATTGGATGCTTACAGGTGCTTACAGGGACACCCACCGGTGCAGTTATACACTGGTGTCCTAGGTATCGATGGGTGTCCTGGTTATCGATGGGTGTCCTGGTTATCGATGGGTGTCCTGGTTATTCACGGGTGTCCCGGTTATTCATGGGTGTCCCGATAATTTCCCAAAGCAAAAAAAAGCCCGCTGCAGCGGGCTCAGTTATTATGATTTTCGGGCGAGTAACTCTTCAGGAGGGCGCTCTAGTTCGATTTTCTTGCCGAGGTACTTTTCCAAATCTGGAATTAAAAACGAGTCGTCTTCACAGGCAAAGCTAACCGACAATCCTTTGGCGCCAGCACGGCCGGTGCGGCCAATACGGTGTACGTAGTCTTCTGCATCTTCTGGCAGTGTGTAGTTCACAACGTGGCTTACGCCATCCACGTGAATGCCACGGCCGGCTACGTCGGTAGCAACCATTACTTTTACTTGGCCAGACTTAAAGCGATTGAGCACTTTCACACGCTTGTCTTGCGACACTTCACCTGAGAGCATGGCGCAGTCGATACCCGCACGCTTTAGGTCTTCGGTAAGCTGGCGCACCAGATCACGGCGGTTGGCAAACACCATCGCCCGCTCAATTTCTTCACTTTCTAGTAGGTTTTTTAGAATTTGGAACTTGTCATCGTTCGACGTGAGATAAACATGTTGCTCAACTCGGTCCGATGTTTTCATTGTCGGCTCAATTTCAACAGTGACAGGCTCTTGCGTCCAGCTTCGTGCTAAGCGCATGACTTGCTCGGTAAATGTGGCAGAAAACATCAGCGTTTGGCGCACTTCTTTGCGAGGCGTCGCTCGAACAATTTGACGGAGGTCTGGGATGAAGCCCATATCGAGCATACGGTCTGCTTCATCAATCACCAAAACTTCTACTTGGTCGAGGTAGACGTTTCGGCGCTGAACAAAGTCGATTAAACGGCCAGGAGTGGCAACCAGCAGGTCAACTTTGTTGCCAATCAGCTGTTGCTTTTGTTTTTCAAAATCCATCCCGCCCACTACAGTAACTACGTTTAACTTGGCAAACTTAGTGAGCTGGTTGGCATCGGCTGCAATTTGCTGTGCTAACTCACGAGTCGGTGCAAGCACCAAGGCTCGCGGCTCACCGTTATATTGTTTTGGTAGCGGGTTTTCTAACAGGTCGGTCAGCACCGACAATAGAAACGCAGCAGTTTTACCCGTACCGGTTTGTGCCTTACCAATGCAGTCTTTGCCTAACAGCGTATGCGGTAGAGTTTGTGCTTGAATGTCGGTGCAATGCTCAAAACCAGCTGCATCAATGGCTTTCATAATTGGTTTTGGTAAGTTAAAGCTAGCGAATGCAACCTTACTGGCAGGTTCTGGTGCTGCATCCTTTTCAGCCACCACTACAGGCTCTTCTGCTTTGGTTTCTGGCTTTGTTTCTGCTTTGGTGTCTTTCTTGGCTCTTGGCTTGCGACGCGATCGCTGCTTAGTTGATTTAGGCTTGGTTTCAACAGCTTCTTCTTTATTAGCATTTGTTTCTGCACCCGCAGCCTCTTCAAGCTTTTGCTCTTCAGCTCCAGGTTGATGCGCTTCAGCCTGCTGCCCTTGGTTGCCATTTTTTTCAGCTACTGTTTCGCTCTGGCTTTTAGGCTCGTCGCTCGTCTTTTCTTCTATTTCTTGAGTGACAGGCTGTTCTTCTTCAATGCTCGGCGTCGATTTGTTTGCTTCAGAGCTGCTTTCGGTGTCGGCAGCTGGTGAGGTGTCGCCGTCTTTTGGCGAATTTTGGTGGGTGTCCTGACTATTACTTTGCGTGTCCTGGCTGGTTTTACCTGCCTCGGTTTGCTGAACGTCTTCTACTTGTTCAACAGGGTTATTCGTTTTTGTCTGCTCAGACATTCATGTTCTCCAAACTTTAGAAACAGCCCTGCGCCACGAGATCTTTCGCTTTGTCCCATTGGCTTTGCGGGCACTGCTTATGAAATGCAGCAATTAGTTTTGCAGGCCTTGGTGGCAGCCCCTCCGCTAAACGACGGTTAGCGGCACGTTGAACGTTTAAACGAAATGGTGTTGTATCCAGTGGTTCACCAGTCAAATTATCAACGCTTACGCTAAAAGGGATACCAGCCGCAATGGCAAACAACCACTCTAATGCTTGCGGCTCAACTTCTACCTGAAAAAAAGCTTGCTGTTGTTGCGCATCTCGCCCATCTGGCTGATACCAATAACCAAAATCTTCCAACTCTCGCCGTTTAGGGCCTGCAACACACCAATGTGCAATCTCGTGCAGGGCGCTTCGCTCGTAATCAGCTCGAAAGTATAGCTCAGCAACCGGACGCTGCTGACTGTATGGAAGGTATATTGGTTCGTTGGCACCACCAATTAGCTTGGTGCGCTCACTTTCAATGAAAAGTGAATTAAATATTTCGATAATTTGTGCTGCCGTGGTCATGCTTTCACTTGCACCACAAACTCAAATAACTCACCGTTTTGTTCCTGGCTTTTCAGTGTGTGCCCCAAAAACTGACAGAATTTAGGGATGTCTCGCTGTGTTGAAGGATCTGTTGCTACAACCTTTATCAAACTTTCTGGCTCGGCATTGCGCACGGCTTTGTGCAACATCATCACTGGCTCAGGGCAACGCAGCCCTTGAGTATCTAACACGTTACTGATTTCAGACATTCACGACTCTAAATATTGCTCACTGAAAACACAGAAGGCGCCAACACATTAGCGCGGCGCCATTGTAACACCCATGAGAATAAACTCACGCGCATTTTTTGAACAATTGTCTTGAGTGTACGGTTATTGGTAGTACATGTAGTAAAGCAGGACACCCACCACTAGCACAAACCCAAGCAGCAGAGCTCTTGCCATGCATGCTGCACAGGGCTTTCGCTTTTTCCGGTACCAAGACTTTGTGTCAGTTTCATCTCTCATTATTGACCCTTACGCTAGCCGAAAAGAGGTGCCAAAGCGGCTAGAAAGCGTATCGTAAAATGCATCTCTTAATTTGCCGATGTCTTTCTTTAGGTCTTCAATCAGCGCCAGTTCCTCGGCCGCAAATTCATATTTATCTGCCGAGACAAGGCGGCGAAGCTGTACAATTTTCGCACCATAACCACGCAATGCTCGCTCAAGGTTCTTCTCACCCAGCAACAGTAAAGTTGACTCCGCAGACGACAAATATTTGAACGCGGCGACTAGTTCGTCAGATTTTCGACGCAATTCCTGTCTACGGCTTGCTGGCCAACGGCGACCATGGCGAGCAAACTCCAGTGTTAAGGTGAGGAACTGCTGATAATTGTGATGAACCTCAGCAACCTCACTAGACACCTGCTCCAATAGCTCTAAGCGCCGCCTGCTGGCAACGTCCAAATGTACGCCGCGCTTGCGCTGTGCATTCCAGTACCAGTAGAAACAGATTGCCGAAACTAATATGCCAAGCGACACTTTCACCGCTGCATCGATCATATCTAACGTCACCATGACTACCTGCCTTATTTTTGACGCAAATTCAGTTGATAACCGTCAGCATTCAAAAGCAATGCCAAGTATTTAATCTTTACCGAGTACTGGACAGCAAATATGGCGATTGGTGGGTGTCCTTGATGTTTTATGCTTTGATGGGTGTCCCGGTCAAGCACCAGTGTGCTTGCGCTTGCAAACTTTAGTGATGGTGCCTGCGTATTGTCTTGAAATCGCATCAATATGAAAGCAGCGTAACTGCTGTGCGCCAATTATCCTGATATAATAGGCTCAATTATGTTTTTCAGCAGTGCACCTGCTACAGCCTTCGAGGTCTTTTAATGACTGACAACAAAATTGAAAGCGGCGCTAAGTACCGCAGCGAACACGGGTTTAATGCAATTAAGAATGGCGTTCGCAAGCGCGCAAACAAACCTGTAGAAGAGGGTCAATCAGGGCCAAAGCCGAAGTGGCTCAGAGCTAGAATTCCGGGTGGAGAGCGCTTTCAAGAGGTAAAGGCGAATGTTCGCGAACATCGCCTAAGCACTGTTTGTGAAGAATCACACTGCCCAAACATGGGCGAGTGTTGGAGTAACGGGACAGCCACCATTATGATTATGGGCTCGGTCTGTACCCGCGCCTGTCAGTTTTGCGCCGTAGATACGGGCAACCCCAAAGGCTGGCTCGATCAAGATGAACCTGCCAACACGGCTGAATCGGTCGAATTGATGGGGCTGCGCTATATTGTCATCACCTCGGTAGACCGAGATGACTTGGAAGATGGTGGCGCACAACACTATGCCAACTGTGTGGCGGCCATTAAGCAGCGTACGCCACTGGTCAAAGTAGAAGCGTTAACGCCTGACTTTGCCGGCAATATGGACCATGTCGCCCTAGTAGTAGACTCCGGGTTAGACGTGTTTGCCCAGAATGTAGAAACGGTAGAGCGCTTGACCCACCCTGTGCGCGACAACCGAGCGGGCTATCAGCAAACACTTGATGTGCTCGCCTTTGCCAAACAGCACAACCCTGAGGTGCTAACCAAAACAAGTATTATGGTTGGGCTTGGTGAAACAGACGAGGAAATTTTCGAAACCATGCGCGATCTTCGCAAAATTGGTGTAGATATTTTGACGCTGGGTCAGTATTTGCGCCCAACAAAAAACCATTTACCGGTTGATCGATACGTAACGCCAGAGCAGTTCCAAAACTACCGAGATGTTGGTTTAGAAATGGGCTTCATGGAGGTTGCTTCTGGCCCTATGGTCCGCTCTAGCTACCGAGCCGATAAGGTATTCGAGAAAAACAACCTTGGTATTGAGTTACCATCAGTTCCTGTGAACGAGAACCTCATTCCTGTTAAAGCTGTATAGCGCACCCAGGTTTGCAATAGTTAAGGAAATAGTGCGATGGCGACTTTCGACGGCCGCCTTCGCACATATCCACAGTGCTTTCTGTACTGAACTACCTTGGCAACAGCACCTATTGCACCATGAATACGCTGCTCAAGAGACTGACATACATCCACCCAGCCACCTTGGGTAAACTGATATAACTGAGTAAGCCAAGGCAGCTTAGGGTCGATAAAGCCAGGTTTATCTGTTCGAATTTGCCGGCCTGTCCACTCTAGTAGCTCCATGTACGCTACTTCCTTAAACGGCAAGTGTTCACTGTCAAAGGGCAGTAGCCAGGGTGAACATTCTCGATTCTGATTGGGTATGCTTCCACCGTGCAAACGTTCGTACGCACTTGTGTATGAAGAATCGTAAATGTGCGTGGCAAGTTTGGCTCGTATAGGGTTAAGGTCTACATAAGCCATAACAGCTAGCAAAGCACGCTCATCCAGTACAGCTTGGCACTTAAAGCGGCCTTCCCAGAACCGACCAACACACCCATCCTCTGCATTACATTTGCGAGCAATGTACTCGTTCAAGCTTCTCATAAACCAAGAAATATCAAAAAGGCGCTCACGCCAAGTGGCAATAATGGGTTGTGCAACGTGTTGGAAAGCAGCATCACCTTCAATATAGGCTTTGACTGCGTGCGGGACTTTGTAGATGGCTCCCCATCGGGCGACCACCTCATTATCAGTCAGCTGCTCGGCAGTATTCTTATCAACAATTACTACCAGGTGATAGTGATTCGGCATAATAGCGTAGGCCGCTACACCTATACAGAAGCTGCGAACAAGCTGCTCTATGCGGCTTATTATCCATTCTTTTCTATGCTCGTAGGATCGGTGAGTGAAAGGATCAACGCCACAGATGCTTGTTTGGCGAACACTTCGCATGAAAATGTGATATGCACTAGTGTCCGGTAAAGAGATTTGAGATTCGCGGGAAACCGTCATATGCCCTCCATATCCACAACTACATATTAGTGTATATTTGAACAGCTATGACGGTTTTTTTGTAATAGTTCGTAAAGGGTGAAACAGCGCCCCAGGTATTATTTAATCTCAGTAAAGCCTTTGTGGAACAATGCCCAAGGCACTTCTATTTGCATCATTCCATGCTTTTTACATCTTGCAATGGGCACGTCACAGTGGATGATTGTTGGCTCTTCAGACTCATTTATGTGACGCCAGCTGCATTTTTCGACTTTGTGAATATCTGCTTTTTTGTCGCAAGTGGGGCAGTAAACTAGCGTTCCTACGTAAATGACAAACACGATGTATACACCGTCTACCATCTCAACTTCTTCAACATGCCATGGCAAACTAATACCAAGCCTACGCGCGAAAAGTTCTCTTTCGTCCATTGTGCTCTCCCTGCTTTTTTGGGTTCATTTATTTGTAACATCAGTGAAACAAACTAGCAGCAGGATTCGCATTCTGCAAAACCGTGTAAAGACTAAAACTGGCTTATCTGGTTAAATATCTGCCACCTGAACGCCATTCAGTTACATAATGAAAACACTTTAGAACTTAAAACAACATTTTAAGCGCTATTTTCACCCCAATAAATCTTGGCGAAATAACAGGGACACCCATCGTTAAATTGTGCGTTAAGCGGGACACCCACCTTTAATTTGAATGACGAATAGAACTACCCTTGCCCTTTAGTGGCACACGATGAACTCAAAGGTTTTTTTGCTGATCAATAGATAGGTGTTCAGGCTAACAATAGGTGCTCTATTTAACCGTGGGTGTCCCAGTTAAATCTACCCATGGGTGTCCCAATAAAACGCCGATTAAACGTTTAACCGTGGGTGTCCTGATTAAACGCGAACCAAAAAAAACCGCGCCTAAGCGCGGTTTTTATCGTTATCGGGTTATTCCCACTCAATGGTTGCAGGGGGTTTGCTCGATACATCGTAGGTAACGCGTGATACCTGGGTGATTTCGTTGATGATTCGGCTGCTTACTTTCTCCAGCAAGTCATATGGCAGGTGCGCCCAGCGCGCTGTCATGAAGTCGATGGTTTCAACCGCACGTAGTGCAATAACCCATTCATAACGGCGGCCGTCACCTACTACGCCCACAGATTTCACCGGCAGGAATACAGCAAAAGCTTGGCTGGTTTTGTGGTACCAGTCGGCTTTGTGTAATTCTTCAATGAATATGGCATCAGCTTCGCGCAAGATATCGGCGTATTCTTTCTTAACTTCACCAAGAATACGAACACCTAAGCCAGGGCCAGGGAATGGATGGCGGTATACCATGTCATATGGCAAACCAAGCTCTAAACCAATCTTGCGAACTTCGTCTTTAAATAGCTCACGAAGTGGCTCAACTAGCTCCATCTTCATATCTTCTGGCAAACCACCAACATTGTGGTGAGACTTAATCACATGTGCTTTGCCAGTTTTTGACGCTGCCGATTCAATAACATCAGGGTAAATAGTGCCCTGAGCAAGGAAATCAACATCCTTTATTTTCGCCGCTTCGGCATCGAACACTTCAATAAAGGTATTGCCAATTATTTTGCGCTTTTTCTCTGGATCGGCTTCACCTACGAGCTTGCCAAGGAATAAGTCTTCAGCGTCTGCGCGGATTACCTTAACGCCCATGTTGTTGGCGAACATTTCCATGACCTGATCGCCTTCATTTTTGCGCAGCAGGCCGTTATCTACGAATACGCAAGTTAGCTGATCACCAATGGCTTTATGTAATAGTGCGGCAACAACTGAAGAGTCTACCCCACCAGATAAGCCCAGTAGCACTTTCTTGTTACCAACCTGACTGCGCACACGAGCAATTTGGTCTTCAATGATTTTTGCAGGTGTCCACAGGGCGTCGCACTCACAAATGTTGAGAACGAAACGCTCTAACAGGCGCATGCCTTGTAGTGTATGAGTCACTTCTGGGTGGAACTGCACGCCATAAAAGCGTTTTACATCGTTACCCATGGCTGCAATTGGGCAGCTTGGTGTGGTAGCAGTTACTTTAAAGCCTTCTGGCATAACCGATACTTTATCACCATGGCTCATCCATACATCCAGCAGCATTTTGCCGTCTGTAACATGGTCAGCAATGTCGTGCAGTAGGGTACAATCTTCGGCACGCTCAATTTGTGCATAGCCAAACTCGCGCACGTCTGAGCCTTGCACCTTACCACCAAGCTGTTCAGCCATGGTTTGCATGCCGTAACAAATACCCAGCACTGGAATGCCCATTTCAAATACGCATTCAGGCGCTCGTGGAGAGCCTGGCTCTGGTACTGATTCCGGACCACCGGCAAGAATGATGCCGTTTGGGTTGTAGGCGCGAATATCTTCTTCGCTCATATCGAACGCGTGAATTTCCGAATACACGCCAATCTCACGAATACGGCGAGCGATGAGCTGCGTGTACTGTGAGCCAAAGTCCAAAATCAGAATGCGATGCGCATGAATGTCTTGCATATGGTTTTTCCCATAACTAGAAGGCAGTGATGCCCCTATTTTAGAAAGAACAAAAGCCAGCAAGATGCTGGCTTCAAAATTTATAAATCTATTACTTAGCCGCGACGATAGTTTGGCGCTTCACGAGTAATTTGCACGTCGTGAACATGCGACTCCGTCATACCAGCGTTGGTAATGCGAACAAACTCCGGCTTGGTGCGCATGGTTTCAATGTCGGCGCTGCCAGTATAACCCATTGCCGCTCGCACACCGCCCATTAGCTGGTGCACAACGGTTGAAAGTGGGCCTTTTACAGCTGTGCGGCCTTCAATACCCTCGGGTACTAGCTTCTCAACACCGGCGTCGGCGCTTTGGAAGTAACGGTCACTTGAACCTTGCGAATGACCCATCGCGCCTAAAGAGCCCATACCACGGTAGCTCTTGTATGCGCGACCTTGGAACAACTCAACTTCACCTGGCGACTCATCTGTACCAGCAAACAAACCACCTGCCATGATAACTGATGCGCCAGCAACGAGAGCCTTAGCGATATCTCCAGAGAAGCGAATGCCACCATCAGCAACAACTGGTACGCCGCGCTGGTTCATTGCATTGGCAACGTCGGCAACAGCTGAAATTTGCGGGACACCCACGCCCGCAACAATACGCGTTGTACAGATAGAGCCAGGACCAATGCCCACTTTAACGCCGTCGGCGCCAGCATCTGCCAGTGCAATGGCAGCTTCAGCGGTAGCAATGTTGCCACCAATCACGTCTACTTGTGGGAAGTTTTCCTTCACCCAACGAACGCGATCAATTACCCCACGAGAGTGGCCGTGCGCGGTGTCAACAATGATTACGTCTACACCAGCTTCAACAAGTGCTTTGGCACGTGGCTCACCATCTGGGCCAGTACCAATTGCAGCGCCCACGCGCAGACGGCCTTGACTGTCTTTACATGCATTCGGGAACGCTTCGGCTTTGTGGATGTCCTTAACGGTAATTAGACCTGTTAAGGTAAACTCATCGTCAACCACAAGCACTTTCTCAATACGGTGGTCGTGCATTAATGCTTGAATACGCGCTGGGCTCTCGCCTTCTTTCACTGTTACTAGCTTGTCTTTGCCAGTCATAATTGCCGAAACAGGCTGGTCTAGCTGTGTTTCAAAGCGAATATCACGAGAGGTAACAATACCCACAAGGTTGCCACCATCCATTACAGGCACACCTGAAATGTTATTCTCGCGCGTTAGCTTGATTAACTCGCGGATGGTGGCTGTCTTATCAATAGTAATAGGGTCGCGTACAACGCCGCTTTCATACTTTTTAACGGTGCGAACTTCACGAGCTTGATCTTCAATGGTCATGCTCTTGTGGATAATACCCAAACCACCTTCCTGCGCCATCGCGATGGCTAAGCGTGCTTCGGTTACCGTATCCATTGCAGCAGAAACCAGCGGGATGTTAAGTTCGATGTTGCGTGTTAGGCGGGTTTTCAGCGACACTTCATTAGGAAGTACCTCAGAGTAACCCGGGACCAATAATACGTCATCAAACGTAAGTGCTTCTTCACGAATTCGCAGCATATGTGAGTCCTACCGGTTGGTGAGATAAAATTTAGCGCGGCATTATACCGCTACAATCGCAACAAATGAACGGCCAATGGCGCATGAATGAAAATAAAGATGTCAATCAAACCGTCCTAAGTGTTAGCCAGCTGAATCAGCAAGTGCGTATTCTGCTGGATGATGTGGTGGGTACGGTACGCGTTGAAGGTGAAATTTCCAACCTTTCCATCCCACGCTCCGGCCATGCCTATTTCAGTTTGAAAGACGATAACGCCCAAGTTCGTTGTGCTATGTTTCGCCAGTATAGGTTACGCAGCCCAGCAGAGCTAAAAGATGGCGATAAAGTTGTGGCAACCGCGCAAGCTAGCCTATACGAGGCCCGCGGTGAATATCAGCTTGTTGTGCAGCACATTGAAAATGCTGGTTTGGGCGCTCTACAGCGCGCATTTGATGAGTTAAAAGCCAAGTTACTAACTGAGGGCTTATTCGATAGCGCACACAAAGCCCCCATACCGAAAGCCAAGCATTGCATTGGCGTGATCACCTCGGCCACTGGTGCAGTAATTCACGATATTTGCACAACGCTTGAGCGGCGCAACCCACTAATTAAGGTAAAAGTTTGGCCAGTTGCCGTTCAGGGTGAAGCTGCTGTTGCTGAAATAGTAAATGCTTTAAAAGCAGCCAGCAGCGATACAGAAGTTGAAGCCATTATTATTGGCCGTGGTGGCGGCAGCCTAGAAGACCTTTGGGCGTTCAATACCGAACCTGTTGCACGAGCAATGTTTGACTGCCAGCACCCTTTGGTGAGTGCGGTTGGACATGAAACAGATGTAACCATTGCTGACTTCGTAGCTGATATGCGCGCCCCTACGCCAACAGCGGCAGCCGAGCTAGTGAGCACCGACCAAACAGTATGGCGCAGAAACCTAGTAGACTTGGCTAAGCGCTTAAAAAGCCAATACGACCGACAGTTCCAACAAAAACAGCAACAGTTAGATGTAGCAAGCCTTGCCTTGGATAGATCTATGGGCTGGCAGATCAAACAAGCCGAGCAAGGGCTATTAGGCTTAAGCAATCGGCTTCGACACCCGAAAGACCGAGTAAAAAACGCCGAGGAGCGCTTGGATAATTTAACCACAAGGATGAGCAAGGCTATCAATGTAGCGGTAAAGTCCGAGAGCCAAGCCCTTGCTAGTTTACAAAGCAGGCTTAACCCACAAATCATCGCCAACCTCCATGCAAACCTACAGAAGGAACTATCCCACAGCTGTGAGGCATTGGACTACGCCGTAAATCAGCAATTAAAAGGCAAACAGAGTTTATTTGTAGAACAAGTGAGAGCGCTAAATGCCCTCAGCCCGCTAGCCACTTTGGAGCGCGGATACACCATTACTACCGACGCCCAAAACAAAGCCATCGAAAGTGCAACCAAGGTCAAAACAGGCGACAAGCTAATTGTGCGATTCAAAGATGGGCAAGTGCAAACGACGGCTGACTGATTTGCGATTTACTGGGACACCCATCGTTAACTTAACCAGGACACCCATCGATATATAATTGAGAAACCCATAGTATTGAAACCAATCGGGAGGATACGTAGGACACCCACTAGACACTATCTAGGATCACAGAGTCATGTTTTATAATTGGATTAACCATGGGTGTCCTGATTAACCATGGGTGTCCTGATTAACCATGGGTGTCCCGACTACAGCGAGTACACCAAGCCAATTGTGACGATGGCGACACACCCTACTAACAGCGACATTGGAATGCCTACTTTTATAAAATCGGCGAAGCGGTAGCCGCCGGGGCCGTACACCATTAAGTTAGTTTGATAGCCCAACGGGGTGATAAAGCTTGCCGAGGCGGCGATCATGATTGCCATAACATAGGGCTCGAATGGCACACCAAGTAGCTGCGTTGTGTGCATGACTATTGGTAACGCCAGCAAAGCCGCGGCATTGTTAGTGATAACTTCTGTGAGTAGCACCACCATTAAGTAGGTAAGAATGAGCAGAAGCCAAGCGTCTCCCCTACCCCAGCCAACTAACACTTCTGCTAATACTTCGGCAACGCCAGTTTCTTTCAGCGCGGCACCGAGAGCGAATGAAGCAGCAATAGTAAGTAATACTGGTAAATCTAGACTCTTTTCGGCTTGCGATACCGAGCAGCATCCGGTTACAACCATACCAATGGCGCCAACCAGACTCGCTTGTAGCATACTCAACGCCCCGGTTGCGGCGGCAACCACTACCGCAAGTAACAACCCCCAGGCCAAGTATGCTCTACCATACCTTGGCGGCTCAGCCTCTAGATCGTTTACCAACAAAAAATCGCGGTTATAGCGCTGGCGAGACACGAACGCCGAGCGAGCTTCGAGCAACAGGGTATCACCAGCCGTTAAGGTAATATTCGACAAATTACCCTGCACGCGCTGGCCATTTCGCGCTACAGCTAGCACTACGGCACCATAGCGCTCACGGAATTTTGAGTCACGGATGGCCTCGCCAATAGCCGAGCAATGTTGCGAAACCACTACTTCCACTAAGCGTCGGTCTGGGTCGTTGCGATCGATAATCGGTGTGCTATCGGTGACCGAAGGCTCCAAGCCGTTTATGTGCAATAAGTCTGATACAGCATCCGTTTCACCAGCAAATACTAAGCGGTCACCGCCACGCAGTTCCATGGTAGGAGGCACCGCCGAAATAATATTATTACCGCGGCCAATCTCGACCAGAAACACGCGTTCCAAAGCGCGCAAACCCGCTGCTTTGATGCTTTTGCCTTCTAGTGGCCCGTTAGGGGTAACACTAACCTCAAGCGTAAACTCACGCTTGTTGGCAAACACGTGCTCAACATCGTTACGCGGTAACCACTTAGGGAAAAACCACCACATTAACCCAATACCAGCAATCAGCACTGGAATGCCAATAGCGGTAATGTCGAACAACCCAAACCCTTCACCACCGGTAATCTGCTGAACCTGACCATTCACTACCAGGTTAGTGCTCGTACCAATCATGGTGAGCGTACCACCCAAAATTGCCGCATAACTGAGGGGTATATAAAGTTTTGACACAGGTTGCTGAATGCGCGCGCCCCATCGTTTAACGGCTGGAATCATCGTTGCCACAACCGGCGTGTTATTCAAAAAACCACTTAACAATGAAACTGGCACAGCAATACGCAAAATCGCCGAAGCTAGGCTTCGAGGCTTACCTAAAACATGATTAACCAAAATGTCGATACCACCAGAGCCGTGCACCCCTGCAGCCACCACAAACATGGCGGCAACGGTCACTAAACCTGGATTAGCAAACCCTGCTAACGCGCTTTGAGCATCAATAACCCCTGCCAACAACAATGCTGTCATTGCGGCTAGCATAACCAAATGAGTGGCGAATCGGGTAAAAATGAGAGTGCTCAAAGTCACTGCCACAACGGCAATCGCAAACCACGCGTGCCAAGACATAAAACTTTCCTAAACGACGAAGTGTGTGAACCTTAACCTAAGTTCTTATACACGTAAAAGCACTATTTCTTAGAGCTTTATGATAAACGGAAATAAGCAAAGATAAAGCATCGCATTTTTAGGTGTCACTTGTATGGCGCCAGCTTTGAACTATTCTTTTGTTAAATAGCATGTTGAGTTCATGATGACTGCGCTAACTCGAATACTCTATGTAGAAGACGCCCCCGACATTCAGGTGATCGCCAAGCTCGCGCTTGAGTCTATTGGTGGCTACGAAGTGCTCATGTGCTCTTCTGGTGCCGCGGCCCTTGCGCAGGCCCCCGCATTTAAACCTCAGTTACTGGTATTAGATGTAATGATGCCTAACATGAGTGGTCCAGAAACGCTTCTGGCATTGCGAGAGTTGCCCAACTTTTCTACTCAGCCAGCGGTATTTGTTACTGCCAAAACCCAACCCGATGCACTAGCACATTACCGCCAAGTTGGCGCGGTAGAAGTAATCGAAAAACCCTTTGATCCCTTAAAGCTCGCCGCTCAGTTGCAAGAAGTGTTTAACCGCTATGCCAGTCACTAGCCAGCTACATAGCCGCTTATTCGAGCTTTCCATCGATATGTTATGTGTGGCTAACTTTGATGGTTTCCTTATCTCACTCAACCAAGCGTGGAGTGAGCACCTGGGCTGGCCGGTCGATACGCTAAAAAGCCGACCTTATATTGAGTTCCTTCACCCCGATGATATTGAGCCAACTTTAAAGGCTGCTGCCGGGCTCGCCGAGGGCGACAAGGTCATCAAGTTCACTAACCGCTATCAGCACCAAGACGGCAGCTACCGCTGGCTAGAATGGAACTCGGTAGCCGTTATTGAAGAACAACTTATTTATGCATGCGTTAGAGACGTAACCGATAGCAAGCGCCAAGCCGATTTACAATATGAAATAGAGCAATCGCATGGTATTGGGTACTGGGAAGTGAACCTCAATAACAATACCATCAAATGGTCAGACATTACCCACAAAATTCACGGCACAGACCCAAAAACATTTACCCCAAGCATTGCTACCGCGCTGAACTTCTACGCCCCTGAAGCAAGGCCAATCATAGACCCAGCCGTAGCAAAATTAATGGAGTCAGGCACGCCATACGACTTAGAGCTGCCGTTTCTAACAATCGACAAGAAGCCCATCTGGGTGCGGGCAGTAGGCCGAGCCGAAATGCACGATGGCAAAGTTATTGGGGTATTTGGCACCTTTCAAGATATTACGCAATCCTACTTGCAACGTGCTCAAATTAAACAAAGCGAAGAGCGACTCCGCCATTTTTTCAGCGAGGCGCCTTTTGCAATTGGGCTGGTGGATACCAAGAGTATGGTGTGGCTAGAGGTCAACAGCCAAATGCAAAATGGTTATTTGAACCCGGAACCACAGCTACTCAAGCAGTTGCCAGATCATTTGTGGACTGGCACACATGAATCTTTCAAGCAAGTACTCAAAATTGCCGATGACGAAAAGCCCGCTCAAATTACTACAAGTGCAAACATCAAACAAAACGAAGTATGGGTATTGATATACGACTTAAGTGAGCAAGAGCGCATTGCGCAGTTAAAGAGTGACTTTATTGCTTCGGTAAGCCACGAGCTAAAAACACCGCTAACTGGCATACAAGGCGCGGTAGGGTTACTGCCGACCATGATTAAAGGCAAACAAGATGTTGATCAGCTGTGCAACATTGCGCTAGCTAATGTACACAAACTGCAGTCTATTGTTAGCGATCTACTTGATATGGAAAAGCTCCTTTTTAAGCCGTCGGAGCTTGTTGTAACCGAGCATCAGGTTGAACCGTTTTTGCTCCAATGCATTGAAACCTGGCTGCCACAAGCCGAGCGGCAAAACTTGAGCATTAAAACTTTTTGCGATTTACCTACCGGCTTTACAGCATGGTTCGACGCTACCAACTTACAAAAAGCGCTCGGGCAACTAATTAGCAATGCTATTAAGTTTTCAGCTCCACACAGCGAAATAGAAATACGCGCACAATTATTGGCAAATCGCCAGTGGCAGTTAATAGTAACAGACTCCGGGGTAGGTGTACCGGAAGCGTTTGTTCCCTACCTTTTCGACCACTTTACCCAAGCCGAAAGCGATGCTAAACGCAATTTTGAAGGCACTGGCTTGGGCCTAAGCATTGCTAAAGCAATCAGTGAAGCTCACAACGGGTCGCTAAGTTTGACTAACGCGCAACAGCCGACGGTGTTTACCATTGAGTTGCCGCTAAACCCGCTATCCTGAATAGCTCAGTATTTCCTTGCTTGGGTTAATAGCTTAATAAGCACTACAATACAGGTCAATTATTTAACCAAGAGGTGCCCCATGTCGGTTTTGGGCGATTTATCCGTTGAAGTTTTTTTAAAAGAATATTGGCACAAAAAGCCAGTACTTATTCGCAATGCCTACCCTAATTTTCAGAACCCTGTCGACAAAGAAGAACTTGCGGGGCTATCCGTTGAGCCTGACGTTGAAAGCAGAATCGTTATTGAACGAGGTAGCGAGCAATGGGAACTCAAGCATGGCCCCTTTGGTGACAATGACTTTGCCGAGCTACCAAAGAACAAATGGACGCTATTGGTACAGGCGGTAGACCATTGGGTGCCAGAGGTAAAAGAGCTATTAAAGGACTTCGACTTTATCCCGCGCTGGCGACTAGACGACATTATGATTAGTTACGCCACAACTGGCGGTTCAGTGGGGCCACATTCAGACTACTATGATGTGTTTCTTATTCAAGGTGCCGGTCAAAGGCGTTGGCAAATCGATCGAGTTTGCGATGAAACGGACGAAATTTTACCCAACACCCCAGTTAAAATTTTAAAAGAGTTTACCGCTCAGGAAGAATGGGTACTCAACCCAGGTGACATGCTGTATTTACCGCCAGGCGTGGCACACAATGGTGTAGCGCTCGATGATGAATGCATGACACTTTCTGTTGGCTTTCGAGCACCAAGCGACGCCGACATTGCCTGCGAGTTTGGCGCAATGCTCACCGAACTATTACCCGACCACCATAGGTATGGCGACCCAGAGCGCGAGGTGCCGGAGCACGCGGGCATGATTGACGAAAAATCAGTTCAAATTGTCAAAGGTATCATGCAACGCCACATCGACGACCCAACGTTAATGGCTCGCTGGCTAGGCCGTTATATGACAGAACCCAAGTACGCTGATCATGGTGAACTGGGTGCCGAAATTGCCTGGTCTGAGATTGCCGAAATGTTGCAGGACAGCCATCCTGAACGCCACCCTGCTTCGCGTTTTGCAACTTATCAAAGCTATTTGTTTGTTGATAGTAAAGAGTACCTACTCGATACAGATACCAAAACACTAGCTAACTACATTGCTGACAGCCATCAAGATCTACAAAGTGAGCAGCTGTTAACCTTGGCACAAACCCCTAAAGCCCAACAATTGCTTGCCGATATGTTTAGCACTGGGGCATTGGTGTTTGTGGATGATGATTGGCAAGACGGCGATTACGATTAGCTTACTGTTAGCAACGAGTACATTCGCGACTGAATTATTCGTTTATCAAACTGACCGCGGGCCAGTGGTGCTTACTCACGCACTGGCTCAGGCACAAGATCAAACGCCAGCCCTTGACCTAGTTGATTTAACCATTCGACGAGCCGCCCATCGCTATGAGCTCGATCCAAGCTTAATACGAGCAATTATTGAAGTGGAATCGGCATTTAACCCGCAGGCGGTATCGTCTAAAGGCGCAATGGGTTTAATGCAATTAATGCCCGCTACAGCAAATGCATTTGCCGTGGACGACCCCTTCGACATTGAACAAAACGTGTATGCAGGCAGCCGTTTTTTTTCTGAACTGATGCGCAAGTATGGCGACCTTCGCCTGGCCTTGGCCGCATATAACGCAGGCGAACCCGCCGTTGACGCCAGCGCCAGCGTACCTAACTTCCCCGAAACCCGTAATTACATCGAAAAAGTGCTAGCGCTTTACCAGCCATAACTAGTGCCTGAAACGGCTACTGGGACACCCACCAATACAGCTTTATCCGAACTGCATTGGTATGGATGCCCCGGATAATAATGATGGGTGTCCCGGTTGTGTAGCCATAACATCATCGATGGGCGTCCTGCTTATGGCAGTATTGAACAACATCGATGGGTGTCCCGATAAAGTCGACCCTAGTAGTTCACTCTAAAACCAAGATACACACCGTCATTAATTGATACCGGGTCTTGCTCTGCTTCTAATCCCGCTGTGTAATTGGCGCCAATGAATGCACGTGCTTGTGGCAGTACGCGATAGTTTGCGCGCAAGTGAAAATCACCAAAGTGGTCGTATTGTGAAAAGGTTAAAATTGGTGGGGCGTAATGCACAATGGCCTCAACGCCAAATCCTCTGGCGAAGTTGGGCTGGTAGCGAACAAAGAAACCTGGCGCAAGTGCACCACCTGAGCCGCCATCTTTGGCGTCGAACCAGTAAGCTTTACCACCTAAGCCAGCAATCAGAGGGTTTGCTGCTGCTTTGCTATCAACAGCATGGAACCCAGCGTTCAACAACCAGCCTTGGTTTTGGTTGTAAGCGCCACCTAATGAGATTAACGCTCCAGTACCAACACGAGCGGCTTCATGCTCAATTCGCACTGACTCAAGCGAGATAGAGAAGTCGACAGCGCCACCAGCGTTCGCCATTGAAGCTAGGCTCAAGCAGCCGGCAATCATAAATTTACGCATTTTTGGGTTCTCCCAAACACCATTTAATGAACTTGGTCACATTGTATAGCATTGTTGGATATAACAAAGCCCCACACTTGTGAGGCTTTGGCAATGGTTCAGGTCTTGGCATATTCGCCAACGTAGAACCTTTATTTAGGCAGGCAGCTCGGCAAGCAAGCTGTTCAGCGTTTTAACATAGCCAGCTGGGTCCGACAACTCAATACCTTCGGCAATACGCGCTTGGTCATAGATCAATCGGGTTAGGGCTTCAGCTCGCTCATCCGACGACGCTTCACCAATTTTCTTCAGCAGTGGGTGGTCCACATTTACTTCCAAAGTTGGCTTGGTGTCTGGCATGGCCTGCCCTGCCGCTTCCATGATCTTACGCATTTGCTCACCAAGCTCGTGTTCACCACGAACCAAACAAGCTGGTGAGTCGGTTAAGCGATGCGAACGTTTAACAGCGCTAACGTCTGACTCAAGAATTTTCTTAAGTTTTTCTAGCAAAGGCTCGGCTGCTTTATCAGCTTCTTCCTCGGCTTTTTTCTCTTCGTCAGTTTGTGGCTCGTCTAGATTCAAGTCGCCTTTGCCAGCGTTTTTGAACTTCTTGTCTTTATATTCAGACAAGTAAGACATCATCCACTCATCGATGCGGTCACCAAGCAAGATAACTTCGTAGCCTTTTTTCTTCAGCACTTCAATATGCGGGCTTGCTGAAGCGGCTTTCACACTGTCGGCAATAACGTAATAAATATGCTCTTGCCCTTCTGGCATACGCTCAATGTAGCCGTCTAATGTTTCGGTGTAGTCGAAGTGGCTGTTCTTCGACGTAGCAAAGCGAAGCAAACCAGCAATTTTCTCTTGGTTGCTCATGTCTTCGCCAATACCTTCCTTCAATACTTCACCAAATTCTTTCCAGAAGGTTTTGTATTGTTCCTCGTCTTTAGACAAGGTGCTGATCATGCCAAGCGCGCGTTTGGTTAGCGCTTTTTTCATGGCTGTTACTTGCTGGTCTTGCTGCAAGATTTCGCGCGATACGTTTAGTGACAAGTCTTTGCTATCTACCACACCTTTAATAAAGCGTAGGTACATTGGCAAAAACTCTTCGGCGCGATCCATAATAAACACACGCTGCACGTACAGTTTTAAACCGCGCGCACCTTCGCGCTGGTATAAATCCATTGGTGCGCTGCCTGGCACGTAAAGTAGCGAAGTATAGTCTTGGCGACCTTCAACTCGGTTGTGTACCCAGGTTAGCGGGTCGGCAAAATCGTGGCCTAGGCTGTGGTAGAACGACTTATACTCGTCATCAGAAATTTCGTTCTTCGACTTTGTCCAAAGCGCTTGGCCGTCGTTAACTTTTTCCCATTCAATAACGGTGGCGTCGTCTTCACTCTCACCTGGCTTTTCGGTTTCTAGCATAACCGGGATGCCAACATGGTCTGAGTATTTGCGAACCAGCTCGCGTAAACGCCATTCGCTTAAAAACTCGTCCTCACCTTCGCGCAACGTTAGCTCAATGCGCGTGCCACGTTTTGCTTTTTCAATCTCTTCTAGGTCGTACTCACCCTCACCTTTTGAAGACCAGTGCGTGCCTTGTTCGTCGCCTGCTTTGCGGGTAAATACGTCTACTTGCTCCGCAACAATAAACGAAGAATAGAAGCCAACACCAAACTGACCAATAAGTTGGCTATTGTCTTGGCTATCGCCAAGCTGCTTGATAAATTCCGCCGTGCCCGACTTTGCAATGGTGCCTAGGTTTGCCACCACGTCGTCGCGCGTCATACCAATGCCGTTGTCTTCAATGATGATCTTGCGCTGATCTTTGTTGATACTGAGCTCAACCTTTAGGTCACCATCTCCTTCATACAGCGCATCATTCTCTAATGCTAAAAAGCGCAGTTTATCCGCCGCGTCCGAGGCGTTAGAGATCAACTCACGAAGGAAAATCTCTTTGTTCGAGTACAAAGAGTGAATCATCAAATTGAGCAGTTGTTTAACTTCGGTTTGAAAACTATGCGTTTCTTTTGCTGTGGTTGTCATGGTTTTGTCATCTCAGCTTAGTTACATCGGCTACAGATATGCGGACACCCACACAAGTTTTCAAGTATTCCTTTGTTTGTTTTTCATCCGATGGCATTATTGAGCCAGATTTTGAGGGAGTTGTTTATGAATCCGGGAAGCAAGCGCGAGATTTTTGGCTGGTCGATGTATGACGTCGCCAACTCGGCCTATACCACAGTTGTTATTTCTTTTGTCTACTCGGCGTTTTTCGTGGACTACATTGTTCCTGGTGCTAGCCAAGCACAGGGGACATACTGGTCCATTGCCATTCTGGGCTCCACTGTATTGTCTATGGTGTTGTCTCCTTACATTGGCCGCTTAATTGACCGTGGCTTTTCTAAAAAGAAACTGCTCTTCACTTCTACCGCCATTTGCTCACTATTCACGGCACTGTTAGCACTGGTTTCGCCGGGGCAAATTTGGCTTGGTATCGCGATTATTTTCGTTAGTAATGCAACCTGGATGCTGGGTGAGTCGATCAATGCTTCATTTCTGTCGGACTTAGCCAGCAAAAAGAACATGGGGTTAGTATCTGGTATTGCTTGGGGCGTAGGTTACCTAGGCGGATTACTGAGCATGGTAATTGTTGTACTGCTTTGGGTATCGGCTGCTGCGGGCACACCAGAGTATGTTGCGCAAAACCAAAGCGCGATGATTGTGATGGCCGTGTTCTTCATGGTGTTCTCATTGCCAACATTTTTACTGGTTAAAGATCGTCGTACACCAAACCCAAACCCGGGCATGACGCTCTTCACCATGGTGCAAGACCACAAACTTCTCACCCAGTTTTTTATTGCGTTTACTTTTTACATGGCTGGCATGCAGGCCATCATCAAATTCATTGGCATTTACACTAGCTCGGTGCTGGGCATGAGCCAGCAAGATTTAATTAGTGTGTTCTTGGCCACACAGCTGTCGGCATTTTTTGGTGCATTGGCCTTTGGTTTTATCGAGCGCGCGCTCGGCGCAAAGCGCACTATCTTGTTAAGTATCGGATTGTGGCTAGTGTGTGTGCTGAGCATGTACTTTTTAGAAAATTTGGCGGCTTTGTTTGGCATGGCGCCGAATACAATGTTCATTTTTGTAGCGTTAATGGCAGGCTCTGGCATGGGTTCTATTCAAAGCGCCAGCCGCGGCGTAGTTGGCCTGGTTGCACCAGAGTCTGAAGCCGGTTCTAGCTTTGGCTTGTGGGGTTTCTTTGTTCGGGCTGCCTCTATTTTGGCGGTTGGATTTGGCGTTGCCTTCGATATTGTAGGTGGCCGCCAAGCCTTGTGGGTAGTGATTGCACTGTTCGCGATCGGTGGTTTCCTACTATGGCGTCTAAAAAGCCAAGCTCTTGAAAATCACAAAGCTGCTTAGAAACTGCTTGAATAGCTTTTATTGGGACACCCATAGATATTCGGGACACCCATCGTTCATGAACTTCTATAGGGACAGCCATCGCTCAAGCGCCAGTTGAGTTTATTTACGGCCTGCACTAGTGGGTGTCCCAGTTAGGCGTGGGTGCCCAGAACATCGGTGGGTGTCCTTGGTAACGAACATCGGTGGGTGTCCTTGTAAACCTTGGATAAAACTCGGGCACAAAAAAAGTCGGTAACTCGCGTTGGCGACTTTACCGACTTAGACGATGGTAACTAACGTTCTAATAAACATCCCATTTAGGGTATCAGCCGCGTGGCAGGCAGCATTAGTAACACTGCCGGCGCATCCCACCAGAGGCTGGATGATTCCGGCTGCTTTCCCGTTCCACCTACCACTGCGGCTAACTTAACCATACAAAAGAGATTTGCAGCTGTCACGTCTTTTTCGCCAAATTTCATCAAATATTGGTAATAACTTTAAAAACCAAAGCATTATTAACGGCAACGCACAAATAAAAAAGCCCCACCGTTAGGCAGGGCTCTCAAAACATTGCTTGGTTACATGTCGATGTGATGCTTTCCAATACGGCGTTTCGCTTCTAAATACGCGACGTTGCCTTCTTTCTTGTGAACACCGGTGCGCTGTGTACCCACAACGTCGATACCATGCTCACGAAGCGATTCCGGTTTTTTCGGATTGTTGGTTAGCAAGGTAATCTGCTCAACATTTAAAGCATCGAGCATCAGCGCCGCATCGCCGTAGGTGCGCAAATCGTCGTCGAACCCTAAATGGTTGTTGGCGGCGAATGTATCCATGCCTTCCGACTGCAATACATAGGCATCAAGCTTGTTGTACAGTCCAATACCACGGCCTTCTTGGCGCATATACAAAATAATACCGCCCTGCTCGGCCATGGTTTCGATGGCTTCTTCAAGCTGTTCGCCACAGTCGCATCGCGACGAATGGAATACGTCGCCTGTTAGGCACTCTGAGTGAACACGTACCAATGGTTTGGCGTTGGCGTCTGCCCCTTTGAAGATAATGGCGACATGCTCTTTACCGTCTTTGAGGCCGCTAAAGCTCACCATTTCGGCTGGGTATTTACTGTTTTGACCAACGCCCAGTTTTACACGCGCTCGTACTGCACAGTCGGTCGTTTGCTTTGCATTCAAATCCGCACTCTCTTGAGAAGAATTTTCTGTAGAATTGGCGGAAGATACCAGAATATGTTCCATGCTGCTCGCTCTCTTGCGTTGGCTTCATCCAATTTACGCCATGTAATTCTAGCTGGATTTTTAAAAATGCATGATTTGCCCTATTTTGAACAACATCTTGAGCGTATTAATTACATGCCATGGCGCTACCATCTGCTCAAACCCAAGATCAAAAACGCCATAAAAGCACACCAAAAAGCCTGGCAAGAAACGCTTTGCAACCTAGAAACCATCGACATTCGTGGCGAGGTATTTATCTCTCCGAAGGCAAATTTGTTCGCCGAACCAGGGCGCACCATTATCATTGAGGATGGTGCTGTCATTGGCGCCGATTGCTTTTTGCACGGCCCTATTCACATTGGTAAAAACGTCGGCATCAACCCTAACTGCCATATGGATGGTGGAAAAAAAGGCATTTACATCGGGCAAAACACTCGCATTGCCGCACAATGCAAGCTATTTGCATTTAATCATGGCACAGCCGCAAATAGCCTAATCAACGAACAGCCGGTCACCAGCGAAGGAATCCACATTGGCGAAGATGTATGGCTAGGCGCGGGCGTTGGTATTACCGATGGCACTCACATGGGCAACCACAGTGTGGCTGCCATGAACGCAACCGTTACCCGCTCGGTTGGCGAGTACAAAATTGTTGCTGGCTCGCCAGCGCGCGTAATTGGCGATAGGCTCGACAAACCTGGGCACTACCGGGGGGAATAACACTAATCAAATAGCCCTCTGGCACTAGCAGTATGCTCTGTACAACAAAGCTACGGCATGCTTACGCATGCACCCAAGAAACCTATTTTTGGCACTATATGCCCCAAGGCATATTTTCGTTACAATCAAGTACTTGCAAATGGAATTGGGCAAATAGGACTTAGGGTAAATGACCACCACAACAGAAGCTCTCGAATCCTTCGCTATCACGGCTAGCGAGCTTTGGGCTAGGCGGAAAAAGCTGCTAAGGCAACCCGTTCGCCGACAGCGCTTGCTTGCACTCGAGCAACAGCTTGCCGCAGCATTATATGCGCTTGCTCATGCACGAATAAAAATAGACGCTCAGTGTGCTGGAACCAAAGCATATATTGATGTGCAAAATATTGAAGCCACACAGAACACCGTGCATGACCTAGTTGACGAAGCGCCTGAAGATGTAGCGTTAGCCATAGCGTTAGCGTTTCCCAAGCAAGCGCCCGAGTCGCTATTGAACTGGCTCGGCGAGCTAGACAACCAGCCGTTTATTGCAATACTACTCGACCAAGTAACCTGGCCAGCAGAGCAGTTAGAACAGCTCTTCCAAGGCGGAAAAGCGCCTCTGCGCCTAGAAAACCAGATAGCAAACATGCCTGCGGCGTATCAATATTGCCTAACTGCAGGCGAGTTGTCTGAGCAACTCATTGAGCAAGTCACACCTGAGCACTTTACTTACTTATGTTTACACGGCGATATTGCTGCGCGCCCAACCATGTTTAACCTGTTGGCCGAGTACCCACCAGAGCTGATTGCAATAAATGATATTTTGCTTTTCCAGCCAGAGTTTATTGAGCAGTGGATTGAGGGTTTTGAACACCCTCGTGTCGCAGCACCTCTTTACCAAAACTGGCTCATTATGACCCAACAAAAACTACCCCAGGTGCCACGCCTACAGGGCGATAACGTGACAAGTAAAGACAGCATGCCAAGTAAAAACGCTGCAAAACAATATCTAGCAAAGCTAAACCCGCAGCAGTACAACCACAGGGAGTGGCGAAAAACCGCGCTAAAAGCTTATTTAACTGACTATCATCACCCAAGCCTGGCACCTGCATGGAATGTATTTGCACACACGGGGAACAAACTGGGAAATGCCAATCAACTCTGGCAGCAACAATGGTTGGAGCACCTTAGCTAATGCAAGTTAATAACCATACCGACTTTACCGCTGCTGCTTTTCCAGGTTGGTCACTGACTGGCCAACAAGTGATGACATTGGTGGTAAAAGCTAGCTACAAATGGGATGACGAAGGCAAATTAAGCGTTGTTCCCGAGCCTGAACTTGTTTTGGCCGACGAGTATCAAGAAGATGACGCTAACCAACCAGTAGTCAAAGCGTCGGAGATCGCCGTTAGTAAACAAGGGTTCGAGCTGCTAATCAGTGGCAAAGCCCACCCACCAGGGCCAGCCAAGGGTTTGATTGTACAAGCAGCATTACTTGACCAAGAAAAGACTGAACTCTGGCAAAAAAAACTCGCCGTATTTGGCGAGCGTAAGTGGGTATCCGGCTTAATGGGGCGCAGCATAAGTGAACCCCAACTCATAAAAGACCCAGTACCACTAAGCTACGCCCTTGCATACGGTGGCCAATACCAAGACCGTAAAAAGCGACTCATTCAGTTTGAGCAAAACCCAGCCGGCCTTGGCTTTAATCCAGACGATGAGCAACTGCCAGCTATTGAGCAAAAGCCACTGATTAAAAGCCGCCGCGATCAACGCGCACCAGCGGGCTTTGGCCCAATCGCACCAATGTGGGCACCACGACAAGAAGCGTTTGCAAAACTAGATAGCGATGCCGCTCAAGCAGGTGAATGCCCCTATCCTGCGGGTATCGAGCAAGATATGTTTAACTGCGCGCCGCTCGACCAACGCTTTACTGAATTACCAAAAACAGCTAGCTATGTTCGCCTGCAGCATATGAGTGCTGACCAGCCGATGATGGACATAGAGTTTCCCTCGCTTCAGTTAACAGCGGCAGTGCAATCTATTTCCGATGCTAAGCCCAAACCACTAAATCTGCAATGTGACACCATGATGCTGGATAGTGAAGAAAAAACGCTTAACCTACTTTGGCGCGCTAGCGTGCCGTGGGATTTTGATCGCACTCCACCTGTACAGTTTTGGCTAGAACAAGCATGAGTTTAATTGTTACCCACAGCAAAATTGAAAGCTGCCGAATAGAAAGCGCATTGGGCGATGACCCCGCCGTGCTACTGGCAAGTTTGATGGCTGGACAAACTGCGATTACCGAACAGGCAGAACGGAAAACAGCAAAAAATACGCCCGAGCCAACACCAGTTTACGCCGCGCCCTATGTTCAAGGCATGCACGATAAACTTGAGCGCCTAGATATAATGCTAGGAGCCTGGCTAAGCACTGAGCGCTTTGCCGCGCAAGACAACACAGTTGTATACCTGTTAACCGACCACCCGCTGGCGGCAGAACAACTGCAACAGCACGGCTATACGATTGCCTTGCAAACCAGCTCAGTTGACGACTTTCTTCAACAAGCAAAACCACTGAGCGACCAGCCAGATGCCCAGCCTAACGACAAGCGCCAGTTATGGATAACACTACACAGTGAGTTTTTAGATAGCGAGCGCCATAACCTGCGCGCCGACTTATTCCACTTTAATAACCAAGAAGGCAAGATTTGCGGCGAGGCCTTAGTGGCCATCGAATTTAGCTGGCAACAACAAGCCCAGCGAAAGGTCACCAGGCTAACCGAAAATAGCTGGCAAACACTCAGCCGAGTGCAGAAAGTAGCCCTGGCTGAGCATCTAGTTGAGCACACAGCTGCTCACTCAGAAAGTCAGCCAAACAGCCATTGGTTAACAAATTTTAATCAAAGCCGTGGCGCACAAAATGAGCAGTACCGAGTTGTACAGCGCCAACAACAAATGCAAGTTAAACAACAGCAGCAAAACACTGAAAACACCGCCAACGATGTGGCCAATGTAGACAATAGAACATTACCTATTAATGCAGCTGAAACGACATCTGCGACCCAGTTCACCAGTTTACACTCTACTTTTGGGGAACTTGGAAGCGCTGCCCTGCCACTGCTATTATGTTTGTTGAATCAAAGCTCGACCCTAGCTGTACCATTGCCAAAATTCAGTGGCATTATATACCAACAGCAGGCGACGCGTTTACTAATTGAGCCAATTAAAGAATCATAGATCTAAAGGAATAGACCATGTCTGGAAATGTTTTAATCAATGCACTAACAGCTGTTCATGCGGGTTCGAACGGCATACTCAACACAATTGACGTATGCATGACGCCTATTCCCTATGGCTCGATCCCAATTCCCTACCCCAACGTTGCTCAAAGCCGCGACGCCGATAAAACCGCCGACAGTGTGTTAATTAACGGCAATCCAGCTTGCCACCAAAAGTCGGTATTCAGCAAAAGCGTGGGCGACGAGCCAGGCAGCCATAAAGGCGTTGCATCGGGCCAGCAAGGCGCTGAGGCATCTTTTATTAGCGCAAGCTTCAACGTGATGATTGAAGGCACACCCGCAACACGCGCCTTCGATACCATGGTGTCGAACAAAATGAACACCCCGCCAATGCCACTAATGCAACCACCAGGCATGCCACCTATTGCCATGCCAGCCATGAGCGAAGACGAAGTAGAAGCCGAAGAAGGGCCATACGTAGCAGGTTATTCGGTGATGGGTGATGTAGAAGTAAAACCCAACCTTGATGTAACAGCGGAAGAAACCGAATAATAAAACGGAAGAACAGAGGCAAGGACACCATGAGCAAGCGCGAATTTACCATCAGCACCGCCGACGACGGCAGCCGCTACCTGCATTTATCGATCACCGACCAAGCACTGGCAAACGGAGAGCAGTACCGTGTGCCTCTAGCAGAAATGGAGCCGGTGTTAGTAACCGATGCGCCAGACGAGTGGCCTTTGGTAGTTAGGCCAATAAAAATTCAGCTAACGCATGATCTCGACAATTTGCTTGCAGGCAAAGAAAAGCTAGGCCAACGCTCAACCATGTGTCTTCCTGTACGTTCTGGCTGGCTGTACCTATTTAAAGGCGGCTATTTGTGGCGCGAGCTGCGAGTGGAAGATGGCCGCTACGTTGATGTAAACCTTGCGGTGCACAAAGGTAATAATGAGCGCCCTGCAACGTGTTTATCTCGCGACTGCATTATTGTACCGGCCTCCAATGATGGCGAAGAATTTGAAATAAAAGCGGCGTTTAGTGAAGAGCAGTGGAGCTGGCGACATATCAACCTACTTGGTGGCATGTGCCCAGACGACCCGCGCAACCTAGAAAACCCGCAAGTTTCTGGCATCACAGATTCCCAGCTAGTCGAAGACCGGCTATGTCAGTTAGATGTTTGTGACTCGCTTGATGAAGATGAAACGCTAAAAATCAGTACGGCGGCGATGCAGCCGTATTTTAATGCCGAAGTACCTGACGAAGTTGCCGTTTATACCCTGCCAGATTGGTTGGGGTATGGTTATCACATAAGCGAAAAATTGGCATTAAAAGTAGCGCATGTTCGAAATGAAAAAAACCGTTTAGTTAATTTTCAGGAAATTCAAAGCTCTCAAGGTGCAAGTGCTGCTGACCATTTTGCAAAAACCAAGCTAGCGATCGAAATTAATCAACGCTACTTTTATGGCTTAGACCACTCTATTGATCAGCAACCAATGCAAGTTAAAAGGTTCTTTGATCAGGATAGTGGCAATGACAGCTTCATAGGCAGGGAAGAAGTTCAGGCTTATTACCGTGAGCACTATGATGAGTATGAAAAACTGTATGGTGCTGGTGCTGGTCTTAGAATCCAGCATGAATTACGTGAAGAGTATAAACGGCTCGAAGAAAAGCATGGCGCAATCAAAGACCGATTTGAAGACCTCAAAAAATGCCGTGAACAAGTTCATGACCATCAAATTCGCTCCATATTGAGAGCAACATTCTTTGAAAATGAAGCAGAAAAAATATCTAACCTGCAAACTAAATTCGTTGACGTAGTAGACCATCCAAGCTTCGTGGCAAGGTTCAGTGATTTTGCACACTTAGGTTCAGATGAAGACCCTAGTTTGAGATTTCAGGGAGTTGCACATTTAGCAAATATGTTCGAAGGCGTCATGCATGACGTGGCCGATATCACAAGTGGCTGTGCGATGGACTATGCGAAAATTCGAAGCCTACAAGTCGCCAATCCGTTACCCGATTTAGTCAAAAAGATAATAGGCAGCTCCCCTTTCAAACACCCTGTTTACAAATATACCTTCGATATTGCAAACCTTGCGCCTAATTTAGTACAGCAGTTTAACCAAAAGCTAGCAGAGCCACTTACAATTGAAGCCGCTGAGGCCATGGGACTAGATGAAGTAGAAGGAATTGCAGAGCTTATTAGAATGGTGCCTGCTGTTAAAAATCCAATAGACTCAGAAGACCAGACTACCTCAGAAGATTCAGATAGCTTCAATAGGGGTTTAGCAAAACAGCTGTGTAAGATCCCCCTCATTTTTGTACTGCTTCACGATTACAAAAAAGATAACAGTATTGACCGTTACTTACAGGAAGATAGTCCCCTTTTCTACGACAAAAATGAGGATATACACCGCCCGCCAAATGACTTTGATGAAGCGGTAATGGCTCAACAGCAGCAAGAAGCTGATCTAATCGATGAACGTATAAAGTTAGATGACGAAATTGCTAAAGTTGAGGTAGAAAAAGCAAAAGTTCAACAAACAATATCCGACTATGAAAATAGGATTTCGAAGCATAACAACGAGTTAAGAAGAGCACGCCTTGACGTGGTAGACGCGGTCGAGGAAGCGAGACAGTCAACGATTCAGGCTCAAATTAAACAGACTCGTGCATATAAACTTGAAGCTGAGCGTGAGCTATCAACCCTGAACATCCAAGAGTCTGAGTTAAAACATCAAAGAACACGTGTTGAGCTCTATGGTCATGAGCAAGCGGCAGCAACTAGACAGATGCGCTCCCGTGCCGCTAGACAAGCTGCGTCAAATACAAATATAGGCGTAGAACCGCTTGGTGATGATTTGGTGGGTGCCAATAAAAAACTTGCTCGCTTTCAAAATATGCTCTACGGCAGCCAGACAATGCAGGTAGAAGTCTCAGTTGTACAAATTCTAGATGGTGACTTTCCAGCAACGCTCGCGCCAGCAAATCTAAGCAATTTTCATAAGCGACTTCAGACAGATATCAATAGCCTCAATGAGTTACTGAGCGCTGAAGGCCCAAAATTCAGATTTAAAACGAGTTCAGGAATTACCCTTTCCGTTCCACTAAGTAGCTGGAAGAGTAACCGCTCAAACATGCAACGATTGCTAAACGAGTATGGAGCAGTCATTGCTGACTTAGGCGAGCAAGACATTACGAGCGAGCTTCAAAGCAAAAAACTGTCTTTATACTTCAACAAGGTAGAAGTAGATCTTCCACAAGAGCAGCTGGATCAAATTGTCGAAGCAAGAAATAAACTAAATGCTCTTCGTCAAGAAGTAAAAGGTGCTCACAAATCTTTAGAAATTGCACGACAGCAACAAAACCTGAAATACACTGAACTAAAGAGAGTTCAAGATCAGCTCGATGCAACAGTAGATAGCAGCCTATTAGCTCAACAAGAGCTAATAAATAAACAGCTAGACCAAATTGAATCTACTCGCTACCCAGCATTAGTTCAAGACATTGAACCGTCAGTACCTTTCAGGCGAGTTGCTTTTGCTGCAAACACTGGCATGTTTATTTTCAATATAACCTTTGCGATTGATAAGTATAAAAGCCTTGTTGAACTAAGGTCAGTTAGGGCTACTGTAGAGTTTATCGCAGCACTTGCCGATTTATTTGACAGCGCAATCGCAGTATTTGAACTCGGGTTACGATCGTGGAAAGCGACGGGGGCCCCTCTCTTAACGAGGTTTCAAAATCTCGCCCCTAACACCAAACTTGCTATTAAAAGTGTTAGCAAAGGCTTAGGCATTCTTGGTGGTGTCGCAACTTTTGTACAGGGTGCATTTGACTACTTTGACGCTACGAAAAGCAACGATTCAGCAATGCTAGTATCAGGCCTCACATGCATGATTGCAGGTGCTCTTTCAGTAGTAGCTATACTAGCAACTGGGCCACTAGCATTGGTTCTAGGTATATTGGCCATCGGATTTGCAATTGCTTCAGCAGTGGCAGCATTGTTTGCCCTAAGTGATGAAGAAAAGATTTTAGCCCATACTCCCTTTGGTGTACTCCACCATAGGCTAGCACCACAAACATACACTTCCTACAGTTACTATACAGGTTCAGTCACAACGACAACTGTAAATCCAAACGATGAATACCAGCACTATGAAGAGCCAGAAGTCGCTCTACAAAATTTTGTGAGCTTCACGAGTGCTCCGCAGTTAACTATGAAGTCGGCGGCATCGGGTCTCTACATCTACCTACCAAGTTCAGCAAACACTACTATAGCATCATATTGTTACCGAGTATTGGTTAGAGCCAAAGATTTTTATATGCAAGATGCACAAGAAGAATGGCGAACATTAATAGACGATGGCGTAATTAATAGCGGTGGTTGCTTTGGAATAAATAGTGAAGAGTTAAACCCTCTATTTACACTAGAACAGGGACAACAGTCGAAATTATACCTGTCTAACTTATTGTTCAAAAAGTTAAATGAGGGTGCAAAACTACAGCTAAATGACTCATTTGATACTTTTGAAATTCGATTAGTTTGCCGTAGCGAATCTCTGGAAAGTGACGACGAGCAATCCTTTAATGCGTTAGGGCTCTCAAACCAACTACCGACAGCACCAACTAAAGTGCCTAATAACTATAGTCCTACGTCTAATGTAATTGAATATGCTGGACAAAAGTTCGCTAAGTTTAATCAAGTCTGGTGGTATGCATCCGAGGAAGAATATGACTATACGTAAACGACCAAAGTTTTCTGACACCCCCTCAGGAAGATTAAAGTCTATCTACCAGGAAGTATTTGTTGGTCCGGCAAAGGAAATTGATGATTCATTGAGTGAAAGGCTATACTCTATTGTCAGACTAAAGCAAGCACTAGCAGGGCAATACAACTGGCTCCTTTTGTTGTTGATGATGCCCTTATTCATAATTTACGACTTTCTTCGAGTTTGGGGCTTTGCGATCGTAGCAGCCGGTTTTCGCTATCTTCCACCTAAGCTACGGAATATTAGCTCTGAACTGTCCTTTGATCCAAGTTTTTATAATAAGTACCCAGCAAAACATATCATAATACCAAATCGGCTATATAGCGGCCCGCAAGAAATAGGCGTTAGTGATGGTGAACATTTGTGGGTTGAAAATGCCCATTCTGCGAATAGGCCTATAGCAGGTTTTTTCATTATTGGCCTTAGCATTCCACTTTTAATACCAGTTATTTTTGAGCCGCTGGACTTTATTCTTGGGCTGTTAATGCATCCTTTAAGCCCACTAGTAACTCTACCCTTATTATTCGCTTCGCTATTTTCATTTTCTTTCTTGCCAGTCAAAACTGGCATTATGTTCCATCGGCGAGCCCAAACGGCTACGTTTTACCGCGGTTGGTTTCGCAAACCGGTAACAGTACCCTACAAGCAAGTAACCTATACAGCTGGTATTGACCCCCGTGGTACAGGTGGTTGGCTAGTCATTCGCGCGCGAGTACCTGAAAACATTTCTTTTACTGGCTGGGTAAAACTTTCTACAGCAATTAGCGATCAGAAAGCAATGGCTGCCGGCGCAATCGATGTGTTTATGGATTTAGACAATGACTTTGCTATGCCTCGAAGGATTAAGGAAAGTATAGAATGGCACCAAGAAAATAAAACCAACCTGTGGCGCTATACCCAAGAAGAGATCACCCCAGAAGAAGCTGATAACTACAGTAAAAAAGATAGTCTGTATAACTCATCCTTTTGTGACACATTCATGCCTCAATATAAAAAAGCAATGAATCCAAAAACAATTAATGAAGCAAGACAGACACATAGAGAATGGGATAAAAGAGCTCAACGCCACAAAGCATCTGAATTACGCACATCCGAATTCAACAAACACAAAAAAATCATATCTAGCTACATACATGAAATATTAAACAAAGAAAAAAACAACTCACACCTAAAAGAATTTAAAAAAATTGAAAAAAATTTCCACGATGAAATATCTACAGAATTAAGAGCTCAATTCTTACCATTTTATTTAGCTGTTCAAGAAGAAGTACTAAAGCTAAGAGAAAATGAGGAGTCACAATCTCGACGAGCTGATTTGAGAAAGCTATCAGACGGAACAAAATTAGATCTATCCAGATTAGAATCATTGCCAAAGCTTGACGATTTTTTCCATGCAATAGGAATTGCATACAGGGAAAAATTGATTAAAGAAGAGACTATCCGTGAATTACTTTCTAAATTAAAATCAACAGAAAGCTATTCAAATGGTTTATTGAAGGACTATGACTGGAGCTCTTTGGAACAACGAGCGCTAGAAATTGTATTTTCTTGATAATCATTTATTGTCATGACCTCACTTAAACGCTTCCGCACCAGCTACAATGATTCAGTAAAAGGCCGGCTCAAGTCGATCTACGATCATGGCTTTCGTGACTTTGACGAGTTGAATACCCTCAATCCGTTAAAGCGCTCAATGGTGTTTGTTTACCTATTGCGCGCATGGCGGGGTGAAAAATCTTGGTTCACCATCCTTTTTTGGCTGACATGGGGCATGTTCTTAGATGGATTACGATTGTTGTGGCTTTATTTTTTATTCGCATGTAGTCGCATTGTTACCCCTAAGCTGGCGAAGATAGATACTGAAGTAAACTTTGATACCAAGCTTTACGAAAAATTTCCCGTTGAGCAAAAAATTTGGCCTAACCCTCAATGTGGATTAGATGAAACGGGCGACTGTGATGGAGAACATCTTTACGTTAGCAACCCGGTAAACATTTATGGGCCTATGACTTGTTGGCTGCTTATCGGCTGGAGCAGTCTGTTTTTTATTGATAATGTCGCTGTTGCGACCTTATTGTTTCTGTTATCACCCTTTTTGACGACCTTCATTCCTTCTAGCACCGGCGTGATGTTTCATCGCCGCGCCCAAACTGCGACATTTTATAGAGGATTGTTTGGCACGCCAGTGACGGTGCCATTTAAGCAAGTATCATACGCTTCAACACTAGACCCTGACGGTGGTGCGAGCATGCTTGTGATTCGAGCTAAAGTGCCCCGTAAAGATGGCAGTGGTGCCTACTATGTTCGTTTTCGCAGTTTTGATACCGACTACCTACGTCAGCGTGTAGGCGCGATTTATGCCTTCATGGACCAGTCCAACGTGGCCGCCATCAGCATACTCGCCAAAGAAAGCATTGAATGGCACAAAGCGAATAATGAAACGCTATGGCGTTTTACCAATAAAAAGCAGCCACCAGCAGAGAGTGCTCAGCATTACCAAAGCGAAAATAGTCTATACAACCTTACCGACCAACTCATTACGCCTCACTCCATTCGGTTTGGTGAGATCGTTAATCCTGAAACTCGTGGCGCTGGTTTGGCTGAAGATAAACGGGTACTCGAGACTCGCGCAGAAGTGCAGGCAATTCGGGCATATAAATCTGAATACGAAAAAGCAAAACCCATTATTGCCGAGTTTTTTGCTGCACAGTTGGATGAAAGAGCGCCGTTATATAATGAGAGCATTGTTTTTCCTTTGCTAGAAAAATTCGAAAGTGAGGCATGCCTTTCTATTGTAGGTATTACATCAAGCTTTTATAGCAATTCTCACGAAGTTTTTTCTAGGATTGACAATGAAATAATTCAGGAAGAAAAAGGAAATGCCATGAGGGAGGCAAAAGAAATTCGAAATTGTCTTAGCTTCGTAAATAGGCAACGTGCTAGTGAAATTAAAAACGCTTTAAATAATTTCAATAAAGTCAAAAAACGGCTAGCGTTCTCATTAAACAAACATTACCCAACTGTAGAAAATATTACTGATATATATATAAAATTTACATCAAGCGAAAGGCTCAAAGATGGCTTTCTAGCCGACTATGACTGGCAAAAGTACGCTGAAGATTCAATTGCAGAGATTTGTACTGCAGCGAAGAAACGTGAGAAAGCAGCCGTAGTGAATAACTAGGTAAAACACCATGACCTCACCTAAAAGCTTCCGTACCAGATACGACGATTCAGTAAAAGACCGGCTAAAGTGGCATGAAGTATGAGTATGCCACCTGTAATTATTCTGGTGGTATGCATCTGAGGAAGAATATGACTATACGTAAACGACCAAAGTTTTCTGACACTCCCTCAGGAAGATTAAAATCTGTCTATCAGGAAGTATTTTTTGGTCCGGCAAAAGAAATTGATGATTCATTGAGTGAAAGACTATACTCTATTGTCAGACTAAAGCAAGCACTAAAGGGACAATATAACCGACTTCGTTTTTTTCTGATAATACCCTTATTCATAATTTACGATTTTCTTCGAGTTTGGGGATTTGCAATCGTAGCAGCTGGTTTTCGCTATCTTCCACCTAAGCTAAAGACCATTAGCGCTGAACTGTCTTTTGACCCAAGTTTTTATAATAAGCACCCAGCAAAACATATCATAATACCAAATCGGCTATATAGCGGCCCACAAGAAATAGGAGTGAGTGATGGTGAGCATTTGTGGGTTGAAAATGCCCATTCTGCGAATAGGCCTATAGCAGGATTTTTCATTATTGGCCTTAGCATTCCACTTTTAATACCAGTTATTTTTGAGCCGCTAGACTTTATTCTTGGGCTGTTAATGCATCCTTTAAGCCCACTAGTAACTCTACCCTTATTATTCGCTTCGCTTTTTTCTTTTTCATTCTTGCCAGTCAAAACTGGCTCTTCGCATTTAAGGGTGTAGCTGAGTTTTAAAACCTCCTGACTCCAACAGGCACCGAGCTATGTAGTTGGTTACATTCCTAAAGCCCAGAGCTGTGCCACGTAAGTGTTCGAGTCG
>NZ_QPEP01000030.1 GCF_003577475.1 Salinibius halmophilus
TTTATCGATTTAAGCGCGATGGCAGGTACGGGGGCTTGGAATATTACCCTCTGCCTGGGTAACGGCGTGGAACTTCGGCTGAGCCAGCAATAGTGTTTTCACCAAGTCCTGCAGCAAGCATCTGGCTCTACACTCAACCTGCCGACATGCGAAAGTCTTATCGCGGTTTGTTAGGGCTGATTAAGCAGCAAATGAACGAAAGCCCACAGCAGGGGTATTTTGTCTTCATCAATCGCAATAAAACCCAAATGAAAATCCTCTATTTTGAGCCAACAGGATATTGCATTTGGTGTAAGCGGTTAGCCCAAGGGCAGTTCAATTATGCGCAATCTACTTCTGCTAAACGGCGTCTTTCAGCATTAGACTTGCAGCATATTTTGGCAGGCGTGAAAGTCGAAAAATATCGCCAATTTAAACGCTATAAAACACCAAATATCTCACCCAATTAGATGGCTTTGTGGTATCATCTCAGCCCATGAATGACGCCACTTCCAAGCCAGTTTTCACCCCGCCTCAATCCGACTTATTCCACCAGAATGAGGCGGATTTGCTGCGTGAACAAATGGCAGCGATGCAGGCAACGATTGCCACATTAACGTCTGAAAACTTGTGGCTCAAACGCGAGCTATTTGGCGTTAAGGGCACCTCTAAAAACCTCCGAAAAAACAGGTTAAAATATACGCCGAGTAAAATTGACCTCGTGACTGGATATCATGCAACAATCTAGCTTGTTTTTCCAAGACAAAACCGCACTTAAGC
>NZ_QPEP01000031.1 GCF_003577475.1 Salinibius halmophilus
AGGGGCCGACTCACCCTGCCCCGATTAACGTTGGACAGGAAACCTTGGTCTTCCGGCGAACGGGTTTTTCACCCGTTTTATCGTTACTCATGTCAGCATTCGCACTTCTGATACCTCCAGCGTGCCTCTCGGCTTCACCTTCATCGGCTTACAGAACGCTCCCCTACCCAGCATGTAAACATGCTGCCGCAGCTTCGGTGGCTAGTTTGAGCCCCGTTACATCTTACGCGCAGGCCGACTCGACTAGTGAGCTATTACGCTTTCTTTAAAGGATGGCTGCTTCTAAGCCAACCTCCTAGCTGTCTAAGCCTTCCCACATCGTTTCCCACTTAACTAGCACTTTGGGACCTTAGCTGGCGGTCTGGGTTGTTTCCCTCTCCACTACGGACGTTAGCACCCGCAGTGTGTCTCCCGGATAGTACTCACTGGTATTCGGAGTTTGCATCGGGTTGGTAAGTCGGGATGACCCCCTAGCCGAAACAGTGCTCTACCCCCAGTGGTATTCGTCCGAGGCGCTACCTAAATAGCTTTCGGGGAGAACCAGCTATCTCCCGGTTTGATTAGCCTTTCACTCCGATCCACAGGTCATCCGCTAACTTTTCAACGGTAGTCGGTTCGGTCCTCCAGTTGATGTTACTCAACCTTCAACCTGCCCATGGATAGATCACCGGGTTTCGGGTCTATACCCAGAGACT
>NZ_QPEP01000032.1 GCF_003577475.1 Salinibius halmophilus
CGTAGTCTTGCTGTAGCTGACCACAAGATGAGCTCAGTGGGTAGTCTACTGGGTCACCAGTACCGATTGACCAGTTGTTTTCGTCACAAGCGTTGTAACGGATGGTTTCTTTCATTGACTGCGCAAGGAACGCAGCAATCGCCACTTTCGCATACAGCGAGTTGGTCGCTTCGTCTTGGCCTTCATCGTACAACCATAGCTGCTCACCAGCGATACCTACGTTGTGCATTGAGCTCAATGCTTGTAGGAAGTCAGCCCACTTGTAAACAGTCGATGGTGCGTACTTACCTTGCGATACTTCGTACAAGAACGCTTCGTTGTTCATGGTTTGCTCAACCGACAACAAGGTGCTGTTCAACGACTGGATTGACGTGAGCGCAAGGCTAGTGTCGATCGCGCTGCCGTCACCTTCTTTGTAAAGCGGGATGGTTGCAGACATGTAGTCATTGATCTTCGCATCTAGGCTTGCGTTGTCAGCGTCGAACAATACCGCAAATACGTTGTGGTAAGCCGCGTGGCGTAGTTTACGCTCAGCTGAGGTCGCACCTAGGAAGTAAGTACCAGCTTGGTCTGCAGGCACTGAGCTTAGCATCGCAGGCGTCTTAACGAAGTCAGACACTTGCTTAACAAAGCGTA
>NZ_QPEP01000033.1 GCF_003577475.1 Salinibius halmophilus
TCAAACAATTTCTGACGAGTGGTGTGATGGATAATGGTCAGTGGCATGCCAATACCCAAGGCAGCCCACAAGGCGGAGTAATAAGTCCATTACTAGCGAACATTTACTTGGATGCGTTTGACCAAGAAATGAAAAAACGCAACCATCGTATTGTTCGCTACGCCGATGACATATTGATCTTGTGTAAAAGCAAAGCAGGGGCAAAGAATGCCAAAGCTCAAGCGACTAAAATACTCACAGAGCAGCTGAAGCTCAACGTCAACGACCGCAAAACCCACATTGCTCACAGCGATGAAGGGATTAAGTTCTTAGGTGTTGAAATACACAGCAAGTACACGCGAATCCAAGACAAAAAGCTCAAGCGGTTCAAATCCGAAGTTAAGAGGCTTAGCAAAAGAAATAGCGGTAAGCCTTTAGTGGAAATCCTCAAACGATTAAATCCGCTATTACGAGGATTCAGTCAGTATTTTCGAATTGCGAATGCGAGCCGTGCATTCAAACAACTAGCAAGTTGGATTCGAAGGCGTCTGCGCAGCATACAGCTAAGGCTTTGGAAAAAGCCAAGCCGCCTGCACAGACGCCTGAGGCAGTTAGGGTACAAACCACCATTTAGGCA
>NZ_QPEP01000004.1 GCF_003577475.1 Salinibius halmophilus
AATGATTCCCCGCAGCGTGTCAACCAGTTTTTCTAAGAAAGTTTCGAAAAGTTTTTCAGAACTTTCAGCAACTTAGCGAAGAGTGAACCCTCGCCAGCCGCTTGGCTGACTCAGCGTTGCTTGCCGTTTTGGCTGTGCCCCGCTGGTGTGGAGGCGCATTATAGAGACAAAGCCAAATGCGTCAACACTTTTTTTGAAGTTTTTTTTAAATTAATCCACCCTTCTAAAATGAGCTAGTAAGGAGGGCCCTTTCAATGCTTTAGCGGCGCTGCACTGAATAGACTGTTATAAGCATTAATGATACCGCTCGCCTCATTGTCTAGGCTGAACTTTCTTACATGATTCAGCGCATTAGTCTTACATGCCAACAACTTTTCAGGTGAAGCAATCAACTTTTCTATCGCACTAGCAAGTTGCTGAACACTGCCGATGTCTATCAAGCTACCAACTTCTGGAGAAACAAGATCCGGGTATGCGCCTGTTTTACTGGCCACAACTGCTGTTCCACACGCCATCGCCTCTAGCGGCACAACACCAAACCCCTCATAGCGAGCCGGAGCACAGACAACATCCAGACTCTGATAAAAAGCAGGCATATCAGCCAAGGCTAGCTCCCCAAGCCAAGCCACTTGAGATTGAACCGGCATAAGTTGCTGTTTTAACCGACGAGCGAACATTTCATATTTAGGTGTCACAGCACCAGCAATTAGCAGCCGTATATTTGGGTAGCGCTTTAGTAGTGGCAACATCGCTTCAACTAGTATGTCAGTTCCTTTTTCGGGCCGCACTCGTCCAGAAACACCAATGGTTAGCGAAGCATCACGTTTTGGCTTAGCCGAAAAGGCTGACAAGTCCACACCGTGAGGGACTATCGCTTGCGCATTTACATACCCAGCCGCAGAGGAGCTCGTGGCAATGATGTAATCCATCGAAGCAATTAGCTTACGAGGCCACCATGAATGGCGACGTATCGCAGCACTGGTAAAAACAATCTTAATTGGTAGGCGCAGCACATGCTTGGCAAACAAGGCTAGCTGCATCTCGTTGTTACGCCTTGCATGCCAGATAAAAAAGCCTCTTTCAGGCTGGTGTTGACGTAATAACTCAACCAATTTCCAAAAGCTGCTTATATGTGTCACGCCACTTAAAGGGTTTTTGCTAAGCAAAATGGTTCGATAGTGCTTCGCAACTAGAGGGGTCACCGCACGACAAGTTGAGCTTACACCAGAAATGCGATGATGAAGGTCAGAGACAATTACTTCTGGCGCCAAATCAAGCCTTGTGTTCACGAGCCAAGTACTCATGTGATTGCATTTCCAATAGTCGGCTTTGCGTGCGTTCAAACTCGAAACTTAGCTTTCCGCTTTCATACAAATGAGCTAGCGACACCTCTGCCGTGATAATCAACTTGACACCGCGGTCGTAAAATTCATCCACTAAGTTAATAAAGCGCCGCGCCTGATCATCTTTTTCAGCGGTAAACTTTGGTACATTTTGTACTAGCACCGTGTGAAACAAACGCCCCAGTTCGATATAGTCATTCTGACTGCGCGGCCCGTCGCATAGAACCAAAAAGTCGAACCAAGCAACATCATCAGCAACTTGCAGTGCAACAAGCTTGCGCCCAAGCACCTCTACCGGCTCGTTGATTTTAATGTCACTATGACCAGGAATCAGATTATCAAATGATGATTGCAATGATGTCTTGGCAGCGTCATCTAACGGGTAGTGATAAAGCTCAGCCTGCTCTAATTGACGCAATCGGTAGTCGGTACCACCATCAACATTCAGCACGTCACAATATTGTTCTATCATTCTAATCGCTGGCAAGAAACGATCTCTTTGCAAACCATCCTTATACAAACCTTGCGGTTCAATGTTTGAGGTAGCAACCAGCGCGACACCACGTTCGAATAGCCCGCCCACAAGGTTAGCTAGAATCATTGCATCACCGATATCAGAGACAAAAAACTCATCAAAGCAAAGCACGCGCGTATTACTTGCCCATTCTTGCGCTACTTTATCGAGCGGGTTTTTCTCACCGGCCAACTCTGACAGGCGCGCATGAACCATTTGCATAAAGCGGTGAAAATGCACCCTTCGTTTGTTATCGAAAGGCAAGCACTCATAAAAGGTATCCATTAAGTAGGTTTTGCCGCGGCCAACGCCGCCCCAAAAATATAGACCACGAGGTGGAACGACCTTTTTGCGTAGCAGCTTTTGAAACATTGTCGGGCCACCATCATCAAGTAGCCGATGGTATAAATCGTTTAATGCCATCACAGCCTCTTTCTGTGCTGCGTCGGCGATGAACCCTTGTTTGTTCAAATCATTTTCATATGCTGCCAATGGCGTCATGATGTCCCCCCTACAATCGCTGCACGCACTTTAGCGCCGACGGCAAATAAAGCAAATTTATCTGAATAATTTTGCCACCGTTCATTCATAGTCGATTCCCGCGCAGTGATTTATACTGCAGCTATGCCATGCAAGAGGATCACACATGGAACTTTCAACTTTAATTCTTGGCACTGCTGTTGGTGCAATTATTGGTGCACTGGTTACTTGGCTGGCATTGCGCAACACAAGCCAAACAGAACTTCAAAAGAAGTACGAAGCATTAAAAGCAACTCACGAAACCTACCAAGTGCAGGTAAATAATCATTTTCAGCATACGTCTGAGCTGATCGAGTCATTGAATGAGCGTTACCAAGCGGTAAACCTTCATATTGCCAAGGGCATCGACGAACTGACCCAGCCGGATGCATTGGTAAACCAAACACGCGACCAAGAAGGCCAAATAGCTGATCAGTCGAAGCAAGACGAACCCGAGATTGAGCCTCCTTCAGCGCCTCGGGACTACGCCGAAAAACACTAACCTTTTGGATAGCAGGCAGGTGGCACCTGCCTCAGTTAAGTAAATCTATACATGCTAACAACCATATTCTTATCACCCAATCTTCTAAATTGCTGACTTATTATTCTCATATGTTTCTGTTAGATTAGCGCCGTTTACGAAATTTCACTTGTTGGAGCACAAGCGTGAGCGACTACAATCTAACTCACCTCAAGGCACTTGAGGCAGAGAGTATCCACATTATTCGCGAAGTAGCTGCAGAGTTCGACAACCCTGTGATGCTTTATTCGATTGGTAAAGATTCAGCAGTAATGCTGCACTTGGCACGCAAGGCGTTTGCACCGGGCCGTTTACCGTTTCCGTTGATGCACGTTGATACCACGTGGAAGTTCAAGGAAATGATTGAATTTCGTGACAACTTAGCGAAGGAGTACGACTTCGACCTAATTGTCGCTAGAAACGAAGAAGGTGTGGCGCAGGGCATTAACCCGTTTGATCATGGCTCTGCTAAGCATACAGACATCATGAAAACACAGGCGCTCAAGCAAGCACTTACCAAATATGGGTTTGATGCGGCATTTGGTGGCGCCCGTCGTGATGAAGAAAAATCTCGTGCAAAAGAGCGCGTTTTTTCATTCCGTGATGAAAACCACCGTTGGGATCCGAAGAACCAACGCCCAGAGCTTTGGAACCTTTACAACGGTAAAGTGAACAAAGGCGAATCGATTCGGGTATTCCCATTGTCGAACTGGACTGAGCTGGATATCTGGCAGTACATCCATTTAGAAGACATCCCGATTGTACCTTTATATTTGTCTGCCCCACGTGAGGTGGTTGAGCGCGATGGCACTCTCATTCAAGTGAACGACGACCGCATGCGCTCTCGCCTTCGCCCTGATGAAGAAGTGATGGTGAAAAACGTTCGCTTCCGCACACTAGGCTGCTACCCGCTGACGGGCGCGGTTGAGTCCAACGCCACCACGCTACCTGAAATCATTCAGGAGATGTTATTAACCACAACATCTGAGCGCCAAGGCCGCGTAATTGACCACGACCAAAGTGCGTCAATGGAGAAAAAGAAACAAGAAGGTTATTTCTAAGCGAGGTATTTATGGCACACCAATCAGAACTCATTGCACAAGATATCAATGAATACCTCGAACAACACGAGCGCAAAGAGCTATTGCGCCTGCTTACCTGCGGCAGTGTTGACGATGGTAAAAGTACGTTAATTGGCCGCTTGCTACACGATTCAAAGATGATCTTTGAAGACCAGCTTGCAGCCATCGCCAATGATTCAAAAAAAGTCGGCACGCAAGGCGATAAAATCGACTTGGCACTACTAGTAGATGGCTTAGCAGCCGAGCGTGAACAAGGCATTACCATTGATGTTGCGTACCGCTATTTCTCTACTGACCGCCGCAAGTTCATTATTGCCGATACACCAGGACACGAACAGTACACGCGCAACATGGCAACCGGTGCATCGACGGCGGATCTTGCGATCATTCTTGTAGATGCCCGTCATGGCGTAATGACGCAGACTCGCCGCCATACGTACTTAGCACACTTGCTCGGTATCAAGCACATAGTCGTGGCGATCAATAAGATGGACTTGGTTGATTTCAGCGAAGACCGTTTCAACGAAATTAAAGCGGACTATCAAGCCTTTGCCGATCAGCTAGGTGTTGAGCATCCAATTTATGTGCCTATTTCAGCGCTCGATGGTGACAACGTTGTATCAAATAGTGAGAAATCACCTTGGTACACCGACAAGCCATTAATGCAGATTTTGGAAGAAGTGCAGATTGTCGATAAGAAAGACCTCGCACGCTTCCGCTTGCCGGTGCAGTACGTTAACCGCCCGAACCTAAACTTCCGCGGTTTTGCTGGCACCATTGCAGCAGGTAAAGTTCATCCAGGTGATGAGGTCATCGCGCTACCGTCAGGCAAGCGCAGTAAGGTTAAAGAAATAGTTACCTTTGATGGCAACCTTGACGAAGCATTTGTTAACCAAGCGGTGACCATTACGCTGCAAGACGAAATCGATGTGAGTCGCGGTGACATGTTGGTAGGCGTTGAAGACCAACCTGTGACCAGCAACTCAATTGATGCAACGCTTGTTTGGATGCATGACCAAGCGATGCAGCCGGGTAAGTTGTACGATATCAAAGTTGGCACCAACATGGCTTCAGGCACGGTGTCTAACATTGCTCATCGCATCGACGTTAATACGCTAGAAAAGCACGATGCCAAGCAACTTGAGTTGAACGAAATCGCTGAGTGCACGGTAACACTAAATAAGTCGATTGCCTTCGACCCTTATTCAGTCAACCGTCACACTGGTGCGTTTATCGTGATCGACCGCCTAACCAACGTAACGGTCGGCGCCGGCATGATCACAGGCAAAGCCGATACATCTAGCGATAAAGACCCAGTGACCGCAGACGAACGTGCCAAGCGTTTTGGTCAGCATGCGCGAGCCGTGAATGTGAGCACATCTGAACTTGCCATCGCACTAGAGCGTCGTTTGTTTGATGCAGGCCATGCCGTTGTTCGCATTGATAGCCCTGATCATGGGGCAACCAAAGCACTACTCAATGCCGGACTAATCGTTATTTGCCAAAATAACGTCGAGGCCGACACACTTGACGGTGACAATGTTGACCAATTACTTAATCAGCTGACTGCTTCACATGATCTAGACTAAACACTAGATGACTAACGAAAAACCCAGCCCACGTGCTGGGTTTTTTTATATTCGCTAAATTGTTCGTTAAACTTTCCACTACTTTTTGAGCTAGATCGTTTAGAAACACTAAACCTTGTTGTAAAATTACGTTTAAGAACTGAATTAAGCAAAACAGTCACCGTTAAAAGCCGAATTGACTGGATAAATCAAGTCACATAGGTAGCTTTTTTACAAAATAAGCCCTAATACCGGCTTAGATCAATGACCTTTGCTGACCTCAGTCCTACACTTGGGCATTCGCTGCCGATAGGTAGCAAAATTTACAAACCACTTTCGTTTTGGTGATCTCTCTCATGTCAGTAGCTAATATTGCAGAAGCTGTTCTTGTTCTTAACAGCGGCAGTTCTTCTCTAAAAACCGCCTTGTTTGTCAATCGTGAAGACCAACCCATCGCAACCTGCTTAGCAGAGCGATTAGGCACAGCTGAAGCGGTATTGCACTGGAGCAACGAGGCCGGCAAAACCACATACGAACTAACTGACGGCTCTATGGCAGAAGCGCTAGCGAAGGTAGTGGAGTTGGTTGAAGCAGCACTAGGCAGCTTGGCGCCATTGGTTGCAGTCGGTCACCGTGTCGTACACGGTGGCGAGTCTTTTGGTAAAGCAACATTGGTAGATGAAGAAGTCGCAGCCGAAATCGCGCGCTTGTCTGCCCTGGCCCCCCTGCATAACCCAGCAAACTTAGCAGGCATCCATGCCATGCGCGATCGCTGCCCGGCCGTACCACAAATAGCCGTATTCGATACCGCCTTCCACCAAACATTACCTGAGCACGCTTACCTATACCCTGTGCCAAAAACCTTGTACCAGGCACATAAAGTTCGCCGTTATGGTTTCCACGGTACATCACACCAGTTCGTCTCTCGCGAGGCGGTAAAAGTTGCGAGTTTACCCGCCGACGACCATGGGTTAATTGTTGCCCACTTAGGTAATGGCTGCTCGGCTACGGCAGTGGTAAACGGTGAGAGCCGTGACACAACAATGGGCCTCACGCCACTTGAGGGGCTAATGATGGGTACTCGCTCGGGCGATGTTGACCCAGGACTCTTATCTTTTTTAGCTGATCAAACTGGCAAAACACTTGATGAAATTACTAGCATGCTTAACAAAGAGAGTGGCTTGCTTGGGTTATCTGGGTTGTCGAACGATATGCGCACCGTGAGCGAAGCAGCCGAGCAAGGTAATCAAAACGCTCAAATTGCGCTAGACGTTTTTTGCTACCGCCTCGCACGACAAATAATGGCACTAACAGCCGCCCTGCCAAAACTCGACGCACTAGTCTTTACTGGTGGTATTGGTGAAAATTCTCGCTTGGTGCGCAAGCGCGTCACCGAGCATCTACGTGTATTAAAAATCGAAATTGCCGATGAGCGAAATGCCGACAACGGTAAGTCTTCGAATCATGTGATCAGCCCAGAGGATGCTGCCGTTAAAGTAATGGTGGTGAATACCAATGAGGAATGGGAGATCGCAAACCAAAGTTTGGCACTACTGGAGAAATAATCGATGCAACATAGCTTTTTTCTTGCTCCAACAGGCCCAGGCACAGGTCTTACCTCGGTATGTATGGGGTTAGTTCGCTCCCTAGATCGGCTTGGCGTGCGCGTGGCGTTCTGCAAGCCAGTAGCACAAACCTTTGGTACCGACACCAACCCTGAGCGTTCAACCTCCTTGATTCGCCAAACCGTAGGTCTTCAGCCAGCTGCCCCTATGACGCTAGAGCGTGCGAAGCAACTGATTGCCGACGGTCAACTCGATCGACTACTAGAGAACGTCGTCGACATCTTTAACCAAAGTGCGCAAGATGCCGACGTCGTCGTGATCGAGGGTCTTGTACCCATTAAAGGCGAAACCTTCGTTACTCGCCTTAACCAAGAAATTGCCAGAGCACTAGGTTCCGAAGTCATTCTGGTAGCTGCCAAGAATGAAGATCGCTCAGCGCAACTTGACGAACGCATTCGAATGGCGGCCAACTTGTTCGGCGGCCCACGTGCACCACATGTTTTAGGTTGTATTCTCAACAAAGTTGGCGCGCCACTACCTGAGCACCAACAAGTGATCGCTGGCGAAGAGCCAGACGAAGCGGAAGTAATTGAACCCGATCGCGAGCGCATTATGCGCAAGCTACCGGTATTCCGTGAACCAGGCTTTCGCTGCCTAGGTGCCATTCGCTGGAATCCAACCTTGGTTGCACCGCGCACCATAGATGTAGCGAACTATCTCAAAGCGGACATTATTAACCCAGGTGCCGCCAAGGAGCGTCGGGTACAGACCGTTACCCTGTCTGCCCGCACTGTACCGAACATGCTGCATACGCTAAAGCCTGGCGCACTCGTGGTAACACCCGCTGATCGCGATGATATTTTTCTAGCGTCCTGCATGGCCACGCTAAATAGCACACCATTGGCCGGCATTCTTCTCACCGGTGAGATGGAAATGGACGCGCGCGTGTTTGAACTCTGTCAAGCTGCGCTGAAGTCAGGCCTACCTGTATTACAAACTCAAACCAATACTTGGAACACCGCCAAACGCTTAACCGAGATGAATACCGAAGTGCCGGCAGATGACCTATCACGCATGGAAATGGTAATGGATGCCGTAGCGGCCGATGTTGACGGCTACTGGATGGCCGCACGTGCTCGTATTCCGCGAGAGCGTCGCATGTCACCGCCAGCCTTCCGCCATATGCTGGTTGAAAAAGCGCGTCGTGCCAACAAACGAATCGTACTACCAGAAGGCGAAGAGCCGCGCACCATTCAAGCAGCCATTCAATGCCAAGAGCAAGGCATTGCCCGTTGTGTCTTGTTGGGTCGCGAAGATGTCATTCGCCAACAAGCCGCTACTGCTGGATTGGTATTACCAGAAGGCATTGAAATCCTTGCACCTGATAGTGTTGCACCCACTTATGTTGAGCCATTGGTTAAACTTCGCCAACACAAGGGCGTTACCCATCAGATGGCGGAAAGCTACCTAGAAGATTGCAACGTGTTGGGCACCATGATGCTGGCTCAGGACGATGTAGACGGCTTGGTATCGGGGGCCATCAACACCACTGCCAATACCATCCGCCCTGCTCTGCAATTAGTCAAAACTAAGCCAGATGCGTCCATCGTATCTTCGATTTTCTTTATGCTCTTGCCCGATCAAGTACTTGTTTACGGTGATTGTGCTGTTAACCCAGACCCAAGTGCAGAACAGCTTGCCGAGATTGCAATCCAATCCGGCGATTCGGCACTAGCATTTGGCATTGAGCCAAGAATTGCCATGATTTCCTACTCAACTGGTCAATCTGGCAGCGGTAGCGACGTGGAAAAAGTGCGTGAAGCCACGGCACTGGTGAAGCAGAAGCGCCCAGACCTATTGGTCGATGGCCCACTGCAATACGATGCGGCATCTGTTGAGTCAGTAGCAAAATCAAAAGCACCAGACTCGCCAGTCGCCGGTCGTGCAACCGTGTTTATCTTCCCAGATCTCAACACCGGCAACACCACCTACAAAGCGGTACAACGTTCAGCGCACGTGGTGTCGATCGGCCCAATGTTGCAAGGTTTGCGCAAGCCAGTAAACGATTTGTCGCGCGGTGCACTCGTTGAAGACATCGTCTACACCATTGCATTGACGGCAATTCAAGCGGATGCACAATAACAGTTGAGCAAAAACCCTGATATAGTATGCAGGCAGTTAAATAAGGGTAGTCATCACTACCCTTTTTTTTGTCATGTCAATTATGGAAAGTAGAAGTCCCCGATGTTCGACGCAAAAACCTTGGCGCAACTTGGCGCACTGAAAAACCAGCTTCATGAAGCGAAAGAAATGCACACGGGCACTGTGCGGGGCTCAAACGGCCGTTTTGGCTTTGTAATTGACGATACCGGAGCCAGTCATTTTTTACCGCCGGAAGAAATGGAAAAAGTCTTTCCGGATGATCGCATTGAGTTTTCCCTTACTACCGGTCGCGACGATAAAGAACAAGCCGAGGTTGAGACGCTGCTTGAAACAAATCTGAGCACCTTTGTTGGTCGTTATGTGGTGCGCGGAAAAGCGCACTGTGTGGAGCCAAGCTTACCAGGATTATCGCGCTGGTTATTCATTCCCCCGCCGTTGCGCAATGGCGCTAAAGAAGGCGACTGGCTGGTTGCTCAGGTACATCAACACCCGTTTGAGCAAGGCAAAGCGCAAGCAAAGGTTGTCGACATCATTGGTGACGCCAGCACCCCTCACCTAGTGCAAAAGGTAACCGCTGCTAAGTACGGCCTAGATTGGCAACTGCCTGAAGCAGCAGAAGCTGAAGCCAGTGCAATCAGCGAAGCAGATATTGAATCACTCGCCGCTGGTCGCGATGATCTGACCGACTTACCGCTGGTGACCATTGACTCAGCATCAACAAAAGATATGGATGATGCGGTGTTTGTTGAAACCACTAACTCAGGCTGGAAGTTAACGGTGGCCATTGCCGACCCGGCAGCCTTTGTTACCCCAGGCACCGCCATGGATGCGTTTGCCAAGGCTCGCGCCGCTACGGTTTATATGCCCGGCAAAACTTTCACCATGCTACCAAGGCCATTAACTGAAGTGGCATGCTCATTGGTGCCAAACAAAAAACGCCTTGCGCTGGTCATCACTCAGAACTTCTCAGCCAGTGGCGAGCCTAGCGGAGAGCCAGTATTACAACGTGCAGTGGTGGAATCAAAAGCAAAGCTTAGCTACGAGGCGGTCAGCCAGTCGCTTGAATCAGGCGAAACAATTGAGTCGCCGGCGATCACCGAAAGCTTAACCGCTGCCAAAGCGCTGGCCGAGCAACTTCTAGCACAACGCCATGCCAATAACATTGTGATGACCGACCGTCCGGATTATGAGTTTAACGTTGATGAACTAGGTGCGCTAAACAATGTCTTGGTAAAGCCACGGACGCTAGCGCACAAGATCATTGAAGAGTTTATGCTTGCCACAAACCAAAGTGTTGCCCGATGGCTAGCCGCACAACAACAAGGGTTCTTCGTCACTAACGCTGGCGTGCGTGATGAGCGAAAAGACGTGGTCAAGTCCGCTCTAGCAGAAACCTGGCAATTAGATGCTAGTAACATAGAATCACTTGCAGGCTACCTAACGCTTGTTCGCCAGCTGAATGATCACGAACAGGGTGAGCACATTCGCCGCCTGCTAGCGAGAAATTTTAGCCGAACTGAAATCAAACACGAGCTATCGCCGCATATGCCACTGGGCATGTCTCACTACACCACCGTCACCTCACCTATTCGCAAATATACCGATCTGATGCTGCACCGTATCATCGTTGCTCTGCTCGAACAGCAGCCGGTACCAAACCTTACGCCAGAAGACCTTGCAATCATTAGTGATCGCCAAGGCGCGTCTCGCCGTCCGGCAAATGAAGCGGAAAGCTGGATGATGTGTGAGTATTTGCAGCGCGATATCGACAAAACTTTCCGAGGCCAAGTAGTTGGTATCAGCAAGGGCGGCGTCAACGTTGTATTAACTGACGTCGGTGCCATGGGCTTTGCACCAATGAAACGGGATGAATCGTTCGAATTTCTAGGCGACAGCCAGCTGGCCAAGCTGGCTGATAAAACCTTAACACTAGGAATTGAGGTGGATGTCCTGCTAGCAGGTGTCGACGTTGAGCGTCGAGCGCTCACCTTTAAGCTCGTTTAAAGTAGATGGCGACTGGCTTCTTCAAGTGCTTTGTCAACATTTGGCCGAATAGCCTGCAAAGCCTTGAAGAGCTCAGGTTCAGACTCCTGGAATGATTGCTGCATCGCCTTGCATTGCCGAGCAAGGCTCTCTCCTCGATCCGTTAATGAGACATATATTACTCGCTCATCCTGCTGGCTTCGCTGGCGATTTACAAGACCATTTACTTCCATTCGTTTTAGTAGTGGCGTAAGCGTATTGGTATTTAACACCAATCGACGGCCAATCTCTCGTACTGGAAGCTTGTCTTCGGGTAAAAGTACTAACAGCACTAAGTATTGTGGGTAGGTGATTGACAAGGCATCTAAGAATGGCTGCTGGCGACGAATCAACACTCTTGCGAGGGCTGCGATAGGAAAACAGCAAAGATCGTCTATCGGTGATGAACTATCTGACATGAATTAGCCTGAGTTATGTAAATTGTTACAGATATTTACACTATGTAACATTTAACAAAAACTGACAATATGGCTAGCATAAATTAAGTGAAAAACGAGACAGACGGCATATTATTGGTGCAAACGGTTTCAAAGGTAGGATATGGGGCATGGCATGGCGGAGAGGAAGGGATTCGAACCCTCGATACGGTTTCCCGTATACACGCTTTCCAGGCGTGCTCCTTCAACCACTCGGACACCTCTCCACTGCGGCTACTATACCTACATCAAAAAGCCTTGGCAAATCAATCGTTTAGCAAATTAGACAAGCTAACAACAGGCAACTCATTGGCGGATTCTGGACGCGTTTTCTCTGCCCCACTTTTGCTACCAATGTATAAAAAACCCACTATTTTTTCATTTGCTTTCAGCTTTAGCAGCTCCCGCACAGCATCGCTATCAGCCATCGCACCCGTGCGCCAGATAGTACCAAACCCTAATGACTCAGCTGTTAACTGGCTATACGCCAAAGCAACACAGGTGGTGGCAACCTGCTCCCATTGCGGGACCTTTGCATGCATCTGCTGTCGACAAACAGCAATAAGCAACATAGGCGCTCTATTAGCCATACTCGCTGCTTTTTCTAACTGTGCCGGCGTACCACCAGTTGCCAAAGTATGGCGATAAAAGGCTTGATTTAGGGCCTCTCGCTCTTCATCGGCAACAGTTATAAAGTAAGTTGGCCTCAACCAAGCGTGATCGGGTGCTCGAACAGCAGCCTGGGTGATTATTTTAACTTGCTCAGCACTTGGCCCTGGCGCTACGAGCTTCCCATGCGAGCTACGTTGGTTAATTAGGTCTATCATAAAAATATCCTGGGGTAAGTATTGAAGTAACCTACAAAAAGTGTGGTATAACTACCTACTAATAATTATTAAAACGCTTTGAAGCCTTATGTCGAGAAACCAGCAGCCGAAAGCAGTTAAAGCAAAGCAACCTAGCTTTGCAGACGCTCGGCAACACGATTTTAACTTGCGTCCAAAAATCTACGCTCGCTACATTGCCTACCTGACACTTGCTTTCGTAACCATGACTGCAACGTGGCGCAGCGGCGTGCCATTATGGGTAGTGCCAATTCTTGCCTGGCAAGTGATTTATCCTTACGCAAGCTCTGTAATATTGCGTCAACGCAGTGAAAACCCAGAGCGCACTAGTCAAGTGTTAACCATCATCGACTCAGTTTTCTTTGGTGCTATGGTCGGCCTATTAAGCAACTATCCAATCACTGGCTTGCTGATCATAATCATGGCGAATGCGTCATACATCGCATTGGGCAGTATTTTAATCTATTTTATTAGTTTGATCACAACCGTCGCCGCAGCAATCCTAGTTTTTCAGGGGAAAAACATACTGCAAGTTGGGAACATTGAACAAATTAGCAATGTAACCCCTTATGTTTGTGGCATCGGTGCAGGTATCTACATTGCTGTTACATCCTATTTCTCTACGCGTCACGCGCAAACATTGATCCAAACGCGCCAGCAGCTGGAGCAGCAGTCGCGCGAGTATCGAAACCTATCAAGACAAATTGCCAAGTACATTTCACCGCAAGTCTGGCAAACCATTTTTTCTGGTAAACGCGATGTCAAATTAGAGAACCAACGCAAGCGTCTAGTTGTGTTCTTCTCAGACATCAAAGGGTTCACCGAGATGTCGGAAATGCTAGAGCCGGAAGCCTTAACGTCCATCTTGAATGAGTACCTCAATGAGATGTCTAAAATTGCGCTTAGATACGGCGGCACGATAGACAAGTTCATGGGCGATGCTGTAATGGTGTTTTTTGGTGACCCAGAAACTAAGGGCGTTAAACAAGACGCCGAATCTTGTGTCGCCATGGCTTTAGAAATGCGCCGCACCATGCACCACCTTTATGCAAAATGGCGCAAACAAGGTATCACACAGGGTCTTGAAATCCGCATGGGTATCAACGCGGGCTACTGTACGGTAGGAAACTTTGGTGCCGAAACACGCTTGGATTACACCATTATTGGCAAAGAAGTAAACCTTGCTAGCCGCCTAGAAACGGCCGCGTCGTCAGGCGAAATCCTCATTTCCTCTGCGGTTTACGAGCTAGTAAAAGACACGATTTCCTGCCGCGAAAAAGACCCAATATCAGTTAAAGGCTTCACTAGACCAGTCCCTGTGTTTAGCGTGGTAGATCACAGACGAGAGCTAGGCTCTAGGCCAAGTTTCACCAATGTAGATATGGACGGGTTCTTCATGCAGCTTGATCTTCAGCACGTGAAAAACTATGACATTGACCGCATTAACACAGCGCTAGAAAAGGCGCGTGAGGCGATCCAGAAAAGCCTTATTTAATCTGGGAGCCACTGCTCCCAGATTAACTTACTGCCTTACATGGCGTCCGTTTTCTGCTTCTGCCTTATCAGTTGAGCGCCAAGGATTAATGTCTAGCCCACCTCGGCGCACATAACGCGCCCACACCGTAAGTGAATCGAATTGACCAATAGCAGCTAAGTCAGCGAAAGCCCGTTCTACGCATTGTTCATGAAAATCAGTGTGTTGGCGAAACGAGATGACATAACGCAGCAGCGCCTCACGGTCAATTTTACTGCCGCGATAGCGAACATAGAGCGAGCCCCAATCGGGCTGTCCGGTAACTGGGCAGTTAGATTTCAACAAATGACTTACTAGCGTTTCATTTGCCTGATCGTTATTGACCGCCAAAAGGTTACCCTGCGGCTGATACTGATCGATCTCAACCGGTAAGTCGTCAATACATATCGCATCGTCGTGCTGCACAGCAAAGGCCGCTTGCGCCTCATTCAAGCCAACTAGGCGAACCTCTACTTCTGCGCCTGCTGCATTCGAGAGGTCTGTGGCAATTGTTTTACCCACCACTTCGGCATCAGGCGATACATGTTGATTCCAAGAGTTTAGGTAGAGTTTTAAGCTTTTTGATTCGATCAAAAACGGGCTCAAAGCAGGTACTCGAATCTCAGCGATCACCACGACAGGCTTGCCCGATGGCAGCAACCAGCTTACCTCCCAAGCATTCCAAACATCTTGACCGACAAAACCCGGTTGCTCAGGTGACAAGCCAATTTCCTCACGCTTTGGCGCTCGTGGCACGGGGAAGAGCAATGATGGATCATACTGCTCTGGATATTGTGAAACCTGCCCCAGTGGCATTTGCTTGGTAGACATTAGTGTCGAAGCCCCTTTCCGCGCTTTAGCAGCCATAGTGCTAACGACCAGAACACCAAGGTGAACGCTGCTAGCATGGCAAAAGCGATGTAAATATTAATGTCCGAATAACCCAAAATTCCGTAGCGAAATGCATTCACCATGTAAAGAATAGGATTAAACAAAGACAAGCCTTGCCAAAACTCTGGCAATAATGAAATCGAATAGAAAACACCGCCTAAATAAGTTAGTGGCGTTAGAATAAAGGTGGGCACAATGGCAACATCGTCAAACTTGTTGGCAAAGATTGCATTAATAAAACCACCAAGTGAAAACACAATCGCTGTCAGTAGAATGACACTGATGACAACAAACAAGTGATGCACTGCTAGGTCAGTAAAGAACAGTGACAATAGAGTAACGATAAAACCAACCGCTAACCCACGGGCCACACCACCTGCCACAAACCCTGCCAACAACACCCAGTCGGGCATTGGCGACACCAACATTTCCTCAACCGAACGTTGAAACTTATTGGAGAAGAAACTTGAAGCGACATTGCCATAACTATTAGTGATCACCGACATCATAATTAAGCCAGGCACAATAAACTGCATGTAATCAAAGCCACCCATCTCGCCGATCCGGCTACCAATCAAGTTACCAAAAATAATAAAGTACAGCACCATGGTAATGGCCGGTGGAACCAATGTTTGCGGCCAAATTCTAAGGAATCGGGTGACTTCCTTGCGCACTACAGTTAACAAGGCAACACTTGTATGCTTCATTGTTTTGACTCCGCCACTAAATCGATAAACATAGACTCAAGTCGGTTCGCTTCTGGGCGAATACTTGCCACGTTTATCCCCTTCTCGTTTAACACCGCAAATAATTCGTTCAAACTAATCGACTTATTCACCTCAACTAAAAAGCTGTGCTCATCAAGAACTTCAATGCTAAACGGCGATAGTGCTGGCAGGCTCTCAGTCGTGCCGGTCACATCGACTACAAAGTAGGCCTTATCCGCTTGTTTTAACAAGGCTTTCGTCGACGTGTTGGTGATTATTTTGCCCTCAGAAATGATTGCCACTCGCTTACACATGGCCTCGGCTTCTTCTAAGTAGTGCGTGGTCAAAATAATCGTAAGCCCTTGCTGATTGAGCTTTTGCAAAAACTCCCACATTGAACGACGAATCTCTATGTCTACCCCTGCAGTTGGCTCGTCTAGAATCAGTACCCGAGGTTTGTGAATCAGGGCCCGGGCGATCATTAGTCGCCGCTTCATGCCACCCGAGAGCATGCGCGCCGGCGTATGACGTTTTTCCCAAAGGTCTAGTTGCTTAAGCAAGGTTTCACAATAAGGCAAAGCTTCTTTGCGGGAGATACCATAATAACCAGCTTGATTAAGTACGATCTGCTCTACTTTCTCGAACGAGTTAAAATTAAATTCTTGTGGCACTACACCTAAATGGCGGCGAACGGCTTGTGGGCTTTGGTCAAGATCATCACCACAAACACTTACACGACCACTACTCTTTCGAACCAGTCCACAAACAATGCCAAGGGTTGTCGACTTGCCAGCACCGTTGGGCCCTAACAGCGCGAAAAACTCGCCAGACTCCACCGAGAATGACACCCCTTTTAGTGCTTGAAAACCGTTGTCGTAGGTTTTCTCAAGCCCCTCTACTGTTAGTGCTTGCATCTATACTCCAACTATCTTTTAGCATAAGGCATCTATGCTAACCCATAATAGCGTAACAACATGGGGGCAAAAGCGATGAATGCAATAGGGAAGGTATTATGAAAGTATTGATCACCGGCGGGCGTGGTTTTCTAGCTAGCCATTTATTAAAACACTTAGGCGAACATGACCTCGCCGTGATTAGCCGATCTGGCAAATCACTAAAGCATTGCCAACAAGTATTTACCAATTTTGAGCAGGCGGCATCGTTCAAACCAGAGGTTGTCATCAACTTAGCAGGCGCTTCACTGTTCGACCAACGCTGGTCGGACAAACGTCGTTTGGAAATGTATCAAAGTCGCGTTGACTATACTCAAAAACTACTTGCAACCCTTGCAAGCCGAGGTGCCCTTCCAAGCACCCTGATTTCAGGCTCAGCTGTGGGTTTTTATGGTGATCAAGGCAATCAGACGATTACCGAAGCTAACGCTAGCGGCAATGATTGGAGTGCCAAACTCTGCGCCAATTGGGAGTCGCAAGCGCTCGCTTACAGTAACAGAGTACGTGTTTGTGTTGTTCGCACCGGGCTAGTGATGCACCCATCAGGCGGTGCAATGGCGCCTTTAATGACACCAGCGAAACTTGGCCTTTTAGGCCCATTCGGCAAAGGCGATAACTACTGGCCTTGGATTGCCCTCAAAGACTGGCTGAATGCGGTCACTTTTTTAATTAACCAACCAACTTGCCAAGGCGCATTCAACCTTACGGCCCCGATGCCGGAAACACAAAAAGACTTCCTAAAACAGCTTAGCAAGTCGTTGTCTCGCCCTAGCTTTTTTGCTATCCCAAGCCCCGCAGTAAACATATTGTTAGGCTCAGACAGAGCTGAGCTTTTAATGGCAAGTCAGCGCGTAAGCCCCTCACGCTTACTAGACGCTGGCTTTGAATTTGTGTATACCAATGCCAACTCCATGTTAGAAGCCTACGCAAAATGAAATATACATTAGCTGCCGAAATCAATCCGTTGATCAACTCGCTAGATAAAGTGCTAGCAGATGAAGGCCTAAGCGATGATGAAGGCAGCCGTGGCTCGCTGAGCTCAGTCAAGCAGGCACTTAATGATGGTAAAGAATGGCGAAACGACCTTGCCGATACACTGCAGCAAGTCTTTCGTAACCTGCCACACATTGGCCACAAAGTCCCTCGCGACCTGCTCTGGTTTGCTGGCAGCGAGTGTTTGCACTTTTTAGATGATGCCGAGATTGAACGGTATGCCAGCATTGATGAAGTCTGGCAAACCACTCAGCTTAGCTGGCAAGAAGCCGTTGCTAAAACACTGTCAAATTAAGTTATCAGGCGAAGCCGCGCTCGCTTGCCATTACCTGTAATACACGTTGCGCCGCTTTGCTCTCATCTAGCGCTATAACAGACTGGGTTAGGCGGCGTCGCCAATTTGGATACTGTGACTCCTCGGTGCCAGGAATATTGACGGGCCGGCTCTCAAACAGCAAATCTTCTAATTGAATACTTACCCATTGAGCTGGGCTAGCTGCCAAGTACTCGTGTAAGCGCACAAGCATTTCTTCATCCCAATGATCGCTACGATAGCCGATGGTGTTAGCGATAGCCCACCGTGCATGCTCCCGTTCTTGGTATTGCTCATTGGCCTGCTGCTCATCCAGTAGCCCGAGCTGGCGGCGAAGATCGATATCCTCCCCCTGCCAATAACAAGCTAATGGCGGCATGTCGTGGCTACTCAATAATGCCAATGCTTGGCGCTTTACTGTCCGGTAAGTGGGTAAACGATCCCCTTCACGCTCGTACAACAATACCTGCATCGACAAGTAGTTCTGCGCCGGGAAGGTCTCGCGCACTTCGTCGGGGACAGTTCCTAAGTCCTCGGCGACCACAACACAGTCGCGCTTTTGTGAGACTAAGTTAAGCAATGCCACGTGCGATTGAAAATCATAGTTCACATACGCACCCTCGGTTGCGGGTGCATGCGACGGTACCGCCCATATCCGCATCAAACCCATAGCATGATCAATGCGTAAAGCGCCACCAAGGGCCATATTAGCATCCATTAGTTCAACAAAATCTTTACCACTCGTAGCTGCTAATGCTTCGGGGTGAGTGATTGGCATGCCCCATATTTGTCCGGTTGGACCAAATGGATCCGGAGGTGCGCCCATATCAAGGCCAGAAACCAGCTGTTTAGCACGGCGTTTGCCTTCTGAACCAGACCCTACACAGCCAACGGCCAAGTCGATGTACAACCCAACCGGCATATGCAACTTTTCGCAAGCAGCCTGTGCTTGCTGTAACTGCATGACCGCTAACCATTGGCAGAAAGCGATAAAGGTCACCAAGCGTGATTTGACGTTTTTACCACGTTTACAGATCGATTTGGCTTCGTGCTGTGCATAATACTCGAGCGTATCACCCTGCTCCGCTCGCCAATTACAAAACGCTTGCCAGTGTGATGATTTCGACGCAACAGCGAACTGCCTCGCAAGTGCCTGCCATTTAATTTTTACCACAGCGGGGTAATCGATGAACTCCTGCTGACGAACTCGCTCACGCCATTCAGTAACATCTTTGCGCGCTCGCCATCCACTAATTGCGTCAGCAAACGGCGTAGCATCTGGATCCAAGTACCAAATATTTAACCATGCTCGGTCGCCAGGGCTATAAGGACTTGCCATCTCAGGCGTTGCCAAAGACAGGGCATGAAGCGGATTTAAGCCGATAAACCCTGGCTGATACGGTGCCAGCTGCTCGATTAATGCCACCAATGAGCTAAAATCGCCGATCCCCCAATCATCATGGCGGCGAAGCGAATAAAGCTGCACCGCAGGCCCCCACAATCTGTTCGTCGGCGGCGCAACGGCACAACTTGGCGCAATGGCAATGATCGAATGGTAAACAGATACGCCTGCCACATTAATCGTTAACTCACCATGCTGACCCTCTCGCCAGGGTAAACAAACACTCAGCAGCCCATTATCAAAAGGTAAATCATGACTTAAATAGCGGTATTGTTCGCCTGCCCAGTTTACTTCTATCACTTGCCCTATTGCTTGCTGGTCGAAGGGCACTTGAACGCAGCCGTCTTGCGTGATCACGTGAAACTGATGTTTTAGGTTGTTTGCTGTTTTGCTCAAAGCCGATGCAACGATATTGCGAGACTTCTCGTCGATTTCTTGCCACTGGCCTGCCGCGTTTACAAATCCATGTAACAACTCATGACCGTAGTATGTGCGCTTACTCATTTAGGCAATCAGCTCCATGTTTTAGCAATTTGTGCAACACCTAGTAGCCCAGGTTGTTCCGCTATGACTAAGTGTAGTGGCACTTGTTGAAGATAGGATGTAAATCGGCCTTTATTAACAAACCGTTGTAGCAATCGGTCATGCTCTAACCAAGGGCGCAAGTGAGACACCAAACCACCAGATAGATACACGCCGCCGGTCGCACCATGCACAAGGGCCATATCACCGGCGTAGCTGCCCAATAGCTCACTAAATAGCACCATGGTGCGCAAGGCTAAACTATCGCCATCTAGCGCTGACGCAGTAATCTGTGCGGGCGATTCACAATGGCCTGGCTGGGCGTGCAAGCGCGCCAATGCCTGGTATAGGTTCAGTAATCCAGGGCCAGATAAAATACGCTCCCATGACACCCGACCAAAACGAGCAGACAAGATATTACCAATCTGCCATTCTTCTTCAGTAACTGGGGCAAATTGAGCGTGGCCAGCCTCAGTTTCAAGCGTAACCAACTGATTGTGTGGTCGTGCGCAAAGGCCCAAACCTGTACCCGGGCCTGTCACTATTCGATTGCCAGCGGCCTGTGGATTAGCTTGTAGTGTAACGAGTTCCTTATCTCCCAACAGTTCTAGTGAGGACCCCTGTGCGGCAAAATCATTAACAAAGCGAACATCACAACCCAAACGCTCACTCAGCCCCTGCTCTGAGAGCGACCACGAACAGTTCGTCATCTGCACCTGTCCATGATTGACTGCGCCAGCAATGGCAAGCACAACAAATTCTGGTTGCCCGGCTAGTTGTTGAACGCACGCAGCCATATAGTCATCACCAACCACAACATCTGTTGGATGCTGGTGAGCAATCACTTCCGATAGAACCTCAGGTATGATGGGCAAACTAGTATCCAGCGCGAACAATCTCACGTTGGTACCACCTATATCGCCAACGACCACCTGTTTCATATTACCTCCTGACATAGTGCAAGGTTTTTCCAAATCTTACAGACTAAACTGTAGTTAAATTACTAAGTTGACTTGACCAGCAACAAAAAAACCGTATTACTTCTTGTAATAAAATTACAAACCCTGCATGGCTGGAGAAGTTCCGATGAGCAGCAACATCCTAGAAGTATTAAAATCCAGGTTGGATTCACTCAGTCGATCTGAGAGGAAAGTAGCAGAAGTCATCCGTGCCGATCCTCAATCAGCCATCCGTTCAAGCATTGCCGCACTAGCGAAGTCTGCCGATGTCAGCGAGCCGACTGTCAACCGCTTTTGCCGCAGCCTCGACTGCAGTGGTTTTCCAGACTTTAAACTTCGCTTAGCTCAATGCCTTGCAACAGGAACGCCATACGTTAGTAAAAATGTAGAAGCCAATGACGGGGTTCGCGAGTTTAGTAGCAAAATATTCCAAGCAACGATCAATGCGCTGAACGACACTAAGCGGAATTTAGATGCACATGAAGTGGAGCGTGCTACCGATGCATTAGCGCAAGCACGGACGATCACGTTTATAGGGTTAGGCGCATCCGGCCCTGTAGCACAAGACGCGCAACACAAGTTTTTCCGCCTCAATACACCAGTCAACTATTGGGTAGATATAATGAGTCAGCGCATGGCCGCCGCAGCTGCTCATCGCGGCGATGTGCTTGTTTTTATTTCTAATACCGGGAGAACCATAGCTTTAGTTGAAGCGGCGGAGCTAGCACGCAACGCTGGTGCAACAGTTATCGCTATCACCCATGCTAACACGCCTTTAGCCGACAAAGCCCATATCATTTTAGATGTTGACTGCTCTGAGGACACTGAGATTTACACGCCAATGACATCTCGAATTGTACACCTAACCTTACTAGATGTTCTGGCGACTGGCGTTTTACTGCGCCGCGGCGAAGACTTCCATGGCCATTTACGCCGCGTTAAAGAATCCCTGTCTGCCACACGTTACGCGGAGCAACGACTGAAAGCTGATAACTAACTCAACAGCTCATTAATTTTTGTCTATAGTGGCTTCGTCGTTCAAATTTATGATATCATCCTGTAAGAAAGTTACAGAAATGCGCTTTGAATCGATTTGGCCACTAGTCGGTATTTTATAGGGCATACCTATAGGCCGAAATTAGTCATTCTTGCAGCGGAAGTCATCCCAAACCTAAGAATGAAACGTAAGCGTTTTTCAGTAGTGACTAGGGCAGCACTATTGAGGCAACCACATCCGTTGGTTGGTGTTTTGGTAATCAGAGTATTTAATGCACCGCAGAACAAAAATTGTTACAACGATTGGACCAGCATCCAGCGATGAGTCGATGCTTGCTCAGCTTATTGAGCATGGCACGAATGTTGTGCGGTTCAATCTTGCACATAATACGCCTGAACGCCTAGCCGCGCACATCGAGAGAGTACGCGCCATCTCGTCGTCGCTGCACAAGTCAATTGGCATATGGGTTGAACTCACCAGTGCACACTTACAGCTTGCTAGCCCTAACCGCCCCACCCTAGATGTGATCGCAGGCGATACGATTTATCTTACTGATGACGACAGCGCTTCTGCATATCATTTTGCTTGCGACCTGGATGTCATTCTGCCTCACATTCGTATCGACGACACCCTATTTTTAGATCGCGGCCGAATACGGCTAACGGTTATCCGTGTCGACAAAACCCTGATTGCTTGCACCGTCACATCGAAAGGATACATTCACGGTAACGAAAGCCTGCATCGAATGGGGGGTGGCCTAAATTACTCAAAGCCATCCGCTCAGTTAGAGCAGGAACTTGCAGCCTGTGTGGCGGTGAATGCAGATTTTATCGCACTACCCAATGTGACCAATGCAGATGAAGTGTTACAGGCAAAAAAACTTGTGCAATCGGCAGATATTCAAGTACTTGCTAAGATCGAACGAGCCGAGGCGGTCGCCAACGAAGATACCCTGCAAGCTATCATTGCAGCGTCCGATGGCGTTATCGTGTCTCGCCGCGACTTAAGCACAGAAGTTGGCGATGCCGAACTGATTGGTCACCAGAAACTGATTATCCAGCGGGCCCGCTTACTCAATAAGTGTGTTGTGACCGCAACTGAAATGATGGCATCCATGCAGCACAACCCTTACCCAACCAGGGCAGAGGTGTTTGATTGTGCTAATGCTGTATTGGATGGCACCGACGCCGTTATGTGTTCAGCAGAAACCGCAACAGGTGAGTTTCCATTGGAAACCCTGCAAGCAATGCATAACGCTTGTATTGGCGCAGAGAAGCAACCTGCAGCCAAAACATCAACGCATAGAATGGATGAAGCATTTACTCGAACTGATGAGGCCATTGCCATGTCGGTTATGTATGCTGCCAACCATTTAAAAGGCGTTAAAGCCATTATCTGTTTGACTGAGTCCGGCTCGACGCCGTTATGGATGTCGCGCATTCGCTCTGGCTTACCGATTTTTGCATACACCCGTCACGCCAAAGCGGCACGCCGTGTTTCGCTTTACCGTGGGGTAGAAGCCATACCATTTGATGTAACCAAACACCCTAACCAGCAAGTGAACCACTTAGCGGTAGATGTACTGCGCCAGCGCGGAACGGTTCGCGACGGTGATCTTGTTATTTTGTCGAAAGGCGATTTTATGGGCGTACATGGAGGCACGAATGGTATGCAAATATTGAGTGTGGGCAGCATTCTTTAAACATTTTTTAAAACTGGTGAAAGCATCAATCGATGATTGGTGCTTTTAATTTTACAATCGCGTTTTTATCGCAACCGCGTCAGAGGTTGAAACTCTATGGAACACGATATCGATCCTATCGAAACGCAGGAATGGCTCGATGCTTTGGCATCTGTGGTACGCCACGAAGGTTCGGACCGAGCTCAATACCTGTTAAAGCAATTGTCTAATGAAGTATCTAGCCAATCAGATACTGATGTGCCATTTGCGATCAACACCCCATACCGCAACACCATTTCAGTGGATGACCAACCACGCTACCCTGGTGACTTGGAGCTTGAACGTCGCATCCAAGCGGTGATCAACTGGAACGCGGTTGCCATGGTTGTTCGTGCAAACAAGAGTGGTGATGACCTTGGTGGTCACATGTCATCATTCCAGTCATCGGCACTGTTATATGATATTGGTTTCAACCACTTTTGGCGTGCGCCAAATGATGGCAAAGAAGGCGACCTAATTTATTACCAAGGCCATATTGCGCCGGGTATCTATGCGCGTTCATTCGTTGAAGGCCGCCTAACTGAAGACCACATGGATAACTTCCGACGTGAAGTAGATGGCAAGGGCCTATCGTCTTATCCACACCCTTGGTTAATGCCTGACTATTGGCAGTTCCCAACAGTTTCTATGGGCCTAGGTCCTATTCAAGCGATCTACCAAGCGCACGTTATGCGCTACCTAAACAACCGTGGTGTTGATATGGGTGATCGTCGTATCTGGGCCTTCCTTGGTGATGGTGAGTGTGACGAGCCAGAAACACTGGGTGCAATCTCACTGGCGGCGCGCGAAAAGCTAAACAACCTGACTTTCGTGATCAACTGTAACCTACAGCGTCTAGACGGCCCGGTACGTGGTAACGGCAAGATCATCCAAGAACTTGAAGGCGTATTCCGCGGTGCCGGTTGGAACGTGGTTAAAGTAATCTGGGGTGCTGGTTGGGACAAGCTGTTCGCTCGTGATAAGTCAGGCCTTCTACAGAAGCGCATGGACGAAGTAGTTGACGGTGAAATGCAAGCCTATAAGGCCCACGGCGGCGCTTATACGCGTGAACACTTCTTTGGCAAGTACCCAGAGCTACTCGAACTTGTTAAGGACATGACTGACGACGAGATCTACCACCTAGCTCGCGGTGGTCACGATGCGTACAAGGTTTATGCAGCGTACAAAAATGCTGTCGAAAGCCAAGACAAGCCGACTGTTATTCTTGCTCACACAGTTAAAGGCTATGGCATCACCGCTGGTGAAGCACAGAACTCTACACACCAGTTGAAGAAACTAGATGTTGATTCACTAAAAGCCTTCCGTGATCGCTGTGGTGTACCAATTACTGATGAACAGTTAGAAGCTGGCGAGATTCCGTTCTACCGCCCAGACGAAAACTCAGACATCATTCAGTACATGAAGAAGCGTCGCCTAGCACTAGGTGGCTACCTGCCGCAACGTCGCACTGAGGCAGATGTACAGCTAGAAGTACCATCATTAGATGCCTTCAAAGCGCAGCTAAAAGATACAGGTGACCGCCAGATCTCTACCACTATGGCTTTGGTGCGCATGATTTCAACGCTGGCAAAAGATAAGAAAATTGGCGACCGTATCGTGCCAATCGTGCCAGACGAAGCGCGTACCTTCGGTATGGAAGGCATGTTCCGCCAGATCGGTATCTACGCTGCTGAAGGTCAGAAATATATCCCACAAGATAAGTCTTCTGTGATGTGGTACAAAGAAGACCAATCTGGCCAGATTCTACAAGAAGGTATCAACGAAGCAGGTGCATTCAGCTCATGGTTAGCCGCTGCAACGTCTTACAGCAGCCACAACCACACGTTGATTCCATTCTACTTCTACTACTCAATGTTTGGCTTCCAGCGCATTGGCGACCTAGCATGGGCCGCTGGCGACATGCAAGCTCGTGGTTTCTTGATTGGTGGCACATCAGGTCGTACAACTCTAAACGGTGAAGGCCTGCAGCACCAAGATGGTCACAGCCATATCCAAGCTGGCACCATTCCAAACTGCGTGACTTACGATGCAACCTTTAGCTACGAAGTAGCTGTGATCGTACAAGACGGTCTACGCCGCATGGTAGAAGAGAACGAGAGTGTTTATTACTACATCACGACGCTGAACGAAAACTATGCGCACCCAGCGATGCCGGAAGGCGCTGAGGAAGGCATTAAGCGTGGTATGTACTTGTTCGAAAGCAACACCAGTAAAGACAGCAAGCGCGCAGTGCAGCTATTGGGCTCAGGTTCAATCTTTAATGAAGTAACGGCTGCCGCTGAATTGTTGAAAGCGGACTGGGATGTTGATTCAGACATTTGGTCTGTAACCAGCTACAACGAGCTAACGCGTGACGGCCTAGATGTAGATCGCCACAATATGCTAAATGCCGATGGCGAGCAAAAAGTTGCTTATGTAACCGAGCAGCTACAAGGCCGTCCAGGCCCTGTTATCTCGTCTGGTGACTACATGAAGAACTATGCCAACCAGATCCGCGCATGGGTTCCTTCAACCTACCGTGTATTGGGTACTGACGGCTTTGGTCGCTCAGACTCTCGCAAGCAGTTGCGCCACTTCTTCGAAGTAAACCGCTACTGGGTAACGGTTGCCGCCCTTAAGTCATTGGCAGATGACGGCGTAATCGAAGCGAAAGTCGTCGCTGAAGCAATCAACAAGTACGGCCTGGATATTAACAAGCCGAACCCTGTAACCGTTTGATGCCCTGCCCGCCTGTTGGCGGGCAGCTTAGGAGTCACACATGGCAACTGAAATTATTCGCGTACCAGACATTGGTACAAGTGACAAAGTCACGATTATTGAAGTATCGGTGAGTGCCGGCGACACGGTAGCAGAAGACGATACACTGATTGTACTTGAGTCAGATAAAGCCTCGATGGACATTCCAGCACCTAAAGCTGGCAAGATCACCTCAATCAAGGTCGCGGAAGGCGATGAGATTGGTGAAGGCGATGAGATCGCTTACATCGAAGTAGAAGGTGCCGCCTCTGAAGAAGCAGCACCAGCAGCCGAAGCACCTGCAGCCGCAGAGCCAGCAGCTAGTGCATCGGAAGTGGTAGAAGTCAAAGTACCAAACATCGACAGCGAAGATGACGTTGAGATCATTGAGATCAATGTTGCAGTCGGCGATACCATTGCAGAAGACGACACTGTCGTCACACTTGAATCGGACAAAGCATCGATGGAAATTCCATCGACGGCAGCTGGTGAAGTGGTCTCTTTAAAAGTTAAAGAAGGCGACAAGGTTAACGAGGGTGCATTGTTGATTGAAGTTCGCACTGCCGGTGGCGCAGCCCCTGCGGCAGCAGAGGCACCTAAGGCCGCAGCGCCTGCAGCCGGTGGCGTCGAAACGATCGAAGTACCAGATATCGACGGCGCCGAAGGTGTTGAAGTCATCGAGGTATCCATCGCGGTCGGCGACGAAGTAGCTGAAGAAGACACGCTTATCACGCTTGAATCTGACAAAGCGTCAATGGAGATTCCAGCGCCTAAGGGTGGCAAAGTCGTGAAGCTGCACGTTGCAGAGGGCGATAAGGTTTCTCAAGGCGACAAGATTGCTGACATTGAAGTTGCCGGTGGCACGGTTGAAGTCGCAGCACCGGCGGCTGAAAAACCAGCAGCACCTGCTCCAGCGGCACCAGCAGCGGTTGAAAAGCCACAAGCAGCGACTTACGCAACAGACGACGAAGAGCTAACGCGTCCAAGCAAGATCGTTCATGCAGGCCCTGCAGTACGTATGCTAGCGCGTGAGTTTGGTGTTGATCTTGCGTTTGTTACGCCAACAGGTCCACGTGGTCGTATTTTGAAAGAAGACGTTGCGAACTGGGTTAAGCAGAAGCTCAAAGAGCCTAAGCAAGTATCTGGTGGTGCTGGTCTTCCTGAGATTCCAGATCAAGACTTCAGCAAGTTCGGTGAAGTGTCTGTTGAGAAGATGTCTCGCATCCAACAGCTGACTGCACAGAACATGGTTCGTAACTGGTTGAACATTCCGCACGTAACGCTGAATGAAGAAGCTGACATTACTGAACTAGAAGCTTTCCGTAAGTCACTAAAAGCAGAAGCAGAGAAGCGTGGCTCTAAGCTATCTTCACTCGCATTTGTTGTGAAAGCGGCAGCATCAGCACTTGAAGCCTTCCCTCAGTTCAACGTATCGCTACTAGCGAACGGCACTGAGTTCGTGCAGAAGCACTACATCAACATCGGTATCGCGGTAGACACGCCTAACGGCCTAGTGGTACCTGTGATTAAAGATGCGGATAAGAAGTCTGTTTGGCAGATTGCTGATGAGATCATTGACGTTGCAACACGCGGCCGTAAAGGTCAGCTGAAAGCAGCAGATATGCAAGGTGGCTGCTTCACGATCTCAAGCCTAGGCGGCTTGGGCTCAACGTCATTCACGCCAATTGTGAATGCACCAGAAGTGGCAATTCTTGGCCTATCGAACAATCAGATCAAACCATTGTGGAATGGCAAAGAGTTCGAACCACGCACGGTTCTACCTATGTCACTATCGTTCGACCACCGCGCGATTAACGGTGCCGACGGCGCCCGTTTTGCAACGTTTATTAAGAACGCCCTGACTGATCTTCGCCGCTTGGTTCTATAAACAAGCAGTTGAAAAAAACCGGCGCCAAGCGCCGGTTTTTTTATGTCTACACTTAGCCATAGCAAGGAGAAATTGCTATGCGCAGCATATTAAAAAAGACCCTGTTATCGTTTCTAGCATTCGGCCTAGGCATGGGAGCCGTGTTCCCGGTTTATGCTCAGTTTTTTGTAGAGTGGAAACCGGGCATGTTTGGCTTCTTTGCTGGTGGCTGTTTGCTCGCCGGTACCTTTATTGGCATCGCCAACTATTGGATAGTGAAAGCCGTTATCATTCGCGAGCTCGACAAGATTGCCGTAGTCAGCAAAGCCATTGTGCAAAAAGATTTAAGCCAATCATGTGACAGCCGAAGTGAAGATGTGGTGGGCGACATCATCAATAGTGTTCATGACAGCCAAACAACTCTGATTCATATGATAAAAGAGTTTCGCAAGCTGCTCAGCCGTCTACTCACTACCCGCAATGAAATGGATCAGCAAGTTGAAACGCTAAATAGCACGACAAGTCAACAAACCGATATCAGCGAAACCATGCAAGCGCGCATGACGGTGCTCACTAGCCTGTGCACAAACTTGCGCACTGAGGCAGATACCGTCGACCAATTCCTCTGCGAGGTAATCGAGCAAATCGCTGAAGCGCAAAAAGCTCAGCACCTGGCCAGCAAACAGTTACACGCATTACAGGAAGGTATAGACGAATCGAGTCGCACGACTAGTGAACTGGTTGCACAAAGTCAGCAGATAGACGAGCTGGTCACCAGCATTAGCAATATTGCCGAGCAAACCAACCTGCTTGCACTCAATGCAGCAATTGAAGCGGCACGAGCTGGTGAGTCTGGTAGAGGCTTTGCAGTGGTGGCAGATGAAGTACGCGACCTTGCGCAAAAAGCCGCGCAAGCCAGCGAGCAAATTCATACCACTATGCACTCAATCAGCACGGGCATTGAAGGCAACCAAAAACAAAGCACGACCAATCAAAACAATATCGTTGAGACGCTCACACAAATCACTAGCATTGCCAGCCAAACTGAGCAGGTACAGAACAATGCCGAGCAACTATCGCTGGCAAATCAACGAGCACTTTCAGTGCAACACGATTTGCAAAGCGAAATAGAGCGCGCCAAAGCCGACACCGAAACACTTACATCCTCTGCACAAGCCTTGCGTACCCTTGGACAACAAACCAAAACATCCAGTAACGCCCTAGAAGTCTTAAACTCTACACTCAACGCCATAACCTTCGCATTCAAACTCCCTGGTGATAAGAATTAACTCAGTTACATAGATGCACAAACACGGCAAACGCGATAAAGTACCGCAAGCGTTGCCTATGTGTGCAACCAAGGAAATAGCAAGCTAGTTGCTGACTCAATTGTCTCGATGCTAACAATCACCAAGGGAAGATTTTATGTCGATAAAAGTTATTGGTGCAGGTTTTGGCCGAACCGGCACCTTGTCCCTCAAAACCGCACTTGAAGAAGTGGGCTTTGACAAGTGCTACCACATGGTAGAGGCCTTTAAGAATCATCAGCATGTAAAACACTGGAAGCGTGCTTCGAAAGGTAAATCTGTCGACTGGGATACTGTCTTCAATGGCTACCAATCTGTCGTAGACTTTCCTGGCTGCCTCTATTACGAAGAGCTATTACAGCACTACCCAGACGCTAAAGTGGTACTCACATACCGAGACCCAATGAGCTGGTACAAAAGTGCATACGATACGATTCTGACGATTCGCCCACGCGATGATCAGATCAAAAAAATGCTAAAAAACTATTTATTCTCGAGCAAAGCACGAAACGTGTTTCATATGGGTCTACAGAACCGCTCGATGATTGTTAAAGATTTATTCCAAAACCGAGTTGAAGATCAACAGTTTGTTGTTGATGTATTTAACAAGCACCTAGAAGAAGTGAAAAGCAAGGTACCGGCAAACCGCCTACTGGTTTATCAAGTATCGGAAGGCTGGCAACCGCTATGTGACTTCCTAGGCGTACCTGTACCAGACAAGCCTTTCCCACAAAGCAATAAGCGCGCAGACTTTGATACTGACTTGCGTGACGAGTTTTTCTCGATCTAATCTCACCTTGCGATGTGAGTGCTTACGCCGCAACCCGCCATTGGTTGCGGCCACTGTGTTTCGCTAGATACAATGCCTCATCCGCTCGCTGCCACAGCGTTTCAAGCGTGTCAGCTGGTTTGCGAACCGCGACGCCGGCACTAAAGGTAATTGGATGATGTTCCAAATCCACACGTTGCCAAGTCGCTTTTAACGTAAACAAGACCCGCTCCAACACCACCGAAGAGTCATTCTCGCAAATGAGCATGAACTCCTCGCCGCCAATTCTACCCACCTCACCAGCGCCACTCTCCGATAACACGCGGCTGAACTCGACCAACACATCATCACCAAACGGGTGACCATAGGTGTCGTTAATCTGCTTGAAATAGTCCAAATCGAAAATAATCACCGACATTGGCGTGTGCCTAGCCATCATAGCGCGAGCATATTCAAAGATGGCTTTGTGATTATAAATATTAGTCAGGCCATCTAAGCGGGCGCGGCGCTCAAGTTCAACCGTTAATCGCCGGGCTCGATAGAGCTCCTGTTTAAAGCGACGTACATGACCAGCCACTATACTGATAAGAAGCGAGGCACAAAGAAAAAAACTGACCCACAAGTCGAGCATTTTAACGCTTGTACTACTGTAGAGATAAACCGCGCTAGGCTGTTGATACTCTAGCACCATGAGTGGAATGGGAATTGTGATACTCAGTGTCATTAACACTATCTTTTCAATGCTGCCTTGTTTAAGCACACCATAGCAGTAAGTCATAACCACTAACGCGTAAAGTAATGCTGGCCCGTTAATACCGCCATTTGCTAGATAAATGGCCGGCAGCAACATAACAATAAGCAAAGCAAGCACACACACCGTAGCGACATAGCAGATGTTGCGCCATCGCCCCAAATACCAGAACCCCGTAGTAACGATCGCCAGCAGCATCATGCCATATGAAAATAATATGTAACCGATACCAAAATACAGGTTAAAAAAGGCGGTCACCCACATGTATATCGCAGCAATCACCATTAGTGATAGCTGCAGCTGTTGCAGCGGTTTGTTGGCAGGGCCTACTAACCATTCTATGGTATTGCGCATTGTTTGTTGGCGACGTCGTTCCACTACAACCACCTAAAGAAACCTGATCCTTTTAGGCTATTTAACCAGCTTTTTTACAAAATGTAACCCGTCAAAGATTGAGCAAGCACTTTGCTATCACTACTTCATTTGGCGATTTAATCACACCATGCTCGCAGACGATGACATCGATTAATTCTGCGGGGGTGACATCAAACACTGGGTTTTCAATCCTCACGCCGGGTGCAATGGTGTTACTAGCGCTAAACTGCTCAAACTCTGAGCCTGGTCGACTTTCGATCTCAATGTCATCACCCGACTTAAGCGTTAGATCAAAAGTTGTCGACGGAGCAACCACCATCACTTTGCAACCTAGCTGTTTAGCTTGTAGTGCAACAGCGAATGTACCCACTTTGTTGGCAACATCACCGTTGGCAGCAATGCGGTCAGCGCCAACAATAAACCATTGAATGTGATGCTTTTTTATCAATAGCGCCGCGGCACTATCGGCATTGAGCGACACTGGCACACCTGCTTTATTTAGCTCCCAGGCTGTTAGCCGTGCACCTTGCATCCACGGGCGCGTCTCATTGGCAAACACCCGGCTGATTTTATTATCTTCGTGGGCACGTTTTATTACCCCTAGAGCAGTACCCAAGCCAGCTGTGGCCAATGAGCCCGTATTGCAATGGGTCATTACGGCACTGTTAGGCGCAATTAACCCAGCGCCAAACTGCGCCATGGCTTCACAAGCTGCTTCGTCATCATTGGCAATTTGCCAAGCACAGCGTTCAATATCTGTGGCACTTGCTGAGGATTCAATTAACGGACGCAGTATTTTCAGGGCCCAAAACAAGTTCACCGCCGTAGGCCTAGAAGCTGCCAATGTATCACAGGCCGACAGTAGCGCCGCTTGACTTGCCCCATTCTTGGCATCCATTGCCAAAGCGAACCCCGCTGCAATCGCGATGGCAGGCGCGCCTCGCACAACCATATCTTTAATCGCTTGCGCACATGCTTGGCTGTTAGTAATTTGCAGCCATTTTTCTTGCTTGGGTAGCAAGCGCTGGTCAAGTAGGCTGAGTTGCTGATTGTGATACTGGATGGCAGATAACTGATTCATAGGATAACAGGCAAATTGATGGATAACGCGTTATTATAAGGCCAATAGTGAATATGCGAAGCAAATTAGCCACTTAATGGATCAAGCGCGTACACATTCGCGAATTTGATTAGTCCATGGCGTAAGGAATTTTATGCAAACTGTAGACCTCATTGTTCATGCAAGCTGGATCATCCCGGTTAACCAAGCACGAGATGTTCTGGCAGACCACGCACTCGTGGTGGATCAAGGCAAGGTTGTTGCCACACTGCCATCAAAAGAAGCGAATCTGGCCTATCAAGCCAAAGAGGAACTAGACCTGGCAGGGCGAGCGCTTATACCGGGCCTCATCAACACTCACGGCCATGCTGCCATGACTTTGTTTCGAGGTATGGCCGACGACCTGCCGCTGATGACTTGGTTAAACGATCACATTTGGCCAGCCGAAGGCAAATGGGTAAGCAGCGAATTTGTTCATGATGGCACTCAAATTGCCATTGCTGAAATGTTGCGCAGCGGTACCACGACCTACAGTGATAACTATTTCTTTCCTGAAGACGCCATTCGCGCCATCTTGCCAACCAAAATGCGTGCACAGTTGAACTTTGCTGTGCTCGACTTTCCCAACAACTGGGCAAGTGGGCCAGATGACGCCTTAGCAAAAGGGACTGAGCTAGTAAAAAGCTACCGCGAACATGATCAAGTGCGTGTAATTTATGGCCCGCACGCGCCTTACACAGTGAGCGATGAGCCACTGCTGAAAATTAAAGCGCTTGCAGAAGAACATGGTGTTGGCATTCAGATGCACGTCCACGAAACCCAAGGCGAAGTGGACGACGCTGTCAAAGCTAATGGTGAACGACCTGTGGCACGCTTGCACAGACTTGGCTTACTTGGGCCACACTTTCAAGCGGTACACATGACAGCCCTGAACGACGATGATATTCGTATGTGTGCCGAGACAGGTACCCATATTATTCACAACCCCGAATCAAACCTAAAGCTTGCATCAGGCTTTTGTCCAGTTGATGCCCTACAAAAATCCGGCGTCAATGTGGCACTAGGCACCGACGGTGCTGCCTCGAACAACGATTTAGATATGTTGGGTGAAATGCGCACTGCCGCCCAACTAGCAAAAGCCGTTGCAATGAATGCCGAAGCTCTGCCAGCTTACGAAGCCTTGGCGGTTGCCACCATCAATGGCGCAAAAGCGATGAACCGCCATCATGAACTAGGGTCACTAGAAGCCGGCAAGCTCGCTGATTTTGCTGCCATTGACCTGTCTGATATCGAGTCGGCGCCAATTTACGACCCAGTTTCACATATCGTCTACGCAACCAGTCGCCAGCAAGTAGAACACGTTTGGATTGGTGGTGAGCAAGTCGTTAAACATCGCGAACTACTGACCATTGATCGCCAAGAAATGATTGCCAAAGCCAGTACTTGGCGCAGCAAAATCAAGGAGTAAACATGAACGTTGATCAGGCTGAAGTGAAAAAGTTTGAAGACCTTGCGGCGCGCTGGTGGGATCCAGACAGTGAGTTTGCGCCCTTGCACGCCATCAATCCATTGCGCGCAAACTGGATTGATAGTCACGCGCAAGTAGCAGGAAAAACCTTATTAGATGTAGGCTGCGGCGGCGGCATTCTCTCGGAAGCGATGGCACAGCGTGGCGCCATGGTAACCGGTTTAGATATGGGCGAGAAACCACTCGCCGTGGCGCGTTTACATGCCTTGGAGTCACAACTAGAGATTGATTACATTCAGCAGCCGGTGGAAACCTTAGCAGAAGAACAGCCGGAGTCGTTTGATGTCGTCACCTGCATGGAAATGCTAGAGCATGTGCCCGATCCAGCATCCGTCATCAGCGCTTGTGCCAAATTGTGCAAACCAGGTGGCTATTTATTTTTCTCCACCATTAATCGCAACCCTAAAAGTTATGCATTTGCCATTTTAGGCGCTGAATACGTGCTCAAGTTATTACCGCGTGGCACCCATGACTGGCAGAAGTTTATCAAACCAGCGGAACTGGCGGCAGCAGTTCGACAAGCAGATTTACTGGTTGGCGAAACACTCGGCATGACCTACAACCCAATTACCAAGCAGTACAAGCTAGTGAACCACGATGTTGACGTCAACTACCTGATGGCAGCAAGGAAACCGGGTTAATGCGTGGCGTTCTATTTGACCTTGATGGCACATTGATCGACAGCAGTGCCGGCTTTTGTAATGCCGTCAATGACGTACTAAGCGAGTTATCGCTGCCACCGGTGGATCTTACTTGGGTTAGTCATCGCTTATCCGGTGGTGCCCGCGGCCTGTTAGCGGACTACTTCGCTACCACACCCGACAGCGAGCAAGTAACCCAGTTGCGCCAACGCTTCCTCGAGCACTATTTGGCCAAACATGTGACTACGAGTGTGCAAGCCTATGCGGGTATTGAGCAGGTGCTCGCATGGCTTGATCAACGTGACATCCCTTGGGGTATCGTTACGAACAAGCCAGAAATGCTAACCACACCAACACTGGAATTTTTGAACTGGCAAGCTCGCTCGCACGTCACCATCTGCCCAGATCACGTGCAACAGGTAAAGCCAGACCCAGAAGGCATTCGCCTAGCCTGTCGCGCCTTGGCACTAACGCCAGAACAAATCATTTATGTTGGCGATCATCGCAAAGACGTGCAAGCTGCTCATAATGCTGGCAGCCGCGCCATCGCATGTGCTTGGGGATTTTACCCGCCCAGCGATGCACCAGAGTTATGGCAAGCCAACTGGATTGCACGCCAACCAACAGACTTAATCAAAATATTCGCGGAGCAAGCGCACAATGCAACCTTGGCATAATTATCAAGCCCCAGACCAACTCTTCGCCCAAAAAGTTGCGCTCGTCACTGGTGCCGGTGCGGGTATCGGTGCTGAGCTGTCGATACAACTAGCACGCCTAGGGGCCACAGTGATTTTACTAGGGCGAACACAAAGCAAACTAGAAGCGGTTTATGATGAGATCGTCGGTAACGGCTATCCGGAACCGGCCATTTTTCCGTGCGATCTAAATGAGCTCGATGAAGCGCAAGCGAAAGGCATTGCCGAAGCCATTCATGAGCAGCTAGGTCAACTAGATATTCTTGTTCACAATGCAAGTGTGCTCGGGCAAAAAACGCCGTTGGAGCAATATAACTTGTCGGCATACGATCAAGTTATGCAGATCAACTGCAAAGCGCCACTGGTATTAACCCAAGCACTATTGCCACTGCTGAATGAATCGACTGCTGGGCGGTTACTCTTTACCTCTTCAAGCGTTGGGCGGCAAGGTCGTGCCTTCTGGGGGGCCTATTCGATCTCAAAGTTTGCCACCGAATCCATGATGCAAATTTTTGCTGCGGAACTAGATCGCGTTACCAACATTGCAGTGCATGCTGTTAACCCTGGTGCTACGCGCACCAATATGCGCGCACAGGCTATGCCTGGAGAGCACCCCGAGAGTGTTACGCCGGCAAGTGATATCATGCCGACCTACTTGTATCTACTAGGCCCAGAAGGTTCTGCGCTTCACGGTCAATCAATTGACGCACAGACCCCAAAAACCGCGTCAAAATAGCACCACGCTCCTATAGGCTAGCCGTTGTGCGGCTAGTCTATCGTGCCTCACCTCGCACTATAAGCGGTCTTCATCGCTTTTTTCAAACTGGCATAGCTTTTGCTGATAAGTAATTAAATTGTCTTAGCGAGAGTAGGCGTCATGGACAGCAGCAACATTTCATCGACCCATCTAAAGGTGATCAGCAACTCACCTGCCGTTCACCAACATAGTGCCGACATCAGCACGGAGCGCCTGCGTCATAGCGTTCTGGAAGTGATGCAAACATCCCTTGATATTGAGCGACAAATTGAACTGTTGTTCGATACACTGCGCGCACCGCTGCAGTTAAGTGGCATTACCTATAAGCACGAGCCTGAGGGGGTGCGACTATTTACCGGCAATAATACCCGCCACAGGGTTCAGTATCAGCTCACAAGTAAAGGCGACTACTATGGCGACCTAGCCTTCACGCGCTCAAAGCGCTGGGACGAAGCAACGCTCACGCTGCTTGAGAATACGCTTGAGCGAGTCGTTTGGCCGCTTCGCAACGCCCTAGCCTATCGCCAAGCTGTGCGTATTTCGTTAACCGATCCACTTACTGGCATTGGCAATAGAGGCGCATTAGAACAAGCCATGGTGCGGGAAATTGCGGGTGCACTGCGTTTTAAACAGCCGTTGTCGCTAATTATTGCTGACATTGACCATTTTAAAGCGATAAATGATCGCTATGGGCACGAGCGAGGCGATACAGTGCTACAAGAGGTAGCCAATAATATTGCCGACTCACTGCGCAAAACCGATACGGTGTATCGCTATGGTGGCGAGGAGTTCGTTGTATTGCTACCGCGTACATCGACCGAGCTTGCAAGAATTGTTGCTGAGCGCCTGCAAAAGGATGTTCAGCAAGTTGTACTGCCAGACAGTAACAAGGTGACCGCCAGCTTTGGTATCGCTGAACTACACAATGGCCAAGATGCAGCCACATTATTGCAGCGGGCAGATCAGGCGCTATACCGCGCGAAGAATGCAGGCCGCAATTGCATTCAATGCGACCAGCTAACGCAGTCCAAGTTTGGCTAGTTTGTGACTAGCCAACGAACCTACTTACGTCGAACAGGCTTGGCTCTGTGCTGCTGAGCCGCCTGTTTGCGCTTAGTTTCTTTATCAGTTTTCACATCCACTTTATTCGACACAACATCCAAGCCAACCAAGTTAGACAACCGGTTCACTTCCGCCTGCTCTAGCTCGCGCCAAGTACCCACTTTGACGGAGTCGAGCATTTGCGTACCGTAGCGAACACGCTTAAGCCGGCTAACTTTATGCCCAACCGCTTCCCACATACGGCGAACTTCTCGGTTGCGCCCTTCCATTAGTACCGCATGAAACCATTGATTAATGCCTTCACTTTCTTTGTAGCGCTGCAAGTCAGTAAAGCGGGCTTTACCATCTTCTAACATGACGCCATCTTTAAGCTGTGTCATGGTTTCATCTGTCACCGCCCCGAGCACACGAATGGCATACTCACGGTCGACATTGTAAGACGGGTGCATTAGCCGGTTGGCCAACTCACCATCTGTGGTAAACAATAGCAACCCAGAGGTATTTAAATCCAAACGGCCAACCATAATCCAGCGCTGGCCTTTCACTTTAGGCAACCGATCAAAAACAGTTGGTCGGCCTTCCGGGTCGTTTTGTGAGCAAACTTCCCCCTCAGGTTTGTTGTACATGAGTACACGGCGAGCATTAACACCTTGGCGCTTTAGTGGCCGCCCATCAATGGTAATCTTCTCTGTTCCATCGACCCGCATGCCTAGCTCTACCGGCTCATCATTAACTTGAATGCGGCCATCCGTAATCATTCGTTCTACTTCACGCCGACTAGCCACGCCCTGATTGGCTAGGTATTTTTGCAATCGATCTTTATTCTGCGTCATTTTCATCTTCTCTTTTTCTAGCAAGCAGTGCTTCCTGCTCAGCAAGCTTGCGGGCAATCAAGGCCTCTTGCTCGTCATCGGTCAGCAAGACTGGCGTTGTATCTTCAGCCACCTGCACGTCATCATGCACTTCATCGGGTGCTTGCGGGGCGGCCATTAGTGCATCAAACTCGGCATTCACATCATCAGCGGCAGTTATCGCTTGATTGATGTCATCATCGTTCGGTGCTTCTTGTTGTTTTTCCATATGCTTGGCTAACAACTTAGCAAAGCTCATGACTTCTTGGTCTTCTACTTCAGCTTCTTGCCACTCACTTGGTTCAACTAACGGAGGCAAGTCTTCTAGGCTGGTTAATCCAAACTCTTGTAAAAATAGATCCGTTGTACCAAATAACGCTGGTCGCCCTGGCACATCCTTATGGCCAACCACAACAACCCAGCCATAATCAACCAAGGTGCGCATCACATTTGATGAGACAGTGACCCCTCGAACGTCTTCAATGGTGGCTCGAGTAACGGGCTGCTGCCAGGCAATGACGGCAAGCGTTTCCCATACGGCGCGCGACAATCTTGGTGCTCGGTCTTCCCATAACCGACCAACCCATGGGGCAAGGCTTTGCTTCGTTTGTAGGTAATAGCCATTGGCTGAATGAGCAAGGTGAAAACCACAATCGGCGAACTGTACTTCGATTGCCGAAAGGATACTAGTGATGTCAGCCACATTAGGCCGCTCGTGATCGTCAAACAAGGCTTGCAGTGTTGCGACCGACAAAGGCTGGCCACTAGCAAATAACGCCGCCTCAATGACTTGTTTCGGTGTCATCTTCAACCTCAACCGATTGTATCCAAATGGGCTCAAATGCTTGCGATTGGTTAATGGTGAGCATTTTTTCTCGGGCTAGCTCAAGCAAAGCGAAAAAAGTCACCACTAAACCGGTACGACCCTCTTGCGGGTCGAGCAACTCATCAAACGCCAGCACAGGTGACTGCTGCAAGCGCAGTAAAATCTGGCTCATGCGCGCACGTGTCGACAACTGTTCTGGGGCAATATCATGGGCTTGCTCGTTTTGTTGGCGCTGCTGCAGCGATTGGTAGGCCTGTTGTAGCCGCGCGACCGAGACAGTCGGGCGCAGTTCACGTCCAGAAGCGATTGGTCGCTGCGGCCCCATCCACCAGTTCATCCCTGCACGAGGCTGGTCAGCCAACCAGATAGCGGCTTGGCGTGTTTGTTCATAAGCCTGCAAACGCCGGATGAGCTCGGCCCTAGGGTCCGACTCTTCGTCGTCTCCTTCTTGACTGTTGCGAGGCAACAGCATGCGCGACTTAACTTCCGCCAATGTTGCAGCCATCACAAGATAGTCAGACGCTAACTCAACGTTGAGTTCCTGCATCATCTGTATGTACTGGCTATATTGCTCACTGATGGCAAAGACATCAATCTCTAGTACATTGATATTTTGTTTTTTGATCAAGTAGAGCAATAAGTCGAGCGGCCCTTCAAAAGCCGACAAAAAGACTTCCAATGCTTGTGGTGGAATATATAAGTCGAGCGGTAACTGCTCGAGCGGCTCCCCATTGATCACAATTGACATACTAGTTACTCAAAAGGTGTTGGATCCCCTGCACCATGGCGAACGATTTCAGGCACCTCACCCGTGCAATCGACCACAGTCGTTGCCTCCATGCCACAAAATCCGCCATCAACCACCAAGTCTAGCTGATGCCCTATGGTATCTTTTATTTCCCATGGCTCTAGCATCGGCATGGTTTCACCGGGCAAAATTAATGACGCACTTGCCAGCGGTTCGCCAAGCTCTGCCAATATCGCCTGGGCAATATTGTTAGCAGGTACACGCAACCCTACTTCGCGTTTCTTTGGGTGCAGTACCAACCTTGGCACTTCTCTCGTTGCCGGCAAAATGAAGGTGTACGCGCCAGGCACGTTGTTTTTCAGCACCCGAAACATGGCGTTGTCGACTTTGGCAAACACAGCCAGCTCGGACAAGTCCCGACAAACCAAAGTGAAATGGTGGTTTTTATCAAGTTGGCGAATTGTGCGCATGCTTTCAACCGCTTTGCGCTCTCCCAAGCAGCACCCCAAGGCATAGCCCGAGTCGGTTGGGTAAGCAATCAGCCCGCCGGCTCTCAGTACTTCCACCACCTGTTTGATTAATCGCTCTTGCGGGTCTTCTGGGTGAATCGACACTAATCTACTCATGATTCTGCATACCTCTGCTGCCACCAAGGGCGGCATTGCTGAAGAACGTTGGGGGCCTGATTAACGCGCGCCCAGCCGCCCAAAAAATGAAAATCAGATCCACGCGAAACACAAAGCGCGTGTTCATCTAGGGTCCGCACTAAACTCACCGCCCAATCCTCACGAAAGCCCGGCGAAGCCATTTCAATGCCTTCACAGCCTAACTCAGCCAGCTGCTCGGTGAGTTTACGCAGCTTAGAAAGGCTCAACTTATACTTGTGAGGGTGAGCCAATATGCACACACCCCCGGCTTGTTTGACCCCAGCAATAATCTCCTCCACTGGCGCCCAAGGCGTTTTCACATCGCCAATTTTGCCTGTTCCCAACCAACGTTTAAAAGCATCTCTGGTATCATTGAGAATTCCTTGCTGCACCATAGCTTGGGCAAAATGAGGGCGACCGACGGCTGCACTACCGGCAATATCTTTCGCTGTGGCCAGCAAGTTAGGTAGCTTGGCGTGCTTCACTAGCTTCTCAGCAATCAGCTCAGCTCGCTTTTCGCGCGACGCGGTTTGCTGAGCCTGCAGTGCCAAAATTGCCTCATGCTGGGGGTCAAAGTCATAAGCCAATAAGTGAATGGGTTGTTTACCTACCTGAGTCGACCATTCTATGCCTGTGCAAAAGTCTATACCTAGGGCATCACTCTCACGTTTGGCCTCTGCCAACCCAGCCACGGTATCATGATCGGTTAAAGACCAAAGCTGTACGTTGGCCTGAGACATCGCTAAAGCTAGCGCTTTTGGGCTTAGCTGACCGTCTGAGTAATAACTATGACAGTGCAAGTCAACGAAGCTTGAATCGTAATGCGACATGATTTCGAGTGGCCCGTAATGCGAAATAGCAAGGCAGATGAGGCAAATAAGCCTACCCATTTGCTTAACTGTAGGTGACTAAGTGGCTTGCCACTAACACTGACAGTGAAAATGTGGCACATTATTGTGTATCATCATGGTAACGAAATTTATCTCAGCATTCATCACTTGATCGCTAGAATTCTAGCCAAGCGCAAGTGTTTCGCTGACTTTAGGGAAGGTTTTATGTGGTACGCCATTATTTCTCAAGATATTGACAACAGTTTGCCGCTGCGCCAGCAGGCACGCCCAGCGCATATCGAGCGCCTAAACACATTAAAAAACGAAGGGCGGCTACTCATCGCCGGCCCGCACCCAGCAGCCGACTGTGGAGACCCGGGTGAAGCCGGTTTTACCGGCTCGCTAGTGGTGGCGCAATTTGATTCATTAGCACAAGCACAAGCGTGGGCCGATGCAGACCCTTATGTCGCCGCAGGGGTATACCAAAGCGTTGTCGTAAAACCATTTAAAAAGGTTCTACCATGAAGAAGATTGCTACCCTAGCCGCAGGCTTGTTAGTGGTTGCAAGCAGCGCCTTGGCTCAAACCTTTTATATCAAAGATGAATTGACGCTCCGCTTACGTGAGGGCCCAGGTACGTCATACGGTGTGGCACACAACGGTGTTGTGTCTGGCACGGCACTAGAAGCCACTGGCAACACCGATTCGGGTTGGCGGGAAGTGATTTTTGAAGGCAAAACTGCTTGGGTCAATGACTTCTACTTGCAAGAAGAGCCTATCGCTGCGGTACGCCTTGAAGCACTGCAAGCAGAGTACGAAGCCTTGCAAGCACAATTAGAGCAAGCCCTAGCGGATGGCCCTTTAACAGCCGAACAAGTAGCACAACTGCGCGCCGACATCGAAAACGCCTACAGTGAACGTGATGCAGCCCTTGCACGGGTAGAAGAAGTTGAGCGCCTATCAGAGAACGCGATCAGCTTAAATGAGCGCAATAATGACCTAAATATGCGCAACCGCGAGCTTGAGCAAAAACTGCAACAACTAGAAGCCGAAAACCAGTTATTGCGCGATGAAGACGCCACCCAGCGCTGGTTAATCATTGGCGTTGCCGTTGTATTAGCACTTTGTGTCGCACTGTTTGTTGTATCGGTGCGACCTAAAAGCAAACGTCATGATACCTGGGTATAGCGCATGACATGGGCAAGTGAAACCATACAGTTTCCCTATGAAGTCGACAGCTTCATCAAGCTGTTGCAAGAAGGCACAAAGGGAAGCTTGTCGCACTATGCCCATGCGCACATCATCGACTGGAGCGATCGGTTCGCGAAGCATTTAGCGGCATTTGCCGTGGCCAACAGCCAGATGGCGGCCATTCAGCAGGTTGCCGATGACCTAGTGGTGCAGTGGGAGCTATTTATTGCTGCCACGTACACACTCGAGCAAATGCAGCAGTTTGATCAAACACACTTATTATTGCCAAGTTATCATTTTGAAGCAGGCCTGGCCGGCGTTGCGACCATTTTGGAGACAACATGAAAAAATTGATCGCCACCATTGCATTGACGACTGCTGCGTGGGCAGCAAGCGAAACCCAAGTTGTGATGGAAACCAGCATGGGTGACCTAACCATCACGCTACATGAAGAAGCAGCGCCCATTACCGTTGAAAACTTTCTTAAGTACGTTGATGATGGTTTTTATGAAGGTATAGTCGTTCACCGCATTGAACCAAACTTTGTTATCCAAGCCGGTGGTTATGATGCGAACCTGAACTACATAACACCCACCTACCCGGGCATTCAAAACGAAAGCGACAATGGCCTCGCTAATGAGCGCGGCACGTTATCCATGGCGCGTACAAGCGATCCAAATTCGGCCAACAGCCAGTTTTTCATCAACCTGGTTAACAACAGCAACTTAAATGGTTCCGCAAGTCGTCCAGGTTATGCGGTGTTTGCCACTGTGGTAGAGGGCATGGACGTGGTGGACGCCATCGCGAGTGTAGAAACCCGTCGCGCACGTGAGTTAGGCGGCATGCCAACCCCAGTAGAGCCTGTGATCATCAAATCTGTTCGCCGCTTAGCTGAGTAGTACGTCAGAATCTCTAATGAGTCAGCCAATATCCCCTGCCAATATCTCGTTTGTTGGCGGCACCCCCTATGCCGCCGACTATGATGATCACTATTTCTCCCAAGATGACGGCTTAGCCGAAAGCCGCTTCGTTTACTTGGATGGCAATCACACAGCCCAAAGGTTTGCCGCGCTCACCGGTAGTTTTCACATTGTTGAAACTGGCTTTGGCACCGGGCTGAATTTTTTATTAACTTGGCAGCAATTTAGCGAGCTGGCAAATCAAGATGCTCGACTGTATTTCACGAGTATTGAACGCCACCCACTGCAAAAAGACGACTTGCGCCAAGCGCTCAGCAACTTCCCAACGCTAGCCCCGTTTGCCGAGGCCTTGCTTAAACAATGGCCCCACCTAGCACGTGGCATGCATCGACTGCATTTTGGCAAGGTAGTGCTGACCTTGTGTTTCGATGATGTCGAAACCGCCCTACCCGACCTAATCAGTCCAGTAGATGCTTGGTATCTAGATGGCTTTGCACCGGCGAAAAACCCACAAATGTGGCAAGCCTACCTGTATCAAAACATGGCACGCTTAGCTAAGCCCTACACAACAGCGGCTAGTTTCACCTCTGCCAACCCAGTTCGACGCGGGTTAGAGCGCTGGGGCTTCGAAGTTACCCACGCACCCGGCTTTGGTCGCAAGCGTTATATGACGCAAGCAGTGTTTAACGCCAATAAAGGCCCACTACGCCCGCAACAAGGCAAACATTATTGGAGCCTACCAACGACTAACCGCCCTGGTCGCGTGGCTATTATTGGTGCCGGCATTGCCGGTATTCAAACCGCTTATGCGCTGTCGCAAAAAGGCATATCCACGACGGTATTTGATGCCCAAGCATTGTGTGCTGGGGCGAGTGGCAATCGCCAAGGCGCGTTATATATTAGGCCTTCTATTGCCACCAGCCCACTGGCCATATGGCAGGCAACTGCTTATCAGTATGCGAGCCGCCAACTGGCACAACTAGATCTTGCCGAGGACGACTACCAACGCTGCGGCGTATTACAACTGCCATTAAACGACAAAGATCAACAGCGCCAGCAAACCATCAGCAACGGCCATGCGCTCTACCCTCGCAGCATGGTTGAGCATATTGATGCACAACGAGCTAGCCAGATTGCCGGCGCCACGCTAGATTGCGGGGGCCTCTATTTTGCTGATGGCGCCTGGGTCTATCCCAAAGCTTGGATGCAAGCATTAAATATCGCCGTCAAAGATGGCCACACACTGAGCAGCATTCAACGCCAGCAAAATGCTTGGCAGCTAGATTTTGAAAACGGCCATAGCGAACAATTTGACCAGGTCGTTTTTTGCAATGGCTGGCAAGCTCAAACGTTTTGCCCAGCGCTGCAAATTAAACCAATTCGTGGCCAAGTGAGCCGATGCGCAACCACGGTTGCATGCCATAGTGTGATATGTAGCGAGCGTTACATCACGCCTGCGCTAGCCAGTAATGAACAGCACTTTGGTGCAACCTATGACCTTGGTAGCAGCCATAGCGAAGTTAGCGATGCGGATCATCAAGAAAACATCCGCGAGCTAGTAGCCCGCTTTGGTGAACGGCCAATCACCATTACAGGTGGTCGCGCGTCAGTTCGAGCAACCACACCAGATACCCTGCCATACTGTGGTGAAATCCCAAACGATGGATTCGCTGACTGGATAAAGCAAAAGCAACGCCAACGCTTGCCAATTAGCGAACAGCCACCGGTTGCATCAGGTTTATATGTCAATACGGGTCATGGCTCGCGAGGCTTGGCTACTAGTGCCTTGGCAGGCGAGGTCATTGCCTGTTTAATCAGTGGTGACCCTCTGCCAGTTGGGCAAGACTTATTAGCCGCCATTCACCCTGGACGCACCTGGTACAAACGAATCATTAAGGGTCAATAATGCCAGCACCGTATATCACACCAGAAGGCCATCAAGCCATGCAGGATGAGCTGGACTTTTTATGGCGCGATGAGCGACCGCGTATTACCCAGTCGGTACACGAAGCAGCACTGCAAGGCGACCGTAGTGAAAATGCCGAGTACATTTATGGGAAAAAGCGACTACGCGAAATTGATCGCCGCGTGAGGTTTCTGCGCAAGCGCCTTGCGGCACATAAAGTCGTGGATCAACTGCCGGACGATACCAGCCGCATTTTTTTTGGTGCTTGGGTGCGGCTGTCTAATGAACAAGACGAGATAATGCATTTGCGTATTGTGGGTAGCGATGAGTTTCGCCCGGACAAAAACTACATCAGCATCGACTCCCCCATGGCCAAAGCGCTACTAGGGAAACAGGTCGACGATGAAGCCCTAGTTAGAACTCCGACGGGGGCAAAGCTTTGGTTTGTTGAGCAGATTTCCTATCACGGGCCGCTTGATTAAGGGAGTCGATCTGCTCGCGCAAAGCTTTCATTGAGGTTGCAACTTGCTCGGCAGCAAGATAACTCGGTGCAAGTGATGCGCGCAGCGTTTTTGCTACATCACCCACGCCATGAATTTGTCCTGATTTCATTAGATGCCTCGGTACATGTCGGCTATGATTTAAGCATAGTGTGAAAAACCGTGTTTGGTAAGGAACCAATATGAATGCTCGACCAGCAGCGCTGTTCGCTCGCCAACCGATCGTAACAGATTCGATGCGAATCGTCGGCTACGAGCTGCTATTTCGTGGCGAAGGATACGACAGCAAAAGCTTCGACGGCGATCGTGCGACCACTGAAGTACTACTTAACGCCTTTACCGAACTTGACCTAGAAAGTGCCGTAAATAATGAACTGGCATTTATCAACTACACGAAACCCCTACTGTCTAATCCGCCCGAGCATTTCAAAGGGCAGCTAGTCATTGAGCTGCTGGAAACCATTGATGTGGATGAAGAGTTTGTACAACTGATTGCCACATTATCACAAAGCGGCTACGTTTTTGCCCTCGACGATTTTGAACCAGGAAGCAAAGCCGAGGCATTAATCCCGCACATAAAGTACATCAAACTAGATGTGCAAGCGCTAACTAATGATCAGATCCAGGCTTTTTGCCACAACACCAAATATCAGCACCTTACAATCATTGCTGAAAAAATTGAAAGCTACGAACAGTACGAGTTCTGCCGAAACCTTGGCATTCCGTTATTTCAGGGCTACTACTTTGCTAAACCTGAAGTCATGTCGGGTGAGAACTTATCGCCTTCAAAGCTCGTTACGCTGCAGCTGTTGGCGAATTTATCGAATCCCAAAGTAGGCTTTGATGAAATACAGGATATTGTTGCCTCGGATGCAACACTCACCTATAAATTACTCAAGCTGGTTAACTCAAGTTATTATCGGCGAGCGACCGAGATAGAGTCATTGCGCCATGCCATGGTAATACTTGGCATCAACGGCATGCGATCTGTGGTCAGCATGCTGTTAATGGTAAGCCTCAATGAAAACAACCCAGCAATGCAGAGCATTTCTCTCACACGGGCACACTTTATGGAGGCGCTCGCACAACGTTTGCAGCCAGATTTAGCCGCCCAAGCATTTACCACTGCGGTACTGTCGGCTTTACAGCAGAGCCTGGGTGAGCGCGCTGACGTGATGATTGCTTCTTTGCAAATCATCGAGCGCATTAAACTGGCCCTGAAAGATCGTTCTGGTTTATTGGGTAGCATGTTAACCATTGCCATCGCCAACGAGCGGCTAGTTGAAGAAGACATGGATTGGAACCTACTTACCTCAAGTGGAATTGATCGCAGTGAGCTAGCAGAAATGTACATCGAAGCAGTTAAAAAAGCCGATGCCTGTATTCGTGCGCTGTCATGAATACAATGCATAACTCCTCTGTTACAATAGCCCGCTGATTTTGGAGGGCATATGGCAACCCTGTTTGTAGACAACCTTACCGTAATTGATTTCAGCTATTTGCATCCGCAGCGTGGTGTTGTGGGCGAAAGCTGGATAGTAGATGTTGAGCTAGATGGCGAGCTAAACGAGGAAGGCATGGTGTTTGATTTTGGCCATGTCAAAAAGCAGATCAAAGCCTGGATTGACCAGTCGGTTGACCACTGTTTGTTGGTCCCTGAAGCCAATCCGGCCATTACTGTCATGTCGGGCAATGACCAACACGACATTCAGTTGTTTGATCAACCTGACCACCTATTAGCTCGCATCACCTGCCCGGCGGAAGCCGTTGAGCTACTTGATTGTGAGAAAATTAGCATCAACGCAGTAACCGAGCTGTTAGAGTCGTCGATCAAAGCCAAGCTGCCCTCTAACGTCTGTGACGTTCGATTAACCTTACGGGTTGAGGCAATTTCTGGTGCCTATTATCACTATTCGCACGGGCTCAAAAAACACAAAGGGGATTGCCAACGCATTGCCCATGGTCATAGATCAGCCATTCATGTTTTGGTAGATGGCCAGCGGGATGAAGAACTTGAAGCCTACTGGGCAAACAAGTGGCAAGACATCTATTTGGTGACAGATGAAGACATCATAAGTGTAAAAGACGGTCTTATTCACTCAGGCTATGAAGCAGAGCAAGGGCGATTTGATATTTGGTTACCTGAAGAGCGCTGTGATGTACTGGCTACCGACACAACAGTAGAGCTGATTGCGCAACACCTAGCGCAAGAAACCGCCACGTTCCAACCAGGTAAAACAGTGCGTGTGCGAGCATTTGAAGGCGTGCAAAAAGGCGCGATAGCAGAATTTAAGGTTTAACATGGCATTATCCATCTACAACACACTAACCGGTTCAAAAGAAGTATTTCAGCCACTAGACCCAAACCGGGTGACACTTTATGTGTGTGGACCAACTGTTTATAACTATTTACATATTGGCAATGGCCGCTCAGCAGTCATTTTCGACACCCTAGTGCGCTTACTACGCTTCCAATATGATCAGGTTGTATTCGCGCGCAATATCACCGACGTCGATGACAAAATTAATCAGGCAGCCGCGCAAGAAGGCATTAGCATTCGTGAGCTAACCGATCGCTACATTCAGGCCTATCACGAAGATATTGACGGCCTAAACGTTGCGCTACCTGATATCGAACCTAGGGCAACCGATCACATTAGCCAGATGATCGCAGCAATTGAACAGATGATCTCTGCCGGCCACGCCTATGCTGCCGATGGTCATGTTTTGTTTAACGTGCCGTCGTTCAAGGACTACGGCAAGCTTTCTAAGCGCAACACCGATGACATGCTAGCCGGTGCCCGCGTAGAAGTAGCAAGCTATAAAAAAGATCCGATGGATTTTGTTTTGTGGAAGCCTTCAGCCGACGACCAACCAGGCTGGGAAAGCCCATGGGGGCGCGGCCGCCCTGGCTGGCACATCGAATGTACCGCTATGATTCAAGCCCATCTTGGCAACACCATCGACATTCATGGTGGTGGTCGTGACTTAACGTTCCCACACCATGAAAACGAGTTAGCTCAGGGCACATGCTGCCATGATGACGAAGAGTATGTACGCTACTGGATGCACAATGGCATGTTAACGGTAGACGGCGAAAAGATGTCTAAATCTTTAGGCAACTTCATCACCATTCGTGACGCACTACAACAATACCACGGTGAGCATTTACGCCTAATGATGCTGTCCTCTCAATATCGCTCGTCGCTCGATTGGACCGATGCACTCATAAAGCAGAGCAAACAAACGCTCGACCGCTTCTACAACGCCCTAGCAGAGGCACAGTCATTAGAAGCCAAGGAGAAACCAGAGCTATTGGCCGATTTTGTCGCGGCAATGAATGACGACCTCAATACGCCGCTTGCCATTGCAGCCATGCATGAGCTAGCCGGTCATATGTTCAAAGCCGAAAGCGATGACGAAAAGCAGCAGCTCAAATGGGCCCTGCTTACTGCTGGCGACCTCCTAGGTATTTTGTATGAATCACCAGAGCAATGGTTTACTGCGGCTAGCGACGACGCAATTAGCCCAGAAGCCATTGAACAGCTTATTGCAGAGCGCACCGCCGCTAAGAAGTCAAAGGACTTTGCCAGGGCTGACGCCATTCGTGTTGAGCTAGATGAAGCCGGCGTTGAAATCCAAGATACCCCTGAAGGGGTTCGTTGGCGCCGTAAAGGGTAATCCAATGAAGCGACTGTTATTGTTATTATTAAAAGGCTATAAGTATTTCATTAGCCCCATGCTTGGCAATAACTGTCGCTACTACCCAAGTTGCTCAGACTATGCCCAAGAAGCCATCCATGTGCATGGCCCCTTTAAAGGAACTAGGCTAGCGCTGTGGCGAATTTTACGATGTAATCCATTTGCCAAAGGTGGTTTAGACCCGGTGCCACCAAAAAAGCAGCCAAACTCTAACGAGGACTCTCATGATTGACCCACAATTATTGGCCATTTTAGTGTGCCCAGTGACCAAAACATCTCTTCAGCTATCAGATGATGGCAATGAACTGATCGCCACTGGCAGCCGTAAAGCTTACCCAATACGTGACAGCATTCCTGTGATGCTGCCAGAAGAAGCTCGCGAGTTAAGCGACGACGAATACGATACCTACATCAAACGGAAATCATGAGTATCAACACACCCGCACTACTAATGGTTGCTCACGGCAGTCGACGCCAAGCAGCCAATCAAGAGTTTACCCAACAAGTCGCCACGACTGCAGCGCAGATTGGCCACTTGTACAGTGCCGTGGAAGCGGCCTTTTTAGAACTTGCCGAGCCAACGATCGAGCAGGGTTTAGAGGCGCTTCGAGATCGTGGGCATTCGGAAATTTATTTGCTACCTTGTTTTCTCAACCGTGGCCGCCATGTTGCACAAGACATTCCAGAAGACATAGAAGCATTCCGATCAAAAAACCCGAACATCACCGTAACCTGCCTACCCTACATTGGCAGCGAAGCGAGTTATCTAGGGTTATTAGCAGAACTTGCAGCGAATGGCTTACAAACTGCAAGCAAATAATAGCTAAGCCAATTTGGCAGTTTATTAACCATTCTGCCAAACTTACCTAGATGTAACGATTGAAGGTAGTTTGGCATGTTCGACTGGCTAGTAACAAACTGGGATACAGGCCTCGCGCTACTCAGCTCTGTTCTGTTGCTCGCTTTAGCAATCAAGTATGGACGCGACCGACAACGCTACAGCGCACTCATCGACAACATTCCCGACCTTGCTTGGGTTAAAGACAAGCAAGGTAGATTTGTTATGGTCAACAAAGCCTTTGGCGAGATATGGGGCGTTAGCCCGAAATCCCTCATAGGTAAAACGGATTTTGACCTGTCCAATGATCAAAACGCCAAACAGTATCAAATCGACGACCTCAATATTATTCGAACTGGCAATCTAATTCGCCGTGAGTCGAAATCTCCGAACGATCTAACCGGCGATTACCAGTGGATCGACCTTATCAAAGCGCCAGTGCGGGCACGCAGTGGCAAAATAATTGGTACTGCAGGTTTGGCTCGCGATATCAGTGAGCGCAAACAGGCAGAAGCCAAGCTACATTGGCTGGCATGGCACGACAATCTAACGGAACTGTTTAACCGAGCCTATCTTGAAAAGCAGCTCAGCAACTTGTGCGCACGTAACGAAGCTTTTTATCTTTTTTTAATCGACTTAGATAACTTTAAACGCATCAATGATGCCTTAGGCCATGCTGCCGGGGACGAGGTTATTGTCACCATTGCATCAAGGTTGAAGACGATTCCAGGCGAATGCTTCCGTTTAGGTGGTGATGAGTTTGTGATCCTAGCCAAAGCAAGCAATATTGATCATGTGCGACCTCTAATTGCACAAGCCTTTCAGGCCCCTGTGATTATTCGCAAGCTGCCATTTGATATCGGCTTTACAGCAGGTGAAGTCGCCTTTCCTCAACATGGCGTTAGCGGCCATAGTTTATTGCAAGCGGCCGACGTGGCACTTTATGAAGGCAAGCGCGCTGGCCGTGGTCAGGTAATGCAGTATCAAGAAGATATGAGCCGCCAAGCCATGCGCCAGCTAGAGCTTGAACAAGACTTGCGCGAGGCATTGCGCAGCAACCAGTTTCGCTTGGTCTATCAACCTCAGGTGGATGTGCAAAGTGGTCAACTGGTTGGTGTTGAAGCATTGATTCGTTGGCGCCATCCAGAGTATGGTGAAATCTCTCCTGGCGAGTTTATTCATTTTGCTGAGCAAACCGGTGTTGTTGCTGATATTGGTAACTGGGTATTGCGCCAAGCCATTAGCCAAATTAAGCAGTGGTACCAACTAGACCTGCCACTACTAGACGTAGCCGTTAATGCCTCCGTCGTACAGTTTGAACAGCACGGATTTGTCGATTCAGTACTCAACATGCTATCGGCGCTGCCCGTTGATGCTGCTGGTAAGTTACATCTAGAGTTAACCGAATCCGTATTAATGAATCAGCGTGCCCGCAAAGCCATTGGCAAGCTGACACTCGCGGGCGTCCACGTCATTATGGATGATTTTGGCACCGGCTACTCCAACCTATCAATGTTATCCGAGCTGTCATTAAGCAAAATCAAGTTCGATCGAAGCCTAATTCAGCAGGTAGCGAGCAATGAAGCCAAGGGCAGAATCTGTGCCGCTCTAATGGCCCTCGCACAAGATTTAGGGCTAACAGTCGTTGCAGAAGGCGTAGAAAGCCAAGCAGATGCCCAGTGGCTTATAGCAAACAACTGTCCACTCGCGCAAGGTTACTTCTTTTCTAAGCCATTAGAAGTAAAGGAAGTGAATGCGCTGTTGCACTCCACCCCGATTGTATTGCCCCTAACCAATCGCAGCATTGTTTCGAATCTTCACTAGCGCTAGACTGCCGACGGATTTAAACCGAGGAACACCATGAGTAAATCAATTCACGTAGCAGTTGGCGTGATAGCGCGCAATAACCAATACCTAGTTGCAAGGCGTGCCAAGCACAAACACCAGGGCGGTTGCTGGGAGTTTCCGGGTGGTAAAGTAGAAGCCTCGGAAGCGGTAACCCAGGCACTGACACGCGAGCTTAAAGAAGAGCTTGCAATCAATGTTGTGGCCAATGACTGTACAAAGTTATGTGATGTAAAACATCAGTACGATGATTTACATGTATGGTTAGACGTTTGGTTAGTACCTCTTGCTAATGATGAAACCCCTCACGGTGCAGAAGGGCAAGAGGTTCAATGGGTAGACTTACCAACCCTGTTAGCACTTGAGTTTCCCGCTGCAAACGCCGAAATCCTTGCGCATTTGCAACAGGCTATGCAGCATTAGAAATTACGCATCAGCAAGGAGAACTCATCCGCTTGCACATCTTCGTCGAGTGTAATCGTCATTTCATGGCCTGACCCTGGCGCAACGTCTGTTGTGCCTTTCATCTTCTTGCTGTACAGAGATTTTAAGGTGAAACGTTTATTACCAGCCGGTGTCATAAGCTCTAACTCATCTCCCACTTGGAAGCGATTTTTCACCGCCACAGTAAGTTTGTTAGCACTTGGCTGATCTAATACTTCGGCTACAAACTGCTGCTGGCTTGCCTTTGAGCTACCGTAATCATAGTTTTGATACGCATCATGCGTATGACGTCGGTAGAAACCTTCGGTGTAACCACGGTTTGCCAAGTTCTCAAGCTCTCCTAGCAGGCTAGGGTCAAACGGTCGCCCCGCTACCGCATCGTCTATGGCGCGCCGATAGGCCTGGGCGGTGCGAGCCACGTAGTAGTGCGACTTGGTGCGACCTTCAATTTTTAACGAGTGCACACCCATTTTGGTTAAACGCTCAACATGCTCCACTGCGCGCAGGTCTTTTGAGTTCATAATATAGGTGCCATGCTCATCTTCAAAAGCAGGCATTAACTCACCGGGGCGCGTTGCTTCTTCTAGCAAGAAGGTTTTACTCGTTGGTGCACCGGCACCCAGGGTAGCATTATCGGAGGCAATCTTATTTTGTGCTGGCGTCCAAATACCAGGCTCAACCGGCACCAAATCACCACTGTCATCTTCTTTGGCTTCATGTGCTTGGTAACCCCAGCGACAGGCATTCGTGCAAGTTCCCTGGTTTGGGTCACGGCGGTTCATATAACCAGATAACAAGCAACGTCCAGAGTAAGCAATACACAGTGCACCATGAACAAAGACTTCCAACTCCATTTCTGGACATTCTTTGTGCACATCTTCAATTTCGTCCAGCGATAGCTCACGCGATAAAATAATGCGTTCTATGCCTTGTTTATGCCAAAACTTGGCCGCGGCAAAGTTGACCACATTCGATTGCACCGACAAGTGCACAGGCATATCCGGCCAGCGCTCACGCACCATCATAATCAGACCTGGATCAGACATAATGAGCGCATCTGGGTTCATCTCGATGATTGGCTCAATATCACGGTAGAACGTACGTACTTTACCGTTGTGGGGGGCAATATTGGCGGCAACGTAAAACTGCTTGCCTTGCTGATGCGCTTCTTCAATCCCTAATGCTAGGTTCTCATGGGTAAAATCATTGTTGCGCACGCGCAGGCTATAACGTGGCTGACCGGCATAAACAGCATCAGCGCCGTAGGCATAGGCGTAGCGCATGTTCTTAAGCGTTCCCGCAGGGGACAATAGTTCAGGTGCGGTCAATTGAGTCACGGCAGAAAACCCTAGTTAGCAAATATGCCGCAATTATACTCAGCTCGCCAACAAGACCAATACCCATGCACTTATTGTGACAATTATTATTGCCACAATTGCGCAAAACGCTGTAATTGATGCTGTACCCATTTGGTTGTAGATGGGTTGCAGAAGTCTCCTGCCAGTACGTGCTGGTTGTCACTGTTTGCTGGCTGAAACCAGGTGACCTGCATCGGTGCCTGCTTTGCCCGCTGTAACTGTTTAAGCACAGCGTAGGGGTTAATCACATTGTCGTGCTCATTTACGGCAACAAAAATGGGTCGAGTTAGGTCACTGACGTTTGCCGCTCGCGCCCACATAATCGCCTGATTCATTTCAAACAATACGGTACTCGGGTAAGGGAGTGCCCAGTAGCGCTCACCCACCTCGTCTGCTGGTTTGAGCTCACCATGCTGGGCACCATAGAGCTTGGGCAGCCAGCGGCGGGCGGCGGGTAAATTCATTAATCGCCAGTATTTATTGCGCGGGGCAAAATTTGGCGACAGCATCGCAACCCCAGCAATACTTGCCTGATATCTAGTAATAAGGGGCCACAGCAATGTGGCACCGGTCGAGGATGCCAACAACCAAATGGTTTGTCCGCGCGCCACTAAAAAATCCAACGCGTTAATCACAGCCGCCTGCCAATCATTTGCGGTAGCAGTTGCTAGAAAAGCGCCATCCGATCCATGCCCTGGCAAGCGCAACTTCAACAAGCTTGCATTAAGCGAAGCGGCAAAATACTCAGGGATTGGGTCAAGTTCGGCTGGCGTGGCACTGAGGCCATGCACAAAGAGCACAGTGTTATTGCTTTGGCGATCGAACCAAAGCGTACGTTTACGGGGGTGAATCTGGTGCTCATCCAGCGAATCAACTTGCTCAATCATGAAAGCTCAGACCTCACTTTTTCAAATAGAGCCAAAATCTGCTCAGCTAATTCAGCTTGTTGTTTGTCGGCCAATGGCGCTTGTTGCATTTTGGCAAACAGGCGCAACCACTGCCCTTGTTCTTTTAGCGACAACTTTTGCCACAGCTGCGATTGCATATCCTGCAACACAATGCGATCTCTCTGAGCGTGAGTACGCTGGTCGACGGCTAGCCAAACCACCAGGGCGCGCGCCAGCAATACAAAGCCAAAGTTGGCGTGTTTAACCGGCCCGCATTGCCAACTTTCTTTTGAACCCAGCAACTGCTTCGCCCATCCTAACTTGGCCAGCTTTCGGTCGGCCCAAAATGCACCGGCACTGGCTACGCCAGCGCCAGTTACTGTGCCCATTAGCAAAGAAGTGCCACCAACGGCTAAATCTAGCGCACCGCCGGCCAGCGCACCGGAGGCACCCGCGGCTAACCATAGCTGCTTACGACTGAGCCCCCAAAGCTGCCATGCCTGCTGATTAAACAAGTCATCTTCGGGTAAGCTTAGCTGATCTATTGATAGATCTAGTTCGCTAAACCGATACGCCGAGGCAATATTATGCCAACAGGCTTGCTCTTGCTGGGCCAGCTGGCTTAACAGGCGCTTTTCTGCCGCCGTGCGGGCCAAATCGCCCTGACCAATAACACTAACCTTGAATGATAAGCTTTGGTTTAACAGCCGTGCAATCCAGCCAGCGGCCTCTAACGCCCTGCTCTGGCGGGCTGCAGCCAACACGGCTTGCAGGTCTTGTAATTGGTGCTGCCACTGGGGCGCTAAAATTGAAAACGCATTAAATAGCTGCATGCGCGTGTTAAAACCACTTGCTAATGGGTTAAATACGCGTACCACCTGAAACTGTTGATTCAACACCTGCTGCCATTGCGCCACATGGCGGTCGCTGCCTATGGGGTTGATCACCGCCATGCGTGGCGCGCTCGTCCAACGCAGAAGTTCCATTTCAGGTGCATACACTTCTTCGTAAGGTCGCCCACCATCAACCACATATAAAATGCCAGCACCGTCCACAATGGGCGCCAACAATGCTGCTTCGTCGGGGAACTGTTGGCACAAATTAATATCGGCTAAAAACGATTGAATCGCGTTAGGGCGCTGATCAAGTGGCAGCTCGTCACCACCGAGCATTTCTAACAAGCGTCGGGCGCGCTGAAAACCTGGGGTGTCGACCAAGGTTAAATAGGGCGTATCGGCGACCGACAAATTAAACGGTTCCGCCACCTCAGTGGTACCCGACACTGGACTTATGGCGATGCGCTCATCCTCAGTAAGGGTTGCTACCAGGCTAGATTTGCCACGATTGGGGTGGCCTACAATGGCCAGCTTTGGCAAGTTCATTTCTGCTCCACTTGCCATGTTGGCAAATACCGAGATAAAAATTGCTGCCAGCTTAGCAGATCACTTTGATTGTCAACTGAATGTAGCACCAGCCAGCCAAATTCTTGCGAATTAACAATATCTGCAAGCTCTGCCGTTGGCGTTGTGTGCGCCAGCACATTAACTGCTACAGGGCTACTTGTATTGGTAAGCAATTCGCAGGCTTGTGCAAACGGCAGCGTGGCTAGGTCATCAGGTTTGCCCATACGCCAATAAAAATGTGTCACATCACCAGAGAGAAAACCGCGAGCTGGCTGCTCTAGCATAGGCTGTGATACTTGCACACTTGCTGCTTGCTGAAGCTCCTGACGCTGAAGATGCTGATGCACAGGACCTGCTTCTAGCGCTTTAAGCGAGCGTTTTATCAGCCACTGATAACGTAAACAATCGATTAGCCTTGGCAGCCATACCCACACCACCATGCTCAGCAATAGAAATGACCACCACTGCCGAGTTGCCAGCGCACTCACTAAATCACCACCTTGGCGGTAGATTTGACTATCTACCAAAAGCTGATTAGATACCGTCGCACTGGGTACCAGCCATTGCCAAGGCAGGCTTAAAAAGTTGAGTGCCGAGAGTAATACTTGGTTTGGCTCCAATAATGTTGATCGCCAAACAAAGGTAATATCCGTGACCAAGAGCCAGAATATGAAAGTAATTAGTGCTGACGTAGTAGAGAACAATTGAACTTGCGCCCACCAACTACGCGAGACCAACCAATGTTGCTGCCAAGGCGCCCCGCCTGTGCGCTTTGGCATCATCCAACTAAAAACTTTCACTAACCATGGTAAAACGACGGTGGCAGCTAAAAACACCATCACGTTAACTGTCTGCTCACTGTTCACCAACAACAGGCCGGTGATGAAAGAGGCGCCTAGCATTGCGCCCAACACCAATGCTAGCCAGGTTGCGTAGTCCAACCACGCGAGTTTTGGCAAGGCTGCCAGCGCTAGCTCTGAGCGCTTCTCGCGCCAATACTGACCTGCCGGCGCAATACCCACCTGCTCCTCAAGCCACTTAGCTTCAACCAGTTTACGAACCTGCGACATGAACAACCTAAATAACCTGACACAAAATTTTAACCATACTGCGCCACGCTGTAGAAAAAATGAACTAATCTAATAAGCGATGGGCAGCGCCGCTGCTGGGAATTTACCCTATTTCCACTTAAATATATGCAAAGGAATCTACCATGCCTGTAGCAAAACGATACCTAAAGTCTAAACCGGTGGCGAAATGCACCTTTAAACTCCCCAAAGATGCAGCCCCAAGCGCACAAGCGGTGATGATCGTTGGGGACTTTACCGACTGGCTTGAAAAGCCAATTGAAATGAAGAAGTTAAAGTCGGGTGATTTTAAAGCCGAACTAGATATCGAGGTAGGCAAAGAATATCAGTATCGCTACTTAATCGACGGCGAAACCTGGGAAAACGACTGGGAAGCCGATGCCTATGCACAGGTACCGGAACTAGGTGTAGAAAACTCAGTGTTACAGCTAACGCAATAAAAATGAAAACGCCACCTAAGGGTGGCGTTTGCTTCTAAGAGTTTGGATCAACTAGCCTTTTTGATTGCTCATGTAGCGCTTTACTGTGTCAACAATGGCTTGCGTTTGGGCGTCCACCTCTAGGTTGATTCGATCGCCCACTTTTTTGAAACCAAAAACTGTGCGAGACAGTGTTTCAGGGATTAAGTGGATATCAAAGCTGTCCTCTCGAACTTCGCCGACGGTGAGTGAACAGCCATCCAGGCCAATAAAGCCCTTCGGCAATACGTACTCTTTCACTTGCTCTGGCAATGATAAGCGCCAACAAACTTTTTGCGCCTGATTCTCGATTGCGAGCACTTCGCAGGTTGTTGCGATATGCCCAGAGATAATATGACCACCAATTTCAGCACCAACGGTAAAGGAGCGCTCTACATTTACCGAGTCACCGACTTCGAGCTGCCCTAGGTTAGTCAGTGACAACGACTCGGCAATCACATCAAAACAAACGCGACTGTCATCAATTTGCTCCACAACCGTTAAGCAGCAGCCATTGATCGCAATACTGGCGCCCAGCTCAATATTGCCTTGAGCGATACTCGGTAAGGCAATCGTTAAACGTTTTAACGATTCAACCTGCTCTATTTGCTCAACTTTAGCTAAGCCCTTCACAATACCTGTAAACATAATCTAGTCCGGAATTCGATAGTCTGTTACCTGAACCCACTGGTCACCTGCTCGCTCCCACACGGTTCCAACCTCCGAGCACATCAACAGCTCGGCAATGCTTGGTTCGATACGCGCCATACTCTCTAGTGGTGCAACACAAGCAGCGTGTTCCTGCTCTAAAAACTCATCCGTTTCAAACCCAGAATAAAATCGAAAGCCAGTATCGTTTTGATGCTCGGGGTGATCACGATAGAAAAAGCGAATAGGCATCGGCCGCTCACTTAAAATCATACTAGACGCTAAACATAAATATCCGCTGTCAACCAACATCGTCATCGCGTGCACACCATAGCGTTAAATGAAAGGGGCGCGAATTATAGGGAGGGAATTGCAGCTTGACTACTCCCTGTTCAGGCGAGGTTACGGCTTTTTTTTAGTGAACAGTGTAAAGTAGTAAAACTTCGAGATAGGAAACAATAACTTAGCATCAATGATAGGTTTTTGTTTCAAAATGTAACTTTGCAATACAAAGATCTCATATGACGACAAATTCCCTTCGATGGTGGCCCATTTTTCTCAAAACCATGATAGACTGCGCCGCCGATCGGGATCCAGATTATTTGGCTTTCGTATTGTCAAATAATAAATTAGCGCTAGTCTTAACCTCAGTAAGGAAAATCTAAGGATGACTGGCGACTCGGTCGTACAGGCAGAGAGAGAGGGTATTAATGGATACACAGGCAAAACTAGAAGCGCTTGAGCGCGCAATTGACGACGCTGAAGCGGCAAAACGAGAGTTCGTAAAGGATAATCCAGCGGGCACTGGGGATAAAAAGGAGCGCGCCAAGCTGTACAACGCAGTTGAACAAGCTCGTAAAGAATTGCGCGCTTTTAAACTTGCTCACCCCGAGCTGATGAAGCTCCGCTAACGCAAGCCCTTGCAAGTTAAGTTACACAGCTATCTAATAAACGGAGCAATCGCTCCGTTTTTTGTTTGAGGAAACTATGTCAATCCACTACGTCGTCAACGCTGATCAACCATATGCGCACCTAATTAATATTACGATGCAGGTAGATGTCTGCGACCAAAGCACACTGAGCCTTTGGCAGCCGGTGTGGATTCCTGGCAGTTATTTGGTACGTGATTTCAATAAAAACATCATCGCACTGACAGCGCAGGATCAAGACGGCAACACTCTTTCGATTGATCAAACACGAAAAAATCATTGGCAAATCGCCTGCGCGAACGCCAACAAAGTAGAGGTAAGCTACCAAGTGTACGCTTGGGACCTTTCTATTCGGTCAGCACATTTTGATCAGCAGCACTGCTTCTTTAACGGCACGTCAACATTCATGGCCGTTGCTGGGCGCGAACATGAACCTGTCACCGTAGAGCTGGTTAAGCCTAACCATGACTGCGCCAAAGAATGGGAAGTAGCGACTACCATGCCACGCGATGGCGCAGAAAAATGGGGCTTTGGCCGTTATAAGGCCGATAACTTTGATGCCCTCATCGACTATCCAGTAGAGTACGCCAAATTCAGCAAAGCGAGCTTTACCACGCACGGCATTGTGCATGACATTGTGATCTCTGGCATCCACGACTGCGATATGGAACGCCTAGCGAAGGATCTTGAACCCATCTGCCAGCTGCAAATCGAAACATTTGGCGACGCACCGTTTAGCCAGTATTTGTTTATGACACAGGCCACTGATAATCAATACGGCGGTCTTGAGCATCGCGATTCTACGGCTCTTATTTGCCCGCGTGACGAACTGCCGAGCGAAGGTGAAGAAGGCGTATCAGACAACTATTTAAATTACTTAACCCTCTGCTCACACGAGTATTTTCATAGCTGGAATGTCAAGCGAATCAAACCAGCCGCTTTTCACCCTTACGACCTAGACCAGGAGTCTTACACTAGGCAGTTATGGTGGTTTGAGGGCATTACCAGCTACTATGAACTTATTTTTGTAAGTCGCGCTGGTTTAATTGATCAACAACAAGCACTCGACTACTTGGCGAAAAAACTGACACGCGTTACCCGCATGCCAGGACGCTTTAAGCAAACCGTTGAAGAATCATCGTTTAATGCCTGGACCAAGTTTTACCAGCAAGACGAAAATGCACCCAATGCCATTATTAGCTATTACACCAAGGGCTATTTTATTGCATTCGCCTTAGACGCCGCGATTAGAGCCAGAACTGAGGGTAAACAATCACTTGATGACCTTCTGGTAGCACTCTGGAAAGAGTTTGGAAAACCGAGCATCGGGGTGCCCGAGGGTGCCATTGAAGTGCTAGCAAAACAGGTCATTGACTGTGATTTGCAAGACATATTCGATACTGGACTGCGTAGCACTGAGGATTTGCCTATCGCTACACTACTAAACGAGATTGGCATAACACTAACCATGCGCCCAGCAACTAGCTTCACCGACTGGGGTGGCAAAGGTAGTGAGACAGCAAAACGCTGGTTAGGCGCTAACTTGGGCAATGATGTAATGGGTGCAAAACTCACGCACGTGTTAACCGATAGCCCAGCCATGCATGCCGGACTATCTGCCGGGGATGTCATTATTGCAGCCGATGGACTAAAAGTTGACCAGAACTCGCTAATGAAGCGCCTACAACGACACGACCAACCAGTTCAGGTGATTGCTTTGCGCCGCGACGTGGTGATTGAAACCCAAATCCCATACGCCCTAGCCCCTGCCGATACCTGCATGCTAACTGCCAAAAATACTGATGCGGTGAAAGCTGTGTTAGGCGTTTAAATCAATCGGCTGCTGGCTTGGTTGTCTTCTATACTGTTGTAACACGACTTTTAGGAGCAACGGGTGAATAGCCAGACTCGCCAGCAGCCATTGCAGTTAGCCGAAATAGTCAATCTTGCTCGCGCCACAGCTCAACGCTATCAACCGTTAAGCAACGAGCAGCTCATGGCATTTATTGAGTCTGCTCTAAGCAAAGACGCAACCCTGCTTGCCCTCCATGAAGAAAACGATATCGGTTTAGCACTGGCGCATCACTGCCTGTCACATAACTTTCCACCGGTATTGATGCAATTGCTGAATCAGCTTGTACAGAGCAGTTCCGAGCTAGCCCAACAAACGGCAATCAGCACTTGGCTGGCGATGGCCATCGCCAAAAGAGCAGGACTGTCGACCACCAGTCAGCACGATATTTTTACTGCCGCATTATTGAAAGACATCTCGTTCAACTACCTAGGCTATGAACTATCGCAAGAACAGGCACCCAATGATGAACAGTGGAAGCGCATACGGGTACATCCGCTCATTTCAGCAAAACTGGTTGAATCAGAGAACTATTACAACAGCACGGTCATAAACGCCATTGCACTGCACCATGAGCGGCTTGACCATAGTGGCTATCCACGCGGAGTGGTGGGCACAATCCCCATGCCTTGCAAAATAGTCGCATTAGCCGATCAGTTATATCGCTTAACGCGAGCACGTGACGAATTTAGTTATTTTAAACTCATGGCCTACCTTCGAATTAACAAAGAAGAACTCGCTGACTCAATTATTAATCCGGCCATTGCATTTTTTAAGCAACAAAATGGTGATTGGAAAGGCCCACAAATTGCTAAAACACTCATTGAATCAAGGCTACAAGTACTTGAGCAAGCAACCAATACTTTGCGCCAGTTCACCAGCACCAGCAAACGAATTAACGAGGCTTTTGCACACTTGCAGTATGCCCTGCACCAAGCAGGGCTGTACCATAGTGACCTACTGGCAATGGCGAGCAGTTCAGAAAACCCAAATGAACTAATTGAACTTAATGCGTTGATCGTAGAGTGGTTTTGGCTGTTCAAGCGCTTTATCAGAGTGATACACCAGCAACAGCCAGATCACCCTTTGCGCTCGGAGCTAGAAAGCGTAAACGAGCGCTTTTGGTTAATTGGTTAATTGGCTAGAGGGAGCCTAACACCAACTGGCCTCGCCATTTGGATGGCGCAACAACTGTTCGCAGTTAGCCGATAAAACCCGGTAGCCTACGTTGCCAAACAGAGTTTGCCGACCGCCATTAAGCAGCCAAGATGGACTTCCATGCAAGCGTTGCTTTTCTGCTTGCTGATAATCTCCAGCCAACTCAGCAAAGGCTACGCCAGAAGCGATAGATTGCTGAACAAGATCAACGTCAATTAGCGGTGCGACTAACTCTAACAATACACTTTGACGAGAAATATCTAACGCTTCAACAAAGAACGCATGGCGAATAATCTTACTCGCTTGCATACTCGCTTCATCGCCGAATTCAGCTCTGATGGCCGCCAATACTAAGTGTGCCGGCATTGAGCTTTTTGGCTGCACTGTTCGCCACACATCCTCATTAACGGGGGCATCTGGATAACTAGCCACGCTGTGTTCCACATGTTCGGCAAAACCATGATAACCACCACGGTCCTGCCAACCTTGCGCGATCCGTTGTTCGGTATTCCCAAACAAATTCATAAACTTTGGGGTTAGGGCAATCTGGTCGCCGTAATCGCTTTGCAGCTTATCGTTGCGTACTTGGGCAATCCAAGCCCATACACACAGCACATCACTAAAATAATCAATCTGCAGCATATCACCCCCAGTCGTTAGCCACCGCCTTCGTAAATAATTTTCCACTGATCGTTGTCTAAGCGTAGCAGTAATCGCTTCCATCCTTTCGAGCGATAATTTGAGCTGTCGTATGACTGATAAAACTCTGCCAACACCATGTTGTCTTCACCTGGATAGGCGTACAACCCAAGTTCAGAAAACTCCACATCGATATAGGTCTTCAGACTGTTGACGCGTTGCTTGTATGCCTCCCATTGCTCAAAATTCATGTCATCACTATGGAAGTCATCAGCGTAGAAACTCATGTACGCGTCGTGATCAAGCTGTTCCCAAGATGCGATCCAAGCCGACAGCGTGTCTTTAAGTTGGCTTCGCCTTTGGGCTACCGCGCTGCGCGTTAGTAACTGCATTTCTGGCGTGCTAATCACATGGGTATAACCCACATCAAGGTACTCAGCTAACTTGTCGATATCATTGTTCGACAAAACGATGCAGCCATCACTATCGCGTAGTGGTCGTGTTTTTTGCTCGTAAGGCTCGGCGTGCAACCAGATACCGCTGCCAGTGCGACCTAAGCGCTTATCCCACACGTTGGGATAGTTCACTGGGTAGGCAGCGTTGCCATAAAAATCGTCGAGCTGCTCATCGGTCAAATAGCTAGTGATTCGGTACACTCCAATTGGCGTTTTGGCATCCCCTTCTATTTGCTTACCGTACCCTTGCTTGCCAATAGAAATGGGCATGGTGTCAATCAACATCACGGATCCATCACTCAGGCGACGGTATATATGCAGATTACCCGTTCTGAGTTCGGCTACCAATGCATGTTGATACCGGCTTGGCACCTCAATCAACTCAGCTGGCTGAAGAACTTCATCAAATGCGGCCGAACTGTGAGTGGCAATAATGAGCGCCAGAATCGCACCTAGTACCTTCATAATCTTTCCATAGTGAAACGTTATTTTTAGAAAGCTATCACAGTTTTTATTGTTCGTCGTCTTCTTGTGCCAAGTCGTAAGGTTCTAACTCACTGGCATAGAGTGAGTTACCAATCAGGAAGAGTTTGCCGGTAAAGCGCGCTTTGCCCGTACTGGTAAACTCAAACTCATACACCCGCGACAAACGCCAACCAACATCGGTTTTTAACACTTTAAACCGGTCAAAGGCGACCGAGTCATCAAGCAGCTGAATCCCCTCGGCAAGACATCGAGACTGCGCTAACTGGCGAGCGCGGTGAAAGAAACCAGTATGCTGCCACCACAGCAAAATCACAAAAGCAATTAACAACAGCAAGCTTAACGCAGATAACGACATTGATTGTTTTCCTATTCATCCTGCTTGATAGCCTACTGAGCAAAAACGAATAAACAAGTTAATTACGGGGCACTCTGTACCAAAAATACAACAATGCGTAGTGCTCGCCCTTCTCATAGTCTTTTACACCACCGCCACCGGCAACCTGTAAATAACTATCGTAGGCTTGCCACATTTGATTCGCTACCGGTAGTGGCTCAAAAACTTGTTGAAACTGTCGTATACACCCCAAATCGGCCACCACATCTGCAGCCAAGTTATCGCGCTCGCCCGTGCGCCACCAAAAGCTTAACCAAGCTGCATATTGCACGAGGGCATCATCGCTGTGCCACATCGACGCATAGGCAGCGAGAGACGCTTCGTCCTCCCCGGCCCAACCAGCAAGATGCGCCAGCTCGTGCTGAGCGGTAAACATGGTTAATACAGGGTGCTGAGCTAACGAATAGGTTGGCTGGAAAAGAAATAAATTGTAAACACCTGACACGCGCAGCCTAGTTGATAGGCCACTGAGCATCATCGGGCGAGCATAGCTATAGACCAGTTCTTTTTGACCCACTGAAGCAGACCATCGACTTAAGGCAGCGCTGTCAAATTGCTCAATCGCCGACATCGCACAAATACTGTCTACTTGCTTGCCCAGCGCATTGGTTTGTTCGGCAGCTGCTTGCAACATTAGCTGCTGCGTCTCAGCTGTCATCTGATACTTATCTAACTCTAATTGCTCAGGTAAAGGTGTGCGAAAATGATTAAACCCCCAAAGCAAGGCAAATGCCGCCCACACCCAGCCAGCGTAATTCAACCACGCCAATAAGGTGCGCCCTACTCCCCACAATAACCCCAGCCGATGCCGTGAGGCCTTTGCGAGAGACAGCATTAATAGAATAAACGGCAAAATGACCACAACGGCCAGCAGAGTAATCTCTAGCGTTGAAAAACTAAGATTCCTTGTGACGCCAGCACCGATTGAACTAACAAAAGCATACCAGCCATCACTATAGAAGTTGTTAACGAAGCTGGGAAACCTAGGGGCAACCGCCCATAAAATAGCGACGACGATGGCAACCCAGATCCCAAGGGTTGCTCGCAACCAGCTTGCTTTTTCGCGCTTGCGGCTATCACTCCACATCGATGTGGCACTCCATGCGTAAATTATTCTTTTAACGCATCATAGCAGTGAAAAACAGCGCTGTGTATGGTTGGGAAACTTCCGATAAACAGGCATAAAAAACCCTGCTTAAAAAAGCAGGGTCTTCTTAAATCTTGGTACCAGTGGGCGGACTCGAACCGCCACTCCCGAAGGAATCGGATTTTGAATCCGACGTGTCTACCAATTTCACCACACTGGCAACTTGTGCTGCGCATTAAACCAAAGGGATTGCCATTGCGCAACCCCTTTTTTCACTTTTCCTCAAATAAATCAGTAAGTTAGCCAACTAGCCGTAGCGCTTACCTTTGTATTCAAGCCACCCATCAACGTGACGGCCATCAGGGTCATGGTGCGTCCAATGTACGACTCCACCTTTACTATTCCACTCGTATTCACCGTAGAAAGCGACTCGATCTCCCTCCACCAAACCTGGTAGCCGAGGCGCTAAGTCAATATTGTGAGCAATCAGTAGCGTCTGCCCAGAATCTAGTTCAAGTAAAAATTTCTGATGCTTGGATCCGTCCGTGTCGTCCGGGAGCACTTTCACTACAGTACCGCTGCCATAAACTTGCAGGTCGCTTGTTTGATTTTCAAACGCTTGCTGCAGAACCATATCCTCAACGGACATCTGACCTACTGAACCAGATGGCTCACCCACTTCTTCGCAAGCACTGAGCAGCAATATTGCAGATAGCGCGTAGGCAAGTAACTTAAATAATTTCAATTTATTAATCCTTTTTATTTACTCGGCAATCCTATTTTACCTTATGTAAATCTTAAATCGCAGTGCAACACTTGGGCAGTGGCGGTTTCGCAGGTAAACTTCCGCCATCTTAGGAGAGAGCCATGAATGTAACCGATTTTGACTTTCAGCTGCCAGATGAACTGATCGCCAGCGAACCAACGGCTAAGCGCACCGACAGCCGTCTACTGACACTAGGCTGGGATAGAACCCCAGTTGCCCATAAAAAATTCACGGATATCGAGGATTTGCTGGAGCCTGGCGACCTACTAATATTTAACAATACCAAGGTCATCCCTGCCCGCCTGCATGGGCAAAAAGCCAGTGGCGGCAAAGTAGAAGTAATGATTGAGCGCCTAATCAATGAGCGCACAGCCCTTGCATTTATTCGCAGCAACAAGTCAGTCAAACTTGGCACAGAGTTATTTCTTGCTAACGGTGAAATTAGCGTGACGGTGAAAGATCGTCGCGACAATTTATTTATTATTGAGTTTGCCAGTGCCGATATTCTTGCGCAGCTAGATGCACATGGCGAAATTCCACTGCCCCCATACATGAAGCGCGAAGCAGCAGACGCTGACAAAGAGCGTTATCAAACCGTTTATGCCAAAGAAGCAGGCGCCGTCGCAGCACCCACTGCCGGATTGCACTTTGATGACGAGCTGTTAGCCAAGCTAGCCAATAAAGGCATCGAACAAGCGTTCGTTACCCTACATGTTGGCGCCGGAACATTTTTACCGGTTAAAGTTGATGATGTAAAAGACCATGTCATGCACTCGGAATGGTTGCGCGTACCGCAAGAAACTGTTGATGCTATTCAGGCGTGCAAAGCTCGTGGCGGCAAGGTCATCGCGGTTGGCACAACCAGCGTTCGCTCACTAGAAACAGCTGCTCAGTCTGGGGGGCTAAAGGCGTTCGAAGGTGAAACCAACATATTTATTTATCCAGGCTTCACCTTTAATGTGATTGATGGCCTATTGACTAATTTCCACTTGCCCCAATCTACTTTAATCATGCTGGTCAGCGCGATGGCTGGCAAGGATCGTATTTTGTCTGCCTATAATGAGGCGGTGAAGGAGCAATATCGTTTCTTCAGCTATGGCGATGCGATGTTTATTCACCCAGAGAGGCAGTCATGACCCGCACCTGTAAAATGACCTTTGAGCTCAAAGCCACCGATGGCAAAGCTCGTCGCGGCGAAATCAGCTTTCCCCGCGGCACCATTCAAACGCCTGCATTTATGCCAGTTGGCACTTACGGCACCGTCAAAGGCATGTTGCCACGCGATATTCATGCAATTGGCGCCGAAATCATTCTTGGCAATACATTTCACTTAATGCTGCGCCCTGGCACGGAAGTCATCAAAGAACATGGCTCGCTGCATGAATTTAACGGCTGGGACAAGCCAATCCTCACTGACTCAGGTGGTTTTCAGGTGTTTAGCCTAGGTGAGATGCGCAAGATCACTGAAGAAGGGGTTACCTTCCGCTCGCCGGTAGATGGCAGCAAGGTAGAAATGACACCCGAGAGTTCAATGGCCGTGCAAGCGGCACTTGGCTCTGACATTGTGATGATTTTTGACGAGTGCACACCTTATCCTGCGACTTTTGCCGAAGCAGATAAGTCAATGCGTATGTCACTACGCTGGGCTCAACGCTCTAAAGATGCACATGGCGACAACCCGTCGGCGCTGTTTGGCATTATTCAGGGTGGCATGTACCCAGAGCTGCGCGACATTTCGCTAAAAGGCCTGACTGAAATTGAGTTTGATGGTTATGCAATCGGTGGCTTGAGCGTTGGTGAACCAAAAGAAGACATGATCAACATTCTTGATCACACCGCAGATCAGATGCCTGCCGATAAACCCCGCTATTTAATGGGCGTTGGCAAACCCGAAGACATTGTTGAGGCGGTGCGGCGCGGCGTTGATATGTTCGACTGTGTAATGCCAACGCGTAATGCACGCAATGCCCACCTGTTCACGGCCGAGGGCACGGTCAAAATCCGAAATGCTAAGCATCGTCACGACCAAAGCCCACTAGAAGCCGACTGTGATTGTTATACCTGTCGCAATTTTTCACGTGCGTACCTGCATCACCTAGATAAATGTGGTGAGATGCTAGGTGCTCAGCTCAACACCATTCACAATTTACGTTATTACCAGCGATTGATGGCCGGATTGCGAGACGCTATCGAAACAGGTAAATTGACCGACTTTGTAGATGAGTTTTACCAACGCCGCGGCATGTCGACCCCGGCGCTCGTTCAGGAGAAATAAATGAAAAAGCTATTTGCTTTATTACTAGTCACGCTTCCAGGCTTCTCAATGGCCGCTGCAGCAGCTGCTGCGCCACCTGCAGCTTCGCCATTTCTAAGCTTTGGTATGATTGCCGTATTTATCGTGATTTTTTATCTAATGATCTGGCGTCCACAAGCAAAACGCCAGAAAGAGCACAAGGCGCTCCTTGAAGAACTGAAACCTGGCGATGAAATTGTTACTTCAAGTGGCCTTGCTGGCAAAGTAGTAAAAATCAAAGACGAATTTTTAGTCATTGAACTAACTGAGAACGTCGAAGTTAAAGTGCAGAAGCACGCTGTCTCAGCCACCCTAGTTAAGGGTACGCTGAAAGGCATTTAAGTCTTAAGAACGCTGGCCTGCGCCAGCGTTTCTGTTTTTGTTAACCCTCTCTCTCTGGTGATCAGTATGAACCGCTACCCTCTGTGGAAGTATTTGCTGATTTTAATGGTTATTGCGTTTGGCGTTGTTTACAGCATTCCTATGTTGTACCAGCCAGACCCTGCCGTTCAAATCACACCGGCCTCTAGTGGCCTTGCAATTGATGAAGGCCTACAGGAAGACATGTTGGCCAAACTAGAAGCCTCTGGCATCCAAGTAAAACTCGACAGTACCGTTGAGCTAAATAATCGCAGTGCCATTATTCGCTTAGCCGATGACGACGAACAGCTACCCGCTAAGTCTGCCCTGCAAGACTTGCTAGGCAACGACTGGGTTGTCGCACTGAACAAGGTGCCGACTACACCAGATTGGCTGACTGCATTAGGCGCGCGACCAATGTCGCTTGGCCTCGACTTGTCTGGCGGCGTGCACTTCCTAATGGAAGTTGATACCGAAGCCTACCTAAATACACGCCAAGCCGATAATGTATCAGCCATAAAACGCGACCTGCGTGGCGAGCGCATCGGTTATCGCCTAGTAGATGCCGACCCAGACACGGCACGGGTAATCTGGCTAGGTTTCCGCGATAATGAAGCTCTACGTGACGGCGAGCGATACCTAGAGCGCAATTACGAGCAGTTCACCATTGACCGCACCGACTACAACGACATGCCAGGCCTGCGCCTAAGCTTGTCGGATCAAGAAGTAGCCAACATTGAAGAAGAAGCAGTTAAACAAAACCTAACTACCATTTCTAACCGGGTAAACGAGTTGGGTGTGGCGGAGCCGATTGTTCAGCAACAGGGTACAAACCGACTACTCATTCAACTACCAGGTGTGCAAGACACAGCACAAGCGAAAAAAGTCATTGGTCGTGCGGCCAACCTTGAGTTTCGCATGGAAGCACAACCAGGTGCTTCGAGTGCAACGTCAGAAACCTTCCGCTATATGAATGCAGCACGCACCGCTAAGCTAGAGCGAGACATTATCATCACCGGTGATGTTGTTACTAATGCGTCCGTATCATTCGATGAGAACAACCAACCTCAGGTAAACATCACGCTAAGCTCTGCTGGTGGCGCGCGGATGAACCAAGCCACACGTGGCAACATTGGTCGTCGCATGGGCACCTTGTTTGTTGAGCAGAAAACTCGTGTGGAACGCACGGTGGTAGACGGCGAAGTGGTTGAGACCACGGAGCGCGAAACCACCAAAGAGATCATCAGCTTGGCAACAGTTCAGTCAGCGTTGAACTCGTCTTTCCGCATCACAGGGGTTGGTGATATTAACGAAGCTAATGAACTAGCCCTTCTACTTCGTGCCGGCTCACTGGCAGCACCTATGTACTTTGTTGAAGAACGCACCATTGGCCCAAGCCTTGGGGCTGAAAATATCCGCATTGGTATCAACTCGCTAATTCTTGGCATGGCGCTCGTAGTTGGCTTTATGCTGATTAAATATCGCGCTTTTGGTGCGTTTGCGACAGTATCCCTTTGCGTTAACATCCTGCTAATTGTTGCATTAATGTCGATTATCGGCGCCACCCTTACCCTACCAGGCATCGCAGGTATCGTATTAACGGTGGGCATGGCGGTCGACGCTAACGTGTTGATCTTTACCAGGATTAAAGAAGAACTCAACAAAGGTGCGCTACCACAAAGTGCGATCAAAGCTGGTTTTGAGCGTGCGGTCGTGACCATTGTAGACGCCAACGTGACCACGCTTATTGTGGCTGCGATTCTATTTGCCGTGGGCACAGGTGCCGTTCAGGGCTTCGCCGTCACATTGGCCTTTGGTATCACCACATCTATGTTTACAGCCATCATGCTAACGCGAGCGCTGACCAACCTAGTTTATGGTCGTCGCAATGTTGAAAAACTGGCAATCTAGGAGCAATGACATGAACGGTAAAATTATAGATTTCATGCAATGGCGAAAGATTGCTGGTGCGGCGTCGATTGCCTTATTTGTGCTATCACTGGTGTTCTTAGTCGTGCGCGGCATCAACTTTGGCCTCGACTTCACCGGTGGCGCACTGATTGAAGTGGAATACGTCGAAGCGGCCCCCGTACAGGAAATTCGCCAAACACTCACCGAAGCTGGCTACCGTGACGTTACGGTGCAGCTATTCGGCTCAGAAACCGATGTTATGATTCGCTTTCAAGCCGACAACGACCCTGACCTTGGCAACAAGGTAGTTGATCTACTCACTGCTAGTGGTGCCGAGCTTGAACTACTGCGCAATGAATTCGTTGGCCCATCTGTGGGTGAGGAACTGCGTGACAAAGGTGGCTTAGGCTTGATGCTTGCACTGGCCGTGGTACTAGTATACGTAGCTTTCCGCTTCCAGTTTAAGTTTGGCATTGGCGCCGTCGCAGCCTTGATTCATGACGTAGTGATTATTGGTGGTATTTTTGCACTGTTCCAGCTGGAGTTCGACTTAACGGTACTAGCGGCCTTGCTTGCGGTGATTGGTTACTCTCTAAACGATACTATCGTAGTGAGCGACCGTATTCGCGAAACCTTCCAAGAATCGACTGAAACTGATGTGGTCAAACTGATCAATATCGCATTAACCGATACACTTAGCCGTACCTTGATCACCTCGTTTACCACAGCGTTGGTGCTTATCGCACTGCTAATATTTGGCGGTCAAATGCTGGCCGGCTTCGCCGAAGCACTGCTTATTGGTGTAGTAGTAGGTACCTACTCGTCGATTTACGTATCGTCGAACATCCTTCTGGCAACCAATCTAACCCGCCAAGATATGATTCCACCGTCACGCGAAGAGCCAGACCTCACCGAAGAAAAACCAAGCTGGCTACAAGACGACTAAAGTCAATTTATTGACAAAATCCTTTCAAAAACCCGTCGCTCGACGGGTTTTTTTACACCTAGACATTTGTTATTGTTTTGTTTATAAATACCAATTTGGTACACCGTTCAAATCATAGAAGGCAGAAACCATCTACAGTTCTTGTAATTCGAACACTGATCTGCAAACCGATACCAAATTACATCTTAATGTGTTCTAATTCACATTAATTAACAAACCCAAAACACTTGTCAGTTTTGTGACACAGGACGACCCAATGAAGATACAGCTCGCTCTACTCGCATCAGCAATAAGCTCTGTTAGTTTCGCGCAGTTTGCCATGCCACTGGATGGCTGCGTAGCACCAGCAACACCCTATCAAGGCCTAAGCTGCGCAAGCGATGTTCAGCAAGCCAGAAACTTTGCCAACATTCAGGGCATTGATAATGGCTGGAGTATCTTCGTTGGCGGCAATGCGAACTTCGCCGCTGTCGGTGAAGGTATTGAAGGTAGGCTTTATGTTGGTGGAGAGCTGAATACAGCTAGCACGCTTGCTGCTGGTTACATTGGTAAAGGTTGGTACTCAGCATTCGTGCCTAGCCCAGAAGTGCCAACGGTAATTTATGGTAGCAAAACTTCAAGTACTGCATTAGATCTGACAGAAACCTATGACAATGCAACACCCATAGGAAGCGAACGCATCGCCACGACGTCGGAAAAATCTATTGCAGCCGATTTTGCAACTGACCTAACCACGCTAGCTGAATGCTTAAATAATGACAGTTTCGGAAGCGACACCAAACTAGGCGACTTTGATTTAACGGGCAATACAGTTGAAATTGAACGTGAAGACGGCGCAAATATTACTATCGTTAACATCAATGAAGACGAAGAAGGTACACCTGTTTACAACGCCATGCAAACAGGTAGCCTTGATGTCAGTTTCGAAGATTTCAACAACTCAGGCACCGTGATTCTAAACTTCACTAAGTCTGGTGACTTAGTGTTGAACATCAATTCAATCAAAGACGTTCAAACGGGGCGCGGTGATTTCGGTTTTGATACCGACATGATTCCTCGTATTCTAATTGCCGCCCCAAATGCTAGCTCAGTAACAATCAAAGGTGGCTCTCAGTGGAATGCCTCGCTGCTAGTCGCCAATGCTGACGCTAATATTGCAACAGACTTAACAATTGAAAACGTTGGAATTAATGGCAGACTCTTCGTTGAAGGCGACCTAGCAGTTAACTCTAGCAACGGTCGCTCTTTTAAGAACTATCCTTATACAGGTGGATTCCCGCAAAGCTGTGGCCAGCCTCAGCTCGCTAATAACGATATTGAGGTGACTGCGCAAGCAACTACCTCAAACGGTTCGCCACTTTCCATCGAACCAAACTGGAGCACTGCTCCTGGCACGATAGACGACCCTTTTGATCAAACATTCACTTTTACTCTTCGTAACACCGGTAAGTTTACCAACTATGGTCATTTTGACTTATTGCAAAGCTTAGCAGCCTCTCCAGCCGATGACAGTGTCTTTGCCAACCTCAAAAACTGGCGTTTGGTAAATGATGGTAAGCAAATTGCCTCCGGCACAAACATTAGCAGCGCTGAAGACCTTTTCATTAGCCTTGCAGGCGGCGAATCAGCCACGTTGGAGCTTGATTATCGTTTTATCGATGGCGGTAATTTCTCGATAGAAGCAGGATATAAAACGGCATCAACATCACCTCTACTTTCTGACTCTGATAGCAGTAACGACCAAGCTACATTACATATTGCGTTGACTGAGAAGGATTTTGATCAGGACGGTATTCTAGACAAGAACGAAAAGAACACTAGCCCTAGTGATCCTGACAGTGATGGCGATGGCATTGAGGATGGCGTAGAAGATAGCAACAAAAACGGTATCTTCGAGCCAGGCGAAACAGACCCAATGGACACCGACACCGATGGTGATGGGTTGAATGATGGCGTAGAAGACGCTAACAAGAACGGTGCTGTAGATGATGGCGAAACAGATCCTCGCAAAGTAGATACTGATGGCGATGGCCTAAATGATGGTGTCACACCAACACCTTCTGTAACACCGACTACTACGCCAACGGCAACGCCAACTGCTACGGCGACACCGACTGCTACGGCGACGGCGACCCCGACGACTCCGGTTACGCCAACCGCTACGGCTACCCCGACAACTCCGGTAACGCCAACCGCTACGGCGACCCCGACAACTCCGGTAACGCCAACCGCTACGGCGACCCCGACAACTCCGGTAACGCCAACCGCTACGGCTACTCCAACAACTCCGGTAACGCCAACCGCTACGGCGACCCCGACAACTCCGGTAACGCCAACCGCTACGGCGACCCCGACGACTCCGGTAACGCCAACCGCTACGGCTACTCCAACAACTCCGGTTACGCCAACCGCTACGGCTACCCCGACAACTCCGGTAACGCCAACCGCTACGGCGACCCCGACAACTCCGGTAACGCCAACCGCTACGGCTACCCCGACGACTCCGGTAACGCCAACCGCTACGGCTACTCCAACAACTCCGGTTACGCCAACCGCTACGGCTACTCCAACAACTCCGGTTACGCCAACACCCGTGGATACAGATAAGGACGGGTTACCAGATAATATCGAAGATCCAAACAACAATGGTGTGGTCGACGATGGTGAAACTGACCCGAATAACCCAGATACCGATGGTGATGGTCTAACAGACGGCACGGAAGACAAAAACAAAAACGGTGTGGTCGACGATGGTGAAACCGACCCGAACAACCGAGACACCGATGGTGATGGTCTAACAGACGGCACGGAAGACAAAAACAAAAACGGTGTGGTCGACGATGGTGAAACCGACCCGAACAAACGAGACACCGATGGTGATGGTACGCCTGATGGCTCATTAACACCGGGTAACGACAACAGCCAGGTTGTTGGTGGTAACCAGCAGCAGGCGAGTGACGAAGGCCTACGCACCGCGGTTAGTGGTACAGGCATTGGCAGCTTTGGCGCTTGGTTATTATTGCCACTGCTCGTGTTACTACGTCGTCGAGGTGCTAAATAATGAAAAAATTGATCATTGCAGCGGCCATTATGGCCGCTTCAAACGCCGCACTTGCAACAGAGCAAGCCAATGCCTGCGACTTTAGTAACCCAGGCTGGTGGAACCAATGTATCTTTATCGGAGCAGGATACGGCGTATCACAGCTGCAGCCAGAACCGGTGGGCGACTCCACTTGGCGAGTTAATAACCCTTGGTCTCACGGGCCGGTGGTCCGTGCTGGCTTGCAAGTATTACCACAGATTTTTGCCGAAGCCTCTTTTGCATACTTGGGTTCTGCTGCCGTGGAAAACACAGCAGACGATACAAAAGGTAAAGTTCATTATTATGCACCGGCGATATGGGGTGCATATGAGTTTTTGCCAACCGAATCTGAATGGAACCTGTTTGCCAAAGCTGGCTTAGGAGTAATTCTTAACGGCTTATCGGAAGATGTCGCCGATACAGTTAAGGAAACACCAGCGCAACTCGCGCTTGGCTTGGGGGCGAATTACCAGTTCCTACCTAACTGGATGGCTCGTGCTGATTTAGACCTATACTCGCTTGACGCTCGTTACTTCTCGGTTGGTGCCCAGTACTTATTTGGCAGCACACCAGAAGTTGAAGTCGAACCAACGCCTGAACCACAACCGGTTACCCGCATTATTACCAAAGAGGTGTGCGAGGAGTTTGGCAGTGCACTGGATGGCGTGAACTTTGACAATGATTCAGCCGAGTTAACAGCAGGCGCTCGTAATCGTTTGCTACAGTCGGTTCGAATTTTAACCGAAAACCCTGAACTCTCAGTGGAAATTGGCGCCCATACCGACTCAATTGCGAGTGATGAGTACAATAACGAACTGTCGCAATCTCGCGCTAACGCAGTGTTAAGGTTCTTTATCGCCAATGGCATTGCACCAGAGCGCTTGAGTGCAGTGGGCTACGGTGAAAGCCAACCAATCGCTAGTAACGAAACTGAAATTGGCCGCGCGCAAAACCGCCGTGTTGAGCTTACAGTAAGCCCAGAAGCGGTATGTGAACAGGTGCAAATAGAAGAAACGGTTGCGCCTTAAGTGCACCTCGGTCACTCCCGCGCAGGCGGGAGCCTAGTTGCAATTTTAAATGATGTAGCTAGATCCCCGATAAAACCACTCGGGGATGACTGGCCGGATATTTCCCTCGAAGCGTTCACACTCATTCGCCGCCCATAAAAAAACCCGAGACATAAGTCTCGGGTCGAATCTTTTGCCAAAACGGCTGGGAATCGAGAACCGCCATGGAGTTGTGGCAATCGCCACAACTTAAATATAGCCCAAGGGCAACCCCCTGTTTGGTTTAAATTGTATCGCTTGGTAACGTTACAGTTCCATGGCGGCTATTTTCTGCGACCAAATCTGCGGCCCTGTCTGGTGTACCGACTCACCATTGCAGTCTACTGCAACAGTGACTGGCATGTCTTCCACGTCAAACTCATAAATTGCTTCCATGCCAAGGTCCTCAAACGCGAGCACTTTTGACTTACGAATGGCTTTGGCAACCAAGTATGCAGCACCACCAACGGCCATAAGATAAGTCGCTTTATGCTTTTTGATGGCGTCAATGGCAATTGGGCCACGCTCAGCTTTACCGACCATGCCTAACAGCCCCGTCTGGGCAAGTACCTGCTCAGTGAATTTGTCCATGCGAGTCGCTGTGGTTGGGCCTGCTGGTCCAACCACTTCATCACCAACAGGGTCAACAGGACCAACGTAGTAGATCATACGATTCTTAAGATCTACCGGCAGGCTTTCGCCTTTGTTAAGCATGTCCACAATGCGTTTGTGCGCAGCATCTCGACCGGTTAGTAACTTGCCGTTTAATAATACCGTTTCACCTGGTTTGAAGCTTTGCACCATTTCTGGGGTCAGTTCATCTAGGTTCACCCGGCGAACATCCTCGCTCAGTTCCCAATCAACTTTTGGCCAATCAGCCAAGCTTGGCGGCGTTAGTTCTGCAATACCTGAGCCGTCTAATACGAAGTGGGCGTGGCGAGTCGCTGCGCAGTTAGGAATAATCGCCACTGGTTTGTTGGCAGCATGAGTTGGGCAGTCTTTTACTTTAATGTCTAACACAGTGGTTAAACCGCCCAAACCTTGCGCACCAATGCCAAGCTTGTTTACTTTGTCGAATAACTCTAAACGCAGCTCTTCTGAGCGATTGCTTGCGCCGCGAGCCTGCAACTCGTGAATGTCGATAGGATCGAGCAACGATTCCTTGGCCATTTTCATTGCTTGCTCGGCTGTACCACCAATGCCTATACCCAACATGCCTGGTGGGCACCAGCCAGCACCCATTTTTGGTACCTGCTCTAGCACCCAAGCTGCCACATCATCCGATGGGTTGAGCATGGCAAATTTAGATTTCGCCTCGCTACCACCGCCTTTAGCAGCAACGTGCACTTCTACCTTGTCGCCTGGCACAATTTTGGTGTGGATGATCGCTGGCGTATTGTCGCCAGTGTTTTTGCGAGCACCATCAGGGTCGGCGAGAATACTTGCCCGTAAAACGTTATCGGGGTGATTGTATGCGCGGCGAACACCCTCGTTAATCATATCCTCCAGCGCCATATCCGCTTGCCACTGAACATTCATCCCAACATTGATAAATACAGTAACAATGCCGGTGTCTTGACAAATTGGGCGCTTGCCTTCGGCACACATGCGTGAGTTAATCAAAATTTGCGCCATGGCATCTTTCGCCGCGGGTGACTCTTCTTTTTGCCATGCTTGATACATCGCGTCGATAAAGTCTTTTGGGTGGTAATAAGAAATGAACTGCAGTGCGTCTGCGACACTTTGAATAAGGTCGTCCTGCTTAATGATGGTCATGTGCCCTCTCCAACATTATTTATTATTGTAACAGTAGCTAGTGGGAACCAAGTCACTTGCCCCATATCTTGGTTATCGTTAGTACAACACTACTACCGTCGTGATGAGCAGCAGTATAAGCCTTCTGCAATGGAGCGGCAAAATTATCATCAATGGAGCATTGGTAATCGACGGGCTTGGGCTATACTCCCTTAAACAGCACTAACATACACTCCTACCTATTTGGGACGCGATACTGGCTAATGCGCATTCTCGTTTTACTAATCGCCTTACTGTACTCCTCTGTGGCAGCTGCACAGCAGCTAGTCGTTGGCGTTAAAGGCAATCCAAACTTTAGCCACGCGGGTATTTTATTGGCCATTGCCAACAACAGTTATCAACAGGCGGGGCTAGAGGTAGAACTTAAAATATTTAATAGCGAGCAGTCTTTACAAGCAGCACTGTTAAACGAAGAAGTTGATATCGCCCTAGCAAACATAAATTTGCTCAAGCAAGTATCGCCAAATCAGCTTCTCGCGGTCATAGAGCAAATTGATGACACCGCTTTTGTGTCGGCTAATGCCAGTAACATTATTAATGAAATTGCCGCTGGTGCTGTGTATGGCAATCCAAATATGTATGCCAGCACACTTAAAATGCTTGAGTTGCACAACTTAAATAATCGTATCGTTTATAAAGTCCCTCCCGACACATCTATGCACAGCGGCATACTGCAAAACTACAATGCAATCATCGTTGATCACAGTACACAGGGCTTGCTGCTTCGCCAACAAGGGCTAAACTTCTGGCAACTAATCAGTCGAGATTTAGGGCAACCAATGTATGGCGATGCACTCTTCGCTAGCAGTGCATTAACCACTGAAGCAGGTGTGCAAACCCAGTTCACCGAGATTACGTTAAACGCTTGGCAAGCCGCTTATTTGGATATAGGTGGAACAGCCAGAACGCTCGCGCGCGCGTTTAAAACAGATAGACAGACGCTAGTAGAGCAAGCTCGAGCAATGATGGCATTTGTGCTGCCAGAGTATCTGCCCATCGGGCAAGTTAGCCAACAAAAGCTTAGCGACATGTTCAATGAATCCTATGACTTCTCTCAAGCCAGTCAAAGGCCATCTCGTACCTCAGTGTCGTTATCTGGTAATAAATTAGCTAACTGGGTTGCGCCACTCGTGATCGTCTTGGTGGCGACGATCATTTTGTTCTGGTGGCAAGCACGCAAAGCAACGCTATTAATCAGGCAGCAAAACCTCCACATCAGAGCGCTAAAACGTAACCAAGAGGACCTGAAGCGCTTAAAAACCGTTATCGCCGACAGCTACCATGGCTGCGTTCATCTTTCGATTAGTGAAAATCGAATGTATTTTGACAGCATGGCAGCAAAAATATTTGACATGCAGGATGTCAAAAAGGAAGTCACGCTAGACAGCTTTTTCGACTATCTAAACCCAGCCAACCAAGAAAGAGTGCGGCGCTTATTTTGGAATGGCATTGCCTCAAACAAAGCATTTACCTTGGTATTCGACGAGCAAACAACAGGCAATACAAGAAGAATCAATGCCCGCTTTGTCCCAACGTCAGAGCGAGAGCAGCTAGAGTATTGTATGCTCGTGCGTGATGATTCTGAGTCGCTGCGATTAGATAACGATATGCGCCAGCTAAGAATGTCACTCGACCAGGCTATGCGGGCGAACGAATCCATTAGATCGCAGATTTCTCGCAGCATTAATAGCCATATTGAAATCATTCATCAACAAATGGTATTGCTTGGTCAGGATCAAACTCAAAGCGACCAAGAAGACAGCATCGCTCGGGCGGTGATTTCAATTGATCATGTTAAGAACATTCTCAAAGATATCACCCTACATGGTAGCCAAGAGGTTAGGCAGCATGCTCGCTTGGATGTAAGCTCGCTAATTAGAAGTTTATATAGCCGAGCAATGGAGAAATCACACTCCCGCGGGCTTAGCGTTGTACTCAATGAGCCATCAGTTGCCGTTACCCTATTGGCTGATTCGGTTCGGGTACGCCAACTACTTGCTGGTATATTAGACAATGCCTTAAAGTACACCGTACATGGGCAGGTATCTATCTCTACGGTCATAGTAGAGCGCCAACTTTCCTTACCTTGGGTTGAGCTGACAGTAAACATTGAAGACAGCGGCATCGGCTTGAGCCCAGAACAGTTGAAGCAATACCAATCTACCGCTTCGGATTACAGCGCGGCTGTGTCGGGCATTCCATATCTTAAGCGTTTAGCCGAACAATGCGGCGCTTCGTTACATGCCGAATCGGTTGAGGGGGAAGGCACATCTGTCTCGCTCTCGGTGAAAGCACCGAAAATGCCAGCGGGTGGAAACCTAGTCGTTGAAAACTTTTCAACGCTCATTGTTGACATGGATAGACCGTACCGGCGCCGCTTAATCGATCAGCTAGAGCTGCTTGGCGTCAACGTATACGTAGCGAGTAATATTCGTGACGCGCTCGACGAGATTAAAGTAAACCGACCAAGTAATGTGCTCCTGGCTGCTTTGAATTCAACCGATGCATCCCACCAGCTCACACGCCTACAAGAGCATCAGCTTGATGTAATGCCGCCTGTTTCGGTATTGATCGATGAATCGGCTGTGAATCGCCAAGCGCTGCTAAACCTAGGCGCAACGGGCGTCTACACAGCGCCCATTGCGGTGAACGTGTTGGCTAACTTAATTGAGCAAGCTATTGAGCATGCACCGGGCAATCAGAACTCTGGGCAATCGTCATAGCACGCCAGCTCATGCGTTTGCCATCAAATAGGTGTAGTTGATTGGCTGCAGGCAGGTTTGACGTAAGCGCCAGTATCACCAACTGAGCCTGCATTGCGCCTACGGCAGCGACTACCGGACCAAGTACACCTGCTTCGCGACAGTTTAGCTGTTGCTCATTTAACTCTGGGAAAACACACTGCCAACAGGGGCTATCTTTGCGATTAAGTGGATACACAGCTACCTGACCAGTTAAGCCAATGGCAGCACCTGATACCAAGCTCACCGCTTGTTCAACGGCCCAGCGGTTTATCAATACACGCGCCGCCAGGTTGTCGGTGCAATCAACTATTAAGTCATAGCCACCTAACTCTTGTGCTTGCGCTAGCATCCTTGGCACAGGCGTTAATCGGCAATCATCATTTAAGCCACTAAGCGCAGCAGCGGCAGCCGTTGCCTTGTTGATACCAACGTCAGAAACACGGTAAAGCGTTTGACGATGTAGATTACTCACATCGACCTGGTCGCCATCCCATATTTCTATCTGTCCAACGCCCGCGCCTACCAACAAAGGCAAAACCGTTGCACCCAAACCACCCGCACCAATCACAGCTACTTTGGCAGCAAGCAGCTTCTCTTGACCATTTACATTGATCTCATCAAGAAAAATTTGGCGCTGATAGCGAAGCAATTGTTCATCACTTAACATGGTCGCCGCCCTAACGTTACCCTATCGTTGCCGCCATAATCTCTCACACCCTGCACTTTCTTGTAGCCAAGTTCTTGTAATAATTCGGCCACCCGTACAGCTTGATCCCAGCCATGCTCTAGCAATAACCAGCCACCTGGCTTCAGTACCACCTTTGCTTGCTGCGCTATTTGTTGAATGTCGGCCAAACCAGAATTGTCGGCGACCAGTGCTGATAACGGCTCAAATCGAACATCGCCTTCACTTAAGTGCTGATCATTTTGGTCAATATAGGGTGGGTTGCTAACAATCATATCCAGGCTGTTGTCAGCAATAGCCGCCAACCAACTGCCTTGCCATAAGCTAACTTTCTGGGGTGCGTTGTTTGCAATATTGCGCTGCGCTAGCTGCGCGGCCGCTAAACTAAACTCTCCTGCAAACACGGTGGCGCTTGGGCATTCTCTTGCAATGGCTATGGCAATCGCCCCCGTGCCCGTGCCGATATCAGCAACCTTGGCATGATGACCAATACGGGCTAGCGCCGCTTCTACTATCACTTCCGTATCTGGACGTGGAATCAGCGTTGCCGGGGTTACCTCAAGGCTGAAGTCCCAAAAATCACGACGCCCAAGAATATGAGCGACGGGCTCACCTTGCTGTCGGCGCGCGATCAACGTATTCGCTCGCGCCGCATCGGCTTCGGATAACTCATCCAAATCATGTGCCAACAGCCAACTGCGCGGTACTGCCAGCGCCTCACACAACAACAGTTCGACATCTATGCGCGCCAGTCTTTGACTGTGCTGCATAATGAACTGCTTAACAATCATTCGCCCGACTCAGCCAACAATAGCGTTTGGTACTCACTCATCAACGGCTCAACCAAATCTTTCAACTCGCCCTGCAGCACGTCATCTAAGCGGTACAGAGTAACGTTGATGCGGTGATCGGTCACGCGCCCCTGCGGAAAGTTATAGGTGCGAATACGCTCAGAGCGGTCGCCACTACCAACGAGCTGCTTGCGAGCATCCGAAATGGCTTGCGCGGCCGAGTCACGCTCAGCTTGTTCTAGGCGCGCCGACAATACTGCCAAAGCTTTTGCTTTGTTCTTGTGTTGCGAGCGCTCATCCTGACATTCCACTACCACGCCCGTTGGTATGTGGGTAATACGAATGGCTGAGTCAGTTTTGTTAACGTGCTGACCACCGGCACCCGAAGCGCGGAAGGTATCGATGCGTAAATCTGCCGGATTAATTTCAACGGCTTGGGTTTCATCTGGCTCTGGCAACACGGCAACAGTACAAGCAGAGGTGTGCACCCGCCCCTGTGATTCGGTTGCCGGTACGCGCTGCACGCGGTGGGCACCGGATTCAAACTTCAAATGACCATAGACGTTTTCTCCGGCCACACGGCAGATGATTTCCTTATAACCACCTACTTCACCCTCGCTGGCACTAATCTGCTCCACTTTCCAGCCCATGTTTTCAGCATAACGGCTGTACATGCGCAGTAGGTCACCCGAGAACAATGCAGCTTCGTCACCACCTGTACCGGCGCGAATTTCCAAAAACGCCGAACGGTGGTCTTCAGGGTCTTTTGGCATCATCAACTTAGTAAGTTGATCTAGTGCTTGCTCAAGGTCTTCTTTAGCTTGCGGCAGCTCTTCTTTTGCCATTTCCCGCATATCCGGGTCGCTATCGCCCAGCATAGCCTGCGCTTCTTCAACCGTGTCTTTTGCGGTGACATAGGTTTGATAAGCTTCATTTAGCGTTTCAAGCTCGGAATACTGGCGAGACAAATCGCGGAATCGGTTTTGATCCGCCATGACCTCGGGCGTGCCAAGTAGCAAGCCAATTTCTTCAAAGTCTTCCAGTTTTCCCTGGACACGTTCGATTAGTCGTTCATTCATTTAGAATCATCCTGTTCACCCGACAAGCCAAGGATCATTTCCAGCTCTGCCAAAGTGCGCTGCCGCTCGTGCGGCGATGCGTGCTTTAAAATATTGGTTGGCTGATGCAGCACCTTGGCCGCAATGCTCTGCCCTAAACGTGCCAACACTCGTTCTGGGTTTTCGCCGCGCTGCAAATACTTTTGGTGACGAGTAATTTCCTGCGCAACGAGATCATTTACCTGCGCTCGCAAGCTTGCCACTTGTTTTGCCGCCGAACGCTGATTCATCTCATCGGCAAACCGTTTCAGGCCATCTTCAATGATAATTTCAGCTTCACTAGCCGCCGCCTGTCGTGAGGCAACGTTTTTGCTAATCACCTGCTGCAAATCATCAACCGTGTACAAGAACACGTCGTTGAGGTTTGCCACTTCGGGCTCGATATCACGCGGCACGGCGATATCCACCATAAACACCGGCTGATGTCGACGCTGCTTAAGGGCTTTTTCGACCATGCCCTTGCCAATAATTGGCAGCTGGCTCGCCGTTGATGAAATCACAATGTCACCCTTGGGCAACACCTCTGGCAAGTCGCCTAATAACACCGCTTTGGCACCAAACTGCTGAGCCAGCTCCTTTGCCCGGCTAAGGGTGCGGTTGGCGATAATAATTTCGCCCACCCCTTTGCTACTTAGATGCTTGGCAACTAGGTCGATGGTTTCCCCTGCCCCAACAAGCACTGCAGTGCAGGCAGTTAAATCGGCAAAAATATGGGTGGCTAAATCCACAGCGGCATAGGCGACCGAAACCGGATTTTCACCAATAGCCGTATTACTGCGCACCCCTTTAGCAATCGAGAAGCAGTGCTGAAAAACGGGCATTAATTGCTTACCAATGGTGCCCGATGCTTGCGACACCGCAAACGCCGATTTAAGCTGCCCTAGAATTTGCGGCTCACCTAATACTAGCGAATCCAAGCCTGCCGCAACCCTTGCAAGGTGGCGAACCATGGATAGCTCACTATGCTGATAGATAGCTGGCTGCAAATCATTAACCGCAATATCGTGATAGTCTGCTAGCCACTGAGTAATGTGACGTTCATCCAAATGATGACCAGCGAGGTATAATTCACTACGGTTGCAAGTCGACAACACCACAGCCTCGCTGACACCAGGAAGCTCAACCAGTGCTTGATGCACCGATTGTAGGTGTTCAGGAGAAAACGCGACTTGCTCACGAATATGAACAGGTGCGGTTTTGTGGTTGATGCCTAGCGTTAGCAATGGCATGGTCAGAGATTCAACATCGCTTATAGAATTCGTTAAAAGGTTGGTAGTTTACATGAAACTCATTCCAAGAGGACAGCAGTCTGTCTTGTATTGCGCGATCCTAGCAGCAGCTACCTTATTCACCGGGTGTGCGAGTTTACCAGACCAACCCAAGGAAACTAAAGAGCAAAGCACACCTTCACCGGTAATATCTCCTACGCCAAAAGTGACACCTGAGATGACAGTCACTGTGGAACCAGAGATTAATGAGCCGCAAACTGTCCAGTTAGACGGCCAATCCTTGTACAACTCGTTCTTGGCACAGCTCGCAGAATCTCGCCAAGACCTAGCCAGTGCCGCGCTCTTCAACTACCGGATTGCCCGAGAAATTAACTCGCAAGCCTACGCTGAGAAAGCGCTGTCGCAAGCGATACAGAGTGGTGATGGCCAGCTCGCTCTGGCAAGTGCCGATTTATTAAAAGAGATCTCGCCAAATAATGCGTTTGGCTACCGTGCATCAGGGTTATTGAGAATCGAAGCGGGTGCATTTGAGCAAGGGTATGCTGACATAGAAAAATGGCTAGCGCTCGACCCAGCAGCCAATACCGCTGCTATTGCGCGCTCATCCGACGAGTTAAGCCGCTCACAAAGGCGCCAACTAGAAGCACTAGTTGCGCCGATTGCCAATCGTTCCACCCCAGCAGCAGCCAGTGCATTATTGGCATTAGGGCTCTTTGCCGAGCTCAATGGCGCTACACCGCAGGTTATCTCAAGCTACGCCGTGCGCTCGATTGAACGCTCACCAAGTGCCGATGCTTGGGCATTGCGAATTCGTCATGAAACCGGCGACACCCTGCAAGCAAGCATTGAAGAAGCATTAAACGACTTTAGTGAAGACCGAGCCCTGCACGTAACTGCCATGCAGCGCCTCATTCAGCTTCAGCAACCTGTCGCCGCACTCACTGTAGGTGCCGACTGGTTACGCTACGCACGGAATGACTATGAGCTGCGCCGATATCTAAGTGGGCTAGCGATTCAACAAGAGCAATGGCCACTGGTTGAAGAGATTGTGCAACCGCTATTGAGCGTGGCGCAATACCGCGACGAAGGCTGGTATCGCATTGCCGCAGCGCGCTACTATCAAGATGACTTAACGGGTGCCAAAAACGCCGCCGCTCGAATTAGCCCACGCAGCGATTATTATGCAGCGGCTTGGGAGATTTCGGCGTTAGTGGAGAGAACCCTTGCAAGCCTAGACAGTGCACGTGAAATTTTGCAAATAGAGCGCAACCGCAACCCTGAGCAAGGCGCAACCCTCTACGCGATTGAAGCAAGCTTACTGCGCGATGATGGTCTGCATGAAGAAGCAGGGCTATTGCTGAAAGAAGCGCTCGCACAATATCCAGACGATCACGATATTCGCTTGCAATATGGCTACTGGGTACTGACCTACGAAAGCCTAGAAGCTGGCATTGCCGTGTTATTACCACTCATTGAAACTGACCCTATGAGCCACGAAGCTGCGAATGCTATTGCATATAGCTATGTAGAACTCGAGCAAAATTTTGCTGAGGCTGAGCGGCTATTAGACTTCGCCTTGGGCGTGCAGCCAAACAACGCCGCCTATTTAGATTCGTTAGGCTGGCTGCGCTTCAAACAAGGCAAACTTAACGAAGCGCTAACCTTGCTAAATAAAGCCTTGGAATTCAGCGACAACCCTGAAATCATTGGCCATAAAGTCGAAGTACTGGTTCAACAGGGCAAAGTAGATGAAGCACGCGCACTCTGGGAAGTATCAACGCAAGCACACCCAAATGATGAATATTTGGCAGAAATCGCTGATCGCTTTGGTTGGCGCTAGTCTAATTGGCTGCGCCACGGTGCCAGAGACCCAAAAGCAAGTCGCTAACTGGGAATCGCACCAGCAAACCATCATGAACATTCGCAACTGGCAAGCAACCGGTAAAGCGTCGGTGCGCAACAGTGAAGAAGCCAGTACGTTATCGATTGATTGGCAACGCCAAGGCGTGCGAGACCAAGTAGTACTAACCGGTCAGCTGGGCATTGGCCGAGCAGAGCTCGAAGGCAGTGGTAACAGCTATGTACTTAAAGCTAATGGCGAAGAGTATCCAGCGTCATCCCTATCAGAAATGGGCGCCATGCTATTTACCCCCGCTCTACCGCTTAATGAAATTGGCTTTTGGATACGCGGCATTCCGGCACCGAATCAACCATTCATCGCTGAGTACAACGAACTTGGCCTGCTAGGGCGCCTAGAACAAGCTGGCTGGGAGATTGAGTATGAAAGGTATCAAGGTGACCAGCCGCCACTACCAGACAAACTTACCATCACCCAAGACGACGCCGTCGCCAAGATCATCGTAAGGGAGTGGCAGTGAAAATTGTCCGCAAGTAACGGCTACGCCATTTTTGCGGACACGCCTTACACCGGTTAAACGTTAAACCGGAAATGCAAAATATCACCGTCTTTAACGATGTAATCCTTGCCCTCAAGGCGCAGCTTACCGGCTTCTTTTGCACCACTTTCACCGTTGTACTGAATAAAGTCGTCATACGCGACACACTCAGCGCGGATAAAGCCTTTTTCAAAGTCGGTGTGGATCACACCTGCTGCATTAGGCGCTGTGGCACCAACAGGAATGGTCCAAGCACGCACTTCTTTCACACCAGCAGTGAAATAAGTATGCAAGTTCAACAGTTTATAGCCAGCACGAATGACCTTGTGAAGCCCTGGCTCGTCCATGCCTAGTTCTTCTAAGAACTCGTCTAACTCTTCGTCATCAAGCTCAGACATCTCTGCTTCAAGCTTGTTACACACAGCAATCACCTCAGCATTTTCGCTGGCGGCAATTTCGCGTACACGATCAAGGTGCGGGTTATTGTCAAAACCGTCTTCAGCAACGTTCGCCACATAAAGTGTTGGTTTAATGGTTAGCATGTGGAATTTCTTTTCCAAATCACGCTTTTCATCATCACTAAGCCCATCGATTGAGCGCAGCGACATGCCTTCTTCAAGCGTTGGACGAACCTTCTCTAATAGCGCTACGTCTTTGATGGCTTCTTTATCTTGGCCTTTTGCCTTTTTGCGCAAACGGTCTAACTGGCGATCACACGACTCTAAGTCGGCCAAAGCTAACTCCATGTTGATGACACCAATATCATCTTCCGGGCTAACGTCGTTAGCAACGTGAATCACATTAGGATCTTCAAAGCAGCGCACAACGTGGGCAATGGCGTCCGTTTCACGAATATTACCCAAGAACTTGTTACCTAGGCCCTCACCTTTTGATGCCCCAGCGACAAGACCAGCAATGTCAACAAACTCCATTGCTGTGGGAATCACTTTCTCCGGCTTAACAATGGCCGCAATTTTGTCTTGGCGTGGATCTGGCACCGGCACAACACCCGTATTTGGATCGATGGTGCAAAACGGAAAGTTCTCTGCACCAATACCAGCTTTAGTCAGTGCATTAAAAAGTGTTGATTTACCTACGTTTGGCAAGCCAACAATACCGCATTTAAAACCCATGCGAGTCTCCTAATTAAGTTGCTTTGAAGCCATTGACTAGGCTCATCGCTTTATCAAAGTTTTCTAGCATCAATGCATCCTGATCTAGGGCTGCATCAATAGCTTGTTGAGTTAATTGCTGTTCGCTGATCGGCGCTTTTCGTAGTACAAAATCAGCCACGTCGCGCGCATTGCCAGGATGACCAATTCCTAACCGTAAACGATAAAAATCTTTATTGTTGGCCAAGGCCTTAATAATGTCTTTCAGGCCGTTATGCCCGCCATGGCCGCCACCTTTTTTCAGCTTGACTGCACCGGGTGGAATATCCAGCTCGTCATGCGCCACCAGAATTTCTTCTGGTTCAATTTTATAAAAGTTAGCCAACGCCCCTACAGCCTGACCTGACCGATTCATATAGGTCATTGGCTTTAACAACCACACTCGCTCACCAGCAATTCGGATATCGCACACATCACCAAAATACTTGCCTTGCGCTTGCCAGTTGCCACTATGGCGACGTGCTAGTTGGTCAACATAGTCGAAACCAGCGTTATGGCGAGTGGCATCATACTGGGCACCAGGATTGCCTAAGCCTACGACTAACTTAATCGTCATTTGTTTACCTAATCGCTTTTCGAGCGCATACACTACGCCACGGTTTATTCAAAGGCGGCTATTGTACATAAAAAAAGGGCTGCAGTTGCAGCCCTCTTTTGCGATTGAGTATAAATTACTCAGCAGCTTCTTCGCCTTCATCGGCAGTAGCAGCGCCTTTAGGCGCGTTGATTGATACAACAGGTAGGTCATGCGACTCACCGTGCTGTAGCTCAACTGCTACCGCGCCTTCTGGCAATGCGATGTCAGAGATGTGTACAACTTGACCTACTTCAACAGCAGTCATGTCCACTTCAATGAACTCTGGCAACTTGCCAGCTGGGCATTTGATTTCTAGCTCAGTGATGTTGTGAGAAATCACACCACCAGCTTTAACGCCAGCAGACTTGTCTTCGTTGATGAAGTGTAAAGGTACTTTTTTATCAACGATGGTATCGGCGGTTACACGCTCGAAATCCATGTGAGTGATTACTGGCTTGTACTGGTGACGCTGAACGTCCATCACTACTGCCTGAGTTTTTTCACCGTCGATGATCAATTCAACAACAGAAGAGAAGAAAGCTTCTTCCAGCGTGGCCTTGTTTACTTCACGCTCAGAAAGCGTTAGTGAAACAGGCTCAGCCTTGCCACCGTAAACGATAGCTGGGATGTTACCTTCGCGACGCAGGCGGCGGCTCGCACCTTTCCCTGTGTCTTTACGAGAGGTTGCGTTAATAGTAAATGTGCTCATGAGTTTTCCTCAATCAATTGCCTATTCATGTTGCGACCGCATCAATAGGCGTTCTGGTAAACAATGTCCCGCTTATCGGAACATTGCGCTAATAGATTCTTCGTTACTAATGCGGCGAATGGCCTCGGCCAATACACCCGACATAGAAAGCTGGCGGATGCTATCACACTTCATTGCTTTTTCCGAGAGCGGAATTGTATCAGTAATCACCAATTCCAACTTAGACTGGTCGATCCGCTCAATCGCAGGCCCTGAAAGCACAGGGTGGGTTGCATAAGCGACTACTTTTTTGGCACCAAACTCGATTAACGCCTCGGCTGCATGGCATAGCGTGCCAGCGGTGTCCACCATGTCATCAACCAGAATACAGGTACGGTCTTTAACATCACCAATAATGTGCATCACTTCAGAGTGATTCGCTTTGGCACGACGCTTGTCGATAATTGCTAGGTCGGCACCTAGCTGCTTGGCAATGGCACGCGCACGAACAACACCACCGATATCTGGTGATACCACGGTCATTTTCTCGTAGTTTTGCGTTTGAATATCGTCAAGCAAGATTGGCGAGCCGTAAATGTTATCTACTGGGATAGAGAAGAAGCCTTGAATCTGGTCGGCGTGTAAATCCACAGTAAGAATTCGGTCAATCCCCACCACAGTTAGCATATCAGCAACTGCTTTAGCCGAAATAGGAACACGCGTAGAACGTGGGCGTCGGTCTTGGCGCGCGTAGCCAAAATAAGGCATAACCGCAGTAATACGACCAGCCGATGCACGACGAAGCGCGTCAGCTAGGAAGATAACTTCCATTAGATGGTCATTGGTTGGTGCGCAAGTTGGCTGAATGATAAAAACATCCGAACCACGAACGTTCTCATTAATTTCAACGGCAATTTCGCCATCGCTGAACTTATTGACTGTGGCATTGCCCAAAGGGATACCTAAACGTTCAACAACTTTATTCGCTAATTCCGGGTTTGCATTGCCCGAGAAGACCATCATTTTAGACACGCCCGCTACCTTTTGATTGTCTGGTGAGATTGGTGTATTACGGCTTTTATAGTAGCCAGCGCACTTTCGAGTTGCGCACTAGCCACTAACACTTTTATGTGACTTTTTGTTTACCTGAGCTCTACCCCAGACAAAAGTCGCGCGTATTGTCGGGTTACACCGCTCGGCTGTCAAATAGATTGGGGATTTTTTGCCGACTAACTGCGTTTTGCAAGCCACCAACGCCATGCCATCAACCAGACTGCAGCCAATAACCAGCCGACAAACGTCACCTGCCAATCAAGCCAGGTTGCATGCCGATGTGCAACAAACTGCTGAATAAACTCGTCCACCGAGAAAATGGCCAGCACCAACAACAAAAATAGCCACTGTACCAGCGCACCACGCGCTCGCAGTACAAGTAAACGGAATAGAGATAATGTAATCAAAAGGCCACCTAACGCATGCAGCCATAAATCGCTACCCAACCAAGACTCCACCGTATCGGTAATAAAGCGGTATTGCGGGTGATATTTAGCCCCCACAAGCAAACTAAAAACAGCAAGTGTTAAAACACTGAGAACAGACTTAAACAACGGCTTCGCCCAAAAAAATGATGGTTCACTCTAGGCGCGCGCCTGAGCAAGGTCAACATTCTGTCTAAGACCCGCCCTTTTGTTACACAATTTTACACAAAATGACCCATGATCAACTTAACTGCTACGAGTGTCTAAAATGCAACGAAAAGGATCACCATGGATAGTATTCGTTTAATAGCTTGCGCAGCATTTTCCTGCCTTGCACTAACAGCGTGTGACGAAACCGCTGGCGCTACTAGCGACCCCACGCCAACCACCTCCCCTACTGCGATTACCACTGCAACACCAAGCGCCACACCCACCACGGTGGCTATTGTTAGCAGCGAGCCAGCCACAGCAGCACGCTCAATCGTTTACTTAAGTGGTATGGCAGCTGAAAGCATCAATGGCGACCAGCCAGTAAGCGAAGCGGTCATTAGCATTACCGTGAAAGACCAAGACTTAAATGGAGCAACACGCGAGCAGACCTACACTGCAACAACAGATGACAGCGGTGCTTATGAAGTCCAGTTGCAAGACGTTGGCATCAGCGGCGAATATGAAACCTTTATTGAAGTCATCGCCCAAAAAGAAGGTTGGACCGATGGCATTAAGCGCTTAACCAGCTTTTCCATAGAAGATTCACAAACCGTTAGCGCAGACGTTGTGATGACGCCGGAACTAGTAACGGTACAAACAGTTCAAAGTGACGACATCCAGCTTGGCACCAGCGCCTCGCAAAACAATGAACTGAGATTTACAGTATTTAGCAAATCGAATGGCCAAAAATATATCGTCGCCGGGCAAGATGCCGCAATTGCTGCCGCGGCCAGCGGCGACAACCAACAGGTTGACGTTCGATTGCCAGTCAATGCACTAGATGACAACGTAAATACAGTGATTGCCGGCATACAAGGCTTTACGCCTGCCGACCCGAATCAAGTACAGAGTTTCCCTGGGGAGTTCGTAGGCAATGGCGACCCAAGTTCAACAAATAATGGCGTAAGCTTTGCTGACAACGACGATTTATCCGATAACTACCGCCTTATTTCCACAGGCTTTGCACAAGTGCGCCTACAAGACCAAGACGGTAATGAACTAGCAATACAAGAAAGTGTTAGTGCGAGTGATACATCACCAAAAATCTTTCTTGCCCTAGACCCTGCAACTTACAGCACCATCACTGAAGATCGCAACCTCGACATAGATGGCATTCAAGTGCCAATTTTCATCTACCGAAAAGGCTGGGAATTTGCTGGAAATGGGACCTTGGTAGTTGATGGCGGTAGCGGCAACTATGTTACGTACACTGGCACACTTGAGAACATTGCCAACGAGACCGGCCTTTTTGTTGAACTGGCCATTACCCAAGGCAATCGCTGGATCCGCTGGGTAAACCTAGACTGGCCAGTGCAAGCTGATGGCACTGTTAGCACCGTTGACGTGTGCTTTCAGGCAAATGTCGCTTATGCCCCAGTGGCGGGTCGTGATGCAGAACCGTTTGAAGGCTATATCAACATAACCACGCCAGACGGCGGCCGCTTAAATAGTTATGTCGCCGCAGGCGCATTTAACTCTGGCCTACAAACCATGACCAGCGACCGCTTCGATACATCGCCAAATGAATGGCAACTCACCGCAGTGAATCGTTTAACTGGTGCGTTTGAGGAAATAGATACCAGCGCCATATCTGAAGTTACTACCGGTGCAAACTGCAACAACCTCGGCAATATTCAACTGGTGAATCCAAACCAATGTATTGTTGAAGGCATTGTCAGTAAACAGACCGATAGTGGTACAACAGGCCAAGGCGGTCAGCTTATCTCTATTAGCGCTGAGCGATACAACCGTCGAGTGATCACCGGCGCAACTGGCTATTATCAAGCCGCTATTCCTTGTGACACCGATGTTGAGATTGCCCCTGTTGGTGGTGAAGGCCAAACACTCGCAGCGGCAAGCAATACTGGTGTGAGTGAAGTCAATATTACCTTCGAGAACATCAAACCAGTGATCGCCGGTGTCACAGCACCAAAAGAAGCACAGTTAACGAATAATGGTGCCACCATCAATATTGAGTACACCGCCTACGACCTAGACAGTGATGACATTACCGTTACACTCACGTGCGAGGCCGCTACGAGCAACCTAGCTGCAGCGCCAGCATTCATTATGGAATCAGGCACCGAAAGCTGTACAGTGCAAGCCGCTGGTGACTACCAATGGACGCTTGAAGTTGAAGACGGGGTAAGCACTACAAGCAAAAGTGGCAAATTTACTGTTTATGCACCCGAGCAAAACCGCCCACCAAGAGTCCGTCTCATCATGGCCAATGATGTACCACTACCTTGTACACGTAACACAAGTGGCACACTGGTTTGTGAGCAAGTCCTTCTGGCAGGTACCACCCAGGTGAGCTACGCCGCTATCGCTACCGACGGCAACGGCAATGCGATGACATATAGTTGGAACAATGCCACTGCCACAGCTAACAACACCCATGAACAAATCATCGACAGCTCGTTAGAAGTTGATTTACAGGTGACTGATAACCACCCAAACAATGCGTTAAGCGACACAGCTATCATTAATGTTGAAGTGAAAGCCAATGAGCCACCACAACTGCGCCAGCTATTTAACGCGAATGGTGATATTGCACTGACAGAGGTAGACGGCAATTATCAAAACAGTGAGGTCGTAAATTTCACTGCCATTGTCTTTGATCTAGAAGCGACAGAAGACATTACCCTCAGCGCCACACTGCAAACTGCCGGTTCCGATTCGGCAACAACCGTTACTAACATTAGCAAAACAGCCACCAACCAACAGCGCAGCACATGGTCGATTCCCTTACCTGCAAACTCGTTGGTATCGGGAAGCAACCTATTAACGGTGAGCATTAGCGACGGCACTAACAACACCACCATCAACCGCACCATCCCTATCCAAGCAGTCGGTAGCAATGATGGCACAACGGTAGTGTTCGACTAAGGAGAGTGATAATGAAAAAACTAATTTCTATTTCCGTATTGACGGCAGCCATTGTTGGCTGCCAACCAAGCTCGGTTGTGCAACCCGTAGCAGATGAGCCAACTGTGCAACCAGGTCAAACCGATGGCGCCGCTATTGAGCAACCCAAAGCACAAATGAACATAGCGTTTAGCTTTCCAGAAACAGCCAATGCAAGCGTTATTCAAAATGACACCACGCAGCTTAAGTTCACCGTATGGCAAGCGCGTGCCAGCACATGGCAAGATGCCTTCCCTTCAGAATACTTCGAAGATCCGGTCCAATCACTATCTCCTGATTCAGACTTTTCAATGGTGGCCGAAACATTGTTCGAGAGAGCATATATTTTAGATCGACTAATTCTGAACCACTCCAAGCCTATCTATCAGATTACGCTAGATGCCGGTACAAACTCCGCTAGTGTAGAGTTGCCACCCGGTAACTACTTTTTAAATGCTGAGCAGGTGAATTCAGCCGGTGATAGCTACTCAACAGGCAACATGCTAGCTGAGCTCAAAAGCGGAAGAAATGACGTGAAGCTTCGAATGCTCTCGGGCAGCTGGCAGTTTGTTGATGAGAACAACCAACCTACCAACATCAACTTGGATATTCTAAGTCACGCGATCACCGACCTAAACGGCGATGATCAAGCAGACAAGGCGATTGACCAAATTGACTACCTACCGAGCGCTAACTTATCGGGAATAACCTTTGGACAAGCAGGCGGAGGCGTAAAACTCAGTTCAGACTTTGTCGAATTAGACTTCAACACTAACAGTGGCACAGTAACACTCCCTAACACCAGCATTTGGGACTTTATTTCGACATATGAGGAATATCAAACGAATAGTAAAGCCCCCTATTTTAATGCAGTAGGTGTGTTCCAAGAATACCGCAGAGACGATAGTAGTACGGCGAGTGAGCGCTTTATAAACGAGAGCCACTTTGAACTGCTTAGTGTGCTTTATCACCAGTTTGACACTTTCGGCCATTGGGACGAGACATATTTTGATAAGCAGATTTACTTAACCACAGTCTCGCCAAGATTGACTTCCTACACCCCCCATAGCGGTGACTTTGATGTCAGCTCTGCATACTCATCTGCCTATTACGCCGACGGACAGTCAATAGAAACGCTAACGGCGCGGGGCAGTATCCGCAGTACAATTGCTAATGACAACAATCTGCTAAATAGCGATGGCACCCTGCCAGAGGGAGTATTCAAACCAGCGACCGTGGTAAACGGCAGTGAAATTACCGGCACCCTGTTGCAATGGTTAGTCGATAGTGACTACTCTCGCCCATCAATCATTGAGACGCCAGCGCTTCCTGACAACCCTCGAAACTCAGCGCCTCCCGTTAATTTCGATAAGTGGCAACAAGCCTTCGTGACAGCTCAAGCCCTACCTGCCAGCACATCTGCTAGCCCTTTTGCCGACGGCCAGCAATGCACTAGTTTGACCAACTTAGAAAATTACTTGAACGAAGCAAATTATGTTTGGTTAAACGATACATGGGTGCCGGGCATCGTAAACCCATTAGGGCAATATAACTCAGAACTTCAAGCCTATGAGTATCCAGACTTAGACCAAGTGGCCGACGACGACACCGACCTCGTCGAAGTTGCCAGCGTTAGCACATTTAACGATACAGAAAACAGCTACTGGGAAGAGATCGACTACACGGTTAGGTCAACTGCCACTAACTGGTATGCCGATGCGGTAACGGGTAAGTACTTTGATGGCTCAAACGTGGCACTTAACTTTCAGTTTGCGATATACCGAACTGAAACGGGCGACTACCGCCGATTAGCCAGTGCCTCGGATATGCCAGAAGGTGAAAGCTGCGAGGTTCGAAACGAGTTGTATCAGAATTTTTGCGAGTTTGATATACCAACCGATACCAATGGAGATGGCACACTAACGTTTGCCGACGGCATTAATCAAACGCTTGTTAACGAAAACTGGGTACTCAATTGGAAAGCAACCGGTAGTCATATCCTGCTAGAAAATGCAGAACTAGGCGTATTTTTAGCCGCCATTGACGGCAGTGATGGTTGGGCTAAAAACGAGAATGGCATTTGGCAAAAAGGCGAACAGCAAGCTTCCGTGCACGGTGCGACGGCTGAAGACTACCTCAATGGCATCGACACTGGGCTTGACTGGCTTAGCGAAGATATTACGTACTATAACGCTAACAGTTTGCCTGAGTATTACTGCAATAACTTCTTTGACCTAGGTTGCACAGTAAATTTAGGCGACCATCGCGATTTAGATGGCGATGGAGTCATTGAACCGGTTGAGATAAGTACAACTGCTATTGCAACCACAAGCAGCACAACTGAAAACGTATATTTATGCTGGCAAGATTTTCGAATGGTGGGAAGCAGCTTTGCCAATACAGTTAACTTTCCAGAGCCAAATCCACAACCTATGCCGGTATATGATGTTGCGCCGGTCACTGCAGTAGCAGACAACCAAAACGGTGACACCACAGGCAGTGCAATAACCATTAACACTGACTATGTTACCAACCCAGTGCACGAGCTTTTCAAGGCAACGCCAGGTTATAGCGAAACAGTGATTGCGACAGCGACTTTAGAGGTAAACAACGGTAGCTGGTATGAAGCACCTAGCTTTGCCTCTGAGTTAGTGCGCAATGGTGAGTTTGAAGAGTTTACCACTCAGCTTACAAGCAACCCAATAGATGTAAGCAACGCGAACTTCATCGAACTCGCCGCAGAAGTAGAAGGCATTGGTGCTTGGCAACTGTATGCAGATGAATGCGGCCCAGGCATAGGCCTGCAGATAAGAGATGCTGACACCGATGAGATTATTCACTCGGGCAGCGCGAAGAACCTAAAAGTCTATTTAAAACCGTCGGTAAACCGCATTTATATTGATTTGCGTGAGTTCTATTACGAGTGCGGGCCAGACTCGCTACTTGGAAAAATGGCGATGTCGAACGTGCGCTTGACGCTTAAGAACATAACGCCAAACCCATTAACTGGCCCTTGGCTACTAGGCTTTGCCATCGGGGGAGAACAATGCCAGGCTAGCGCTACAGGCGAGTTCTATGGTTTGTTCGACGTGCAGCTAAACGAGCCTGCTGAATACACTTTCAACAACGACTATGCCATTGCTTTTAGCATTGATGAAAATGCTCAGGCCAGCATGACACTCACACAACCAGATGGCACCCAACACACAAGTAGCTACGCGGTACCAGATTGGCACAACGGCTTTCATTATTATGGCCTCACAGGCACTGAAAGCGCGTGTGAACACGACTTTATTGCAACCCGCTATGCCTCAGACAGCGACTATCTCTATGAGTTTGAAAACAGCGATGCCTTCGCGATGGTTGCAGAAAAGCTTGTACGCAAAAAGCCGAGCACTAATACGCTCATCATTGCCACGACGGATGAAAATGATGTGCGGTTGTTCAATGCAATTAACGAGGGTAATTTCCTTCCAGGGTTAACGATTAAGACGTATTTAACTGACGATCCAGACGCTGAGTTAGATTTTAGTCTTGATGAGCTTATTAGTTACCCTGGATATGACTTTATCGTTACGAGCAACCCAGATATGTACGAGCTTCCTTGGCGCGCTCGCAACGTAACACTCAACCTCGCCGACCAGCCATTTAGCCAAGTACAGCTATTGGCAGCAACAGACTATGCTGGTGAATTAACTGGCTTACCGATTGGCCAACCTCTGTATGGCTTAAGTTACCGGGTAGATGCCCTAAGCAACTTCACTAGTGTGCCAAGCAATTTGGCTGAGCTAACCTCGCTACTTAATGCCAACAGCACGATGCTAGCACCAATGTCTGTAGGAACCAGCAATCTGTTCAGCCATGAGGCGTTCCTCACCATGCTCGCCGGCACAATGAGCGCAACTGAGCTTGAGCAGTTGCTAAATGGTCAAACTTGCTTTGATGTGGCAAATTGGCAAACAGCAATCACCGAACTACAAGCGCTGCAAGCGGCTAACTTGCTGCAGTCGGGTGCTAACCCTGTGGCCACAAGCATAGACGACTACCTGGACGAGCGAGAGATTGCCGCCATGTGGCTGCGCGGTGATACGGGCGTTTTACTCGGGCCAATTAGCTACCAACGGCTATCTACTCTATACAGCCCAGTACCGGGCAATGGCAGCCGTTATCATGCTGGCAATATGCGCACGCTACATCCAATGATGGGGGGTAATGTGATTAACCAAGGCCGCTTATTGGCCTTTGTGCAAACACCTGCCTTTGCTGAGCTAGTGGCGAATGTTCAAGGCTATTTACCAGCAATCGACCTGCCAAGCAGCAGCAATCGCACAGCACTGGGTACGCTAGTAGAAACGGCCATTGCGAATAACAACATTAGCCAAGACATCACCGAGCTACATTTGTCCACCAAAGCGCAACCTGCGATTGATTATTATTATAACCTCAACAATTTGCGTATCTTCGATGTGATGGCAGGCAATTGGTCAATAGAAAACTTTGGCTATGAGTTTGAACGTTTCTTAGAGCTCAATGGAGTGCCGATGTGCGACCAGCAGTCAAGTCAACAATAACTAGTTCAGCAATGATCTAGCAAACCAAACGCCCTACATAACGCCGGCCCCTGTGCCGGTGTTTTTTTTGCCTACACTATAAAATAAAAAGGAATCATTATGGCGATCAACATCCTTCACCACGGCGCAGCCAGTGGCGTTACCGGCTCATGTCACGAACTGCAGCTCAGCACAGGGCGAAGCTTGTTGATTGATTGTGGCTTATTTCAGGGCAGCGAAGCGCGCAGCACACCAGAAATTGAGTTTGACGTGAGTACCATCGATGCCCTACTCGTGACACATTGCCATATCGACCACGTTGGGCGCATTCCATATTTATTAGCCGCCGGTTTTAATGGGCCCATTTTCGCAACACACGCCACAGCTAAACTGTTGCCACTTGTTATTCGTGATGCATTAAAAGTAGGCGCAACCGACAACGAGCGCTTAATCGAGCAAGTAATCGACCGCTTGCAAGACCGTCTAATTGGTCTGGAATATAATGAGTGGTTTATGCCAACTAATAATGCCCGCGCTCGCTTTCGCATGGCTGGGCACATACTTGGCAGCGCTTACATAGAAATCGACACAGACTACCAGCGAGTAGTGTTCTCTGGCGATCTAGGGGCACCACACACCCCATTATTACCCGCCCCCTCCCCACTTGAATATGCCGACATACTGGTATTAGAAAGCACCTACGGCGACAAAAACCATAGCGACAGAGTTGGGCGAACTGCTAGGCTTAAGCGCTCGATCGAGCGTGCCTTTAAAGACAACGGCACCATATTAATACCTGCATTCTCAATTGGCAGAACACAAGAGCTGCTATATGAACTAGAAGAGATTTTGCACAGCAGTGAACAGTGGGAGTATCTAGACATCATCGTCGACTCGCCACTGGCAGCCAAGTTTACCGACCAATACCGTGCATTGAGTTCGCTCTGGGACCAAGAAGCCAAACAACGGGTAAAATCCGGTCGCCACCCGCTATCGTTCGACCAGCTACTCACCATCAACAGCCATGACGAGCACCTAAAAACCATTGAATATTTGAAGAAAACCGGCCGAGCAGCCATCGTTATTGCAGCCAGTGGTATGTGTACAGGTGGGCGAATAGTGAATTATCTAAAGGCCTTACTACCCGACCCCAGAACCGATGTGCTCTTTGTTGGCTATCAAGCACAAGGCACGCCTGGGCGAGACATTCAACACTACGGCACAGGCGGCTGGGTAAAACTCGAGGGTAAAAAAATCAATATTGCCGCGCAAGTCACCACCATAAGCGGCTACAGCGCACACGCTGGGCAAGACGACTTAATTGGATTTGCCTGCAACACCAGCATTCCCGTGGGTCATATTAGGCTCGTTCATGGAGACTTATCTGCCAAGGAAGCACTGGCCAAGCAGCTTAGTACTAAGCTGCCCGACTCAATCATAGAAGTGATTGTAGAACAGACTGTCTGGCGACCTGTTCAGTAGCCTAACTAACAGGCAGTTAACTTAGCTGTCGCTGCCAAACAAATCACGAGTATAAATTTTATCTGCCACATCGGCTAAGTCATCAGTCATGCGGTTGGCAATAATCACATCGCACTCCGCCTTAAACTTGGCGAAGTCTTTTTCAACACGCGAGTTAAAGAATGTATCTTCTTCAAGCACCGGCTCATATACCACCACAGGTATACCCTTGGCTTTAATACGCTTCATCACGCCTTGAATCGCCGAAGCACGGAAGTTATCCGAGCCCGCCTTCATAACTAAGCGATAAATACCAACCACCTTAGGGTTGCGGGCCACTACGCTGTCTGAAATAAACTGCTTGCGTGTGGTATTGGCATCTACAATCGCTTGAATCATATTACTTGGTACATCGGCATAGTTAGCGAGCAACTGGCGAGTATCTTTTGGCAAGCAATAACCACCATAACCGAAACTAGGGTTATTGTAGTGCTTGCCAATGCGAGGATCTAAGCCAACACCATCGATGATCTGACGCGCATCTAAGCCATGCGTTGCTGCATAGGTATCTAGCTCATTGAAATACGCCACGCGCATTGCAAGGTAGGTGTTTGAGAACAGTTTAATGGCCTCTGCTTCCGTACTGTCGGTAAACAGAATTTCGGTCTCCTTTTTTACCGCCCCTTCTAAAAGTAGGTTGGCAAATACTTCCGCTCGTTCGCTGCGCTCGCCCACGATAATACGCGAAGGGTGCAGGTTATCGTAAAGCGCTTTGCCTTCACGTAGAAACTCTGGCGAGAACATTAGGTTTGGCGTGTTAAAACGCTCTACCGCTGATTTGGTATAACCCACTGGCACCGTCGATTTAATCACCATCACAGCATTTGGGTTGACCGCCATCACGTCCTGAATCACAGCTTCTACAGAATTAGTGTTGAAGTAGTTGGTTTCTGGGTCGTAGTCGGTAGGGGTAGCAATCACCACAAAATCGGCGCCTTCGTAGGCATCGTTTTTGTTCAGCGTTGCTCGGAAATTGATCTTGCCCTCGGCCAAAAATGCTTCAATTTCCTTATCTTCTATTGGGCTCTTGCCTTGATTTAGCAAGTTTACCTTTTCCTCAATAATGTCTAGCGCCACAACCTCGTGGTGCTGACCCAACAACATTGCATTCGACAAGCCAACATAGCCTGTTCCCGCCACAGCAATTTTCATTCGCTTTCCTTTAACAATCATTTCCAACTAGCAAAGTGCCATTAAGCTATCACAAAATTGTTACACGACCTATATGGACGAAAAAAGAGTAAGAGAAATCGTCTTTCTGCATAGATAGGCAATTTCTTATGATTATTTGTTCTATATCAATTAACAAGGCGCCACCGCGTTTCGAACACTGATTTATTACCACTCAAGAAACAAAAGCAACCATGCAACCGATCGCAGTTGCCGCTTATCTGCTAACAGAGTGTCAAAACTACCTACCCTTATAGCGTATTGCGCGACATTTTTTTTGTGACATGATAGCCAGCGTTCTTGTGATGCAAATCACACTTACTTGGTGACTTACCCGTTTCTTATGCGCTAGCCGCTGTTTTGGCTAGGCAAGCGGGCCCACCCAGTAGCGCGGCAACCGCCGCACCCTGTTTCTCTTACTTTTTAAAGGATTGATTATGAACAAGCTAACGCTAGCTATCGCTTCAACTGCACTTGCTACGGCTGCCACAGCACAAATCAGCAACATCGAAATGTCTGAACGCAGCGCCCGCACCATTGCTTTAACCTTCGATGCACCGGCTGAAAACTCAGTCTGCACCGTACGCCTTGGCCACGCTAACGCACCAAGCAACGTATACAACGAAGTAAAAGCTTGGTCGGAAGAAGCAAGCAAAAATCAGCAAGTATTCTTGAGCGTGCCTTCACCGTTGTGGGCAGAGCCAAAGTCTGTGGAAGTAGCCTGCACTTCACCAACTGGCATGCAAACCGCGCAAACTTGGGTACCAGCACCACCAAGCATCGCTTTTAACCTAAACGGCAGCCACGACGGCGAAACCGTCACCATCAAAGGCGGCATCATGGTACAAGGTAACGGCGCCGAGTCTTACTGCTGGGAAAAAGATTTTCCTGTACTGATTGGCAAATCAATCTTTGCCGAGTCGTTTGAAAACCAAGATACTTTCTGGGACACCTACTACACCGTAGACACCCAAATTAGCGACCTGTACCACTCATACGCAGGCACCAACATCGCTTGCTCGGGCAAAGGTGGTGTGAGTGAAGCCATTGTTGAACTACGCATGAACCCTAACGGCGAAGTAGAGTTCATCACCTACCCAACCACGTATCGTTAAGCATAATGGTGTCACACCCGCGCAGGCGGGTGTCTAGCTACAACTGATACGCACAACACCGTCATCCCCGAGTGTTTTTATCGGGGATCCAGTTGGTGGGCCGTGCAATGGCAACTAGATTCCCGCCTTCGCGGGAATGACTCTAAACCGTCACACCCGCGCAGGCGGGTGTCTAGCTACAGAGCTCCAGCCATTAACCACCTAATGATCTAGCAAAGAAGTCGACAAATCCTGCCATTCGGGATTATTGGCTTCAATCAAAGAAATCTTCCAAGCACGATTCCACTTCTTTAGCTGCTTTTCCCTAGCAATGGCAGACTCAATACATTCGTGGTGCTCAATGTAGACGAGCAACTCACAGCCATACTTGGAGGTAAACCCTTCACTAAAGTATCCGGACTTGTGCTGCCACATTCGCTTAATAGGATCACTGGTCACACCAACATATAAAGTTCCATTCTTCTTGCTGGCAAGAATATAAACAGAGGGTACCTTCACAATTATGCATCCATGCTCGTAATGATTTATTCATAGTAGACGAAACGAGCATTTCGTGGCGGGCATTAACCGATGTGGGCTTGTCTTGAAGTCAGGTCAATCAACTAGATTCCCGCCTTCGCGGGAATGACCGAACCGTGTCATCCCCGAGTGCTTTTATCGGGGATCCAGTTGGTGGGCCGTGCAATGGCAACTAGATTCCCGCCTTCGCGGGAATGACCGAACCGTGTCATCCCCGAGTGCTTTTATCGGGGATCCAGTTGGTGGGCCGTGCAATGGCAACTAGATTCCCGCCTTCGCGGGAATGACCGAACCGTCACACCCGAGACGCACAACACCGTCATCCCCGAGTGCTTTTATCGGGGATCCAGTTAGTAGGCCGTGCAATGGCAACTAGATTCCCGCCTTCGCGGGAATGACCTAGAAACAAAAAAACCAGCCAAAAGGCTGGTTTTTTTTAATTTGGAGCGGGAAACGAGATTCGAACTCGCGACCCCAACCTTGGCAAGGTTGTGCTCTACCACTGAGCTATTCCCGCAATGGCATCCCGTAGGGGACTCGAACCCCTGTTACCGCCGTGAAAGGGCGGTGTCCTAGGCCACTAGACGAACGGGACGCAGTTACTAACTTTATAAACCTACCTAGCAGGCTTTGTTAGCTTCCGAACAGCTTGTTAGCTGTTGGCCTCGGAACGGATGCGTATATTACGGATTTCAGATTAGGGTGCAACCCCTTTTTTTACTTTTTTTCAGTTTTTTTTCAAATCTAAGAAAAGTGCATAAAATCCATACAAATCAAAGGCTTACAATAGCGGAGTTGGCGCTAAAGTTATGCCTGCTATACCGCACAATAGGCGGTTAAACGCGTCACTAGCATCCAATGAGCAGGTTTCCCCCATGGTGTGATAGCCAGTGGTTGGGATTTGCAACGTAGTACCCTGCACAAACCCTTTCGACGACGACACGATTCGCCCGAGTTCGGTAGAACCCAAGGAAAAATGCTCACTTTCTGGCAAGCCAGCATTTAATCGGTCGATGTAGTCGTCTTTAAAGCCGTAGGTAATCTGCAAACGATCACATAGCTCGGTTACATAGTCGGTGGTTTTTTGATTAAACACCGCGTTGGCATCACGGCGGCGAAGCACGACTTGCTGCTCGTCGGCGTCTTCTCGGGTTGCATAAGGGCTGGTATCCACCACAATTAGCTGGTCGGTGGCACCACCAAAGCGGCGGAACCATTCTAATAAATAGCGCCAACTACTACCCGACTCTTCCTGTGCGGTAAAAAACGCCGTGCCTTGAAAGCCAAGCGAAAACAAATGCACCAAATGCGCCGCCGTAAGCACGTTATCAAGCTGAGCCGACAGCATGCCATCTTGCTGGGTTAGTCTATCCATAAACGCAATAGGCGTACCTGCCACCACATGCGACAGGCCCTCTACTTCAAAAATTAAGTTGTTGCGAAACTCACATATTTTGGCACTACTAATATGACCATGCCCCAAGTAAGCCCCCGACCAAGGCTCGTAGGCAATTAGTTCAACATCTTTAAAGCGATCGACAATTTTCATCATCAGCTTTTCCGATACCGAGTTACCTAATAGGTCAGACTTACGCCCAGAGACAAACGCAGCATATTGGAACTCGTTTGGTCCAGTGCATACCAAACCATGGCGGTCGATGTGGGCTGAGAACATAGCGGAATGAGGGTCGCTACCCTGTGCGACCAATACGCCCTCGTACCAGGTAACCTTGGCGCCACGTTCTTCCAATTCACGTTGTAAAACACGGAAAAACGAATGTTCAGCGCCAACGACGCAAGGTTGGCGAACAAGCGTTTTGAGCAGATCAAGAAAGTTTTCTTGTGCAAGCATAAGTAGTGCCCTCCCTTATTGAGAATAGAGGCATTCTCAAGGCGGCGCGGATTTTGCGCTCATTTTTTCATCAGGGCAATATTTTTTGATAACAAAAACAAAAACACCGGCAATTGCCGGTGTTTTAAAGAACAACCTCGTCACCCCCGATACGCACAACCCCGTCATCCCCGAGTGCTTTTATCGGGGATCCAGTTAGCAGGCCGTAGTCCGGAAACTAGATTCCCGCCTGCGCGGGGATGACCGAACCGCGTCATACCCGAGTGCTTTTATCGGGGATCCAGTTAGCAGGCCGTAGTCCGGCAACTAGATTCCCGCCTTCGCGGGAATGACCGAACCGCGTCATCCCCGAGTGCTTTTATCGGGGATCCAGTTAGCAGGCCGTAGTCCGGAAACTAGATTCCCGCCTTCGCGGGAATGACCGAACCCCGTCATCCCCGAGTGCTTTTATCGGGGATCCAGTTAGTAGGCCGTGCAATGGCAACTAGATTCCCGCCTTCGCGGGAATGACCGAACCGCGTCATCCCCGAGTGCTTTTATCGGGGATCCAGTTAGCAGGCCGTAGTCCGGAAACTAGATTCCCGCCTTCGCGGGAATGACCGACCCGCGTCATCCCCGAGTGCTTTTATCGGGGATCCTGTTAGCAGGCCGTAGTCCGGAAACTAGATTCCCGCCTTCGCGGGAATGACCGAACCGCGTCATCCCCGAGTGCTTTTATCGGGGATCCAGTTAGCAGGCCGTAGTCCGGAAACTAGACTCCCGCCTTCGCGGGAGTGACGTTAGTACAAGCGAGAATGACTCATTACCCAACAAACTTACGGGCGTTGCGGAACATGCGCATCCATGGGCCGTCTTCGCCCCAGTTATCTGGGTGCCAGCTGTTGGTGACGGTGCGGTATACACGTTCTGGGTGTGGCATCATAATTGTCACACGGCCGTCAGCCGAACATAGGCCTGTCATACCATTTGGCGAACCATTCGGGTTGAATGGGTACTTGGTAGTGACCTTGCCGTAGTTGTCTACATAGCGCAGGGCAACGCAGCCGCTTTCCTCTGCTTTTTGCAAACCACCTTCAGCGAACTCAGTGCGGCCTTCACCGTGGGCTACAGCAATTGGCATACGCGAGCCTGCCATACCTTGCAGCAATACCGATGGGCTGTCTTGTACTTCAACCATAGCGGTGCGTGCTTCAAACTGCTCTGAGTTGTTGCGTACAAAACGTGGCCAGTGGTCGGTACCTGGAATCAGCTCAGCTAGGTTAGATAGCATCTGACAACCGTTACACACACCTAAAGCAAACGTATCTTCGCGCTCGAAGAAAGCTTTAAACTGAGCACGGGCGCCGTCGTTGAACAAAATTGACTTCGCCCAGCCGCCACCTGCGCCAAGTACGTCACCATACGAGAAACCACCACAAGCAACTAGGCCTTTAAAGCCTTCAAGCGTGATGCGACCTTCAAGGATGTCGCTCATGTGAACGTCGGTTGCATCGAAACCAGCTTTGGTAAAGGCTGCTGCCATTTCTAGCTGACCATTTACACCTTGCTCACGCAGAATCGCTACTTTCGGGCGACCCGCCAAGTCGGCAACAATGTTTTCGCTTGGGTCGAACGACAGCGATGCATGTAAACCTGGATCGTTGGCATCCAACAAACCATCGAACTCTTCTTGCGCACAGTCTGCGTTGTCGCGCAGCGCCTGAATGCGGTAAGAGGTTTCGCTCCACTTGCGTAGGAAATCTGTGCGCGTTGACGCCAATACTTCCTCACCATCGTAGGTGAAGCGAATATGGTCATCTTCGTTCACTGTACCAATCACAGCGGTGCAATCTAGGCCTGCAGCAGAGAACTGAGCCAACACGTCTTCGGTGTCTTCACGACGAACTTGCAGTACCGCACCCAGTTCTTCTGAGAACAATGCTGCAGCAGTGCCATCATGTGTTTCAGCGGCAATGTCGAGCTCAATGTCTACACCAGTACGACCAGCAAATGCCATTTCAGTTACCGTAGCGAACAAGCCGCCGTCTGAACGGTCGTGATAGGCCACCACTTGATTGTCTTCTAATAAGCCCTGCATCACTGCAAAGAAGGCTTTTAAATCTTCAGCGCTGTCGACGTCGGCTGGCGTATTGCCCACTTTGCGGTAAACCTGAGCTAGCGCCGAAGCACCTAGGCGGTTTTGGCCGCGACCAAGGTCGACCAAGATTAGGTCGGTTTCGCCAAGGTCGGTGCGCAGCTGAGGGGTAACCGTTTTGCGTACATCGAGTACCGGCGCAAAGCCAGTCATAATAATAGATAGCGGTGCGACAACAGACTTATCTTTACCATCTTCTTGCCACTGGGTTTTCATCGACATTGAGTCTTTACCCACTGGAATGCTGATGCCTAGCTCTGGGCAAAGCTCCATACCAACGGCATGAACTGTGTCGTAAAGCGCCTCGTCTTCACCTGGGTGACCCGCTGCTGCCATCCAGTTAGCCGATAGGCGCACATCAGATAGCTTGCCAATGCGCGTACCAGCCAAGTTAGTGATTACCTCACCAACCGATAAGCGACCTGATGCAGGCGCGTTGAGCAATGCAACTGGCGTACGCTCACCCATTGCCATGGCTTCACCTGTGGTGCTATCGACTGTAGAAGTGGTTACAGCACAGTTGGCAACAGGAATCTGCCATGGGCCAACCATTTGATCGCGAGCCACCATACCGGTAATAGAACGGTCACCAATGGTGATTAGGAATTTCTTGCCAGCAACGGCTGGAAGACGCAATACGCGATCAGCTGCTTCAAACAAATCGATGTCGGTTGCGTCGAACTTTTGTGGTTCAAACGTTGCACGTTCAAACGAGCGTGACATCTTAGGTGGCTTGCCAAGCAGAACCTGTAGCGGCAGGTCGACTGGGAAGTTATCGAACAGCTCATCATGAACTGTTAGGCCTTTTTCTTCTGTTGCTTCACCAATTACTGCGAACGGACAACGCTCGCGACGACAAATTTGCTCGAACTTGGCCATTTCATCGGTAGACACCGCTAACACGTAACGCTCTTGCGATTCGTTCGACCAAATGGCTAGCGGGCTCATGCCTGGCTCATCGTTTGGCACATTACGCAGCTCAAACTTACCACCACGGCCACCGTCGTTGACCAACTCAGGGAACGCATTCGATAGACCACCAGCACCCACATCGTGAATGAATGCAATAGGGTTGGCTTCGCCAAGCGCCCAACAACGGTCGATGACTTCTTGGCAGCGGCGTTCCATTTCTGGGTTATCACGCTGAACCGAAGCGAAATCTAGGTCTTCATTGCCCTCGCCCGAGTTAACCGAAGAGGCCGCACCACCGCCTAGGCCAATCTCCATCGCTGGGCCACCTAAAACGATGAGCTGAGCCCCAACAGGGATGTTGTCCCATGCTTTATCTACGTGTTCTTCTTTAATGTTGCCATAACCACCGGCAATCATAATTGGCTTGTGGTAACCACGAACTTCTTCGCCAGCAACACCCGGCGCCAACATCTCGTAAGTACGGAAGTAACCCACCAAGTTCGGGCGACCAAACTCGTTGTTAAATGCCGCACCACCTAATGGGCCATCAATCATGATATCCAGCGCCGTTACAATGCGCGCTGGTTTGCCATAGTGGCTCTCCCAAGGCTGTTCAAAGCCCGGGATTTTCAAATCTGAAACAGTGAAGCCAACCAAACCAGCTTTTGGCTTGCCACCTTGCCCGGTCGCGCCTTCATCACGGATTTCGCCGCCCGAACCCGTTGCCGCACCCGGCCATGGCGAAATAGCCGTTGGGTGGTTGTGGGTTTCGACCTTCATCAGAATATGAACATTTTCCTGATGGAACTTATAGGTGTTGCTTTCAGCTTCTGGGTAGAAACGTGGCGCTTCAAAACCTGTTATCACCGCTGCGTTGTCTTTATAAGCCGACAACACACCTTCTGGTGAGTTTTCGTTGGTGTTTTTAATCATTTTGAACAGCGACAATGGCTGTTCAACGCCGTCAATGGTCCAAGATGCGTTAAAGATCTTGTGACGACAGTGCTCGGAGTTCGCCTGGGCGAACATCATCAATTCTACGTCGGTTGGGTTGCGCTCGAGCGCTTGGTAGTTTTCTACCAAGTAGTCGATTTCGTCGTCAGCAAGTGCCAAACCAAGTTTGACGTTGGCTGCTTCTAACGCTGGGCGACCGCCAGCCAAAATATCCACCGAGGTCATCGGTTTTGGCTCGTGCTGAACAAATAGCTTCTCGGCTTCGCTCAGGCTAGCAAATACCGACTGCGTCATACGGTCGTGCAATAGGCCATGCGCTAGTGCCAGCTCTTCGGCATTTAGCTCACGCTCAGTATGCAAATAATAGGCAATGCCACGTTCAATGCGCTTCACCTGGCCAAGGCCACAGTTGCGTGCAATGTCGGTTGCTTTTGTCGCCCATGGCGAAATAGTGCCCGGACGTGGCACAACCAAGCACAGCTGGCCTTCTGCTGCTTCGGCCGCAACGCTTGGGCCGTATTGCAACAGTTTACCTAAAACGGCTTCTTGTGCTTGGGTTAGTGGTGACTCACTATCAACAAAATGTACGAACTCCGCGTACACGTCGCGAATCGCAGGGACCGCTTCGTTGAGTGATTGTGATAGCTTTTTACGGCGAAAAGATGAAAGCGCCGGTGCGCCTCGCAGTTCCAGCATTGCCTGGGCCTCTAACATTGATTAAGGAGGGTCAAGTTGCGGCGCGTATCATACTGAAAACTAACGCCGCTTGCACCCGCTATAGGTCAACTCTGTGTTTTTTGCGTGCAGCACAGCTGGCAAGTAGCAACAATAAGCCAGCGAATGCCCACGTAGCGCCACTACCAACTTTAGCTGGTGCACTGCCCGAATAATTACTGGTACTTATAGTAGACCATCGGTACCCGTCGGTACGCCAACGAGGGTTCGATAACCGCATGCGCCCTTCGCCATCGCGAAAATTCACCAGCTCTATGGCCACGCTATGGCTTTTGCGCCCAACGTATACGGCATAGGTGCCTTTATATTCACCAGCCAGCGTGTAGATCCGCTCACCATCGATTGTGAACTGCAACACTTGATTTGTGCTGTGAACTTGCATGTCTAAGTCCACCACTAGCCAGTCGCCACTTTGGTTGCCACTACTATTTACAAACCAGCCCGACACCTCGCCAGCGTTTTTTTGGCTCGCCGACACCGAAGTAGACGTATCGCTAATCAAGCCACTACCGCCATAATAAGAACGGGCTGCCGTTTGCGAGAACTGATTAAAATAGCCTTGCTGAGCAGTGAGTCTAATCGAACTAGCACCAAGCGTTAACTCGCCCACTTTTCGACCAGAGCGAAAACCAAGCGAATTACTCTCTAGCAAAATTTCGCAGCTTGCCAGCGGCGCAACACTGCTGCAGCCGTTTTCGAGCACTCGAAACCCTTCGCTGACTTGAATATTTGCCGCACTTGCGCTGGAAGAACCGGGGTTATAAACAGTAACAGAGCGCGTTACCGGCTGGTTTAACGGCACCAAGCCAAAATTTACCGCATTCGGTAGCAATAACCCGGAAAGCCTTGGCAGCGCTAAGTCGGCGCGGGCGTATACACCAGCGTTGCGCCCGCATTCGCCGCCAAAACTAACCACACCAACCAGCTTACCACCCGCTACCAGCGGCCCGCCGCTGTCGCCTTGGCAACTGTCGCCAACCAGTGTTGTACTTGGGCCCTGCCCTGCACACAGCATATTGTTGGCATCAAACACACTGCCCAGCCATTGGCTACATTGACTCGCTGGCTGCAATGGCAAACTAACCGACCGTAACACCTGACTTGGGCGACCGGTTTCGGTTGTCCCCCAGCCAGCAACTAACGCTTGGCTCTGATTGGCCAGCAGGCTAGATAACTCGCCGGATGATGCCGGCGTGATACGCGCCAAGTTATAGCCCTGTAGGTCGATTTGCATCACACCCAGATCGTTTTGAAACGTAGAGCGCACATAATTGGGATGCTGCTGCCAAGCAAGAACCGGAAAGCGCTTGTCGATGATGCCATCGCCATTGGCGTCGATGGCGGCAAGCATTTGTTGAGGGGCGTACACCAAACAATGCGCAGCCGTAAGCAAGCGGCCATTACCCAAATGACTTGCCGCACAATAAGGCTTGCCAGCCACTTCTAGGGCAACAATAAACGGCCAGTCGTTGCCGCTAGTTGGATTGCCGGCAATAATGCGAGGCATCACTTGCGCGGCTTGGCTGACTGCAGCACAAAAAAGAAGTGTTAAAAAAAGCGCTTGCTTGTACATATCATATTTATTATTCGACCTACCCTTGTTTTCTTTGGCCCGCACCTAACGTAGGTGTGTAAATCATTATGTATGCCTGTAAACATTCCCCACAACGGCACATGTTGCCCGGCTGCAAAAACACGCATCCGTACAACCTACGGTGGATTGCTTTGTAGGTTTTACGAAGCGGAGCTTCGGGAAACATTCTTACTCCTGCGCCCCACACCTAAGAGTAGCAATAACCCTGCCAAAGCGTAGGTTCCGGCACTACCAGTTTTCGTAACTCCGCCAGACCCACCACTAGCGCCGCCAGTGGTAGAAAAATCCTGCTTCACCACACAGCCCGAGCGCAACACGTTAGTAAGCGTAGTAGCTGGCACCACAGTGAGGTTATTGAGCTCAACCACATTACCGCGCCGACCTGAAGCCGCACTGTAGAACACCGATACGGTATCGCCCGGTGCCACTTTAAACGCCAAGCGTTCGGTACATTGCCCAGTTAGCTCAACCCGGCCACCTAGGCCGTCGGCGTCGATAGAAAGCGTATCGAAGCCATCGGCGATATCTAGATTTAAATCGAGCTCCAAAAAGCCCACACCAGCACCATAGAAGCCTTCATTTTTAACGTCGAACACCACATTACCAGTGCTTGGCGCCGCCGTTAACGACGCCGTTACCGAGTCGTACTGCCAGTTTGTTTCGTCATAAACAAAGAAATTAGCATCGTTTGGCGCAAGTGAGCTCTTAACACGCTGATACAAAGGGTAAAAAACGCGCTTACCATCCACATAGAACAGCACCCCACCGCGCAAACTACCGGTTGTAGGGTTGCTCACTTGCACAGTACAGCGCCCGTTAGCCGGCACACTCGTGCAAGTACCATTCACTACAAAATGGCCAAGCGACTGCAGGTTACCTAGTTGAATAGACTGAGCTGTATTGTTCCTAATAGTGAGGGTGCCCACTGTGTTGACTGGGTCGCTTGTTGTTGGCAGGTAAGCCGAAATATTTAACCCAACACTTTCAGGGGTAGGCACATCAAAATGATAAACCTCGTTGAGCCAAAAGTCGTCGGCACGAGCATATACCGAAGCTTGCTGGCCACATACAGCACCAAAACTGACAACCCCTTCTAACATGCGACCAAGCTTGCCGTTGGCTAGCGGTTCATAAGCAATTAGGCCACCGCCGCTGTCGCCGTAACAACTATCTTGCGGATTCGGTTGATTACCCAAAGCACAAATCATGACCGCCGGGTCGTACGTTGGGCCGTATACCTGGGCACAATCATTGTCTTGCTGCAACGCTAAACGTGCGCGCTGCAAGCTATCCGCCGGTTGTGGATTACTAAAACTAGGTGAGGTTGCCCCCCAACCAGCTAAGCGAAAATCAGTACTGACTGCCTTATTCACTGTGGGCAGGTCAACTGGCGAAGTATAGGTATTGAGCGTGCTGATTAGGTCGCTGCGAATACGAATGAGAGCAAGATCGAAGGCGATACTGCCTACATCATAAAGTGGGTGAACCCTTACTTCTTCAACATCGAACACACTGCGCTCAAACTTTCTAAAGCTACCAACAGCCACGCCGTCGGAATTAAACTGAGTTGAATCAATACAGTGCGCCGCCGTTAAAAACCAGCCATGGCCTAAGTAGCTCGCCCCACACTGACTAGCAAAATAAAGGCCATCACTATACTGCTCATACGTGCCGTACGACACAGCAAAATTCCAGTTCAACTCATACTCAGCGCGTGAGCGATCAAGCGCAACAGGCGAACTCACATCAAAGCCATCGCCGTGAATAATACGAGGCTCAAAAGTAGTAACAGCCGTTGCAAAACTTACCGTACTCAACCACAACGCAACACAGGCAACAAACAAACGCATACCAAACACCCGACTAAAAAGTAACCACATTCTGCCACGCCGTGTTAATACAAGCCAGAACAGCACTGTTAGCATTCCGTCAAAGTGTTAACCAGCACACTCATCCCGGCACTGCAAGGTAAACAACGCTTCTCGCCACCGATCAATGTTTCCCAAACCTTCGGTTTGTAAAACCTACGCCAAACCGGTCATTCCCGCGTAGGCGGGAATCTAGTTTCCCAAACCTGCGCCAAACCGGTCATTCCCGCGTAGGCGGGAATCTAGTTTCCCAAACCTGCGCCAAACCGGTCATTCCCGCGCAGGCGGGAATCTAGCTTCCCAAACCTGCGCCAAACCGGTCATTCCCGCGTAGGCGGGAATCTAGTTTCCCAAACCTGCGCCAGCCCGTAGGTTGCACGGCGCGTATTTTTTTTGCGCCGGGCAACGGGTACCACCACCGATCAATGTTCCCCAAACCTTCGGTTTGTAAAACCTACACCTAACAGAAAAACCACCCCTAAATTTTATTCGTAAAACTAACCAAAATATTATGCTATATTTCAAACAGACGCACATTTACGAATTTTTATAAGGGGTATGAAAATGCCTAAGAAAACAGCCGATCTAATGCCCGCCGTAGAACACCACCTACAAGCGTTAGGTAAGCGCATTCACATGGCATGCTTGCGCCGAAAGCTCAGCCAGGGTGATGTGGCAGAACGTTGCGACATGAGCCGCCCAACTGTGCGCAAAATTTTTGAAGGTGACTCTGGTGTTAGCATGGGCCACTACCTAAGCGTAATCGCTCTAGTGAATATGGAAAAAGATATAGACCAACTACTCGCCTTCGACAAAGAAGGCTACGACATCATGGACAAAGAATTGCTTTAAGTTAGCAGCTTCTTGTTTCCCAAACCTTCGGTTTGTAAAACCTACGCCAAACCGGTCATTCCCGCGCAGGCGGGAATCTAGTTTCCCAAACCTGCGCCAACAACCCGTAGGTTGCACAGCTCTGCCGGGCAACGCGCCTTAATGCTTCAGCGCTTCAATTTCGGCAGCTGTAAGCCCAGTAATTTCAGCAATGCGATCGATGTTTACGCCATCTTCAAGCAGTGCCATTGCCGTTTTTTTCATGGCCTTTCGCTCTCCCTGTTCAATGCCTTGCTCAATGCCTTGCTCAATGCCTTGCTCAATTCCCTTTTCCAAACCTTCTTTCAACCCGCGCTGACGTAATAATTCTGCAATTGTTGCCATCTTTTTATCTCCAAGGTGCTTTGATGATTGGCTCACATGCTCAATCACACTATCTAAATGCGCTTCGTTTGTTTGACCTGTTGCCATGGCATATTCTAGCAATGAGCGAAGAAAATCCAACTTTACCTGATCGGTATCGGTGAGCCCATCGAAGCGACTCAATAACTCGATTAACGTAGGGCTAATTTCGGCATCCCGGATGTGCTTCATCAACTGGGCCATCATGCCTATTTGCTGTTGCTGCCGCAGCTGCGCTTCGGGTAAATCGTTCACATCTATTAGCGGGATGGGCTCGCTGAACAAGTTGCGCATTAACCCCAGGGGGTCATTAAAGCAGTCAGCTAGGTGCATGGAATACGGATACGGTACTCCGTGATAAAACACCAAACAATAACACGCAGGAAGCAGTTCACCTTTGTATTCGCTGAGTTGGCGGTTAAACAAACTAAACATATAGTGCCCTACCCGCACTGGCATGAACTTATCTGGCGAAGATTGGTGCTCTATTAGCAGGCTAATGGTTGCTGGCTCGCCTGATAACTCGCAACTAAACACCACATCACTAAACACATTCTTCAACTTCTTGTTGATATAGGTGGTGTTGAGCATGGTTAAAGAGTGCAAGTTCAGTTTATTCAGAAACTGCTCGGGCAAATAATATTGCATGAACTGCCTGGCCAGCAGAGGCTGCTGCATGCTCTGCTTAAAGAACGCATCGTGAGGGTTATTAGGTTTTGCCATGGCTTCGCCCTAAAACTGTATTTATATACAGCTTAGAACAAAGAAAGGGTAATAGTGTTATTTTATACAGTCAACCTGAAAGCAATTGTTTCCCAAACCTTCGGTTTGTAAAACCTACGCCAAACCGGTCATTCCCGCGCAGGCGGGAATCTAGTTTCCAAAACCTGCGCCAACAACCCGTAGGTTGCACGGCGCGTGTTTTTGCGCCGGGCAACGTGTTTTAAAACCTTCAAGAGCGATTGTATCGGTCTTCGAACCTTACAATGTCGTCTTCGCCCAAATACGAACCGGACTGCACTTCAATCATTTCCAATGGAATTTTGCCTGGGTTTTCCAGCGCATGCACAACCCCAATTGGAATGTAGGTTGACTCGTTCTCGGTAACCAAAAATGTATTATCGCCATTGGTTACCTTGGCTGTGCCAGATACTACAATCCAGTGCTCGGCGCGGTGGTGGTGCATTTGCACGCTTAGCTTTTCACCAGGTTTCACCGTGATACGTTTTACTTGGTAACGCTTGCCGTTGTCGATGCTGTCGTAGCAGCCCCAAGGGCGGAACACTTCTCGGTGGAATACGTATTCAGGGCGGTCTTGCGCTTTTAGTGCATTCACCACATCTTTTACTTGTTGCACCTTATCTTTGGCGGCAACCATTACGGCGTCTTTGGTTTCAACCACTACTACGTCGTTTAGGCCGATTACAGTCACCAACTTGCCTTCGGCATTTACATAGCTGTTATGGGAGTCCACCATCATCACATCGCCAGTAGTGGCATTGCCTTGTGCGTCTTTCTCCGACACGTCCCACAAGCTAGACCAGCTACCCACATCGCTCCAGCCTGCATCGAGCGGCACAACCGCTACGGGTGAATCGGCTTTGGCAGCCAAAGGTTCCATGACCGCGTAGTCAATTGAATCATCTGGACAGCTGCCAAAGGCGTCGGCATCAATTCGCACAAAGTCTAGGTCTGGCGTTTCAGTTGCAATAGAGGCTTCGCAAGCTTGCAAAATAGCCGGTGCATACTCTTTTAGCGCTGCCAAATAGGCCGATGCTTTAAAGGCAAACATGCCGCTATTCCACAGGTAACTGCCGCTATCCACATAGCGCTTAGCAGTTTCTAGGTTGGGCTTTTCAACAAACTCAGCAACCTGAAGTGCACCCTCTACAATGCCGGCGCCTACCTCACTACCAGTTTGGATATAACCATATCCGGTGTGCGGCTCGGTTGGCACAATACCAAAGGTGACCAACTTGCCATGCTCGGCTAGCTTAGCCGCCTTTTCGATTGCAACGTGGAAAGCCGCTTCATTCTGAATTAGGTGGTCGGCAGCCAACACTAACAAGGTTGGGTCTTCGCCATCTTTCATTGCGTGCAACGCTGCCAACGCAATAGCAGGCGCGGTGTTGCGGCCAAAGGGTTCAAGCAGAATACCATCGTGTGCCACACCAGCTTGGCGGAGTTGCTCGGCAGCTAAAAAGCGGTGGTCTTCATTACACACCAAAATTGGCTTAGCCAAGCCTTCAACACCCTCAAGGCGCGATAGCGTAGCCTGCAACATGGTCTCGTTCCCTGCCAGCTTCAAAAACTGTTTTGGCAACGCCTTACGCGACATCGGCCATAAACGCGAGCCAGAGCCACCCGCCATAACAATAGGTTTCATCTGATATTCCTTTGTTTAGGCAGCCATTCCCGCAGTTTGTTAGCGGGAACCTAGCCTAGGTATTAACTAAATTCTATTCTCGTAAAACCAAACGTTTCCCAAACCTTCACCAAACCCGTCATTCCCGCGTAGGCGGGAATCTAGTTTCCCAAACCTTCGGTTTGTAAAACCTACGCCAACCCGTCATTCCCGCAGTCTTTTAGCGGGAATCTAGTTTCCCAAACCTTCGGTTTGTAAAACCTACGCCAACCCGGTCATTCCCGCAGTCTTTTAGCGGGAATCTAGTTTCCCAAACCTTCGGTTTGTAAAACCTACGCCAAATCGTTGGCTGCACGGCTCTGCCGGGCAACATGTATCACCCTTAAATCTGCGGATTACGCTTCACGTAATCAACATACCAAGCAACGGTTTTTGCCACACCCTCGGCTAATGGCGTATCCGGTTTATAACCTGTTACCTGCTCTAACCGCGTGGTATCGGCGTAGGTCACTGGTACATCACCAGGCTGAATATCCATAAAGTTCTTTACGGCTTCTTTACCAGCAGCTTTTTCAATCTCGCGGATAAACTCCATCAAATCAACCGGCTGAGAGTTACCGATGTTAAACACCTGATAAGGCGCTGAACTTTGTGCTGGCGATGAGCGCTTTACCGAAGCGTCTGCTACCGGTGGGCAAGCAGCGGTTTTCAACACACCATCTACAATATCGTCGATATAAGTGAAGTCGCGGCGCATATTGCCGTGGTTAAACACCTTAATAGGCTGATCATTCAAAATGGCTTTGGTAAACAAGAAAGGCGCCATATCTGGGCGACCCCATGGGCCATACACGGTAAAGAAGCGCAAACCCGTGGTAGGAATGTTGTATAAGTGGCTATACGAATGCGCCATCACCTCGTTCGACTTCTTCGTTGCGGCATACAACGAAACAGGGTGATCGACACCATGATCTTCCGAGAATGGCTGCACCTCATTTTCGCCATACACCGAGCTAGACGACGCATACACCAAATGCTTAACCTGCTGCTGACGCGCCAACTCAAGAATATTGCCAAAACCGACTAGGTTTGAATCCACATAGGCATTAGGGTTTTCGAGCGAATAACGCACACCGGCCTGCGCAGCCATATGCAAGATCACATCAAACTGATGCTTTTCAGCTAACTCGGCCATACCCGCACGGTTTTCAACGCCTAGCTCAATAAATTCAAAGTTTTCAACCCCAGCCAAACGCTCTAAGCGGTCGTGCTTGTACTGAACATTGTAATAGTCGTTAAGGTTATCGATACCCACAACCAAGTGGCCTTCCTTAACTAAACGAAGCGCAACTTCGCATCCAATAAAGCCGGCAGTACCGGTTACGAGGTATTTCACTTTAGTACCTTTCCTATTCCATGGCAGCGAGCAATGTAACACAACTCAATTAATGTTTAACACTAGTGGTGAAGTAGGCTCACGCCCGCTCAATCACTGCCAAATTATCTTTGAAATACGCTTTCACGTTCTCATGCACATTTTCATCAGCCAGCAAAGCCGCTTCACTTAACCAACGGTACTCGCCATGTTCTTTAGTTGGCAATATCAAATCAGCTTGCTTAACTCGTAGCTCGTAGCCAAACACCAAATAGTGCTGCGACACATCATCGCCAACGTGCGAGTCTTCGTACAGGTGCTCAAACATACCAATAAAGGTCGCATCACTAGGCGAAGAGCCCTGTCCTAACTCTTTTAAACTAAGTCGCTGAAACGCTTCGGCAAAACGTTCGTCTTTAACAATTCGGCCACCCGGCACAAACCAATAACCCTGTGCAGGTTTGTTGGTACGCAAGCCAACAAGAAGTTCACTTTGCTCATTGCGCACAACAAAATCGATCGACACCAGTGGCGTCGATTTAACAACCGTTTTAAAGTCTTCGAATGGCAGCATATTTTCTAAGATTACTATTTTCTAAAAGAGTCTTGATTCGCCAAAAACCACTGATAGGTTTCAGCCAAGCCTTCTTTCAGCTGAATACTCGCCTGCCAACCCAACGCTTTTAGGCGCGATACATCCATAAGCTTGCGTGGCGTACCATCTGGCTTCGATGTATCCCATACGATTTCGCCTTCAAAACCAACCACTTCGGCTACTGTTTCGGTCAGCTCTTTAATGGTGCAGTCGATGCCTGTACCCACGTTAATATGGCTAAGCATTTCTTGCGTGTTGGCCTCGTAGGTTTCTGAGTCCAAGTTCATAACGAACACAGAAGCAGCTGCCATATCATCAACATGCAAGAACTCACGCATTGGCGAGCCAGTGCCCCAGGCCATTACCTCTTTGTCGCCATTTAACTTGGCTTCATGGAAGCGGCGCAGCAGTGCCGGAATCACATGCGAGTTTTCTGGGTGGAAGTTGTCGTTCTCGCCATACAGGTTAGTAGGCATTACTGAGCGATAATCGACACCATATTGGCGGTTATAGCTTTCGCACATTTTGATGCCAGCAATCTTGGCGATCGCGTATGGCTCATTGGTTGGCTCAAGCACGCCGGTTAGCAGTGCATCTTCGCGCATTGGCTGTTCGGCGAACTTTGGGTAAATACAAGAAGAGCCCAAAAACAACAACTGTTTCACGCCCGCTTTAAAAGCACCGTGAATAATGTTGTTTTGAATGGTCAAGTTTTCGTAGATAAACTCAGCTGGGTAAGTGTTATTTGCAATAATGCCGCCCACTTTTGCCGCAGCAAGGTAAACCCGATCAACCTGCTCTTGTTCAAAAAACTCAAACACGGCTTGTTGGTCGAGCAAGTTCAGTTCGTCACGCGAACGCGTGACAACTTCTACATTACCTTGTTGGCTTTCTAGCTGGCGAACAATCGCCGAACCTACCATGCCGCGATGGCCTGCTACAAAAACCTTCATTTAGCGCTCCAAAGCTACCGATACATTATGACCGTGCTTTTTAAGCAAGGCATGCTGTTTGGCTTTGTCTAGATCTGCTCTAACCATTTCGGCGCACATTTCTTCAACGGTGATTTCTGGCACCCAACCTAGCTTCTCTTTTGCTTTAGCAGGGTCGCCAAGTAGTGTTTCTACTTCAGCAGGGCGGAAGTAACGCGGATCAACACGCACAATCACATCACCAACGGTTACCTCTGGAGCGTCATCACCATTTACTGCTACAACTGTGGCAATCTCGTCCACACCCTCGCCAGTAAATTCAAGCTCGATGCCCAGTTCTTTGGCGCTCAAACGCACAAAATCACGTACCGAGATCTGCTTTCCAGTGGCGATCACAAAGTCTTCTGGATTATCCTGCTGAAGCATCATCCACTGCATGCGCACGTAATCTTTAGCATGGCCCCAGTCACGCAGCGCATCCATATTGCCTAGGTGCAAACACTGCTCTAAGCCTTGTGCAATGTTTGCCAAAGCACGAGTAATTTTGCGAGTTACAAAGGTTTCACCGCGTCGGGGCGATTCGTGGTTAAACAGAATACCGTTGCAAGCATACATGCCGTAAGACTCACGGTAGTTAACCGTAATCCAATAAGCATACATTTTTGCCACAGCGTATGGAGAGCGCGGCCAAAATGGCGTGGTTTCTTTCTGCGGTACTTCTTGAACTTCACCAAAAAGCTCAGAAGTTGAAGCTTGGTAGAACTTAGTCTTTTTTTCTAAGCCCAAAAAGCGAATTGCCTCTAACAAACGCAATGTACCCAGAGCATCTACATCAGCTGTATATTCAGGTGATTCAAACGAAACCGCTACGTGCGACTGCGCACCTAGGTTATAGATTTCGTCTGGCTCAACTTCTCGAACAATTCGAATAAGGTTCGATGAGTCGGTTAGATCGCCATAGTGCAAATGAAACTTTGGGTTTGGCTCGTGAGGATCTTGATAAATATGGTCTACACGCTCAGTATTAAAAGACGACGCACGGCGCTTAATACCGTGAACTTCGTAGCCTTTCTCGAGCAAAAATTCCGCCAAATATGATCCGTCTTGGCCGGTTACACCGGTAATAAGAGCCACTTTCGCCTTAGACATTAGACTTCCCTAATTTGTGTTTAATTAACTGTTTTGAAAAATGGTAGATGAAGCGTGGATTTTGCTTTAAATAGCGCTTCCATAACCTTTTTGGTTCAGACAGAAGCCTGAATAACCACTCTAAACCAACACGTTGCATCCACTTCGGTGCGTGTTTTTTACTACCAGCAATAAAATCGAAAGCCGCCCCAACACCCAGCATTACGCAGCTCAACTTTTCTTTATGGTCAGCCATCCAGAACTCTTGCTTTGGGCAGCCAATACCAACAAAAAGGACATTCACACCAGAATCATTAATTTGCTGACAGACTTCCGCATCTTCTTCAGCTGTAAGTGGCCGAAATGGCGGCGAATACGCATAGACAACCTCTGCACTTGGGTTGTCTTCAATAATTCTCGCCTTAACTTTATCAAGTACGCTTTGGTTGAAACCACCATAAAGGCCAATCTTAATGTCTGAACTAGGCATGGCACAAAGCGCATTCATCAAATCTTGCCCACGTACTTGTTCTGTGTCTTTGCGGCCTAACAGTTGTTTCGCCCAAAAAATAGGACGACCATCAGCGACAACCAAATCTGCACTATTTACGACATCGGCAAACATTGAAGAATCAAACACTTCCATGCACATATGCACATTAGATACACACACGTAACTGCCAGTTTTGGATGTGGCTAAAGATACTACACGATCTAATTTTTGCTGAAACGAACCAACATTCACCAGCATTGAAATAACTTTTTGCTTTTTAGTTGCCACGTTGTTTCCTGTTTTCTTCAATCGCTTCAGCATAAATTGCCTCTAGCATTTCCAAATTCTTTTCCGGCGTGTATTTTGCTTCGTATTCAGCACGAGCATTACGACCCATTTCACGTGCCTTTTCTGGGTTAGCTAATAACCAATTAACCTTTTCAGCTAGATCTTCTGCATTGCCAGGCTCAAAGTGCAAGCCCGTAACACCATCCTCAACAATTTCCGCCATGCTGCCTAAGCGTGAACATACGACTGGAGTGCCGCAAGCAAAGGCCTCAACAATTACAAGGCCAAACGACTCTAAACAGATAGATGGTACAACTACCAACACAGAGCGCTTCATCGCACCTAAAACTTCTGATCTGTTTCGTTTTCCCTTGAAAACGAGATTTTTACAAAAATTGGGCTCACCTTCACCATAAACATGTACCTCAGAGTTAATCTGAATAGATGCTGCGCCCAATACAGCCAAGCCCTTTTCTGGAGAAAGGCGCCCAACAAAAACAACTCCTTTGCGTGATAACTGTTCGAAGCCTGGATCGTAAACAAAGTTGGGCTTAACTCTAATTAGGCTGCTATGTAAGCCGCCTGAAATGGCCTTACTTTTATAGAAGTTTGTCAGTGCTATAAACAGTGCCACCTTTCTATTCCAAAAATTGATTGCTCGAAAAAATTTAATCATGCTTACTAAAATGATTGTCCCAACCAACGACCCTCGATAAACCCTATCTCGTATGCTCCAGAGGTGCCGTCCCTCAAGACCACTAAGCACTACTTTTCCTTTACTCATCAAAGTAGCTGTTGGGCAAAAGATGCGGTAGTTATGCAAAGTAAAAACAACCGGAATTCCATATTTTTTACAGAAGAAAAAAACCGATGGCGAGATCAAAGGAAAAAAGTTGTGTACATGGACGACATCTACACCTGAGTGTTTCGCTATCTTGGCGATTCGATGGCCAAAAGGTGAAAAAAACAAATATAGTGACACCAGCAATTTTGCTGCCAAGCCATGTATTTGATCATTGCCTACTCGCACAGTTTTTACTGCATAACCTTTCGATGTTCGCAAAAGCTCACTTTCTTGAGCAACGACAAGATCTTCCCCACCGAAAATCTGATAAGCATTGTGAACAACTAGTACTTTTTTCATTTAATTAAACTACAGTTTCAATTTGGAGAGAATTCGGTAGTAAGCTCTTCTAGGTAATGAGAACTTCGCTCTAAACTGCTTTTCAACCTTGGGGTCTACTACAACGTCATCTGGAAGAATGAAATCAGTTTTACCACTCTGGTCTAGAACTGTCCTAAACCGTTTATCCATACCGGTAGTATGAGTTGCATCAGCGGTGAACCCAGCGCTTTCAACTTTTGATACCGTGGGAAAAACGTCATACATTTTGTTTTTAAACTGCGCATAACAAAAACGAATGGCCCAAGAGCTAATCTTGCCGTCTCTATAATCCCTAAGCATTTTGACTAAGTCACTACCGCCACGCTTAAACTCTTTCTGCGCTTTAGGATCCGCAAGAAATTCATCTAGATCCGGCATATCCCAGTCAACTTTATCCCATCGATCTTTCCATGTAGCCCAGCCCCAGGATGCTGCACGCAAACCCGCCACGATATCCGAAGCATTAGAGCCCAAGCCCTTTAAGTCATAGGAAAACCCCGAAACACTCCATACTAGCCTGTTGTACCTGTATTTTTCTAAACATTTGTTCATAAACACAAGGAAGTTATCAGAAACGACCAAATCATCTTCGACTACGATAACGCTACCATACTCATCAAGAACCGCATCAACACCTGTTACTATTGAATTAGCTAGCCCCATATTTACATGGGATTCGTGTACTACCACAGACGCAAAACCACTTACAGTCCGTAAATACCTTCGAACAGCATCTACGCTTTCCTTATCACTCTCGTTTCTAGCTCCATCTGAAAACACTATTAAATCTGTTTCATCAGCACCAGTGCAGGACTTGAGGCTTTCGATACAATCTTTCGCCAACTCGCACCTTTTGTAAACAAAAACAACAACCGGAGTCATTTCATCCTACCAGACCGAATAAATCGATGTAATTAAAAACCCCAAATGGTAAAAATACCACGCCATCCCAAAACGAGAAACCATATTCGAAAGGAGACATCTCCATTCTAAAGTTCATATAAAATATAGAAGAAAAAAACAGAACAAATAGCGCCAGAAACTTGCCCAGTGAGTTCAACGAAACAGCACTTAATAAGAAATAAAATGGGATCCACCTCAGAAAATCCATATAAAAATAGTACCTAAGGCTCAAGAATTCAGAATAATGAGAAACCACTAGAAACCCAACAAAAGAAAAATAAGCATAAACTAACACCAATTTCCTGCTACCACTTTCAGTGCCAGCCTTATTCCTGAGCGCAAAAGACATCCCCAAAAGCAATATGAGATCAAAAGACTTTACTACCCAAGAAACACTTCCATCATCTATATAAAGCCGAGAAGCCTGACCAAAAATAAAAAAAGAAACAATATATATTACAGCTACTACGCCACCTAAAAAAAACGCAGCAAAAATCGAAAATAACAACCCTTCATCTCTCAGCTTCCTCGATACTAATACCACCCCTAATAAAAAAAGAGGAAGAAAAACAAAAACTGAGTTGTGAGTCAAAAACGCCAAAATAAAAAACAAAAACATTCGCTTATTTCGCCCTTCAAAAAAGAACAAAAATGAAAGCAAAAGAAGAACGCACGCGATGTATTGCCTTATAAGATTAAGTGCTTGAGAAAACAAAATACCAAAAAATATAAAAAAAACTAAAACTAGAACAACGTCGTCGGAATAACTTACAGCAAGAACATTCAACAAAATTTTCGCGACAAACAAAGCACTTAAATAATAGATAATAAAAGTTACTGTAGCTACAAAATAAGACTCACTCCCCCCCGTCAAAACTGACAAAATATAGGAGAAAAAGTGGTATAAGGGCTCCGTAAGCTTCGCCCTATAATCATAAGAAAAGTAGTCAAAATACCCAAAATACAAAAAATCGGCATAATCTTCCAAATACCAAGCAAGGTCTCCTTCAACAACCTTACTTAAATTCACCACTGAAAAAAATACCACTAAAAAGGAAGTAGCTAAAAATGAATACTTTACGTCCTTATTAATCATAGACACAACAAACAAAAAAAAGGAAAGAACTACTGGAAAAAGCCACCCAACAGGTAATAAAAATAAAAATATAAGCAGCGCTACTCGATTTGAAATCACTTGCGTTGACTGCATAAAACCACCAAGGAGCATAAGCGCAAAATATATGAAACCGAAAAAAAAGAAATATAATCTAAAGGGTTCAAATTTCTACCTTTTACCACTCTAAATAACAAATGAAAAGGAGGAGCAAGGTTTAAAAAAACGAACTTCCAAGTAAAACCATACCGATCTATGTAACTAGAATTCACTCTAATGGCTTTTTTCAGAAGCTGCTTTAACGTATTGCGAGCTGGGTGTAACACCCTTACATTACTATCATAGCTAATTGAGAGCCCCATGCTAGAAGCCAATTTATTCCATGCAACATCTCCCCCAGACATCCTAGTAGCATCAAATAAACCAACAACCTCGAATAGTCTCTTCCGCACTATCAGGTTTGCAGTTACGCAGTAACCATTTTTAACATTTTCCAATTGATTGAAGGCAAAGGCACGATCATAGGCCTCAACTAACTTTTTTGACTTGCCCTCCGAAAAAATATCAACTGGCCCAGTAATCCTGTCTATATTTTCTACTTCCATTATTGCAACTGCGCTAGCAATCCAATCAGCAGCTGGAATACAATCAGAGTCAGTAAACGCTATCACGTCACCCTGAGCTATTTTAATACCACTATTTCTCGCAGCATACGAACCAGGCTGCCATTCAGAAATATACTTGACTCCAGGCATGGGGTTAGGAGGTGTAGAAGCAACATCATTATTTACTACTATGATTTCAAAAGAATCCTTTGGATAGCTCTGGTTACGAAGGGCATGCAAACACTTATCTAATCTCTCCCAATCCTGATAAGTAGGAATTATTACACTTACAAACATTATTTGCGCCTCATATCATTGTAAGATTCATACAGCCGACAGAGTTCGTAAAGCCTAGCCCGTGTCAACACTATATCAGGGCTTCTTTTAAGCTTACCATCATCATATGAATTTAGTTGAAGTAGAAGCCATCTTTCAAACGTACTCTCGTCAAACTCGGGCAGACATAACAAAGCCTCACAAATTTCAAATCCAGATGGGTTATATAGCAATCCATATCTATTGTACTCCATCTCTTTCAACAAACTTTCGCCACGAACCGAACTTACTAGTCTATCCACCAATTTCCTCAAACCATGAATATGATATAACTTTGCGAACGGCAGCATGTTAAATCCCTGATACCCGACAGAACGCTCCCTCTGCTTATTCCAACCTTTTGAAATGACATATGCTTGACACGCATCCTCGAATACATCCTTTAAAGAATAATTAAACTTTTTAAAAAATGAATCGTGAACAATGACTCCATCTCGGTAAAACCGAGTACGAGGCAATACATTCATACAGAACAATTTACATTTTTCTTCTGCACCATCTGTATCCTTCAACTGACTGGCTACATACGCGAACCACAACTGTTGATTGAAAGTCCTCCCCAATCCCTTATCACGCCCTTGCAAGTCAACTTCATGCCATGCGCAATTCTTCAAATCAAATGAATGACACTTAAACAATTCCTCGGCTTTTAGATAAAGCTCACCTCTATTAAGAACTTTTGATGAAAAGATAAGGCTTTCCATAACCCATGCTTGACCAATAAGACCATTAGTCTTCGATTTCCCGGGCACATCTCTGAAATAGTATGCAACACCATAGGGGGTAGCAGCAGATGACATCAAGTAATTAGCAGCATTATTTGCAGCTTCTAAATACTGATCGTAGCCGTTTTTAACTAGCCAGCACAACATATACAACATATATGCTGTACTCCTAACAGGAGTCTCTCTATCAAAGTGAGGCCCATTATTGGAGCATTCAAAGCTTCCATCCATTGCTTGTGGCAAGTTACACAATGCAACACGCTCAAGTAGTAACTTTACTTCTTCTATTTTCAACACTGATCAAATACCAAAAGACAAAAAACAAAACACAAATATTTATTACAAGTCCTACCAATGAAATCACTGCAACCATATGCACTGCACTGAAAGAACTTAACACAAAAAATACAATCACGGCTGATCTAGAAAGGAGCTTAAGAGTTGAAATATAGAAATTGAATTGAGCCTTATCTAACATCAAGAATACATTAGGGACCAAACACACCACAAACATAGACGATGACCATAAAGCAACCCAAACCATATACTCTCCTGCTTTACTCCATTTTTCTGAAAAAACAGCCTCTAGTGCCCATTCACCAAAAGCAAATACTAAAACCGTGAGCAGTAAACCCAAAACAATTTTCAAAAATACTAACTTTAACAACTCCTTACTTATCTTTTCGCGTTTAGACCACTTAGAAACCATAAATGGAAATAAAGAGTCAACTAAGGACTTTGACAACACTGACATAGGCATCACTAGGATTAGCTTTACCAATGCATAGTAGCCAGCAGCCTCAGCAGACCAAAAAACACCTAGAACAATAATAGGAGCACCTTGGGAAACCAAATTTATAAAACCTTCAGTAGCTTTGAAAACAGGCAATTTCCAGTATTTTCTCAGAAAACTACAAACACCAGCCAAATTAACTTTAGAAGCAGTATAAAAATTCCTTTCTCTACGAAAGTAAAACAACGCAGTAAGGACATAAATTAAAAAACCAAAAACATTACCTAATGCCGCAAAAACACCACTGGAATAAAAATATGACACCCAAACCCTAAAGAAGACAGTAGAGATGGCGCAAAACAAAAGACACTTAACATGCAACCTCGTAAATCTCAGGAATATAATAGACTGCTCACAAACCTGATATAATGCGATCACAAAAACAAAAACCCAAAGACTTAAAAAGTACACCCAAAATGATAGAGTTATCCCTCTAAAATCCAGATAAAACCAAATCGGAACAACCACAACTATAATAGCCAAAACACTCAACAAGCCAGAACCGAAGGCTAAGCTATAAATCGACTCTCTTCTGTTTTCCAAGGGTATTGAATATGCAAAGGAAAAACATGCCAAAGGTAGCATCCAGCCCAAAAGGGTAGTCATCTCATTTAGCAGACCAAACTCACTTGGCGAGAGGATCTTCGCTACAAGGATTCCACCAATAAATAATACAATTTGAGAAGCAGCGCTTGAAGTTAATATAGCTATAAACCTTTTTAGCATATGCCCTCACTCAATACACTGCTGACTACGAGCTAGTACTAACGATATAAAACACATAAAAATCAACATACCAGCCGGCGCCTGCATACTAAAATCAACTGTTGAGTGGAATGCCATATAAATAATCGCCATTAAGCCAGCAAAGGCCGCGCCTCGCTCAAGCCTGCCTCGTTTAGTCATAGCAGTTAGTTGCTGCCAAGCGATGGCAATTAGCATTACAAGCAGCATTAGCACTACAGGTGCACCGAGTTCGGCTACGAACTGTAGGTAGTCATTATGGGCATGGTCATAAAAGCCAAAGTAAACAGCGGGTTGGTAATTTGGGAAGGTAGAATAGAAACTGCCTGCGCCAGTGCCAGTTAACCAGTATTGCTCTAGCATTGGCATTGAATCGATTACCACTTCATCACGTGCTTCACTAGCGAAGCTGGTAGTTTCTAGGCGTTCGCGTACTTTGTCGATGCCGAATACGGCGCCTACTATGGCAATGTCTAATATAAATATTGAAATAATCAGGGTTTTGAAATGTACCGGCTTGTTGCGGTAGAAGAATAAGGCGTATAAACCAACCATGGTTAGTGCAGCGAAGAAGCCAGCATTACCCATGCGGGATTTGGTGAGTATGAGCGCGATAATCATCACAATGGCGCTTAGGCGAATGATGATTTTGCTGCTTAGTACAAACTCGTAGAAACCCCTTAGCTTTTGGCGCCAGTTGGTGTCTTCGCGTTCGGTTTTCATTTCGTACATTAACAGGCCGAGTGCGGCGGCAATACACAAGCCCATATAGTTGGCTAGGTGGTTGTGGTAAATAAAGCTGCCGTTGGCTCTGTCGGTTAATGGTGCTACGAACAGCCAGCCTAAGCTGCCGTCTAGTAGTATTTCGAGCGAGGCGTAGCCTGCTTGAATTAAGCCACTTAGAACAATTATTTGCATTAACCGCTTAATGCGTGACTTTTTATTTACATATATAAGTAGTAACCAAGCCCACATGGTGTAGCTTATGCCTCTTAATAGGCTAATTTGGCTTTGGGCTGGGTCTAGGCTGATGGCGCCTGAAATAGAGTTAGGTGCTATGGGTAGGGTTTGAATAAATACCCAAAGCTGGGTAATGGCTAGTGGTGCGAGCAGCCAGTAGGCTTTTTTGTTTTGTGGCAGTAGTGGTTTAGTGCCGCGCCATGCGTTGAATAGGTGCAAGGCGAAAGTGATGGCAATGAGCAGCTGCAGTAAAGACCAAGCCCAGGGCCGGTTGGAGCCAAATGGAATGGGTACCCAGATGATAAGGGCGCATAGAATAACGAAAATAATGCGGCTCATGGTACGTTCCGTTGTGTTGGCCGGGGGTTTTGTAGCTTGTTTAACTAGACTCCCGCCTTCGCGGGAGTGACGCTTTTGCCTTGTGGCGATACTCGTCTGCAACCTCGCTTCGCGAGAGTTACAGACCTACGCTAGTTCATGTAACTAGACTCCCGCCTTCGCGGGAGTGACACACATACGCTAGTTTGTGTAACTAGACTCCCGCCTTCGCGGGAGTGACGCTCGGGTTTTAGTTAGGCGATGCGGTGTTGCCGCCGTTGCCTGAGCCTGCGCCGATGCCAATGCTACCTGGGCGGGTTGGCACGGTTGGCTGTGCTGGTGTTGCAGGGGTAGCTGGTGCTGCGGCTACGGTTTCTGCTGGTGTTGCTGGCTCGCCTGCTGCTGGTGTATCACCACCGGCTGCTGTCGTTGCTTCTGGGTTCAACGCTGCTACGGCTTGCTGGCCTACGTTGTTTGCTTGGGCAACGGCTACTAGTGAGTCGTTGTCAACGCCTTGCTGCTGAGCTGCGGTAAGTGCCGATGCAACTTCTGCATCACTCGCGCCAGCGGCTTTAGAGCCTTTTACTACCGCGTTTACCGTTGCTACGGCGTCGTCGTTGCTGCCGCCTTCGGCTTTAACAGTTGCTACGCTTGCACGGGCTACGGCTGCTGTTAGCTCGGCGTTACCAGCTACGGCTGCTGAAGAGGTTTCAGCCACTGCTAGCACTGCTGCGCGGTCACCAGATTTAACCGCTGCACGTGTTGCACCCGCAACTGCTTTTTCAACTGCTTCGGCATTGCCTGTTGCAGCCGCTGCTTGCACAGCAGTAAGGGTAATTTGTTGTAGGCTTACAATTTCACCGCCAGCTTCTGCGTTAGCTGCGGCTTGTACTACAGCAGCTTCTACGTATAGGTCGGCAATGGTTGGGTTGGCAGCAATAGCTTGCTCGAGTGCTTGCTCAATGCTTAAGCCTTGCTCTAGGTAGCTTGCAAGTGTGGCGTTAGTGGTAACGTCTGCAGCACTTGCAGATACTGCGATACCGGTACCTGCAACGGTCAATGTTGCAGCAATCAGCCCTGAAATAAGTTTGCGGTTCATATCATCCCCTGACGGCGTAGTAAATTGTTATCGGTGCGTAGCATAACAATGAAATCGGTGTCTAACAAGCCACCTTTAAACACTGTTACAAAAGGTTCACAGTGGCGCTCATCCCGCGCCAGCCGCCTGTTTACAAGTGCTGCGCAGGTACTGCTAGCAGCCTTGACGCCAAACATTTGACGGCTTTTATTGAAAGTTTTCATTGGCATGGTAGCACGCCTAAAGCAACTATTGCCTCTTACCAAGCATTTCTTTTTTCTGTTAATAAATAATGCGGGCCGGTGGCACAATGGCACGCCCTTGTACCATGTCTACATTCAGCTGGCGGCAGTGCTCTACCAAGGTTATGTCTTGAACTTGGTTAACAATTACCAACATAGAAGCACTGTGCGCCATATTAATAATGGTGCGCAAGAATTCACCTTCTATGTCTTCTTCTAAAATTTGCTGCACAAAGCCTGCATCTAGCTTTATGAAGTCTACATTCAAGTTATGCCAGTAGCGCATGGAATTTAGGCTGGTGCCAAACTTATCAATACACACCTTGGCGCCTAGGCGAGTCACTTCGTTAATAAAGTGCCTTGCTGCGGTAAGCGCTTTAGTAATGGCTTGCTCGCTAATTTCTATTACCAACTGTCGCTCTTTTAATGCTGGCTCAAACTTGCGCAACATTGTCAGGAACTCTTGGCTTTCAAGTGTTTGTGGGCAAATATTAATGGCAAAGCAGTTATTGGTGGTAAGGGCGCTGGTTAATGCTCGGTTGAGTACTGCCATATCTAATTGTGGGCCCATACCGAAGCGGTCGGCCATGGCAAACATGGCGTTTACGTCTATGTCTTGTGCGGTATAAAAGCGGGCAAATAATTCACCGTAACTGGTCGCTTTGGCGCTAATTTCGGCGCTGTATTGAACATCTAACCCTAGCTGGCCATTGTCTACCAACCCAGAAATTAGGCTATGCCAATTAATACTTGCGCCTGCTAGCGGCTCGTAACTTTCTATCAGTGCTTGGTTGGTTGGCTCTTGTTCGCGCAGGGTTAACTTGGCATCAATGGCCATCATGGCCTCGGAAAAGTCACTAGCACCCCGGCAATCTACGGCGGCAATTACAAAGCAGCGTGCATGGCTTGGTTCAATAAAGTTAAGTTGCTGCTCTACATGAACTAACTTGGCATGATTCACTTCTACACTGCTTGGTAAAAGCAATGCAATTTCAGCGCCGTTTAAGCGGTAGCAGGTCGGTTCCGCAAACGCTGCGCACAGTTTGGTGGCCGCCGCTTTTAACGTTTCATTAGCGGCTTGCCTGCCTATGCGGTTGTTTAGTTCACTTAGGTTAAATAGTCGTATTACTACAATTCGCCGAGCCGCTTGTTTTTCGTTTGGTTCGCGCTGCAGGGCGGCTAGAAATGCTCTGCGGTTCATGCCGCCAGTTAGTGGGTCGGCAAATAGTTTTTTCTGTAGCTGATCGGCGTGCTCACTTTGCTCTTGGTAGGTTTGTTTAATTGCCGCCACCATGCGGTTGAGCGCGTTCACTACGTTCACAAATTCTTTGGTGTGGCTTTTTGCTTGCGCAGTTTCAAACTGCCTGCTCATTACGTTTTCGGCTAGTTTGTTAATGGCATTTAGTGGGTTTAACAAGTTTGAGGCAAACATGCTAAAGCCCAATACCGCTAGCGCTAGCACTATTAGGTAACCCATAAGTAGCGCTTGCGTTTGGCTCCATAGCTGCGAGTACACCACATCTAAACTTGGGCTTACCACTACCACCCCGTATGGCACCCAACCGTCGGATATCTCGGCGCCAGCTTGTACTTCGGCAAGGGGCACCAGTGCCTTAAACCATTTAGGCACCGAAACTGAAACTTGGCTTGTTTGCCCGGCTATTTGGCTACCATCACGAGCCACTACTTCTATCGAGCTGTAGGCGCCGTTGTCGAATACGGCATTTACGCGCGTTTGCACGGCGGGCAAGTTGTTTTCGCTAACCGCCTTCGACAGCGTTAACGCCAAACTAGAAGCAGTATTTTGGCTGTCTTGCTGCACTTGCTGCTGCAAGAAATCACGCGCATTGGTGACCGAAATAAACAATGTGAGTAAAAAACCAGCCAGTACTATTATAAGTAGCATGCCAAATAGCTGGCTACGAAGGGTTAGCGTTTGTTTTTGTGTCATTCGTTAGTCCTTTAAAGGTTGAACCCCTCGGGTAATTTTTCTAGTACCGCTCGCCACTTTGGCACACCTGCGTGCCCTACCACCTCACCGCCAAGGCCGGCTTCACCAGCCAACCAAAAGCCCTGTGCATTAAAGCTGTAAACTGGTATTAAGTCGGTGCGCTCATTGGCGGGTTTAATCTCTTCTATTAGGTTGTCTAAAACTAGCGGTGCGCCCTGTTCTGGTATGTATATCAACACCATATGCGCCTGATTCCAAGCCGGCGCATCTACATACATTAATCTCAACACCTCTGGATCTACACCCAATAGCAGCAAGGTCATGTATTTGCCAATTACATAGTCTTCGCAGTCACCTGCACCTACAATGAGTGCCTCGAAGGGTGTGGCCCAGTAATCTTCGTATTGCCACAACTGCGCATCGGTTTGGTATGCCAGTTGTGCGTTAAAAAAATCATTCACCGCCTCTAGTTGCTGGGGTAATGGCTTACCTTGCAGCCGCTTTATGGTTCGCTCCCAACTGGCAATACGCGCCACCGACCACCCCGGATAAGTTTGCCTTAGCTCGCGCCAAATCTGGTTATTAAAGCCACTAAATGGTTGTGGCACCGTGGCACTTACCATTAGCCATGCCGATGCCAATCCTATTAGTGCCGCTTGTGTTAGTGCTTTTATCCGCAATGGCGCGCCCTAGTAACTACCTACTACGTTGAAGTTTACTCACGTTAATAGCATTTCGAGCAAAGTTAGCTTGGCGGTTACAAAATGCTGATTTCTTATTAAGTCTAGCCAAATGTTTGTCGGCGTTTGTTAAAAAGTCTGAAGCCTCATTAGCATTTGTTTACCTTATGTAACTATGCAACGGTGATTTTGCCGCTATACTAACGCGCTTTCTACCATCATTAGGTAGCAAACATGCGCCCTGAAATGGGTTTCAAGCAATGGTCGATTTACCGCCGCGTTTGCGCTACGATGGCCTCTAGGTCTAGAAGGACTACTTGCTAGCAACATGTTTGCACTGTAAAGGGAACGCATACTAAACATGCCTTTTAATTCACGAAAAGCATCTCAGTGGCTACCACTGGTTAGGCTCATCGACATCGCCTGTATTTTTTTTGGGCTTGTTGTGGCCGTTTATCTTCGTGGTTTGGAGTTCAACCTTTCCTACCTCGCCGTTCTGGGTGTAGCGTTATTTACCTACCTGTACGTGGCCGAAGCATTAAACCTTTATACGTCGGCTAACCGCATGGCAAACCTAGCCCGCTTAGCTCGCATTAGTGCCGCGTTTTGTATTGCTTATATTGCTGTGGTTACGGCACTATTTTTCTTTAAGGCATCGGAAGAGTTTTCACGTTTAGCGCTGACTATTTGGTTCTTGATGTCGCTCTTCGCGCTTAATTTGTGGCGTTTTATTCACAACCGAGTGTTAATGGCTTTGCGCCGCGCAGGCTACTTTCAGCGCCGAGCAGCCATTTATGGGCTAACCGATGCCGGCTTACAAATTGAAGACGAAATCATTAATAACGATGCTCTAGGCATTCAGTTTATTGGCTTCTACGACGACCGAGCCCCCGAGCGTTTCACCGAGTTACATGCCGCGCAGCTACTAGGCGACGCCGAACAACTACTGGCCGACGCCGAGCGCGGCGACATAGATGTACTCTACCTAGCTATACCGTTTGTTGCCGATGTGCGCATTAAACAAATTATGCAGCGCCTGGGTAACTCCACGCTCGACATCCACCTGGTATTCGACCACGAGCTGTTAGACCTAATGCATGGCACAGTCACCGACTTCGGGCCGGTGACTACTGTGTCGGTTTTCGACACGCCGTACAGTGGCAGCATGGCAATTATCAAACGCACGGAAGATATAGTATTATCCATAGCGTTTATTTTGGCGTCTGCTCTACCAATGTTAGTCATTTATTTGGCGGTCAAATTAACGTCACCTGGGCCGGGTATCTTTAAACAGCGTCGATATGGCATGAATGGCGAGCCGATCGAAGTTTGGAAGTTCCGCTCGATGACTACGCAAGATAATGGTAGCAAGGTAGCGCAAGCAACCAAGAATGACCCCCGCATTACGCCTGTGGGTAGGTTTATTCGCAAAACCTCGTTAGACGAACTGCCGCAGTTTTTTAATGTGTTAACTGGGCAAATGTCTATTGTGGGCCCACGCCCGCATGCGGTGGCGCATAACGAGTTGTATCGCCAACAAATTCCGTATTACATGATTCGCCACAAGGTAAAGCCTGGCATTACGGGCTGGGCACAAGTTAATGGCTGGCGTGGCGAAACGGATCAGTTGTACAAAATGGAGCGTCGCATTGAACATGATTTGTATTACATGCGTCATTGGTCGCTGTTTCTGGATTTAAAGATCGTGTTTTTAACGTTCTTTAAAGGATTTATTGGAAAAAACACTTATTAAATGGAGCCCCCATGAAGCTGTTACCCCTTTCTATTCTTGCTGTATCTAGCCTGGCAGCGGCAGAGTTTGCACCCGATGCAATTTCTGTTGCTGGCGGTGATTTAACGCCTACTTTGCTAAGCAAGGCTGGCTTTGCGCAAACTGGCGACAACGGCGAAACGTCGGTTTCTTTGGCACCAGCGGTAAACTACACCTTGGTTAGCGGCGCGAGCACTTACACAGTAAATGCTGGCTTAGACGCAGGCCACATTGCTGGCGATGGCTACAGCGAAAACTACCTAGACGGCTTTGCTAATGGCGAAGGCTTGTTCGACTTATCTGCTTCTACGCGCTTAATTGCTGCAGCCGGTGTAGTAGTAGAAAGCGACGGTACGGCCGTTGCAGGCTTTGATGCCAAAACAACCGTTTCTGCTGGTGGTGGCGTACAGCTAGGCGACGAAGCAGCATCAGACCTTGTTGTGGTAACTCGCCTTGGTGTGGAAGCGGTTTCTTTTGATACCGACGCACGCGAAGCCGAAGAAAGCTTTGCAGTGAATGCTCTGATCGAATCAAACTACCGTTTAGATGCTACACTTGCTTTATTAGCAAATGTAAGCGCTAGCAGCACTACGTTTGAAGAGAACGACACAGCCGATTCAGTTGATTATGCTGCCGAAGCCGGTGTTGCTTGGGTTGGCGTTGCTATGTCGGAAGGTTCTTTCTTGGTTGGTGTGAAAGGTGATTCCTTTGCCAATAACTCAGCGGCAGACTACTCAAACATTACTGTGAAGCTAAACAATGTGTGGACACCCACCGAACTGTTAGCGGTAACACTTAATGCGTCGCATGTACCAACTGGTGTTAAAGCCGACGAAACCATTCTTGGTTTAAGTGCAAACTACGCGGTTGCTAGCAACCTAGGTGTAAGCGCTGGTGTGACACACACGCTAGACGACTCTACCGAAGCAAAACTAGGCGCGCTGTATAGCTTCCGCCGCAATGTTCAACTAGGCGGTGGTTTTACGCATACAGCACCTGAAACAGGTGATGCAACCAACGCTGTTGAATTAACTTTAAATGTTGGTTTGTAAGGAGTAACCCTTGATAAGACTTATCTGTATCGTCTTATCGCTGGTGATCTCAGGTTTGGCCCTCGCCGAGGGCCAAACTGATTACCGCTTAGCAGCTGGCGATGAAATTTCTATACAAGTATTTGGCCAAGACGACCTGAGTTTGGAACTGTCGCTAGGTGAAAGTGGTGTTATCAACTACCCATTTTTGGGTGAAATTCAAATTGCTGGCAGAACAACCCGCGAGATTGAACAGGAAATCACGGCGGGCCTAAAAGGCGATTATTTGATTGACCCTGCTGTTCAGGTGCAAATTATTGCTTACCGGCCGTTTTTTATTTTTGGCGAAGTGAAACGCCCTGGTAGCTACCCTTACCAACCAGGCCTAACTATTACACAGGCCGTGGCATTGGCGGGTGGTTTTACGGAACGTGCCTCTAATAATGCCATTACGGTGTACCCAAAAGACAGTGCCGAAGCACTCGAAAGCGCGCCACTTAACCGACCTGTCGCACCTGGCGACACCATTGATGTAGGCCGTCGCTTCTTTTAGGAATAGTTATGCAGCAAGAAAAAATTCAACAACCGCCGGCGGAAGAACTCATTGATTTGCGGGCGATTTGGAACACTATTAACGCTTACAAATGGCGTTTATTGTCTTTGTCACTCCTGGTTACCTTTATTGCTGGGTTGGTTGTACTTCAGGTTACGCCTACCTATCGTGCTACCTCCACGCTGTTAATCGAGTCGGAGCGCAATAATTTATTGTCTATCGAAGAAGTGGTTGGCATAGACACCAGTAAAAAAGAGTATTTTCAAACTCAGTTTGAGGTGCTTAAAAGCTCAGCCATAGCCCAACGCGTAGTAGACGAACTTCAGCTCGATGAACATGAGCTATTTATTGGCACGGGCGAGCCAACGGGTTGGCAGGCTACTTTGCGTGGCATCTTTTCGTTTATTCCCGAGCCTGTTACCGAGGCATTGTCGGCTGAAGAGCAAGCGGCAGAAAACCGCCAAACCGCCATAGATGTATTAAGGGAAAACCTTTCTATTTCACCTATTCGCAACACCCAGTTGGTGAAAATTTCTTTTGAGTCGCCAGACCCAGAACTTGCGGCACGTATTGCCGATGAGGTTGGCGTTCAATATATCGAAGCAGATCTAGAGTCGCGCGTTGAAAAAACGGAAGAAGCCAACGCTTGGCTGGAGGAGCGCTTAGAGGAGCTTTCGGTTGAGTTGAATAGCTCTGAAAACGCACTCAACGCCTTTCGCCAAGAAAACGATATTGTAGACGTAGAAGGCATTAAAGGCTTGGTCAGCCAAGAGCTAGTGGATTTGTCGCAGCGTATTTCGCGTGCCGAAGACCGCCTAAACCAAGCTGAACTAGTGTATGGCGTTATTCAAGCCAACCGCGACCAGCCAGTGGAAGTTCTCAAAAACATTGGTGAACTAGCTAGCGAGGGTTCAGTTAGTGCGGTAAACAACGAGCTGGTTAGAGCCCGGGCGCAGTTTGAAGAGCTTTCTAAGGTTTATGGCCCTAAGCACCCTCGTATTTTGGGTGTTCAGGCACAAATTAACTCGCTGGATGCCGAGCTTACCGCGGCAATTCGCGAGCTAGTCAATAATGCCGAGCGCGATGTTCTTAGCGCTCGTGAAGAAGTTAATGTACTGCGCCGCCAGTTAACTGACACGCGTGCCGACTACCAAGCGCTTACAGCGCAAGAGTCGCAGTATCGTAGGTTGTTACGCGCTGTGGAAACGAATCGAGGGTTGTACGATACCTTCTTGTCTCGCATTAAAGAAACCGAGCTAGCCGGTGATTTTGGCAACGCCATCGCGCGCTTTACCGACCGAGCGGTCACACCAAAGTTCCCAGTTAAACCAAATAAGAAACTAGTGGTTGCGTTAGCGTTTGTTGGCACACTCGGATTGGGTATTGTGGTGGTATTCCTACTAGACGCCCTAAACGATACCGTGCGCTCGAAAGACGACGTGGAGCAAAAACTACAACAGCGTGTGCTTTCAGCCTTGCCAGAGCTAAAAATTGGCCGCAAAAAGGTACTTTCGCCGTACCAGTTCTTCGATGCCAATACGCCGAACTTTGCCGAAGCGGTGCGCACCATGCGTACGGCATTAACCCTAAGCAAGCGCGAGAAGAACAGCAAAATTATTGCCGTTACCTCAACATTGCCTAACGAAGGCAAGTCGACTGTATCTGCCAACCTAGCCATTGCACTAGGCCAAATGCAAAGCACCCTGTTAATAGACGCCGACCTTCGCAAACCAAGCTTGGGCAAACGCTTCGACATAGACCAGTTCAACGCTGGTTTAACGGATATGATCAACGGCGATGCCGAGCTAAGTGAGTGCATTGTTCGCGATGAAAAAGATACGATCGACATTTTGCCAGCCGGCCAGTTTACGCCAAACCCGCTTGAGTTACTGAGTAGCGAAGCGTTTGCCACTGTGCTTAATTCGCTACGCGAACACTACGACCGCATTATTATCGATACGCCACCTGCTATGGCGGTGTCGGATCCACTAATCATTGCTGAACATGCAGATGCCGTTTTATACGTAGTGAAGGAAGACAGCACACGCTTGAAACCTGCACAAGAAGGCATTAGCCGCGTAATTGAAGCACATGGCCGGGTAGCTGGCGTAGTATTGAACACCGTAGCCGCCAAGCGCAGCAAAACCTATGAGTACGGATACGGCTACGGCGCGGGTTACGGAGATAATTACAAGTAGGTTTTACGAACCAAAGGTTCGGAAAACATTGACCGGTGGCGATACAGATCTCCACACAACACCAATGGTGCACGATGATCGATTTACACTCGCATATTATTCCGGGCATCGATGATGGTGCTCGAAGCATTGAAGACAGCATTGCTCTGTTGGAGCAAAGCGCTCAACAAGGGGTGAGCAAAATACTGTTCACCCCTCATATTACGCCACGTGCGTTCGACAACGACTCCTACAGCATTACCACAGCATTTACTGCTCACGAATCGGCGTTACGCTCGGTTGCCGGTATAGAAGTCGCCTTCGCCTGCGAGGCACGTATTCATGCCGACTTACCATTCGCCATCAGCAGCGGCCAAGTACCGCTAATTAAAGGCCACAATGGTAATAAGTACTTACTTCTGGAACTACCTACTCGCGAAATACCTGTTGCCACAGACTTGGTAGTCGACTGGTTATTAGATGAAGGCATTACCCCAATTATTGCGCATCCAGAGCGCAATACGGTAATACAAAACAAGCCAGGTGAGTTGCGTAAGCTTGTGCGCAAGGGGTGCATGTCGCAAATTACAGCAGGTTCTTTACTTGGCAAATTCGGCCCAACGGCGCAAGAAAGCGGCTGGACGTTTATTGAGAAAGAACTTGCTCATATAGTTGCAAGCGACACGCACAATTTGCAGTACCGGCCTAACCTAATGAGCGATGCACGCACTGCCGTAGCCGAAAAGCTTGGCGAAAGCGTGGCTGAAGCTTATTTTATTACTACTCCAAAATTGATTAGCGAAGGAATGTTCAACCAATGGTAAAGCGCATTGGCATTGTGGCGCTGGCAGCGCTTACGTTAGTAACCATTTACTTATCTTGGCAGTGGGGCACGGCTAACCTTTACTACAAAAAAGCCGACTACTACTTAACCTACTGGCAGGATGGTGGTGATGTAGAAGCAAACATTTACCAAGACGCGGTAGATGCCATCAATGTGGCGCTCAATCGCCACCCTCAGCACCCGCACTACCTAAATGTGCGCGCCAAAATTTACCAGTGGGGCGCGTTTAGCAATATGGCAGACCCGGCTGAACTGTTAACGGCTGCCAAAGCGGATTTTTTACGTGCTACCGAGTTGCGCCCACTCTGGCCTATTACCTGGATGGACCTTGCACAAGTTGAGGTAGACTTGGCTGGTGGCGAGTTTACCGAGCAAGCGCAGGCCTATTTTGATCAAGCGAACGAAGTGGGCCCCTACCTACACGAGTTGCTGCAAACTGAACTAGCATTGCTAACCCGCGTGTGGCCACAACTCTCTACCGATTATCAGCAGCACTACTATCAAAAAGTAGAAGCCGTGAAAGGCAACTACAAACTAATTCGCTTTGCCTTCGAGGACGCCAAAGCAAAAGACCGCCTGCGCGGCATTTGCACGTTCACCTTACTGGATGAAGATATGCAGAGTGTTCGGGATGGCTGGTTATACCGCAACTACTGCACAGGCTAGTTACATTTCTATGCGAACAAAATGATACGCTGGCTCCTCGTAGGGGTGAGCCGCTTTGAGCGCTTGTAGTACGGCATTGCGAAGATGCTCTGGGCAAAGCATTTCTACTTTTACCTCTTCTACGCGCTCTAATGCACCAGGCTCGCCAATAAATGGGTTAGCACTGGCCATTGGCTTAAACTGCCCTGTGCCAGCATACTCGAATGCACAGTGCTCGTAATCACCCTGTGTACCCGCCCCTGCCTCAAACAATGCCAGCTTAACCTGTTCTTTATGAGTAACCGGTACATACACCACTAATTGCAACACTTTAACGCTCCTGCAAGTTTGTTCAGCTAGTTGATGCTACCATTGCGACACATTTTACCGCGAGGGAGCATGATGAAAAACTTATCACTCATTAGCATACTGCTAAGCCTGTTTGTATTAACTGCCTGCGCAACGCAGGGCGCGAACAAACAAGCCAAGAATTTTTGGCAAGCAGTAGAGCAAGAAAACTTCGACGCCGCCGCTCGGCTCACTATCAACCCGTCGCCAACCAAATTGCGCCTGCTTACTGCGCCGGTGCGTGGCATGAGTGCTGAAATGATCGACAGCAAGGTAGAAGGTGACAAAGCAGTGGTACTTACCAAGCTTGTGGGCAATGGCAATAGCGAATACCTGATGACCATTATGGTTAAACACGACGGCGCCTGGCTGATTGATGACCAAGCAATGCTAAAAAGCGCAGTCACCTATCGCCTTAACCGCTTTGCTAGCGAAGTAAGCGTAGAAGCAAGTGCTGTGCTCGAGCAAGCCATGCAAGACTTAGAAGACAGCTGGCAGGACATTCAGCGCGAGCTAGAGAAACAAGCAAAATAACTCTGCTTAGCCAATATTAGAGCAATGAACTGGGCAAGCGCTGGTTAACTTATTGATTTTTATGGGTTTTGCCAATTTTTTTCCAAATATCCCTAGACAACCCCAATAAAATCAGTAACATAGCCAGCGCTTTCCACGGAGGAGTGGCAGAGCGGTTGAATGCACCGGTCTTGAAAACCGGCGAGGGTTAACGCCCTCCGCGAGTTCGAATCTCGCCTCCTCCGCCATTTACTACTTTTATTAGTAGCTTTTTGGTTTATTAATTCAATACATCAAAACTAGTTACAATAAACAGTAGAGCTCTCGCGATTACCCTGCGTAATCAACTCTTTAGGAGGAGTGGCAGAGCGGTTGAATGCACCGGTCTTGAAAACCGGCGAGGGTTAACGCCCTCCGCGAGTTCGAATCTCGCCTCCTCCGCCATTTAGTAAAACAGTCAACTCAATAGCACGTCATCCTAGCAAAGCACAATCGGTTCCACGCCGTTCAACATATATTAAAAGATTTTGCAATTAGACACAGTACTTCAGCTAATTACTAAAGCACTCTCACAGCAACCCTGAAAGCAGAAACTGGGATCGAAACTCCTTTACATCTGCATCTAAGAAACTCAAGGCTGCACCACCAAGCAACACATGCAACTCTGTCCAACTCCCATGAATGGTAATACCTAAGAGAAGTGAAGTAGCACTTAAAAACACTAGCCTCCTACTGACCTTAGTGCTTCTTACTCTTATTGGCTAATCAAAACTATATCCACCACATTGAGTTACAAAGCCATTCATACCTCTCCAAGAAACCGCCGTAACATCGCCACATTACAACCTAGACTCCCAACATAAGCGAGCCAAGTTTACTTAAAGAACACTCGATCAATTGGACTCGCCAGTTTCGTTAAACAATAAAAAAGACGTCGAGCATTATGCACGACGCCTATAAATCCTAACTGGCTAAGTATTTACTTAAGTCAGTTTATTAACGACAGCTAGCAGGTAAATACCTAGACTCAATACCGTTTGTTGATGCTGTTTGACAACGCCAGCCCAAAATTGGGTTGTTTGAAGCTCGCGCAAAATCTGCGGCAATCGCTGGTGTTGTCAAGCTTGCATCAGTATACGGAACAAACTCAAGGTTCACATTGGCACCTAACTGAGAGATGTTTTGCGCTTCTACAGTAATAACACCAGCCGCTGAAGTACTAACGGAAGCGACATACTGTGAGGTTGTTGCACCTTCACCACAGCCGAATGAGTCAGCAGCTGTCGGAGCACTTACAAAACCTGTCTGCGAGGCTTCCGATATAGCAGTTCTGCAAGTTGACGCAGCAAGCACTACTTCTGACACCTTAGCACGCGCCGTATAGTCTTGATATGCTGGCAACGCTACCGCTGCTAGAATACCGATAATTGCAACAACGATCATTAGTTCGATAAGAGTGAAGCCTTTTTGAGCTTTCATAATTTAACTCCAATTTTCTTTATTTGATGTGCGTTCTGCACTGGACGAGTAACAATATACAACTAGCATGCCAACTTCCAAAGCCCCCAATTACTGGCATTTTGTTGAGCACTTTAGGTAAATATCGTCACTAGCTGTCGATTACTGACAAACTTTGTCAACACTAGGGTTACAGAGCCAGTTTTGTAACCTAGAGTCGAGTACTAGGTTTCAATTTAGTAGAAAACGACGGTTTCACACCAGATTTAGCGCGATGCGCTAGACTCAAAATTTAATCAAGCTACTATGTAAGCCTTAGTTAGGGGCGAGGTTAAGATGTCTAGTTTCACAGGGTTACCAAAGCGTTTATTCGAACTTGCAGTCGTTGACGAGAAAAAGCTAGTTGAAGCAGTTGATGCCGCAAGGCAAAAAAAGTTGTCTCTGGTTAGCCTACTGGTTGAAGAGTATGGCGCGAGCGCTAAAGACGTTGCCATGGCTGCTGCTGAAGAGTTTGGTATGCCGTGGTTCGACCTTACTACTTTTGACTTCACTCAATGGCCTGAAAACCTTGTCGATAGCAAACTGATTGAAAAGCACAAAGCACTGCCGTTATTAAAACGTGGCAACCGGCTGTATGTTGCGATATCAGACCCTAGCAACCAAGTTGGCTTAGATGAGATTAAGTTCAATACTGGCTTAACGGTCGACGGCATTCTAGTTGAACATAACAAGCTAGCACAGGCGCTCGAAAAGGCGTTAGATGACACGCCAGCCTCACTTGGTGACTTCGATGACGATGAGCTCTCCGGCATTGAAGCGGCAGAGCAAGAGGACAGAGACGCACAACAAGATTCCGCTGATGCCGCCAATGATGCGCCGGTAGTAAAGTTCATCAACCAAATGCTGTTATCCGCTATTAAAAAGGGTGCCTCAGACCTGCACTTTGAACCCTATGAACGCTCTTATCGTGTTCGCTTTCGTATTGATGGCGTGCTAGAAACCATGAGCAAGCCGCCTATCGCCTTGTCACCCAAGATATCGGCTCGTTTAAAAGTACTGTCTAGCATGGACATCGCCGAGCGCCGAGTTCCGCAAGATGGCCGCATCAAGCTTAAAATATCAAAAACCAAATCAATCGACTTTCGTGTCAACACATTGCCTACTTTGTGGGGCGAGAAAATTGTTTTACGTATACTAGATTCCAGCTCAGCCAAGATGGGGATTGATGCGCTCGGTTATGAAGAGGTGCAGAAAGAGATGTACCTAAATGCCTTGTCGAAACCACAAGGCATGATTCTAGTGACTGGCCCAACGGGGTCGGGCAAAACGGTATCCCTCTATACTGGCTTAAATATTCTCAATACCGAGGGAGTCAACATCTCTACAGCAGAAGACCCTGTTGAGATCAACTTAGAAGGTATTAACCAGGTTAACGTTTCGCAGAAGGTGGGCTTGGATTTCGCACAGGCACTTCGTGCCTTCCTTCGCCAAGACCCAGATGTGGTAATGGTTGGTGAGATTCGTGACCTGGAAACCGCCGGCATTGCAATTAAAGCAGCACAAACGGGTCACTTGGTGCTCAGCACTTTGCACACTAACAGTGCGGCAGAAACTTTAACTCGTTTACAAAACATGGGCGTACCGTCGTTCAACCTTGCCACGACTGTAAACCTAATTATCGCCCAGCGCTTAGCACGCAGGTTGTGCAAACATTGCAAGAAGAAAGCTGATATACCAAAAGAAGCGCTTCTGAAAGAAGGCTTCACTGAAGAGCTGTTAGAGGCTGCGCAAATTTACGAACCTATAGGCTGTGAGCAATGCAATAAAGGCTACAAAGGCCGTGTTGGTATTTATGAGGTGGTAAAAGTGACGCCGGCCATATCCAAGATTATTATGGATGAAGGTAACGCTATTACACTTAACGAACAGTTTCAGCGTGAAGGATTTAATAACCTTCGCCAATCCGGTTTAATGAAAGTGGCACAAGGGGTTACCAGTTTGCAAGAAGCAAACCGTGTAACCACTGAGTAAGGAGTCGATTTATGACAGAAGCAAAGCAGTTACAGTTTGCTTATAACGGCACTGACCGCCGTGGTAACAAGGTCAAAGGTGTAATTTCGGCTCCTAGTGCAGCAGCAGCAAAAGTTTTACTGCGCAAACAAGGCATGAAAACCGCCTCAGTTAAGCCGAAAGGCAAAGAAATTAACCTTAGCTTTGGCAATAAGGTTGGCAGCGAAGACATTACGATTTTTGTTCGCCAAATGGCGACCATGATGAAAGCAGGTGTACCACTTGTCCAAGCATTTGACATTGTTGCGGACGGCCTGAAGAAACCCGAAATGCAAAAGATGGTACGTCAAATTCGCGACGACGTTTCTGCTGGAGGCACTTTTGGCTCGGCCCTACGCGCGCATCCCAAACATTTTGATGATTTATTTTGTTCTTTAGTTGAAGCCGGCGAGCAATCAGGTGCACTTGAGACAATGTTAGACCGCATCGCGCTTTATAAAGAAAAGAATGAATCAGTTAAGAAAAAAGTTAAAAGTGCAATGACCTACCCAATAACTGTTCTTGTCGTTGCAGCCGTTGTAACAGCAATTTTGTTAATCAAAGTAGTGCCTACTTTTGAAGAACTATTCAGCAGCTTTGGTGCTGACTTACCTGCACCAACAAAAATGGCCATCGCAGCTTCCGAATGGATGCAATCCTCTTGGCTATTTATCCTTATAGGAATAGGTGCTTGTGGGTTTGCTTTTTCGCAAGGTATGCAAAGATCTGAATCATTCAAACACTCTGTACAACGCTTATCATTAAAATTGCCTGTTTTCGGAAAAATATTCGATGTAAGTGCAATTGCTCGGTATTGCCGCACTATGTCAACTACTTTTGCAGCGGGGGTACCGTTAGTAGATGCGCTCGAATCGGCAGCAAGCGCAACGGGAAACATTGTCCACGAATCCGCTATCATGCAAATTAAGGAAGACGTTTCTTCTGGTACGGAACTAAACGTAGCAATGAGACATCAGCCTGTATTTCCAGTGATTGCTGTGCAAATGGTTGCCATTGGAGAACAATCTGGTGCTTTGGATACCATGCTAGAAAAAGCCGCCATCATGTTTGAAGAAGAGGTTGATTCACTTGTGGGGAGTCTCACAGCTATGCTTGAACCTATGATCATGTCATTTTTGGGCGTGGTCGTTGGTGGGCTGGTTATCTCGATGTACCTACCAATCTTCCAGATCGGCCAGGTTGTCTAATGCTAGAAATAATTATCGCCCTCATCCTTGGCGGCTTAGTTGGTTCGTTTTTGAACGTAGTTGCGCACCGCCTGCCAGTAATGATGAAGCGTGAGTGGGTGGCGGAGTGTGCCGAGATAGACGGTGCCAAAGTTGAGTATGCTGATGAGTACCCAGAGCGCTTTAATATTGCAGTGCCTGCCTCACGCTGTCCTAAATGCAATAGTCAAATAAAGCCTTGGTTTAACATTCCGGTATTCGGCTGGTTAATGCTGCGCGGTAAGTGTAACGACTGCTCGGCGCCTATTTCAGCCCGCTACCCTATTGTTGAGGGTGTTACGGCTATTTTAAGTGCTGCCACTGTTTGGCAGTTTGGCGCCACACTTGAAGGGTTATTCTGGTTGGGGTTTGTTTGGTCGCTGGTAGCACTCACACTTATCGACCTAGATGAAATGATTCTACCCGATAAGATTACCTTGCCACTTGTATGGGCCGGTATTCTTTGGCATTTATGGTCACAAACGCTGCCACTCGAAACCGTTATTATTGGTGCCATGGCTGGATACTTGTCATTGTGGTCGGTGTACTGGCTCTTTAAGCTGATCACGGGCAAAGAAGGCATGGGCTATGGCGACTTTAAGTTGTTTGCCGCCTTTGGTGCTTGGTTTGGCTGGGAAGCTTTACCTCTGATTATTCTTCTGTCTGCCGCCGCCGGTGCGGTGATAGGGTTAATTCAGCAACGCATTCGAGCAGGTCAACCTATGGCGTTTGGCCCTTACCTTTGTGTTGCCGCCATTGTTTATTTGTTCTTTGGAGAGCAAATTATGGCCTGGTACTTGGGTAGCATGTTCTAATTCTCAAGATTGGCACTGGGCAAAGGTAAAATGATTGTTGGATTAACCGGCGGTATCGCCTCTGGCAAGTCTGTTGCGAGCGCTGAGCTAGAGCGCTTAGGCTGCTGCATTGTTGATACTGATGTACTGGCGCGTGAAGTGGTTGCTGCAGGCTCAGAAGGGCTTGCAAGGCTTGTAGACTGCTTTGGCGAACAGATACTGACCGATGAACGAGCGCTCAATCGCCCTGCCCTGCGCGAACTGATCTTTGCCGATGCTACAGTTCGAGAACAAGTGGAATCCATTGTTCACCCGTTGGTGTACCAGCGCATGGATGAACTACTTGCCACACCCACTGATGCCTACCATGTGTTGGTTAGCCCACTTCTTGTGGAAAAAGGCCAATACAAACGTTGTGACCGAGTGCTGTTAATTGATGTACCTGAGTCAGTACAAGTTGAACGGGTTATGGCACGCGATGGGGTGAGTGAAGCACAAGCGCAGAAAACCTTATCAGTACAAGCATCAAGGCAGCAGCGTTTGGCAGTAGCAACCGATGTCATTGAAAATACTGGCAGTATCGGCGTGTTACTTGATACCCTTCGAGCTAAACATCAGCAGTATTTGGAGATGGCCAATGAAGGTTAATTGCCCCACTTGCCAAACCTCACATGAGTATAAAACCGATAACCCTTTCAGGCCGTTTTGCAGTGAGCGTTGCAAGCTGATTGACCTTGGCGAATGGGCCAGCGAAGGGCACCGCATTGCCGGTGAAGATGCCCCGCAACAAGAAGATGAGCGGGATATTCATTGAGCCCTGGGTCACTCCCGCGCAGGCGGGAGTCTAGTTTCCGGCGTTTAACCCAGCGACTGGATCCCCGATAAAAGCACTCGGGGATGACTGGCTTTTTGCACTCGGGGATGACGGGCTTTTTGCATCCGGGGATGACGGGCCTGGTACATCCGGTGACGACGTCGGTCACTCCCGCGCAGGCGGGAGTCTAGTTTCCGGCGTTTAACCCAGCAACTGGATCCCCGATAAAAGCACTCGGGGATGACTGGCTTTTATCGGGGATCACGGGTGGGTTTGTTTCCCGAACCTTCGGTTCGTAAAACCTACGGGAAACATTGACCGGTGCGGGCTTATTCGCCGTCTACAATCTCTAGCAATTCAACTTCGAATAGCAATACCGAGTTGGCTGGAATCGCAGGAGATGGCGATTGTTCGCCGTAGGCTAGCTCAGATGGAATGGTGAAGTTGAACTTGTCACCTACTTCCATTAACTGCAAGCCTTCTACCCAACCAGGAATCACACCATTTACTGGGAAAGTTGCTGGTGTACCGCGCTCTACTGACGAGTCGAATACAGTGCCATCAGTTAGGGTACCCGTGTAGTGTACGCGCACTGTATCAGTCGCTGCTGGTGATTCACCAGAACCTGATTGCGAAACCACTTCATACTGCAAGCCAGATTCAGTCGTTACCACACCGTCACGTTGAGCATTTTCTTCTAAATACGCGTCGTTGGCTGCTAAACGTTCAGCTGCAGCGGCTTGCTCTTGTGCTTCACGCTCTTCCATCATGGCTTGGTAAGCCGCTGAAAACGCTTGCGCTTCCACTTGTGGATCAGCTTGTGTCATCGCATCAATCACTGCAGCGGTGAACACATCTAAATCAAACTCGCCGTCAAATTGGCTCTCTACTTGCAAGCCAAGCTGGTAACCGAAGCCATAGCTTAGGATTTGGTCATTGTTGAATGACTCTGTATTGAGTTCAGTTGGCTCTAATGCAAAAGCCGAAGTAGATAATAAGGCTGCTGAAGAGAGAACTGCAGCGGGTAAAAACTTAAGTTTCATTGTTATCAACCATTCTTAGAAGTTGTAGGTCGATGGTAACAGCTATAATTGTTTCTAACAGCCTGCAAAAGGCAAAAAATATGATTCATTCAGCAAAGTTGTTGGTGCTGTGGGCTTTGTTGGCTGTGCTGTTCAGCTCGCTGACAGCTTGTACAGAAGAACCGCCGGTTGAAGAAGGAAGCGCCGAGGCGACGCCAACGCCTTACCCAACACCAGAAGGCTTAACCGAACTGCCAGAAGGTGACAATACGCTGCAAGGCACAGCGGCTTATGGTGCCGCTGCCGCCTACGCCGATGTATGCCTTGTCGGCAGCACACGCTGCACGCGTGCCAATATAGATGGTGAGTATAACTTAACGCCCATTGAGCCCGATTCTGGCTACTTGTCGGCGAACTTTCTTAACGCCTCTGGAGCAAGCCAAACGCTTTATAGTTATTTCGCTTTTACCGATGCGCCAGCTGAAACCGTGCATATCAATCCAAGCACCGATACCATCGCGCGAATAGCGGCAATTCTTGACTGCACAACGGGCTTACCACCGGCAACCGATTGCCTTGCAGCGCCAGAAACTATTGCCAGCACACTAGGCGGCATACAAACCTTGTTAGGCCCATTATGGCCGGAAGGGCGAAACCCGTTTACTGGGCCATTCGAAGCCAATCCAGATACCGACGAGCTCGACCGCTTACACGAAACCATCGACTATTTAATCAACGGGCAGCAATTAGAAATTGTTGATTTAAATGGCACCCTACTCGCTCGTGCCGATTTACTCCAGCTCGACGATTTAGCACTCGGCACGATTCCAGCTGGTGCGCAGGTTGTTACGGAGGAGCTAGCCGAGTTAGCCCGCAGTGCCTACCAAACGGTGCAACCGCCGCAGCAAAATGAACGCTTTGAAATGATTGTGTCGGTCAGCCCAGCGAATGCCACGGGCCCAACTCAGTTTGCTAGCCAAGTGCGGGTGCGTGCTAACCCAGCACAAGAAACCAACGAAGCCGCCCGCGCCCGATTTACCCTGTTGTATTTTGATGGCCGTACCGCCGAGTGGGAGCAAGATTTTGGCCAGCCGCTTAATCAGTCGTTTACCGATATCGACAGTGGCAGTTTTTGGTTAACGGAGCCGGGGCGCTATGAGTTAATTGTCGACTTATTGATTATCGACAACCTAGCAGCGGAGTCTTTGGTACTCACTTCTAGTCAACAGGTCACAGTTGGCCTAGTTGATGGCGCAGACCCCATTACTTACCAATATGGTGCAGAAGGCAGTTGTTATAGCCAGCCAGCCGACAATACGCGCGATTTTTACTTCTGCTTTGAATCGGCAAATGGCTTAACCTACAGCGATGGCGAACAAAACAACGGGTTAGATGCGCTATGCAGCATTACCGATGATGACTATCCATTCTTGCGCCAACCGGGGCGCTGCCCTACTACGGTGTTGCACGGCGGCTTTTATTCTGGCTACTGTACGTTAACGGCGGGCTATGGGCGTATTTATTTTTACCAATCACCCGTGCGCGATTATGGCGCTGTTGGTGGCGCGATCGCATTGGCCGAGTTGCGATGCACTAGTCGTGGCGGAGCGTGGACGCCGGTGAGGTGATTGCCATCCCCGAGGGCAACCCACCTGTCATCCCCGAGTGCAACCCACCCGTCATCCCCGAGTGCAACCCACCCGTCATCCCCGAGTGCTTTTATCGGGGATCCAGTTGTTAGACTGTTGCCCGGCGCGAAAACATGCGCCGTACAACCTACGGTATGGCGTAGGTTTTACAAACCGAAGGTTTGGGAAACATTTATCGGTGGCGATACGTGTTGGTTATGATGCTGCCTACCAGCGCTGCACAAAGTGCCATTGTTCATCGCGGTGCTGCAATAATAACAATGGGGTGTTGGGCGTTAGGTCGCTGCCGTAGCGCAGCAGGCCAGATGCGGTTTCGATGGCTCGGTTGGCGATGGCGGCGTCTTGGCTTAGTTCGAATGCCACGAGTACAGAGCGAAATGCCGCTTCTACTACTTGGTCTGGGTAGCGCTGGGCGCGTTTTAGGGTTTCTAGTACTAGGTAGTCTGAAACTGGGCTGCGTTGCACATTATGATGCCAATCCGTTAGTTGATACGCACCTTCGGGTAGGCTTGCCAAGCTAGTTTGGTTAACAAATCGGCTGAACACATACAGGCGCTCGGCATCTAGGCTAGTCAAGTCTGGCAAATCACCGGTCCAAATAACCAATACCGGGCTGTTTTGGTCCTCAATATCGGCAACTGTGGTAAAACGCTTGTTATGATCGGGTTGAATGGTGGCGGCTAGCTCTTGGCTTTGCACAACGTCGTTGTGCAACACGATTGGGTCATCGAAGTGCTGGCGTACTTTTGCTTCAATGGCCTGCATGCCTGGCAGCGCCCCAATTACACCATCTTGTGAGTGCCAAAAAGACAGCCCGGCCACGCTTTGTTCTGGTGCTTGTTCGTCTAGTGGGAAGTCTGGTGGCAGCACGTAAACTTTTTCGCCGCCCCATTCTAGGTTTTGCTCACTTAGGTAATCTAGGCCTATCTCAATACCGAGTTCATGATAGGCCGACAATGGCGACTGTGGGTCGGTTGGTGGTATTAATACTGGTTCGGAATAAGCACTAAAGGCTATAAAAACAGTTAATACCGCCAACAATCGCATGGTTATTCCTCTTTGTTACGTGCCGTTTTGGCTTGATGATATTGTTCTACGTAATAAAGTGGCCGCTGTTTCGATTCATTATACACTCGGCCCAAATACTCCCCGAGGATACCAATAAACAGTAGCTGCACGCCACCAATGAACAGAATTGCCACCATTAATGACGGATAACCCTGCACCGGCTCACCCCAAATAATGGTTTTCGCCACAACAAATAGCGCATAAATAAAGGCGAAAAAGGCGATACTGCCACCCAGGTAAGAGGCAATTTTTAGCGGAGCAATGGTAAACGAAGTAATGCCTTCTAGGGCAAAGTTCCATAACTTCCAGTAATTAAACTTGGTTTCACCTGCTGCGCGTGCATCACGGTGATACACCAAGGCTTTCTGAGGGTAGCCCACGTAGGCAAACAAACCCTTCATAAAACGGTGTTGCTCACGCAGTTCGTTCAAGGCATCCACAGCGCGGCGGCTCATTAAACGAAAATCGCCGGTATCTTTTGGGATTTCAACACGCGAGATACGCTGAATAATACGGTAGAACCAGCTTGCCGTGGCTTTTTTGAAGAAGGTTTCACCATCACGCTCTGCACGCTGGGCATACACGACGTCGTAGCCTTCGCGCCAGTGTTTTACCATATCTACAATGAGTTCTGGCTGATCTTGCAGGTCGGCATCAATAATCACCACAATGTCGCCTTTGGCATGGTCAAACCCGGCGGTCATCGCCGGCTCTTTGCCAAAGTTACGGCTTAGGTTAATCGCCGACACACGCTCATCTTCTTCGCACAAGCGCTGCATAATGGCATAAGTGCCATCTTTTGAACCGTCGTTCACATAGAGAATTTCGGTCCGAATATCTTCATTCGCTTGCAGCTGCTCGGCCACTGCTGCTGTGCGTCTGTGAAACTCTTCTAGCACTTCTTCTTCGTTGTAGGCCGGTACAATAATCGACAGTAACGTACTCATGACTGTTCCTTAAACGTCCACAGACGGTTACAAATAAAGTTAAACACCAGAACAATGCCGGTCGCTAATACTTGCGCTAACAAATACCAAATATGTATGTAGGTAATCATGGCATGCATCAAGGATGCATTTAATATCAAGCCAATGGCGGCAATAGTAAAGAACCTAGGTACCGCTCGTTTATGGTCTGCCTGGTTAGAAAACGTCCAGTGGAAGTTCAACCAATAGTTTACTAACGCGCCCACCATGTAGCCTAGCGTGGTAGCCAGTACAACCTCTACCCCTAGAATCTCCCTAAGCACAACCAGGGTGGTGTAGTGCGCAACCGTGGCAATTGCCCCTACGCTGGTGAACTTGGCAAACTGCTTACGCCAACTCATTGTGGTTTCCTTACAAATACGCCAACCCTGTTTTGGCCTTGCTCATAGAATGGCTGCCAATAAAACTCGTCTTTAATTTGGTCATATACCTTCGCCCAAGGAGAAGGCTGTACCCGGTTGGTATCGCGTGGCATCCAGCTTATGTACTCAATGCCTCGTGAACGCAACCAATTAAGAGGCGCTTCCATTTCGCCACGATAGAACTTTTTCGTGTCTTCAAACTTAATACCCAAATGCGTACCACCGCCATACCAAGTGAGGTAGTGGTTATACCAGCCATAGGCTAGCGGTTGATTGGAGAACAAAGACATCACACCAGACATCGAGTAGGCATTCTTATCCGCCGACTCTAGCACCACGCCTTTTGGCAGGTTCTGCATAAACGCAATTTTGTCGCGATTGGTCGCGTCACGGTCAAGCCATTGGTGGCCATGCAGATGCCCCATAGATGGTTTTTGACCATTTAACGCCACTATGAGCATGGTTGGTGCGTAAGTCATTAACGCGAGCAACACAACCGTTGTCACGCCCTGCATCCACTTCTTCTTGCTAGCTAACCCTAGCGCACCAAGCATCAAAATTGCTGCTACCCATAAGTAGCCCCACCACTTCATGGTGCTGTTGGTGCGCACATGTTTGCCACCCGTTGGGTCATCCACATAGATGCCTTCTGTAATGGCAATCAGGAAGAAAATGGTCACCGACATGGTGATGTATAACTTGCGGTTAGTTTTATCGAACCAACCCACAACACCCAGCACTAACAATGGCCAAAACAGCATCAACAGCTTATTCGCTGGGGTGCGGTCCATTTCCGCCACAATTCGGAATGGTGTACTGAGCGAGCGGTCGGCAAAGTGCGTCATAAATGGTTGAATTAATACAAAGCCAATTAATCCAGCACCCAAAAGTACCGGCCAATCTGGTGGTATGCGCCGCCAGTGTCGGTAAATTGCCCAAGCCACACATATGATGCCGTGCAATGGCAACACCCAGGTGTTCGACAGTAAAATCGCCGGCACCGTTAGTGCCATGAGTGCCTGCGCTGGGCGATTATTTGGCTCGCGCTCTAGTACGGCAATACAAGCCAACAGAATAAGCACCAGGAAGAAACCAGCCAGCGGTGGATGGTAGTCACCAACATAATACTGATAACTGAAAATTTCCGACGGCATCTCACGTGCTTGCCAGTTTTCAGGCACGTCACCTTGCCAGCTCATCTGCGGATGAATCAGCCATAGAATGGTCTTCTTAAACATTCCCACTTCACCATCGCGTACCGCTTGCGCTGTTTCATCATCCAGCTCAGGCATAAACACATCAGTGATCGGCTTGCGAATTTCACGTGGGTCGTCTGGGCGCATCCAGCTGCTTTCAAAGTTACCAATAAAGCGCGTTGCCGAAGTAGTTAAAATGGCATTGCGATACCAATAATCAGCGTTGTGAATGCCATCTTTGTTGACCATCACCGTAATAAACGGCGAAATACCCGTACCACCAAATACCATCACCAGCGTTAATAACAATGGCTTCCAGCGGGTTTTGAACCATACCGGAATATTAATCAGCAGTACTTTCAGAACGCTCAACAAAATCTTCAGTGCGCTGTGGCGCTGTGGCGGGTGCTCGTTCATTGGCAACTTAAGCGTGCTCGCCATGCTTAATAGCCACTTACCGGCAGTGGCATCTGCTTTCACCAGCATCACTTTACTAAAATGCCAAGCCAGTGCGATGGTAGATGCCTGAATCAACGAGTAGGCAATGTTGTAGGTGTAACCGCCGTCTAGGCCAAACAACCGCCCCATAAACGCCGCAGCATAGTGCATAAAGGCGTAGTAGAAATCGAAATTGTATGGGTAGTGCCACTTGTCTTCTGGTGGTAGTTGCGCCCCGTCCATATAGTTATTGATGAAATATAGGTCGGTAATGCGCTCAGACTGAATGTTGATGTCTGGGTACATGTAGCGCCACCACATGGAATAGGCAAAGCCCATAAAAAACGCTACTTCAGCCCAATGAAAGCCAGTTCGCCAAAGTGTGTTGCGACGACGATACAGCACATACAAAGCCGCAACGGTCGTTAACGGCCATGCCCAGCTGATATCACCAAAACCGACAAAGTGCTCTATAAAGAACAGCACCATGGAAATAATCAACACAGCGCCAGCACGAGCAATGGCATAGTGCGGCAACCATTTACCAGCTGCCGCCGTTAAACCAGCGAGATTGATTAAAATAAGCGCAATGATGAAAAAGTTATAAATATGCAGCATGACTTACCTCACTCGCTGCCATACGCCGACTTTATGGAGCTTGCCGCCGAACTCAGAATCGAAGAATGGCACCCAAGCAAAGTCTTCTGCTAGGTAGTCATCCACAACAAGCCATTTTTTATCACGCGCCTGCACGTCTTCTGGCGCCCAGATCACGTAGTCGATGTTTTCCCCATCAATAAACTGCTTGGCTTCCACTGCCGACATTTCACCGTTGTAGAAACGCGTTGCCTTTTGCACACGCATGTTAAGGAAGTTAGGTCGCCCTAACCAGCCACCTTGGTGACCATGCCAACCAATATAACTTGGCAGCTCGGCAAAGAGCGCATAGCGCGTGGTGAAGGTGTAAGCTCCCGTGGTAGGCGCTTCTAAGACTATGCCTTTTGGCAGCTCATCCAGGTAATTCTGCAAGTCTCGGTTCGAGGCATCCTGCGTAAACCAGTGGTGGCCAGCAATAACGCCACGCGAGTTATGATCGCTGTTTAGCAAGAAGCTAATCGAAAACGGCAAATAGCTTAATAACGCCACCATTACAGCGGCCGACGCCCACTTATAGCGCGGCAGCGTCAAACCGATGGCAACGCCAATGACCATTAGAAGATTTAAGTAAGACCACCACTTCAACGCCGTATTAAAGCGCGCGTACTGTCCACCCATACCATCGCTGAAGTAGAAGAACAGGGTAAAGATTAGGCCGACTAATATTGTTGCAACCACGGCAATGAGCGCCGAGTTTCGGTAGTGCCAAATCAAAATAGGCAGCAGTACCAATAACGGCCACCATTGCAGCACGGCTTGCCAAGGTGTGCCGCCTTGCACCGCTGTCAACGCTGGTGATAGCGACGAACCAGCAAAGTAGCCCAAAAACGGTAGTAACAAGCCAATCGCAATGGCACCACCGGCTAACACCGCCACATAATTAAGTTGTTTTTGCACAGCGCGAACCGCTAACCAAACCAACACAAATAGCGCATGCAACGGGAACACCCACGCATTGACGGCAATCATTAACGGTGCACTTGCCGTGGCATAGGCTGTAAGGCCCATACTGGCTTTTTTATCAACGCCTTGTTGCACCCATAACATGGCCGCCGCAGCAGATAGTGCTAATAAAAAGCCTCCCAATGGTGGGTGTAAATCACCGTTGAACAGCAAATAGGCGGTCGTTTCAATTGGCAAAATTGGCATTGGCGACGAGGCACCAGCAAACAGCAATTCACCTAAAGGCCCATTAGCACGGTCGGCAAAACCACCAATGGCACGCACGCTCGCCCACAGGTACTGGCTTGCCACACTGGCGTTTGTCGCCCAACCATCAAAGTTCCAAATGGCTAAAGACAGCACTGTTATACCAGAGCCGCCAAGCAAAACTGCGGCAGCAAACAGGCCATTCCAACGTTTTTTAAGCTGTAAAGCTGAGCCAATCGACCAAGCCAAGCCAGCCAATGAACCCGCCACAATTGGCCAAGCTAGGTTGTAGTTAACACCGATATTAAAATCGAAGATGCGGCCATATAAGGCAATGGCATAGTGTTGAAAGGCGTAGTAGAAATCGAAATTATAACCCGACAACCAAACATCCGGTGGCGGTAGCGTTACCCCTTGGCGGTAGTTGGCAACGAAGTAGAGATCGGTCATCTCCTCGGCAACCGGGTTGATGTCGGGTAGTAGGAAGCGCCACGCCAGTGCATAAATAAACGCCAGTAAAAAAGCTGCCTCTGGCCACCAAAATTTGGCAGTGAGTAGCTGATCTTGATGGCGCCAGAGTATGTAAACAGACAGCGCGGTAATCAGTGGCCATACCCAAGCCAAGTCGCCTAGCCCTATGATATGTTCAACGAAGAACAGAACCAGACTGATGCCAATGATGCCGATAAATCTGGCTAGGTTGCGCTCAGGTACAACTTTTTGCACTAAAACGCCCAGTGCAATGAGGTTGGTGAGCACTATCACAACCGATAGTGATAAGTAGATCAGGGTGATCATTCCCGCGAGTCTCCGCCTTAGGTTTACCGCTCAGTCATCCAAACATACGCGGCCGCACGTACTCAATATGGGTAATAGTGGACAGCATGACTGGGCGTGTTGTTAGCTATTTTTATAATCACCCGACATATAAACACAAACTATTTAATGATGCATGTGATCATGTCGTCAAATCAGCCTTAGGGAGAGTAAAGAAGCATTGTTGGCGATGTTTTTTTGAACCGCTTCAAGCTTTGTTGGTGCCCACAGGTAGCGCATCTTCGACCAATCGCCACGCGCATACAGCTCATGCCAGTTTGGTACCTGCACACAATCGATGAACTTAGCACCTATACCTTGGCAAACTTTTTGTGATGCTTTGTTTTCTGGGTTGGTGGTAATCCACAACGGCCAGATGTTGGCCGCTTGCGCATAAGGTAAGAGCATTTTTACGCCTTGTTGGGCAAATCCACGGCACCGATAAGCAGGGTCGATACCATAGCCAATATGCCCACACCAATGGCGCAAGTCTTGGTTTTCACCAAAGCGTAAATCAAAAGAGCCAACAAAGTGGCGTTGAAAATAGAAGCGAAACATCAGCGCTGGCACATTTGCCAGCGCGTCTTCAGCCGCTAACCAGCGGTGCGGCACAAGCCGAAAGTCACCACTTTGGTAAGCTGGCGGTAGAGGTTTACTTGCCCGATTCCAAGGCGCCGTAAGCCATGAGTCGATCATAACGGCGATCTACCAAGTCTGCTAGGTTAAAGCCTTGCAATTCTGCCAATTGGTTTTCCAAAATAGCTTTAATGCTGGCCGCGGTTGCATCGTAATCACGATGTGCACCACCTAGTGGCTCATCGATTACGGTGTCAATTAAGCCTAGTTCATGCACACGAGCTGCAGCAATACCCATTGCCTCAGCTGCTTCGGCAGCTTTTTCGTTCGTGCGCCACAGAATTGATGCACACCCTTCTGGTGAAATAACCGAATAAGTTGAGTACTGCAGCATATTTACGTAGTCGCCTACGCCAAGCGCCAAAGCACCACCTGAACCACCTTCACCGGTAACGGTGCAGATAATTGGGGTTTTTAGCGATGACATTTTCAGCAAGTTATACGCAATGGCTTCACTTTGACCACGCTCTTCGGCGTCTTTACCTGGGTAAGCACCGGCGGTATCAATAAAGGTGAATACTGGCATGTTAAAGCGCTCAGCGGTTTCCATTAGGCGTAGCGCCTTGCGGTAACCTTCTGGGCGTGGCATACCAAAGTTGCGTTTTACTTTCTCGTCTACTTGGCGGCCTTTATCTTGACCAATAATCATGACTGGCGTGCCGTTTAGGCGAGCCGTACCACCAATAATGGCTGCATCGTCAGCAAAGTGGCGATCGCCATGCATTTCATCAAAATCGTCAAAAATGCGGTCAATGTAGTCCGAAAAATATGGACGCATTGGATGGCGAGCCAGCTTCATAATCTGGCCTGAGTTCAAGTTAGCGAATAGGTCGCGTGTTAACTTGTCGGATTGCTGCTTTAAACGAGCAATCTCTTCACCAATGTTTAGGTTATTGTCGTTACCAACTAAACGAAGCTCTTCAATTTTGGCTTCTAGTTCGGCAATCGGTTGTTCAAAATCTAGGTAATTAAGGTTCATAAGCGCGTGCTGTCCCTCGAAACTAAGTGCAAGCGTACTGAGTTGTGAAACTCGAGGCAACCTGTTCTAAGTCATTGTCTTGTGCGCATTTGGAAATAATTAATATTCGGTTAGCGATTTACGGCCAAACCGGCATTACTTTCGCGCCTAAAGCCTGCCACTGTCGCAATAAATAGGCCCAGTTGTCAGGCAGATCAACCACAATATCCACACGCTCTTGGCTATACGGGTGTTCAAAGGTTAACCGCTTGCAGCGCAGAGCTAAGTCTTGCCAGTGGAAGTTGTCACGAAATAATCGATTGTGGCGCCCTTCCCCATAACGCGTATCGCCCACTATTGGGTGCAACAAATGTTTAAGGTGGCGGCGAATTTGGTGCTTGCGCCCAGTATGCAAGCGACACTCAATACGGCTATATCTAGCTTCGGGGAACTGACCAACGCTAATCGGCAAGCTAATATGAGCAAGTGGAACAAAAGAGGTTTGCGCCGCCTGCACAGGGCTGTTTAAGCGATCAAACTCTGCATCATCGCGGGCGTATTTGAGCGGATAATCCAAGCATAGTTTGTCCATCATCCAACCACGGGCAAAGCAGTCATACACTTTTTCCGTGCTTGGCAGATGCCAAATGGCTTGCATATCGCGCGCCGCCTCGGCGCTTTTCGCTAATACCACCGGCCCCGTCGTGGGCCGGTCAAGACGATTCACTGCTCGCAAGCCTTTGCCAAGGCGAGTGATTAATGTGTCGGTAACTTTTGGATCCATCGGGCTTGGATGAACAAAAAGCCCGGCAGGTTTATTAGCAATTAAATAATGTTGATCTTCAAAGAGAATCTCGACGGGTTTAGAAGTCTTCGTCGTCATCGGATAGTTCAGTAATAATAGGCGAGTTGCATTTGTTACATAAGCCTTCAATGATCACAACGCCGTTGAGTTCGTACTCTTTTGGCTCATGCATGCCAAGATCTACCTCCATACATTCGCCACACCATGTATACTCGAGGAACTGAGCTTGCTCCTCTTCTGGTCGTGCGTAAAAATCACGTTCAATGATTTCATCTGTCATGGATTTTGACCTCAAGGCCGATAAAATGGAGCTCCATTATAGACTTATACACGAGCATTACCATGAGATTTCCAACGATCATTGCATTTGAATCGGTGAATGATGAGAACCCCATCCCAACCGCCATTGCTTGGACCCTGCCTGATGGTCAATATAAGTCGGTACTGGTAAAACCTGCTGAAACTTGGCGCGAAGACATTGAAGAACACGGTGTGGCATTTGGCCGCGCGGTAGAAGAGCTTGATGACCTAGGTGAAAACATTGTTGATATTGCTCGCGAGCTAACACACGACCTAGGCGATGAAACTGTCTACAGTGACCAGCCAGACGAAGCCCAAGCCTGCCTAGAAAAGCTGTTTGAAACCGTAGTGCAAGAGTGCCCATGGGAAGTCACTGGTATGCCTGAGCTATTTGGTGACTGGCAACGGGAAGAGTACGAGGACGTGCGCCGCGAGGAGGTAGACGCTCTAGCGTTGAATTTATCTACCGCAGAAGAACGTTTGTTAGTCGATCGCAGCATGGTAGCTCGCCATCTAAACCCTTTGCCCAACACCGCCGATTGGTATTTAGACGACGAGTAGCATAAAGATTACCCGGTGGTGGCCCAGCGCGTGTTTTCGCTGGGCCACACTGGCCGGAAACGGTCATTCCCGCGAAGGCGGGAATCTAACCGCCAAATTTGAAAACAGGAAATTAGACACCCGATAAAAGCACTCGGGTGTGACGAATGGGTTTGTTTCCCGAACCTTCGGTTCGTAAGACCTACGCCAAACCAACCCGTCATTCCCGGCAACAAAACCAACCCGTAGGTTGCACGGCGCGTTTTTTTTTGCGCCGGGCAACATGCGCACAAACAAAAATACCGGCAAGCGCCGGTATTTTTAGCAGATGCCCGATTCATCTAATCGGGCGAACAACGATCAATCGCGATTAAGCAATGCCGTTGATGATTGCGTTTAGCGTTGCGCTTGGGCGCATTACCTTATCCGCTTTTTCAGCGTTTGGTAGGTAGTAACCGCCAAGGTCTGCTGGTGCACCTTGCACTTCGGCTAGCTCAGCGACAATTTTCGCTTCGTTGTCAGAGAGCTGCTTGGCAACCCCTTCGAACTTGGCTTTTAGCTCAGCGTCGTCGTTTTGTGCTGCCAACGCTTCTGCCCAGTACAATGCTAGGTAGAAGTGGCTACCACGGTTGTCTAGCTCACCGGCTTTACGCGATGGCGACTTGTTCTCGTCTAGGAATTTGCCAGTACCCTTATCTAGCGCATCAGCTAGTACTTGCGCACGCTTGTTGTCGGTTACTTGTGACAAGTGCTCAAGCGATGCAGCCAATGCTAGGAATTCGCCTAGTGAGTCCCAACGTAGGTGGTTCTCTTTTTCTACCTGCTGAACGTGCTTAGGTGCCGAACCACCAGCGCCCGTTTCAAACAAGCCGCCGCCTTTCATTAGTGGCACGATAGATAGCATTTTCGCCGACGTACCTAGCTCCATAATTGGGAACAAGTCAGTCAGGTAGTCACGCATTACGTTGCCAGTAACCGAGATGGTGTCTTGACCTGCTTTAACACGCTCTAGCGTAAAGCGAGTTGCTTCAACGTGATCCATAATGTGGATCTCTAGGCCGTTGGTGTCGTGCTCAGGTAGGTACTGGTTAACTTTTTTGATGAGCTCAGCATCGTGCGAGCGCTTCGCATCCAACCAGAATACCGCTGGCATGCCACTTAAACGTGAGCGGTTAACCGCAAGCTTAACCCAGTCACGGATTGGCTCGTCTTTCGTCTGACACATACGGAAGATGTCGCCAGCTTCAACCGTTTGCTCAAGCAAAGTTTCGCCAGAGTTTTTGTCAACAATCTTCACGGTACCGGCTTCAGCCACTTCAAACGTTTTGTCGTGCGAGCCGTACTCTTCTGCTTTTTGTGCCATCAAACCAACGTTAGGCACGGTACCCATTGTTGTTGGATCGAATGCGCCGTTTTCTTTGCAGAACTTGATGGTTTCATCATAAACCCAAGCAAAAGTGCGATCTGGGATCACAGCTTTCGTGTCTTGCGTTTCGTCGTTGGTGTTCCACATCTGACCAGAGGTGCGGATCATTGCAGGCATAGACGCATCGATGATCACGTCGCTTGGTACGTGCAGGTTTGTGATGCCACGGCTAGAATCAACCATCGCCAGCGCTGGGCGGTTGGCATAAACCGCTTCAAGATCCGCTTCGATCTCAGCTTTTTTGTCAGCTGGCAGCGATTCGATTTTGCTGTATAGATCGCCGATACCATTATTAGGATCAACACCCAGCTCAGCAATCACATCAGCATGCTTTTCAAAAACATCTTTGAAGAATACTTTTACTGCGTGACCGAAGATGATTGGGTCAGACACCTTCATCATGGTGGCTTTCATGTGCAGCGAGAACAAAACTCCTTTTGCTTTCGCATCTTCAATTTGCTCTTCAATAAACGCTTGCAGTTTTGCAGCACTCATTACTGAGCAGTCGATCACTTCGCCTGCTTTCAGTGGCGTTGATTCTTTTAGAACCGTACCGTTTAGCTCGATGCGAACGTCCGTTGCTTCAGCAACCGTCGTCGACTTTTCAGAACCGAAGAAGTCACCGTCGGTCATTGAAGCGACGTGTGACTTAGAATCAGCTTTCCACTCACCCATGCGGTGTGGGTTCTTCTTAACGAAGTTCTTCACAGCTGCTGGTGCGCGACGGTCAGAGTTACCTTCACGAAGTACAGGGTTTACTGCTGAGCCTTTGATCTTGTCGTAAACCGCTTTGGCAGCCGCTTCTTTGTCGTTGCTTGGGTTAGCAACATAGTCTGGTACGGCAAAGCCTTTGCTCTGAAGCTCTTTAATGGCTGCATTCAACTGCGGAATAGAGGCAGAGATGTTTGGCAGCTTGATGATGTTTGTCATCGGGTCTTGCGTTAGCTCACCTAGCTCAGCTAGGGCATCACCAATGCGCTGATCTTCTTTTAGGTACTCTGGGAAGTTGGCAAGAATACGGCCAGCCAGAGAAATATCGCGCGTTTCAACACCAACACCTGCTGGCTTAGTGAAAGCTTCGATGATTGGTAAGAAAGAATAAGTCGCCAACTGTGGCGCTTCATCGGTAATCGTATAGATGATCTTTGGTGTTTGCGTTGTCATCGCTCGTTCCAACTCCGTTGATTGTTATTTTTGTACCGCTAACAGACTAGACTGCAGCCTGTGTGCACGCCAACGAAACCATAGAAATCAACTGTCTATTTCATCTAGCCGCTGGGGTCGCGAAAACGGTACACTAATACTGCCCTAAAAACTGCTCGGCATTATATCAGAGCCAAGTGACATTTACGCCCGCCTAACATTCAGCAGATTTATGATCAGCATAACCTTATTTAATAAACCATTTAATGTTCTTTGCCAGTTTACCGATCAAGAGGGCCGTGAAACCCTTGCCGATTTCATTAAACAACCCGGTATCTATGCAGCAGGCAGACTAGACAGAGATAGTGAAGGCTTACTTCTGCTTACCGACAACGGGCCGTTAAATGCACTCATCACCCACCCGAAAAACAAGATGTGGAAAACCTACATCGTACAGGTAGAAGGCGCACCAAACCCTGAAGCAGTGGCGCAGCTATGTAAGGGGGTTGAGCTAAAAGATGGCATGACCAAACCTGCCAAGGTGCGCGTTATCGATGAGCCAAGGTGGCTATGGCCACGCAATCCACCGGTACGCGAGCGCAAATCTATCCCAGACCATTGGCTAGAAATAAAAATCAATGAGGGGCGTAACCGGCAAGTTCGCCGCATGACCGCCCACGTTGGCTTACCAACACTAAGGCTGATAAGAACAGCAATTGGCCCTTTTGAGCTAAACAACTTAGCGCTAGGCGAATACTGCACTCAACCTGTGCCACAAAGCATTTTGACTGAGTTGGCCAATAAAAAAACCTCACCAAGGCGCCCCACTAATAACCAGCCAGCCACGCGCGGTAAGAGCCCTAAGCAGTTTAAGAGCCCTCAGCCGGTAAAGAGCCCTCAGCAGCGTCCTGGGCGAAGAAATCGACCTTAAAAATACGTACCTGCTCGCGGCGCCAGTCTTGCCAAGCCGCCTCCCCCATACGCTCTTTTTGCTGAATTAACTGATGCTCAAGCTCGGCTAACGCGTCTTGATAGCGCGCAACCATTTCTTTTTGATTTGCTTGAGTTTGTGCCAAAAATTGATAGCGCGCTTGCTCTGTTTGATTCAGCAACTGTGCTGCTAGTGCTTTTTTTGTGGCCGCAGACAACTGGGGAATTTTTTTCACCAAAAACTCATATTGTTGACGGCCGCTTTGCAAGCTAGGAATGTCCGGCAAGCTGGCAATTAGCATGTCGGTATCTTGGTGGTTTAGCTGGTCAACTGCCAGTTGCCAGTCGTACAGGGCATATTGGTCGGCATGTAGCCACATGGCATGTTCTCCCCAAACCGCGTGATCAACTGCTTTTATAGCAGCAACTTTATCTTGCAATTGTGTGTCGCTAGGCAAAATTAATTGGCCCATCCGCTGCTCATGCTCAGCCTTTCTTTGCTCATAAGTGCTAAGTAAATCCTGTAATTTATCTGGCATATCGGGTGAGACACAATCAACGCAGGTGCCTAGCCACTGCTCCACTTCATGCTGCAGGGTAAGGCCCTCAAGCGCCAGCAAGGGTTGCCAAGCTTTACTAACCGAAGGTTCAGGCGCTGGTGAAGGCAAAGCATCTAGTACCTGTGGTATGTCAATTTGCTTCTTGTCCCGCACAGGGCTCAGGCTTGCCTGCTCAACACTGGTTTCTGCAACGTCGTCCACAGCCACGCCAACAGGCTGCAGGGCTAGCAATAAAAGGCCGCCCAATAGGGCGACCGTGGTTACAGCATAGATACGACGTCTGTTGATCATTTCTGCAGATCTACCGAGACTGGGAAGTGATCAGACAGATCCCAATGCTCCCACAAGCGAGCATCGGTTGAGCGCGGCACCGTCACCTCATTAATATTGCTTTGACTTTGGTCGTACTCGTTACTCACGAGGATATAATCGAGGTATTCAACCACATCATATTCTGCTGCAAAGCTGTTAATGCGCGGGTCAAACGTTGAGGCAGTGTAACCAGCATATCCTGGCTCACTCGCATTCAAGTTCGCTAGCATTGCTGGGTAGTCGCTGGTGGCAAACTTAAGTTTATTAACATTAAAATCGCCGCCATAGATCACCATCTCGTTTTGTGGAATGCCTTGATCACGCGCAAACTTGCGCATCATTTGGAACTGCTCTTGACGTAAACGGCGGGCTTCATCGGTATCAAAAGACGCTGCATGCGTGGCGAACAAATGATACGACTCACCATTCTTCACCACTTCTGCATAGTTAATGCCTTTATCAGCAAAACAGTCGGTGCCCGAGCAATCTGGGAACACTAACTGCGCCTGATTAACAATTGGATAGCGGCTTACAATGGTGACACCGCCATCAAAGATGTTCACACTATTGTTATCGAGCATACGCGTTTGATACGGATATTCACGTGCTAGCTCAGCTAAAAACGCATCACGGCCAGGGGCAAACACCTCTTGTAGCATCACCACGTCGTAGCCTTTCATGTATTGCGGCAATAAATCTAGGCGATCATCAATGTGCGACGCCACGAGTGGCAATGCCCAGATGTTATACGTCATCACCGATAACCCCTCGGCTACAGGCGCTTGTGTCTCTGGTGATAGGGTGTAGTAAAGGTCATCGTAGCGGACAGTGAAGTCTGCTTTGGTTGCTAGTTCAGCGAGTTGGTTTTGATCGAACCCAGTATCAAACCGATGGATCGTTCGATCTGAAAACCAGCGTGGCGACAAATCATGGGCTTGCACGCCATGTGCTAAGTTTGAACTCCACCAAGTGCCTGTCATTTTTTGATTTAGGCGGTATTGCAAGCCTTGCGGAGACGTTAGGCGAGTTTCGAAATAGTAGTCATCGCCCCATTTCACGCCTACATAACGATTAAAACTCAACACCATCTTGGTTTCATAGGGGGCGATGGTGTCCACATGTTGAAACCACTCGTCCCCCTCCACCAAACGATCACTGCCCCAGTGAAATACATCTACTGTTAGTGGTTGGTCACTATTATTAGTGAAATAGACATCCGTGTCGGCTTGTGCAAACGCTGCCATCATCGCAACGAGCACGATCATTATTTTTTTCATCTCTCAGCCTTGGTCTATACCAGTTAATCGGAATAGTCAGGCTAAACAACAATTGTGGCAATTCGATAAAGCGCTCATTTCAATTCAATGATGTACGTTATTAGAAAAACGCACCTTATTGTTGGATGTCCCCCATGGCACTAGCCTCTGGCATTCGCGTATCAGTAAAATAGTGATAGGCTCGTTATTGTGGAGCGTTGAGGAGTCTGTATGTCATTACTGGTTGGTCCAATTGTTCGTCGTGTTTCGTCTACACAGGCGTGCATTTGGCTATGCAGTCAAACAGATGCTGTCGCGGTTTCAGCAACCGACGCCAAGGTGCACCTACACACGTTAAAAATTGGAGAGCACTGCCATGCTCATTTGGCCACGCTGGATTTTGCTAACGCCTTAATCCCAGGCCAACGTGTTGATTACGATATCGTGATAAACGAGCAGACCATCGCTCAACACAGCCCTTATTTACTGCTACATGGCGAATCAACTCCTTATTTTTATTACCGGCCCAAGCTGTTAAAGGTATTGCATGGCTCTTGTCGCAAACCACACCACGATAGCATAGATGGACTAGTCCAAGCGGAAAGTCTGTTACACGAAGATTGGCCGGATTTACTAGTGATGACCGGTGATCAGGTTTACATCGACGATGTATCACCCGATATGCTGCACCGTATTCACGAGCTTATCACTCATTTGGGGATTGCCGATGAGCATCTACCGAGTGAAACTGTGCCCCTCGCAAGCAAGTTGCATGATGAGCAACATCTCAATAAACGCCCTGATTTGCTGCCCGATACCCACGCGCAAGCTCAGTTTTTTGGTGGAAAGAAAAAACCCATTTTTACCTCTGCTTACGCCGACAACCATTTAATTAGCTTTGCTGAAGTGGTGGCCATGTACTTGTTAACCTGGTCACCGGCCACCTGGCAGCTAGTGGGCGAACCAGAAACCGACGTCATTAAACGGTTTGCCGAGGGCATGCCAAAAGTAGCTCGACTGCTTGCGCATATCCCAACAGCAATGATTTTTGATGACCATGACATCACTGATGATTGGAACCTTACCGCTGGTTGGGAGCGTGCGGCCTACAACCATCCACTATCCAAGCGCATTATTGGAAACGCGTTGTTAGGCTATTTTATCTTTCAGGGCTGGGGCAATCAGCCAGAGTCATTCGACCAAGCTTTGTTAACCAAGTGCCAAACAGGCCTGCAGCAGCTCGGCGAACACGACTCGCTCATCGACGATTTATTAGCATTCGATCAGTGGCATTACAGCTTAGATACCCAACCTAAACTTGTGGTACTTGATACTCGCACGCATCGCTGGCGTTCGGAGCGCAATGAAAACAAGCCATCTGGCCTAATGGATTGGGAGTCTCTGACTAATTTCCAGCAAAGCATACTTGGTGAACCGGCGGTGATTGTTGTTTCACCATCGCCGATCTTTGGGGTGAAACTGATTGAGGCCATTCAAAAACTATTTACCCTGTTTGGCCAACCACTGATGGTAGACGCCGAAAACTGGATGGCACACCCAGGCTCGGCCAACACCTTAATGAACATTTTTTACCACCCTAAAACGCCGCAAACCTTCACTATTTTGTCGGGCGATGTGCACTATTCATTTGCCTATGATATTGAACTGCGCCAGCGCGAGGATGGCCCAGATATCTGGCAAATTACCTCCAGTGGTATCAAAAATGAGTTTCCGGCTGGGCTGTTGGCTTTTTTCGACCGTGCTAACCGTTGGTTATATGCCCCCTACTCGCCACTAAACTTATTTACCAAACGCCGCCATATGCGCGTTACCCCACGCCGCCCAGTGCCTGCCAGCAAAGGGCGTCGGTTGGCGAATCAGGCGGGCATAGGTTTAGTAAAGTTTAATCAGCACGGCCAACCAACCGAATTGGTAGACATTGGCGAAGAAGTGATTCGCTTCGAGTTAGAACAGCACGCAGGGCGGTGGGAATAACAAGCATCTGAGGGAATTAATCAGTCGAGCGCTAGCTTAAAGCTCACACCAACATTATCAAACGACAGTGCTGGTGTGAATATGAGCTGCCAGTTCTAATACCGTTATGGCCTTTGGCAGCCGTAGTTGTGTGTTACAACTTGGCTTCGATGGTGACGCCCAAGGTCGATACGATCAGCAATTCACTGGCGTATTCATCTTCAGGATCAATGGTTGCCGTGGCCATCGAGTATAAGCCTGCTTGAATATTGTTAGTAATCTCGTAGCCCACTTCAAACTTTGCAGCACTACCGACTAGCAGATCAGTCTGGCTTTCTTTTAAATCGAAACGCCCGAGTCCAAACGCAAACCCGAAATATGGTTCACCAGAAGTTTGACCAAAATAATAGGTGTAGCCAATGCCCGACAACGAGTTAGCCACCGGCACTTCAGCTGTGTAGTCACTAATTGTGAAGTTTGAACGGTGATGCGTTAAATAGAGAGCATGTTGATTGTAGCGGCCGAGAGCAAAGCCAAGTTTGCCTGTGAGGCCATAACCAAAAGCGGCTGGCAGTTCAGACATACCATAGTCATTAACATAGGTAGTGCTGCTGCGCTCTAGCCCCGCACCCGCAGTCAGGTAAAACCCTGAGCGCTCTGTTGCTTGACCTTCTACAACATAATCTGCCGCTAGGGATGTTCCCGCTAGTCCTAGCGCCAAAGCTACTAAAGAAACCGATTTCATGATTCTATCTCCTAAAAAATCGGCGCAAGATTACAGGACTTTTATGAATAGTAAAAGAATATTGGCCTAAGCCATTAAGATGCGCGCCGCCTGGGCGCGCCTTATTTTCGATAGCAGTTAGAAGCTAAACGAAGCTTGCATGGCAATTCCACCATCAATGGTTGGCATCACTTGCACACTTAATGGCTTGGCAACGCCAGCTAGCGCTTCTTCTTCGCTAGACTTAAAGATAACATTCTTAGCCGACAATCCAGCCATCACAACGCTGCTGCCAAATAATACGGGAAAGCCCGCACCAGCAGCAATGGTTAAATCGCCTGACAACTGGCGCGAAAATCGTTTTTCTTGTGCCAGTAATTCTAGGCTGCGTGCGGCACTAATTTCCGGCGGATTCGCTTCCACCTCATTCGACGCGGCTGCGGCCGAAGCAGCCGCTGCAACGAATAATGCAATGATCCTTTTCATTGAATTTCCTTTCATGTGAGTACTGAGTCTTCAACTATTACAACTGAGCTATGCTCTAGATGACTGAGAATAAAATTGTACCGAACATAGACTGAACGAAGGCGAGGCAATGCGCACAATTATTGCATTTATGTTTCTAAGCACACTCTGCTCTGCTGAGCACTTTGTTCTTGGTGATTACAGCAGTGAAGGCGAAAGAGAAATCGTTAGACGTGACATGATTGCGCAAGCATTTGAATTAGCAGGCCATACGATAGAATTTGCCCATCGCCCAGCAGAACGTTCTCTACGAGAGGCAAACCTAGGTTTACTGGATGGTGACGTGATGCGCCAGCCTGACGCAGTTACTAGCTTCAATAATTTACTAATGATCGACACGCCACTTACGTTTTATCAGTACTGGGTTTATATGGCAGCAGACACGCCTTGCCCCACCGAGCAATTAGATATTTGGGAATTTAAGCCCGTTGGTCTGGTAGGTTTTCGATACTTTGATGCCATTTATGCTCAATCTCGCTCGGGTTATCAGCAAGTAAGCAACGTGAGCAGCGTAATGGATATGCTAGCGTCTCAAAGAGCTGACTATAGCGTTATGTCTGCAGAGGCGTACGACATACTATCAGTGCGATACAACCTAAACTTAACTAGATGCTTTGACTCACCACTACTGAGTTACCCTGTTTACACGTATCTACACAGCAAACATGCGCACCACATCCCATCATTAACAAAGGCTTACGAGCAAGTATTTGGCGAGTCAGACCTTGGGGAACCGTAAAAACTCCCCAAGGCCCTTGCTCAATAGCCTAACGTGGCACTTTTACGATTTGTGGTGCCACCCAATCTAGCTCGATATATTGCCAATCGTAGTTGCCTACGGCTGAAACGGTCGTTTGAACAATATTCTTGCTGGAAGCCTGCATGGCAAACGTTTGATAACCCGCAACCGCTAGCTCAAACTCCCGCGGAGAGAACTTAATCACCACCGATGATTCAAATAGCTTCTGCCCGTTTGGCGCAGCATTACTACCCGTATAAGAAGTGTCTTCAATAAAGCTTAATAGCGCGCCACCATCGTCTACGTAAGTGATGTTGACAAAACCAGTTTCACTAACTCGCTCGGCTGAGGTTGTTGGCACTACCAACATGCCACCAAGCGACTCATCAACAAAGTCTTGATTTAACCTAACGACCCACGGATGGCGCCCCAAACGTAAACGACTACCAGCGCCAGCAACTAGCCAACTGCCATCCGGAAGCTCTTGTAATCGTTCTGCACCACTTTTGGTGTAGAAATCTTGTGCACCTGCTGCAACAGAAATATTTAGCTCTTTCATCGACAATACAGCGCCGGTGTCGGCAGCCACTTTTAACACATTGTCCTCGCCCCCACTGCCTCTTCCTAGTAGGTAGAGGTTGCTATCGCTTTGTGATTGTTGCGCATCGAGTGGGTAAATAAAATCGGTAAAGCGGTCATCCAGCACGTGTAACCATTGCAATTCACCCTCTGTGGTCATGCGCATCATAAAGGCTGGCGTTCGAGACTGGTTGGCTCTGTTGTGATAGCCATATATTAGAAGTCCACCGTCCATTAGGGCCAAACTTCCTTTCGCATAGAGCGATTCGCTATCTGGCAAAGTTAACACTCGGTTCCAAAGTAACTGCCCTTCATGGCTAAACTTGCTGGCTAACACATAAGGCGTTTCACTAAGGTCGATATTGGCGACTAAAATCACCCCTTCGCTGTCGGCGTGCAGATTTACGTCGCGAACTTTGTTAAAGCTGTAGTCACTATTGTTCAACCGGCGCGCCCATAATGGCTGCCCTACCGACCCTACTTTGACCAGTTGGAATGGGTAACCCAATACATAGCGCCCATATGGCGTGTCTTGAATAGGCCCCTGTGTTAAATACTCATCGGTTGTAGTGTCCCAAAAACTGCCGTTCGGTGGGTTGGTAGATAGGTAGCGGTCTTGCTGCTGCAAGGTGCCTGCGGTTGAGACCTTGGCAGAGGTTAAATGAGCGGAGCTGCTAACCCAGAAGTTGCCATCTACGGCAGGCGTAATAAACCCTTGTCCTACATAACTTTCGAAACCAGCCTCGTACGACGAAGCGCCTGCAATTAGGCGAGTGGACGGTTTTGGCGCTTCTGGAGATGGGTGATCACTTTCAATACGCAACAACCACGGCTCTATTTCAGCTGTTTCGAGCAACAACTGCTGTGCTTCAGTAATGATCGCATTTTGCCCAAGTGGAAGTCCGCCAAGATTAGTGAACTCAGGTAAGCGCAACATATCGCATGAGCCTTGCGCTAATGTTTGCGGCGCTATCAGATTCACCCTTGCGAGCTCTAGTTTGGGTTCGGGTATATTTAAACTAAATATTTTATCGGCACCAAAGGTGGTTTGCGCTAGAGCATTGGCCCAATCGAAGTTTGTTGTTAGCCCCAAGCGCCCATCAGCAGAGCCTAGTAGCTTGACGCATTCATCATGACGGTTCTGGTCGGCGTCCAGCTCAATACTACTGTAAAGCCCGCCTGTTGGGCCTGCCAAGCCATAGATCAGCATAGCGACTTCAGCACCTGCGGTAATTTTCACGTTGGCATTGTTCGACAGTTCAACATTACTAAGTGATGCATCTAGCTTGGGTGCGGTCACATCAATTTCACCGTTAATCCCACCTTTGTTACCGAACTCTGTAGATACGCCAGCGGTTAATTTAGCATCGGCAGAAATATCAAATCGGCTCGTTGAACTACCCTCAACATCAACAAAGGCTGTGAGATTGCCAGTAATGGACAACGGACCAACTGGAATCGGCCCAATTTCACCTATTTTAAAACTTGCTGGTTCCGACAAACTAGATTTACCGCCACCATATAACCTCAGGCCAGCCCCAACATCACCCGATAAGCCTACCTCTAGCTGAAACTCGGGCATGACCAAGGCTAGCGTTTCAATAAACTGATCACATGGATCATCGCAAGCATCAACGATATCAAGCCCGTCCACGAAACAAAATCCCTTTGCAATGTCGCCTACTACAGGCAACCCGATAATAAAATCGGCCATATCGTTTAGGGTTTCAGTTACCTCTTCTACCGTCTCACCCAAACTATGAGCGAGCTTGCCTGCGCCAACAGCATCAAACCCGTCGAGCACCAGGTCGGAAGCGATCTTTTTGGTGTAATCAAGTGCAATTTTGTGCAAACACTGGGCAGCATTAGATGGCAAGGCAACAAGGTTAGCCAACCCTTCAAAAGATAAAATGTCTCGCACGTCTGCGGCTGTGAGGTTCCAAGCAAAGTCGATGTCTAACTCAGCCACTAAACCCGCTGCGATATCAAGATTCACATAGGCTTTATCGTCGGTTGTTGCATCATTGCCATCGCCGTCGTAAAACTCGTAGGTAAACTGCTTCTCCACACGGCATCCTAACCCCGTGCAATTAGCGGGTGTCGCAAAGGAGCGGCCCGACAAGTCCACGGTTTGTGGTGCTTCATAATCAATTTTTCGAGCTACCTGGGCGGTTAGGTTCGCTAGGGCGAACTGAGGTGGAGTGTACATCACCTCAATAATTCGACGCCCTTCATAAACAGCCGTTCGCCGTGCAATAAGCGTAATGCCTTGCGGGACCGCTTTGGTAGCAGGCACCACCAGTACGGCGACCTCCGGTAGCTGATCAAAACTTGGTTGCTGAGAATCAAATACCAACAGATTCTTGTTAAGCGCCAAAGCTACGATATCGTCAGCTTCGGCTTGCGACAGCACTCTAGTAAAAGAGAATGGCGTACTTTCAACTTGATCCGTTCCTACCGTTGTAACACTCAATCCAGGTACAGCAGTAGGGGTAGATACTTGTGTTACCACCGGCGTAACAGTAGGGCTGATACTAGGTGTACTCGTTTCATTGCTAGGTGGCTGAGTACAGCCTACAAGCATGCCAGCTAAGACGAGGGTTATTAAGAATCTCATTGTAAATCCTTTTACTTAAAGGGGAACGTTCCCATATTAGCCGTAAAGTTATGACAACCAAATTAATTGCCAAAAAAAACCACCCAATTGGGTGGTTCATCACAAACTAGCGTTTACTGATTAAACAATTGGATTCACATCCGCATCGTAATCAACACCTTCTACACCAAAGCCAAATAGCTTTAGGAACTCGTCTTGGTAGCCTTTTACATCGGCTAGGTCGTTAACGGTTTCGGTGGTGCACTGAGGCCATAGTGCTTCTACTTCGCTTTGTACCTTGTCGTCTAGCTCCCACAGGTCAACACGAATGCGGCCTTGCTCGTCTAGCGTTGGTGCACGTCCACCGTACCACTCTTCACCCAACAAGCGATAAATTTGCTCAATACAACCTTCGTGAGTGCCCTGCTCTTTCATTACTTTGTACAACAAAGGAATGTAGAGCGGCATAACAGGAATAGCACTTGATGCCTGAGTAACCAGCGCTTTCAACACGCCAACGCGGGCTTCAAGGCCTTTGGCCGAGAACTTGTCGTTCATTGCTGAGGCTGCGCGGTCTAGATCTTCTTTCGCTTTACCAATGCTTGCCTTGCCATAAATTGGCCAGGTTAGCTCTTTGCCAATGTAGGTATAAGCCGTGGTCTTTGCGTTATCAGCCAACACACCCGCTTCATCTAGTGCATTAATCCAAAGCTCCCAGTCTTCGCCACCCATCACTTTAATGGTTGCATCGATTTCTTCTTGTGTTGCAGGCTCAAGCGTTACTTCGCTAACTTCCTTGGTGTCGGTGTTGTACGTTTTACGCGTTACTGGCTCGCCAACTGGTTTAAGTACCGAGCTGTACACTTCACCTGTAACTGGGTCTTTACGACGCGGTGCAGCAAGTGAGTAAACAACTAAATCGATCTGACCGACGTTTTCTTTAATCTCGGCAATGACCTGCTCTTTGATCTCATTAGAGAACGCATCGCCGTTAAACGTTTTATTGTAAATGCCCGCTTCATCGGCTGCTTTTTCAAAAGCGCGCGTATTATACCAACCGGCTGAACCAGGGCGTTTTTCTGACGCTTCTTTTTCAAACATCACACCAACGGTTTTGGCACCAAAACCAAAAGTAGACACCAACCGCGATGCCAATCCGTAACCAGTTGAGCAACCCAAGACCAGTACGTTTTTCGGCTTGTCTGCATCGGCAAATGATTGCGCTTTGACGTAATCAATTTGCTCTTGAACGTTTGCCGCACAACCAGTTGGGTGCGATGTTGTGCAGATAAAGCCACGAACTTTAGGCTTGATAATCATATTGATTCCCTCGTTATAAGATTGGTAGCAATGACCATTGCCACGCAGTGTACCCAACATTGCTGGAACTCCAAAGTTCACAAGGGGTTGGCACAAGCGTTGTGAACGTTGGACAATAATTCATGGCTCCATCACATAACAAAAACCGTTATTTTTACTTATATTTATAGATTTTATTACACTTTTTATTAGTTTTTTAACATTTATTAGAATTTTTTACATACACACAAAAAACACAACAATTTTTTATACGCACATGGTTCTACCTATGCATACCTATTTGCTAATATGGGCTTGCTACACTGATACTTAACGTTTTGTACCTAGGACCATAATAATGACCATTACAGAAATGCCACATGCCACTGTTGCCTGCGTGGTAGAGGACGCCGGTAAATATTTAATTGTTGAAGAAGAAGCACATGGTGAAGTGGTGTTTAACCAACCGGCAGGGCATATCGAACCGGGCGAAACCGCACAGCAAGCGGCCGTTCGCGAGGTACTTGAGGAAACTGGTTGGCAGGTAACACTGGATAAGTTTGTTGGGGTGTATCACTACCTTGGCGTGAACGGTGTTACCTACATTCGCTTTTTATTCACGGCGAAGGCAGAAAAAAAGGTTTCAGACGCGTATGATACAGGGATTATTGGCCCGCACTGGCTCACATTCGACGAAGTGCAGGCGCTAGGCCCTAAGTTGCGCTCGCATTTGGTCAGCCAATGCATTGAAGATGCGCGCCAAGGCCCCCATTATCCGCTTGAACTAATCAAAGATTTTTAAACCTTATGAGCAAAGCAAAAGTTATCGTTGGCATGTCTGGTGGCGTCGACAGTTCGGTCTCTGCATTATTACTGCAGCAGCAAGGCTATCAAGTTGAAGGCCTGTTTATGAAGAACTGGGAAGAGGACGACGGCACCGAATACTGTACCGCCAAGGAAGACTTAGCCGATGCCCAAGCCGTGGCAGACAAACTCGGCATAAAGTTGCACACCGCTAACTTTGCTGCGGAATACTGGGACAATGTGTTCGAGCATTTTTTAGCCGAATACAAAGCGGGTCGCACACCCAACCCAGATATTCTATGTAATCGCGAAATCAAATTTAAAGCATTTCTTGAGTATGCCTTGTTTTTAGGTGCCGACTATATTGCCACAGGCCACTACGCTCGCCGTGGCGAACATCAAGGCAAAGCGGCACTGCTGCGTGGGTTAGACCGCAATAAAGACCAAACCTACTTCCTGCACGCCGTTGGCCATGAAGAGTTCGCCAAAACCCTATTTCCAGTGGGCGAAATAGAAAAGCCTGAAGTTCGCCGAATTGCTGAAGAACATGGCCTAGCCACTGCTCGTAAAAAAGATTCCACCGGCATTTGTTTTATTGGCGAGCGACGCTTTAAAGACTTCTTGCAAACCTACTTGCCAGCCCAGCCTGGCCGCATGGTAACGCCCGAAGGCGAAGACATGGGTGAGCACCAAGGATTAATGTACTACACCTTTGGGCAACGCCAGGGGCTTGGCATTGGCGGCAGTAAGCACCACGGTGAAGATCCTTGGTTCGTGGCGGGTAAAGACTTAGAAAAAAACGAGCTGATCGTGGTTCAAGGTGACCATGACCTGCTTTATACCAATCAACTATTTATGAGCGAAACCTTCTGGGTGGATGGCGATGGCCCTAGTGATGGTGAGCAGCTCACTTGCAAGCACAGGTACCGCCAAGGCGACCAAGCTTGCACCATTAGCAAACAAGACCATGGCTATTTGGTCACCTTTGATACGCCTCAGAGGGCAGTCACGCCTGGGCAATCTGCGGTATTCTACGACGACGACCGCTGTTTAGGTGGTGGCGTAATTGAATGGGCGAAGAAGTAATGTCATCAGTAACCGAAAAGACGTTGGCACTGGCAGGCGTAGCACAGGCAGCAAGCCTTGTGCACCGCCATGCAACGGGCGAAACCATAGCACCAGATGAGCTAGAAATGGCATGTAAAGCCATTCTCAACCTTAACCCAGACAGCACCGAAGCCGTTTTTGGCAGCAAGGGCAACCTTTGGTCTGGTATTCAGCTATTGCGCCAGTTTAACCAGCAAGGCAATAAAGACATTGCACCACCAGTGATTAAATACTTCTCTGGCATGGTTCAGTTAGCGTTAAAACTGCAAAAGCAGCCACAACGCCTGAATGAGCTAGGCAAGTTACTCGACCAAGTTGAACGGCAAGTTGAATACTTCGAAGACGCTACGCACGACTCAGTCGTTGGTGGTATCGCTAAAGCCTATCAAGAAGTGATTAGCACCATGGGCTACCGCATTCATGTGGTCGGCAATCCACAAGTATTGCAGCAAGAGCGCAACGCCCAGATTATTCGCACACTGCTGTTATTTGGCATCCGCAGCGCCATATTGTGGCGCCAAACTGGCGGCTCACGCTTGGATATTCTGCTACGGCGCAAACAAACCGCCGAGGCCTGCACCCAATTGCTGACGCATTAACTTGTAGAGCTTGTCTACGACGCGATTGTGGTAAACAAGCGGGTATGGTGCTAAATCGTTCGATGAATAATTTGATTCAAATACGCGGGCAATTTGGTTGGCTACACATAAAAAAGCGGCTAAGCCATTTGCTTGCCGCTTTTTATACTGATCAGAACACTAGATGGGATGGGTGTCCTGTATCATTCCCTGCATCATTCCCTGCATCATCTCAATTTTTACTGCATCACCCAGTCTTCATCTGAATAAAACAATTCTTCATTAAATTGATCCTTTACAGAAACGTATTTTTTTGTCTGGACAATTTGGTAATATCCAAATCCAACCTTTCTTTCAACATACCCCGACAATAAAAACTCTTCTTCCATATTCACTTTATCGTTTAACAGCTTGCATTCAATAAAGCCTCCACGGTCAACAGAAATAGAGAAGTACGACTTTTCATCAATGCTAAAAACTGGTGAACTGTAATGAGATTTATTTGAACGACACATTATCGTCAAGCTATCAGAAGCTACACTTCGATCTATTATAAATATTTCTTTCTCATACAAATGTAACGTTCCAAAAAATAAAAATATAAGAACCACCGCTAAAGCAACTTTCATTTTAGACTCCCAATAGGCCTAGGTTCAGAATATGATAATCCTTCCTTACCTCGATAAGTAAGTAAATTGTCGATATTCTCAAGGCAGGACTGATGGCAACTCCCAACGTCTGCTTGCTCCCCTATAAAACATCCCATTAGGTTGTTTTGGCGATCCATCTCATCGTTAAAGCTTTCATTCCGCTCATGATAGTCAAGGATATTGATAGCTGCTTCTCTACCAAGCCTCTGCGTTAGCGAGCAAGCAAGGACGCAATGCCTTATAGCATCGGCTGGCCCCTGGTAATTACTCTGCGCAGGTGTCATTCCATATGTATCAACATCTGCCGCAGCAGCTCGGGCATCTTTCATAGCTTGAACGGCTTCCCAATAGCCTGCAGGCGAAGGGAACGTTTGCTTCCAAGCGTTAAACGCTTCAGATAAATCATCTCGCGCACTCAACCCCAATGGATCCACATACCCCAGCGGATTCCCCCCAACATACCCATAGGTGTTCAAACCTCCATTTAACCCAATTGGGTCACTCTGGATGTAACGGCCTGTTGTTGGATCGTAGTCACGGAAGTAGTTGTAGCTCAAACCAGTGGTGTCATCAAAATGCTGACCCGGAAAGCCTTGTTGCTCACCCAAGAAGCCTGACACCGCCTGTGGCATGTGATCGCCAAATGGCGTGGTGTGGCGTTGCCAAACTAGGTTACCCGCCGCATCGGTAATTGCCTCTGGCGTTGCGATGTGGTCATTATGAACAAAATACAGGCTGCTTGGCCCTGCTTCACCACCGCTTTTAACGCGAATGGCATCGGCATACACATAACCATTGGTTTTCGAGCTCAGCGTGACCGAAATATTAGTATTGGCGCGCACATCTGGCAGTGTTGCCAATGAAGTGAATTGCTCATTGTTACTGCTGTGAAAATTGGCAGTGAACTGACGCGATACCTGCTGACCTGCTTGGTTGGTATATTCAACCGTTACTGGCACATTAGAGCCGCCAACATGGTCATTGGCAAACACTAGCTCAACAGTATGTAGGCCTTCTTGCGTAGTCGCATGGGTAAACTTTGCCGTTGCGTATTGAGGCTGCTGACCCTTTGGTAATAACAAAATAGCATCAGATGCCAAGGTCTTATAAGTGCCAGGGTTAGCGCTATCTAGCACAAGAAAAGCGTTGCCGTTAGTTAGGTTGTAGTCTCCAATATAAATCCATTCATCGCCGTAAGCAGCACTATTAAACACCTTGCCAGCATCAAGTGTTGTACCGTTTTCTGCAACGCGCACGCGCGCTTGCGTATCTAAGCCGTAGCGAGTAGGCATACTAACGTATATGCCGTATTCGCCTGTCATTGGAAGGTTATAGCGAACTTGTGTACCCGCGGTATTGCTCGCTGATTTATAGCTGGCGCCGGTTGCCCCCCGTGCAGGAGGTTGATCTGAAGTGGTGTGCTGGCTCCAGTTTCCAGTATAGGTTGCCAGTGAGCTCATATCTTCCACAACGATAGCGCCGCTATTAGTCACCTGCTTTGGTTCTGAGTATGCTACATCACCGTAGCGAGCGCGCTCATAAACTGGGCAATGGTAGCGGCAGTAAGGTGTATAGGTAGTGAGGTAATCACCCTCAACCCAGTTGTTATTTCCCAAAATCCTATGGTCTAAACGCGTTGGTTTCTACCAAATTTTGATCTAACACTCCCTCACGCTGTATAACGGGATTTTGGCTCACTGAATTTTTTCATGGCTCACTTCTTTCAATGCTTTGAATCCCTCCAAGCTTTTTCATTTAACCCTGTTCTTGAATGTCCTCACTGTGCAGCTTGCAGTCATTTCGTTTCGCATGGCTTTATCTATAAAAAACAATCTCGTGCTCAACCTAAAATCGTTGGCAAACGCCTTTGCTGCTCTAACCGCTTTGGTCATGCTGGATGTGGGCGTACGGTTCAATTACTGCTGTCTTGTGTAATTCCTAAGCTGCGCTATGGTGCGGTGACTTTGGGCGTGTTCATTGCGTTGCTGCTTAGTGGTTCAGCAGTGGCGCAGGCCTATCGGCAAGCCTCTGGCGCGTGTTCCGCTCGCAATGGTTGGCGTTGGTTGCGCCGCTTTTATCACTCGCTGCCTAACTGGCGATTACCCATGCAACGATTCAACTCTGTGGCTTTTCAACATCGATCACACGCGTTACAGCTCATTCTTAGTACCCTCGCTATAATGCTTCCCGCTGACAAAAATCTCGCCATTTCTGCTTGGCAGTGCCTGCACCAAGTTGGTTTCTGCTAGCCGCTTGCTTAATTGCGGTTGATCGCACCCATCTGCCTAGTCTTTGGTTTGCGATTCGCCCGGTGTCTCACGCTAGTCTCTGTCCGTTCTCCCATTTTCGCGTCTTACCTTAGCGTGTTTTTACGCTTCTTTTGCTCTGGCTCGTTCGCACCACAGAACATGACACTGATGCCCTGTTTTAAGAGGCGATAGGCTGCGAGGGTCATAGATTTGTTTAAGGAGCCATTATGACCACTAAGCCTTCTTTCGAACTGCGCCTTCAGGTGCTGGCCGCGATTGATTACGCCCCAGGCAATACCATTCGCGCCCGCATCAAAGCGGCCGCTGAGCGAAGCTTTACCGACCCTATCTCGGGGCAGGTGCATCGTTTTACTTGGCGCACCATCAGTACTTGGCTGTATCGCTATAAAAAGCATGGTGTGACGACGCTCGATAACCTGCCCCGAATAGACAAGCATCAACGGCGCAAGGTTCAGGCCAATGAGTTGGCAGAAGCCATTCAAGATATCCTGCCTACTTTAACCACTAACAAAACCGGGCAGGTGCCTAAAAGTGTGCTGTATCGATTGATGATTGAGCGGGGGCTGTTTCAACGATCGCAGCTCTCTGCGACCTCGTTTTATCGTATGGTGCGCGAGCACCAATTGCTGAATTCAGACACCAGTGCCAAATTGCGCCTGTCGTTTGCAATGCAATATGCTAACGAGCTCTGGCAGGCTGACACGACGTGAACGGAATCACTAATGCCGTGGGCGCAGGGATGCGCAGGAACGGCAATGTATGGGCCTGCGATTCAACAAGCGGATGGGGCGTGGAAAAAAACCTTTTTGATTGCCTTTATTGATGACGCGAGCCGCGTCATCACGCATGCCCAGTTCTTTTACCGAGACAATACCGATAACATGATTGATGCCTTTCGCACCGCCTTATTTAAGCGGGGTAAGCCGCAGCGATTGTATTTTGATAATGGTGCCAACTATCGTTCGAAGGAAATACTACAAGCCTGCGTGCGGTTGAACATTCACCTTAGCCACGCGCCCGTTCGAGATGGTGCATCGAAGGGAAAAATAGAACGATTCTTTCGTGGGTTTCGTGATCGTTTCTTAGTGCAGCACCGCACCTTTGAATCACTCGATCAACTCAACCAGCTGACTCAACAATGGATTGAACAAGACTATAACCGCCAACCACACAGCAGCATTCATATGCCTCCGGTAGACCGCTTTAATTTAGACATCAACCGTATTGAGTACCTAGTGGACGATCAGTACACGGCAGAGGTGTTCTTCATTGAAGAAACCCGAAAGGTCAGTAAAACCAATGTGTTTTCTATTAATAGCCAAAAATTTGAATGCCCTGTCGACCTGCGTAATCAAGCCATTCAGGTACGCTATGATCGCACCCGGCGAGACCGCTTTATTGTCTATTTTAACGACAAACGTATGGGGGATGCTGCGCCGCTTAACCTAACCTTTAATGCCCAGCAACGAAGCCCTGTGAGTGATGCTCAGGGAGCCACGCTATGATCATCCAAAATACCTTTGGCATCGAGCGTGTGCCGTTTACCAAAGCCGACACGCTCCTGCCACAACAGCAAGCCATTTTCGACATCATTCAAATTCATGCACAGCATGGTGGTTTTACCGTTATAGTTGGGCAGCCAGGCGTAGGCAAAAGCAGCTTAAAGCGCTACGTCGAACAGCTTAGTCAGCAAAAAGACACCGAGGTGGTCAGCATCAGCCAAACCCTGCACACCTATGGCAAGCTGATCAAACAATTGGCAACGGCGATGAAAATTGACGCACCTGAAAAACAGCTAGAAAAAGAGCTCATTCAGCATGCCTACCGAGTCGTACAAGAGCGTAAAAGCCTGTACACCCTCATCGATGAAGCACATCTGCTCGATATGGATACGCTGCGAAAACTTCGCTTACTATTCGATCGCTACCCAGCCAAACACAACCTGGTATTGCTCGGCCAGCCAGATTTATTACAACGCCTAGCGATGAAGGTGAATGCCGATTTAAAGAGCCGAATCACCTACTCAGCGAATTTGCTGCCACTGAACGATTTCGACCTGGAACAGTTCATCATGAACCAGCTAGAGCGGGCAAAACTGGGCATCAACACCTTCGACGACGGCGCCATTGAAGTCGTACTGCGCAACGCGCAAGGCAACCTAAGATTATGCTGTAACTTATGCCATGCCGGGTTGATCGAAGCCTGCCGAGAGAACCAAACCATCGTCACGCTCAGGCATATCAACCAAGTACTGGTGCAACCGCATTGGCGCAGCCATGAGCAACTAATAGAGCAACAGGTGCGGTAAGCCAAGCAAATCGCCCGCTCACCAAGCCCATCGTGCATGACACCACAATGGGCTTTTTGCGTTATTTGGTGCAAATAAGCCAAAAGCCAAAATGATCATAAGTTGGCTACGACGAAACTTTGGCCGAAAGAGCGATGCTAATTTGGCAGGGGTAAAAAAAGCAATGACGTTAGTGTGGTAAACAGAGCGGAATCATGCCAAATCGTTCGATGAATAATTTGGCTGAAAGTACGCGGGCAATTTGGTCGGCTACAGTAAATATAACGCTCGGCGGTAAGTTGCTGGTTGCCGCCATTGGTGAGTTTGCGCACATGTACGAGCGTTGAGTCTTGCCAGGCGTAGCGTTCGTGGTTGAAGACTTTGCCTTGGTTACGCGCTAATTCCGCTAGCTGCTGCTCGGTTTCTACACCAGTTAGCGAAACATCCAGCTGCCAAACTATCTTTTCAATTCGGCGCCCAAGGGCATCGTACAGGTATTCTCTGTAAAGCGTGGCTGCCCTGTCAACTGATTGGCAGGGGTAAAATAAGCTATGACGTTAATGTGGTAAACAGGGCGGAATCATGCCAAATCGTTCGATGAATAATTTGGCTCAAAGTACGCGGGCAATTTGGTCCGCTACAGCTAGCTCTGCTAATTCGAGTTCGGTTTCAACGCCTGTTAAAGCAACATCAAGCTGCCAAACGATTTCCTCATACTATTTCACTAGCACGTAATTCTCGAACTCCACTATAGACACTGTTTTACTATCGATTCTATTTATCTTTTTTTCAGCTATTTTGGCTTCTTCGGGAGATAACGAATTAAACAATTCTAATGTTGTCGGATAGGTTTCAATTAACGGAAATGTATATCGCAAATCCACAACTTGGATAAAGTACTCTCCACAGTGAGTTGATGAGCACTGGTAAAATTCTGTCCAGATAGAGTTGGACTTTTCAAGTTTATTTAGCTTGCTACCACATATAGGGCAAAATCGGTAATTTTTCATTAAAAGCTCCTAACCGGCACCCATCCAGATCCTGGTATAAATTTCACAATCATCGAACCACTTGGCATCGCACCCCCTCCTGGTACAGTGACTTCAGTTATATCTCTATTCAATATCCAGAAGTTATCACCTCTCACAGCAGTATGGCCAGCTCCTTCTAAAAAGTGAGGATTTACACCACCATCAGTTGCTTTGGGTATATTTGTCTTCAACCCTTTTAGAGGAACCACCGTTGCATATAAATCCCCTCCATTATTTGCAGCATCTACAATACTTCCAGCTAATCCTGATTCAAGTGCCAATTGGCTTTTGCTAGTAGCCCTGAACGCATGTTCCGCCGGGGATAGCCATGCTTCACCGCCAGGCGGTCCCAACGTCAACTCATCTAATCCATTCAAGAAGTTATAAATATCTTCATTGTAAATAGAAATGCCATACCCCTTCATTTGTTGGGCGGCAAACTCCTTGTCATAAACCGCTATGGAAGTTCCAGGTTGCGTTGAAGCAACAGCTTCAGTAGATCTTGTAGAAGCCTCTTTTTCCGCGATAGTACCCAGCGGATCAACCCACTCAACCGGATTCGGGCAATACTGGTATGCATTTAACCCACCCAACAAGCCAATCGGGTCTTGTGTGGTATACCGCCCTACTTCGGCATCGTAGTAGCGGTTTAGGTTATAAAACAGCCCAGATTCAGCATCTTCGTACTGGCCTTGGAAACGGATTTTAGGAGCAACCTGCTCGCCGGTGATTGGATGAAGCTTAAACGAGCGCTCTGATTCAATCTGGCCATATACCGAGTGCTCTGCTTGCCACAGTTTCTCGCCGGCACTATCAAACAGCCCCTTTGGCGTACCTAGGTGGTCAACATCAAAATGAAGCGTACCAAGCTCGGTGTCGTGCATTGCCAGTGGCACGTGGGTGCCTGGCTCGTAAATATAGCGCTCGGCGGTGAGCTGTTGGTTGCCACCGTTGGTGAGCTTTCGCACATGAACCAGCGTTGAGCCTTGCCAAGCGAAGCGCTCGTGGTTGACCACTTCTCCTTGCTCTCGAGCTAGGTTTGCCAGTTCAAGCTCGGTTTCTACACCAGTAAGCGCAGCATCAAGCTGCCAAACGATTTTCTCGATGCGGCGACCTAGGGAATCGTAGAGGTATTCGCTATATAGCGTGGCGGTTCTATCAACACTTTGAATCAAAGAAACCAGCTGATGCTTGGCGTTGTAGAAGAACTGCTTCTTCTTGCAGCCATTGGCGCCGCTGGTTTCGGTTTTTAAGTTGCCGTGGCTGTCGTATTCAAAATGCCGGTCGCCCCAGAATGGTAACTGGTTGTTACTTAGCTCAGTTAAACCTTGTGGTAGCAGGTTACCGGCTTTGTCTTGATTGATTTGTTGTTGAACTAGATCGCCAGACTCGCCTCGAACGACAGATGTTAATCGGTCTACGGCGTCGTATTGGTACTGCTTAACAAATGGCTTGGCGCTCGTGGAGCCTTGCTCACTAATTTGCGTAAGCCGGCCGAACTCGTCGTAGTCATAATCACGTTGTTTAATTAACTCGTGCGCGCTGCCTAGGCGTTTGGTTTGTGCTAACCGCATTTCTGGGTCGTAGCTAAATTCGAGCTGATGTGCACCTTGTTGGCGCTTGGTTAGCTGCCCGGCGCTGTTGAATTGCTGGCTAAATAATTGCTCGTCGTTAAGTAGCATGCCAACGAGCTGCTGTTGGCTATTCCAATGATATTCCTGGTACCACTCGTCTTTGCGCCCGTCGGAGTGCATAAAGCTGTACTTCAAACCGTGCGGTTTTGGCTTAAAGCTTTCGTGGTGTAGGTGCGATACCAGTCCGTCATCGCGATAGTGAATGCCAATCTTATGTTGATGTGGCTGTACACGATGACCAAATGGGTTAAAGCTTTGGCGGTTTAGCTCTTCGGTTAAGCGACCAGCTAGGTCGTAGGCTAATTCGGTTTGGGCATGGCCGTTATCGGCCAGCACTAGGCGATTTAACTCATCGTACTGGTAGTCGATGGTGACGCTTTGTTTACCTGCTGCCTCGTGCTGCTCGCGAATTAACATGCCTAGGGCGTTGCGCTCGAAGGTTGCGGTTAACTCACCTTCATTTAGCCCTCTTTCTGTTAACTTTGTAATTCTCCCCGCGCCATCGTACTGATAATCGGTTGTGCGGCCATCCACGGTAATTTCACGGCTAATGCGCTCGTGTACATCGTACTCAAACTTATGAGCCTGACCGTTTTGGTTAATTAGTGCCGTTAGGTTGCGCTCTTTGTCGTATTCGTAGCGCACTTGATTGCCGTCTGGCTGAATTAAGCGCTCAACTTGGGCAAACTTGCCATATTCAAATTGGGTGGTGCGTCCAGCGGCGTCGATATGGGCAACAACGCGACCAAAGCTGTCGTAATTAAGCTTTTGGCTCTTACCAAATGGGTCAATTTGGCTAGTTAGCTGACCTTGCTCGTCGTATACAAAGTGGCTGGTTTTATCTTCCGTGCCATTTTTTCCTACAACAGTCTGAGATACCAAACGGCCTTGCTCGTCGTAGGCAAAAGCAAGCTCGCTGAGCACCTCGCCTTTGCTGGTGGTTTGCAAGTACCTAGCAATGGCGCCCCATTGTGGGTGCCATTGGTAGTGGTGAATTTGGCCATTGGCATCTACTTGTTTCACCAATTGACCACCTTGATACTGCCAGCGTGCTTCGCGGCCATCAGGGTGGTGAATAGCGGTTAGCTGCTCAAGGCTATTGTACTGGTAGCGGGTTGTGTGGCCGGCAGCATTGATAATGCGCGTTGGTAAAAAGGTGTCGCCCAAGTAGCTAATTCGGGTTTGCTGGCCTAGGGCATTAATTTGTTTGGTTAAACGCTGTTGGTCATCGTAGGCATACTCTGTGCGCTCGCCATTGCCGTTTTGATACCAAACGAGATCATCCAAACTGTTGTAAAACCAGCGCTCTTCGCTGCCATCAGGCATGGTTTTGCGGATCAAATGGGCGCGGTCATCAAACTCGTATTCAATGACGACGCCATTGGAGTCAATCGAGCGACTAATTCGATCTTCTAGCTGCCATTCAAACTGATAATGATAGCTTCCACCACGCTCTTTCTGGCTTGTGGCGCGAGCATTTGGGCCTAACTCCGTCCATTGGAAATCGTAGATCGCGCCAGTTGCCAGTTTGCGCAGGGTAATGGTGTGTTGCTCAAAGCGGTATTGCTCTAATCGCCCGCCTTGGTTGCGCGCCGCAATTAGGTCGCCTTGGTTGTTAACGATATAGCGCGCAAGGCGTTTTTTATGGCCCGAAGCTGCTTGCCAGTCAATGCTAGCAAGGCCATAGCGGCCATAATTCAAACTAAGTGTATCGCCCCAGCTGGCCACCACTTGAGTAGGCTGCAAAACACCATTGACCGTTTGATAAATTAGCCGCCAGCTTTGGCTGCGATCTAGCGTTTCAATGTGTGTTAAGGCATAGCGCTGTGACGCTGGGTCTAGTTGACGAAACCGCTTTACGACTCCCTTGTGCGTTAAGGTCAGTTCATCGGCTGTCCAGTCGAGCGTCATGCCCAGCTGGTTTCGTACCGTTTTGCCTGGGCGTATGCTTGCAAAGCTGGTGCTCAAAAACTCTTGGTCAACAAACTCCAGGCCTTCGCCTTGTGCAACAAAGTATTCGCTAAAGGAGTGCGACCAACCAAAGCCAAGGCTTGAACGTTTACCACAGAGCGTTGTGCGGTATTGGCGCACAAAGTTAATTGGCACAACGCCGGGTACTTTAAAATCTATGGTTTTATAGAGCTCTTCGCCGGTTGCCATGTTAATTGGCTCACCGGCACATTCGGCGTTATCGGTTGCACCGCCAGGGCAATCGCCTTTGTTTTCGTCTTCGTCACCCTGATTCGTGGAATCGTCATCTTGCTTGTTTAACGATTGGGAAGATTGCTCAGGTTCAGGGTCGACTTTAACCAGTGGTCGAACGTCTTCTTGTTGCTGATGGGTCACCTGGTGCTCGCGATTGCCTTTTAGCGCTTTGGTGCCGCCTACATTGTCATAGGCTCGCTCATCGAGAATTCGCCATAGTGGTGCGATTACCTCACCAATCTTTATCATTACGTTCTTATAGCGTTCAGTTGAGGCTGGTAATACCAGCAGGCTACCAAGTCCTTTAGTGCCCTTTACCACTGCCGCAGCAATTATGGCGAAGACCGCTTCAAAGACAATCCAGCCACCGAACTCGGCCAAGTCGAGCACATGAAGACAGCTTGCATAATCCCAAGCAAACTCGAGCAGAATATCGAGCGTGGAGCGATGTTGCGCCAAGATTCTAAACACATGCCACGCCCTAGCGGCTAGCTCACTGGCTACCCCCGCCTTTTGACAAATCTTAGCAAATGCTTCTTCCAGTTCATCCGGAATCGTGCCTGCGCGCAGGGCCTCGATAAACTCGCCTTGCAAACGCTGCACATTGGACGGTATGTCTAATAAAAATGCCGCAGCCGACTGAGTGTTGCCTTTTAGGTCTTCAAAGTTATTCCAAAAGCTATTAATGAACGCTTGTGAAATAACATGGGTTTTGTCTGCCCAAGCTAAATCTGCAAGCTTGGCTTGATTATCTGCCTGTTTAGCCCGCGCATCCATTAAGATAACGTTTAGCTGAGTGCGCAACTGCTGCTGATAGCGTGCAATTAAACTGCGGTTTGGCAAATAACGGATGGTTGCTTGGCATTCTGGTAAACCAGACAAATACGCTTCACCATTTTCATCTAGCGGTCCCGTTCGACGGTCACCCGTATCCAAATCCACCTGAAACGTTGCGTAGTGCGCCGGTTTTCCACTTGGGCTAAGTAACTTCAAATTGAGCGAATAGGTATTTGGCACGTCGTACAGCACAACATCTTGCGTGAGTTCTTGCGATGAAGGGCTGCTAACAGTTACCTGCTGATTTTGCTCGCCATCACTGATCGCAGAGCGACTGTTAGCTTGGCCAATATGATTGCTGATGGGTTTATTTAACCGCTGAACACAAACCCAATTTTTGTGGATCAAGGAACGTGGAGAAGGAATTTCAACCCAGTGTCCACGCTGATACTCAAAAAAGCGAGTGCTATCAGAGCGAACTAAGTGAATGGCATCCGATGGGTCAACCGTGCCCCAATTCTCTGGCGCTGGGAATAATTTAGTTTTCAGCTCATGGGGCAGAGCACGCAGGGCTTGTGCATTAGGTAGTTTAAGCTCGACGCTTTGATCCGCAGCGGCACTTTCATCAACAGCGAGGCCATCGTTTAGTCGACCACTCTCGTCCATGTCTGCAGTCAGTTCTTTTTGCCAACTCGCCATTGTTCAATCCTTGAAATTTTACTGCTCATATTTAAACCAATTCACCCTGTCATCACAACTCACACCAAGGGTAGTTTTACCAAATTGTGAACAAAAGCAATGGTGAGCATCACCCTTGGCCTGTATGAACTGAATATATAAAAAAACCCGGCAGTTGCCGGGTTTTTTTTATTCTGCAAAGCTTATTCAGCTGCTAGATCAGCCAGTGCTGATTCTAGTGTTTGCAGTGGCTGCGCACCGGCTAGTGGGATAACGTCGCCAGTTTCGTTATCTAGTAGGAAGTTACCTGGCGTACCAGATACACCTGCAGATTGTGCGTTTTGAATCTGTAGTTGGATCTTAGGACGGAACTCGCCAGCATCAATACAGGCTTGCACTTCTGCTTCGTCTAAACCTAACTCAACCGCCATAGGCACTAGCTCAGCAGCATCCATACCATTGCCATTTGAGTTGGTGCGTTCAAAGATTGCATCTGAGTAAGCCCAGAACGCGTCGTTACCACCAACTTTACCCACACATTCCGCTGCTTCGGCTTGGCGTGTTGCTAGCGGGTTATGGAAGTCCAGTGGGAAGTGGCGATATACCCAGTTTACGTCTTCATTGCGCTCAAGGAACTGTTTAGCAGTGCTATGGAAACGCTTACAGAACGAGCACTCGTAGTCTGAGTATTCAAGTAGGGTAAAGCGCGCGTCTGGGTTACCACGAACGTAATCGTTGTCGCCTACTGGTATAAGCGAGCTAGCTTGGTCACGCGCGGCTTGGCGCTGAGCGTCACGCTGCGCTTCTTGTTGGCGTACAACATAACGATTGATTGCGTCATCAATCACTTGGTCAAATTCTTCGCTTGCGAAGTACTCGTTTAGCTTTTGCTCAACTTGCGCATCTACGTCGTCGTTAGCAAAGGTAAATGGGGCTGCCATCAAAAGGCCGGTTACTAATAATTTTTTCATTAACTTATCCACACATTTTTAATTGTTAGTGTTACTGGGTTTAGATGCTTACTACCCTGATGGGTGGATCTAAAATTGGTGTTCGGTAGCCTGCATGTGGGCTGGGCTTCAACCTACTGCAGTCATTACCTGTCACGCACTCGCCAGCCATGGTTAGCAGAGACGGTAGCGCCTTTACACATGAGAGGTCAACGCACTCTTCTACATTATCTACAGAATCTGGGCAGTGTTGCACGGAAACGACCGCATACACTTCACCTGCCAACAATATAAAAATTAAAAATAGTAAGCGCACAGCTCCCCCTCATTCGCTTCAATGGTAGCAAATAAAGAGAACCCTAGGCTGAACAAGTTGTCAGCTTTTTTGAGTAATGGGTAACACTCTGTGGTTTTTTACGGTACCTGGTGTAGGTTTTTTGACTAATGCAGTCATCCCCGAGTGCTTTTATCGGGGATCTAGTTTGCTGTTTTGCATGCGGTGGTTAGATTCCCGCCTGCGCGGGAATGACAGTTGCCCGGCTGCAAAAACAACGCAGCCGTGCAACCTACGGGGTGTGCCGTGATGCCCCCCCCCCCGGTGAGCTTAAATGGCTTTTGCCTGCGCGACAGCCGAACCAATGTAGGTCGCTGGTGTCATTTCTAGTAAGCGTGCTTTTTCTGCTTCTGGCAGTTCAAGCGTGCCAATAAACTCAATCATCATGTCTTTGGTGATTGCTTTGCCACGGGTGAAGGCTTTTAGCTTCTCGTATGGCTCTTCAATGGCATAGCGGCGCATCACGGTTTGAATCGCTTCTGCCATCACTTCCCAAGCATTGTCTAGGTCTTCAGCCAAACGTGCTGCGTTGACTTCTAGCTTGCTGATACCTTTTAGTGTTGCTTCGTAGGCAATCAAGCTATGTGCTAAACCAACGCCCATGTTACGAAGCACAGTAGAGTCAGTTAGGTCACGCTGCCAGCGCGAAATTGGTAATTTTTGAGCCAGGTGCGCCATGGTTGCGTTAGCTATGCCCAAGTTACCTTCCGAGTTTTCGAAGTCGATTGGGTTAACTTTATGTGGCATGGTTGAAGAACCGACTTCACCAGCAATCGTCTTCTGCTTGAAGTAAGCATTAGAGATGTAGGCCCAAATATCGCGGTCGAAGTCGATCAAAATGGTGTTGAAGCGAGCGACAACATCATAAAGCTCTGCGATGCAGTCGTGCGGCTCAATCTGAGTCGTGTATGGGTTAAATACTAGGCCCAGTGACTCGATGAACTCTTGTGCGTTCTGCTCCCAGTTTACTTCTGGGTAGGTTGCGTAGTGGGCATTGTAGTTACCCACTGCACCGTTGATTTTACCTAGCAGCTCAACGTTCTTAAGTTGTTTCACTTGGCGCTCTAGACGGTAGGCAACGTTCGCCATTTCTTTACCCAAGGTCGTTGGGCTCGCCGTTTGGCCGTGCGTGCGCGATAGCATTGGCAGCTCGGCATTGTCGATTGCCAAGGTTTTGATCGCTGCCACAACTTTTTCCATTGCTGGCAGAATCACCGCATCACGGCCTTCTTTGAGCATCAAAGAGTGCGATAGGTTGTTAATGTCTTCAGAGGTACATGCGAAGTGAACAAACTCAAGCACTTTGGCAAGTTCTGCGTTTTCGCTTAGTTTTTTCTTCAGAAAGTACTCAACGGCTTTCACATCGTGGTTTGTTGTTGCTTCGATGTCTTTTACCGTTTGTGCATCGGCTTCATTGAAGTTGTCAACGATGGCATCTAGGAACGCATTGGTATCAGCGCTGAATGGGCCAATTTCTGCTACGCCTGGGTTGGCGGCTAGCTTTTGTAACCAGCGAACTTCAACAGTTACGCGGAAACGAATTAGGCCGTATTCGCTAAAGATTGGACGCAGGCTAGCTGTTTTGCTGCCGTAACGGCCGTCTACAGGAGAAATAGCTGTCAGTGCTGAAAGATCCATGAGGCTCCACTCTATAGATGATGCTTGATGACTTGATTTAAGGTGCGCGCGATTATACATGGAATGCCCACAGGGGGCATCTGTTGTGATGTTTCAGTTTGCGTTTGTTGTGCGAGGTGGCTTAGTGACTTGTTGCCAACTGCCTGCGTCACACCCGAGTGGTTTTATCGGGTGTCTAGTTTGCTGAGTGAACTTGCAACTAGATTCCCGCCTGCGCGGGAATGACCTAGTAACCATGGAGTAGTTTTGGGTGTGTCTGCAAGCATGCGGCTGGTGCCACATGACTTACAGACCTACTTCCCGCCTGCGCGGGAATGACTGGGGGAGCAACCTAGCGGCGCGTTTTACGGCGCCCTTCGCTTTTATCGGCGTATGGGTTATGACCGCTCTTGAACTCAAACTTGATTGGCGTACCCGATACTTCCAACACTTTACGGAAGGTGTTTTCCATGTACCGTTTGTAGCTGCCAGGTAACTTGTCTACCTGATTGCCGTGCACAACAATACGTGGTGGGTTGCTGCCACCTTGGTGGGCATAACGTAGTTTAATACGGCGACCATTGACCAATGGTGGCTGGTGGTTTTCTACCACCCCTTGCAGAATTTCGCTTAGGAAGTTAGTTGACCACTTGGCAAACGCACACTCATACGCCACATCAGCCGACTCAAACAAGTGACCCACATTGGTGCCATGCTTAGCCGAGATAAAGTGCAGGTCGGCGTAGTCGACAAACTCAAGGCGTCGGCTAATGTCGGTGCGCACTTTCTCTTTTTCTTCGCCGGTCATGCCATCCCATTTGTTGATCGCAATAACCAAAGCACGACCTGCCTCAAGCGCAAAGCGCAGCATGGTCAAGTCTTGCTCAACAATTCCTTCACGGGCATCAAAGACGGCGATAATAACGTTGGCATCATCGATTGCTTTTAGGGTTTTAACAATCGAGAACTTCTCAACGGCTTCTTTAATATTTTTACGCCGGCGCACACCAGCGGTGTCGATCAAGGTGTATTCTTCGCCATGGCGCTCAAATGGGATATAAATCGAGTCCATCGTGGTGCCCGGATGGTCGTAAACCACTACCCGCTCTTCACCTAGGATTCGGTTAACCAGCGTTGACTTGCCGACGTTTGGGCGGCCAATCACGGCAATTCGCCTGCCGCGCCAGTCGGTTGGCAAATGCTCTTCAGGATCAACAAAGCCTTCGGCTACCTTGTCGAGCACAGTCTCGAGTAACGAGCGCATGCCACGGTTTTGCGACGCCGCAATCGGAAATGGCTGAATGGCCAAACCAAGCTCCCAGAACTCAGAGCACGCGACGTCCGCATCAATACCATCGGTTTTATTGACCACTAGCCAAATTGGCTTGTTATCAATGCGGCGCAACATTTCGGCTAAGTGACGATCACCTTCAACAATACCGCTGCGACCATCTACTAAAAACAGTACCGCGTCCGCTTCCTCAATCGCCATATACGATTGTTTCGCCATTTCAGCGTCGAGCCCTTGCTCTTCACCGGTCACACCACCGGTATCAATAACCATGAACTCACGCTCGTCAAGCTGACCTTTGCCGTATTGACGGTCTCGGGTTAGGCCTGAATAGTCCGCCACCAAAGCATCTCTGCTGCGGGTGAAGCGGTTAAAAACAGTTGATTTACCCACATTTGGGCGACCAACCAGTGCAATAACAGGAAGCATTTTACCTCACTTTGATCCCAGCTAGACGCCCATCGGCCGACATTAACAGCATCCATTCGTCTGTCACAACTGGGGATTCAGCCAAGCCGGATATATCCATTTGCTTGGCTGATAATGTTTCACCCGTTTCTGGGTCAATCGCAATAAGGGCACCAAAGGTATCCGCTACCCAAATTGCATTATTCCAAAATACCGGCGCAAACGGCGCTCGGTCTAACATGGCATCGTTGCGCCACAGTGCTTCACCAGCACTATTTAAGGCCACAACACTGCCGCTTTCTTCTGCCACAACTAGGCGATCACCTGCCAATAGCAACTGCTCAAGTGAGCTCGCCTCTAAGTCGCCCAATACCCGACCACTGGCTAGGTCAATTTGATAAATCACACCGTCGTTAGCAGTTGCCAGCACAGTATTGCCACTAATTAATGGTGTGGCATCGGCATCTACTAATTGGGCTACCGGCGTGGCACCTTTTGGATAGCTTAGACGATATTCCCAAGCCACTTCCCCGCTAGCGAGCGATAGCGCTAACACACTGCCATTGGCGTTAGCGACAATCACAAGGTTGTTGGCTAATACTGGGTTGGCTGTGCCAATTAGGCTTAGGTCGGGCTGTGAAGCGCTGCGATAGCTCCAAAACGTACGACCATTGCTAACGGCACGCGCCTGTACGGTGCCGTCTTGCATTTGCACAACTACCCGATCCCCTTGCACAGCCACTAAGGCATCACTTCGAGCTGGCAATTCAACAGACCACAACACCTCACCCGTGTTGCTATCTAGCGCAATTAAGTCGGCATTATCGGTGGTGACAAACACTCGGCCATCTTGCTCTACAGGCCCCGCCGCGACGGTTTCGTCGAGCTGCGTGCGCCACACTTCAGCACCGGCATCAATTTGCCCACTAACCACCTGGTTGCCAAACGCGGCAAACGCTAACGATTGGTCAACATCAGGCACCAACTGGCGCACACGCGCCGAGTCTTGGTAGTCGATACCACCTTGGCGATCAACAATATCGATCGCCCAACGTGTAACCGGCTCAGGAGAGCCGGCAACAGGGGTAATACTTGGCGCTTGCGGGCCGGTTGACGCACAACCGACCAAGCTAAGCGTAATTAAAGCGCTAAGCGCGTATTTCATTCTTCACCTGGCAAATTATTCAATTTTAGTTGCACAACAGGGCCGCGTGGCTGGCTGTCACCCAAGTCTAGCATTGATTGATAGGCCTCTTTTGCTGCGGCAATATCGCCTTGAGCCACATGGATATCACCCGTTAGCTCTAGCGCCGCACCAGCTTGACTTGGTGCATCCGCTAATGCAGCCAATGCTGCTTCATAATTACCACGATGGTAATGAACACGCGCTAAACGAACCTCCACCACATCAGCAAGTTCATCAGTCGGTGCTGCCGCCAGTGCTTGCGTTAGAATTTCTTCCGCTTGCTCTGGCATGCCTTCGTCCATGGCAAAGCGTGCTTCAAATAACTGCGACAGGAATGCGTAAGTGGTATCCGGGTGCTCAGCTTGTACGGCATCAATTGCCTCTTGTACTGCCGGAACATCCACTGGGTTCGCCGATACCAATTCAACAACTTTCAAGAAGCTATCACTCGCCGCTTGGCGGTTTGCTTCTACCGACTCGCGATAAAGCTTGGTGCCCAGCATTAAGCCACCAAGGGCCACAATGGCTAGCAACACATACACACCCCATTGGGCTAACCATTTTTTGATCGCTTCACCCTGTTCGTGATCGGTCTCGTACATCAGTTCACTCCATCAATTTTTGTAATAAGGTGGTTTGCGACGTCTGCTAATGGAAGAGAGACTTGCTCGGCATCACCACGTAAATCTTTCACTGCAACTTGTTCATTGGCAACTTCGTCGTCACCGATAATTAAAGCAAAGTGCGCGCCGCTCTTATCCGCTTTTTTCATCTGTGCTTTAAAGCCACCGCCGCCATTATGGGCCACAATGCGTAAGTTTGGCGCGTCTGTGCGTAGGCGTTCTGCCCACGGCATCACAACTTGTTCAGCTTTTTCACCCATCACCGCGATATAAACGTCGGCAGTACTGGTTAAGTCTTCTGGGAACTGGTTGAGCGCTTCAATCAATAGCAGTAAACGCTCAACCCCCATGGCAAAACCCACTGCTGGGGTACTTTTACCGCCTAACTGCTCTACCAAACCATCGTAGCGGCCACCACCACATACGGTGCCTTGTGCACCCAGTGCATCGGTTACCCATTCAAACGCGGTTTTACCATAATAATCTAGGCCACGAACCAAACGCGGATTAACTTCATAGCTTACGCCGCATGCATCTAAGCGTGATGTTAGGCCAGCAAAATGTTCTTTCGACTCTTCGTCTAACCAATCCAGCAAGCTTGGCGCTTCGCTAAGCAGAGCCTGTGTTTGCGGGTTTTTTGAGTCCAGAATGCGCATTGGGTTGGTGCTTAAACGACGCTGGCTGTCTTCATCTAATTGATCTTTGCGACTATTCAAGTAGTCGACGAGTGCCGCTTTATAGTTAGCTCGCGCTTCACTGGTACCTAGGCTGTTAAGCTGCAAAGTCACGGCATGGTCAATACCCAAAGCTTTCCATAGGCGCGCCGTTAGTACAATCAGCTCGGCATCAATATCAGGACCCGTTAAGCCAAAGGTTTCAACACCAATTTGATTAAACTGGCGATAGCGACCTTTTTGCGGGCGCTCGTAGCGGAACATTGATCCCTGATACCAAACTTTTTGAGTTTGGTTGTGCAATAGGCCATTTTCGATCATGGCGCGCACACAGCCAGCCGTTCCCTCTGGGCGCAGCGATAGGCTATCACCGCTGCGATCTTCAAAGGTGTACATTTCTTTTTCTACAATATCAGTGACTTCACCAATACCGCGAGTAAATACGGGCGTTTGCTCAACAACCGGCGTGCGCACTTCTTGGTAGCCGTATTGCGCCAATAAATGGCGGACGATGTTTTCCAAATACTGCCAGCGGGCTGAGTCGCCTGGCAAAACATCGTTCATTCCTCGGATACCGGTTATTTTAGCCACGTTTTTCTCCTAACTATGCTATGGCGCGAATTAGCCGCGCATCATAGCATGAGCTGAATCCTAGCTAAAAGAGCTTAGTGAGGCTTTGGCACTTTTTATCGTGCCAAATGAACACGCCATCGCCTTAACTTAAACCCTTGTCGGCTTCCCATTGGCGCAGTTCTTGGGCTTGTGGTGTGCGAGCGAACTCGCGCTTTAAGCGGATACGCCACGCATCGCGCAACGAGTTTTCATTGGCAGCGTGCGCTACTTTGATTTGTAGCAGCAAGGTGTTTGGGTTGGCTTTTACTAGATCAGCGCGATCTAAGCGGTCGAGTTCTAACACCTGTTTTAGGGCTGCGTCGATATTACCGCGACCAAACTCGATATCGGCAATGGCTAACACACTGGTCCAAAGTGTCGCATCTAGGGCACGAGCACGACCAAAGTCGATCACGGCCTGATCAAGTTTCTCTTGCTGCAGTGCAGCATAGCCCATTGATTGAAACACAATGGCGCGTTGCGGGTAGAAGTCGTCTTGCGACGCCAAACGGAACTGTTGGTAGGCCTCGGCAAAGCGGCCACGGTTGTAATAAAAAGCGCCAAAGCTGTGATGAACCTGAGGGTCTGATTTGATATCCAAAGACTTCTCAAATGCCGCTTCTGCTCGTTCATAATCGAGCTCTACTTCATGGATGCGCGCCATACCAAAGTGACCACCAGCAGAGTTAGGATCAATGCTGAGCGCACGCCCGAAAGCGGCCTTCGCCTCTTGGTATTTACCGCGCTTTAGCTGCGCGTAGCCAATATCTACCTGTGCCTGCTGAGCACGTTGAGTTTGCTGTTGCTGGGCAGGGTTAGTGGTTGCACAGCCTGCAGCTATAGCCATAACACCAATTAAAAGCAGAGCACGAAAATGCATAGTTACCTCTTAGAAAAATCCCGTTCAGCAGCTGTGCCGCCAGCCTCAACCAGTTTGATAAAGCGCTCTTGGCGGCGCGTACGGTCTTGAACCTGACCCGCTAGCTGCCCACAGGCTGCATCGATATCATCACCACGAGTTTTGCGTATGGTGACATTATAACCAAGCTCGGTTAACCGATCGCGAAAGCGATGGATACGGTTGTTACTCGGACGCTCGTAGCCAGAGTTAGGAAACGGGTTAAATGGAATTAGGTTGATCTTACACGGAATTTCGCGCAGTAAGTTAGCCATTTGTTCTGCGTGGGCTAGCTCATCGTTGACTTGGTTCATCAAGGTATACTCAATGGTCAACACACGCTTTTTGCTATCACCGCACTTGCGTAAGTACTCTCTACAGGTGCTTAACACCTGTTCCAGGGGATATTTACGATTCAAAGGTACTAATTTATTACGTAACTCATCGTTTGGCGCGTGTAAAGACAGCGCCAGCGACACATCAATTTCATCCCCTAACCTTTCGATTTCTGGCACTACACCAGAGGTAGACAGGGTGACACGGCGCTTGGAAATACCATAGGCGTTGTCTTCAAGCATGAGGTGCATTGCATCAACGACAGGCCGGTAGTTCATTAACGGCTCACCCATACCCATCATTACTACGTTCGTTACGCGCCGCTCGCGGGGCTGGCCTGGTTTATCAAACGACTTAGCTGCTAGCCACACCTGGCCAATGATTTCTGCAGTGGTAAGGTCGCGGCTAAACCCTTGTTTACCGGTTGAACAAAATGAGCAATCAAGGGCGCAGCCAATTTGCGATGACACACAAAGTGTGCCTCGATCATCTTCGGGAATAAATACGGTTTCAATGGCGCTACCGCCATCCATGCGCATAACCCATTTGCGGGTGCCATCGGCTGAGTCTTTTTGCCAAATCACTTCTGGTGGGCGAATTTCTGCCACGCGCTGAAGCTTCTCACGCAGTTTTTTGGAAACGTCAGTCATCTGCTCAAAGTCATCAACGCCGTGCGCATGAATCCATTTCATCACCTGCACAGCGCGAAACTTTTTCTCCCCCATGGCTTCAAACCATTCAATCATTTTCGGTAGGGTCATACCGAGCAAATTCACTTTTTCTACTGCTTCTGCCATGCGGGCTCCAACGTGATAACTCTTTCTCGGCGCCTTATTTACCAGCAATGGTAGAAATTACAAGACTTGTATACAAAATAGTCAGAAATAACTGAGGGTTTGACGGCGCCAAACTAGGGAGTGGGTCGGCGCCGTCAGCAAGATGGCGGACTACTCGCCGAAGAAGTAAGCAATTTCGCGGGCGGCAGATTCCACTGCATCACTGCCGTGTACTGCATTCTTAGGCATAACACTGCCAAACATTGCGCGCAGCGTGCCTGGTGCGGCTTTGGTCGGGTCGGTAGCGCCGAGTAGGTCACGGTGCAGCTGAACTGCATTGTCACCTTCTAGCACTTGCGCCATCACTGGGCCCGACGTCATAAACTCGATCAAGGGCTCGAAGAAAGGTTTGCCTTTGTGCTCAGCATAAAAACCTTCTGCCATGGTACGGTCCATGTGAATCATTTTGGCCGCTACGATTTTTAGGCCTGCCTCTTCGAACCTGGCGTAAATGCGGCCAATAGCGTTTTGCTCAACTGCATCTGGCTTCACCATTGAGAATGTTCTTTCAATTGCCACTGTCATCACCCTGAATCTTTATTGTTCTATTGATTTATCCTAGCGATGCTTTCGCAAGCTGCTGGATTTTAGCCACAATAGCACGCAATCCATTACCGCGTGTAGGGCTTAGGTGGCGCTCTAGGTCAATTTCGGCAAAATAAGACTGTATATCAAACTCAACAATCTCTTTAGCGGTCTTATTATGGTAAGCCGCCAACACCAGCACTAGCAGTCCTTTAACGATGTGTGCATCGGAGTCCACGGCAAACTGCATGCGCTCCCCGGCAATATCCACGGCAAGCCAAACATTAGATTGACAGCCTTTTACCAAACGCTCGTCTGTTTTGAGTGCGGCATCAATTTCAGGCAACTCACGGCCAAGATCAATAATGTACTTGTAACGCTCTTCCCAGCTGTCAAAAAACGACAGATCTTCAACAATTGTTTCTGTACTTGGAATGCTCATAACTGCCCTTGCTGAGTTATTCGTTGGTGGCGCATTGTAGCGAAATCACTGCGGCAATCCTACCGCAGCGATGGGTTGCTATAACAGCTGGACTGACCTATTTGTAGCCAGCCGCAAGCTCAACTCAACAACCGAGCAGTTTAGACTGTAGCCTCGTTAAACACTTGCGCAAGGCGCTCAATGCCTTGCGTAATTTGTTCTGCAGACACATTACTGAAGCTTAAACGCGCGAACTGCTGTGATGGTTTATCAAAATAAAACGCCGCACCAGGCACGTAAGCAACGTTTTCACGGATAGCTGAGTCGAACAAGGGTTTCCAGTTGCCATCGCGATGCAAGTTTAGCCAAAAAAACATGCCACCCTGTGGTTTTTGCCAGCTCACCTGATCACCTAACTGGTCGCTGAGCGCATTATGCATGGCATCGCAGCGCTGGCGATAAACGTTTAGCAACGTCTGTATATGGGCATCAAAGTCTGGCGACTGCAAAAACGCAACTAGCAGCTGTTGATTGAGCGATGAGCTATGCAAATCGGCAACTTGCTTGAACTTGTTCAACTGCATTTGAATAGCGCTACTTGCTTGCAGCCAACCTAAACGCAAACCTGGTGCAACCGTTTTTGAGAATGACACCAAACGCACGCAGTGCTCTGGCACCATGCTATATAGCGATGGCAATGCCTCACCCTCGTAGCGCAAAGCACCATAAGGGTCGTCTTCGACAATGAGCACATTGTATCGACGAGCCAGTTCTGCTAGTTGCTGGCGACGCGCTAGGGTGTAGCTAAACCCAGTTGGGTTTTGAAAGTTCGGCTGCAAGTAGATGAACTTCACCGCATTGGTTTCTAAACAATGCGTTAAGGCGTCCATATCTGGGCCTTCAGGGGAGGTAGGTACGGCTAGAATGTCTGCCTGCGACGCCTGGAAGGTTTGCAAAGCACCTAGAAAAGTTGGTGCTTCAACAATGATTTTATCGCCTGGGTTAATTAACGTGCGCGTAATTAAATCCAAACCTTGCTGCGAGCCAGTGGTGATCATAATTTCATCACCACTGATGTCGCAGTCGGTCACCAACTGTTTGGCAACCTGCTCGCGCAATGCAGGCAGGCCTGGCGTTAGTGAGTATTGCAAATCTCCCTGGCTTAACTTCCCAAACTGAGCTTGTAGCTGTGGCCATGGCAATAATTCAGAAGCCGGCATGCCACCCGCTAGGGAAATCATGCCTGGTTGCTGACTAACTGCCAAAATATCGCGAATGAATGATGACTCTATTTGTAATGCAGCATTTGAGAACATGACAACTCTCCAATTTTTTGCACAGTTTGCGCTAATTTAACGTGTAATAATTATCGATTTGTGCGCTAATAATTGTTCATTTGTGCGATTTTAATTGAGTATGCCATCTAGTCGTCAAAACCAATGTGTGAACGATGCACTGCACCAAATTCACCGCTCGCTTGCCGCCCCGCTTAGCGTTGCAGAACTGGCTAAGCGCTCTAGCTATTCAAGCTTTCACTTTCAGCGTTTATTTAAAGCGCAAACAGGTTTGAGCATTAACCAGTACATTCGGCAAACGCGCTTGGAGTGGGTAGCTAATTTATTGGTTTTTCATCCTAATCAAACCATTGCAGAGCTAGCTGACCTATGTGGTTTTCAGTCTATTGCGAGTTTTTCCCATAGCTTTAGGGCATATTTTGGTGTTACCCCAAAACAGTGGCGCAAAAACCAGTATCAAACACACGTTAGCCAAGCAGACTTTCAGCTCTCACCAACACTAAGGATGAGCGAGCCAGAAGTCATTCAGCTTGCCGCACAGCCGGTCATTTACCTGCGCCATCAAGGCTATGACCAAAGTATTCGACAAGCTTGGCAACAACTCGCGTTTTGGCAAGCAAGCAACAAGGTAAAAACAGGCCAAATGTTGAGCCTGTACCACAGCAACCCGCTGCTCACGCCAAGAACAGAGTGCCGCTACGTTGCGGCCCTCACGGTTGCTAGCCTTGAAAAGATTCCTGCTGGCGTGGGCCGAATGGAAATACCTGGTGGTTGGTTCTTAAGTTGTCGCGCCCAAGGGCAATATGGAGATGTACTGAACTTGTGGCAGTATTTGTATTACCAATACATGCCCACGCAAGCATTGCGCACGCTACCCATTCCAGCACACGGGTTGTTTTTCCAAAATCACTTATCGGGTACGCAAACAACTTTTGATTTGGCGCTACGCCTACCCTTGCAGATTTAGCGATGCGTTGCGGCTGACGTCATCACCATGGAAATTTGACTAGCAAGCAGCTTAAAACGCAAAAATACAGGCTCCGTTAGCTCACTGCCTTTGCCATCGGCATAAATAAATCCAACCAGCCTGTTAGCCAAGACTAACGGCGCAATCATGCAATCCCCTTCGGGTAACAGCTCTTTAAACACACCAATACGCATACCGTCTAAGCGCGTTTCATCGCGCAGCCAGCGCGGCCCTTTTAGTGCTTGAATCCAGGTGAGTAAACGCTGATTTTGCTTCGCATCACCCATAGATGTGAAGTCGATGTTCCAGCCTGTTTTTTCGTAGTCATACACGTAACGAGATTCAGGTTTACGTGTACGTGGATTAATAATAATTAACGCTACGCGATCAGCACCAGTGGTTTCAAAAATCCCCTTCGCACCCAGCTCAAACAATGCATTGATATTTAGTGGCTCGAGCGCCAGCTGGCTAAACTCTTGCATCAGTTCAAGCACCCGATGTTCCATTTCCTCCGGCGATAACACGGGCCGCACTGGTGCTTGAACGTCAACGCCTAACGGAATGTAGTCGGCGATCAACTTGGTATCCATGGCAGCTGCTCTGGCGACAGCACCTTGCGCAGTTTTTACAATTGCCCTTTTGGCTTCTTTTACCGAAGTGCCAGAAATGCTCGCCCAGCTTTCAATAAAGCGATGCAAGCCTTTACTGTGAATCCCTTCATGCAAGCCATCGGCAATTTGTCGGCACAAGCGCACACCTATCAATGCTGGCTCTGGTTTGGCTGTTTTCAAATGCACTTGTAACATCAACCCTTGCATTTGCCATTGTTTAAGCAAAGCAATACTGAGCTCGGGAAATGACATATGCATAACTGCCCGTGCAGCGAGATGTTTTCCTTCTGGGAGCAACTCAAAATACTTAGTTTTACGACAAATGGGGTCGGCTAAAAATGCAACCTCGCCCACATTAATCATTAAACCTGCAATGTATGCCTCATCTACTCTTGCTTGCGGCAAACGCCCGCTAAGTAGCTTTCTAACTAGCATCGCTGTTAGAAAAGAGCGCGCTAACGTTCTGAGCAGGTCTTCCTGGGCATGACTATTTAGTTGTTCGCCAGTACGGATTACCCCCACCGATAGCGCTATATTGCGAATTTCATCAAAGCCTAGTTGAAGTACGGCTTGCATGATGGTTCTGATGGGAGCTTGACTGGCATTAAAAATGACTGAGTTGGCTACTTTTACAATCTGACTGGTCAAGCCAACATCATGGATGATGACTTGTCGCAATTGCTCCGCGCTACTGTTTTGGTCTTCGGTGATGGCAATAATTTGCTGAACAGTTTCCATCATGGCAGAAAAGTCTGAGCCATCTAAATACTCAACCCAGTCTTCTCGTTTTAATGGCAAGTCCAGCGCACTATCGGTCACTTCTTACGCTTCCTACAAAGCTAGCTACACTCTAATCATAGAACAAAATTGTTTATGCACTGAGAATCTTGGTGGCTTATGTTGATCGCAGAAAATCAAAGATTTAACGTTTATAACGAGCCATTCGAACTGCTGATTAATCATATTGTGCAAGCAACAGCCAGCGAAATTGGTTACTTGCACCTTTTCAACGAAAGTACCGAAGAGATCCAACTTGCCGTTTGGTCTGAACGGGTTATGGATCAGTGTCAGCTTATACATGCTAGTCATTACCCGCTTGCCTCGGCAGGCGTATGGGCGGATTGCGTGCGCCAGCGTCAGCCCGTGTTTCACAACAACTACAACTCGCAAGCCTTACCAAGAGGGCACTTCCCAGTCACCAATCATATGAGCTTACCTGTCATTCTCGACACCCGAATTGTTGGTATTGTGGGCGTTGGCAACCGAGCGACAGCCTATACCGATGACGATGCACACTTAGTTCACCAGATAATAGAATCTGAATGGGTACAGGTTACGAGCGCTGCTCAAGCTGTTTATAGCCAACATGCACACGATGAGCTGAGTCTGGACTCGGCAATAGTATTATTACAGCAAATGAGCCAAGCGTTCGCCAAGGCATTCGAGTTGTACGATCCGCATACAGCGATACATTTAGCCAATGTTGCCTACTTGTGCGAAAAAATCGCCGACAAAATGGCCATTCCTCAAACAATCAAAATAGGCCTAATAATGGGCGCTTGGTTGCATGACATTGGCAAATTATCTACGCCAAGCCAAATTTTGAACAAAACGAGTGAGTTATTACCTGAGGAAGAAGCCCTGATGCGTTATCACGCTGAAGCAGGCGGTAAAATCATGGCAGATATTAACAGCCCATGGCCAATTGCAACCATGATTGCCCAACACCATGAGCGGCTTGATGGTTCTGGCTATCCAAGTGGCTTAATTGGCGAGATGATCTGTTTGGAAGCAAGAATCATCGCCGTCGCCGACACCTTTGATTACACCATCAACGACCGCCAGTTTCGCCACTCGCTCGGTGCAGAGTACGCAATGGAGACAATCAAAGCAGGCAGTGATAGTGAGTATGACAAATACGTGGTGGCGGCCTTCTTGCAATGCTACCAAGAAGACCCAACTTTTGGCGGCCGCTACCAAAAACAGTGAGATTAGAAAAACAGCCCTGCCTCTAACTGAGCTTCTTCTGTCATCATATCCTTGTGCCAAGGGGGGTCGAACACCAGCTCCACCTTCACCTCGTTCACGTTTGGTACCTTGGCAACGCGGTATTCCACATCACTTACCAGTACAGGCCCCATTCCACAACCTGGTGCCGTTAACGTCATACGGATATCCACCACACCTGTGTCTTGGTTCAATGCAATGCCATACACCAGCCCAAGGTGAACGATACTAATAGGGATCTCGGGGTCAAAAATAGTATCCAGTGCGGCCCACACTTGTTCTTCGTTGATCTGGCCACTGCCATCATCATCGAACTCAAGTTGCTGCTGCTCATAACCAATGGCGTCAGCATCTGTGCCATCGATGCGCAGCATATTACCCTGCCAAGTAACCGTGTAGTTACCACCAAGGCTTTGGTTAATCGTGATGAACTGACCATTAGGAATGATCACCGGATCACCCGACGGCACACGACGTGCAGGACAGTCGCGCTGGGTTACCACCATGCTTTGTTGCATTATTCTTCCACGCTAAAGCTTTCGCCGCAGCCACATTCCGACACGACGTTAGGGTTATTAAACTTCACCACCCGATTAATGCCTTCTAAAACAAAATCGATCTCGGTGCCGCGCACAAGTTTAAGCGCCGCTGGCGAAATCGCCAAGGTTACCTTGTCATTAAGTACCTGAACCTTGTCATCAGCTTCAGCAGCCTCAACAAAATCCAACACATAACGATAACCCGTGCAGCCACTCACCTTGGTATCAAGGCGCACAATCTGGCCGTCCGCTTTTTCAAGCTTCTTCTCAAAATGCTTAATCGCTGCCGCAGTCACCGAAACCACCGGCGCATTGGGATCAAAACTATTTACTGTCATATTCACTCTCCTGCCGATTGCAAGTCGACGGCTGTGATTGCTCGATGCCTTTATAGCAGACTGTCGCCAAGCAGACCTCTTAGCGGTTTGAGCCTTGTAGTTGAGCTGCGGAGCAGTGGTAGAAATTTTTTCGACACGCAGCTAGTACGTCCGTGTATGCTCGCATTTCCCATCCCTGGGAAATGACGGTCTCAAAAATTCCTCCCCTCTGCTCCCGCAGCATCATATTCGGCAAGCGCTAAGAGGCTGATTGCGACAACCCGCATGTAGGCTATCCATCAAGCTAAATTCTAGTTGCTATGCAATCCAAAAGTGTAAGCCTCTACTAGGCCATCCACTTGCGAAAGCAGCACCTTGCTGGGCACTCGGGATTGGCTCTTCATTAGCCGTTGTAAAAGCGTGATAGGTTTGTGGTGGTTAGGTCGGTGACCGTCACTTGCCATGGATGGCAAGTGCGAGCCTACATGGATGTATCCACGGCGTGTCACAGACCTGACTACCGCGAGCCTATCACCTTACAACGGCTGCGAAGCCCAAAGAGCCTCGAATCAGTCCAGCATCATTCGCACTTTTGCCAGTGCTTCGAAGAGGCGGTCTACTTCTTCGATGGTGTTGTAGATGGCAAAAGATGCTCGGGCTGTGCCCGGTACTTCTAGTTTGTTCATCAGTGGCTCGGCGCAGTGGTGGCCGGTTCTAATGGCGATGCCTTGGCGGTCTAACAAAAAGCCGATATCGGCTGGGTGACCACCTTCCATTATGAAACTAAGCACACCAGTTTTGTTTTTCGCTTGGCCAATAATGGTTAGGCCTTCAATGCCTTCTGCCAACTTGGTTGCGTGCGCTAGTAGCGCTTTTTCGTGCGCTTGCACGGCATCGTAATCAAGTTGAGCGAACCAGCTCACTGCTGCCGCCATGCCAATCGCGCCAGCGATATTTGGCGTGCCAGCTTCTAACCTGTATGGCAATACATTCCATGTGGCGTCTTGATAGCTGACTTCGCTGATCATTTCGCCGCCGGTTTGCCACACTGGCCAGTTTTCTAATACTTCTTTTTTGCCCCACAAGATGCCAACACCCGTTGGGCCGTATAGTTTGTGGGCAGAAAACGAATAAAAATCGCAGCCAATTTCACGTACATCAATTTTAAAATGCGCTGCACCCTGGGCACCATCAATTGACACCAAGGCACCCTTTTCTTTGGCTAACTTGGTTAGCTCAACGATTGGGTTAATGCTGCCTAGCGCATTGGATACATGTGGTATCGCAACCAGCTTGGTGCTATCGCTAAGCATTGCCTTGTATTGCTCAACGTCTAGTTCACCTAGTTCGTTGATTGGTACCACCTTTAATGTTGCACCCGCTTTTTTACAAGCTTGTTGCCAAGTCACTAGGTTGGCATGGTGTTCCATCTCGGTGACCATGACTTCATCGCCAGCCTTTAGCTGCTGCGCTAGGCCGTGGGCGATAACGTTTAGACTTTCGGTCGTACCAGAAGTCCAAATCACTTCTTCGCGATGATAGGCGTTAAGGTAGTGCGCCAATGTGTCGCGCGCACCTTCAAAACGCATGGTTGCTTCGTCTGCCAAGCGGTGGGCACCGCGGTGAACATTCGAGTTACAGGTCGAATAATAATCCACCAAGGCATCAATAACAGCTTGCGGCTTTTGAGTGGTCGCAGCGTTATCAAGATAAACCAAAGGCTGGCCGTCGATTTCGCGGCCAAGAATTGGAAACTGTTGGCGGATTGCCTGTACGTCGAAGCTCATTATTCCCCCATTTTGGCAAAACGTTGGCGCAATTGTGGGCGCAACCACTCAGCAATGGCTTGGTTTGGCATGTCGTCAACCAGCTCATTGATGAAAGCAAAGTTCAGCATGATTTGTGCTTCTTCTTTGCCAATACCACGCGACTGTAGGTAGTACAGTGCGGTTTTATCTGTTTCGGCGATCGTTGCACCGTGGGCACAACGCACGTCGTCAGCGTAAATTTCTAGCTCTGGCTTGGTATTAATTTCCGCTTTGTTGCTTAGCAGCAAGTTGCGGTTGTTTAGTTCAGCCAAAGTTTTTTGTGCATCACGATGAATGTGAATACGACCATTAAATACGGCACGAGCACTGCCCGCTGCGATACCACGAATGTTCTCTTCGGTGGTGCCGTTTGGCATTTCATGCTCAATGGTGCTGTGCAGGTCGAATAGCTCTTTGCCATCTAACAAGTAGATTGCATTAAGCTTGGCAAACGCATGCTGGCCGCTGTGGCGCACGTCCATATCAATACGGCTGACGTCAGAGCCAAAACCAACCACATTGCTGTTTAACTGCGAGCGGTCAAACAGTTGGAAGTGGCTGCCGCCCAAGCTCATTGCTTGCTCGGTTTGCAGTGCTAAACGGTAGTGCTCTAGCTTGGCATCATCGGCAATGCGGTACTCAGCAAATAGCGTGTTGAGTGACTGCTCAGAACCAGCAAACTGTTCAATCACAGTTAGTGATGCTTTTTCTTCTATCTCAACCAATACACGTACGTGTGTTTCACTGCCAGCCGTTAGTTGCTGCACAATGCGAATTGGCGTGGCAACTTCAGTACCGGCCGCAACACGAATTTGCAGCACGTTTTCTGCCAGCACATCGTTAACCAAACCAAATAGGTGACGGTTTGGTTTAACTTGTTGGAACAGCGACGCATCAACGTCATCTGCTGCTAACCATTGCATTGTTAAACCAGCTGGTAGTTCCGTTGGCAACTCAGAGCCCGGTACAACGTCGATGGCTTGTAAGCCTTCGATTTGCTCTGCCGCAAGCACTTCACTTGCCGTGGCGTTAAAGCCTTGCACAGCTTTTAGCGGTGTGTACTTCCAAGCTTCAGTTTTACGCGTTGGCCACGGGGTATTTTTCAGCAGCTCTAGGCTGGCTGTGCGCTGGGCGCTCAGAGTTAACTGTTCGCCGCGCTCAATGGCGTTTTCGAACCAGTGACTCATGCGTTTTCACCTGCCTTTTCACCATTTTCTAGCCAAGCATAACCCTGCGCTTCTAGTTCGTGCGCTAGCTCAGGGCCACCGCTCTTAACGATTTTGCCATCCGCCAAAACGTGGACGAAGTCAGGTTTGATGTAATCAAGTAGACGCTGGTAGTGAGTGACCACGATGAGCGAGCGATCGGCAGCACGCATGCTGTTAACACCCTTTGCAACAACCTGAAGAGCGTCGATGTCTAAACCTGAGTCGGTTTCATCAAGAATCGCTAGCTTTGGTTTTAGCAGCATCATCTGAAGGATTTCATTGCGCTTTTTCTCACCACCTGAGAAGCCTTCGTTCACACCACGCTTCAAGAATGCCAATGGTAAATCGACTGCTTTACAAGCTTCTTTTGCTTGTTTTAGCAATTCTGCTGAGCTTGGCGGTTCAATATCGTTGGCTTTTGCATGCGCTTCAATCGCTGCTTTTAAAAACTCAAGGTTTGAAACGCCAGGAATTTCTACCGGGTATTGGAATGCTAGGAACAAACCAGCATGGGCACGCTCTTCTGGCTCTAGGTCAAAAAGGTCGGCACCATCAAGCTCTGCACTGCCTTCATTCACCTCGTAACCGTCGCGGCCAGACAAAACGTTGCCAAGCGTTGATTTACCGGCACCGTTAGGACCCATGATGGCATGCACTTCACCTGGATTAATCTCTAGGTTGAGGCCTTTAAGAATCTGTTTTTCTTCAACGCTTGCTTGCAAGTTATTAATTTTTAACATTTTTCTTCCTCAACCTACCGAGCCTTCAAGGCTCACTTCCAATAGTTTGCCTGCCTCAACGGCGAATTCCATTGGCAGTTCTTTGAATACTTCTTTACAGAAACCGTTCACGATCATAGAAACGGCTTTTTCTGGGTCGATACCACGCTGCTGACACAAGAACATCTGGTCGTCACTTACTTTTGACGTGGTTGCCTCATGCTCAACAATAGCGCTTGGGTTGCGGCTTTCCACATACGGGAAGGTATGCGCGCCACACTTATCGCCAATCAGCAACGAGTCACACTGAGTAAAGTTACGCGCCCCGTCGGCACCAGGGTTCATGCGAACCAAACCGCGGTAGCTGTTGTTACTCTTACCAGCTGAAATACCTTTTGAGATGATCGTTGATTTAGTGTTTTTACCAATATGGATCATCTTGGTGCCGGTATCTGCCTGCTGAGCACCACGCGTTAGCGCCACTGAGTAGAACTCACCGATGCTGTTGTCGCCTTTTAGTACACAGCTTGGGTACTTCCACGTAACCGACGAGCCAGTTTCTACCTGCGTCCAAGAGATTTTGGCATTGGTATGACAAACACCACGTTTGGTCACAAAGTTGTAGATGCCACCTTTGCCGTTTTCGTCACCTGGGTACCAGTTCTGCACCGTCGAGTATTTGATCTCGGCATCGTCCATTGCCACTAGCTCAACCACGGCTGCGTGCAGCTGGTTTTCGTCGCGCTGTGGCGCCGTACAACCTTCTAGGTAGCTGACATGGCTGCCTTCGTCGGCAATAATCAAGGTACGCTCAAACTGACCAGTGTTTTGCTCGTTAATACGGAAGTACGTCGACAATTCCATTGGGCAACGAACGCCTTTTGGAATATAAACAAACGAGCCATCAGTAAATACGGCGCAGTTTAGCGCAGCAAAGTAGTTATCTTTTTGCGGTACAACCGAACCAAGATACTTTTGCACCAGCTCAGGGTATTTGTGCACAGCTTCAGAAATTGGGCAGAAGATAACGCCCGCTTCATAAAGCTTTTCACGGAAAGTTGTAACAACCGAAACCGAGTCGAATACCGCATCCACGGCAACACCAGCCAGCATTTCTTGCTCGTGCAATGGAATACCCAGCTTGTTGTAGGTTTCGATTAGCTCAGGGTCAACTTCATCAAGCGATTTAGGCTTATCGGCCATGCTCTTTGGTGCTGAGTAGTACGAAATCGCTTGGTAATCGATTTTATCGTAACCTACGTGCGCCCAATCTGGCTCTTCCATTTCTTGCCAAATACGGAAAGCTTTTAAGCGCCATTCCAGCATCCATTCAGGCTCGCCCTTTACTGCTGAAATCCGTCTTACAACGTCTTCATTTAGCCCCGGTTCGAAAGTGTCTGACTCAATTTCGGATACGAAGCCTGCTTCGTATTCGCGCTCGAGTGCCTTATCGATTTGCTCTGTCATAATGGCTCTCTCTAATTTAGGCAGCGCTTTGCAACGCTTTCACAGTCTTTTTGATATGTGCCACAGCCGCTTTTACCTCGCCCTCAGTGGTAAAGCGACCGAGCGATATTCTTAGCGAGCTATGGGCATCATCGTTACTTAAGCCCATAGCCTTTAATACATACGAAGGTTCAACGGATGCCGAGGTGCATGCAGACCCCGTAGAGATGGCAACTTCATTTAACGCCAACAGTAACGTCTCGCCATCCACCCCTGAAAAACAAACATTTAAATGATTTGGTGAGCAATATTGCAGCGCCACATTGCTGCGCACATTTGGCAGGTCGCGAATGCCTTGCCATAACTGATCGCGCAATGCCCCAATACGCTGACCTTCTGCAATCACGTCTGTTGCTAGCTCGCAGGCTAGCCCCATGCCCACAAGCTGGTGTGTGGCAAGTGTGCCTGAACGCAACCCACGCTCATGACCACCACCGTGAATCTGGGCCACCAACTGCTCCTTCACCGCCCGTCGAACATACAGTGCGCCAACCCCTTTGGGCCCATAAAATTTATGCGCCGAAATACTCAGCAAATCTATCTTTAATGCTTCCACATTGACTGCTACCTTGGCGATCGATTGGGCACCATCAACGTGAAAAATAATCTCTTTATCTGCTAGCAGCGCACCAATCTCTGGTATGTCATTTACCGCGCCCGTCTCGTTATTAACATGCATAATGCTAACCATACGAGTATCGGCTTGAATGGCATCGGCAACTTGCCCAGCGTCGATAAATCCATGCTCATTTGGAAGCAAGTAGGTCACATGCACGCCGTGTTTTTCTAACCAAGCCGCGACATCTAGCACCGCTTTATGTTCGGTTGCGCTGGTTATCAAATGACCACTAAAGCCGTGTTTTTCAAACACGCCCTTGAGTGCCAAGTTGTTGCTTTCTGTCGCGCCCGATGTCCAAACAATCTCGCGCGAGTCAGCACCAACAAGCTCTGCCACTTGGTTGCGCGCCGTTTCAACTTTTTCTTCGGCAAACCAGCCGAACATATGCGAGCGCGAAGCTGGGTTGGCAAAGGTACCTTCCAACGTTAAGCACTCAGCCATAGCTTGCGCCACTTTTGGGTCGACTGGTGTGGTGGCAGCAAAGTCAAAATAAGTTGGAAACATTAGGGTGCCTCACTGCCAATGATTTTAATACGCTGCAAGCTGTCTTGGCGGGTTACCACCGACTGTATGTCGGCACGGTTGACCAAGTCGGCGAGCGAAATATCATCAAGAAATTGGCGAATTTGAGCGCTTAAGTCTTGCCAAAGGTGGTGAGTTAAACATACGTCGCCACTTTGGCAGTCATGGTTGCCTTGGCAACGCGTCGCATCCATCGACTCACTAACCGCCTCAACAACAACAGCCACTGAGATCTCGTCGCTACCTTTACCAAGCAGGTAACCACCACCAGGACCACGAACACTCGAAACCAAGTCCGCTCGGCGCAACTTAGCGAATAACTGTTCTAAATATGAAAGTGAAATATTTTGTCGATCAGAAATGTCGGACAAGCTAACCGGCCCTTTTTGCGCATGCAGGGCTAGGTCGAGCATGGCTGTAACGGCATAGCGGCCTTTCGTCGTCAGTCTCATAGCAAGCGCCTCGATCAAAGATGCCTGCAATTATAGAAATCCGACTATTTTAGTCAAGTATTAATCCGACTAATTTGGTGGGTTATTATGAAAGAGAAACTGAATTATAAGGAATACTGACCAAAAAGCGAGCAAAAGCAGAAAGCATTATCCATTACACTAAGTCATCAAAGTTTCATCGCCATGCAACATTTAGGTCATGCCCAACCGAAAAACTAGCATTAGCTACTGGAGGTTGATCATGACTCAAAAGCATTTGCGCAGCATTTTTATCTCAGACACCCACCTTGGTAATAAAAATACGCAAGCCAATCACTTGCTGCATTTTTTAGAGACGCACACCTGCGATACCTTGTTTCTCGTCGGTGACATCATCGATCTATGGAAAATGAGCAAAAAGGGACATTGGCCAGCATCACATCAAAAGGTAATGAGTAAGTTTTTTGAGATTGCTGCGAGCGACACCCGAGTCGTTTACATTCCTGGCAACCACGATCCTTTCTTTCGCGAGCTCGCTAACCTACAACTTGGCCATATTGAAGTTTACCAAGAGTACGTGCACACCCTTGCCGATGGTAAGCGCATGCTAATTGTTCATGGTGACTGCTTTGATGGCGACGTGCACTACAACCGCCTTCTGCACAAAATTGGTGATATGTGCTACGACAGCGCCGTTACGATCAACCGCTGGGTTGCCTCATTACGCCAATCACTAGGCTTGAGATATTGGTCTATTTCTACGGCCGTCAAACTGAAGAGTAAAAAAGCCCAAACCTATATCGAGCGCTTTGAACGAGTTGCCGTGGCACGAGCGAAGGCTCGCGGCATGGATGGCATTATTTGTGGCCATATCCACCAAGGCAAGTTGGCTGAAATTGAAGGCATTGTTTATGGCAACGACGGTGACTGGTTGGAAAGCTGCTCAACCATCTTAGAAGCACAAGACGGCAGCCTATCACTACTCCATGTTAGTAAAGGCTACGAGAGCAAAGCGGGCGAGCTAAAACCTCGCCCGGTTATGGCCGCAACCGAAGCTTAACAAGTAGTGCTAGTCACAACCCGAGCGTTTGCGCTTGTCTGACGCCACCAGTTCAGCAAAGTCATCGTCGTTGAGCGGATCAACTTCACCTGGGGCGAACTCATTATTCATGCTCTGCATCGCCTGACACATGCGGTTGATGCGCTCGTCAACGTTGTGCATATGCTCCAACATGGCGCGAATCGCATGCGCCGTCGGGTCTGGCATATCCGCAACACCATAGGCATCGAAGCCGAGCTTCTTCGCCATCTTATTGTGTTCAGCGTCTTTGGTTTTGTCTTTCGGCAGAATAATACGACCAGGCACACCCACACAGGTGGCTCCGGCAGGCACTTCCTTGGTTACCACAGCATTGGAGCCGATGCGCGCCCCTTCATGCACTGTAAACGGCCCTAACACCTTGGCACCAGCCCCGACCACAACGCCATTTTCCAACGTTGGGTGGCGCTTGCCTTTTTGCCAGCTGGTACCACCTAGAGTAACGCCATGGTAAAGCGTCACATCATCACCAATTTCGGCGGTTTCACCAATCACGACTCCCATTCCGTGGTCGATGAAAAAGCGGCGACCAATTCGTGCACCAGGGTGGATTTCAATGCCAGTTAAAAACCGGTTGATATTCGAAATTAAGCGCGAGAACCAAAATAGTCGACATGAATAGAACCAGTGTGCCACACGATGCATCCACAAGGCATGCAAGCCAGGGTAATTGGTTAGCACTTCAAACCAATTACGGGCGGCAGGGTCGCGAGCAAAGACACAGTTGATGTCTTCTCTTAGCCGACTAAACATATTTTGGCTCCTTAGCGTTTTTTCTGGATATGCGCGAGTATGCCACGCAAGATGTTCACTTCACTCTGCTCAAGTTGAGTGCGAGCGAACAATCGCTTCAACCTTATCATAAGGTTGCGTGGGTTATTGGGGTCTAAATAATCGATATCAACCAAGACCTTCTCTAAATGTTGATAAAAGCCATCAACTTGCCCGTTGGTCGCCAATGGCTCATCGGCTGGTTCTGGCACCACACCAGCCAATGCCGCCCTGCGACAAGACCAAGCTAACACTTGCACCGCCATCGCCACATTTAGTGAACTGTAGTCTGGATTAGCCGGTATGTGCACGTGCTTGGTGCATATCGCCAACTCCTCATTGGTCAAACCGCTACTCTCGCGCCCTAACACAATTGCTACGGCACCTGGTTCACTGACGGCAAGCGCTCCCATCTCATCGGGTTCAACGACCGGCCAAGGCAAACTGCGAGTGCGTGCACTCGCGCCAATCACTTGAGTGCAATCCGCAACACCTTGGGCAAGCGTTGAATACACCTTGGCATTTTTAACTACTTCTTCAGCACCTGCGGCAATGGCTAAGGCTTGCTGATCCACCTCGCACTGAGGGTTAATCAGCACCAAATCAGTGAGCCCCATGGTTTTCATCGCGCGAGCCGCAGAGCCGATATTCGCTGCGAGCGTCGTTTCAACCATCACTATGCGTATTTTTGTTAACGCTTCCATTTTTACTTAACCTTTAAACCGTTTGTGCGTATGATACACGCCCTCTTAATTGCACCCTAGCGTGCAATTTGCTCTTGTTTAACAACTTGTTGAGATACCATGCACCCGACGCTGACTATTGCTCTGCGCGCGGCAGAAGCTTTATCTGACCGCCTGCAACACTTACGAAAAGAACTTGCCCAAGCCGATGACGAAGGATTGAGCCCTAAGCAAATCATCAGCAAGGCGATGGATGATGCGGCTTACCGCAGCATTCGTATATTACGAAACGCTTATCCTGATCAACGCATCGAAGTCGTTGGCCGCCCTGAAGCACTGCACGAGCCTGAAAACGAAGCTCGTTCATCATGGTATATCGACATCCTTCAAGGCGAAGCAGATTTCGCTCGTGGCGGCAGCCACTGCTCAACAATTATTTATCAAAAGGCTGGCGACAAAGTTCAGCACGTTTGCATTACCTTCCCGTTTTTAGATGTGCAATATACAGCAACGGCTGGCCGTGGCGCGCAGAAGAATGACCACCGCATTCGTCTGCAATCGCGCGAAAGCCTAAATGGCGGTGTTGTGCAGCTGGATGAGCTGTTAACAAATCTTGCAGTACCAACCGTTGCACAGGGTGCGAGTGTGCGCATTACTGGCAATCCGGTATTGGACCACTGCTTGGTAGCAGAAGGCATCGCCGATGCGGCAATTTCACATACCTTAGATGAACACGAAGCACTTGGCGTTGCCCTATTACTACAAGAGTCAGGCGCGCTAACTGGTAGCATGACTGGTGCGCCACTGCGTTTTGATCGCCCAACATCACTTATTAGTGGTGGCAAACGCCCGTTTATGGCAGCCGTTCAATTAGCGAAAGCAGTAAACTAAGTAGAAGGTACGCGGGCGGATTGCCAGCGGTAGGCGAAAAAGAGGTTGGGCTTCTAATCCTTTAGTAAGCCCCCTCACAGGCTCGGTTAATATTACCGAGCCTTTTTTTTTGTGCTAGCCAAAGACATAACCAAAAGACTAACCATTTTGGTTATGTTACTTGATAAACGGGCATCAAACTATACATCTGCATAGTATTTGATCTATTTAGGCAGCTTATCTAATGCACTTTGAAGCAAACCAGATCCATTGAACTGGCGTAAGGAATCAATACAAGATTGGTGTAGCGAGTTAACCACAGCAGCAAGTACTGCGCATAACGGCTCGATCTCAAATAACTTGTTGATTTCATTAAATAATTTGAAAAAAGTGTTGACACTGAGAAATAGCTCAGTAAGATACGCAGCCGTTGTCGGGGCTACGTAGCTCAGTTGGTTAGAGCGCAGCACTCATAATGCTGAGGTCACTGGTTCAATTCCAGTCGTAGCTACCACCGATCAACAATGGATGGGCTGTCGCCAAGCGGTAAGGCACCGGTTTTTGGTATCGGCATTCCTAGGTTCGAATCCTAGCAGCCCAGCCATCTTTTCTTTGCTCTTTTGTTGGGCTGTCGCCAAGCGGTAAGGCACCGGTTTTTGGTATCGGCATTCCTAGGTTCGAATCCTAGCAGCCCAGCCATTTTCTCTCCCCCCTGATTTGTCAATTCTTGTTACAATGATTATTGTTATCACGATTTCATAAAATCGTATTCACAGATGATTGTTTATAAGGATTGTTATGCGCTTTTTTGCATCACTCGCTTTACTACTCTGCACTTGCGTTAAAGCCGAGCTAGTTATTCTTATGTATCACCATGTTGCCGAGGACACACCTGCCAGCACCAGTGTTACCCCAGAGCAGTTTAACCAGCACCTAGAACTCATCGAATCACTTGAGCTTACCGTCGTTGACCTTGTCGACCATATTGAAGCCATGAAGCGCGGTGACGCGGTACCAGAACGTGCTGTGGCCATTACCTTCGACGATGCCTGGCAAAACATTTACCAAAACGCCCATCCGATGCTGGCAGCAAGAGACTGGCCATACGCAATTTTTGTCAACACTCAGCCAGTGGATCAAGGCCGAAGCAGCAGTATGTCTTGGGACACCCTTCGTACACTGCATAACGCTGGCGTGCGCATTTTAAATCACACCAGTAACCATAAACACTTAGTGCATGATCAGTTCAAAGGCGCAGACTGGCTAGCCAACTCACTAGCAACTATTGAAGAGGCGCAAACACGCTTAGAGCAAGAGTTAGGCGAATTACCACGCTACCTGGCCTATCCCTATGGCGAATACAATACAGCACTTACAGAAGCCCTAGCAGAGCGCGGCTACACAGCATTTGGACAACACTCTGGCGCCGTTGGCACGAATACAGACTGGCTAGCAATTCCTCGATTCCCTGCTGCTGGTATTTATGCCAATACCAATACACTGCGCAACAAGCTACTTAGCCGTCCGTTTCCATTTAGCCAATGGCCAAGCACTGACCCTATTGTTGCAGAAGGACAAACCCTGAGCATCACCCTTCCTTTTGCGGAATCGGTTCCGTTCTACAAAGGCTACCTGCAGTGCTTTTTTGAAGGGGAAACATTGAAGCCTAGCTGGCAGGACAACAGTGCTAGCCTGACGATTGAAGCGGGCGGGCAATATGGCCGACACCGAATCAACTGCACAGCCCCAGCAAGCGCAGGACGTTTCTATTGGTATAGTCAGCCTTATTTAGGCCACCGAGATGGCGTTTTTCCAGATTATTAATCGTTTTTGGCTGAAATGTCCGCAAGCATCCGCTGCGCGAACGACTTACGGACCTACAATCGGGATAGGCCGTAAATAGGGTAGGTCCGTAAATAATGGCGCAGCCATTTTTGCGGACATGTAAGTCCGTACAATAATCGAAGCGTAGGTCCGTAAATAATGGCGCAGCCATTTTTGCGGACATAATTATCTGCGGTGCGGACATGGAAACCCGTACAACAATCGGGGATGCAGCACATCGAGAAGGGCCGTTTAGTCGAGCTCGTCGAAATCGTTTACCCAAATCATATCGCGCAGTTCATCGATGTATTCTACGCCTCTAGCAGAGTACTTTTCTAAGCCACCAGCAAGATGGATACCCGTGATGGTTTCACCTAGGCGCCGCTGCTGAGCACGTAGCTCACGAAGACGGTCATACGCCCAGTGGCGATTCAAGTTTAGGATGTAACCACTGACCGAATCAGCAACGGAGTCGAAGCTTTTCACTTCATAAACCTCACCTTCTGGGCGACCAGTTGGCACGATGCCACAGCCTTCGCTAAAGCACCATTGACCAAAATAGTTATTACCCTCTTCAGCGAAGCGTGAACGCCCCCATGCGCTTTCGTTTGCTGATTGAGCCAATGCTAACGACGGTGGCACAATGTCCATGCGAACAAGCAGACGCTCTCCGGCTTCAATTAACAGCGCATGCTTAGCAGCCGACACATCCGCGCCGTCTGGTAACTCACGCAACTCAGTCAAAAGTTCTTCCGGTACTTCTGCACGATATAGCTCGAGCTGTGATAATAGCCATTCATCTCGCCAAGCTTCTTGTGCTAACAGCGACTGCGCTCGGGACCTATCGGCCAAAATACGTTGGTTTTCAGCACGAACAAGTGGCAACAGCTGCTCAACAAACTTTGTTTTGCTATCACTTTCCAAGTAAGCATACGGCAGTGGCGTTGGCGATGGTTTGGCTGCAGGAGTAGGCACCAAGGTCGGCATCGGCGTTGGCGCACTCGTCGGCGTCACCGTGACAACTGGCGCATCGGCCCAACCATCAGAAACCGGCACTTGTCGACCCGACCAGATTAAAAATATCAGCGCCAGCACTAGCGCTGCCAGCATTAGTAGGACCAAATGGCGACTATCTTTTTGATTTTCCATAGGTAATTTGTTTGCACACCAGCATTCTTTTTAGTGTGCTTTCCTCGGCTTTCTTACAAATGTAAGACCAGATAATAGCACAAAGATTAACCACACTGGCATAGCGCCAGCTGCCTTTTCTGGAGCAGCCACTTGCGGCTTAACAAAATTTAATGTCATCGACAAACCATCTACCACCGCACCATCACCCGATGCGCGAGCTTGCTCATTTGCCTCAAGCAACTCGATGGAAATTGCCACCGACCCTGCACTCGATTGCGTAATGGTTAATGGCAGACTAACTTCGTCAGCTTCGCCCAGTGCGTACAGATCACAATAACCACGACGCGCCGACTCTGTCACACATTGGCTAGGCATGACCAGAACACCCGATGACTGGATGACACGAATGGCAGTGATACCTGCCTGCAGCGCTTTTGCTCGAGAGATTGTCATTTGTACCGACATCTGCTGGCCAGGCGCTGCGTTGGCAGAACTTGGTCGCAACTCCACATACTCGTTTTGCCAAACAACTCCCCATCCCATATCTGCGAGCGCAGCATCAGCAAGCCAAGGGGTTGATTCACGCATATAAAACGGCTGCATGGTTTCTTCTGGTGCAGCGGCATTTACCTTGCTGGAAGAAAAGTGACTTAACGACGACCCACTGCGAACTTGCGCAGGAGCATGCATCGCAACTTTCGATTGACCCGACACAGCAAGTGCACGCGCAGTTGCCAAACGACCATGCCAATAGAGCGCATCGCTTTTAACAGCCTGCACTCTTTGCTGCGGCGACATCGCTGCCAAGTTTTGGCCTGAAAAATCGCTAATGTGGCGAACATAATGATCTGCACCGCCTGCGGCAATATGACCATTACCTAGATCGAGCACCGTAGTGAAACCAAAGCCATGGGCCAGCTCGTGTAAAACCGTTTGGAACAAAGCAAACTGGCCATTTGGTGGCTCGCCTTCACCGTAATACCAAGTATTACCATTAAAACAGCCATTATCGATACTGGCATTGAAGCGAGCCCGAATATCCACTGCACCTGGGACTAAATCTTTACCTGCTAACTGATTGGCTAGGGCAATTGGGTACCAGGTCATTGCCTGTGGCGCACCTTCAAAATCCATCTTGTAACTAAACGGACCAGCCGAACCCAGTACCGCACCAGAGTTGCTACATTCCAGTGCAGAGAAATCAACTTGCACAACAACCGGCTCGCTTATGACTAGCTTATCAGCCCAAACACGGGCGGCACGGCGAAACACATCGGCTCGTTTGGCACCCAGTTCACCAGAGAAGCCCTCACCATATTGCAGAACAACTACCCCACCCTTGCCAGCAATCGCTTCGGCATGCACTGGCGCATTGAAAATAATTGACAACAAAGTTAGCAATAGAGCGATTCGACGCAACATCAGTATTCCTCCACAACCACTTGGCCGTTTTGCATGCGCGCGACAACAACCGTTTGACCACCATCTCCTAGCACCAACATTTTGCCAAACCCTGTTTCCACAATGTCTGCGTCTGATGGCTTCTGGGTGAGCATATCAATTGTGTTATCTAAACGGTTCGCTGCGCTCGCAACAACCTCAGCCGGCGCAACTGCTGATTCGGTAGACGAACGTAGCGTTAAGCGTGGCGGCTGAGCAGTCAATTTGGTCGACTTGGCAACATCCGCTACGTGCTCATTAGACATCTGCGCTAATTTCAGCACAGGTGCCCCTCCAGCCAACACTATCGTTAGCAAAGCTACCAATCCGAATGAGATGTAGAGCACTAGGCGCATAGAACACTCTTTAAGCATACTGATGCCATTAAGAATAGTGCCAACTCTCTACTGACTCTCTAGCCAATAACATTTGCTTACAGTTCGATTACCTAAGCTATTTATTGACGCAAAAACCGTCAATTTATCGACAAGCCACTCACATCGCTCCTTTTTCAATGAACAAATACACAGGTTGCTTGAAATTTATCCAATCAGCTATCGAATAGTCGCAGCGCATTCAGTACAATTCGGCTCCTTTGATTTAGCGAGTAGAGTATCGTCAGCATGGGTAAAAAGCTGTTTATTCAAACACATGGTTGTCAGATGAACGAATACGATTCGGATCGCATCGCTGACCTGTTGAATTCGGAGCAAGGGTTAGAGTTAACAACAAATGCTGAAGAAGCAGACGTATTGCTGCTTAATACCTGCTCAATTCGTGAAAAAGCACAAGAAAAAGTCTTCCACCAATTGGGTCGCTGGAAGGCACTGAAAGAAAAGAACCCTAATCTGAAAATCGGCGTTGGTGGCTGTGTTGCGTCACAAGAAGGCGCAGCAATTAGTGAGCGCGCGCCCTATGTAGATGTTATCTTTGGCCCACAAACGCTGCACCGCGTGCCAGAATTGTTGAACAAATCAGATACGTTAATTGGTACGAGCGGCGGCAAAGGCCAGGTGGCAGCCATAGATGTTACCTTTCCCGAAATTGAAAAATTCGACCACCTACCACCTGCACGCGTAGAGGGTGTCACCGCGTTCGTTTCGGTGATGGAAGGCTGCTCAAAATACTGCACATTCTGCGTGGTACCTTATACGCGTGGCGAAGAGGTGAGCCGCCCGTTTGAAGATGTGCTAGAAGAAGTGGTTCACCTTGCCAACAAAGGGGTTCGGGAAATTAACTTCTTGGGTCAAAACGTTAACGCCTACCGCGGCTTAGACGAAGATGGCAACGAAGTGGACCTAGCAGACTTGATTACTGTTGCGGCGCAAGTCGATGGCATCGACCGCATTCGATTTACCACCTCACACCCAGTTGAGTTTACCGACAGCCTAATTGATGCTTTCCGCGACGTTCCTGAGCTAGTGGCTCATTTACACCTGCCAGTGCAAAGTGGTTCAGACAACATCCTCAAGGCAATGAAGCGCGGGCATACGGCTGCTGAATACCTAGATAAAATTAATCGCATTAAAGCGGCACGCCCAGGCATTAGCCTATCTAGCGACTTTATCGTTGGCTTCCCAGGTGAAACCGAACAAGATTTTGAAGATACCATGAACCTCATTGCGGAAGTGGACTTCGACCACTCTTTCAGTTTTGTTTACTCTGCGCGCCCGGGCACGCCAGCATCAGCACTTGCAGATGAAACACCAGAAGATGTAAAAAAACAGCGATTGCAAATTTTGCAAACCCGTATTCAGCAACAAGCTCGTCGCATTGCCGAGAGCATGGTTGGCAGCATTCAAACCGTTCTAGTGACACACCGCAATGATCGGGATGTAAAAGACTTGAATGGTCGCACGGAAAACAATCGCAGTACTTATTTTGCTTGCGATAACGACGATTTAATCGGTAAGTTCGTACAAGTTCGTATTACCAACGCGTACGCCAATAGCCTACGCGGAGAACTGGTAAACGAAGAACTCGCATATTAACAAGGCAGGTATTGGTGAATTCCAGCATTATTGAAAGCACGACTTTTACCGTTGAGCCAAGCCACCCGGGGCGTTTAGCAAGCTTGTGTGGCTTAGCCAATGACAATCTAAAACTCATAGCCGAGCGATTAAATGTACGCATTCTCAATCGCGGAAATGAGTTTGAAGTAAAAGGCGAGGCAAGTTTTGTTGCCGCCGCTGAGCAACTGCTAAAGACGCTCTATGCAGCCACGGCAGAAGGTAATGAACTCACGCCTGATGATGTACATTTGGCACTTCAACAAGCGAGCGTAGATGCCATGCGAGAAGTGCAGCAGCAACCTAGCGCCGATGACGATGATATCCTGCACGACGATCAGTTGTATGTGGTGCAAACACCCAAGCTACTGGTTCGCCCACGCGGCCCAAACCAAAAACGCTACGTTCACCGAGTTGTGAATCACGACATCAACTTCGGCGTTGGACCTGCAGGTACTGGTAAAACATTTTTAGCCGTTGCTGCAGCAGTGCAAGCCTTAACGCGCGACGAAGTGCAGCGCATACTCTTAGTACGCCCCGCCGTTGAGGCTGGCGAAAAGTTAGGTTTTTTACCTGGCGATTTAAGCCAAAAAGTCGACCCATATCTGCGCCCATTGTACGACGCGCTCTATGAAATGCTTGGATTTGAAAAAGTAGACCGCATGATTGAGCGCAACGTTATTGAAGTTGCCCCGTTGGCATATATGCGCGGTCGCACGCTAAGCCACTCGTTTATTATTCTGGATGAGTCACAAAACACTACTCGAGAACAGATGAAGATGTTCCTCACCCGTATTGGCTTTGGTTCAACAGCCGTCATCACTGGTGACCCGTCGCAAGTTGATTTACCGCGAGGTCAGCAATCTGGGTTAAAACATGCCATCGATGTACTGAGTAATGTTGAAGGCATTAGTTTTACTCATTTTGGTTCAAAAGATGTAGTGCGCCATCCACTTGTACAGCGCATTATTGATGCCTACGATGCAAGTGAGTAACCGATGAGCCAAGTCTACATCGAGCGACAAATTTCGCTTGACGAATTGCCGTCAGATACGCAAATTGAACAATGGATCTCGGCCGTACTAAACGACCAGCAACGCAATGGCGACATTGCTGTACAGATTCTTAGTGCCGACGAGATTCGCGTGTTAAATCGTGATTACCGGGCGAAAGACAAAGCAACCAATGTATTGAGCTTTCCTGCGGAGGCCCCACCTGGGTTGCCAGTGGAAATGTTCGATGAACTGGGAGACTTGTTTGTTTGCGCTGAAGTGGTAAGCGAAGAAGCGCAAGCGCAGAATAAACACTTACACGACCATTGGGCGCACATGATTATTCATGGCACCTTACATTTATTAGGCTACGACCATATTGATGCGGAGGAAGCTGAGGAGATGGAGGCCATAGAGCGCAAGATACTTGCGACCTTTGGTATATCAGATCCTTACTTTGTTGAAAAACTATGAGCGAAGATCGACAGAGTTCATCTGAACGGAAGTCTTTACTAGAGCGCGTGGGCGATTTGTTCTCAAACAACGCCCCTAATGATCAAGAAGCACTCATTGACATTGCGCGCAAGGCAACGGATGAAAAAGTCATCACGGATGAAACGCTCGGAATCATTGAGGGCGCCATTGAAGTAGCTGACTTGCATGTACGCGACATTATGATTCCACGTTTGCAAGTTGTATTCCTCAATCAGAAGCAGAGCATTGAAGAAATGCTGCCTATTTTGATTGAAAGTGCGCACTCTCGGTTTCCACTGTTAAATAGCGACACCGACAAGGTAGAAGGCGTGATTTTGGCAAAGGACATCCTAAGCCTGCTACATACGCATAACTTTGATATGGCAATGGCAAATGCCGACATCGCCTCGATTGTGCGACCACCCTTCTTCGTGCCAGAAAGCAAACGCCTGAACACGCTGCTACGTGAGTTTCGCCGCAACCGCAATCACTTAGCGGTTGTGGTAGACGAGTATGGTGCAATCTCTGGCCTTGTGACCATTGAAGATGTTCTCGAAGAGATTGTTGGCGAGATTGAAGATGAGCACGACGAGAGCGAAGAGCTATGTAATCGCATGGAAGACGGCACCTGGTTAATCCATGCCCTCACACCAATTGAAGAGCTCAACGAACGGCTACATATCGAGTTGTCTGATGAAGAGTTCGACACTATTGGCGGCTTGGTGGTGCAAGCGGTTGGCCATATGCCGCAACGAGGCGAAAAAGTTGTGCTTGGTGGCTGGTTATTTGAAGTGAAAAAAGCCGATAGCCGCCGCGTTCACACGCTTAAGGCAAAACCTGCGGAGTTCGAGGCTGAGGTAACCCCAGAGGCTGTTTAAGATGGCTCGCGACTGATTAGCTTGATTAAGCTAGTTTAGTAAGTAAAAAAATACCGGCGCTCTGCCGGTATTTTTTATTTCAATGCGTCGAATTCTGCTCTCAGTCGGTGCTTACCATCGGTGACCAACTCTTCCAATACCTGCACCCTATCTTCAAGTGCCTGAACTTTAGCCTCTAGTGCCTCGTCCACTTTACCCTTCTGCTGTTTACTACGGGTTTTCATCCAGGTTTCAGCAACCCCAGCGCCGACTGCAATCGCCACAATCAACACCACCATTTCAAACACACCCATCGTAACCTCCCTAGCTATTTGAGTGGGGCCGGGTTTCCCCGGCGTTCAATTAACGAAGTTCGTCGAACTGCTTCTGTAGACGAAATCGATTTGAAGTGACATAACGCTCAACGTTAGCAAGCCGATCATCAATGTCCGCCAATCGCGCTTTAGCTGCCTCAGCCGAACGCGAATATACTGTGTCACTCTTTTGCTTGGTCGGTTCTGTCTTCTCTACCGGCTTGCGCATAACCACTGCCATAATAATATAGGCAATGATCGCCAGCCCGTTAAAAATTAGGAAAGCCACCACAGCTGCAAGCCTTAGCCAACTACTTGGCACATCAAAGTGTTTTGCCAAGCCACCACACACACCAGCCACAACCTTATCTTCACTACTACGATACAGCTCATGCTGGCGACAATTATTTCGATACCTGTTCATCTTAGCGCTCCTCTCGCCAATGCGAGTCACGATCATCTAAAAGTTCTTCAATAACCAGCATTCTCTCGGCCATACGATCAATTTGCTGGTAGAGCGCACCGAGCTCTTCCGATTGAGCCGTGGCGCGCTGCTTGGCTGCTTGTTTTGGCTTCACTACGTAGTGCATCACGATAAGTATCGGCAGTACGAAGGCGACAAATATCACCAAGGGTACAAACAGTAACAGCCAAACGAACACGCTCATGATCAACTATCCTTTTTAATTTCCGATTTCATTTTGGCCAGCTGCTCATCCACTCGATCTTTGTTTTGCAAATCAGCAAACTCTTGTTCAAGTGTCGAGCGCTCAGATCGACCCAGGTCTTGTGCTTCAATTTCACCTTCCATTCGATCAATACGACGCTCGTAATGATCAAAACGCTCGAAGGCTCGCTCTAGTGCATCGCGATTCGTCTGGCGACGCACTTCCGCCTTATGCTGCACTGAATTAACACGACGTACCAATGATTTTTGCTTGGCACGTGCATCATCTAACTTAGTTTGCAGCTGGCGGATCTCTTCATCAAGAGATGCCAAATGATCATCGACATCTTTCATGTCTTTTTGTGCTGCTTCCAGTTCATCTTGCAATAACTGCTGCTCAGCAATGGCAGCGCGTGCAAGATCTTCACGATCACGTTCAAGTGCTAGCTTAGCTTTTGCTTGCCAATCATCACTTTCAGCTTGCAAACGATCGATGCGGCGCACGATTGCTTTGCGGTCGGCAAGCAAGCGAGCCGAGCTAGAGCGCACCTCTACCAAGGTTTCTTCCATCTCTTGAATGATCATGCGGATCATTTTTTGCGGGTCTTCTGCTTTATCGAGCAACGCCGTCAAGTTCGAATTTACAATATCAGTTAAGCGAGAAAAGATGCCCATTTTGGACCTCCAATGTTCAATGTTGTGTTGGACTCGTTCGGCACCAGCTCGTTAAATCAACATAATGAGTAGCTCCGACAATCACATCTTTGCGAAAGGCGTGCCAGTTTTTATTTATCATCCCAAAAAACCTGTCAAACCCAGAAATTATGAGGGGTTTAGCGCACCTTACTCATATTCCACATACTTAACGAGCCCATATTCAATTTGACCAATTAGTCGATTTGACTAAAAATAGCTGAACCTACCAGTTAAAAAGCATCGCACTATGAAGCAAGAACAAAGGATGATTGGCCACAGCTTAGCGCTGAGCGAAACGCTTGAGCAAGTCACCCGGTTAGCGCCGATTAATCGCCCCGTGATGATTCTTGGCGAGCGAGGCACAGGTAAAGAGCTCATTGCAGAGCGCCTGCACTTTTTATCACAACGCTGGGATGAAGAGTTTATCAAGCTTAACTGTGCAGCCTTTAGCGAAAATCTATTAGATGCAGAGCTATTTGGCCACGACAGTGGTGCCTTTACCGGCGCCACAAAATCGCGCGCTGGCGTATTTGAGCGCGCTCATGGTGGCAGCTTGTTGTTGGATGAACTAGGCACGATGGATGCAAGAGTACAAGAAAAGCTCTTACGCGTTATTGAATATGGCGAACTCACACGCCTAGGTGGTCAACAAGCCCGTAGCGTAGACGTGCGTCTAATCACCTCGACCAATGAAAATCTAGAGCAAGCCATGGATGAAGGCAGATTTAGAGCAGATTTAATTGATCGCTTAACCTTCGCCGTGATTCATGTGCCACCACTGCGCGAGCGTAAAGACGATATTCCCGACCTCGCTGATCATTTTGCCATGAAGATGGCCATTGAGCTTGGTCACGAACAGTTTAGTGGCTTCTCCTCCACTGCCATGGAACAGCTTATGGACTGGCATTGGCCGGGCAATATTCGCGAGCTTAAAAATACCATCGAGCGCAGTGTTGCCCTAAATGACGACCCTAGCGAACCGGTTGAACACATCTTGCTAGATCCGCTGCGCAAACCGAACACAGGCAGCACCTCTGCTAGCACCGAAGGAAACACTAAGCTTGAATTACCTGAACAAATCGACTTTCAGCAGCATATCGCCGAGTACGAACAAGCAGTTGTTTACCAAATATTTCGCCGCCAGCAAGGCAACCAACAGACCACCGCCGACGCCCTCGGCCTCACCTATCACCAACTAAGAGCCTGGTTTAAACGCCACAACATCCAACCCAAAAATTGGGTAAGACCTAAAAACGCATGAGATGCGTTTTTAGGTCTTACGACAGCACATGGACGTGCTGGCTGGGAGCCCCCACAAGGACGTTTGCCCCGTAAGTAATTGCGAAGCAATTGCGCCATAACGTGGTGGCGCGTAGCGCCAACAAACGCATAATATGCGTTTGTAGCGACGAACGCCTGGCCAACGGACGGCCAGGCCGGGAGCCCCTACCATGGACGGACAGCCCCGTAAGTAATTGCGAAGCAATTGCGCCATAACACGGTGGCGCGCATCAGGCGTAGGTTTCACGAACCGAAGGTTCGGGAAACATTGTCCGGTGGCGATACAAGTTGCCCGGCGCGAACGCGCCGTACAACCCACAAAACCTATTTAAACGGCTTCACCAATACAATCAACCTTGGTAACAATGTCAAAGCGCCGACCAATGCAATCAACATGGCAATCGAGGTGAGCAAGCCAAAATAAATGGTTGGTTTGAAGTTCGATAGCATCAAAATCGAGAAGCCGGCGATAATGGTTAAACTGGTATAGAACATGGCTTTACCAATGGTATCGTGGCAGCGCAGCAAGGTCTCATGGTAGTCACCAATTTTGGCAAACTCGCGTTTAAAGCGCACAATGTAGTGAATTGTGTTATCCACAGCGATGCCGATGGTGATAGAAGCGATAGTAATGGTCATCATGTCTAGCGGAATGCCAGCCCAGCCCATTACCCCGAGCACGAACAACGCAGCAATGGCATTGGGCACCATGCCAATAACGGCAATCTTCCACGAGCGAAACAGCACGATAAACATCACAAAGATACCGAACATCACAGCACTAAGCGTACTGATTTGCGACTGATATAGGCTTTGCAACATATTGTTATAGAGCACCATCATGCCCGACAGCTGCACGCGCTCTGCATTAATACCTGCAGCCTCAGGTAGCGCTTGTTGCATACGCTTTAAAAACTCATCTCGCTTTAAATCTGGTGAAGAGTCGAGAATACGTACCGAAATTCTGGCTTCGCTGGCTTCAACGTTCACATATGGATCCACCACCAACTCTTTGAACTCATCAGGAATCAATGAGTAGAGCAGTGCCAACTGCAAGTTACTCAGTGGCTCACCGTCATTAAAGTCTTCGGCAATCTCCATCATGGTTGCCAACGATAACACCTTGCCCGTTTCAGGCTGAGCATCGAGGTAGTCGTGCACGGCTTTAATCACGTTGATTTTATCTTGGGTAAACCAGTACTTGGATTCATCCTCTTCTTCACCGGTGGCAAACGGGTCAGCACCAACAGGATCGTCACCAAAGGGATCGTCGGCAAACGGGTCATCAGCAAAAGCATCACCAAACTCATCATCCACCGTCTGTTCTGGTGATTGCACAACGACAACTGGCTTGTCAGCTTCAGGGAAACTAATGATGACTTCAAGTGGCGTAGTACCACCCAAACGCTCGTCAATGACCGACATACCTCGGTATATTTCTGTTTTTTCGTTGAAATAATCGATAAAGCTGTTTTCAACAATTAACTTGTTTACCCCTATTATGGTGAAGCCAGTCATGAACACAGCAACCAAAATAACACTACCACCATAGCGCGTAGAAATACGGGCCAACCATCCGGTTAGCGGTGCACCTTTGCTACGCTCGGCCACCTTGGCATTTTTGCCAAGAATCAGCAGTACAGCAGGGAAAAGAGTGAACGCAATGAGATACGCCACCACGATACCCAAGGTCATCATCCAGCCAAAATTGATAACCGGTCGAATCCCACTGAAGGCAAGTGAAATAAACGCGACTGCCGTAGTGAGCGCCATATAAAAACAAGGTAACCAAATGGTTTTTACTGTATCTGCCACTAAAGCTTCTTGCGTGTCACTAGGTCGGCGCCTGAGCAACTCGCGGTAGCGAACAATCTGGTGAATGAGCATAGAGAGTGTCAAAATCAGCAACAACGAAATAAAGTTTGAGCTAATCACTGTTACTGGCCAAGCAAACAACCCTAATATACCCAGCATCCACACCACAACCATAGAACAAGACACCAACGGCAATAGCACCCACCTAAGATGCCTAAAAATTAGCAATAAGGTGATGACTAAGAAGACCAGTATACCCATGCCGAAGTTAACTAAGTCTTTGCGAACAAAGGTCATGATGTCATCGGCAAGCATTGGCACCCCACCAAGATGAAGCTCAGCCTGCTCGTCATAGCCGTCCATTATGGCTCGAACTTGCTCAATAATTTGATGGTGCTTTTCGGCATTAATGGCAATTTGAGCACGCACTAACTCATTTAGGGTTTGTAAGTTCTGCCGTTCAGTGCTAGTAAGCGCTCGCTCCATCTTGGCATCCAGCAATGGCGCTCGGGTTTCTAGTAAGCGCTGATACACTTCATCAACAGGGAAGTTAATTTGCAGCGCAGTGGTATTTTCTTCCAAGTTGAGCAACAAGTTAACGTATAGCGGGCTATTCGATAGCTCCTGTCGGCCTAGTGACTTGTCAGCCTCGGGGTCTTCTAACGTCTTTATGTTGCCGACTAGTTCAGTTAGGGGCACAGGTGGGTTTTGCAATAACGGCACATCGAGCACCGACAACACCGACTCAACCCCCTCAACTTGGCGAATTTCATCACGCAGTGCCTGCAGCGATGCCAAAGACTCATCACTAAACAATGCGCTATTTGGGGTATAAGTAAGCACCAAAAAATCTTGCGAACCATAGCGGTCAGATACTTCGCGGTAGAGTTTTAAATCGGGGTCATTCTCTAGCACCAGCGACTCAGCCGATGCGTCTAATTGGAAGTTACGTGCCTGCCAGGCAAAAAGCACCGTGAGGATGGTGAGCAATACAATAACCGCTCTAGGACGGTCAAATACAGCAGCTTTATATAGGTTCCAAATCACGAACATTGCACTCACAATTCTTAAACCGCATCAGCATACGGGTTAAAGATGAAGGATTCACTAACACTATACGCATAGCTGCTGTGCCTAGCGTGCAAAAACTCACTTTTAGTATGAAATTGGCATACTTAGGTACACTCTATGATCACTTGGCACTGATTTTTTCTTCAGTTCACTGATATAAAAACCCTGAGACAATAAAAACTGGATCATATTGGTAAAACCATTACTGGTGCGCATTTCAACGGCATCGAACTGTTCGGATTGCGCCCATTGCGACATCTGGCTCAATAGACTCGTGGCAATACCGAGGCGTCGGCTAGCAGGGTCAACACCGCATAGGTAACCTAAGAGCACGTTTGGATCGCGCTCATAAGCAATCATAAAGCCTTGCACCGAATTATTAACTTCCGCCACCAGTATTAAATGGCGACGGCCGTGCAACCTTGCAGAGAGATCTTGCATCGACTCCACGTCATAGAATTCAGGGATTGTGCTCGCCACCGAAAGCGCTTCTGCTAGCGATCCTTGGCGTATCATTAATCCTTCAATGCGCGGGTTAACCATTGTCGAAGTCTCTCAGAATTGGGATATCGTCATCTTGCTGGCGCAACCAGTTTTTCCAATCGCGCAGCAAGTCTGCAATGACTGTACACTGCAACACCAAAGATTCAATCTGTTTATTGGTTTGCGTCTGCGCCAACGCAATGGGTATTTCACCCATACGGCTAGCGTGTGGGCAATCTGGATAACGGCTACGATATTGATCAACTCGCCAGCGAGCATTGTTGGCGATTAGTCGCAACAGTGACACCTTGGTTTCGGGGTGAATCAAGCCAGGCATCACCCCACGCCCCAACACAGCATGCTCAACGCCTAACAGCAATGCACGTCCAACCGTTTCATCCACCGCCACCGAGCCGGTAGCAGGCTGATCAGCCGCAAGCTCAAGTGCGCCAATAACTTGGCCTGGACTAACAATGCTAACCGGTGCGATGTCTTCAACATCCTCGTCAGGATATACCAGCAACTGGCCGCGTAGTAAAAAGTACAGGGTATCCACCTGACTACCACGAGTGGTAATTTGCTCGCCTGGATCAGCCTCATACAGGTGACTAGCCCCAAGTATCAACTCGGCTTCAAGCGGGTTGTCTTCCTTTAATGTTCGAATAAATGATATCCCACTTAGCAAGAACTCTAATTGCTCTTTGGGATACTGGGTTAACGGCAGCTGGCGCATACACGACTCTTTTATAATTGTTGTGGTCAACAGTATAGTCACAGTTTGGCAAAGCTGAATATTGTGGTGCGCGATCAAAATCAGGCATCGTCAAATCAACCAACCATCATTACAATGCATCGACAAAACAGCATTTAAGCATTAGGGAATCGCTATGCGTTGGCACTATGCAGCTCTACCCATCGTAGGTCTTAGCTTCGCGCTAATCTTCGCGCCATTCAATCTTTGGTTTTTAGCTCTACCACTGTTAGTTGTTAGTCAGTGGTTGTTCCATCGTTGTCAGCGTAGTTTGTTAGCTGGCTGGTTGTTTGGATTTGGTTTTTTTGCCAGTGGCATTTCCTGGGTATATGGCTCCATGCGAGTATCCGAGACGGCTGTTTGGCTATCGTTGGTACTGACAGGGTTATTTGTTGCAGGCTTAGCATTTTTGTTTGTAGCGCAGTTTTATCTAGCGAAACAAGTGAACCAACGCCTATCGGTAAGCTGGGGCTTTCCACTTGTTTGGTTGTTGTTCGAGTGGGTGCGGGAATGGTTGTTTACCGGCCTGCCGTGGCTATTTCTTGGCTACTCGCAAACCCATGCGTGGTTGCAGGGCTGGCTGCCTGTCATCGGCGTGATCGGGGTGTCTGCTTTGTTGCTGTTGGCAAGCCACGGGTTCTATCGCTTTATTTTTTACCGCCAGTGGTATGTCGCTGCTCTGGCGCTGCTGATATTCACCACCGGCCCTATGATGCGCCAGTTCGAATGGACTCACGAAGTTGGCACGGCTGAAATTGCCCTCGTGCAGAACAATTTTGACCAACGCAGCAAATGGATGGCGCAAAATACGCAGTCTAACGTCGACATTAATGAACGGCTAAACCAGCAAGTACTCGATGCCGACTTAATTGTTTGGCCCGAAACCGCCATCACTGCAACAAACTGGCAAGCGCGAAGTTACCTAGCAGGCCTAGACCGCCGCATGCGTAATGCCGACACCGCCGTCATTGCGGGATTACCGTTTATGAAAGAAAGTGAGGCGGGCAACCAGATCTTCAATAGCGTGCAAGCGTTTGGCAATGCTAGTGGTAGCTACGACAAACAACGGCTCGTGCCATTTGGTGAGTTCATGCCATTTGAAGCGCAACTGCGAGGGTTAATCGACTTTTTTGATTTGCCAATGTCTGATTTCAGCCGTGGCAGTGATCAGCAAAGCCCTATGCAATGGCGCCACAATGGCAATGTTTACCCACTGAGCACCCTGATTTGCTACGAAGTTGCTTATGCCAGCACCGCGCGCGCTGGTATTTCTGGCAACACACCAGTTTTATTAACCGTCTCAAATGATGCTTGGTTTGGCGAAAGCTTAGGCCCGCATCAGCATCGCCAAATTGCCATTGCCCGGGGCATTGAGAACGGACGTTGGACGGTTCGAGCTACTCAAACTGGGCAGTCGTTCATTGCCGACCAATGGGGACAAACTAAATTATCCCTGGCGAGCTTTGAGGAGGGTGCTGCCAGCGCACGCGTAGAACTGCGCCACGGCCAAACCCTATACAATCGCATAGGCCATGGCTGGTTGATTATTGCTAGCCTGCTGCTTATTGTAGCCACAGCAGGCTATCGTTTTTACTCTGCTAAAGTTGGTCCACGATAATCATATTCAGCATGCGAGCAGGCAACGCAGGGTTCTAATAGCCGTGGGGTTTTGAGTGTTAGGTGTTCGCCACAGTTTCGGCAGGTTAATACCCCAGCTGGCGCGCGTTCACCGACACTGAAATGGTCTAAATCGCCGTCGGCAATGCGAGCCAAAAAATGCTGCCAGTCTAACTGGGTTGGGTCCGCACCCTCCACCACATATGCATGCAGCTGCTCACTCATTGCATCTGGGTCAATCTCTAGCCAGCGAGCAAAGCCTGCGACTGCGTCTTCTAATAGTTTGGTAAACTGACTCATAAGCACCTCCTCAACTTCTTAATTTAAGTAAAGCTCTACCATCGAAAAAAAGCGAAGGAAGCGGTATGCTATCGCACCTAAAATTTTATCAACCTGCCATTTAAGCGGATCTACTAAGCGGAACAAGAAATGGAAACGACGTATAACCCACAGCAGCTTGAGTCTGCGGTACAGCAGCACTGGGAAGAAAACAAAGCTTTTCGTGCCATTAAAGATGCCAACAAAGAGAAGTTCTATTGCCTCTCTATGTTCCCGTACCCATCTGGCCGCCTGCACATGGGCCACGTACGTAACTACACCATTGGTGACGTGATCAGCCGTTTCCAGCGCATGAATGGCAAAAACGTGATGCAGCCTTTTGGTTGGGACGCCTTCGGTTTGCCAGCAGAAAATGCGGCAATCAAACACGGCGTCGCACCAGCGAAGTGGACGGACGAAAACATCGCTTACATGAAAGGCCAAATTAAATCGCTTGGTTTTGCCTTCGATTGGGATCGCGAACTGCGTACCTGCGATCCAGAATACTACCGTTGGGAGCAATGGTTTTTTACCACCTTGGTGGAAAAAGGCCTAGCGTACAAAAAGACCTCAGCAGTGAACTGGTGCCCACACGATGAAACCGTATTGGCACGTGAACAGGTACACGATGGCTGCTGCTGGCGTTGTGACACACCAGTTGTGCAAAAAGAAATTGATCAGTGGTTCATTCGTATCACTGAATACGCTGAAGAGCTAATCAACGAGCTAGACAACCTTGAAGGATGGCCTGAGCACGTTCGCACCATGCAGAAAAACTGGATTGGTCGCTCTGAAGGTGTGAACTTACACTTTGGCCTTGAAGGGGCGGCAACGCAAGTCAGCGACTCTTTAGAGGTGTACACCACACGTCCAGACACGCTAATGGGCGTGACTTATGTTGCGGTAGCAGCTGGTCACCCATTGGCCAAACTAGCAGCCAAAGACAATGCCGAGCTAGCTAGCTTTATCGAAGAGTGTACTAAGAGCACCACATCGGAAGCCGAATTAGCCACGATGGAAAAGAAAGGCATGGCAACTGGCTTGTTTGCCACGCATCCAATCACTGGCAAGCAAGTACCTGTATGGGTAGCGAACTTTGTTTTAATGGATTACGGCAGCGGCGCTGTAATGGCGGTACCAGCACACGATCAGCGTGACTACGAGTTTGCTACTAAGTACGGCATCGAAATCAAACAAGTGATCGCGCCAGCTGAAGGTTCTGCAGCAGAACTAAAACTAGACGAAGAAGCCTTTGTTGAAAAAGGTGTACTAGTGAACTCGGGCGAATTCGATGGCCTAAGCTCTGCTGACGCTTTTGATGCAATCGCTGCCAAGCTAGAAAGCCTAGGCAAAGGTGAAAAAACTGTTAACTACCGTCTACGTGACTGGGGTGTGAGCCGTCAGCGTTACTGGGGGGCACCAATTCCTATGGTGAACCTAGAAGATGGCACTCAGGTACCAGCGAAAGAGTTCCCAGTTCGCCTACCAACAGACGTGGTCATGGACGGTGCTACTTCGCCGCTCATTGGCAACCCTGAGTTTGAAGACACCACTTACGACGGTCAGCCGGCCAAGCGTGAAATTGATACCTTTGATACCTTTATGGAATCAAGCTGGTACTACGCGCGTTACTGCTCGCCAAACTACAGCGAAGGCATGCTAGACACCAATGAAGCGAACTACTGGCTACCAGTTGACCAGTACATTGGTGGTGTTGAACACGCAACCATGCACTTGTTGTACTTCCGCTTCTTCCACAAGCTATTGCGTGACGCGGGCTTGGTAGAAAGCAACGAGCCAGCAAAACGCTTGTTAACGCAAGGTATGGTATTGGCCGAAACCTTCTACAAGCTTGGCGAAGGTGGTAACAAGATTTACTTGTCGCCTGAAGAAGTGAACGTCGAAAAAGACGACAAAGGCAAAGTCATCGGCGCAACGGAAAAAGTAACTGGCGATGCCGTTGTACTAGGTGGCATGGAGAAAATGTCGAAGTCGAAAAACAACGGCGTTGACCCACAAGCCTTTATCGAAGAATACGGTGCTGACACAGCGCGCTTGTACGCGATGTTTGCTGCGCCACCACAGCAAGAACTAGAGTGGCGCAACGACGGTGTTGCGGGTGCCCATAAGTTCCTACAGCGTTTGTGGCGTGCTGTGAGCAGCTTCACTGAGGAAGGCCCAACGCCTGCGTTATCGGTTGAAGGCGTGCGTGATGAATACAAAAACTTGCGCCGCAAGGTACACGAAACCATTGGCAAGGTAACCGACGACTACGACCGCCGCTACAGCTACAACACTGCTATTGCTGCGATCATGGAACTGATGAACGCGACGTTGAAAGCCAAGCCAAACTCTGAAGCTGAGCGCTCAGTGGTTGGCGAAGCCTTGAATACGTCAATCCTACTGCTTGCACCGGTGGCGCCACATATCACACACGTATTGTGGAATGCGATGGGCAACGAAGGCGATGTCATCGACGCTGGCTGGCCACAAGTGGATGAATCAGCACTAACGCGTGACAGCATCACTTACGTCGTGCAAGTGAACGGCAAGGTGCGTGCGCGCATTGAAGTCGCAGCTGATGCCGATAAAGACTCGGTCGAAGCCGCTGCCAAAGCCGATGAAAATGTGCAACGCTTTATGGAAGACAAAACCGTTCGTAAAGTCATTGTTGTACCAAACAAGTTGGTAAACATTGTTGTTGGGTAAAGTGCAGTTAGCCAGCAGAAAGCAGGCCGCGAGCCTGCTAGCTGCTCTGCTGTTTAGTGTATGGCTTTCGGGCTGTGCACTAACCAGCACGCCTGAGCCTTTGGGTATTCGTGTTACCTCGCAACTCTCGCTAGCAGACGACCCCGCCCTGCGCCGCGGTTTAGCGCAGGCAGGTGTGCAGGCCCAGGCAAACTCTGAAGCCCAACTCACCCTGCGCAAAGTAGAGAGTTTAACGTTTGGCAACCGTTTAACGATTACGGTGATATGGGCGCACCGGCCAGCCGGTCAGTTCGCCCTGCGTAGCAGCAAATCGGTACTTAGTGGCGAGCTACCAGCACAAGGCTTTGGCGGCTATCAATCCGACAGCCAAGTCCAGCAACTACGTCAGCAATTATTAGAGCAACTCGGTCGCCAGATTGGTGAGGAAATTCAAGCCTATGAACATCATCAAGCCTGAACAACTGGGGCAAAACCTTGGCACAATTTGCTGGATTGCTGGTGACGAGCCATTATTGGTCAATGAATCTGCCGATCAGTTTGCTAGCCATTGGCGTACTCAAGGCGCCGAACGCTTTAGTTTTCAAATAGAAAAGAACCAGCCCGTATGGGACGACGTGCTACAAGAAGCCGGTGGCATGTCGTTATTTGCAAGCCTTAAACTGCTTGATATCCGCTTTGCTCAGCTACCAAGTGAAGAAGATAAAAAACAGCTGGCTCGCATACTACCGCTGGCAGATAACACGCTCGCCATATCGATTCGCACACCAGCAATGAATAAAAAACAAACCTCAGCCAAATGGCTGCAGGCGTTGCCCGGTGTACTCATGCAAATTTGGCCAATGGATAAAGCTAAGTTTCCCAACTGGTTAGCCAGCAGAGCCTCGGCAGCAGGCTTTCAGCTCGATCAAAGTGCATTGTCGCTATTAGCCGAGCGCACCGAGGGCAACCTACTGGCAGCCATGCAAGAGTTAGAAAAGCTCAAACTGTTATGCGAGCCAGGCCAACTAACCGGCGAACAACTAATGGAGTTAGTTGCCAACTCTAGCCGCTATAAACCGCAAGACTTGCTCGACGCTGCCCTGCAAGGCAACTTAGATGCTGCTGTTAAAATACAACGTGACCTGATTACTGAGGGCGTTGCCGAGCCATTATTAAGCTGGGCGATTGCCAACGACTTGCGCACGCTATTAATGATCTCAAGCAAGGGTAATAATGCCCTACCCCCTTACATGCGCCCGCACTTTGCGCGCGCCAAACACTTTGAGCGCGCAGCAGCGCGCCACAGCACTAGCAAGGTAGAACAGTTGTTGAAGCTAGCCGGCAAACTCGACCGTCTAGCAAAAGGCATGGACGATGGGGACTTTGAGCGAGCCACGCTCACCTTGCTCGCTAAACTTGCCGCCTAACCAACTAGTTGCTGCAACGAACAGCAAAGCCATAGTGAGCGCACTCAGGTGATACTGGGTCGATGACCAAGGCTTTGCATTCATACCCTTCTGCCAAAGCATTCGCCAAGATGGTTTGCTCCGCCCAGTTTTGTGCCAACTCAGGTGACATAGGTGGCACTGAAGAAACAGAAAAGCCACCCTGATAAGCCATTAGAGGTAGCTTTCGCCCTCGCCATTCAGTGAGTATTGGCTGCGCTTCGCTTGGCAAAGTACAGGTAGAGGCTAGTTCGGCAACCTCAGCCGTGGGCTCAATGCTGACCGCTTGCTCACATTGATAGTTAACTTGATAAGCATCTGGGCCAATCGAGTCGACTGACAGCGTCGCACTGGCAAAATCACAGCGCACTAAGGCTTCATTAATCGTGGTATACACCTCAACGAGCGCTAGAAGCTTGCGTTGTGTCTCATCACTTTCACGCGTATAGAGCACACCTGTTAGTTCGGCTAATGGCGCCTCTACGCTTAGTTCAAACGGCTGCTGCTCAGGAAGCTCAGGCATGGTTGCACACCCTGCCAACAATAAAACTGCCCCGGTAAGTATATGTTTCATACTATGCCTTTTTTTTTATTTCGTTCTACGCTGTACATACTAACGGCGGGGCAATCATGGAAAAAGCAGTTTCGTGCAAAGTTTTAGCAACAATTTTTGATTCGCTTACTAAAAATGGCGTAGACCATGGCGTAGTTGTGCGTGACACTCAGCTGTCGCTAGCCACCCTCAAAGACCCTAAAGAGCGCATCACCTGGGCCGAATTCAGCCAGATTTTTCGCAATATCGAGCAGCATGGCAACTACACTCGCCAGGACTTTATTGATATTGGCCTCGGCATATTTGAAACCCCTGTGGTGCAAATGCTTGGCGTAATCGCGCGAACACTGTACACATTGCCCGAGTTCTACCTGTGGTATCACAACCAAGACAAGTCCAAGCTTAACAAGTCACTCACCTCTTGTGTGTACACTGAGTGCTCACATGACCATCAGCTCAACTTTGTTATTCGCCTGCACTTAATAGATGATGCCGAGCCTATAGAAGCCTTCTTTCTAACTTCTTTGGGTGTTGTGAAGGGCTGGCCGAAACTCTATGGTTTGCCCCCTATTGATGTCACCATGTCGCTTGTACCAAATGGTTGTGAGTACCGCTTTCGCTGTCCAAAAACAGGCGGTCCACTCAATGCGTTACGAAAACTACTAATGTGGCCGTTTACCGCGCGTGCGAGTGCAGAACACCTTGTTCTAACGAACAACGAAATCTATGAGTACAACCGCCGTTTAGAGGAAGAAAACGCCAAGCTGCGCGCCGCGGAAGTGGAACTGCAGGAAGCAATCTTCCAAGCGCAGCAAGCCTCGCAAGTGAAAACCAACTTCATCAACAACATTACCCACGAAATTCGCACGCCACTGAATGCGGTAATGGGTCTTAACTCACTTTGTATCGAGTCACAAGCAACACGCGAAAACCTTGATTCGCACTTAATGATGCAAACGGCTATCGACCGATTAGTGTATACCTTCGAGGATATAATTGAGTTCAACTTGCTAAGTGACGAAGCAGCATCTCTTCAGCTGTCAGTTAACAACGCACATAACTGGGTGCAACAGCAAATCACCACGCTGATCAATATGACCAGGGAGCAACAGCTCGAAATCATTGATCAAAACAAGCTTCCGAAAGATCTGTCATTAGAGCTAGATTGGCAACGTATTGCACAAGTGCTCAGGATACTAACCTCCAATGCTCTGAAGTTCACCGTGCAAGGCTACATCAGTCTGCGCGCCGAGTTTACCGAGGACAATCTACAAATTTGTATTTGTGATACAGGTAGCGGCATCGACAATGATGCACTTCAACACCTGTTTGAACCCTTGCATCGCATAGAGCGTGAGTGGACTCGCACCAATACAGGGATAGGGCTTGGCTTGCCACTAGCCAAAGCATCGATTGAGCAAATGCATGGCAGCATTGAATACCAGCCAAACCAACCAAATGGCAGCTGCTTTCAGATATCTGTTCCCGCCAGCCCAGCAAACTCACTTGAACTAGAGCTCGACACTGACAAACAGCTCACTATCTTGCTAGCCGAGGATAACAACGTTAATTCGATAATCTTTAAACGTATGGCAGAAATATTAGGGCATACCATGTATGTCGTGGAAAACGGTCAACTCGCCACTGAGTTTGTCAAAAAGCATAAGGTTGATTTAGTGCTAATGGACTTAATGATGCCTGTTATGGACGGTGTGAGCGCTAGCAAAATCATACGCCAGCACTTCTCACCTAATGAACTACCCATCGTCGCCGTGAGTGCCAATATCACCCCACATGACTTCGACGGGTTATTGAGCATCGGCATAAATCAATGTGCTACCAAGCCACTTAACCTAGAAATGTTTCAGAGCTTGATTCGGCCCTATTACTAGGCGTGTCGTCTTCGACGAGGTTCGCCAGCCATTTTTCACCACGATAACGCCAAAATGCCGCAATGCCCTTCAGTAACTCTTCAACAAAGGTTGCCAGAAAGACAATCGGCAAGCTGAACTGCCAAACAAATGCCATCAACGCAGCCAGTGGCACCCCAACAAACCACATGGTGATGACCTCGGCGTAGAGCACAAAGTTGTTATCGCCACCGGCGCGCAACACCCCAAGCATACAGCACATATTCCAAACCTTGCTCCACATAATCAGGCCCATCATAATCAGCAGCGACTTGGCCAGCGCCATAGTGCTCTCGGAGACACCTGAGTAGAACAATTCGAGCAACGGCATGCAGGCAATCAACAGCAAGCCAACCAGAGCGCCCAGCGCTGGAAATACCAGCAACAAACGCTTGGCGTTGAGCCTAGCCCCTTCGAAGTTGTTGGCGCCCAAGTCATTGCCGACCATAATTGAGGCTGCTATGGCGGCTCCTATGAAGAAGCTCAGAAGCACCCCTTCAAACGGTGCCAACATGTTCACCACAGCAAGTTCCTCAGTACCCATGCGTCCATAAATAATGTTATATGCGAAGATGCCTCCTACCCAAAGCGCTTCATTAACAATAAGTGGCGTAGATAACTTGGCAAACTTTTTCAGCGCCAGCCGGTCTTTCAACACAGCGAAATCCGGCTTTTTAATCGCTAGTACCGGGTAAACCTTATAAGCAAAATATAGTGCTAGGCCTAGGTGAACAATTCTCCCAAAGAGGGTGGCCCATGCAGCCCCAACTATTTGCATCTCGGGGAACGGACCTACCCCAAAAATAAGCAACCAGTTGAAAAGAATATTGGTTACGATTGCCCCGGCGCTGATCCAGGTTGGCGCGGCTGTTTTATGAATGGTGCGCATGGCATTTTCAAGCGTAATCACCACGGCAGATATCAGCACTGTTGGGCCAACAATACGCAAATAGTCGCCGGAATAACCCAGCATAACCTCATCGCTCGATGCCAACTGAGTTAAAAAGTTAGGAAACACCAAAAACAGCACTGCAATAGGCAGCATAATTGCAAAGCCGATCGCCATGGCCATGGCATAAGCTCGGCGAAGCCCAGAATAGTTTTGCGCGCCGAAATACTGTGCCCCCAAGATGGAAGCTCCCGCATTCACACCAACTAATACGATTACCGTGACAAAAATAACGCGCGAGGCAAGCCCAGCTGCAGCCACCTGCTGTTCGCCATATACTCCCAACATCAGCACGTCGGTTAACGATAACAAGTTGAACAGCACCATCTGAATGCTGATCGGAATTGCCAAGTGCGTTAAGCGGCGAAGAAAATCACCCATGGTGGATTCGGCCATTCGACCTCCTAGTAAAGGCAAAGCGATAAAGGGCAACCATACTGAGCAATAAGTAGAGTTGTTAGAGACAGATTGATCAAATCTAAATGATCAAATATCACAAGTATGAGATGATTTTTTCAAGGCCAAAAAAAACGCTGGGGGTTTAAGCCCAGCGTTTTTTTGTGCCGTTAAGTTTACTTGCTCTGCTGAGCCAAAGCTGCGGCAATAAAGCCCGAGAACAAACCATGACCATCGCGTGGCGTCGAGGTGAACTCTGGGTGGAACTGACAAGCCACGTACCAAGGGTGATCTGCTACTTCTACCATCTCAACTAGGGTGCCATCAGCCGATTTACCTGCGATGACCAAGCCGGCATCTTCAAGCTGCTGAACATAGTTGTTGTTGACTTCAAAACGGTGGCGATGACGCTCAGAAATGCGCTCGGCACCATAAGCTTCAGCCGATTTTGAGCCCGGCGTTAGCACACAGTCTTGCGCACCAAGGCGCATTGTACCGCCCAAATCAGAAGCTTCATCACGCTCTACTTTAGAGCCATCGGCAGTAATCCACTCGGTGATCAAGCCTACAACAGGGTGGCGAGATTGTTTGTCGAACTCTGTAGAGTTAGCGCCTTCAAGGCCAGCGACGTTGCGGGCAAACTCAATCACAGCAACCTGCATACCCAAACAAATACCCAAGTAAGGCACCTTGTTTTCACGGGCGTACTGGGCAGCCAAAATCTTGCCCTCTACCCCACGGTGTCCAAAGCCACCTGGAACAAGAATAGCTGAAGCATTCTTAAGAATCTCAACGCCTTCTTTTTCAACGCGCTCAGAATCTATGTATTCAATTTTCACTTTTGTGCGTGAGCGAATACCAGCGTGGTCAATTGATTCAATCAACGACTTATAGGCATCAAGAAGTTCCATGTACTTGCCAACCATGGCAATGGTCACTTCTTTTTCTGGGTTTAGTTTACGGTCTGCTACGTCGTTCCACTCAGACAAATCAGCTTCACCACATTGCAAGCCGAACTTCTCAACAATAAGTGAGTCCAAGCCACGGGCATTTAGGCTTGCTGGAATGCTGTAAATGGTGTCGGCATCTTCCAACGGAATCACCGCACGCTCTTCAACATTGGTGAACAAGGCAATTTTGCGCAACGAAGATTTTTCAATCTTGTGCTCAGAGCGACACAGCAAAATATCTGGCTGCAAACCAATGGTACGCATTTCTTTAACTGAGTGCTGCGTCGGCTTAGTTTTCGTTTCGCCGGCTGTGGCGATATATGGCACCAGCGTTAGGTGAATCGACAACGCACGGTTAGAACCCAGCTCAACACGTAACTGGCGAATGGCTTCTAAGAATGGCAATGACTCAATATCACCAACTGTGCCACCCACTTCAACAATCGCCACTTCTGCATCACCAGCACCATCAATGACACGGCGCTTGATCTCATCGGTAATGTGTGGAATTACCTGTACAGTGCCACCTAGGTAGTCGCCACGGCGCTCTTTACGTAATACATCTTGGTATACACGGCCAGTCGTGAAGTTATTGCGCTGTGACATCTTGGTGCGAATGAAACGCTCGTAGTGACCCAAGTCGAGGTCGGTTTCAGCGCCGTCTTCGGTTACGAATACTTCACCGTGTTGAAACGGGCTCATAGTACCCGGGTCAACGTTGATGTACGGGTCAAGCTTCATCATCGTGACATTAATACCACGAGCTTCTAGGATCGCTGCCAATGATGCTGAGGCAATGCCCTTGCCCAACGACGAAACAACACCACCAGTCACGAAGACGAAACGAGTCATAGATCACCTTAAATTCAAATAATAAAAACCCCGCCAATGACAGGTTCTGCCAGCGGAGATTTGAGTCAAATTAGTTGTGTCGGATAACCAAAGGAGAGGGTTACTCAAGACGGGCGCATATGATAGCGAAACAATGCGCCCAGCTCAATGCAGACAAATAGATTATTTGTTGCGTTTCGATTACAGCAGCTCAACCTCTCCAGGGCGTTGCCATTGAACAAGATAGCCCATTTCCCCAGTTTTGGCTGCAAATTGCTCATCAATCGCTAAATCTGCTACCGCTGCCAGCTCGCCATCGACATACAACATTGGCAGTCTTTCGCGCCACCAGGGCGCCTCGCGGTACTCCTGCAACAACCGTTTTACATCGCGTGACCCACCACGGCGCGGTGGGGTTATGCGCTCGCCGCCTTGTCGTGTTTGCACCATTAAGCGGTTAACCGACAACACAGGCCGAAAGCCATCAGCTTGTGCCGGTTGTAGGGTTAAGGTGCCTAACTTTTCGACCACTAGCGGCTGCTCTGGTGTTAGGGCAACCTGAGGCCACTGAGCGTCGTTTAACTCGGGCAATAAAAAGATGGCCGAGCCAAAGCGGCGAATATCGCGATTCCCCAAGCGCATTTTTGGCTGCCGATCGGCGCCAGCGTCGATCAGTTGTTCAATCAGCGTCATTAAATACTGTTGGCTTGGCACCAGCTGGTCATGGAACTCTAACCAGCAAGCCAGGAGGCCTAGCTGATCTGCCTGCGCCAGCGCATCAAAGTTCACTACTTTTAAGGCACCCTGTGCGGTTAACCTGTGCTCGAGTTCAGTTTGCCAAGCCTCACGCTGTGTTTCACTGGCCACTGCAATATGTTGGCGCGCGCGCTCGATGGTCTGCTGATATTGCGGCCAGCGCTGTTGAATGAGTGGCAGCACCTGCTGGCGTAAAAAATTGCGATCGTACTGGGTATCTACATTGCTTGGGTCTTCGATCCATTGAATATCATACTGCTGCGCATAAGCCACAATGGTCTCGCGCGTTACTGACAACAACGGCCGATAGAGCATGCCACGCCCACATTGCCGCCATGTTTGCATACCCGACAACCCGGCTAGAGAGCTTCCACGCAACATTCGCAAAAATAGGGTTTCGACTTGATCATCAATATGATGGGCAGTGAGCAGCACATCATCTTTGCCAAGCAATTGTTCAAACGCTTGATAGCGCGCTTGGCGAGCACTGGCCTCGAGCCCCTGACCTAGGTCGTGCACCGTAACGGTAATGGTTTTGTTTGGCAGATCACCACATTGCTGGCGCACAAACTCAACCCAGTCGCTAGCCTGTGGTTGCAATTGGTGATTGATATGTACGACCAGCAGTTTTTGTCGCACCGCTGTTTGGCGCAGCATATGCAACAACACCATGCTATCCACCCCACCACTGCAGGCCAGCACAATACGCCTTTTATTCGCTGCCAACTGCTCAAATACTGCTTGATCCAACATATCACCTCCCATTCAAGGCGCTATGCTAGCAATACTGACTCACGATTGGCAGAGATGCGGATCAAGCAAAAACGCTTTAAATGCGTCAGCTTTCATTGGTGCAGCAAAAAAGTAGCCTTGGCAGTAGCGCACCCCTAAATGATTAAGAATTCGCGACTGCGATTGGTTTTCCACCCCTTCGGCAATAATCACTACCTTTAAAGCTTCGGCTAGCGCCACTAAGTTTGGCCACATCGACGACTTGATAGCAGCTGACTCAATTTCAGTAGTGAAACTGCGGTCGACTTTAAGGTAATCAAAAGCCAGCTGATTTAAGCTTTGCAAATTGGAATAGCCAGTGCCGAAGTCATCGATACTGATACTAAAACCTTGGCTTCTAAGCCACTTTGTTGAGTGTACCAAAGCATTCATATTGCGAATTTCAGTTTCTAGCACTTCCAAACACAGCTTAAACGGTGTGTGCTTGGCATTTTTCAACCCCCTGCTCGATTGCAGTTTTTGCAAGTCTTCCAAGTCGTGTGGGTAGACATTGATAGAAATGGACGGGCAAGCAACCCCGGCTAGGTCATCAAAAGCACGTTGCATTACGTGCTCGGTAAATAGCCAGGTTTTTTGCTGGGGTATTAATGGAATAAACTCATCTGGGCGCAGACGACCGAACTCATCTTCAAAACGACTTAACACCTCACAGCCGATTACCTCGCCGGTGCCAAGTTCAATAATTGGTTGATACACATTGTATAACCCTTGCCGGTTCTGCATGCCGCGCAACACTCGTGAAACCGGTGAAAAGTAGTTTCGCCAAAGATTTAGAGCAGCCATGTAGACACCAGCAACCACAACAATCATTGCCGAGAAATACACGGCAAACAGCCACCAGTACAGGCGAACGGATGTTGCAAAGTCAGCTTTAGCAGTAATGCAATAACGAATGGATAAGCACTGAGTTCGCACCCCTGTTCCCAGTGTGCCAAATTTATTCACTAAGCCCCGCTTACCACCGGCATAAGCGAGAAAAGCGCCGTTTTCATCTACATGATACAGCTCAGTTTGTTCATCGATTGCCACAACTGAGCGCAAATCTAGGTAGCCGGCAAAACTATCAAAATTGGTCATCCAGGTCTTAAACGTGGGTAGCGAGGGCACCGCTGCACTTGAATTAATGCGCGCGCCGGTGTCGGAGTCATAATATTCCGCTTGCGGAATAGGCAATGCGGGGTCGAGTAGGCCTTGAATACTTGAACAATACATGCCCTGTTCATTTAGCAGAACCACTTCTAGTAAATAGGGATTAAGCAAGGTTTCTTGGCGAATACTGACCAAGGTTTGTGGGTCGCAGGCTTGAGGGTCGATTAGTTTTAACCGTTCGCGTGTAGAAATCCATTGAATGGCAATATCGTTCACCTGCTGGATGGCCGTATCAACTCGGGCTTGCGCTGCCAAGTTTGCAGCATGTAAAACCAGCCCAATACTTGTCACACACAAAATTAAGGCCATCGATACAGCAGCCCCGACAGCACGCCAAACTATTTTTGATTCTATTCCCTGCACGGAGAATCCTCAGCCAAATCATGGGTGAAGATTAGACGACGATTAGGCATAAAAAAAGCCGAGTTCAATGACTCGGCTTCTTTGCTAAAAAAACGCAGATTATAGCGCTTCAGCATTCTCAGATAGGTAAGAAGCAACACCTTCTGGCGTGTCTTTCATACCTTTATCGCCTTTGTTCCAGCCAGCTGGGCAAACTTCGCCGTGCTCTTCGTGGAATTGTAGCGCTTCCACCAAACGTACTAGCTCATCAATGTTACGGCCTAGTGGTAGGTCGTTGATATTTTGTGCACGTACAACACCTTCTTTGTCGATCAAGAAAGCACCACGGAATGCCACGCCGCCTTCAGACTCAACGTCGTAAGCTTGGCAGATTTCGTGCTTAACGTCGGCGACTAGCGTGTAACCAACTTGACCAATGCCACCATCTTCAACTTTAGTGTTACGCCATGCGTTGTGGCTGAACTGTGAATCGATCGAAACACCAATCACTTCTACGCCAAGCTCTTTGAACTTAGCTGTGCGGTGGTCTAGAGCGATCAGCTCAGACGGGCATACGAAAGTGAAGTCTAGTGGGTAGAAAAACACTAGGCCGTATTTGCCTTTGATCTCTTCAGATAGCTTAAAGTTCTCTACGATTTGACCGTCGGCAAGAACCGCAGCAGCTTCGAAATCAGGGGCTTTTTTGCCTACTAATACGCTCATTTACAATGCTCCATTGTGTTTTATTCAGCTCAACCTGCAGCACCGCTCTGTTGCCCACAGCATAGCGCCACAGGGTTGGCCTCTTTAGTATTTACGGGTAGATAACCCAGTGTTTAACTCAGGTACTCTATTATGGGGATCTTTATTGATTTCTCAACACCCAAAGTGGTGGAACTTTTACAACATTGCGCGTTGACCAGCTACCAACAAAACCAATTATCAAACCACCTAGTATTGGTCCTACCAGCCAAAGCCACGGATGCCAGCTCAAACTCAACTGGAAGACTTGAGTTTGCAACACCGCAACGGTCGCCTCGGCACCCATAGCTGCCAACAACCCAGCAAGGGCGCCAAGTGCTACAAACTCAGTGAGCAGCATGCCCTTCACCAATTTTTGTGGTGCGCCCAAGGCACGCAATAACGCGCCTTCACGCAAGCGCAAATCTATGGTAGCCACCACACTAGCGGTAAGCACAATCAACCCCGCAATCAATACCAGCGCCAGCACAAACTCCACTGCCCGCGTAACACGGCTAACAATGTCTTGCACCTGTTGAATAATCGCATCCACTTCAATTAGCGACAGCGTAGGGATCTGACCTACTAACTCCGCCAATGCCGTTTGATTGCCATTCGGTAAATAAAAGCTTGTTAGCCAAGTTGCACCGGCACCATCTAACAACGGTTTGTTGTAAATAAAGTAGAAGTTCGGGTTGAGCGAGTCCCATTCAACGGTGCGCAAACTGCTAACTATGGCGGTCTCTTCAAGGCCACCGATACGCACGGTAATCTGCTCGCCAACACTCAAGCCAATGCCCTCGGCCCACTCTTGCTCAATCGACACCAGTAAACGGTCATCATCTGGCTGCCACCATTCACCGGCAACGATTTCATTGTCGGTACCTGGTTCAGGTGCCCAAGTGAAGTTAATTTCGCGGCGATACTCACCCTCAAAGGCATCACTGCCTAACCTTGCGGCAATGTCTTCACTGCCAACCGCTACCACGCGTCCGCGGGTAATTGGGTACATGGGTTGTGGTTCAATGCCGTTGTTTTGCTGCCATTGCTCAAATACTGGCAAGTCTTCCTCAAACAGGTTGTAAACAAACTGGTTTGGCGCATCTTCCGGTAACTGTTCTTGCCAAGTATTGAGCAAGTCGGTGCGCACCAGTGTCATTACAAACAGCAACATAATGGCGACCGAAAAAACCATTAACTGAGCAGCATTGATATGCCTGTGGCGATATAACGTGGCCACCCCTAAACGAATGGTCTGGCTTGCACCACTGGCCAGTCGGCGAGCAATCGCCATTAAGCCATAACCCAGCACCAAAGCGCCTAGTGCAATGATTGCCACCCCTAAGAGTACAATAGCAGCGATTAGCCAGTCCGATGAGTACAGCCAAATCAGCAATAGCATGACGCCAACACCCCAAACAAGATGCCAGCGGCGACTAGAGCGCCCTAAACCCTGCTCGCGCAATACCTGCATTGGCGCCACATTGCGCAGCGACCAAATAGGTGGCAGGGCGAAGCCTAATAAGCTGAGCGCGCCGGTGGCGATGCCAAGCCAGATGGCGCGCATGCCTGCAAACTCGATGTCTTGCGGAAAGTAACCTCGTAATAACTCAATCAGCACACCATGTAGCGCAATGCCCACGCCCACGCCAATGGCTGTTACCAAGGTGGCAAGCAAAACGAATTGCAACACATACAGGTTCACTACGGCTTTAGGTGACATGCCCAATGTTTTTAGCAAGGCAACCGTGCTGGCTTGGCGGCTACCAAAACGATTCGAAGCCACTGCTAGCGCCGAGCCTGCCAGCATCACCGCTAAACTGCCGGCAAGCAGCAAGAAAGAGGTCGCGCGCCCAAGCGCATCGCCTACTTCAGCGGAACTATCTGCAGGGTCTCGCCATCTTAGTCCTTCAGCTTCCTCCACTAGCGGCTCTAATTTGTCTAGTTCGGCCGTATTACCGGCGAGCAGCAAGTCGTAGTCTACACGCGATCCTGGCTGCACCGCTTGGGTGCTTGGCACATCGGCGATATTCATCATGGCACGAGGGTTTACCCCAAACGCTGCCCCAGCGCTGTCGGGCTCCTTCAACAGGGCTTTTTCCACTTCTAATTCAGTTCGCCCCACCTGCACCATATCACCTGGTGTAACTTCAAGCGCGGCCATCACTCGTGACGCTAACCAAATTTTCCCCGGTGCTGGGCCACTGAGTACCACTTCGGCGTTGCCAAACGGGCGGTCAGACACTTCTAGTGTGCCTTTCAGTGGGTAGCTGTCGGATACAGCTTTCATCGCCGTTAGCTGAATACGCCCTTGAGCAAACACAGTTGCTTGAAAGCTGATGATTTCAGCACGCTCAAAGGGTTCGGTTGCTTCCATTAACCAATCGGGAAGTGGGCCATCACTGGCCACTAATCGATCGGAAGCGATCAGGGTACCGGCTTCACTAAGAATGGTGGCTTGAATTCGTTCGGCAAATAAGCCAATTGCGGTGACCGTGGTAACCGCCAAAAACAAAGCGCTGATTAAAATCCATAATTCAGCGGCTTTGCGTTGACGCCAAAGCATTCGCCAAATCATGCCTTCACCTCGTGCAACACACCATCAATCATTTCTAGTTGCCGCTGACAGCGCTCGGCTAGCTTAGGGTCGTGGGTGACTAAAATCAGCGTTGTTTGGCGCTCGGCATTTAACTCAAACAACAAGTCTGCTACCTTCTCGCCAGTTTTGCGGTCAAGATTGCCTGTTGGCTCGTCGGCAAACAAAATCGGCGCATTCGAGGCAAACGCTCGTGCCACTGCCACACGTTGCTGCTCACCGCCAGACAACTGCACTGGGTAGTGGTCCATGCGCGCGCCTAGCCCTACTCGCTCTAGCAAACTTTTGGCATCGTTTGCCGCCGAGGTCGACTTTTTTACTTCCAGTGGCAGCATCACATTTTCTAGTGCCGTCAAACTTGATAACAACTGGAAGTTTTGAAATACAAAGCCCACTTTTTCGGCTCGCACCCGAGCACGACCTTCTTCATCGAGCTTAGTAATGTCCTCGCCCGCCAAATGAATACTGCCGTGGCTAGGAGTATCTAGCCCTGCCAACATACCCAGTAACGTCGACTTACCTGAACCTGAAGCGCCAATGATGGCAACCGAAGTTCCTGCTTCAATCGTAAGGTCAATACCCTTTAAAATTGTTAAAGTTTCCTGACCGCTTTGTACTTCGTGCTTTAATGCCGAAGTTGTAATGATGGAGTTGACCATGGTGAAAAAGATTTTCCTCAGCCTAATATTACTGGTTTCGTTGCCAAGTATGGCAGACACAGTACTAGTATACGGTGATAGTTTGAGTGCGGGTTATGGTTTGGCCAATGAAGAACTCGGCTGGGTGCCACTACTTGGCGAAGCGCTAGGCGATGATCACCAAGTGTTAAATGCTTCGATTAGCGGCGAAACATCCCGCGGCGGCTTGTCGCGCCTGCCTGCCGTGCTAGATCGCATGCAACCAGATGTGGTGATTTTAGAGCTAGGCGCCAACGATGGTTTGCGTGGCTATCCGCTAAACCAGCTCGAACAGAACCTGAATAGGATGATCGACCTAATCGAAGCTGCCAACGCCGAAGTGCTTTTAGTAGGCATTCACTTACCGCCAAATTATGGCCCCGCCTATACCGAGCCGTTTTTTGATTTGTACCGAGCCATTGCCGAGCAACGCCAAGTAGCCTACCTACCGTTTTTGCTCGATGCAGTCGCCCTGCAGGCCGACCTAATGCAAGCGGATGGACTGCACCCAAATGCTGACGCTCAGCCAGTTATCCGTGATACGGTACTGCCATATTTGCGCCCACTATTGGAGTCGAACTCGTGAAAATAGCTTTTTTAGATCGCGATACCTTTCCACAAGAATTTACTACCAGCCTACCGGCGAGCTTGGGAGAGTACATTGAATATGCCAATACTACTCCTGAGCAACGAGTAGAACACTTACAAGGTGTGCAGGTGGCCATTGCCAACAAAGTGGTATTCGACCGAGCGCTACTAGAGCAGCTGCCAGACCTTAAACTGATTGCACTGACCGCTACGGGTTACAACAATGTCGACCTAGAAGCCTGCCAAGCACTAGGCATTCACTGTGCCAATGTAGCCGGTTACAGCACCGACAGCGTTAGCGACCATACGATGATGCTGATTTTGAACCTAATGCGTAATCAGCCCGCCTTTTTAGCAGACCAATACCAGCAAGGCTGGGCCGGTGGTCCCTTCTTTTGCCGCCAACTAGCGCCCATGACCGACCTGCGCGGCAAAACCCTTACCCTTGTTGGGCGTGGCGACCTAGGACAAGCCACCGCTCAGCGCGCCAGCGCCTTTGGCATGCAAGTGCTGTTTGCCGAACGCAAAAATGCCGACGAAGTTCGCCCCGGCTACACCGAGTTCTGGCAAGCGGTTGCCAGTGCTGATGTATTAAGCCTGCACTGCCCACTTACCAGCGACAACCACAAGATGATTGACGCTGAAGTCTTTGCCGCAATGAAAGCAAGTGCTTACTTTATCAATACCGCGCGAGGTGCCTTGGTAGACGAACAAGCACTGGCCGATGCACTATCCAAGCAAAGCATTGCTGGTGCTGGTATTGATGTAGCAACCCAAGAGCCTATGCCAGCAGAAGCACCACTTTGGCAGCATGCGAATGCCAACAATGTGATCATTACCCCACATGTAGCCTGGGCCTCACGCGAAGCTGTGACCACACTTTGGCAAGGCATTATCGACAACATTAATGCATGGCAAAACGGGCGTACCGACCAGTTTCTTTGTTAAGCGCTAGAGTGCTCCTATACTCCAAGTAATTGTGTAAGGAGTGCTCACATGACCAAACGCTTGGCAATCTGGCTGCCGATTAACTGGCTCTGTTTATTGGCGGCCTTCTGGTTAAACTACCCAGACCTTCCGCTACCTGAATCACTCATGGCGCCGCACTGGCAACCATTAAGCTGGGTAGCCCTAGTGCTGAGTACCATTGCCAGCGTTTGGGCGATTATGCAGACCGTCGCCGACTTTCGTGAGCGAATTTCCGACTATGCCCAACGGGTGCACACCAGCCATTTAGAAATTGAACGCTTGCAGCACGAGCAAAAACGCGCCGTACTCACCCGCGAAAAAGCCGAACGCTTTAGCCAAAACCGCGCCGAGCTTTCGGAATGGATAGCCGACGATTTGCAAACACTGGCCAGCGACGCCATTCGAACCATTAGCCCACAGAATCAAATGAGTCACAAAGCCGTTAGTCAAATACGCCAGTACGCCGACGAGCTCGCCGCCGTAGCGCAATTAGAGCGCCAGCAGCAATTACCCGAGCTAGATGACGTATGGCTCGACCGCTTATTTGCCACAGCAGCCGAGCAACACCCAATTAACTTGTTATTAGCAGATAGCGATATTGCCGTCAGCATGCCAAAAGCCTGGGGGGATCAGCTAGTGAAAGCCATGGTGCACGCCACCTTGGCATTTAGCCACGAGCAAGAAATACAGGTCATTCGCCACCAACATAGCGACTTAAACGAAGTTGTGCGAATGACAATAAGTGGGCCGTTGAATATTTCGGCGAGCGAACTGAGGCGCGCCTTGCGCCATGCATCGCTGGCCAAACAAAATGATGAAGCACTCGGCTGGCAGCTTGCTATTGCAGCACGCTACGCCGAGCGCTTAGGTGGCATTGTTAGTCACGAACCAGAAGGCTTGGTGATAATTTTGCCTCTGCGTCCCAATCAAGTAACACAAATGGATCATTAATTTCGCGACGATCCGTAGCGAACTCAGCTTTGTTATAGCTGCCAAACTGGCCACTGTACTGATGATGCCACAATGCGGCACGATCCGACTCGGCAAGGGTTTCTAACCAACGCACAAAGCGGTCTTGACTCATCTGCGTAATGGCGGTTTTGTGGCGCAAGCGTTCATCTAGGTGCACATAGCCACGGCTGACCGCTTGCCAGTCTAATTGCGCTTGTAGCACAGGCGACTCAGGCAGGCGAGCAACACTTTCGGCCAGACCCATGCGCCACGCATCAAACTGTTGCCCTTCAATGGCTTTCACTTGCTCGGCTAAGCGGCTAATGAATCGACGCCAATGTAGCTCCAGTAATCCTGGGTCGGTATCGGCGGCAATGCTCACGCGTAACACATCGCGCCACTGCTCAACTTGAGTTTGCAACTGCGGTGACTGAGCCAGCCCATAGTCACGCAGGGCATCTTCTAACCAAGCTTGCAACATCAGCTGCTGCGCGGCTTCGCTGTAGTCTTGGCGTGGCAAGTTCAAGCGGAAAGTATCGCCACCTTCGGTGAGCAAGAAAGTAGGCTCGTTTAACTGCCAGTGTAAGCCACCTTGTGGCTGCGCGGCGCCCTCTAGCTGGCGGCGCAACACTTGCATCACTTCACTTACACTGGTTTGGTCGAGCGGGCCATCGTGCATGGCCAGCATCGGGCGGCTAAATAACCACGTTTGCAGTGCGCCAAGCCAGGCATCGCTCGTTAACTCACTGGCGGCGGTAATGGCTGGTTGCTGCTGCAAAAACTTAACCGGTGTTTGGCTTAACTGCGCTTGTGCTAGGTTGAACTGCCCATCAATAGTAGATAACCACAGCAGCCAACTGTTCACCGCGCCAGCTATTTCTTGCGCCGGGCCAATAAAACTTACCTGAAGTTGGGCGTTGACCAACTCAGCCGACACCAACACATGGCGCTGACTAAGCTGCTGATTAACCGACCCAGGCGCATTAATGGCCGCAGCCAGTAACTGAGCACTGGCGAGATCGGCTTCTTGCAACTGCCAAGCAACAAACAATTGCGACACCGGCGCCTCACTTTGGCGATGCCACTGCGCCCAGGCGTCGTCTTGATGAACTAACGACAACTGCTGGCGATATAAGGTGCTAGTCACCACAGGGTCGCGGCTAAAGGTTTGCGCCACAATCGGCAGTGGTCTTTCTGGCCAAATGCGCCCTAACTCAGCCACATTACTAAACGTTGAAGCAGGGGTTACACGGTCTTCATTGGTGGTGCCACGCAGAGCAATGGCAATTTGGTCGCTGGAGAAATTAAGCGCTGGGTCGGCCGTTAAACATGACTGCATAGCACCACTAGCGCCAAGGCGCAGCAAGCGGTCAGACAAGTTGGTGTAGCAGCCTAGTGCATTTTGGAAGCGAGCAAAGTTAGGCCACTGCTGCGACAAAGCATAAAACCAAGCGATACCTTGTGATAAGTCGTCGGCATTGGCAAATTCAAAATGCAGCCAGTTTTGCTCAACCTGCCAGCTTGTTGGGGCCGGCGAATAATCCGCTAGCGTTGCGAGCGCTTGTTCGATTGGCTGGCTACCAATATTCGTTACCGGAATAGACATGCGCGCGGCAACATCTAGGGAGTCCAACGTGCGGGTTAAACCAAGCTCTACCGCACCATTTGGCTGTGCTGGGCTAAGCGTTGTTAAACTCGCTGGCAACTGGGCACGCATGTCTGCTAATGACAGCGCACTGCTCACCACTAGTTTGGCGTCGCTGGTAAACGGACGCTGATTGCGAATGGCAGCACCGCGCCAATCACTTGGATAGTCTTTGGCTGGGTCGGCCACTAGGCTTGCTAACATATCAAGCAATGCTTGTGGGTCTCGCCCACTGGCTTTAATGTTCGTTTCGGCCATGCCACTAAACGCTTGCCATTGGCCACCTAGGCTTGTGACATAGCGTTTAATGGTAGTGTTCTGATATGGCCGCTCGGCCAATGCTACTACACCGCGAGACGCAGGCCCCTGCCAGTGCCAATAGGCATTTTTCGCCTTGGCATCGCTAATTAAATAAACCTGCAGGCCGTTGTCGAGTACCAGTTCGTCGACTAAGCGTTCATCTAGGTTAGCAATGGGCGAGCTTGGGTTAGCAAGCCAATAAGCTTGCAACTGTTGCCAGCCGAATAATCCAGCGGCCAATACTAAAATGGCCAGAATGGGTAACCAACGAAGTATTTTTGTCATGTTCAACCCTGAAAGTCGTTTGCCCAATGATAACGCAATCTAAAACAAAATGATTGACTCGACGTTCATATCACTCTGCAGGTAAACTCGCGCCAGCAATTTTTATCGAGGTTTATATGGTCGCGCAACTCGCTGGCGTACTCGCTCCAGTTGTTTTAACAGTATTAATTGGTCTGCTATGGGGCAAGTGGCAGCGAAAAATAGATACCGACGCACTGAACTTTGCCGTCATCAATATTGGCACGCCATGCCTAATTATTGCCTCGTTGGTGCAGGTAGATGTAGACACCAAGGTACTCAGCCAAGTGGCATTCGCCGCTTTAATTGTGGCATTTGCAACCGGTCTCTTGGCCACCATTGTGTGCAAACTTACAGGCTCGCCAATGCGCGCCTATGTACCTGGAGTGGTGTTTTCTAACAATGCCAACATGGGCCTACCGCTGTGTTTATATGCTTTTGGCGAAGTGGGGTTAAGTATTGGTGTGGCTTATTACGTGACCATTGCCACCCTGCACTTTACCTTTGGTTTAATGTGGTTTAGTGGCAAACTTAGCTTTAAACCCATGCTCAAAAACCCAATCTTTTGGGCGGCCATGTTCGCCATTTTAATGAAAGCCAGCAACACCGGCCTACCTGGCTGGCTCGGGAACTGGCTGCAGTTTGTAGGCAACCTTGCTAACCCATTAATGCTAATTTTGTTAGGAATTAGCCTTGCACGCATTCAGCTGACTACACTAAAGAGACCACTAGGTTTTGCCATGCTGCGTGTATTTGGCGGTATGACCGTAGCATATGGCGTATGCCAAATGCTCGGCCTTAGCGGTGTAGTAGCTGGGGTAGTACTTATTCAAGCCAGCACAGCATCGGCAGTGGTGAACTATTTATTGGCCGAGCAGTATCAAAGCCAACCGAAAGAAATGGCCGCTATGGTCATGCTTTCAACCGCCGTTGCGTTCGCGAGCATGCCATTTTTGATTGCAACGCTTATATAGAGAGCAACGCTTATTTAATAACCCTAACTCAGAGGCGTGTTTTGTCGGAACAACTGGATTTAAGCCATCACTTTCTTATTGCCATGCCAGCCCTAGCCGATAGCTGGTTTGAACGAGCCGTGATTTATTTGCTCAATCATGATGAGGAAGGGGCCACAGGTGTGGTGGTTAACCGTGCCCTACCCGACTTTGGCTTAAAAGAGTTGTTAGACGAAGTAGAAATTCCCAACCAACACTTGTTGCAACAGCAACCTGTGATGCTAGGCGGGCCGGTGTCGGTAGAACAGGTATTTTTACTGCACAAGCGTCAAGATCATTGGCAGCATTCGTTGCACAACCATTGGCTGTCGCTCACCGCATCGCGTGATGCGCTGTCGGCGGTAGCAAGCGGGTTCGGCCCCGAGCCGGTGATGCCACTTATTGGTTATTCGGGCTGGGGCGCTGGCCAGCTTGAAGAAGAGATTGCCGATAACGCTTGGTTAACCGTTGCTGCCGACGAAACGATTATATTTGAAACCAACATAGACGACCGCTACGAAGCAGCGGTGCGCTTATTAGGCTTCGACCCAGCTTGGCTAGCGAGCACCGGCGGACACGCCTGAAAACACGGCCAACCAAATGGTGACAGGCTCGGCTTGCGTGTAAGTCACCAAGTGCTTGCGCCCGGCTGGAATAAACAAATGATCGCCTTGGGTTAGCCGATAAACCGCTTTGGGTTCTAGCAGCGTTACCTCGGCCTCACCCTGTAAAATCAACACCCATTCATCTTCTAATTGCTTGTAAGGCTGGTTGCTTGGCGTAGTTTGCCCAGCAGAAACAATGCGCTCAATGCGGCAATTAGGCAGTTTTAGCAAATCTTCAAATTGTTCTGCTTGAGTTGCGCTGGGGCATCCGGTAAAAACATTGCCAAATAACTCGTTCATAAGGAACACCTATGCCTAAGGCTGCTGAAGTAAAACCTGGCCACATTGTAGAGATTGATGGCAAGAACTGCACCATTCGCTCAGTAGACGTTCGCTCACCCACTGCCCGCGGCGCGGCAACGTTATATAAGTTTGTTGCCTTTTCGATTCCAGAAGGCCAAAAAGTTGAGGCCACCTGCAAAGGCACCGACATTCTAGGCGACGTAGACTTCGTGCGCGTAGACATTCAAGCCTTGTTCAATGATGGCGAGTTCTGGAACTTTATGGACAACGAAACCTTCGACCAATACCAGCTGGCCAACTCGGGCCTAGCGGGCATTGGTGAGTGGCTGCAAGACGGCATGCAAGTACAGGGCATGTTGATCGACGGCCACCTTGCCAGCATTCAATTACCGAACACCATCGACTGCGTAGTCGCCGATACCATGCCGTCGTTAAAAGGCTCTACAGCAGTCAAAAAGCCTAAGCCTGCGGTTCTAGATAATGGTGTATCGGTTATGGTGCCGGATTACATTGTAAACGGCGAGAAGGTGAAAATTGACCCAGAAGAAAAACGCTTCATTTCGCGCGTGACAGATTAAGCCATGCTAGTGCAGCTTGTTGAAAAACCAGCCAATGAGATAACAGCGCTCGCCCAAGCGCTGTTAATCCCCGAGGTGCTCAAACATTTACCAGACCACTGGCAGCCGGTGACCAACGCCGAAGCGGCCCTTAACTGGCTAAATGAACAACAAGCCATCTTCCACGAGATTCAATATCAGCACCAACCAGCCGGTTTGGTGCTGATACATCAACCTACCCCAGACACTTGGTATCTTGGTTTTATGCTACTGCCCAAGTTTTGGGGCCAAGGCATTGCCTCCACCGTAGTGAAACAAGTACAAACCCTTGCCCAGCAGGCAGCGGTTAAACAAATCGTTGCAGGCGCCAGTGCCGATAACATTGCTAGCCAGAAACTGCTAGAAAAATGTGGGTTTGCCCTCAGCCAATCAGATGACCAAGTTTATGCGCAATGGGTGCCCGATAACGGCGTAGCCTGATGGAACCGCAACTGCCAACTACTCTTGCAGCATTGCCAAATAGAGCTGCGCTGCGCGCGCTGCCAAAAACTACCGTTCTCGCCTTGCCAAGCACTTTGATAACTTAATTGTACTAGTTCGTCTGATAACTGATGCCACGCCATGCACTCTAGCACGAGGGTACGCTCTGCTGGCTGAGACGCGCATTGGTAGTCGGCCCGGCCATAGCGCAAACCGGTATCGGAAATGCCAGTGAAGTTTGGGTGCAGAAACTGTGGTGCAAGCGACCTTTCTAGCCACTGCTGCTCAAAGGGTTTAAATAAAGACAAAATAATATCGGCCATAAACAATTAGCCCAAAAAAGTAAAAAAGAGAGAGGTGTTCAATTTTATGTTACCGGTTTCATCTATCCAAACAGTAAGTCTGATTGAACAACGTTCGCTACCCACGATTGTGCGGTAAATCCAATTTTTGAACTCCGCTAGCCGTTACATCCAGTTACATTTTTAATATATCGGCTAAAAACTCATCACCTTTAAACCTGAACAACAGCGCGCATGGGCTGCATTTTGCAGCCTACTTTGCGCCAGCCTTTGGTATGCTTAGGCCAGTATTAAAAACTTGCAAGGAATGACTGTGAAGAAAACCATCACGCTACTACTGCTGACTAGCCTACTCGCTGGCTGCGCCTCGATGTCTGAAGAAGAATGCGCCACAGCAAGCTGGTACGACATTGGCTATGAAAGTGCCATATTAGGGCGCCTAAAATCGGCCAACGAACGCGACTTTCGCGCCTGTGAAAAACACGACATACCCGCCAATATTGGCCAGTATGATCAGGGTTACACCGTAGGCCTAAACGAGTTCTGCACCCCTGCCAATGGCGCTAGCTGGGGCAAACAAGGCAAACCTTATTACAACCAGTGCCCTGCTAGCCGCGAACCAGCATTCCTGCGCGAATACAAGCCAGCCTTTGCACTCAGCCAAGCCGAGCAACAACTACAGCGTGCTCAAAACGAGCTAACCAAAGACGAAAACCGACTAGCCGCCTTGCCTGCAGCCATTGCCAAAGCCGAAGCGGACGTAGCGTTCTTCGACAGTACCAGCTTGTTTTTAGAAAAACTAAAAGCCCTTCAAGTTGAACAGCAAACGCTTACCGAGCGCTTGCCGTCAAGGTTAAACGCCGTAACGCAAGCAAAAAGCGCAGTGAACGCAGTAAATGCCTGCGAATCACCATTTGATATTGGCATTGACGACGCGTTAGCAGGCCTTCCAGCCGATACTGTAAGCCAGCGTGCGAGCACCTGTAGAAGTTATGCCCGACCAATTGACTCGCGTGAATACCTGCGCGGCTACGACTCTGGCCTAGTGCGTTTTTGCACCGACACCAAAGCACGCCAACTAGGCAGCCAAGGCAGCGATTACAGTGGCCAATGCAGCGAAGTGAACCCAGACTTCTCGCGCCAGTACAACATTGCCAAGTACGACAGCGAGCTGTCTTTAGCGTTGGCCAAAGCCGACAACCGTTGGTTAGAAGCCAAACTAACCGTGGCCAAAAGCGAAGAGCAAATAACCGATTTACTTGAGCAAATTACCCAGGCAACCGAACTTGCCGACATTGAACTGCTACAAGCGCAGCTAACCGCTACCCGTGAGTTGTTAGTAGAACAGCAAGATAGGGAACTCGCTGTGCGCCTAGAGCGTGACGAGCGCCAGCTTAGCTTGAATCGGTTTAATCAGTGTAAAACTGGCGACTGGTACACCCTTGGTTTAATCGATGGCGACGCAGGCAAAGGCTACAGTGCGCTAGGCGAATACCAGCAAACCTGCGGCCAGTTTGGCCTAATGGTAGACACCCAAGCCTACCGCAGGGGCTTAAGCGACGCACTTGGCCGCTACTGCACACCAGCAAACGGCTTCCTAAATGGCCGCACTGGCTTGCCAATGACCAACAACTGCCCGAGCAACATGGCCCTTGAGTACCAAAGAGCCTACCGCGACGGCGTGCGCTACAACACCCTTAACCGCCTGCAAGACCAAGACCAGCAGCAAATTTTCGACATAGAAAAACAACTGCAAGTGGTGGCCAAGTCGATCAACACCACCCGCGACCGCCTAGCTGGTGAACTAAAACCAGAAACGCGCGCCGAACTAGAGCGCAACCTGCAACAACTAAACCAGCGCCGCCTTGGCTTGTCGGACCAGCTACAAGCCATTCAGCGCCAACAAGCCAACCGCACCCGCGAGATTCAACAAATAGAACGCCGCTACCCAGTGGTAGTGCTATAACGGTTAGATTGATTGGCTAGAAAAAGAATGCGCAAGCCCGGATTGGGCTTGCGCGTTTATTAATTGAATGACTCGCACAAACGAAAGCCTAATGGTGTAATAGAGCTTAAAGAGTGTCTTCGCGTACAACGTGTCAAATCAAAGGCTCCATTAAACCCTCCACCTCTTGTTATTGGGTGTTTAGGGTCAACTTTACTAAACCCGTCTTCAAGAAACTTGCCACCTGGGTATGGTTCATAAAGCGAGCTTGTCCACTCTTCCACATTGCCTGCTAAATCATATATGCCATATGAAGAACGTGATTCAATAAAGCATCCAACTGGCGTTGTGTTCATCAATCCTAATTCTAATGAATTACAATATTCTTTGTTAAATTTATCACCCCAAATATATTGCTTGTAGTCATCATTACCCGTAGCAACTTCCCATTGCTCCTCACTTGGGAGGCTGAATTTCCTGCCTGTTTTTTTACTCAGCCAGTCGCAATATTCGACAGCAGTATTTTTATTGATACTGTAAACAGGGTGATTTCCTAGCGCTTTAGGGAAAGTTCCGTTAAACCAACTTGATGGTATTTCTTTATCTGGGTTCTCCCTGAGAAATTGAAGATACTCGATATTGGTGACCGGATATTTCCCGATCGCAAACTCTTGAAGGCTAGACACGTACCTAGGCGTTTCTTTTTCTATCCATGACCTGCCAATACCGATTTTTTCCATTTCAAGCATTTCTAGTTCCAAATTTTCAATGCTCAACCCCAATTGATAACTTCCTTCTGGAATCAATGTCATTTGCGGATTAAGAGTATCTATTCTTGGATCAATTAGTGAGGCCAGCTGGCTTAAAATGCAAATTCTATGCTTTAAGGGCAGTCGGTCAACTAGCTCTTGACAGTTATCGGGATTTTCTAAAATTTTTGCCACTAACTGGTTGCAATTCTTAGCCTCTCCATAAGATAAAGAATAATCATTACCAATATTGGCTGTATTCCTACCAGCAGCGCCAAGCACCATCTTATTTTTTTCTTGATATATAAAATCCATTTTTCACCTATGACTGCAGTTAAAATATTTTCTGAAAATACTGCCCATGGGATAAGCTGGACACCCATCGACTTTTTGCCAAACCAGCGATGGTTGTATAAGTAGCGTCACAATTCCGTTAAAACCTCCCGCTCCCTCCGATAAAGGCGATTATCCATTCACCCGATTCACGAAATGGACTTTCAGTTCCTCGACTCACATAATCACATTGTTCAAGATTTTCTAGAAATTCAGAGTGTATCATATAGTGTCTAATGCCGTTCTAACCGGAAATAATTGTTGGCTATAATTTTTTGAGAAACGAAAAAAGCCAACAGTTTTCTGCCCGCGGTTACAACCTTTTTGCATCACTAATCTTTAGAGAAAAAGATACCCTTTTCGATAAAGTGCCAAAACGACATGCATTTGCTGATTGTATTTTTTCTTTGAAATACTATTCCATAGTTCAGTTTCGTTAAGGAGAGGGTTTTCTTTAATTAAGCTTAATGCTTGTATCGAATAACTTTTATTATCTATTGACCTTGTATAAGAGCCTGCTTTACACCATTTAACCTTCCCCTCTTCACAAAGCCCGAGAAATGCTGATTTTGGACACCCTTTTTCTCTTGATGCTTTACTATTAGGATAAAACTTTTTGGCGCTTTCTTTCCAAGCTTCCTTCGGGCAAGTAACTTTACCCATTTGCAGTAGCTCTACTGCTAATATTGCTATACCTGAATATTTACTCATTACTTAAAGTATCGCGTAACACTCAAAGCAGCAGTGCGGAGCACCCGCTGAATTTGTTTGTTAAGCGATTGGATCGTCACTTACCAAATAGTCTTTCTGAACCGCTGAGTTCAATATTTGGTTTTTAAAGGTATCTATCAATGACGTTATCTCCTCATATAATATGAGGAAATCCTCTTCCGCAATACTTCTATACTCTCCATGAGAAATAGGATTTCTTAACCCTAAAAACTTTTCGTCTATCAAGTTTTCCTTCAGCTCATAAGGTGCATAGCTTATTCCAATTTTTTGGGTCAGCTCCTCCAATACGGAAGAATTTAAATTAGATTTCGTGTCGATATATTTTTCAGAATCTATTTTTAGCTTCTCTTTTAGTCGCAGAGATTCATTCGTAACTATGCTGTAGGACGACTTGAAATTTCTCGGAGGATATTGACCCTGAAATTCGTTAATAAGCGAACAAACATGGAAGTTACGTTTTAGATTTTGATAGCACAAACCTTGAGAATTCAAATACTCGCAATATGCTATCGATATACTCTTAATAAATCCTTCCCAGTGCGAATAAAGTAAAGCCAAACTTGACTTTAACAAAGTCGATTTTATGTGGGATCGGCTCGAGAGGGTTAGGTTTTTCATATTCGTAAGTTCCTTTCGCCTCCACGAATACTCATAAGCTACTTTGTTCTCAAGCTCATCAATGGAGCGAACTCTCATATAGATAGCAACTCTCTTCCCATTGGCAATATGTGGGGAAGCCTGCTAGAGGCTCGTGCACCGGAACCGCTATTCCTAATAAATTCTGGGTTATCCAGCAAATTTTCCGAGACCTCTCGTATATGCTCCAAGTGCGTATTGTCGTTTTCATTATACGAGTCAATATTAAAACCAAGACCAAGACCAATAACCTCAAATATCGAAAGTGAAAACGCTCCTATATATCGCCCATTTTGATATTTCTTAAATGCATTTTCACCTAGAGCAAGATTTAGTAAGCGGAATGTCTTTCTTAGTTTCTCTCCCTCTAGTTGCATGTCGTAATTGGGATTGGTAGCAATTTCCTTCATCCTCTTAGTCAAGAAGTCGCCAATATCTACGCCTCCTCGAATTCTATCAACTGAGACGTCTTTTAATGATAAGAACCGCAACACAAGCTCGGTATGATATTGCTCATCTCTTTGTTTATTCGTTAGAGGGAAAACATTTGTAAAGTTTTCATCGTCGGCAAGAGCACTTATCCATTCATATACTTTTTTGTTGATCATAATTAGTAAGCAATCCCTTACCTCTTGATCTGACAAAGAGCTTCCAAATGTATTTAATCTTTGGAAAAGTTCATATTTTGTGTGTTCATCACTTTCCTTCTTAATAATTTTCAGGTCAATTTTCTCTCGTTTAAAGGCCCTCTGAAGCTCCTTTGAGAGGCAGTTTTCATCAAAATCTTGATTCCAAAATTTACCTTCCAACTCTGGCAAATATTCTGTTGCTGTTAACTGAAGCGGAGGTTGTACTTCGCCATTCTCATTTTTAAATATCCCAAGAAACGAAAAAATAGTTGACAGCCTTTGCAAACCATCTACTACATCCCAAATACCGTCTTCCCGCTGAGCCACAAAGAAAGAAGGTAAGGGAATCCCGAGTAGTATTGATTCAATTAACCTGCTTTTTTGAACATCGTTCCACCTGTAAATCCTCTGAAATTCTGGATGTATATCCAAGTCGCCGTCGGAATATAGATTGATCACCTCTCCTATGGACATAGGGTAAGCATCCGTGTGTATTTCTTTTCTCTTCTCTTCTACTTGTAGATCTAATTTGCTCATCATATTCCCGAGATTTAGTTTTGCTTAACGCTTTGCACAGCCGCGGCGCGGCTGGCGGTAATTTTGGAACAAAATTTGTGACAGCTAGCGGTCGTCAGCTGCTGCAACTGGTTATGTGTATAGTCTGGTGCAAGCTCTTAATTCAACATTGTGAATCGGCAAATACACATCCCCAAACAATTGGTTGTTTTTAGCAGCAATCATCAATTCTTTCTCACGAAAATAGGCTTGCCAAAACTGCTTCCACTTTTTATCACTACGTGGAGAAGGCACACGAATCTTCCAACCTACCTGCTCACACTCGTTGCCACACACAGAACATTTCACGGCGCGTAAAGCATTCTGATCTCTTCGATATTTTTGCTTACAGTCAACGCAAGCCCATGTTCGGTTGCTCATTGTTCAATACACATAACAGCTATGTATAGCGCATGCGCGCTTCCGTCGTAGTTATTTAGAGAAGCACTTTCGAGACTTAAACTAATTAATTACTAGTTGTTGCTACGACAACACGACCTAAATTTACACATACACGTTAACTTTTGTAATTACGCTACTATAGTTTGAGATGTATGGCTAGGTTAAAACATGACCAAAAAAGCAGTAATTTTGGGTAGGCGAGTTTGCAAGGCAGAGAGGATTGGCGTGTTGGGTTGTGGTTGGAATTGGATTGGGGAGGGTGGCCTGCGAGCATCGATGCGAGAGGCGTGCCCCATGTCCGCACGCTGCCTTGCACCTGCGTGCAGCTCAGTACGGACGTCCATGTCCGCAAACATTCGCTTCGCGAATGATTTACGGACCTACGAGATTTTCAAGCAAGCCAAGGGGGTCGAATTATCCAGCTAACCTAGTAGCGGTTTACGCTAGCAGTTTTTCTAGCATTTTTTCGTACATGTCGGTGAGTTTGTCTAGGCCTTCTACCGATACGCATTCGTTTACTTGGTGAATGGTGGCGTTAATTGGGCCGAGTTCTACTACTTGGGCGCCAGTTGGGGCGATGAAGCGGCCGTCGGATGTGCCACCGGCGGTGGAAAGTTCAGTTTCGAAGTCCATTACTTCGCGTACAGCTTCTACGGCGGCTTCTACCAATGGGCCACGGTCGGTTAGGAATGGCAGGCCTTTTACGTCGAACTTCACGTCATATTCTAAGCCGTGCTGATCTAGAATTTCTTTCATTCGCGCTTGCAGTGATTCAGGTGTCGATTCGGTGCAGTAGCGAAATGAACACATTAACTCTACTGTGCCTGGAATCACGTTACTGGCGCCGGTGCCACCGTTAATGTTCGCCACCTGGAAGCTCGTTGGTGGGAAGAAGTCGTTGCCGTTGTCCCATACTTCGCTGGCTAGGTCGGCCAAGGCTGGTGCCATTTGGTGAATTGGGTTGCGCGCTAGGTGTGGGTAGGCCACGTGGCCTTGAATGCCTTTTACTGTTAGGTAGGCCATCATAGAGCCACGGCGGCCGTTTTTAATGGTGTCCCCAACTACCTTGGTAGAAGACGGCTCGCCTACTAGGCACATATCAATTTTTTCATCGCGGGCAACCAAGGCATCTACCACCTTGGTGGTGCCGTTAATCGCTTCGCCTTCTTCATCGGCGGTGATTAACAAGGCAATCGAGCCTTTGTGGTTTGGGTGTTTGTCAACAAAGCGCTCTACTGCCACAACAAAAGCGGCTAGGCTTCCTTTCATATCGGCCGCACCACGGCCGTACAATAAGTCGCCGTCTACCGTTGGCTCGAATGGTGGGTATTTCCAAGCGCTTTCGGCACCGGTTGGCACTACGTCGGTATGGCCAGCAAATACAAACAATGGCCCTTCTTTACCGCGGCGCGACCAAAGATTGCGCACATCTTCAAATTGCATTACTTCGTTATGAAAGCCAACTTTGGCCAATCGTTCTTCCATTAGGGGCTGGCACCCATCATCTTCTGGCGTAACAGACGAACGTGAAATAAGTTCTTTGGCAAGTTGCAGCGTTGCTGACATATTAACCTCTAATGATTCAAACATTGACCTAGGCAAGGTAAACTGCCCGGTATTCTACCTGATTTATCAACACTATGCTGAAATGGCTTAATCGTTGGGCCACCAACGAAATGAACAATCAACCACGGGCGCTGCGCCGTTTTTCAACTGGCGTGGTGATATTTACTGTCGGCGTAGTGGGGTTAATGATGGCACAGAGTTTATTGCGGCCATCATTACAGCAAGAGTTTGCCGCCCTTCTGGCACTGGTAATTGCTGGGTTGGGTATTTTACGCGCGCTATTAGGCTACGCAGGCATGGGCATTGCCCGTGTACTTTATTATTTGCTAAACAAAGATTGAGCATGCAACCAGATATCGAGATTTATTTAAAAGCCACCTCGCACGAGCAAGTTATTGAATGGCTTGAGCAGAAGTTTGGCAATGTTGGCGACAACCCATGGGCGAAGCTGCCAAAAAAAGGCTTTGGTGCGTGCGTTACTTGGGAAGGTGAGCCAATTAAGGTGATGATCATCGAAAAATGCGCCGGTAATTTCACCAGTGTTTGGTTCGACAGCGCCCACACACCTTGGCAGAACGACCTAGCCTGTGCCCGTGAAGCAGTTGCCTTTTTACAGGTGGAAGCCCGTGTTGGTGCTGGTGGCTGGCATGAAGGCGCCGAGCTTGATGCCTGGATAGCCCTGCGCGATGGCGAAGAAGTCGAAATTGAGTGGCTCAGTGCCTAAAGGGCACCTCTAAAAACCCCTTTTTCTCATTTTGACTTTGTTAAAAATCAGCTCAAAGTACTCATTTACTACAGTAAACTCCGCCTTTTCGCCGATTTTTGCCTCGTCAAAATTTCGCCTCTGAGGTTTTTAGAGACACCCTAAACGCGAATATTGCCGGTGGCCAACAAAGCAATCACCTGGTTGGCCAGCAAACTAAATTTACTAAACACGCCACTTTCTATGGGCTCGCCATGCGCGTCGGCATACACCATACCTACAAGCGTTGAGCTAATACGCAGCGGTGCAATCAGGCAGTCACCTTTGGCAATACTTGCAATGGGGCTAGGCTGCTTGTCGCGCGCTAAGTACACCGCGCCACTTTGCTGGGCTAACCATTTAGAAAACTGACTGCCATCTTGGTCGACTTGGCTAACCGACACACTTATGTGTAAATCGTTGGCGCCATGCACATAGCGTGATTCCAACCGCTTTGCTTTCGGGTTAAGAATACACACGGCTACTCGGTCTACATCAATGGCGTCGTAGGTGCCTTGTGCGGCAATGCGAAATAGCTCATTGATGTTCACCGGCCCTTGGCTGAGCTCGTTAAACTTGAGCATCACTTGCACTAGCTTTTGCTCGTTATCTGGCGCAGGGGTTGGCACCGAGGTCGGCAGGTAGCGCTCAACATGTTTAAAACCGATGGCTTCGGCTTGTTTAATCATGTCGGTGGCGGTTTCTTGGGTAGAGCGCTCAACTTCTTTTACGTCTACTTCGCAGTATTGCGCAATGCTCTGTAACAGTGGCCCGCAACCTTTTGGGTCGGCAAAGTACTGATTACTTAGTTTTTGCGCTAACCGCACGGTGGCTACTTCACTATGGCCTGCGCGTTGCTGCTGGTGAACATCTAGAATCAAGCCTTTAATGTTCCAGCGTTTTAGCAGCTCGCGCGCTAACATCGAAAAGCTCATGCCAATCACTGCTTTGGCGGCTAAATCGGCTTGCTGGGTTTGTTTTAGCTGGGTTTTGTAGTCGGTTTGCTTGCTCACCGGGTGCGCCAAAAAGACGATTTCACCAATATTCGACAACAAACCGGCAATGTAAAGCTGGTCGCTTTCGCGGCGTTTACCGCGCAATACAGCTACTTGGCGCGAGAAACTGGCGACTGCCAATGCCCGCGCTAGGGCCGACAACAGTTCAGGGGCATCGGAACTTTTCATCACGTGCTCATATAAAGACACCGACAGCGCCATACGTTTAATTTCGTTAAAACCTAAACGCAAGATGCCTTGAAACACGGTGCTAATGGTGAGCTTTGAAGTATTAAAGGCCGCCGAGTTGGCTAGTTTGATGACTTGCGCCGACAAGCCAGCATCCCGACAAATAACTTCGTTGAGTTGTTTGGCACTAGAAGAGTCGTCTTCGGTGACCAAAATAATCGCCCGCGCCGTTTCGTTTAACGGCACATATTCACTGGCTGCCAACAGGGCTACCCAGGCTTCGCGACTCTTTGGCACTTCTAGCATTGATGAATCCAATCAACCCCCTTCGCAGCAAACACTGCTATAACACCCTTAAGCGTAATGTAAGATTGTATTTTTCACCAACCTAAAGGCGTTAGACACAAAAAAACCAGGCCGAAGCCTGGTCTTTTTTTGATCTAAGCCGGAGGGGGTGGTTAGCCCGACACAATGCTTACGTTCACAGCTTTTGGCTTGCCGTTTTCACCTTCGGCTACACCAAACTTAACTTGCTGGCCTTCGCGTAAGTATTTGCGATGGCCACGGCCGCGAATAGCACGGAAGTGAACAAATACTTCCTCTTCGTTTTCGCGAACAATAAAACCATAACCACGATCACGGCTAAACCATTTTACCGTGCCGTCTTCACGATCATCGTCGTCAATATCTACATCTGCTTCATCGCTATTGTATTGGCGCTCTTGGTAACGGCGACGACCCAATACGCGTGCGGTTACCCATTGGCTAATTAGAGATAACACAAAAATAGTAATAAACAGGCTTACTACTGTTGCCGCCGATGCTTGAATAACGACATCGGTACCGGCCAAGCGATTGACAAGATTCATTACCCCCACGGCTAGCCAAGGACCAATCACGGCAACTATCGTGGCGCTAAAAACACGAATCCAAATTTTTTGTAACTGCCTTTTATGCTTCATAACTTCCTCATTAACAATGCTAAAAACCGGCAGGCTCGGTACAATAGTTGGAAATGGCACTGCCGGAAAACAATCATCGCTAGTACAAGCGATACAATTTCCCCTCTAAGCGCTAAATAATGCCAGATTAAGACATCTTTGTAAGCCCTAGGAGGTTTGATTGAACAAAGAACTACTTGAGCGCGTGACCGAATTGGAAACTCGCATCGCTTTTAGTGAAGACCAAATTGATCAACTCGACCAGACCATTTATCAACAACAGGTACAAATTGATCAGTTAACACACTTGGTTGAGAAAATGCGCCAGCTTATTCAGCAGAGCCAGTTATCGAGCGAGCAAGAAATTATTAACACAAAACCACCACATTATTGATGTGATTGGTTGGGTGTTCAGCGAATCTTTGCCATCATAGGCGCTAGTGATGCAATGTATGCCATGTAATTTATTTTTTAGGTAGCCAAAATGAACCAATGGTTGTCGGGCGCGCCACGTTGGATGCGCAAGTTGATGTTTTTATGGGTGCGCTTTGAAAAGCCAGTTAAGGCACCTGAAATAGACCCAAATAAACCGGTTATTTATGTTACCGAGCACCCATCTCTGTCCGACCGCTTGGTCATTGATGAGCTTGCCAAGAAAAACCAGCTACCGCGTGGATATAAACCATCCGCTGCGCTGCCAAACAAGTTCCCGTTTTTGTCATTGCGTTGGCGCCCACACCCGTTTGCCGAAGCGCGTTCGGGCATTGCTCCAAGGTTAAGAGAGCTGCTCGACTACCTTACTGAGCACCCAGAGGAAGACATTCAACTGGTGCCAGTATCAGTTATGTGGGGGCGCAAACCGAACAAGCAGCAAACCTTTTTTGGGGCTTGGTTATCCGATGCCTGGACATCCATGGGCCCAGTGCGCAAGTTAATCACCATACTGTTTAATGGCCGCAATACTTATGCGGAAATGAACCAGCCTATTTCGCTGCGCTCCCTACTTGCAGATGACAACAATACCGAGCTGTTAGCGCGCAAGGTAAACCGCGTACTGCGCGTGCACTTTCGTCGTGTACGTACCGCCATTATTGGGCCCGACTTATCGCACCGGCGCATGCTAATTAACTCGTTAATGCAGTCGCAGAACGTGCGCATTGCCATTGACCAGCAAGCCAAAACCCATAAACAAGGGCGCGATGGCGCCGAGCGCCAGGCGCGCAAATATTTTGAAGAAATTGCCGCCAACCTGAGTTATCCAACTGTGCGCATGCTCGATGTATTGCTCACTTGGTTGTGGAATAAAATCTACGATGGCGTGTCGGTCAATAACGTTGAGCAGGTAAAACAAGCAGCACAAGACGCCACCCTGGTTTATGTGCCTTGCCACCGCAGCCATATCGACTACCTGCTGGTGTCTTATAGCCTGTATTACAATGGTTTGTCGTTGCCGCATATTGCTGCCGGTGTGAACCTAAATATGCCAATTGTGGGCAGCATTTTGCGCCGCGCAGGGGCGTTTTACATTCGCCGCAGTTTCCGTGGCGACAAGCTCTACACCGCTGTATTTAATGAGTACATGCATGCCATGTTTGCCCGTGGTTTTGCTATTGAGTACTACGTAGAGGGTGGCCGCTCGCGCACTGGCCGCACACTCGACCCCAAAGCGGGCACCATTAACATGACTATGAAGAGCTTTTTGCGCGACCCAAGCCGCCCAATCAAGTTTGTGCCGATTTATATTGGCTATGAAAAGCTGTTTGAAGGTAATTCCTACTTAAGCGAACTGCGCGGTAAAGCGAAGAAAAAAGAGAGCTTATTAGGCTTACTAGGCACCGTTCGCCGCTTGCGCAACTATGGCCGCGTGGCGATGAACTTTGGTGAGCCAATCGACTTAGAGCAGTTTTTAAACCAGCGTGCGCCACAATGGCGAGATACACAATGGTCCGACGACAGCAAACCAGAATGGTTTACTGGCACGGTTGACCAGTTAGCCAAAACAGTCGTAACGCGCATTAACCAAGCGGCCGACATCAACCCAATCAATTTGCTGGCCACCAGTATGCTGGCCACGCCTCGCCAAGCCATGGACGAAACTGAGCTGTTACGGCAAATGCAGCTACTGGCCGATTTGCAACGCGAGCAGCCGTTTTCAGAATATGTTTCACTACCCGAAGGCGATGCGAAAGACTGGTTAGCCTATGGCGAGAAGATGAACGTGATTCGCCAGCACAAGCAAAACCTAGGTGATGTTTGGCAAATTGTGCCCGAGCAAGCCGTGCTGCAAACCTATTACCGCAACAATACCTTGCACTTATTTGCCTTGCCGTCGCTCATTGCCTGTATTTTCGCTAAAGGCGCTCGGCTTTCGCTAGAGCGTGTGCAAAAGCGCATAGCAACGCTGTACCCGTATGTTAAGTCGGAGCTGTTTTTGCCGTGGGATGACGACCAAGCCAACCAGTTTTGTGAGCACTGGCTAGCGCGCTTAGTCGAGCATGAGTTGCTGCAATACCAAGATGGTGAATACGAAATGGCCGACGAGCTGTCGGTTAACCACAGATGCCTGTGGCACCTAGCACAACTGATGATGCCAACCCTTGAGCGCTATTACCTAACGCTGTCGGTATTAAGCAAGTCGGGCAGCGGTGCGCTGTCGGCGGGTGAACTAGAACAGCGCGCCCAGCAAATGGCGGAGCGCTTGTCGCTATTAAATGGCATTCACTCACCCGAGTTCTTCGACCGGGCGCTATTTAAGAAGTTTATTCAAGGCTTACGCAGTGGTGGCATTCTTACTACCAACGACGAGGGCAAGCTCGCCTTTGATGAGCGAATAGAAGACATGCTCACCAGCGCCAACCAAGTATTACGCCGCTCGGTGCGCCAAACCATCCGCCAAGTGGCAGCGTTGAAAGAGGGGTAGGTTTTACGAACCGAAGGTTCGGGAAACAAACGCCCCCTCACCCCTTGGCAATGGCCAATATTTGTTTGTAGAGCGGGTCTTTTTGGGCGATCTCGCGTTGTTCTGCCAAGATGTCTTGCAAGATTTGCTTGGTGGTAAGCGGGTTCGCTAGTACTACCCTGAACACCACAGTTGCTTCGTTATCATAGGCATCTGGCGTTAGGCGGGTGCGCGATACGAAGCTTTTACCCGACTCACGCTGGCGTTTTTGAATATTAGCCGTGAACTGGTTTAGCAGGTTGCGCAAGCAGGCTTTGGTTGACTCGTCGGCGTCGAGCAGGGCAAGCTGTACTTCGGCGGGCACATAGCGGTAGGTTAAAATGCACAGCTCAGGCTCGGATACCAACTGAAAATCTGGCGCTTGCTGAATCAGCTTGGCAAAGTGTTTGGCTCGGCTAATTGAGCGGTCGATCAAAATCTCATAGCCTTTGCGGCCAATAATTTTCATGCAAGCATGCACAATCATGGCCATACCAGGGCGGCTGCCCTCTAGGGTATGGGCACCTAAGTCTTTGGAACCACGGCGCAATATGTACTCGGCATGATGCTCAATGGCCGACACATCGGTTGGGTCTTTAAACAGCACAATTCCAGCCCCCATTGGCACGTACATTTGTTTGTGCGCATCAATGGTTATGGAGTCGGCCTGTTCTATTCCTTTGAGCAAACCACGATAGTTTTCCGACAGCAGCGTGGCACCACCCCAGGCAGCATCCACATGAAAATGGCATTGTAGTTCAGCGGCGAGTTCAGCAAGCTTGTCTAGTGGGTCGACCGAGCCGGTTTCGGTGGCACCGGCAACGCCAACGATGGCCATTACTTTAATGCCCTGCTCTGCTAGCGCCTGCGCTTTTTCGCGCATGGCGTTTACATCTACTTTGTCACGCGAGTCGGTGGCAACTGGCACAATATTTTTGCGGCCAATGCCTAATAAGTCTGCGGTTTTACTCAGCGAATAGTGACCACGCTCAGACACCAATACCGCCAACCCCTTGTAGCCATAATGCACTAAACCGGCTGCTAGGCCTTCTTCGTTGATACCGGCGAAGTCGCCGTTCGGCGCGAGCAACTTGTTGCGGGCAATCCAAAGCGCCGAAATATTAGCTACCGTGCCACCAGAGCAAAGTGTACCCAGTGCTGCTTGAGCGCTGTGCATCCAACGTTTATAGAACTTATCCGACTCGCCATAAGCTAGGTGGTGCATCATAGCGAGCACTTGCCGTTCAAGCGGGGTAAATGCCTTCGAGGTTTCAATTTTTACCAGGTTTTGGTTTAACCCCACCATCAACTTAGATAAAGGCAGAATAAAGTACGGCAAGGCCGAGGTCATATGGCCAATAAAGCTAGGCGCCGAGGTATGTACCGAGTGGGCGATGAGCTTGTCGAGAATGTCCTGGGCATAATGGGAAACAAAATCAGGCTCTTCGGGTATCACAGCCGACTGAAAGTCTTTTTCAATCTCGCTCAAAGGCTTTTCAATCGCAGCGATATTCTCTTTCAGGAAACCTGAAAGATTCTGCGAAATTTCTGATTCAATTTTGCGAAGCGTTGAATCTGGGCCTTCTGGCACAGTAAAAATGCGCTCAAGGCTCTCTTGCGATGCAACGGCTGTGCGATTAGGTGCCATCGTTTTATTCACCAATTACAAACCCCAGTGGCAAGGAATATTGCAACCTGCCGTGTCAGGCTGGAGGCGTACCTTACCACAGGGAAACCCTTTGTCACGAGAATATCACTTGCCATCACAACAGCGAACTATTGCAACTTGCGACGCGGGTAAACATCAAAGCGCCCCGCCTTACCGGCAAACTGCAAACTAGGCGCTTGGTTCAATAAGGGAGGCGCCAGTTTAGGGCGCTTAACCGCTATGCGGGCAACACTGGTTTGCATAGCAGCCTGCATGAGTACGTCGGCATCGTCTTGCTCGCCCAATAGCTGATGGAAGATTTGCATATCTTTCTTCACTTTTGCCGATTTCTCCCTGCTTGGGAACATGGGGTCGAGAAAAATCACATCACCTTGATAGTCGCCAATAACGTTCACCGAGTCATCAAACGCCAGGGTCATTTTCGCAACAATTGGCTGGGTATCTTCGTCGTTTAGGCCACGGTCTAGGCCGTCGGCCAGTAAGGCTCGCACGACAGGGTCGCGCTCTACCAAGGTCATTTCGCCACCAAAACAAGCCATAATAAAGGCATCGCGCCCTAAGCCAGCCGTTGCATCCAAGATGCGCAACGAAGTCTGCTGGCTTAACCCCACGGCTTTGAGCAAGTCTTGTTTGCGCCCACCACCAAAGCGGCGGCGATGCGCCAATGGGCCTTCAACAAAATCAACAAACAAAGGCACCATTTTCGGCTGCGTCAACCAGCGTAATGCTAGTTTATGTTCAAATAAGTCCAGCTCAAGCGCTTGCTGCGCAAGACAATCGCTAGGCAACGATATATCAAGGCGCTCTAAGCGCCCTTGGGCTTCGGGGGTAATCACAACAGCAACCTTATACGTAGAGGTCTAAGCCGACTAGCTGACTGTCGCCAGCTGGTTGTACTTGCTGAATTTGGGCGTAGGCAAGCATTGCTTGCTTATTATTAGGCTGGGTGCCAGCCGGTAGGCTAGCGAGCAACTCGGCTGAAGGCTGAGGCAAAGACGTGGCACCATTTTTTGGTGCCGATTGATAGTCAGCAGAAGGCGGCAGTGGCGAGCGACGCCCCGACGGATTGCCTTCAATAAACTGACCACTTTGAATCTTCATCAGCTAACGGATCCTGTAAGCAACAAGATGATGAGTACTGCTCCTAATAATAGCCTGTATGCAACGAAAGGCCAGTAGCCAATTTTTTCAATCCACTTTAAGAACAGCTTGATACACACCCAAGCAGCAATGGCCGACATCACTGTGCCCAAGCCAATTTGTAGCCACTCTTGGCTGCTTAAATGCTGGCCAATTAAGTCTTTAGTAATCCAGGCACCTGCTGCAACAATCAAGGGTATAGACAACAAAAACGAAAACCTTGCCGCTGCCGTTTTGGAATAACCCAAAAACAGCGCAGCTGTCATAGTAATGCCTGAGCGACTTGTACCCGGCACTAAAGCAAGCATTTGTGCTAAACCAATCACCACAGCATGCGGCAAATTAATGTTTTTCACGCCCTGCCCTACTTTGGCAAAACGCTCAGCAAAGCCAAGCAGCAAACCAAAAATAATGGTGGTGGCAGCAATAACGGCAACCGAGCGTAGGTTTGCTTCAATCCAGTCGTCTAGCAATACGCCAGCTAGGCCGGCTGGAATGGTGCCAAGAATAATCGCCCAACCTAGGCGACTATCGGCAGTTTGTTGCTTGTTGGCGAACTGAGCAAACCACGCCATGGCGATGTCCCAAACGTCTTTGCGAAAATGCAACAGTACCGCGATGAGCGAGCCAACATGTACGGCCACATCAAACGCGAGGCCTTGGTCTTGCCAACCCAGAATTTGGGCGGGCAAAATAAGGTGCGCAGAACTAGAAATCGGTAAGAATTCGGTTAACCCCTGCACAATGGCAAGGGCAATAATTTGAGTGATGGTCACAAGCTTTCCCTGATTAGTCGGTTACATTGTCGCGCAAGTACACTGGCATACCACTGTTGGCTACTGGGTCGAGTGCGGCGAGTTCAGCAATTTCGCTGGCACATGGCAGCACACAGTCGAAGCTGAGCGTTTGATACGCTAATGGAAACTGTGCTTGCATGTCTTGACCCGTGCCAACCAGGCTGTTGATCTGCTCAACCTCTGGCATCTTTTCTGGGGCGCATACCTGCTCATTAGTGAGCGCTTGCAAACCAGATTCACTGCGCTCATAAGCACAACAATATACTTCCCCCATGCGCGCATCCAACACGGCCACCACGCGTTTACCTTGTTCGGCGTTTTTTAGCTGCAACCAAGCAAGTGCTGCCAAAGTGGAAATACCCTTAAGCGGCTTGCCACTTGCTTGCGCCAACCCTTGAGCCGTTGCCGTGGCAATTCGTACGCCAGTGAAAGCGCCAGGCCCACGACCGAATGCAATAAGGTCAATATCGGTTAGGGTTAGGCCAGCGTCAGCAATGACTTGGTCGACTTGCGGCAACAACAACTGGGTATGCTGGCGCGGGGCAACTTGGTACTGGCTTTGCACCACTTCACCATTGACTAATACCGCCGCCGAACAAGCTTCGGTAGACGCATCCAGCGCTAAAATATTCATATTCACGTTCCCATTCTTAGCTGGCTGCACAAGATGCCGCAACAACAGGCGCTTGGCAACTTTTTAGCGTGCTTTTAAACGCAAAAAGCGGCTATTTAGAAGCCGCTTTGGTGGTAATTGTGAGTTGGCTTAGCCTAGGCTAGCAAACACACGATCACGAATTTGTTCAACTGTGCCAGTGCCAGCAATGTAGTTGTACTTAGGCGCTGCCGCAGGTTCTTCTTCTGCCCACGCTTTGTAGTAACCTACTAGTGGTTCGGTTTGCGCGTGATATACATCTAAACGCTTCTTAACTGTTTCTTCGGTGTCGTCTTGGCGCTGAATCAAAGGCTCACCAGTTTCGTCGTCTTTACCTTCAACTTTTGGTGGGTTGTAAACAACATGGTAAGTACGACCAGACGCTTCGTGTACACGACGGCCACTTAGGCGCGTAACGATTTCTTCGTCGGCTACGTCGATGTCGACAACGTGATCGATGTTCACACCGGCTTCGCGCATGGCATCAGCTTGAGGAATGGTGCGTGGGAAGCCATCAAAAAGGAAACCGTTGGCACAGTCGTCTTGTTGAATACGCTCTTTCACCAAAGCAATAATGGTTTCGTCAGATACCAAACCACCTGTGGTCATCACTTCTTTAACTTTTAAACCCAGAGGCGTACCGGCTTTCACTGCAGCGCGCAGCATGTCACCAGTCGAGATTTGAGGGATATTGTACTTCTCGCAAATATACTGTGCTTGAGTACCCTTACCAGCGCCTGGCGCGCCCAATAAAATAATACGCATTGATAGCTCCTATCATCATTCTCTGCCTCGCCATAGCTCGGCATGCGAATGTCGTAAGATAACTACATGAACGTAAAAGCGCAAATGTATGCTAAGCAAGTATTGACGAGGATTAACTAAAAAAAGAAGAAATGGCATCCCGTAGGGGACTCGAACCCCTGTTACCGCCGTGAAAGGGCGGTGTCCTAGGCCACTAGACGAACGGGACGCTTAAGACAGGGGCGCATTATATAGCCAAAAGGTTGGCTGTCAACCTTTAATTAAACTTTTCTAAACTAAGCTAGAAATTGCGCTACGACAATTGCATTTACACCCAAAAACCTAGCATAGTGTTCAAGGTGTATGTTCTATAGTTTTTATATAACTAGAAAGAGATATTTCGGTGGCACAAGTTTATTGGATAATTGGCGGCATACTGGTGGTAGCACTTTGTGTGTTTGCTTTAATGGCAAGTCAATCTTCGGCGCGCAACCGCAAACTGCGCTCGGAGCGTATTCAACGGCTGAACCAACACAACCGCCAGTTGCGCAGTTTGCTGCGTGTTATGCCAAGCGGCATGATTAGCCAAAAGCTCGTTGACTTTATTGTTGATAACTTAAAGGCAAACACCAGTGAAATTATTGAAAACCGCCCCGACAACCCTGTTTTGTACCAAACCGAGCTGGCTGAGCTTGAAAGCGGTAACATCAATATAGGCGGCGACTCTTCGGGGGAGCTTAGAAGCATTGAGCAAGTAAACGTACTGCGCTCTGCCCTAGCAGCCCTAGGTAAAGAGATTCAAGCACAGCATAAATCGGCCAAGCTCGATAAAAAGCAGGCTCAAAGCCTAATAGACGAAGTAGATATACAGCTAGCTATTGTAGCGGGTAGTTTTTTAGAGCGCGCCGGATTAGCCAATGAAAAGCAGAAGAAATATCGTGAAGCCATTGCTGCTTGGCAGAAGGCGATTGATAACTACGCCAACAGCCGGATGAAAAACCACTTCACCGATGAAGCACTCAAGCTGCGTGGCTATATTAAGCGAGCCCAGCAAAGCTGGCGCGATGACAAACAACAGAAAATTGATGAACGCGACGCCGCCCGCGCCGCCGAGGAAGAAGCCAAAGGCCAATCGCCAGCAGATGAGAGCTGGCAGAAACCCAACCTTTATGATTGAGTCTTGCTTCTTAACCCGTTATTCCCAAACGCCCTTTACTGGCGTGGCTCAAAGTCCATCGCCACCGAATTAATGCAATAGCGTAACCCAGTTGGCGGTGGGCCATCTTCAAATACATGCCCCAAATGCGCATCACAATTATTGCAGCGTACTTCTATGCGGTGCATGCCATGCGAGTGATCTTCAATTTGGCGCACATTGCCTTGCGCTAGCACATCATAAAACGCTGGCCATCCCGAGCCAGAGTCGTACTTGGTGGTGCTATCAAACAACGCGTGGCGACATACCACACAAACAAAGGTGCCATCGCCATCAAAATGATAATACTTGCCCGAAAACGGCGGCTCGGTGCCACATTGCTGCGTGACCCGATAGACTTCTGGGTCTAAATGGATAAATTGTTGTTTTTTTTCATCTTTCATCGAAAAACTTCCATAAGACGATTTGCAAGTAATTACGGTCGACGTATCATTATGGGCCAATCAAAATTCTATAATAGGTTTTGTACATAGCCGATCAATGCAATGAGCGATACCTTATAAAAAGGTGGTTGTGGTGTTTGCTAAGAGACCGTCACCCGCAGGGAGCGGGTGTCGAGGTTACAGGGACGTACTTGCACCGTGTCGATTAGCAAATGCCACTACCACCAATATGGTAAAGCGAATGCACAGCATAGCCACCGATAGTAGGCGAGAAATCATGAAGGAAATTCGAAAATCCAGCAAGTTAGCCAATGTATGTTACGACATTCGAGGCCCAGTGCTGGACGAAGCGCAACGCTTAATCGACGAAGGTCAGCGTATTCTTAAACTGAATGTAGGCAACACTGCCCCATTCGGCTTAAACGCGCCTGACGAAATTATTACCGACGTGATTCGCAACCTATCGGCCGCCGATGGCTACTCAGAATCTAAAGGCATCTACTCGGCCCGCAAAGCAGTGATGCAGTACTACCAGCAAAAGCGTGTTGCCAATGTAGATGTTGAAGACATCTTTCTGGGCAATGGTGTATCGGAACTTATTTCAATGGCCACACACGCCATTATTGAACCTGGCGACGAAGTTCTGATTCCATCACCAGACTACCCGCTTTGGACGGCTTCGGTCACCCTAGCTGGCGGCACACCTGTGCACTACATTTGTGACGAGCAGCAAGACTGGTTCCCAGATGTAGCAGATATTCGCAGCAAGATCACCAAAAAAACCAAAGCCATCGTTATCATCAACCCGAACAACCCAACGGGTGCAGTGTACTCGGATGACGTGCTGAAGGATTTATTGGAGCTTGCTCGCCAACACAACCTTATTGTATTGGCCGACGAAATTTACGACAAAGTACTCTACGACGGCACCCAGCACACGCCGCTGGCGTCGATGTCGGAAGACCTGCTCACTCTAACCTTTAATGGTTTGTCGAAAGCATACCGTTTGCCGGGCTTCCGCTCAGGTTGGTTAATGGTATCTGGCCCGAAATATCGCGCCAAAGACCTATTGTCTGGTTTAAACATGCTGGCAAGCATGCGCTTGTGTGCCAACATGCCAGGCCAAATTGCCATTCAAACCGCGCTTGGCGGCTACCAAACCATTAACGACTTGGTACTGCCAACCGGCCGCTTAGGGCGCCAACGCAAAATTGCCTACGACATGATTCAAGACACTCCAGGCCTTAGCACCACGCTGCCAAAAGGTGCCATGTACATGTTCGTAAAAGTGGATACCAAAAAGTTTGGCATCAAAAACGACGAGCAAATGATTCTAGACTTGCTGCGCCAAGAGAAAATATTGCTGGTACACGGCCGCGCCTTTAACTGGCCAGAAGTAGACCACTTCCGCATGGTTTACCTGCCAGACCCAGAAACCCTCACCACCGCACTAACACGCATGCAAAACTTCTTCGCAACTTACAAGCAAGCGTAAAAGTTGGTAGGTCTGTAAGTCATGCGGCACCAGCCGCATGCTTGCAGACAAATCCAAATACCACTCTATTGCCCCACCCCCAAAAACAACGCAACACCCGTTGTAGGTTTCACGAAGCGCAAGCTTCGGGAAACACACTTAAGTACCGAAAAATGTGCTGGCACTACATTAAAACTGTATAGCTCTGGCCGAGTCCGCCCTGATAGAACACTGTGCAAATCACGTAAAGCTTGTCAGATGTACGCTATCTGCGTACATTTTGATAATAAAAAGTGTATTTGTTGAATCAACCATTTTTGAAAAATACCGAGTAGAACATCTTGATGATGAGGAGTACCTACTGTTCCAAGCTGAGCTTATGTCGAACCCAAAGCAAGGTGATGTTATTCAAGGTACAGGCGGTTTGCGGAAGATTCGAGTAGCAAGTAAAGGTAAGGGAAAGCGTGGTGGTTCACGCGTAATCTATTACTTCCTCGATGAAAAGCGTCGTTTCTATTTGTTGACGATTTACGGCAAAAATGAAATGTCAGACTTAACCTCAGATCAAAAGAAACTGTTAAAGGCTTTTATGGAGGCGTGGCGCAATGAGCAATCGTGATCTATTTGCAGAACTAAGTTCAGCACTTGTTGAAGCTAAAGACCATTCAGAGGGTAAAGTAACCCTTAAAACTCACCAAGTTAATGACATCAGTGAACTAGATATTTCACCTGATGAGATAGTGAGTATCCGTGAGCAGTTTAATATGTCGCGCGGCGTATTCGCTCGTTTACTACATACATCATCACGTACATTAGAAAACTGGGAGCAGGGGCGTAGTGCACCAAATGGGCAAGCTGTTACCCTTCTAAAACTGGTACAGCGTCACCCAGAAACTCTATCGCACATCGCTGAGCTATAACAAACGCTGTTAGGCGGATTCCCAACGTTTAGCATTTAAACTTTGCGTCGGTATTTGTGTTTAAGGTGGTATTAAGCAGGCGTGAGGTGGTAGGTCTGTAAGTCATGCGGCACCAGCCGCATGCTTGCAGACAAATCCCAAAACCGCTCTATTGCCCCACTCCCCAAAAACAACGCAACGCCCGTTGTAGGTTTTTCGAAGCGCAAGCTTCGGGAAACATTGATCGGCGACGATACCCGTTGCCCGGCGAAAACCCCGCCGTTCAACCTACGGGAGTTTTGGCGTAGGTTTCACGAAGCGCAAGCTTCGGGAAACACAAACCGCTGCCCCCCCTTCACGCAAAAACACCAAACCAAACAAGTCTCGTTTTTGGTCATGTTGTCAGCTAGAACAAACGCCAACATTGTAGTAGCTTGGTTACAAATAATAACCAGCATGCGCAGTTTTGCTCTGGCCTAATTTTTTAGGTGCCAATGCATCGAAGCAGCACAAAAGTCTTTCCTGCACCATGCACACTTACAAACCGAAAAGTGTGCAGGTAAAAGGTGCGTATGCACTATATGTAAACAGTTAGGTGGCGCAAAGCTTCTGTTTTTAGGTTGCCACCAGAACTGAGTTTGGTGCTGATACGAGTGCCAACTCATAGAATTTCGCTAGCCGGTGGAGTATCGTTGGCTAGAAATAAGGCGCACAAGGTTGAGCGTTTTCAGGTCAAAATTGCAAGGTAAGCATCGAGGCGCTTCTTCGTGCTGATCCTTTCTGAATTTTGCCGCTACTGGCTTCCCGCATAGGCGTCTCTATGTCTGCCAACCTAACCAGTCCGCCCAGGCGACAGCATGAGCTGTCATAATTTTTGTAAAACAACAAAAATTCCGCCAGCTCATGCTGCGCATGGCGGAAGCGTTAGGCCGTCGTATCCCATGTTGCCTAGTTGTCGCCAATGGCAATTATCGTGCTGATACGCGTGCCAACTCATAGAATTTCACTGGCCGGTAGAGTATCGTTGGCTAGAAACAAGGCGCACAAGGTTGGGCGTTTTCAGGTCAAAATTGCAAGGTAAGCATCTCAGTAGTTTCTTCGTGCTTATCCTTTTCAAGTTTTCCCTGGTACTGGCTTCCCGCATGAGTGGTGCCAACTGAGCAGCCTAACCAGTGCGCGCAAGTGACAACATGGGTTGTCACAATTTTTGTAAAACAACAAAAATGGCGCCAACCGCATGTTGCACGTGGCGCAAGCGTTATAGCTCTTGAGGGATCATGGAAAGCTTGTTTGGCATAGTCGCCTTAGTATTCTTGTGGTTTATAGATTCGGTGATTGTTCTAGCTACTATGGCAAAGGAATCGTTGAGCTACATATTTAGTCGAACATTCAGAGATAAGGTAAATGCTCGTTTTGCTCCTGAGCGGGCATGGAAAAAATGGGTTTGGCTTGTTTCTGGCTTGCTGCCTTTAGTACCGCTGGTTATCGTTTTTGTTGGCGTGATCTATTTTTTTGTGCGCCCCGAACCAGAGCCATCATTAACCGAGAAGCTGATAGAGTCAGCAATTGAATCGGTACTTGAGTAGCAGAAAGCTATAACAAGTCCGCCCAGGCGACAGCATGAGCTGTCATAATTTTTGTAAAACAACAAGAATTCCGCCAGCACATGCTGCGCATGGCGGAAGCGTTATATACCTTTTCTAGCATGGAGGCGTAATTGAAAGTAATCGCGATTATTCTGGGTTTTATTGCCTGCTTTTTTGCTGGTTCTTATTGGCAAAAATATAAATTATTAGAATCTAGACCAGTTCAATTAACTGAACCACTAGCTCTGCAAACAAACCCTGAAGCAATTGGTGAGTTACCTAAAGGTACGATACTTTACCCTTATTCAAGTAACGGTAGCATCGATACATTTATTGTTTTTGTAAATACCAAAAGTTTAGATTTATTAATTCCTCATAAATTTGAGCAACAGTTTACAATAGCTCCAATTGACGGGTATGTTGAATAAGGGATATAACAAGGCAATTATAAATGGGACGTCTAAAGCTTGGCTGGCGCTCATTCTTCGCTAATTTTAGCCAAACTTAATACGCCCCATATTGCGGCGTTACAGTACAAGGAATGTATGAGTTCAGTTCACGATAGGATCAATAAAGCTATTTCCCAATACTCAGCAGCTTTGATGAGTAATACGAAATGGAAAATAGTCTTTGAACAATTAGCGGAACATAAGCTTGCTTTCTCTCTTTCTTATGTCCGAGAGCAACACTATGGCCCTGAACAGAAGATAACCAACTTAAAGTTGGGGAATGACTATGTTGCTGATGGTGTTTTGCTCGGTGGGCCTGTTTATTTTAAAGAAATACACTGCTTAAAAATCAATCGATTTGTAACATATAAGAACCCGTTAACAGGCGCTTCTTTTGAAATAGATAGATATAGTGTTTCTTTTCTTAACACCTTAGATAAACTAGGGAAATACCCAATAGATTTTTCTGAAGAGCATATTTATATAAGTGGGTATAAGTAGTTGCACTATAACAAGGCCAACCATAAGGGATAGCGCAAGCTGTCATGAAATTTGAAACAAATTTTCCGCCAGCTAGCACTATCCATGTTGACGGCGTTATATGCAACTTGAACACTCATTGATCTCAAAGGAGTTGAAAATGTCGATTAACCTTACTCTTCTGGTACAACTGTTAGTTATTTCTGTCGTGGTGCCAACGATCATATCAGCGCTTTTGGCAAAGCGATTTGGTAGATCGGTGGCAGGATGGAGCTTTTTAAGTTTTGCCCTAGGTTGGACAATGCTTGGTAGTTGGATAGCAGTTATTTGCCTTGTTTTTGCAGGCCGAAAGGATGTAAACGCTTAGGTTCCACATAAACAGGCAGTCTAGCGAGAACTTCAAACATTGGCAGAGTTCCGCTTCGCTTCAAAAATTATAGCCAACGTTTTCGGTTCGCCGTTTATCTTAACATTAGTCTTCATATAAGGAATTACTATGACTACAAACCAGCATGATATTAGATCTGAAGGAAACTGACTTTTTTCGGTCGAGTGCTTTAATGAAACCTGGGATTTTTTGGACTCAGACAACCCCGATGTTTCTGAAATGCTTGCCACTGCATATTCTTCTTTCTATCACTGGCTTAAAAGAGAAGATAAAACACCGTCTGATATATCGACTGCCCACTGGTTATTGGCAAGAGTGCATTATAAGGCAAAACAAACTGACCTATGCTGTTATCATGCTGAAAAAACACTTGCAACTGTTTCAAAAAACAACCTCATTGGTCTAGATAAAGTCAGTGCATTAGAGGTTATGTCAAAGTCAGAGGTTCTGAAAAATAATATTGAAAACGCTAAACAATACAAAAACGAGGGACTAGCTCTTCTTGAAGACCTTGGAGCCGAAATTGGCGAAGCTGAATACGGATATTGCCTTGAGGACTATAATGCAATCGAACTGGCAGGCTAGAAATTTCGGGTAGTCGACACAAGAATTCTGCGCAAGTGCCACTAATCTGCTCGGGACACCTACACTATTTTAGGAATTTTATTACTGTTTCACCTACTTAAAATCAGTGGGTGTCCACATTGTTATTCCAAGGAAGATATGAAAATCGAATATAAAATCAATGAACCTATAACGGCAGATGAGTTTGTCGCGTTATTAAAGGCATCTAGTTTAGCAGAGCGCCGCCCGATAGAAGACAGGGATTGCATGGAGGGCATGATTTCCAACAGCAACCTTACCGTGAGCGCTTGGCATAATGGCCAGCTTGTTGGTATTGCTAGAAGCATTACAGATTTTCACTATGCCTGTTATCTATCATACTTGGCGGTAAGTTTAGAGTACCAAAATTACGGTATTGGCAAACAGCTTCAAGTGCTGACCCAAGAGCAGCTGGGCAAAAAATGTAAGCTAATACTTATTGCAGCACCAGCTGCCAATGATTATTACGAGCATATTGGCTATAAGAATAATCCGCGCTGCTGGGTGCTTGAGCGTGATTCGAGCATCGGTAGTTAACTTTAGGATAGCCTTACTTTGAGCTTTTTTATTAAAGAAAAAAGTCAGTGACAAACTGGTGCAGCTTGCTAAAAGCCCTATCGAGGTATTTTTTTCGGTACTGTGATTGTGCTGGTTTTTAAAAGGATATAAGAATGTTGAAGCAAAAGGTTATTGAGTTTGGTAAACGTAACTTCTGGTCTAGCAAGCTAGATATAGAGGCGTTAAACGAGAAAATTTCGCAGCTTAATGCGGATGGTTGGAAGGTGGTGTCTATCACGCCTAATTCAGCATTAGGTGGTGGCGTGGTGTCGTATACTATTTTTGTTGAGTTGGAATATTAGGTATTTGTCTGCAAAAACGGCTTCGCCGTTATTTACAGACCTACCGGTTTAGATGGATCTACATTTTTCAGAGTACTTGTCTGCAAAAACGGCTTCGCCGTTATTTACAGACCTACATTTTTTACAAACCAAATATTAAAGGCCCGCAAGATTTGCGGGCCTTTAAAGTAACAGCGTTTAATTCTGTTTATTTACAGTTGTCAGCGCCAACGTAGTTCCAGCTGTTTAGGCCTTCTTGAATCAGGGCTGCTGCTTGGGCGCCGGTTAGGTCGCCAGACAGCATGCCTTGGTACGCTTGTGCCGATAGCGATGCGTAAGTAGGCTGCTCCGCGTTTAGGCTTTGTGCCAAGAATGGCTCAACAGCGGCGGCGTTGCTCATTTGTGCTGAAATGTCTTTCACAATTGGGTGTACACCGGCTGGCTTGTCGTAGTCGCCACCGTATGCTGGTGTTTCAGCCACTTCTTCTAGGAATAGCTCGGCGAATTTGGCAGTGGTGGTAAACTCAAGTACAGCCTTGATCGCGTCGGTTTTTTCGCTGGTTGCGCTGGCGGCATAACCACCGTCTGGGTGAGCAACAATTTTACCGTTAGCACCAGGCACTGCACCAAACACAGGTACAAAGTCAGGGTTTACGTCGTACAAGCCACCAGACATTTGGCGAACCCAGTTACCGGCTGTCCAAGCACCGTCAATCATTGCTAGCGAGTCACCTAGTACCACTGGTGTGCGCATGCCTTCGTAGTCGGTTGCTGTTGGGTTTGAGTTCATGATGCTGCGCCACTCAACTACTTTGTCGAAGGCCGCCACAATTTCTGGGTTGGTGAAGCATACTTCGCCGGTTTCTAAACCGCGCTGAGTATCGTCGCTTACCAAACCAGCAAGAATTACTTCGTTCATTACTTGGTTTAGGAACCAGCCGTCACGGCCATCTACGTGCAACCCAACAAAGCCTTCTTCAACGGCCAACGCCATTAGGCTTTCAAACTCTTCTAGTGTTGTTGGTACGTCTGCACCTAGTTCTTCTAGTACCGCACCGTTGTAGATAACAGACTGCAGCTGAATTGAGCCAGGTACCGCATATTTAACACCATCAGAGGCAACTACACCGGCCGTACCATTCATACCCGAAACATCAATGCCTAGGTCGTCCATCGATAGTAAAGAACCAGAGCTTACAAACTGGTCGTACCATGCTGCACCAGATTTTGAACTGAAGAAGTCTGGGCCATCTTGGCGTAGGGCAATACGTAGGCGCGACTCGTAGTCTTCTGAAGAAATACGTTCTAGTTCAACCGTAACACCAGGAATTAGGTTTTCGGCATTAATGCGGTTCCACAGGTCGGTTTCTTGTTCGCGGAATGTCCAGAATTTTAGCGTTTCGTCAGCCAGAGCCGCTTGCGCGGTTGCCAAAGATGCCACGGCAGTTACCACTGCTACAGAGGTTTTTAGTAGGCGCATGTCAGGTCTTCCTTTTGCTTTTCTTGTTGTTGTTTTTTCTTATTACGAATTGACAATATAAAGTGACGGTGAAACCGGTGTCAACGAAAACTGATACCTGATCGACTTTGCACTCTTGGTTTGGTGCTGACATAGGTCTAGTTCTGGCCGGTAAATAGCACCACTCGACATTTGCGCGCTCAGGTTCAATAATCAGCATTCGCGACAAAAGGAAACTCTATGACCCCAGAGCACATTGATACGTTTTACGAAGACTGCGCCCGAATTTTGGTTGCCATGTACCAATCGTTTCCGCGTACCAGTGATTTATGGGTGGTTGACCTTATTGGCGAAGATAACTTTGATGAATTTGGTATGCATTCCGACCGTCACATGCGCTGCTTGGGCGCTATGCAATGGTTAGCAGAGGAAGGTTTGCTGCGCTTTAACCAGCTTGAACGCCACGACGGCGTGAGTTTATGCGTGCTTACGGCGAAAGGCTTTCAACTGTTAACGGGGCTTACGGGCAACGAGGTAGCACCACCGGCCGTTACACTGCGTTTTGCCCTAAACGCGAATGACATGAACGCAGTCACCGCAACGGTTAGTAAATTGCTGGCAAGAGTTTAGAGAACACTTACGCAACGCCAGTAAAACCAAGCGCACAAAGTTTTTCGCTATGCTCTGGGCAATACACCGTTAAACTCGCGAATTCTTTGCGTTCTGGGTAATGCTTACGTAGCCAGTCAAAGGCTTGCGCTCGCTCGCTGGTGGCCCACATTCTTTGGCGAAACCTTGCATCATCGCTGCGCACGTCATACACAGCTCGAATGGCTGCATCAAACGCTTGGTACACACTCAACCCAGTTTGCAGTGAAATGCTTGCCAAGGCAGCTGGTGGCGGCGCGATACCGGCAAAGCCTTCTAACAACTGCTCGGCTAGCATGCTAGTGCCACGAATTTTGCCTTCAAACGAATAGCCAGCAATGTGTGGCGTGGCAATGCTGGCTTTGCGCAGCCAAGCGTCACAAATGTTCGGCTCTTGTGGCCAAACATCCAATAGTATTTGCCGATCTACCGCTAGCGCATCAGGCGAAATCACCTGCCCTCTGCCAGCATTAATGAGCACAGCGTCAGGCTTAAGCAAAGCTAGTTTGTCGGCGGTAATCATGCCTGCAGTGGCGTGCTCACCGGTTTTGGTAAGCGGAGTGTGCAAGCAAACAATATCAGCGGCTTGCAGAGCGTCGTTCAGTGGCGTGTGGTCGATGTCTGTGCGCAGCGGGTCTACCGTGAGTACTTGGCAGCCCAAAGCTCGCAATCGGCTTATCAAGCGCCCGCCTACATTGCCGCAACCTACTACGGCAAATGTTTTTTCCAGCCAAGGGAGCTTCTGTTCGCGCCAGAGGGTATTTAAGCAAGAGAACACCCAATCCACTACGCCTGCAGCATTGCAGCCAGGGCTATTGGCGAAACGTATGCCTTGCTGGGCCAAGTAGGCCTGATCAATATGATCGACACCAATGGTTGCACTGCCAACTGCTTTAACTGGCGTGCCACTAAGCAATGCTTCGTTGACTTGGGTTACCGAGCGCACCAGTAGCATGTCGGCGTCTTGCAGGTCGGCCTTACTCAGGCTGCGCCCAGGCAAACGGGTAATGCGACTAGCCACTTGGCCAAAGCATTCATTTACCCAGGGCATGTTTTCATCGGCAACTATATGCATTTGCTCCGCAACCCTAAAAAGCAGCTTGTTATAAAAATTAACAATTTAGTTAAATTTTAGAATATAAGAACGTAAAAAACGAGGGAATACGAATAAAAAATAAGGCAAAAAAATAAGCAAGGAGAGGGAAAGTTGGCTCCCCGAGCTGGACTCGAACCAGCGACCAATAGATTAACAGTCTACTGCTCTACCAACTGAGCTATCGGGGAACAACTAGATTTGAAATTGGCTCCCCGAGCTGGACTCGAACCAGCGACCAATAGATTAACAGTCTACTGCTCTACCAACTGAGCTATCGGGGAACAAAATCAAATTGTGTGTTGGCTCCCCGAGCTGGACTCGAACCAGCGACCAATAGATTAACAGTCTACTGCTCTACCAACTGAGCTATCGGGGAACAACGGAGGCGAATCCTAAAGGTGATTGCTAATGCTGTCAACACTTTTTCGCTAAATTGTTGTTTTAATTGCGATTTTTCCTGCAATTCAGTGTTAAGCAGCGAAATAACTGTGCACCAATTATTACGTATCTCAGCTAACTTGGTAACCAACTTACATACATTCTGTATTACATACCAATCGGTTTGTTTTCCTACCAAACCTGCGGCATACCAATCACTGCCAATCACCGCAAAAAACCACGTAAAATAACGCAATTATGGGGCCAATTTATAACATCTTGCGCTAGGTCACCTGTTGCATCGATGTGGCTTATTTACCAAGCAAAATTGCCAACCCAGTCGTAAAATAAAGGCATCAACATTAGAGCTTGCTGCAAAGGTTGTGCATCACAACACTTGCTACCCCAAGCAAGCTCGCTTCTCTACTTACCGCCGACACAATCGGCGATTGAGGTGACAAATGAAAGCACTCGGTATTACCCTATCAGTACTCGCATTTGTAGTTGTTTGCTTTACATTCTCCGCTCTGGCTATGGCAATTTTTGTCATTGGCATCCTACTCGCTTACATTGACGAGCAGCGCGAAGAATACGAAGAAGCACTACTGCCAAGTGACCAACGAGCGTTGCTGCATTGCCGCGCCAGTATGGCTCGCCAAAAAGCGCTTGCAAGCCCTTGGGCGCCAGCCGTTTAGGCAATTATTAGCAGGTTTTACCGGCATACATTGGGTGGTGCTACGCAGCGCCACCTGTTAAAAATGCTTGCGTAAAACAAAGCAAATTAGCATATAATCTGGCGGCAAAGAATGGCGCTAGAGACCCCCTCTCACAGGCCAGAATTTGCAATATTTGAGCCTGTGCTCGTTTTTGTCTCCGGTTTATCCACCGGATAGAGGGTCTCCGCTTTATGAACCAATTAATGATTGGTCAATACCCCCTTGCGCCACTTAATCTGGCAGCCAAGCCAGTGATGGAAAGCTACCTAGGCAAACTGAACCTAGACGCGAGCGACTATACCTTTGCTGCTAACTATCTGTGGGTTGCTGCCGAAACCGGCTTCTACAGCATTATCGATGATTGCTTTTGCTTGTTCTCGCTGAGCAATGGTGAAATCTCTATGGTGCTTCCGCCACTGGGCAATAGCAGCAAGGTACTGGGTGCTATGCGCACTTGTTTTGCTCTCATGGCGAGCAGCAACTGCTACCCCGCTAGCAGCCGCATTGAGTATATGGATGAAACCTTGGTCAATAGCTTCGTTGGCCACTTAGATCCAGACACAGATATCACCGACCCCCTAGCTGACTATATTGTTGAGCGGGCGTTTGTCGACAACGTGTATTTAGCCAAAGAGCTGGTTGAGTTAAGCGGCGAGGCCTATGCCAGCAAAAAGGTGCAAATAAATAAGTTTATCCGCAGCTATCCAGATCACGAAATTAAACCGCTCGATGCGTTCGAGCACTACGACGGCATCATGGCCTTGATTCATCAGTGGATTAACGACCGTATGCGCTATATGCCACGCGAAAAAATGGAAACCTTTTTAGAAGGTATTTATAGCGAGCGCATTGCGGTGAAGCGCATGCTGCGCGACTACGACCAACTTAACCTAATTGGCGTTGTTATATTGATTAATGGCGAAGTGAAAGGGTTTACCGTTGGTGAGCGCATCAACCAAGCAACGGCAAGTGTGATCATTGAAAAAACCGACTTTAACACCTTTGGCTGCACACAGTTTTTGTTCCGTGAGCTGGTAACGCATTTTTATCGCGATCATGGCATCACCCATATTAATGTGGGGGAAGACATGGGCTTTGAGAACCTGCGCAAAGTAAAGCTTTCTTACAAACCTAACCTATTGCTAGCGAAGTATACGGTTTATGCACGCTAAAGTTTGGCGGGTGCGTTTGGCCACCCCAGAAGACATTATTGCCCTGCAAGCCATTGAACTGGCCAGTTTTAACCAAGCCGATGGCCGCCTAAGTGCCAGAGCAATGAAATACCACATTAACAAACAGCGCCTTTGGGTTGCCGTGCGGCCACAGGTATTGGCTTATGCGCTGTGGCTGCCACGCAAACAGGGCTATCGCTTGTATTCACTGGCAAGCAGTGAACCCGGTGGCGGCTCTGCGTTAATTGCGCATTTTTTGGGCCGCACTCAGCAACCCTGCTGGCTAGAAGTGCGCGCCAGCAACAAAAAAGCCATAGCGCTGTATAAACACTATGGCTTCGATGTTGTAGACGAACTACCTAACTATTATGGCGACGGCGAGCTCGCACTTAAGCTTCGCCGTGTGGTGCACCCACCTGCACCTGAAACTCACGACCCGTTGCTTTAATAAAGGCGTCCAGCCAGCGCCCTGGCACGTCTTTTGGGTCTACCTCGGCTAGGTCAATCATCCGTGTCATTGGCATGCCAGCATAACCACACGGATTTATTCGATTAAACGGACTTAGGTCGGCATCCACGTTTAGGCCTAGGCCATGATAGCTGCGCCCTTTGCGAATGCGCAGGCCAAGTGAGGCAAGTTTATGCTCCACACCATTGTGCTGCACATATACTCCCGGCGCGTCGGGTTTGGCGTAGGCCTCTACGTTGTAGCCCTGCATTAGGGTGACCACACTCGTTTCAATCGCCGTAACCAACTCACGCACGCCTAGTTTGCTGCGCTTCACATCAATGAGCGGATAAGCAATCATCTGCCCAGGGCCATGATAAGTCACCTGACCACCACGGTCGGTTTGCACCACCGGAATATCGCCTGGCACGAGTACGTGCTCGGCTTTACCGGCTTGGCCTTGGGTAAACACGGGCTCATGATCAAGCAGCCAGATTTCATCTGGCGTGTGTGGCCCACGCTCATCAGTGAAGGCACGCATTTTGTCATAGGTCGCTTGGTAAGGCTGGCGACCAAGGTGGCGAACTATCAAGGGCTGCATTAGAGCACCATGCGCGTGCGCTTATCGCCTCGCAGCACATCATTGATGTTGCTTAGTTGCTCTTTGCTCTCGGCGGTAATGGTAAAACTGTAGGAAACGAAGTTACCATTTTTGCTTGGGTTCACTTTGATTTTGTTGGCATCAAAGTCTTTGGCCAACTCATTGATGGTGGCAACAACAAACTCTTTATATCCCTCGCCCGTGTCACCAATCACTTTGATCACATAATTTGGGCAAGGAAACGTAATTTCTGGGCGCTCGACTTCAGACATAATGAATCTCAGTTAAAAATATTCCAGAAGAATAGTTTAATGGCATCCCAAGTGCGCTTGAAAAAGCCACCTGCCGGCACATCGGCTTTGGCAACAATGGGCTGTACCAATAACTCTTCGCCATCTTTTAATACGGTTAGCGTACCAAGTTGATCACCTGTTAGTACCGGAGCTTTAATCACTGGATCTATAGTGATTTGTGTACTGAATGATGCCTCGGTGCCACGATAAATGGTTTGCACAATGCTATCAGCAACACCCAGTGCGACCGATTCTTGTGTCCCGCCCCAAACTCGGGCTTCGGCTAGTACGTCTCGTTCCGCTTGAATGGTGTGCGTTTTAAAGTATCTGAACCCATAAGACAAGAGGGTTTGTGTTTCTTGCGCTCGCAGCGCCGGTGAGTCGGTGCCGAACACCACGGCAATAAGGCGCATGTCTTCGTTTTTAGCCGATGCAACCAGGTTGTACCCTGCATTAACTGTGTAGCCCGTTTTTAGCCCATCAACGTCTGGGTCTTGCCACAACAACCGATTACGATTGTTTTGCTTAATACCGGCATACTCAAACTCGCGCTCAGCATAAATAGGATAATACTCTGGGTTATCGCGAATAATTGCCGCAGCAAGATTCGCCATATCTAAAGCGCTGGAATACTGACCTTCGGCTGGCAAGCCAGTAGCGGTTTTAAACTGAGTATTGATTAGGCCCAATTGCGCGGCGGTTTGATTCATCACATCGGCGAAGGCTTCTTCCGAGCCAGCTAAGTGCTCAGCCATAGCAACGGCCGCATCGTTACCCGACTGTATGATGATGCCACGCAGCAGGTCGATCATCGACACTTCAGTGCCTTCTTGGATAAACATACGCGAACCGCCGGTGCGCCAAGCCTTCACCGAAACGACTGTCGTTTCCTGCTCACTTATTACTCCACGCTGCAGCTCCTGTTCGGCCACATAGCTGGTCATCAGCTTGGCAAGCGAGGCAGGTGGTAAGCGCTCTTCGGCATTGTGAGATACCAGCACCTCGCCTGTGTTGTAGTCCATCAACACGTAGGCCTTGGCGGTAATGTCTGGCGGCGATGGGATAATAATAGAGGCGACGGACATGCCCGACACTAGGGTCAGAGCGCTGAGCAACACTTGGAATAATCGGGTCACGTTGTTAAACCTTACTACTTGTGGACACTTTTTCTTTAGCACTAGCTTGCGCCATTTCACGACAGGCTTGCCGCGCCAAACAAAAATGCCAGCAAGCGCCCTTGCTGGCATTGATTCTGATCATCAAACAAAGCTACCCTATAGGACAGCCTAGTTAAAGATATTCCAGAAAAATAGTTTGATTGCATCCCAAGTACGCTTAAAGAAGCCACCTTTAGCAACCTCTTGTTTGGCAATTACCGGGCGCGAAAGCAGCTCTTCGCCATCTTTGTAGACAGTTAACGTGCCCAACTCATCGCCAATAGCAATCGGAGCTTTAATCACAGGATTAATGACTAACTTGGCTTCTAGCGAGTCTTCGGCACCGCGGTGAATGGTTTTCACCACATCTTCAGCTACCCCAAGTTGCAGCTCATCTAGCTCACCACCCCATACACGCGCCGTTTCAATGACTTCGTCGGCGGTAAAAATAGTGTGGGTTTTGAAATAACGGAAACCATAAGACAGCAGGGTTTGTGTTTCTTGGGCGCGCGCTTCATCCGAGCGAGTACCAAATACCGAGGCAATTAGGCGCATGCCATCTACTTTTGCCGACGCCACCAAGCTATAACCCGCTTCTGAAGTGTGCCCTGTTTTTAGGCCATCTACGTCTGGGTTGCGCCATAATAGTCGGTTGCGATTCGGCTGGTTAATGCCATTGAACTCAAACTCACGCTCGGCATACAACGGGTAGTATTCGGCGTTGTCACGAATTACCGCTGCAGAAAGCAACGCCATATCGAGTGCACTCGAATAATGCTCGTCGTCGTGCAAACCTGTTGAGTTTCTAAACTGAGTATTCTCTAAGCCGAGCTTGGCGGCCGTTTGATTCATAATGCCAACAAACGCATCCTCCGAGCCGGCAATGTGCTCAGCCATTGCTACCGAGGCATCATTACCCGACTGGATAATAATGCCGCGTAGCAAATCAATCATCGACACATCGGTGCCTTCTTGAATGAACATGCGTGAACCACCGGTTTGCCAAGCTTTCACCGACACCCGGGTTGTTTCATCTTCACTGATATTGCCTTTAATGAGCTCTTGCTCGGCAATATAACTGGTCATTAATTTGGTAAGTGACGCCGGAGGCAACTGCTCATTAGCATTGTACTCTACCAAAATATCGCCACTATCGTAGTCGATCAGTACGTATGATTTTGCCGCCAATTCAGGTGGCGCTGGAATGATGACATCAGCGCTGGCAACTACCGATAACCCTACGGTGGCGCTGATAAGTAGCTTTTTAAGACGCATCATTAGATTCAATTCCCATTAACAAATTGGCAGCATTGCTACCATCGAGGCACATCTAGGGCCTACCGTCATTATTATCATTGCGCGCTAGCATATCAGAAATGTGACCAGCGCGGCACTAGCTCATTGGCGGCGAATAAGCGGCGGTTCACCTGTAATCTCGCTCACTTGTTGGCTTAGCGTATTGGCTTCGGCTTGCTTCACCGGGCCTAACTGAACGCGGTACACGTTACCGGCACGCACCACTTCTACTCGCTGATTGGTTTTATCCGCTGCCTCACGCGCTAGCTCGCGTGCTCGGTCTCGATCTCCAAGTGCTGCCAACTGTAGGATGAACGAAGCTTGCTCTTGATCACGCAGATCGAGCGCCTCCACTCGCACCCGCCCAACACCAGCACTGGCAATATCTAGCTTGACGGCAGCAGCATAAGATAAATCAATAATGCGGTCGGGGTGAAACGGGCCACGATCGTTCACTCGCACGATTAGCGACTTATTATTGGCCAGGTTAGTAACCCGCACCCAGGTTGGCAACGGCAGCGTTTTATGTGCCGCCGATACCTGATACATGTCGAAAATTTCACCGTTCGAGGTTTTGTATCCGTGAAACTTGGCGCCGTACCAAGAAGCATTGCCCTCTTCCACGTAGCCTATTTCCGAATCCATAATGTGATAGGTCACGCCACGCACTGTGTAAGGGCTTTTGTTGCCACCGCTTGATTTTGGCTCCCATCGAGGCTGAACTTCTACGATGTCTTCAGGGCGAATGACATCGGTTGGCCCAGTATCCTGTGCTAGCTTGTAGCGCCCCCCTGCATTGGCATCGGGTGCCTGATATTTACTTGAACATGCAACCAGAAATAGCGCTACGGCCGCCACAGAAAGCTGCTTCACATTAGTTCCTCAAATCGTTGGCTAAGCAAAAACACGGTCATGGCGTAGTGCAAGCTAGGATTATAGCGGGCTATGGTTCTAAGGTTTTGCGTACCTAACCAAAACTCGGTGCCGTGCTCGCCCTCTACTCGAATTGGCGATACTTCCACGTCACTGTCCATGTTGATAACGGGCTGCCAACCATAGTCACTTACCGCCGCAACCGTGGTGGATGGACGGAAGCTGCGCCCGGCAATGTCGTTGAACGTATCACCAGACACACGAGCGCGTACAGCTGCGGGCAAGTCCGCTTGCCAACCATAATTGCCCAAGTAGTTACCTATGCTGCCAATGGCATCCGCAGGGTTTTGCCAAATATCGCGCTTGCCATCGGCATCAAAGTCTACGGCGTAAGCTTGGTAACTTGTTGGCATAAATTGCGGCAAACCCATCGCACCCGCGTAAGAGCCGTTAATGGTTTTTGGGTCGATGCTCTCACTGTGAGTCAGTGCTAGGTAGGCTTTGAGTTCACGCTCAAAAAACTCGTTACGACTTGGGTGATGCAAAGACAAGGTAACCAGTGAAGCAAGGGTTGGATGGCGGCCCGTATAGCCACCAAAGTTGGTTTCCATCGCCAAGATTGCCATGATCACCGACGGTGGTATGCCGTACTCTGCCGACGCACGTTCCAGTACTTCGCGGTGCTCAGCGAGAAATTCTTCACCACGCTTAATGCGTGCAGGTTCAACAAAAATTGGCCGATAGGTCGCTGCCGTAGCGGTTCGCTCCGGCGCTTTTTGAAATCGTTCAACAATTGAGTCTTGCAGAGGTAGGTCTTTTAGTGCTTCAGCTAGCCATTCGCTGGGCACGTCTACTTCTGCTTGCAATCTGGCGACGAGCGCCTCCCCCTGCGGGGTGCCCTGCCAAGCAGATGCTGTTGCACTGGCACATACCGCCAATGCAGCGATTAATTTGCGCATTAATACTCCTTATTGCTACCGGTGGTTGCTCACCGACATCATTAGTCCGAACCCTAACATAAGCGTAACCATTGCCGTGCCACCGTAACTCACCATAGGTAGTGGTACGCCAACCACAGGCAGAATGCCACTTACCATACCGATATTTACGAACACATAGATAAAGAAGGTTAGGGTTAGCGCGCCGGCCAGCAAACGGCCAAAACTGTCGCGCCCATGGACTGCAATATAGAAGCCCCGCAAAACAATAAGCAAATATAAAATCATTAAGATTACGACACCGGTTAAGCCTAGCTCCTCGGCTAACACAGCAAAAATAAAGTCAGTTCGGCTCTCGGGTAAGAAGTCGAGTTGCGATTGCGTGCCCAACATGTAGCCCTTGCCGTCTAAACCACCCGAGCCAATCGCGGTCATCGACTGAATAATATTCCAACCAGAACCCAGCGGGTCACTTTCTGGATTAAACAGGGTCAACACGCGCTGCTTTTGATATTCACGCATCACAAACAGCCACATTATTGGCATCGCGGCGGCGGCAAGTCCGGCGAAGCCAGCAATTAACCACCAGCTCATACCCGCTAAGTAGATAACAAAGATTCCCGAGGCAGCAATCAACAACGAGGTGCCCAAATCTGGCTGCTGTTGAATCAACAAGGTAGGAATGGCAACTAGCACCAACGCTCCGAAAATGTTCATAAAACTTGGCGGCAGCTCTTTGCGCGTTAAAAAAGCAGCAATCATCAATGGTGTGCCAAGTTTCATAATTTCCGAAGGCTGAAAGCGAAAACCGGCCAGTTCAATCCAGCGTTGCGAGCCGTTTACGCTTATTCCCATAAAGGGCACCATGGCAAGCAACACCACACCGGCTATATACCCAAGCCAGCCCCAGCGTTTGTAGGTTCTTGGGTCAAACTGGGCGAGCACCAATATGCCAGCGAAGCCGACTGCCATGCGCACAGCTTGGCGACTAACGTGAAAGAAGCTTTGCCCAGAAGCCGAGTAAAGAATAAAGAGGCCATAGCCACAGAGCATGGCGATTAAAAACATCAGCAACCAATCAACTTTAATCAGTCGTTGGCGAACGACGGGTGCACCACTTAGGCGATCGTTTAACTGGCGCGAAAAATCACTCTGATGCACGCTCTTCCCCTGCTAAATAAGCATCGAATACTGCTTTGGCAACAGGTGCTGCTGCCCTACCGCCACTTTCGCCGTTTTCTACAATCACTGCAACCGCAACTTTGGGGTCTTCTACTGGGGCAAACGCGATAAACAAGGCGTGCGACTTTTGCCGCTCTTCACGTTCTTCCGGGTCTAGACCCTCGGTACCCGTTAAGCGCGAGATCACTTGTGCCGTACCCGTTTTGCCAGCCATTTTGTAGGTCATACCAAAACCAGCTGCACGCGCTGTGCCTTTGGCACCGTATACAACATCTTCCATGGCTTTGAACATTAGGTCCCAATCGCGCTCGGTGAGCCCCTCGATATCGGGCATGTCAATTTCGCTCGGGGTTGGCACACCATCAATTGATTTCGCTAGGCGCGGAGCCACCCAACTGCCACGACGAGCAAGCACAGTGGTTGCCACCGCTAATTGCAGAGGGGTAGCGGTAATATACCCTTGGCCAATACCTAGGTTAATCGAATCACCAGGGAACCAAGGCAGGCCACGTGTTTCTTCTTTCCATGCACGTGTTGGGTTGATGCCATCAACCGGGCTAAACACATCTACCGCGGTTGTTTGACCAAAGCCAAATGCATCTAAATAACTGTGCATGTTTTCTAGCTTCATTTTGAAGGCTAGGTCGTAGTAATACACGTCACAAGATTCAATCACGGCATCCGCCAAGTCAACCCGAGATCCGTGGCCGTCTCGGCGTGTTGCCCATGTCCAATCGCGCCAGCGCCGCTCTTCACCAGGTATTTGGTAAAAACCTGGGTCGTTGATGGTGCGCTCCCAAGTGGTCGCGCCTACGGCAACCCCAGCCAACCCAATAAATGGCTTAAGGGTAGACGCTGGAGGGTAAGCACCGCGCGCCGCTCGGTCGGTAAATGGCCTGTCCAAGCTATCGCGCAGTGGATTAAAAATACTGGCAGGAATGCCTGCTACGAATAGGTTAGGGTCAACTGTCGGCATGGATAACATCGACAGAATACCGCCGGTTTCGACTTCAATGGCCACAACCGCGCCGCGGCGATCTTGCATGGCATCGTAGGCGGCTTTTTGAATATCGGTATCCAGAAACAGCTCCAAGCTTTTGCCAGGTATTGGGGCAGTTTCGCCTAGCACCTTAATAATGCGCCCATGAGCATTGGTTTCTACTTGCTGATAGCCAGGTTTACCTAACAGCTCATCCTCATACACACGCTCGATACCAATTTTGCCAATAAAATCCGTGCCGACGTAATCGGCATTGCGTTCGGCGTTGGCAATTCGCTCTTGGTCGCGTTCGTTAATTCGCCCAACATAGCCCAGGGTGTGATAGAACATTTGGCCATAGGGGTACGAACGACTTAGTTCTGCCCGCACTTCCACCCCTTGCAGGAAGGGTGCATTGACCCACAGTTTGGCAATGTCGTCATCCGACAGGCGGGTTTTCAGTGCAACAGGTTCGAATGGGCGGCGATATGACTTACGCCGACGCTCAAAGGACTCTAGGTCGTCTTCATCGATGTCGATAATTTCGCTTAATCGGGTCAGTGTTGCGTCAAGGTCAGGCACTCGTTCCGGCACAATCGCGAGGCTATGACTAGGAATATTCTCGGCTAGCAAACGACCTTTGCGGTCGTATATAAGTCCACGTGTAGGTGCCAGCGGCTCCAGCTGAATTCGGTTGGCATCTGAGCGAGCCGAAAACTTTTCATGCTGAAAATGCTGTAAATAGACAGCCCGGGCAATTAATACCGAAGCCATCAAAAAGACCACAACCAAAGCTACGCTTACACGGCGCTGAATCAGTCGTGATTCTCTTTCTGGATCATTCATTGGCGCCGACAAAGGATTCCCTCACTTATGATAAGGATGACCAACCTGAATACTCCACGCACGGTAGAGCTGCTCTGCCAGCAATACTCTTACTAACGGATGCGGCAAGGTCAAGTTGGATAATGACCATTTTTGGTCTGCCTTCGCCGAGAGTTCAGGATCGAGGCCATCTGGGCCGCCAACAATGAGCGCAACATCTTGCCCAGTATACTTCCACTGCTCGGCAGCTTCGGCTAGTTGCTCGGTCGACCAAGCCTTGCCTTTTACTTCCAGTGCCACTAACCATTCTTTGCCGGTTAGTTTGGCAGTAATTGCTTGCGCCTCTTTTTGCATTACCTGAGCAACAGAGTAGTTTTTTGCCCGTTGTGCAGGGGCAATCTCTATGAGCTCTAAGGCAAAATCTTTAGGTAGGCGTTTTTGGTAATCGGCAAATGCCTCCTCAACCCAGCGAGGCATTTTCTGACCAACAGCGAGTAGCTTAATCTTCATTGCTAGCTGGGCGAGCCCCTGTCCAAAGCTGCTCAAGGTCGTAAAATGCGCGCGCTTCGCTGGTCATCACGTGCAGTACCACATCGAAGAAGTCGATGAGCACCCAATCTGAGCCATTGCGGCCTTCAACACTGTTAGCGGCAAATCCTTTTTCTTTTAGGTCTTTTTCTACATTGGCAACAATGGCCGATAGATGGCGAGTAGATGTACCCGTCGCAATCACTAGGTGGTCCATCATTGACGTTTTTTCGCGCACATCAATTACTTGCACATCAAGGGCTTTCATATCTTCAACGGCTTCGATTACCGCTTCCAGAACCTTTTGCTCAGTCATTCAAATATAACTCGTTTGCTTTAATGTACTGACCAATGGCATCCGACACCCAGTGCCAGGCTCGCTGATTGCGAAACTGGCTACTGGCAACATCTGGCATTGACCAAGGTAAGTTAACAACGCTGCCATTAGGTTGTGCCAAGGCACTAGCAAGCGTGCATTGTGGAAGGCTGCTTTGTGGCAAGTTAGTTGGCCAATGCCAACCTGGACGCGGCACAACCAAAATATTAGCCAGTTCGAGTAACTGCTGCCACCTTCCCCATGTGTGTAAATTGGCGAAACTGTCGCCGCCCATCACGAAGTTAAGACTATCACATTCGTACTGGGTGCGCAGTTGCTGCAACGTATCAACGGTGTAACAAGCCTGCTTGGCTTTCACTTCGCGATCATCTATTTGCAGCCACGGCCGACTACTCTGCAAAATAGCCAACATGGCCAAGCGCTGTTCAACCGAGGCACTCGCTGCTGCTTTGTGAACAGGAATGGCCGCAGGCACCACACTAATGACGGCTTGTGGTGCCGCTTGATGCAGCGCATCAAGTAGCGCCTCGTGGCCTATATGCGGCGGATCAAAGGTTCCGCCGTAAAAAATTCGCGCAACCATTAATTAAACGCGAATGGTACCATCACCAAACACCACATATTTCTGCGATGTTAGACCTTCTAGCCCTACCGGCCCACGAGCATGGATTTTGTCGGTTGAAATGCCAATCTCGGCACCTAGACCATATTCGAAGCCATCAGCAAATCGAGTTGAGGCATTGACCATTACCGAGCTGGAATCGACTTCGGTGATAAACCGGCGTGCCAAGGTGTAGTTTTCACTCACGATGGTATCGGTGTGCTGGCTGCTGTGGCGATTAATGTGATCGATTGCCGCGTCGATATCGGCCACCACCTTCACGGCCAGAATTGGCGCTAGATATTCAGTATCCCAGTCTTCTGCGGTAGCCGCATTACATTCGATAATTTTCTGGGTCGCTTCACAACCGCGCAGTTCAACACCATGCTTGTCGTAAATCGCTTTCAGCTTAGGCAATAAATTCTCGGCCTGGCTGGCATGCACAAGCAGTGTTTCCATAGCATTACAAACGCCATAGCGATGCGTTTTGGCGTTTTCAGATATCGCAAGTGCTTTCGCTTCATCGGCATGCGCGTCAATGTACACATGGCAAATGCCATCAAGGTGTTTAATTACCGGCACGCGAGCATCTGTGCTAATGCGTTCAATTAATCCCTTGCCACCACGCGGTACAATAACGTCGACAAACTCAGGCATAGTGATTAACTCACCTACCGCGGCACGGTCGGTGGTGGCAACTACTTGCACACCTTCTGCTGGCAATCCGGCTTCTTCTAAACCCGCCATAATGCACTGCGCCAGTGCTTGGTTAGAATGGATGGCTTCTTTGCCGCCGCGTAAAATGGTGGCATTGCCCGATTTTAAGCAAAGCGCAGCGGCTTCGATGGTCACATTTGGGCGGCTTTCGTAGATGATACCAATCACCCCAAGCGGCACGCGCATTTTACCCACCTGAATGCCACTTGGGCGGAAGCTCATATCGGTGATTGCACCGATAGGATCGGCCAACGCTGCAACCTGAGTTAGGCCTTCGATCATACCGTCGATGCGAGCAGGCGTTAGCGTTAGGCGGTCAATCATGGCATCCGTTAGGCCATTATCGCGACCTGCTTGCAAGTCTTTTGCGTTCTCGGCAACCAGTTCGTCACGGCGGCTGTCGATTATGCGAGCAATGGCTAACAAGGCTTGGTTTTTAGCATTGGTGTCTGCTTTGGCCATTAAGCGCGAGGCAGCTCGAGCTTGCTGACCTAGAGTCTGCATATATACTTTGATGTCTTCGATCATGGTGTTTTATTCTCCGTTTTGCGCCATTATAGCCATGACCACCAGCAGATAAAACGATTTAGCCCAAATGCCATACCAGACAAACCAGATAAGCGGTTGGCACCATATACAAAGGGGATTGAATGACGGCCATCTGGCAAAACAGCGAAGCATTCTTGCAAAACCAGCCTTGGTTGATTCCATTGCTTGTTTTTATTGTTGCCTTGGTCGAATCGTTTGCTGTGATAGGCGTAATTGTACCTGGTGTGGTAATGCTATTTGGGCTTGCTTTTCTTGCTAGTGAGCTTGGTTTGCCGATTTGGCTGATACTTACAAGTGCTGCTGGTGGTGCAATAGCTGGCGATACGGTAAGTTATTTTATCGGCAGACACTTTCAAGACCAAATTTGGCATACCCGGTGGCTAAGGAATTATCAGCATGGCCTGCGCCGTGCGCACTATTTTGTTAACCACAGTGGCGCACTGTCGATCGTTGTAGGCCGCTTTGTTGGCGCACTGCGCCCACTCATGCCTATGGTTGCCGGTGCGCTTGGCATGCGACTACGCTTATTTCTGGCACTTGATTTGGTATCGGCTCTAGTCTGGGCACCTGCTTATATTTTACCTGGTTGGCTAGCGGCGCAATCTATGGAGTTCTCAATGGCAATGTTAAGTTCACTATCCCCATGGCAACTGCATGCCGTAGTGCTAGCGGTAGCGCTATTGGCAATGACGTTATGGCTAATAATGGATTTGTGGGCGCACGAGCGCACTTATTGGCTAGGCAGCACTCGCCACTTTACGGCGGCAATGCTCTGCGCGCTGCTGGCCGTTCTGCTGTTATGGCAAAAGCCCTGGACACTAGATTTATTGATGTACAACAGCCGGCCTATTTCGGGCTATTGGCCAGACTTGTGGGTGCATCTGGAAATGCTGTCGCAACCTGAGTTCTTGCTTATGACACTTGCCGTGGCGGTGCTACTGCTGATTATGCAAGGGCAACGAGCGGTTGCAGTAGCCATTACTACTTCAGCGGTTGTCGCCATTGGCATTGCTAATTGGCTGCCTCAGTGGTTAGGCATTGGTCGCCCTGGTGCACTTCATAACGAGCTTGGCAGTTTTTCAACACCAGCCGTTACAAGCCTAGGCGTAAGCATGGCTTGGGTGTGGTTAATTGGTTTAGCACGTCGCACCGGTACCCGGATAGAAACACTGAAGCTCTCGGTATTGACTTGGCTGTTAATAATTATCACGGCGCCAACCAGTGCTTTTTTGGGTGTGCACTGGTTTAGCGATACATTGGCGGGCGCGTTGATCGGTTCGGCACTGGCGCACGCGGGATTGTTTGTTTGTAAAAAATGGCGCTTTACTAACAACATTGACTGGCCACCTCTCGTTGCACTGCTGCTGCTAACCCTGTACGCGCACCAAGTTGTGTTTGCGATGGCCTATAAGTACTTTTACGCCTCACTGATACTCACCCATTGATTTAATAAGGCAATGCGATGGGCGTTGTCTTCCGCGGCCACCAGCTCGATACGTTGTACCACACCAATTGGCAGCAAAGTTGATAAGTAACCAATCTTTTGTTCGGTGGTGGCAATTTCAACATCTGGCACCTGCACTTGTGATGCATGGGCAGCATCTTGGATCACTCGGTAGATTAAGTTGAGCTGCGAATCATCTGGGCTTTGGGTGGTATTGGGCAGTGGCTCTACCGAAGCCCGCCATAAAGACTCATCATCTTTTTGCAGATCTGATAGCAGCACCCACTCACGACCTGCCACTTCAATGTGAAGCAAGCCGTCTTCGCCCTGATCAAAGTCTTCAATTTCTACCCTAACCGCTTTGCGCAAAATACCTGTGTAGGGGTCGACTAGCTGGCTTTCGACTTCTTCTGGGTTAGTTTGCATGGTCATAATAAAGCTGCGATCACCGCGCATCGCTTCGGCCACCATGTTTAGATACCTTGGTTCGAAAATACGCAGTGGCATGCGACAAGATGGATAGGGCATTACCGAAAGCGGAAATACAGGTACATGCTGTAACATTTAACCGTCCTGATTGTAAAATAACTGCAGTATGATACGTTGACCATATTGTGACAGATGCCTCATGCGTAAGCCGTTTTGGTAAAATGCTGGTATTGCTTAAAATGCAATCAAAGCCTTAACCATCCAAAAGCTTGCTAAGCTTACGAGAGCATCAAAAATTAATGCAGGTAACGCAAATGGACGCTCAACAATCCCCGCTACAAAGGCAACCGGAATGCTTTAGCATTAAATCTGGTCAGGTGCCATTCGCGACGATTGTACTGCACCGCTTAGACATTGCGCAGTTTCAACAGCAGCTTAGCAAACAAGTTGAGTTAGGCGCTGGTTTGCTGGTGGATGCGCCAGTGGTTTTAGACTTTGGCAAACTTCCCGTAGGCGAGGCATTTTTCAAACAGGTAGTGCAAGCTGCTAGATCGATGGGCTTGATTATTTTTGCTGTGCGGATGAAAGGTGAAGACTTAAATGCCAGCTGTCAACAACTGCGCGTTGCCAACCTAGGCCCTGCCCACGTTAAGCCAGCCAAAGAAGCGCCCTCACCTGAACGTACGCGAATTGTAAGGCAGGTGCGCTCGGGCCAGCAGATTTATGCGCGCAACACCTCGCTGGTTATTTTTGGCCATGTTAGCGACGGTGCAGAGGTGATTGCTGATGGTGATATTTATGTGCATGGCAATTTGCGTGGCAAAGCCATGGCCGGCGCATCGGGCAATACCAACGCGATGATTTATTGTGATCAGCTGCATGCGCAACTGGTCTCTATTAATGGCATTTACGCAGTAAACGAAAAAATTCCAATTGACCGTGGTGCCACACTGATTTCATTATCTGAAAATCAGCTAGAATTTGGCGATCCACAATAAAAATTAAGGGTATGACTTTGGCACAGATTATTGTTGTCACCTCGGGTAAAGGTGGCGTAGGCAAAACTACTACCAGTGCAGCAGTGGCAATGGGCTTGGCGTTGCAAGGCAAAAAAACTGCGGTAATCGACTTTGATATTGGCCTGCGCAATCTAGATATTATCATGGATTGTGAACGCCGCGTGGTGTACGACTTTGTTAATGTGATTCAAGGCGAAGCAACACTGAATCAAGCACTGATTAAAGATAAGCGTTGTGAAAACCTATTCATCTTGGCTGCTTCGCAAACCAAAGATAAAACAGCATTAACTGAAGAAGGCGTAGAAGCCGTTCTTGCAGAACTAGCTGAAACCTTTGATTACATTGTGTGTGACTCACCAGCAGGTATTGAGCTTGGTGCGCACATGGCAATGTACTTCGCTGATATCGCACTGGTAGTGACCAACCCAGAGGTGTCATCTGTGCGCGATAGCGACCGCATTCTGGGTGTACTACAAAGCCAGTCTCGTCGTGCCAAACTTGGGTTAGATCCAATTAAAGAGCACTTGTTGATTACCCGCTACGACCCTACGCGGGTTGGCAAAGGTGAAATGCTGTCAATTGAAGACGTAATGGACATTCTTGGCATTCCGCTCATTGGTGTCATTCCAGAGTCTGAATCGGTATTGAAAGCCTCTAACTCGGGCCAGCCAGTAATTCTTGACCAAAAAAGCGATGCTGGCCAAGCATACGCCGATGTGATTGAGCGCTTTCAAGGTAAAGACGTGGCAATGCGCTTTACCGAGCGTAAAGGCTTTTTCCAGCGCGTGTTCGGCTAGCAGGAGGCAATTGTGGCATTATTTCCGTTCTTCAAAGACGACAACAAAAGCAGCGCATCGGTTGCCCGCGAACGCCTGAAAGTGATTGTTGCGCACGAGCGCCTGCAACGCGAGCAACCGGAATACTTTCAAGCCATGCAACGCGACATTATGGATGTGATTAAGCGCTATGTGGATATTGACCCAGAAGACGTGCAAATTCAACTAGAGAACGAAGACAACTGCTCGGTTCTTGAGCTCAACGTTACCCTGCCTAACTAGCATTATCGTTTGTGGTATACGGCAGAATGCCGTATACCATTTTTACACCCAGCGCCTAACCTGATTACAATATTCTGCATAACTGGCGGCAAATTTTTGCGCCAGCACGCGCTCTTCTGGCCGGATCTGAAACCAAGTTAAATAGCCCACAAACACGCCGATAACAATAAAACCAAGCAAGTTGGCAACGTAACAGGCGATACCCGTAAGCACCATGGTTAACGCCAAGTACATTGGGTTGCGGCTGATGCGGTAAGCACCACCTCGCACCAAAATGCGAGTATTTTCTGGGTGATGCGGACTGACCGTTGTATGAGCTTGAAAAAAGCTGATTATGGCCCACACAGCCAGCAAAATACCTGCTTGCACAAGTAGCACAGCAAGCCACAACAGAAGTTTGACTTGGTAAGTAAACGCCGGCAATAACAGCGATAGCAACCAAATCAGCAGTATCGCAATGAGTGCCAGCACAGGGGGTGGAATGAATAGTTCTAGCTTGTTCATTGAAGCATCGACTCGTGAAAGGTAGTCATTAATTACTAGCAGTTAGTGTAGCTGTTACGGGCAAACTAGCGTGGCGGTTTCTATGCCTTGATAACCGGCTCACTTCAGCGGTAACGGCGAGCTGCTTCTAAGTACAATCCTTTGCCAACACTATTAAATAAATCACCGTTGACAATTTTGCACAGTGGGAACTTTTGTTTTACGAGCTGCTGCACCGTTGGCAAAGCTGTTGAGCCCCCAGTGGTGAATACCGTATCCACCTGCTTTATGCCAGATTGCACTAGGGTTTCATCTACTGCAGCAATCACGCGCTGCATATCATTGACCACAGAGTCGTGCAGCACTTTCTGGGTAGCCGTGTATTGCACGTGTTCATAAAGTTCTTCCTCACGATTGAGAAAGTCGAGGTCGATCACGGCTTCTGGCTGATTAGACAAGTCAATTTTACACTGTTCCACCAACCCAGCCAGACGGTGGCCATCACGCTGGTTGAGCAGCGTAAGCAGGCGATCTACCGCTTGTTTATCTTCAATATCAAAGCGTAAATCTTTTAACTTGCGCAACACACTTGGGTCGTACAAGTGGTGTATTTCGTGCCAAGTAGAGAGCGTGTGAAAATAATGCGTTGGCATTTCCATACCGGGGCGACCTTTATACTTAGCGCCCAAACCAAAGTGAGGCATGACGGTCGCCAAGCTGAGGTTGCGGTCGAAATTAGTACCACCAATATGAATACCATGGTTGGCAAGCTAGTCGCTGCTGCGGTCGCTTTTTTGTGGGTTGCCCAATCGAATAATGGTGAAGTCGGATGTACCGCCCCCCATGTCGATAATTAGCGCAACTTCTTCGCCCTTGACTTGCTGCTCGTAATCATAAGCCGCGGCGATAGGTTCGTATTGAAACGACACCTGCTTAAAGCCAGATAGCTTGGCAATTTCTTCCAGCCGGTTCTGTGCTTGTTGATCGAGGGCATCGTCATCGTCGTTAAAGCGCACGGGGCGCCCCATCACCACCGACTCCAGGTTTTGCTCGGTAAAATCGACGGCGCGCTGGCGAAGGCTGGATACAAAAAAGCTGATTAGCTCCGCAAACGATAGTTTATTGAACTTCACCTGAGTGGTTTCATCCATCAAAGAAGTGCCTAGCACGTTCTTCATTGAGCGCATTAAGCGCCCAAACTCACCTTTGGCATAACGATTAATCCCATCGCGGCCAAAGTGCACTTCATCGGTTTCAAAATCGAAGAAGATTGCACTAGGTAAGGTGCACTCCATTTTACCAGTGATTAGGTTCTTCTCTAGCGGTACCATGGTTGGCTGACCATGAAGCGCCACCCCCACTGTTGAGTTAGACGTACCAAAATCTAAACCACAAATACTCATTGCTACCTCTACCTTACTGCTGTCAAAACTACCAGCTAACAACATTGGGGGCGCGGGATTATACATGGAAGCGAGGTGAGTTAAAGGAGTGTTTGCGAGGATTGACTAGCACACTCGCTTACGCAAACAAGGCTAACAATAAAACAATGAATACAGAGAGCGAGATCAAAAAAAAGCGCTCTTTTACAGAACGCTCTTACTGTAACTTCAAACAAACAGGTTTAAAGTTTTGCTTCAGCTTTTATTCCTAAATTTACGATAGAAGCGGTCAAGTCGGCGTAATAACCACTTCCTAAGTACATTTCTTCAGAGACGGAAATTGCGGAGATGTAACCACCAACCTGAAAATACTTATTGAACTCATAACCACCACCGAAAAGAGCACCACCCCCTGTAGATACACTTTCAAGGTCGCCGGCAAGAATATCTGACGTTTCAGCCAAGGTACCCAATCCGAGGGTAGCCTCAATATAAGCCCCACCTGCTCGTCTTTGGAAGTAATAAGTATAACCGATACCTGCTATGCCTGCATATGAATTACTTCCTTCAACATCGAAGTATGAACCAATAGCGTGATAATAAACCGAGTTTTGCTTTCCTCGACCAAAAGTTCCACCTATTTTAAAACTAGTGCCTATAGCAAAACCGCTATCTAACGACTCAGTTTCAGTAAAGCCTATGCTCGGTACACTAACAGTAGCTGCCGCGCCGGTGGAAGCCCCATGTGCCCCAAAGCTAAGTAAAAACCCGCTACGCTCAGAGCTCATTGCGGTTGAAGACAGAGTCAACGCAGTACAAATTGCAAGGCTCTTCTTTGTGATTCCCATTTTATTTTTCCTTATATTGATCCTAAAAAGTCCCAAACTTATCTGATAGGGAATTGTATAAACATTGATTGGATTAGAAATCGTTAACAGACACCAGTATATAAATTTTCTCACTGTGTGCAAATTATTTACACGGCTCACTTACCATAAATCTCACACCTTGCCAATAGCTTGCATAGACCAATAAAAAGCCCCAACATACTCACTGCATAACATTAGAAAAGGATGAAAAATGAAGAAACTACTACTTGCATGCACAGTTACCATTATGGCTGGATGCGTTAGCACACCAGTGGACCTTGAAAGAGACAATGCACCATACAGCAAGGAGGAGCTTCGAGCCGCACAAGCTGAAGTGCTAAAACCCCAAAAGCTAGCATTAAAAAGAAAAGTGGCAGTAGCAAGACTTTCCAATGAAACAACTTATGGTAAAAGCTTGTTGAGTGATGACCCTGAGGATAGAGTTGCAGAGAAAGTCTCAGACATGTTTTTACAAGGCCTTATCAATAGCGGGAATTACTTGATATTTGAGCGCCCCGATATCAATGCACTTGCAGATGAAGCAGAATTAACCGGACAAGAGCTTGATTTAATTGGTGTTGATACACTTATTGTAGGGTCTTTAACCGAGTTTGGTCGTGTCACCACTGGTGAGGCTGGTTTCATTTCGTCAAAAAAGAAGCAAGAAGCTACGGCAACCATTGATCTTAGACTCGTAGATGCTGTAACTGGCCAAGTGCTATCTTCCATTACCGGAACCGGTGCAGCTTCAACAGAAACCTCTAATACAATGGGGTTCGGCAATGTCGCTGGCTATGATGGCAGCATTAACGACAGGGCTATTGGTGCCGCTGTAAATGCAGCAATAGCAAAATTAGACAATTGGATGCTTGAGAAAAAATGGACTTCCGATGTTCTGGCAGACGACAATGGCATGATAATTTTTGCTGGTGGTGCTTCTCAAGGAATAACTCCTGGGATGGAGTTCGTTATTGAAACTCGAGGCAGAAAAGTTAAATCCGCAACAACTGGCGGAACGATAACACTCCCTGGAAATAAAGTTGCGGAAGTAAGAGTGGTCTCCACGTTTGGTGATACAGAATTGGAAGAAGGATCTATAAGCCAAATATTAACTGGCAATATAGATGGTTATGAATTGTCAAACTTGGTAGTTAAGGAGAAAGATCAATGAAGAACTTATTTATAATAATTTCAATCAGCTTTTTCATTGCAGCGTGTGCTATAAATGACCCAGTAAAAACTTCTCAAGTGGTTTCTGATGACCCATTAATCACATTTGACGTTCAAGATTACGACCCTGAAGACCTTGAGCTATTCATCGATGGATTACCATACGGTGACGTTAGTCAGTATTTAAGCTACGAGTCCGCTCTGGAGCTTATACCGGGGCAACATACAATTAAGGTGGAGTATGAAGGACAAATTATTTTTACGAAAAAAAGCTATTTTGGTGAGTCAACTACTACTGTGATAAGGATTTCTGAGTAATGCGTAATTACATTTTACTAGCGCTTTCATTAGTTGCGCTTAGTGGCTGTGCTTCTAAAGGTTTATACGATTGGGGCGGATATGAAGATAGTCTCTTTGACTATTATCACCAACCAGAAACAAAGCTCGATCTGATTGAAGATCTAGTAGAGCACGTAGAATATTTAATGGAGTACGACGAGAAGCCTGCGCCTGGCTTGCTGGCTGAGGTTGGCACTTTTTACTTGCTTGAGGGAGATAGACAAAGAGCAGTTTATTACTACAGACTTGAGGCACAAGAATGGCCCGACAGTCAGCCCATGATGGCTAAGTTGATTAAGAATTTGGAGCGATAATATGATTAGTACAAAGCACCTTTTACGCTCGATTATACTCAGCACCCTTGTCCTTGCCGGCTGTGCAACTGTTCCTGAAGACCCTTATGCAAGAGTTCATGCTAACAAGCCCTCTTCCATACTAATACCACCGGTTGTAAATAATTCCGTAGATGTGATGGCTGGTACTTCAGTGCTTTCCACTCTACCTAAGGGCCTAGGGGAGAAAGGGTTTTATGTATTTCCCGTCAACACAGTGAAATCACTACTGGAGTTTGAAGGATTTGGTGACGCAGCAGAAATCCATAACCTTCCGCCAAGTAATCTTGCTAACCTTTTTGATGCAGATAGTATACTGTATGTCACGATAAACTCTTGGACCAGCAAGTACCTCGTACTTGTCACTGAAACTGAAGTGGATATTAGCTATAAAATTGTTTCCTCAGAAGGGGAGGAGTTATGGCAGGACCGAGAACGACTGACATACACGCCAAGAAACAACTCAACTGGGAATCCTTTCTCAGATTTATTGGCACAAGCTATTAGCAGCGCTATAGAACGGGCAGCCCCGAACTACCTCCCTCTTACCAGACAAGCTAATGCAAACGTGTTTTATAATCCAAGCTACCCTTTCCCTCTTGGACCATATCACCCCTATTATCTTGACTACTATGACGAACTATAAAAATAGTATGCTTTAGCCAATATTCGCGGCACAATTGGTGCCGCGAATCTTTTTTATCTAATATAATTCAAAAATACTCCCCAAACCCAAACATATTCAACAAGGATTCTATTTTATATACTCTTTTTATTGGCAATTAAAAAATTCACAAAATATTCACTGTAAATACCGTTTAGCTTTCGTCACTGCATTGGTATCGAAAAACTTCAATCGCGCCTTCTCTGCCCAAGCGAGTTGGGATATTAACGCAGAATCAGTTGGGATTAGAGTAAACTATCGACCGAGGTAGAAGACTAACGACTACCCCAGTGACTTGCTATGGATTAGCACCTAAAACCGGCTCTTCGCATTTAAGGGTGTAGCTTCGTTTTAAAACCTCCTGACTCCAACAAGCATCGCGCAATGTAGTTGGTGATATTTCTAAAGCCCAAGGCTGTTACACCGTCAAAGCGCGCAGGATCATTAAACAGCAAGCGTTGCCCTTCATTAATAATGGCGCTATTTGCGGTATGCCAAGATACATTCAAGTGATCAGCAACTCGTGATACAGAAAGGTGATCGACAACAATCGCAGCCAATGCCCAACGTATAGCACCATGAGAGAGCTTTGAAAGTGGCGGTGCAGCACGAGTGCTGTCCTCTAACCAGAAATGCTTACAGTTAGCGCAGCGCCATCGTCGTATGCGCAGTAGTAAAGTGGTCGGGCGCTGACCAAAAGGAACATGAGCTAGGCGTTGCGAAACAGAGCCGCGAGGTGAACCGAGGTCACCACATTTAGAGCACGGTTCTGGCTTTTTTGTAATGCGACACTCAATGATGGCGTGTTTTTTATGAAGATACTGCCCCGTCGCCTCGAGACCGAGTTTATTTAGTTGGCAAAAGCTGGAAAGGTCAGGGGTAGAAAAGGTAAGATTGGCCATGCTGAGGGACTTAAATTTTGTTTGTGTGGTAACTTACATTTTCTAAGAACCTCGGCTCCTTTTCTAGCCGTTCAGATTTTCACCTACACCCTTAATTGCGAAGAGCCAGATAAACACTCTGCTTTAACCGTTGCCGTTACAATTGCTGTTATCAAGACATATTCCTACACATAATGACCAAAGAACTGTGTCGTATTGAGTATGATAAAAAGGACACATCTACCACGTGCGTTAACCAACCCACATAACAATTAGGCTTAGCATACTTAGAGCAACTACCCACCACCGAGCAAATCGCTGTTTAATATATTTACTTATCCGGTTACCCAGCCATGTACCAAGCAGCACGCCAGGCAGTAGCGCAGTGGCATGCAACAAGCTGTCACTCGTTATTTGCTGGGTAAATGAAAGTGACACGAGTGACATCAGGCTACCAAAGAAAAAGGTAGTGGCTAACACGGCGCGAATGCGCGCACTACTTTGATGTTGGTAAAGTAGTGCAATGGGCGGCCCACCTACACCAGTAGCTGTGCCAAATAAGTTTGACAGCATACCAGCGATAAACTGCGCTACGCGGTTAACCTGCTTATGGGAAAACGGCACCACAACACCTGCCACAACAATGAGCGAAATGGCAAGCTGTAGTGCTACTGGCGACACGATTAGCAGTGCCAGCGCACCAAGGGGTGCGCCCAAAGCAAGGCCAAGCAATAGAAAAATAATTGGGTGTCCCTGCAAAGCAAAGCGATTCTTGGTTGCTACATATGCCATCAGTGGCAAACTAGCAATAATGACCGGCACAGGAACAAAACTAGGCGAGATTGCAAAGAGCAGTGGCACTGCTATTAACGAGTATCCATACCCTGTACAAGCTTGTACAAGTGCTGCGAACACCATGACGGCACTCGCAAGCAGCATCCATTCCATAGCCAACTACCCTATTTGCTGCACCCACTCAGCACGCCATTTAGGGGCTGGGTAGTCATCGGGCCAGTATTCTTTTTGTTTCACAATTTTGCCTGCTTCCACTAGGTGAAAGGTAATAGCACGGGCCGATTGCACGCCATCGGTGATGGATACGTCGGTTACTACATCGTTACATTCAGCAACAATGGAGTTAATCACAAACTGCCATTTGCCATGGGCTGGGTAGTGCGTATTGATGGCAATAAAGTTTTCGCGCCCGTCGATCAATTCACCAGACTGCGGCCAATGGCCTTCAAAGTCATGACTGAGCCATTCACTGGCCTTGCTGAAGTCATTACTGTTCATTGCCTGCCAAAAGTTTCGCACAACCTGCTTCGGGCTCATACCACTCACCTTAACTATATATCCGTACAGCAATATTACCTTAGGTTACAAACTTAAACCAGTCGTTGGCGAACAAACCATTTTCCCTTCGCTCCTCGCTACGCGAAAGCCTAGGTCGTCGATGGCATAGGTTGGGTGGCTGCGGCGGCGATTACCGGCCAGCACACCACGCTCACCATCGGCCCAGCCACCACCGCGAAAAATGCGGTAACTTTTGTATACTTCGGCGTCATAGATATCCCAACACCACTCCCATACATTGCCCAGCATGTCATATAAACCAAATGCATTGGGCTGCTTTTGCGCCACAGGCTGGCTGCCCTCGCCGGTGTTGCCTTCATACCATGCAATGTCATCAAGCACGCCATAGCGCGGCTCACTGCTGCCTGCCCGACAGGCATATTCCCATTGCGCATCGCTCGGTAAGTAGTAACCATTGGCACCCGATACCTGCCTAACTTGGTCGTCTTCGAGCTGATAAGCAGGCGTTAGGCCTTGGCAAACAGATAAGGCATTACAGAAGGCAATGGCATCTAGCCAGCTGACACTATCAACCGGGCGTTGCGCGCCTTGGTTTAATGCTGGGTTGCACCCCATCACTTGCTCGTAACAGGCTTGGGTAATTGGGGTAGTGGCAAGTTGGAAGGCGGGCACTTGCACCGGCCATTGCTGTTTTTTGCGATCATCACGCAAAACAATGCTGCCAGCAGGAATACTGACAAGGGAGATATCCATAACCTAAATCCTTTCACTAGCTTGGCTTACCCTTTATAAGCCGTTTTTTTAGGTTACTCCGATTATTGGCCAAATTCTATGCCCTAGGGGCGCCTCTAGAGATTTCAGAGGCGAAATTTTGGCAAGGCAAACATGTCCCGGGGAGTCGCACTCAAAAAGCGGAGTTTACTTTAGTAAATACGGAGTGCCGCCCAGAGCATTTTGATTGGACTCGCACACGAGGCGATGGTTAACGCAGTCAAAATGAGAAAAAGAAGTTTCTAGGGGATGCCCCTACCATCTGTCGGTATTTAAACCACGTAACCTTGGCTACAATCAAACAAATTTCTAATTGTGAGCCGTTATGCGCCAAGTTTATCAGCAACTGCCGTCTACTCTATTTCAGGTGACTCAGCCAACACCGGTCAACGAGCCGGGCTTGCTGCTGTATAACGCACCGCTGGCTAAGCAGTTAGCGGTGCCAAACGAGTTAACCCCATCCCACAGCGAGGTAGCCGCTTATTTTACCGGCAACCAGCTGCTTGACCCCGAGGCAAGCCTGGCGATGGGCTATGCAGGCCATCAATTTGGTCACTACAACCCGCAGTTAGGCGATGGCCGAGCGCATATGCTTGGCCAATTAGGTGGCTATGATTGGCAGCTTAAAGGCTCGGGACTTACTAAATATTCGCGTGGTGGCGATGGCCGCTGCGCACTAGGGCCAGCCGTGCGTGAATACATCATGAGTGAAGCCATGCACAGCCTAGGCGTGCCCGCCATGCGCACGTTGGCGGTGGCGACCACGGGCGAAAAGGTGTATCGCCAACAAGGCCTTGAGCAAGGGGCGGTGGTTAGCCGCATTGGCGCCAGCCACATTCGTGTAGGTAGTTTTCAGTACGCCGCGGGTCAAGGCAAGGTACAAGCACTGGCAGACTTCACCATTGAGCAACTTTACCCAGACGCCGCCAATGCCGAACAACCTTATTTAGCCTTGTATCATAGTGTGCAAACCCGCTTGATTGAGACGCTGGTACATTGGTATCGCGTTGGCTTTATTCATGGGGTGATGAACACCGATAATATTGCCCTAAGCGGCGAAACATTCGATTTTGGCCCGTGCGCCATGCTCGGTGATTACAAGCTTGAACAAGTCTATAGCTCAATTGATCATCAGGGCCGCTATGCCTTTGGTAACCAAAAGCCGATTATGCAATGGAACCTAGCGCGCTTTGCCGAGACGCTGATTCCACTGATGGATGGCAGCAAAGACGACGCCATTGCCACCCTAACGGCAGCCGTGGAGAGCTTTGATAGCGAGTTTAGCCACGCCTACGACACCATGTGTGCCAATAAGCTTGGTTTTAGTGAAGCAACCTCCGCCAATCAGCCATTAGTGCAGGAATTTTGGCAACTGCTACAAGCCAACGCCTGGGACTACACGCAAACCTTCAACCAGCTCACCGATTTTTTAAAGGGCATGGACCCAGAGCTACCGGTTGAGCTAGTCGCTTGGACAGACGAATGGCAGCGTGAAGTGAATACCCAGCATGCACTGGTACTGATGGCCAAGGTCAACCCCAAGGCCGTGCCACGCAACCACGAGGTAGAAGCCCTGATTAGCGCCGCTGAGCGCGGTGAACAAGACATTCAACACCAGGTTGATACCTACCTGGCTTACCTCGCTGGCACGGGTGGCAAAACCGATGCCAGCTGGGGCATCCCAGATGCGCAATTTGATCAGCAGTATCAAACATTTTGTGGTACCTAACTGTTGATAGAAAGCAGGTACGCCAGACCCGAACGCGGTATACTTGGTTGATTGGAGGGCACCATGCAGCTAACCAAGTTTACCGATTATGGCATTAGAACCTTGCTGACGGTGGCGCAAGCCGCCCCCGAGTTAATTTCAGTTAGCAAGGTTGCCGAGCAAAACAATATCTCTCGTAATCACCTAACCAAGGTGGCAAACAAACTTGTGAGCCTTGGTTATTTAGAAAGTGTGCGCGGCAAGTATGGCGGTTTGCGCCTAGGCATGCCGCTGACCGACATTCCTTTGGGGCATCTTGTGCGCCAGCTAGAGCCGGACTTCAACCTAGTAGCGTGTATGGGTGACCATCAAGCCTGCACACTATTGCCTACTTGCGGCCTACCCAGAGTATTACAAGAAGCCACGGCAGCGTTTTTAGCCACCCTTGATCACTACACACTGGCCAGCGTGGCCAAACAGCCCGATATGATTCTGGTCCAATAAAAAAAGCCCTCAGATGAGGGCTTTTTTTGTCATGCCATTACGCTGCATTACGCGCTGGCTTGGTTTTGCCATGCGTTAGATAAAGCATGCCGGTGGTAATCGCCAAGCCACCCACTAGGTTCCCCAAAATCGTTGGAATCAGGTTCCAGTTGAGCCACTCCATAATGGTGAACTCAGCGCCTAGCAGCATGCCCAGCGGGAAGAGGAACATGTTGACCACGGTGTGCTCAAAGACCAAGGCAAAGAAGATAAAGATTGGCAGCCACATGGCAATTACCTTGCCTGCCACACTCTTAGAGGTCATCGCGCCTACCACACCCAGGCAAACCATCCAGTTACAGAATACACCGCGCACGAATACCGTCACCCAACCGTTGAAGCCATATTCGGCAAAGCCCAGCGTGCGCGCAGTCGATACCCCAATAAACTTTTGCGCAACGGCATTGGGCTCAATTGCGAAGTTCATCGTCAGGCTAACGGCTAACAAGAATGCCACCGCTAGGGAGCCAATCAAGTTGCCCAAACCAACCAAGCCCCAGTTGCGCAGCACGCCACCCCAGGTCACTCCACGGCGCTTATCAAGCTTCGCCAATGGCGCCAAACCAAATACACCCGTGACCAAATCAAACCCCATCAGGTTTAAAATCACAAAGCCCACCGGAAACACCAAGGCACCCACAATGCCAATACCGGTTTGCACAATGGTGGTAATGGCTACCGCAACGGCAATGGCCAGAATGGCGCCCGCCATTGCCCCGCGAATGATGGTGTCGCGAGTAGACATAAATACTTTTGCTTCGCCAGCGTCTACCATACTGGTAACAAAATCAGCAGGTTTTACATAAGACATATCGCCGTCCTCTTAATTACTTTGTGCGAAGATGGTTTGATCTTCTACTTTGGTTTTAAACACTGGCAGCTGCACGCTGTCGTCTTCCAAACACTGGCCTGTTGCCAGCAAAAAGCGCTGTTTTTTCAGCGGGCTGGCGACATACCAAGCCCCTTCTTGCTCCCCTATTAAACCACGGCTGAGCACACTGGCTTGAGCAAAGGGGTCGATGTTGCTCAGGGCAAATACCTCGCCGTTGGCACAGGGACGAAACAGTGCCACTTGCTGGCCATTCACCAGAGCACACACACCGGTGCCGGGAATGATCTGCTCTAGGTCACAAATTGCTTGCCAAGTCATTAGCACACCTCCGTCGTGGCGATGATGTCTTCACGCTCACTGGGTTTAGCTGGGCGTTTTTGTTCACGCTCAGGGACAAACTGCAGCAGCGGGTCGGGCTCATCTGAATTAATAAAGTGTTTAAAGCGCGCCAGCGCCTGCTCGTTGCTTAGCGTCGTTTGCCACTCGCACTGGTAGGCTTCACGTAAATCGTCAATTTGCCGTTCTAGCATGTCGACCAAGCCAAGCTTGTCATCGATGATCACCGCCTGCAGGTACGCCACACCGCCGTCAAGGCTCTCTAACCAAGGCGCCATTCGTTGCAGCTTGTCGGCTGTGCGAATGTAGAACATCAAGATACGGTCGATATAGCGCAACAAGGTGTCGGTATCGAGGTCGGTGGCAAACAAGTCACCATGGCGGGGTTTCATGCCACCATTGCCGCCCACAAATAGGTTCCAGCCAGCATCGGTGGCAATCACACCAATGTCTTTACCCTGTGCTTCGGCGCACTCGCGGGTACAGCCAGATACCCCAAGCTTTAGTTTGTGCGGCGCACGAATACCCTTGTAGCGGTGCTCAAGCTGCACACCCAAGCCAACGCTGTCTTGCACACCAAATCGACACCAAGTAGACCCCACGCAGGTCTTTACCATCCGCAAAGACTTGGCATAGGCATGGCCAGTTTCAAAGCCTGCGCCAATCAATTGCTGCCAGATATCGGGCAGGTCTTGTTTTTGCGCGCCAAATAAACCGATGCGCTGGGCACCGGTGACCTTGGTATAGAGGCCATATTGGTCAGCAAGATTAGCGAGCGCTGCTAAAGCGACCGGTGTCACCTCGCCGCCTGGCATGCGCGGAATCACTGAATAAGAGCCGTCTTTTTGCATATTGCCCAAGAACACATCATTGGTGTCTTGCAGGCCAACGTTCTGCTCTGTCAGCACATAGTCGTTCCAGCAAGAGGCCAAAATAGAGCCAATGGCCGGCTTGCAGACTTCACAACCACCACCTTGACCATACTTACTCAGCACGGCGTTAAAGCTCTTTAACCCATCTACTTGAATCAGGTGAAATAACTCTTGGCGAGAATATTCGAAGTGGGCACACAGGTGATTGTTCACTTCCAAGCCTTGTGCCGCCAGCTCGCTATTGAGTACTTGAGTAATCAACGGAATACAGCCACCACAGCCAGTGCCTGCTTTGGTATGTGCTTTAATGTCGCCAATGGTGTGATAGCCCTCGCCTACCGCTTGCTGAATTTGCCCCTTAGTGACATCAAAGCAAGAGCACAGTACGGCACTGGCTGGCAGTGCATCGGGGCCAAGGGCCGGAGCGGGCTCGCCACCGGTTGGCATAATTAGCCCTTGAGGATCTTGCGGCAGTGCAATGGCATTCAATGCTAACTGCAACAGGTCGCCGTAACTGCTGGTATCGCCCACGAGCACGGCACCTAGCAGGGTATTGCTTTGTGGGTCAACAATCAGGCGCTTATATATGCCTGCCTTTTCATTGAGGTAAACATAGCTCTGGCCGCCCTGAGTTTGACCAATACTGCCAACTTCCACACCTAATAACTTAAGCTTGGCGCTCATATCCGCACCAGCAAAGGCATTGCTTTTACCCGTTAAGTCATCGGCCACCACCCGCGCCATGGCATAGCCAGGTGCGACCAGGCCAAAGAACTGATCTTGCCAGGAAGCGCACTCACCAATGGCGTAGATGTCGTCGGTGACTTGGCATTGGTCGTTAATGGCAATGCCGCCACGCTGGCCTATGGCTAAGCCTGCTTGGCGCGCCAGCTTGTCTTGCGGGCGAATGCCGGTGGAGAACACCACAATATCGGTTGCCAATACACTGCCATCGGCAAAGCGCATTTCATTGCGACAATCACTGTCACTCGGACAAATTAGGCTGGTGTTTTTACTGGTGTGCACGGCCACACCCATGCTTTCAATCTTTTGGCGTAGCAGCTCACCGCCTTGCTGGTCCAGCTGCTCGGCCATCAGCACCGGCGCAAATTCCACCACATGGGTTTCAAGGCCTAGAGCTTTTAACGCCCCTGCGGCTTCTAAGCCAAGCAAACCACCGCCAACGACCACTCCTATTTTACTGTGCTTGGCGCTGGCTTCGATGGCATTTAAGTCTTCAATGGTGCGATAAACAAAACAGTCTTTATTCTGGCGCCCTTCAATGGGTGGAATCCATGGATAGGCACCCGTGGCAAACACCAGTTTGTCATAATCGAGTGTTCGACCTTTGCTGGAATGAACCACTTTTTCAGCTTGGTTAATGGTGATCGCACGTTCGCCAATGAGCAGGTTAATGCCGTATTTCTCAAAGAAGCCTTCTTTAACTAGGCTAAGCTCTTCGGCCGTGTGATGAGAAAAATAGGAACTCAGATGCACACGATCATAGGCAGCTCTGGGCTCTTCACACAAAACGGTAATCTGGTATCGGTGTGCATCACGCTCAACCAGCTCTTCTAAAAAACGCTGACCGACCATGCCGTTACCAATGACGAGCAATGCAGGTTTTGCCATTGCCAACCCCTCCTCAATGAATGCTTAAGAGCAGGTTATGTCATTCTTTTAAATAGGCATTTGACATGCATCATTATAACCATGCATTCCAAATACCTATTTAAAACCTCGAACTGCGGGCACATCGAGTAGGGTGAGGCGTTACCGCCTCATCCCTCTCACAGAACCGCACGTACGGACCTCGTATACGGCTCCTGCATACTTCTTATCTGTTCTCGTCCAGACAGAATTCCCGTTTTAA